>NZ_MSCW01000004.1 GCF_001981305.1 Marinobacter lutaoensis | reverse complement strand
ACCGCTTTGACTTTGAACTCAGTGCTGTACTGCTGGGTTTTCTTGCCCGTGATCATTTCCGGCATCGGTTTTCTCCCACTGCGGAGTTATCGATGCGTGTCCACTGAACTGGGGGAAGTCCAGCGTCCGGTTGACCGCCTTGTTAATTGCCGTTCACCACCGTGGTTGGATCTGGCATCCAAGGTCGCATGCCCTCTCCCGGACAGCTTGCACCAACTCAACGAATGGCGAAAGGAACCAGAACGCAAAAGTTGCCTGCCCGATTACCGTTTGAGACGGACGGCCCCACGACTCGGGCACGCCCTGAATACCGCCACCGCTAACCATTGTGGCAACCAAACCACAAAGCGAATTTCCCGGCCTTGGCCATCATCAGAGTGAGCGAACTTTGCAGCGAAAGTGATGCCAAGGCCTTTGCACCGCACCAGCCAAAAGCCCACAAGGGCCTGGCCATCAACGCCCGAACTCAGCCGCGTATTTGCCGCAGCGAAGCGGAGGCAAATACGTCGGCTGGAGTACCTGGTTAGCCATTGTTCTCACGAGCCAAGTACTCCTTGGCCTTCTGCCCCACGTAGCGGCGGCCCGCATTCGTGCCGTTGATCCATTCTTCCGGAGAGAAGAGCTCAAATAGGCCGACCTTGATGAGGGTGGGAACGGCGAGTTCCAACTCGCGCTCGACGTCACCACGTGCGCCCGAGTTGTAAAGGGAGACGTTGTGAAGCATCGTCGCCACTGTGCCCGTTTGAACCGTGCTTCCGTCCTTAAGGCGCACAGCAGGAAGGTTTTCACCGGGGGCGATGATCTTCTGGTTAATTGCACCAAGCTGCTCTGTATTTTCAGGTTTGCTATTTGACATTTGAACTCGTGATCCTTTGAATGGCTAACGCTTTGCTCACCGGTAAATTAGGAGCACAGCGAGTAATTTATCCGCGTGTAGCAATTTGTTATACCGAAAACTCACTGAGTGTTGCACGGCGGAAGACACCCGTAAGTGCACACGTATTCCCAAATGAGCCGACGTTCCAAATACTTAATGTAAGCTGCTGTGTACACCTCGCCCATCTCTACAGGGCAAGCGGATACCCACAGCATAGATGCATCAGTATCATGGGACATCGTTGTTCTGAAGGTGTTGCCGCCTGAATGTCCAGGCTTCACGTTAAAGGCTGACGTGTTGAATTGCCTAAGGCGATCCCCAAGTGTTTGGTTGGTTGTTTCACCTATGTAGATAATACTGCCATTGTTGACCCGGAAGTCCTCCGGCTCTTTTTTGCTGCGAGCGATAAAGTAGACTCCGGGCTGCTTTCTCCCAATGACCTCGGTTCTACTCTCCCAATTTACCCATGGCGAAAAGCCAACTTCTCCAAACATTCAGATCTCCGATGGTTCTGTATAACGCTGAAATAAGCGGCGGCCCGACAGGGACGTCCGGTGGAGGCCGCAGGCCGGAACGAATTTAATTGACTGGTTAAATTCAGCCGGACTGATTGCCATAGAGCCTTGCCCCGTAAACGACGTGCACATAGAAAAGAAGCGGCACAAAAATGAGAAATGCCAAACCAATGATCCCCTGATGCTCTAGGGATTGTCGATACGTCGGCTTGATAGCTCCAAGGGAAGCTACGTAAAAAACAAGTCTCGATACTGTAATGAAGGGCCAAGCCACAATCAGAAAAAGCATCCACAACACTGAAGCAACAACAAAAGTCTGAGCAAGCGACTCCAGCGTGCTGACGAATCCCGAACCAGTGTCTTGCATAGACTCCCTCGAATTTAACGCCGCCAACATGCGCGGCTACGAAATGGAGGCGAAGCCGCAATGTAGTAGGCGTCGCCGTGATTGGCTTTGTTAGTTTTGTTTGAGGTAACCCGGAGCATTCGGTCGGCCCTCGAGTTCCCCGTAATGAGTTGAGTCAGGGTAATATTCTGCGCTGAACTGCACTTCACCAGCCGCGCCCTCTCCGGAAGTCCTAGCTATAAACGCAAGCATAAGGTCGATGCCAGCAGAGATACCCGCGGACGTCCATATTGAACCATCCTCAACGAAACGCTTTTCTACAACCTTTACATCCCCTAAAGCTCTCAGCCTTTCGAGCGATGCCCAATGGGTCGTTGCGTTTTTTCCTGATAACAAGCCAGCGGCGTGTAGGATGAAAGCACCAGTGCATACGGATAAAATTGCCTGACAATGCTTCGCTTGCCTTTCGACGAACTCTAAAAGGGAACGGTTTTCGACCTCTTTTCGCGTTCCCCGGCCTCCCGGCACCAGCAGGAAATCTAGCTTTGGGCTGTCCTCAAAAGAAATATGCGGGTTGATCGATAAACCTCGGGCACAAGTTATGGGGGATTCGGATTCCGCAATGATGAAGCAATCTTCAGGACCGTCAGCGACCTTCGACCAGACCTTTAGAATTTCCCATGGGCCCACGAAATCAAGTTCCTCGACTCCCTCAAAAACCAAAATTCCGAATTTCATGCCTCTCCTTGTGCAACTAACGCCCGGCACACGCGGCGCTTTGTAGCAGCAAAGCTGCGAAAAAGCGCTCGCCGTGCTGCCGTTTGTTAAGCATCTAATATCAATCTCTTACCGATGCTGACAACATCGTCAGCTGCGTAGCCAAGTCGGCCATAGAAGGCTAAAACTGCTTCATTAGTACTGCGAACGACGATATTGAGCTTCGGGCAGCCCATTGCCAAGAGGGCGGCTTCGGCTTTATGCATAAGCGCCTTTCCAAACCCGCGGCCTTGGCACGGTGGTGATACGGCCAAATAGTAGATAGAACCGCGATGCCCGTCGTAGCCCGCCATGGCAGAGGCGATTACTTTGTCTTCCGCCTCGCCGACGAAGAATAGCTCGGGCTGCATTGCAATTTTCCGAGTTATATCTTTGTCGGGATCATTCCAAGGGCGAGTAAGGCCACAGGCCTTCCACAGCTCGATAACTTGGCCCCTATCACTTTCTCTGAACGGTCTTACTTCCATCTGATTTTCCGCTTAACGCCTTGGCTTTGCGGCGTACCGGAGCGCCAGCGTAGGTGCGTCCGGCAACAGCCACTTGTTATGTAGGCGAGCCACCAAAGGCTTTCGTCAGTGACTCGCCCAAAATGCACTTACTTGCCTTTTGATGGACCGTTACCCCGTCCACCTCCGGATGGATTGCCTGTGGTGCTAGGCCAGTTACCGCCCGGTCCCGGATGACTAGATGGGCCTCGCCCACCACCCTTTGTACCGCTACCACCTTTAGCCATGGTTGCCTCCTTTGGGTCTCTATTGCTCCCAAACTTTCATTCTAGGCACCACAGATCAGAAAGCCACATAACGCCAACGTAACGGGTTGGTTTGGAGCGCCAGCGGAAAACCAATCCCGTTGACGTACTTGTTATGCCAAACTACCGAATCCTGCTATGTGGAACGCCAATGCTTTCCGCTACCTTTTTAAAGGTAACCTGCTCGATGCGTTCGATTAGGTCTGAGGCATTTTGGAATCTATCATCTCTCCAAAGCTCAATTTTTAAAATCATAGGATCCGATTGGTCGTCGATAGGTGTAAGCTGGAGATCATCAATTAATTTTTGCTCTCTGCGCTCCCCGCCGAAAGGTCTATAAAGCATATAGTCCCTGCCAATCGAAACGTGAGCATGGGCGATCATGTTCCTGAGGTGATAGAGCTCTTCAATATCCTTTTTCTCATCATCGGTAAGAATGTCTGAAAAGGCCTCCTTAAACTCATTTTTCACAGGACCAAACTGCTTTTCCCAATAGGTAACTCTAATTTGGTGGAACTCGTTCGGAACACGACTTGGATTGGCTATGAATTCAGGAAGCAGACCTGGATTATTCTTGAAAATCACCAAGTCTGACATTTGCCCCTGAAGCCATGCCGTGAACATAAAAACAATTCCAGCGTTCACCATATTCTTCTCGGGCATTTCCATGGCATCCTCCTAATGCATAACGCCTTTCAGCACGCGCGGTTGCGTAATGTAGGCACAGCCGCAATGAAGCAGCCGTCGCAGTGACTGGCTTTGTTATGCCCCAAACGTGCTTTTAACGACATCGTTAGCTTTATCAAATACTTTCTTGGCCATACCTGGAAGTAGCTTTTTAACTTTTTCCCAGCGAGTTTCAGACATAGTATCGGGAGTAGTTCTCTGGATTTTTTCAGAAGCAAAATTTAAGAACTGAGCGTAAGATTCTGACTGCTCTGCAAGATCGCCTAGCCCATCAATGAATTCCAATATCTCAAGCTCTGACTTATAAAATTCCAGAAGTAGATTTCTACCTTCTTCACTTCTAGCAAGAAACTGATTTTGATCTACGTAATATTTAAATTTCTCTTTAGAGTCAGAAAACACCCATCCGAATTCCGGGTAATTCACTACTCTGATTCTAGCCTCCGATTTCTCTATCGCCCGTGAAATCCTGAGCCCGACAAACAAAACTATGAAGCCTAAAACCAGTATTGCTATCACTAACAGCACAGTAGCTAAGCTTATTTCGTAGGTCATACGATTCTCCCAATCGAGCTCGTTACTTTCGCATAACGCCAGCCAGCATGCGCGGCTACGGAATGGAGGCGAAGCCGCAATGTAGTAGACGTCGCCGTGCCTGGCCTTGTTAAATTCTTCTAGCTCTGTCTAGCTAGCTCTATTAAAAAGGCAACAACAGCCATAGCCAATACTGTCAGAATC
This sequence comes from Marinobacter lutaoensis, assembly GCF_001981305.1. GTDB lineage: Bacteria > Pseudomonadota > Gammaproteobacteria > Pseudomonadales > Oleiphilaceae > Marinobacter > Marinobacter lutaoensis. The sequence goes on along the minus strand of NZ_MSCW01000004.1, from coordinate 357,329 downwards.
AAGGGCGCATAATTTCCCTGTTTTGCTTCTGACGCAAGATAGGCGTTGTACTCTTTTCTACCTTGCTTCCTGCCATACCGCGACGCAGGATTATGTTGCCCTACATGGACAGAGCCGCTCCTTACATACTCTTTGGCTGACGCTAAAGTCGTAACGGGACCAAAGTCATGTTTCCCTTCGCCGGTTAAGATATACCAACCAGATCCTTGCTTAACAATGCTGCGCCCATCTGAGACTGAATAATGACCGGCCTGTATGCGAGAAATGGTAACCATGCGACTCTTCCAAATTTAACGCTGAGATAAGCGGCGGCCCGATAGGGACGTCCGGTGGACGGCCGCCAGGCCGGGAACGAACTTAATTGACTGGTTAAACGATGCCCAACTCACGCCGCATCTCCCTGAAGATTTGCTCCTGAAGACCAATCAATTCTTGAGCCTCCCCTGAAGCCTCTTCTTGCATGAATTCTTGAACCTTTTGTTGCGCAGCATCTGGCTGGGCTAAAAAGGTCGTCGCGCTCTGGTTCATCCAGTTCAGGAACGATACCGTTCTCTCCTGTACTTTTTCGAGAGCGGAGACGTAGGATTCAATCAACTCAAGCAGCGGCTCTCCGGCTTCTAGCCGAAGACCATTCATTTCGTTTTTGAACATCAAAAACTTATCTGAAATATCATTCTGGAGGCTAAGAGTCTTTTTGATGTATTCGATCGTGTTCTCGGTCGAGGGGTTTTCCAAAATCTTGAAGATTCCCTCCTGAAAACCGTCCATCAACGCGCGCCGCTGCTCCAGCGAATAAGAATCCATAAGGGCAAAGTATTTCTTATACTGAGCCAGCTTCCCTTCATAGAGACGTTTCTTCTTATCCAGCTCGAAATCTAGATGACTTTTCAGTTTGGCTAGATCTTGATCATATTCATACTTAATAGACTGCCGAAGCCGCTCTTTGATCCAGAATGCCCCGATCACGTTTATCAGTAGCGCCAGCAATCCAGAGGCTGTGATCGTAGCTAGATCCATTTTGCTCCCTTACGTTTAACGCTTCAAACACCGGCGCAGCTTTATTGCGTCCGAGTGCTTTGACTTGTTAAAGCTTGATTGGCAGTCCTGTCTTCCCGCATCTTTTCTTTCAGCATCATTAAAGCCCTCGATACATCAGGATCACGCTCTTCAAAATATAGGGCTGACTTTCTTGACTTTTTTAGAACCTTAAAGAACGTAGGCTTGTCTCTTAGCTTTACCTGCTCTGTATACACCATATGTTTCGTCTTTAGCCTTTTCTCTCCAATATCTTCTTGTCCTAAGTGAACGCTTTTTCTAGAGTAAACCTTCTTCCCGTAAAACTCTGCTCGCAGTTTCTTCAAATTACTTTCCATAAATATTGACTTAAAAGCTATGAAGGAACGAGCGTTTCTCATTTGCAACTGATTCATCCAAAAGACATCGCTCTCAAAATGCAACTCAGAAACGTTAGAAGATTTACTCCCATACTTATACACTTTCGCGTCATATGCACAAAGGCAAATCTTATCTGAAAGTGGGAGGAATAATTGAACGCCTTTGGCTAGCATGCTTCCAATACGCGGATCATTAAGATCACGATAAAACCAGTTATACCGGGCTATCGCATGATCTGAAATAATAAACTCTTCATTGGTTTTGTTTATCAAAACATGGAACTCAAGATCCTCCATTCCTTTCGAATCGATGACTCCACTTAAGGCTTGCTCAGCATTAAAATAGCGCATTGAGTCTTTATCTGACGGTCTTATCTTAAAGCCTTCCGGGTCATTTATTCCCAAATCGTTAAGTCTGTTTAAATCTGAGACTATTTGATGAAAGTGAGCGTTTATAAAGTTTAAGGCATCCTCTCTGCCCTCAACAGTTCTGGCATTTTGGCAACACATGAATTTAATTAGCTCTGTCCCGCCCTTGCCTAGCATACTGAAATCATTACACCTGATCCTGTTTATTATTTCTGATGCAGGACCTTCGATGTTTGATGACAAAAAATTCTCAATTTCATTATTTCTGTCGTAGAAGTAGTTTTGAGAAAAGACTTCTTTAACCGCTTGGTTTTTGCGAACAGCGTTCCTTTCTACATCAAAAATATGTACTTTTGGTTTCTCAGCCTCAATCGAGTCAAAACCTCCCAACAAAAACTGGGGGACATAATGTTGATTTATTGTTATTTGATTTGCCAATGCACTTTCCTTGCGTAGCAGGAGCTTTAACAGCAGTTAGACAGACCGCTACGCGATTGCAGAAATTTGACCGCTTCATTATTGCAGCCTCTGAGTCTTCATGCGTGCTGTCCAAGAATTTGCAAAACAACAGCTTAGCCCACTACTGAGATCCTTTCCATGGAATCATTTGACATCTTTGATTTCCGCCCTCAATAATACTGTATAAATATACATATTTTGGCAAGGAGCCGATCCTGATGCTAGGAAAGCAGCCTCGTTTGCGCGATCAGGTGCGCGCGGTCATTCGCGTAAATCGTTACAGCATCCGAACTGAGAAAACCTACTGGTATTGGATCCGGTACTTCATTCGTTTTCACCAGATGAAGCACCCTCGCGAGATGGGGCCACGGGAGGTCAATGAGTTTCTGACCTGGCTTGCAGTGAACCGTAACGTAGCGGCCGCAACACAGGCTCAGGCTCTGAACGCTTTGGTGTTTTTGTACGACAAAGTGCTGGACAAGCCGCTCGGAGAGATTGGCGACGTCGTCCGCTCGAAAAAACCCCGCAGACTACCGGTCGTGCTAACTCATGAGGAGGCGATGCGAATCATTAGCCAGCTCGGTGAACCCAACAAGCTGATTGCCTCTCTGATGTACGGTTCCGGACTACGGGTTACCGAGGCATGTCGGTTGCGGATCAAAGATCTGGAGTTCCAGCAGCGAGTCATCACCGTACGCGATGGCAAGGGCGCAAAAGACAGGACGACGCTCATCCCGGCGGGAGCGTTCTTTGTCCCCGGGAATAGGGTCCGAGGATGGTCAGTGCATTGCTTAACCCGAAGCACTGACCCGGTTCACACACGTCCCCCTGGATTCCAGTTCGGTCAGGTTGTCCAGTGTGGTACGGGCAATGCTTTCCAGGGCGTTGCGGGTGAAAAAGGCCTGGTGACCGGTGATGACCACGTTCGGGAAGGTCAGCAGGCGGGCGAAGACGTCGTCTTTGAGTACGATGTTGGAGAGGTCTTCGAAGAAGAGGTCGCCCTCTTCCTCATAGACATCCAGCCCCAGGTAGCCGATCTGGCCGGATTTCAGGCCCTCGATGATGGCGGCGGTGTCGACAATGGCGCCCCGGCTGGTGTTGATCAGCATGACGCCTGTTTTCATCTTGGCCACGGCGGCGGCATCGATCAGGTGGTGGGTGTCGGGGGTAAGCGGGCAGTGGAGGCTGACGATGTCGGCCTGGCTGAACAGGGTATCCAGGGTCACGTACTCGGCGCCCAGTTGTTGGGCTTCGGGGTTGGCGTGGAGGTCATGGCAGAGTACCCGGCAGCCAAATCCGCGCATGATGCGCACCACTTCCACGCCAATCTGCCCGGTGCCGACGATCCCCACGGTGCGTCCCCGCAGGTCGAAGCCCAGCAGTCCGTCCAGCGCAAAGTTGCCATCGCGGATGCGGTGGTAGGCCCGGTGGATCTGGCGGTTGAGGGTCAGCATCAGGGCCACGGTGTGTTCGGCGACGGCGTAAGGTGAATAAGCGGGCACGCGCACCACGTCGATGCCCAGCCGCTGGGCGGTTTTCAGGTCCACGTTGTTGAAACCGGCGCAGCGCAGGGCTACGGCCCGGGTGCCGCCCTCGGCCAGTTGCTCGAGAACGGCGGCATCCACCTGGTCGTTCACGAACACACACACGGCATCGAAGCCTTTGGCGAGGGTGACGGTGGCCGCGTTCAGCCGGGGTTCGAAAAATACCAGTTCATGGGAGTGGCCGTCCTGATTGGCCTGCACAAGGAACTGTTCATCGTAGGGCTTGGTGCTAAAAACCGCCACGTTCATGGCCGAAGATGCTCCGCTGTCCGGCTCGGTTGTGCCGGCGGGCCCGTCCGGGGTTCCGCCGACGCGCATGGCCTTAGCCTAGCAGAAACTCACCACTCCAGCTGCGCCCCGGTCTGGTATTCGATGACCCGGGTTTCAAAGAAGTTCTTCTCCTTGCGCAGGGTCGCCTGTTCATCCAGCCAGGGTGAGACGTTTTTCGCCCCGGGGAAGGGTTCTTCCAGGCCCACGGCTCGGGCACGGCGGTTGGCCACGAAGCGGAACTGTTCACTGTGGTATTCGGCGGAGTAGCCCAGGATGGGCTCGCGCAGGATGTACCGGGCGTAGGCGGTTTCCGCGGCTTCGGATTCGTCCCACATCTCGCGCACGGCCCTGGGGTCGAGGCGGATGTTTTCCTCTTCCAGGATCTGGTTCACCACTTTGAGGCCGAAGGAGAAGTGCATGGCTTCGTCCCGCAGGATGTACTGCAACTGTTCCCCAGTGCCTCGCATGAGGCCACGACGCTGGAGCGCGAAGATGGGACTGAAGCCGTTGTAGAACCAGCAGCCCTCGAATACGGCGGCAAAGAACAGGTAGGACATGATGAACTGCTGCAGGTCGTCGGGGTTGCGCAGGTTCATGTCCGGTCGCATGGCGGCGTCCAGGCGGCGGTTGGCGACCTGGATTTTGCGGTGGATTTCCGGCACCACGCGGTAGCGGTTGTAGATTTCGCTCTGGTCCAGGTTGAGGGTTTCGATGCAGTGCTGGTAGGTCCAGGTGTGCAGGGATTCTTCGTACACCTGGCGGGCCTGGTAGATCTGCAGCTCCGGGGCGCTCATCTTTTCCATCACCGCCAGGCCGATGTTGCGCATGGCGAGGATGTCGGAGGTGGTGAGGTAGGCCAGCACGTTTTCATAGACGTGCTTTTCCGCCGGGGTCAGGCGGTGGTGGTAGTCGTGGACGTCCTGGGCCATGTTGATGTCCAGGGGGGTCCAGTGGTTCTTGTTGGCGTTCATGAAGTACTCCCAGGCCCAGGGGTACTTGAACGGTGCCAGCTGGTTGATGTCGGTGTCGCCGTTGATGACGCGCTTGTCGTCCACGTTCACCGGGGCGGGGGCATCCGGGTTTGTGGCTTTGGTTTCGGTTTTTGGTTCGTCGTCCCAGTTCAGCATTTGAATGATCCTTTGATCCTGTAGCCTTTGGTGTATGTCCGTGGTTACTGACACGCCTCGCATTCCGGGTTGTCGATGCTGCATACCTGCGGTTGCGGGGCGGCGACCGGAGCGGTTTTTTCCGCGGCGCCGGTGGCGCCCAGGGAGCGCAGGTAGTAGGTGGTTTTCAGGCCACGCAGCCAGGCGAGCTGGTACAGGGCGTCAAGTTTCTTGCCGTTGGGCTCCGCCATGTACAGGTTGAGGCTCTGGGCCTGGTCGAGCCATTTCTGGCGCCGGGCGGCGGCCTCGACCAGCCACCGGGGGTCGATTTCAAAGGCGGTGGCGTAACGGGCCTTGAGGTCGTCCGGGATGCGGTCGATCTGCTGCACGGAGCCGTCGAAGTATTTCAGGTCGTTGACCATGACGTTGTCCCACAGGTCCCGGGCCTTGAGGTCCCGCACCAGGGACGGGTTGACCACGGTGAACTCGCCGGAGAGGTTCGATTTCACGAACAGGTTCTGGTAGGCCGGTTCGATGGACTGGGACACGCCGACGATGTTGGAGATGGTGGCGGTGGGCGCGATGGCCATGACGTTGCTGTTGCGCATGCCGTGGCGGGCGATGAGTTCGCGCACCGGGGTCCAGTCCAGGCGGCTGTCGGTGTTGATGTCCAGCTCGCCGTCGCGGCGGTGCTCACGCAGCAGGCGCAGGGAGTCGATGGGCAGGATGCCCTGCTGCCACAGTGAGCCCGGGTAGCTTTCGTAAGTGCCCCGCTCGGCCGCCAGCTGGGCGGAGGCGCGGATGGCGAAGTAGCTGATCTGTTCCATCGCCAGGTCGGCGAACTCCACCGCCTCGGGGCTGGCGTAGGACAGGCCGAGCCGGTACAGCGCGTCCTGAAAGCCCATCAGGCCGAGGCCGACCGGGCGGTGGCGCAGGTTGGAGGTCCGGGCCTGGGGTACGGCGTAGTAGTTGATGTCGATGACGTTATCGAGCATGCGCACGGCGGTGGTGACGGTGCGTTCCAGGCGCTGCACGTCCAGCTCACCGTCGACCACGTGGGCCGCCAGGTTCACCGAGCCCAGGTTGCACACGGCGATTTCCTCGGCGCTGGTGTTGAGGGTGATCTCGGTGCACAGGTTGGAGCTGTGCACCACGCCGGTGTGCTGCTGCGGCGAGCGCAGGTTGCACGGATCCTTGAAGGTGATCCACGGGTGACCGGTTTCGAACAGTACGGTCAGCATCTTGCGCCAGAGCTGTTTGGCGGAGACTTTCTTGAACAGGGTGATCTCGCCCTGTTCGGCCAGTCGTTCGTAGTGTTCGTAGCGTTCCCGGAAGGCGTTGCCGTACAAGTCGTGCAAGTCCGGCACGTCGCTGGGAGAGAACAGGGTCCACTCGGCGTCGTCGCGCATGCGTTCGATCAGCAGGTCCGGCACCCAGTTGGCGGTGTTCATGTCGTGGGTGCGGCGGCGTTCGTCGCCGGTGTTCTTGCGCAACTCCAGAAATTCCTCGATGTCCAGATGCCAGCTTTCCAGATAGGCGCACACGGCGCCCTTGCGCTTACCGCCCTGGTTCACCGCCACGGCGGTGTCGTTGACCACTTTCAGGAACGGCACCACGCCCTGGCTCTGGCCGTTGGTGCCCTTGATGTGCGAGCCCAGCGCCCGCACCGGGGTCCAGTCGTTGCCCAGGCCACCGGCCCATTTGGAGAGCAGTGCGTTGTCGCGGATGGCGCCGTAGATGCTTTCCAGGTCGTCCTGCACGGTGGTGAGGTAGCAGGAGGAGAGCTGGCTGTGCCGGGTGCCGCTGTTGAACAGGGTCGGCGTGCTGGCCATGTAGTCAAAGCTGGAGAGCAGGTGGTAGAACTCGATGGCGCGGGCGTTGGGGTCGTCCTCGCGCAGGGCCAGGCCCATGGCGACGCGCATGAAGAACACCTGGGGCAGTTCCAGCCGGGCCTTGCGCCAGTGCAGGAAGTACCGGTCGTACAGGGTTTGCAGGCCGAGGAAGCCGAACTGGTGGTCACGCTCGGGCTTGAGAGCCGCGCCCAGGCGCTCCAGGTCGAAGGCGGCCAGGGCTTCGTCCAACAGTTCGTAGCGGATGCCGGTGGCCACAAAGGCGCGCAGGGCCTGGGGATACAGCTCCGGCAGCGGCTGCTGGCGCGGCAGATCGAGGGCGCCGGCCACTTCCAGGCGCAGCTGCTCCAGCAGCAGGCGGGCGGTGACGGCGCTGTAGTCCGGTTCCTGTTCGATGCGGCTGCGGGCGGTCATGATCAGCGCGGCGAGGACTTCCGATTCGTCGATGCCGTCGTACAGGTTCCGCAGGGCCTCGTCCACCAGGGAGCCCTCGTCGATGCCTTCGAGACCGGTGGCCGCCAGCTCCACCTGCTGCTTCATCAGCCCCAGGTCCAGCGGCGCGATCTCGCCGTTGGCCTTTTTCACGGTCAGGTGCGGGTGCGCCTCCACCGGCGCCTCGTGGGCCCGCTGGCGCGCATGCTCTTCCCGGTACAGCACGTAGGCTCGGGCCACCTTGTGTTCCTCCGCCCGCATCAGGGCCAGCTCCACCTGATCCTGAATGTCTTCGATGTGCACCTTGCCGCCGGCCTTGAGGCGGCGGCTGATGGCCTGGACCACCTGGGCGGTAACCCGCTGGACGGCGTCGTTGACCCGGGCAGAGCCGGCAGCTTTGTCACCCTCGACGGCCAGGAAGGCCTTGGTGACGGCCACACTGATTTTGGACGGATTGAACGCCACCAGGGTGCCATTGCGCTTGATCACCTGGAGGGATTCGGTTTCGGTTACGGGGGCCGGCTGGGCTGCAGCCGGGGCAGATGAGGCAGACATGGTGTTCTCCTGAAATCGCGTCGGTTCCGTTTCACCTTCGCGAATGCAGGGGCACACCTTGCCGAATGGACAGGCAGGGACGACCGGTCTGCTCACCTTGAATCGCGAAGGTGCAGTCCGGGAGCCGGCAGCCGGCTCCCCACCCTTGGCAGGTCTTCGGACTCAGGGGCATGAATCGGTCGATTCGGCCTCGCGTGGCGACTTCCCGGCGGTTGCCAGTGTCGTGGTTGCCACGCTCGTTCCCCAATACCGCTGCGCGTCAGTTCCGGATTCTCACCGGATTCCCCGCTACCCCGATGATCAGAGTTTGATCACAACATCTGGTAGCAAACCAAGGATTTGAACACTATATACGCCGTGTCCGGGGATCACAAGGCGGGAAACAAAAAAGGCCCCCGAGGGGGCCAAACACGTGAAGCGACAGGATCAGTGGCTGATCATCCACGGCCGCATGGAGGGGAACATCTTCTTGCCGTCGGCGGTATAGAACAGCAAGTGCTTGCCGTCGGTCTTGCCGCCACAGCCACAGGCCCGGCGGTGTTCGGTGTCCCGGGCACGCTGGTCGGCGCTAGACACGATGGGCTCGTGCCGTGCCTTCTCGTTCCGTTCCATGGCCTGCCTGCGGCTCGGGTCCAAAGTGGCCAGATGGCTCGGCAGCAGGATCACCCGCGCCGACAGTTGCCGACAGGTCGGGCACGGCGCCGGCTTGGCGGCGTCGGCCATGGGCGCCAGTTCCTGAAACAGACCGTGTTCGCGGCACTTGTAGTCATACAGCGGCATGGCGGTCACTCCTTGTCCGGCGACAGCGGTACGTCGGTGCCCGGCGTCACCTGTTGGGTCGGGCCGGCGGCGGTCGGGTTGATGTCGAAGTCGAAGATTTCCGTCGGCAGCCACAGGGTGGCGCAGGCGTTGGGCACATCCACCACGCCGCTGATGTGGCCTTCCACCGGGGCGCAGCCCAGCAGCGCGTATCCCTGGGCCGGGGTGTAGCCGAACTTGGTGAGGTACTCGATGGCGTTGAGACAGGCCTGCCGGTAAGCGATGTGCACGTCCAGGTAGTGTTGCTTGCCATCCTCGTCCACGGAAATGCCCTCGAAGATCACGTAGTCTTCGTAGCGCGGCTTGATGGTGCTGGGCTTGAATACCGGGTTCTTGATGCCGTACTTGGCCATGCCGTCCTTGATCAGGTTGACCCGCAGGTGAATCCAGCCGGCCATTTCGATGGCGCCACAGAACGTGATCTCGCCATCGCCCTGGCTGAAGTGCAGGTCGCCCACCGACAGGCCGGCGCCCTTCACGTACACCGGGAAATACACCTTGGAGCCCCGGGACAGGTCCTTGATGTCACAGTTGCCGCCGTGCTCACGCGGCGGCACGGTGCGCGCCGCCTCGGCCGCGGCAGCCTTGGCGGCGTCGCCGGCCAGCTTGCCCAGGTGGGCGGTGTCAGCGAACGGCAGATTGGCCAGGCCCGGCACCCGGTCCGGATCGGTGTCGTACAGTTCTTTTTCCCGCTGGTTCCACGCCTCGAGCATGTCCTTGGACGGCAGGCAGCCGATCAAGCCCGGGTGAATCATGCCGGCGAATTCCACGTTCGGAATATGCCGGGACTTGGTGAACATGCCGTTGAAGTCCCAGATGGATTTCTGCGCCTCGGGAAAGTGGTCGGTCAGGAAACCGCCGCCGTTCGTCTTGGCGAAGAAGCCGTTGAAGCCCCACTGCTGGTCGGAGAAGGCACCGATGTCGAGGATATCCACTTCCAGCAGGTCGCCGGGCTCGGCCCCCTCGACCCCGACCGGGCCGGACAGGAAGTGCACCTGGGTCAGATCCACGTCGCGCACGTCGTCGGCGCTGTCGTCGTTCTTGATCTGGCCGCCGGTCCAATCGTAGCACTCCAGGATGAAGTCATCCCCGGGCTTGACCGTCACAGCCATCGGAATATCCGGGTGCCAGCGGTTGTGGATTTTTTCGTTTTCGTAAGCCGATTTGCTCAAATCAACTTTGATCAGGGTTTCAGCCATTGTGGTAGCTCCTCAGCGAATCATCATGGTCGAGTGGACATCAACAGGATCACTATTGATGAATCCGCTGAGCACAACCATTCGTTAATAGCACCACCCATCTACGTTATTTAACGTAGATGGGTGGCTGAGGATTGTCTGTGTGACCTTCCAGACCGAACGGCTATTTCGGCATGGGCCCCAGCTTCACGCCATCGGGATAGTATTTCCAGCCATCCCGAACCTTGATCTTGTCATCCCAGGGAAGCTTGTAGTTGCCCTCGGCAAGATCTTTCACCCAGGTCAAGTAGTTCTCGGTGCTGCCACCAGGCTTGCCAACGTAGGCGCGACACCCCAGGTTGAAGATGTTGTTCTCCAGAGCCCAGTTTTCCCGTGCCTTGTCCACCAGCCTCGGGAACAGCTCTGCCGTGACGATCTCCCAGGGGTTGCGATGCCCCTGCTGGATCACGTTACCGTCGTAGTTACAGACGGTGCCTTCACCGAAGTAATAAAAGACGCCGTCATAACCGGCCAGGTTGACCGAAATGGTGTACATCAAGTTCTGCCAGGCATTGGTACGGTTGGTCCAGATCCACTGGTCGTTAACCTGGGTGGAGTAACCGGAGATGCGAATATAAACGTTAGCCCCTTTGTAGGCCGCCTCGCGGGCCAGTTCCGGGAACATGCCGTCGTGGCAGATGCAGACCGCCAGTTTGGAACCCTTGGGCCCGTCACACACCGGCATGCCATAGTTACCAGGCGACCAGGGCTCAATCGGCACCCACGGCTGCAATTTGCGATAATGCAGTGCGATTTCGCCATCACTGTTGATGACAATGGCCGTGTTGTAGGGCGGCTTTAATGGATCCTCATTCTTTTCCATCAACGAAAACACACCCCAGACATCGTTATCGATACACGCCTGCTTGAACTGATCGATTTCCGGGCTATCGATGGTCAACAGCATTTCGTCATAGGTCCAGATCGACGTGTTCAGACCCTGGGTTGAATATTCGGGGAAAACAATCAGGTCCAGATCGGGATAGCCTGCTTTGGTCGAGGCCAGGGCCTTGCAAATCTGGTCCACCTGAACCTGAATATCTTCCGGTCCTTTAATCACCGGGACGGGGTACTGAATCATTGCAACCAGAAGCGCTTCGTCCCAAGCGCTGACACTACCTGTACTCGCCATGTTAAGACTCCTGAATAATGTCCGATAAAATTCTCAGCAGCTGCAACAACATTTTTTCAACGTTATAACGTTTCATAAATGCGTCAAATAACGTAGTCGGTCAACGCCGCTGATCGCAGGGGTTACAGCGCGATCACAAGGCGCGCATCCCGGAAAATCACGCCTGTGGCCCGTGATCCATGCGGTCCACCACAAACCCCGTCGTTGCCGGATTCGTCAGCATCGCCCTGGCAACCACAGGCCCCAGCGGGCCAGCTCGCGGGCACCGTAACGGCGGTTCAGTGCCTCATCCAGAATGAGCGATTCTGGTATCGCAGCAATTCCGCGGCACCGAGGTTGCTCCTGCCCGACAATGCGGGCCTTCAGAGTCCGGGAGAGATGATCGGGATCAACGGTAAAACGCGTCTGCCTGAGGCCCGGTGGACTTTCCTTCTCCGTAATGACACGCCGGGTGGGCCCCAAGCTGATCATTCATGAAAGGCATACATGCTCCTTCCCAGGTCAGGCAGGAGGTTACCCGCCTGCCGATCGTTCTTTGCCATCCACCGGCAATTCACCCACCGGGCATTCGGCCACACCGATCGTACTCCGCGTCAGGGCCTCGACGTTTTCCTGTGCCTTCCGGGCATCCATTACCCAAGTGCGATAGAAATCAAACGGGCAGTCCGCCACGCCCTTGTCGCCGTCGCCGGAGTTGTACACCCCGGTGTAGCCGCGGTGCAGCAACTTGAACAGGTGGTTCTGGGACTGGTCATTGGCCCGGGCATCCCGAATCTGGCTCACCGACAGCTGCGCGTACTGCACGCCCATGTCCTCCTCGCCGCACTCACCCAGGGTGCGGCCGTCAAAGCCGATGATTGCCGAGTGGCCGAAGTAGGAGTAGACGCCGTCGAAGCCGCTGGCGTTGGCCACCGCCACGTAGCAGTTGTTGGCCCAGGCCATGGCCTTGGCCATCATCACCTGCTGGTCCTTGGCCGGATACATATAGCCCTGGCATCGCACGATCAGCTCCGCGCCTTTCATGGCGCAGTCGCGCCAGATTTCCGGGTAGTTGCCGTCGTCGCAGATGATCAGGCTGATCTTCAGGCCCTTGGGACCTTCGGTGACGTAGGTGGTGTCGCCCGGATACCAGCCCTCGATGGGGCACCAGGGGATGCACTTGCGGTATTTCTGGACAATCTCACCCTCGTTGTTGATCAGCACCAGGGTGTTGTAGGGCGCCTTGTTGGGATGCTCCTCGTGCCGCTCACCCGTGAGGGAAAACACTCCCCAGGTGTTGGCCTCACGGCAGGCGGCCGAGAAGATGGCCGTTTCCTCACCGGGAATGGTCGCGGCGGTTGCCATCATCTCGTCGCCGTCGTACATGATCCCCATGGTGCTGTATTCAGGGAACACCACCAGATCCATGCCCGGCAGCCCTACCTTCATTCCCTTGATCATGTCCGCAATCTTGCGGGCGTTGTCCAGCACCTCGGCTTTGGTATGCAGCCGCGGCATCTTGTAATTCACCACCGCCACGCCGACGGTATCGTTACTGCTGGAAATATCACCGTGTCTCATATTCGTTACCCCTCAACCAAGCTAAACAGCCAGATAACTGGCAATCTTGTCCTGATTCGCCTCTTGCCGAAGCTCCTCGTGCACAATCGCCCCCTTCTCGATCACCAGAATCCGGTCCGCCGCATCCATCACGAAACTCAGCACCTGCTCCGACACCACGATCGACAACCCCCGCTCGTCGCGGATACGCCGAAGGGTCTTGGCAATGTCCTTGATGATGTTGGGCTGGATGCCCTCGGTGGGCTCGTCCAGCAGCAGCACCTTGGGCCGGGTCGCCAGTGCCCGGGCAATCGCCAGCTGTTGCTGCTGGCCGCCCGAAAGGTTGCCTCCGCGCCGGTTCTGCATGTCCCTGAGCACCGGAAACAGCTCATAAAGGTCTTCCGGGACCTTCGCCTCACCCACCGCCGCCAGTCCGGTCTCGATGTTTTCCTTCACCGTCAGCGTGGAAAAAATCATCCGCCCCTGGGGCACGAAGCCGATCCCGGCCCGCACCCGTTGGTAGCTCTTCAGCCCCGTCAGCGGCGTACCATCCAGCTCGATGTCTCCAGCCCGGGACGGTGTCATCCCCACCAGCGATTTCATCAGCGTGGTCTTACCCATGCCGTTGCGACCCACCACCGCCACGATCTCGTTCCGACCCACCTCCAGGTTCAGATCCTCGATGATGGTGCTCTGGCCATAGGCCACCGAATGATGTTTGACGCTCAGCATGATCAGTGCCCCAGATAGACTTCGATGACTTTCGGGTCCGACTTCACATGCTCGATGGACCCCTCGGAAAGAACCTTGCCCTGGTGCATCACCGTCACCCGGTCGGCGATATCACCCACGAACTGCATGTCATGCTCGATCACCAGCACCGTATGGTTCTCGGTGATCACCTTCAGCAGCTCCGCCGTTTTCTTGCGCTCGGTCACGGACATGCCCGCCACCGGCTCGTCCAACATCAGCAGGTCCGGCTTCTGGATCAGCAGCATGCCGATCTCCAGCCACTGCTTCTGGCCGTGGCTGAGCAGTGCCGCCGGCCGGTCCAGCTGATCCTTCAGGAAGATGGTCTCCGCCACCGACTCCACCGCCTCGACCACCGCCGCGTCGCGCCGGAATGCCAGTGCCCCCATCACGCTGTGGCCCCGGGGATAGGACACTTCCAGGTTCTCGAACACCGTCAGATCCTCGAACACCGAGGGGGTCTGGAACTTGCGCCCCACCCCGGCGTGCACGATCTGGTGTTCCTTGAGCCGGGTCAGCTCCTTGCCGGCGAACCGGATGGAACCGGAGGTGGCCCGGGTCTTGCCGCAGATCAGATCCAGTACCGTGGTCTTGCCGGCGCCGTTGGGGCCGATAATCACCCGGATTTCCCGCGGGTCGAGGTAGAAGGACAGGTCATCCACCGCCTTGAAGCCGTCGAAGGAGACAGTCAGGCCCTCCACCGCCAGCAGAAAGTCCTTGCTGTTGACTGTGTTCATCACGATTTCTCCGGGCTGAAGTGGTCAATCATCGGGTCGAAGGGCTTCCCGTCGTCTTTCCGGCCCGTCGCCGGCGCGGCCGGCGGTGTCGGGGTCCGGCGCCGGAACAGGCGCGCTTCCAGCGGCATTACGTAGGTCTGGTACAGGCCGGCCAGGCCGTTCGGGAATGCCAGCACCACGCCGATGAACAGGGCCCCCATCAGGAACGGCCAGAGTTCCGGCAACGATTCGGAGAAACCGCTCTTGGCCGCGTTTACCAGCAGCGCACCGTAGACCGCGCCGAGCAACGACAGGCGGCCCCCCAGGGCGCAGAAGATCACCATTTCGATGGAGGCGACGATGCCGATGAAGGACGGCGACATGAACCCCACGATCAGCGTGAACAGCGCGCCGCCGACGCCGGCAAAGGCCGCCGCCAGGCAGAACACGAAGATCTTGAAGGCCGCCACGTCGTATCCGGAGAAGCGCACCCGCATCTCCTGGGCATTCATCGCCACCAGGATCCGGCCCAGCTTGCGGTTCTGCACGAACCGGGCGGTGAACAGGCACAGGAACAGCAGCCCGACGCAGACGAAGTACAGCAGGGTCTTGGCCTCGTCGGTGCGGATGTCCCAGCCCATCAGCGTTTGCAGGTCGGTGATGCCGTTGACGCCGCCGGTGTACCCCTGCTGGCCAATGATCAGGATGGTCAGGATGGCGGCGATGGCCTGGGTGATGATGGCGAAGTACACCCCGCCCACCCGGCGGGTGAACATGGCCAGGCCGATGATTAGCGCCAGCAGCACCGGCACACCGATGAGGGCGATCAGGGTGAAGGCGAAGCTGTGGAACGGCTCCCAGAACCAGGGCAGCTCGGTCAGCTGATTCCAGTCCATGAAGTCCGGGATGCCCGGGGTGGACTGGATTGCGGTGGCCTCCGGGGTGGACGCCTCCAGTTTCAGGAACATCGCCATGCAGTAGCCGCCCAGGCCGAAGAACACGCCCTGGCCCAGACTCAGGATGCCGGCCTTGCCCCAGCACATCACCAGGCCGACGGCGACGAAGGCGTAGGTCAGGTACTTGCCGACCATGTTCAGCCGGAACGGATCCAGCGCCAGCGGCAGGATGACCACCAGCAGCAGCGCCAGCGCCAGGTAGTAAAGCCCCTCGCGGGAGGCCAGCCATTTCAGGGGGGAAGCGGAGGTTTTCATGGGGGGTCTCCTAGCGACGAACCTTAAGGGCCATCAGACCTTCCGGGCGCAGCATCAGGATGCCGACGACCACCAGCAAGGTCAGGACCTTGGCCATGGAACCGCTCATGAAGAATTCCATGGTGGACTGGGCCTGGGAGATGGAGAAGGCGGACACAATGGTGCCGATCAGACTCTGGGCACCGCCGAACACCACCACCAGGAAGGTATCGACGATGTACGCCTGGCCCGACGACGGGCCAGTGGAGCCGATCATGGTGAAGGCGGCGCCGGCGATGCCGGCAATGCCGCAGCCGAGGGCGAAGGTGGCCCGGTCCACGCCGGCGCTGTTGATGCCCACCGCCTCGGCCATGGGCCGGTTCTGCACCACCGCGCGCACCTTCCGGCCCCAGCCGGAGCGGTACATCAGCAGGTACACGCCCAGGGCAATGGCCAGGGCGATGATCATCACGAACAGGCCGTTGATCGGCAGTTCCACCAGATCGGTGACCTGGATCGCGCCCATCATCCACTCCGGCAGCTCCACACCCACTTCCCGGGCGCCGAAAATAGAGCGGTAGGCCTGTTGCATGATCAGGCTCAGGCCCCAAGTGGCCAGCAGGGTGTCCAGCGGGCGCCGGTACAGGTGCCGGATCATCGCCCACTCGATCAGCGCGCCCAGGGCCGCGCACACCACGAAAGCCAACAGCATGGCCACGAAGAAGTAGCCGCTGAACAGGCTCGGCAAGTAGCTCTGGAACAGATTCGAGGTCAGGTAGGTGGTGTAGGCGCCCAGGATCATGAACTCCCCGTGGGCCATGTTGATCACGCCCATCTGACCGAAGATGATTGCCAGGCCCAGCGCCATCAGTACGAAGACCGAGAACAGGGACAGGCCGGCGAACCCCTGCATGGCGAATATCGACAACAACTCACTGGTGGTGTAGCCATCAAACATGACCCTTACTCCCCTTGTGTGAACACCCCTTGATCGCTCCGGACGGCGGCACCGGCACCAAGAGGCACCGGCGACGCTTCGGGCTTACTGATAGCCCTCGGGGAACGGATCCGGTTCCATCAGTTCCGGCGTCTCGTAGACCACCTTGTACTGGCCGTCGGTCTGGGCCTGGCCAATGCGGGTCTTCGACCACAGGTGATGGTTCTCATGGATGCGCACGTAGCCTTCCGGGGCCTTGGTGAACTCAATGCCCGGTGAGGCCTCGCGGATTTTGTCGATGTCGAAGGACCCAGCCTTCTCCACCGCCATCTTCCACAGCCAGGGGCCAAGGTAGGCTGCCTGGGTAACGTCGCCGATCACCATGTCATCGCCGTAGGCGGCCTTGAACGCCTTGACGAAGTCCTGGTTGTTCGGGTTGTCCAGGCTCTGGAAATACTTCATGGAGGCGTAGATGCCGTTGACGTTCTCGCCGCCGATGCCGCGAATTTCATCCTCGGTGACGGAGATGGTCAGCAGCAGCGGTTTTTCATCGGTGAAATCGACCCCGGCGGCCTTCATCTGCTTGTAGAAGGCAACGTTGGAACCGCCCACCACGGAGGCGAAGATGACATCCGGCTTCTTCAGCTTGATCTTATTGATCACCGAGTTGAACTGGGTATGCCCCAGCGGGTAGTACTCCTCGCCCACCACCTTCAGACCCAGCTTGTCGATGTGCTTGCGGGCGATCTTGTTGGAGGTGCGCGGCCAGATGTAATCGGAACCGAGCAGGTAGAAGGTCTTCGCCCCCTTCGTCTTCACCGCCCAGTCGATGCCAGCGAGGATCTGCTGGGTGGCCTCCTGGCCGGTGTAGATCACGTTCGGTGACTGCTCCAGGCCCTCATAGAAGGTGGGGTAGTAAAGCATGCCGTTGTACTGCTCGATCACCGGCAGCACCGCCTTGCGCGAGGCCGAGGTCCAGCAACCGAAGATGGCGGCCACGTCGTCCTGGCGCAGCAGCTTGCGCGCCTTCTCCGCGAAGGTGGGCCAGTCGCTGGCACCGTCCTCCTGGACATACTCGATCTTCCGGCCCAGCACACCACCGGCGGCATTGATCTGGTCGATAGCCAGCTTCTCGGCCTGCACCGAGCCGATCTCGCTGATCGCCATGGTGCCGGTGATGGAGTGCAGAATGCCCACCTTGACGGTGTCGTCGGTCACCGCCAGGCCGGTGGTGTTCACCTCGGGGGTTGGCGGTACCGCGGCCTGGGCCGTGCTGGCCAGCATCACCGATGCCGCCAGAGTCCATAGGCTCCCGCGGAGCCCCTTGCGTGTGCCGGATGGCCGCCGCCCGGCGGCCGTGGTTGTGGTTCCCATGGTCAGTCCTCGCAGAGTTTGAAAGCCGGTGCCGCCGCCCGTCGGAGAGCGCAGCGCCCAGGACTCCCATTCTGTCGAGCCCCCGCCAGGGCGCCCATTCGCCAATCACCCCAGCGCCCTACGTCATTTGACGCATACCGCTGGCCCCCGGCACGGGGTACAACCGACCAGGAACAGAGCCGAATCCCCGGTGTCCGGGGTGCGCGCCCGCGCGACGACGACGATGCGAGGGTTGGGCCAGGGACTGGCACGAAACTTGATCCGGCTTTGGAACGCCCGGCGCGCGGCCCTGGAACCTGCGCCGACGCCGCACGTTCCCCCGCGACCGGAAACGCAGCCATGACAACCAAGCAGAACATCTTCCGGGTCCGGCGCAGCTACAACCAATGGGTAGCGAACCAGACTCTGGAAGACTATGCCCTGAGATTCACCGCCAAGAGCGCCCGCCGCTGGTCCGCCGCCCGGGTCAGCCACACCGCCCTGGGCGCCATCTCGTTCCTGGCGATGGAAGCCATCGGCGGCTCCATCACCCTGCATTACGGCTTCGACAACGCCGTCGTCGCCATCCTGGCGGTGAGCTTGGTGATCTTCCTGACCGCCATTCCCATCAGCTACTACGCCGCCCGCTACGGGGTGGACATCGACCTGCTGACCCGGGGCGCCGGTTTCGGCTACATCGGTTCCACCATCACCTCACTGATCTACGCCTCCTTCACCTTCATCTTCTTCGCTCTGGAAGCGGCCATCATGGCCATGGCCCTGCGCCTGCTGTTCGACATTCCGCTGGTGCTGGGCTACCTGATCTGCGCGGTCGTCATCATCCCGCTGGTTACCCACGGCATCACCACCATCAGCCGGTTCCAGGTGTGGACCCAGCCGGTGTTCCTGGTGCTGCAGCTGGCGCCGTTCGCGTTCATCCTCTACGCCGACGCCTCCGCCATCGACGACTGGACCCGCTTCCAGGGCCTGAACCGAGACAACAGCGAGGGCTTCAGCATCCTGCTGTTCGGTGCCGCCGCCGCCGTGGTGTTCTCGCTGATCGCCCAGATCGGCGAGCAGGTGGACTTTCTGCGCTTCATTCCCAAGCCCCATACCGCTCGGGAACGGCGGCGCTGGTGGCTGGCGGTGATGTCCGGCGGCCCCGGCTGGATTCTGGTGGGCATGCTGAAGATTCTGGCCGGCTCCTTCCTGGCCGTGCTTGCACTGAATCAGGGCGTGCCGGCCGCCGACGCCGCCGACCCCACCCGCATGTACGTGGTGGCGTTCAACTACATGACCCATTCACCGGAGGTGTCCCTGGCCCTGGCCGGCAGCTTCGTGATCCTGTGCCAGCTCAAGATCAACGTCACCAACGCCTACGCCGGCTCCATCGCCTGGTCCAACTTCTTCTCGCGCCTGACCCACAGCCACCCGGGACGGGTGGTGTGGCTGTTCTTCAACGTCGCCATCGCCCTGATGGTGATGGAACTGGGGGTGTACCAGGCACTGGAGGAAACCCTCGGCTTCTACGGCATCATCGCCATCGCCTGGGTCGGGGCGCTGGTGGCGGATCTGGTGATCAACAAACCGCTGGGGCTGAGCCCCCGCTACATCGAGTTCAAGCGCGCGCACCTGTACGACATCAACCCGGTGGGTGTGGGGGCCATGCTGATTGCCTCGGCGGTGGGTCTGGCGCTGCACGCCGGCGTGGCCGGCGACTTGGCCCGGGCCCTGTCCCACTTCATCGCCCTCGTCACCGCCCTGCTGGCGGCGCCGCTGATCGCCCTGGCCACCGGCGGCCGTTTCTACATCGCGCGACCGTTCCAGCCGATCGCCACCGACCACGCACTGGTGCCCTGCTCCATCTGCGAGCACCGGTTCGAGCCAGAGGACGTCACCTACTGCCCGGCCTATGCCGGCGCCATCTGTTCCCTATGCTGCTCCCTGGACGCCCGCTGCGGCGACCAGTGCAAGCCCGGCGCCAGCTACCGTGAACAGCTGCAGGGCCTGATCGGTCATCTGGTGCCACGGCGGCTGCAGGCCTCGCTGCACAGCCGCCTGGGCCACTTTCTCACCCTGCTGGTGGTCATCAACGGCGTTTCCGGCCTGCTGCTGTCGCTGATTTACCACCAGACACCGGTCACCTCGGCCCAGCAGGCGCTGCTGCTGTCGGTGACCCTGTGGAAGGTGTTCTTCATCCTGGTGATCGTGACCGGCGTGGTGTGCTGGCTGTTCGTGCTGGCCCACGAAAGCCGGCGCGTGGCGGAGGAGGAATCCCGGCGCCAGACCCGCCTGCTGATGGAGGAAATCGCCGCCCACGAACGCACCGACAAGGCGCTGCAGGACGCCAAGGAACAGGCGGAAGCGGCCAACGGCGCCAAAAGCCGCTACCTGACCGGCATCAGTCACGAGCTGCGTTCACCCCTGAACGCCATCCTCGGCTACGCCCAGCTGATGGAAAACGACGCCACCGTACCGGCGCACCGCAAGGAGGCACTCGGGGTCATTCGGCGCAGCGGCGAGTATCTGTCGGACCTGATCGAGGGCCTTCTGGACATCTCCAAGATCGAGGCCGGCCGGCTCGACCTGCACCGCGACCAGGTACGCATCGGCCTGCTGATGGAGCAGCTGGTGACCATGTTCCGGCTGCAGGCCGAGGACAAGGGCTTGGCCTTCGAGTACCACTGCCCCAACCCGCTGCCGGACCTGGTCACCACCGACGAGAAGCGGCTGCGCCAGATCCTGATCAACCTGCTCTCCAACGCCATCAAATACACCGATGCCGGCGGCGTATCGCTGACCCTGCGCTACCGCAGCCAGGTGGCCGAATTCACCGTGCGCGACACCGGCGAAGGCATCGCCCCGGAAAACATCGAGCGCATCTTCCGCCCATTCGAGCGCATCCGCACGCCTGGCCAGGCCCGTGCCGGCACCGGCCTGGGCCTGACCATCACCCGGCTGCTCACCGAAATCATGGGCGGCGACATCTCTGTGACCAGCGAGCCGGGCCGGGGCAGCACCTTCCGGGTCAGCCTGATGCTGTCCAGCCTGCACAGTACCGCGCCCCGGTTGCTGGCGGCGCCAGAACGGCGCATCTACGGCTACCATGGCCCGCGCCGCAAAGTGCTGGTGGTGGACGACGACCAGTCGCACCGCCAAGTGATCCGGGCCCTGCTCGCGCCCCTAGGCTTCGAGGTGGTGGACATCGGCAACTCCCTGGAGGTGCTGGGCACCCTGGAACAACTCCGGCCCGACCTGCTGCTGCTGGACGTCTCCATGCCCGGGCTGAACGGCTGGCAGGTGCTGGAACAGGTACGGGCGCGCAAGGTGGCGCTGCCGGTGATCATGGTGTCCGCCGACGCCCAGGAAGGCCGACACGACCCGGACGCCCCCCGGCTGCACGACGACTACATCATCAAGCCGGTCCGGCTCAACGCCCTGCTGGCGGCCATGGCTCGGGCCCTCGCCCTCCAGTGGCGGTTCGAGAAGAGCCCGGAGCCCCTGACCAGCGCCCCGGCGCCCAAGGCCGGCGACCTGCCGATGCCGGCGCCGGAATACCGCGAGCAGCTGGCGGCGCTGGCACGCATCGGCCACCGCAAGGGACTGCTGGAAGCCCTGCACGACCTGAAACGACACAACCAGGCCGACGCCCGGTTCATCTCGGAGCTGGAGCGCCTGACCCACGACTTCCAGTTCGAACTCATTCTCGGGCTGCTTGAGGAAGCCAACCATGAACTCTCGTGAACATCAGAAGACGGTCGTGATGGTGGTGGACGACTCCGTGGACTCCATCCGCATGATCAACGACTCGCTGGAAGAGGCAGGGATGACCGTACTGGTGGCCCTGGAAGGCAGCCAGGCCCTGACCATCAGCCAGAACATCACCCCGGACGTCGTGCTGATGGACGCACTCATGCCCAACATGGACGGCTTCGAAACCTGCCGCCGGCTCAAGGAAAACCCGGCGTTCGCGGATGTCCCCATCCTCTTCATGACCGGTTTGAGCGACACCGAGCATGTGGTCATGGGACTGAATGCCGGCGGCGTGGACTATGTCACCAAACCCATCAACACCGCCGAACTGCTGGCCCGAATGGCCGTGCACCTGGCCAACGCCCGGATGGCCCGGAGCGCACGCAACGCACTGGACCACGCCGGCCAGAACCTGTTTGCGGTGGATGCCCGGGGGCGCCTGCTGTGGGGAACCCCCCAAGTCTGCCGGTGCCTGCCCGCCGCCGATCAACCGGCGTTCGAGACGCTCCAGGGCGAGTTGGAGGCCTGGCTCGGCCGCCAACCAGAACCGGGCCACAGCCTGCCGCTGCGCATCCTCGACACCCCCCGCTCGGTGGAATTCCTGGCCCTGCTGGACAACCGGGAATACCTGCTGCGCCTGAAAACGCCCCAGAACGCCAACAGCGCCGCCGCGGCCCTGCGCGACCGTTTCCAGCTGACCCAACGGGAGTCGGACGTGCTGCTGTGGATCGCCAACGGCAAGACGAACCGGGAAATCGGCCAGATCCTCGACATGAGCCCACGTACCGTCAACAAACACCTGGAGCAGGTGTTCCGCAAACTGGGCGTGGAAAACCGCACCGCCGCGGCCGCCTGCGCCATCCGCGTCCTCGCCGTACCCTGACCGGCGGCACTTTTACCGGTTCCCGCTGTCCACCCAGGCAAGCCCCCTTGACACGAGGCCACCACTATGGACCTTCGCCAGCGTACCGGCGCCATCCTGCTGCTGCCCCTTCTCACACTGGGCGGCCCCCGGGCCGAGGCCCCGGGCATTCCGCCCTTCTCCAGCCTCACCGACCTGAGCCAGGGCGGCTGGGAACCGCTGGTGTTTCCCAAGATCGACCAGACCACCGAGTATCGTCTGGTCACCGAGGACGGGACCCAGGTGGTCCAGGCCAACACCCGGGGCGGCGCCTCGGGGCTGATTCACCGGCTGCACCGGCCGGTGACCGGGGACCTCACCCTGAGCTGGCGCTGGAAGGTCGCCAATACCTACCCGCACGGCGACGCCCGACACAAGGCCGGCGACGACTACCCGGCCCGGGTGTACGTGGCGTTCGAGTTCCAGCCGGAGCGGGCGGGGTTTTTCGAGCGGGCCAAGCGCAAGGCGGTGGAGGTCCTGTTCGGCGAGACGCTGCCCGGCAACGCCCTCAACTACATCTGGGCCAACCGCCTGCCCCGGGGGACCCGGATTGCCAACGCCTACACCGACCGGACGGTGATGATCGCGGTCGAGTCGGGACCGGAGGCCGCCGGCCAGTGGCGGATGGAGCGCCGGAATCTGGCCCGGGATTACCGCGAAGCGTTCGGCGAGACGCCGCCGGCCATTGTCGGCATCGCCATCATGTCCGACGCCGACAACACCGGAGAACAGGCCACGGCCTGGTACGGTGATCTGGTGCTGACGGCGGATCAGTGATCGAGTTCGGGCAACCCGGGCAACTGGAATCCCGGACCCGGTTGCCTTGGCGGTGGTGCCTCGCCCCGCGCGGCCAGGCGCAGGTAGGCATCGTCGAAGGCATCGCGCAGGACGGCGGCCTGGGGATTGGCCAGCGAAAACAGCCAGGCGGCGTTGCGGGTGCGCACCTCCGATTCCCGGATCCGGCCGTCGGCGGGTTGAGTCAGAATCTGCCGGACCGGCTGCCGGTAATCCAGCACATAGTCACCCCGGCCCCGCTTGAGCATCTCGATGGCCGCGCGATGGTTGGGTGCCTCGGTGACCCGGATGCCGGTCGTCTCGGACAGCCAGTCGATCAGGCCGCCGTAGGTGTAGCCGCCGATCACAATCACGGTCTTGCCCTTGAAGTCGTCGAAGTGGGTGAGCGGCCGCGCGCCGTGCAGGTACCAGGCACTGAGCGGCACCGAGATGGGGCTGACCCAGCTCTCCAGAACATCGTTGCGCAGGCTGGGAATGTCGGAGAGCCCGACCCAGAGATCGACGGTGCCGTTTTTCAGGTACAGGTAGATCCGGCTGACCGGCAGGAACAGGAACTCGGGCTGGTAACCGGCCTCGACCGCCACCCGGCGGGTCAGGTCGATCATCTCGCCGGCGGGCTGGCCCAGCTCGTCACGGTAGGTGACCGGCGGAAATTCGGCGTAGGCGATCCGGACCACCCCGCCCGGGCGCGGCGTCTCGTGCCAGCCGGCCGGAACGGGCCTGGGCGCGACCGCCAGAAGCCACCCGACACAGAATGCCAAAAGCCAGCCCCGCGCAACCAGGGCAAGGTCCGACAGCACCATACCGAGAGTTCCCTTGAGTTTGCTGTTCTTGTCGAAACGCTATCGCTAAGCCTAACAGAACTCCCGGAAACTGCACTGACAGCCGCTGCAAAAGCCCGACCTCACACGTGGAAGGTCACCAGGTACAATCCCAGGCCGCCCATCACCAGGGTGTAGGGCAACGCCATCCACACCATACGCCCGTAGGACAGGCGCACCAGCGGCGCCACCGCGGAGGTCAGCAGGAACAGGAACGCGGCCTGGCCGTTGGGGGTGGCGACGCTGGGCAAGTTGGTGCCGGTGTTGATCGCCACCGCCAGGTCCTGGAAGTGGTCCACCGTGATCGCGCCCGCGTCCAGGGCCTGCTTCACCTCGCTGATGTAAACCGTGGCCACGAACACATTGTCGGAAATCATCGACAGCAGGCCGTTGGCCAGGAAGAACATACCCGGCTGCTCACCCGCCGGCAGCGCCAGCACATGGTCGATGATCGGCTTGAACAGGTGCTGCTCGTGGATCACCGCCACCACCGCGAAGAACACCACCAGCAGCGAGGTGAACGGCAGGGACTCCTGAAACGCCTTGCCGATCTGATGCTCGTCGGTGATGCCGTTCAGGGCAGTGATCAGGATGATCACCAGCAGACCGATCAGCCCCACCTCCGCCAGATGGAAAGCCAGGCCGATGACCAGGACCACCGCCGCCACCGCCTGCACCCACAGCGCCGCCCGGTCGGCCGTGGTGCGTTTGGCCCGTTCGTTATCGGCGAACTCCTCCAGCACCCGGCGCACCGGCCTGGGCAGCCGCCCGCCGTAGCCGAACCAGCGCAGTTTCTCCAACGCCCAGCAGGTGACCAGACCGGCCACCAGCACCGGCAGGCTGACCGGCGCCATGCTCAGGAAAAAGGCGTTGAACTCCCAGCCCACCACCTTGGCGATCAGCAGGTTCTGGGGCTCGCCCACCATGGTGGTCACGCCTCCGAGGGCGGTGCCCACCGCCCCGTGCATCAGCAGGCTGCGCAGGAAGGCGCGGAAGTTTTCCAGATCCTCCCGGTGCAGCTCGATCACCTCATCGTCGCTGCCGGCGTTATGGTCGGCGTGGTGATAGCCCTTGCCGGAGGCCACCTTGTGGTACACCGAGAAGAAGCCAACGGCGACGGAAATGATCACTGCGGTGACCGTCAGCGCGTCGAGGAACGCGGACAGCACCGCCGCCGCGCAACAGAACAGCAGCGACAGCGCGGATTTCGAGCGCACCCCCACCAGAATCTGGGTGAAGGTGACCAGCAGCAGCTCCTTCATGAAGTAGATGCCCGCCACCATGAACATCAGCAGCAGGATCACCGGGACATTGGTCAGCACCTCCAGGTACACCGCCTCGGGGCTGGTCAGCCCGATCAGCAGCGCCTCCACCGCCAGCAGCCCACCGGGTAGCAGCGGGTAGCACTTGAGCGCCATCGCCAGGGTGAAAATGAACTCGGCAATCAGCAGCCAGCCCGCCACTCCCGGCCCCAGCAGCGCCATCACGACCGGATTGATCACCAGAAACAGCAGGATCGTCTGTTTGTACCAAACGGGCGCCTTGCCCAGGAAATTATGCGAGAAACCGGAGAGGACAGTAGCAGGCATTGCAGCAGTCTTTCTGGGTGAATGGGCGGGCGTCGGGGCCCAAGCGCCCGGGCATTGTAGCCGAAAATGGCCAAATTGCGGCCGGCGCCTGGGCAAAAAACGCACGCCGGGGCTATGAACGATGAATCCACCTCCCGACTATAACGTCAACATATTTCCATATCAAAAATAAATACAAGGCACCATTTCCTTGATTTTTATCCGAAATACTGAGAAAAACAACCCAAGCTCCCGGAATAACCGCCAACAATAAGATCAATATATTGACATATAAATCCAGGGCGACGTATGTTGAGAGAACGGTCTGCCTGTGTCGTCAGGCCGCAGACAACAACAAACCGGACACCACGGGAGCCCCCTCATGGACACTGGCATCACCCTCAACCCGCAACGTCGGGCCGAGTCGGGCCGACATGGTGGCCAGCGGCGCCTGGCAAGACCAGACGCTGCTGGACTACCTGGACACCACGGTCGCCCGCACCCCGGACCGGCCCGCCATCATCGGTTACCGGGTCGGCGACGATACCCGAACCGAACTCAGCTACCGCGACCTGGACCAAACCGTCACCCGCATGGCCGCCGGCTTGGCAGCCCTGGGCATCCAGCCCGGCGACGTGGTCGCCTGCCAGCTGCCAAACTGGTGGCAGACCACCGCCCTGCACCTGGCCTGCCTGCGCATCGGCGCCATCCTGAACCCGCTGATGCCCATCTTTCGGGAACGGGAGCTGCGCTTCATGCTGGCCCACGGCGAAGCCCGACTGTTGGTGATTCCCAAGCTCTTTCGGGGCTTCGACTACGAGGCCATGATCGACGGAATCCGGGCGGAACTGCCACGTTTGGAGACGCTGCTGGTGATCGGCGGCGACGGCGAGCGCAGCTTCGAGCAGCGCCTGCTGGACACCCCCTGGGAAGACACCACGGACACCCAAACCCTGTTTTCCCAACGCCGTCCGGGCGCCGACGACGTCATCCAGATTCTCTACACCTCGGGCACCACCGGCGAGCCCAAGGGGGTCATGCACACCTCCAACACCCTGTTCGCCAACGTCCGCCCCTACGCCGAGCGGCTCCACCTGACGCCGGACGACACCGTGCTGATGGCGTCGCCGGTCGCCCACCAGACCGGCTTCATGTACGGCATCATGATGCCGATTTACCTAGGCACCACCGCCATCCTCCAGGACATCTGGGACGCGGATTACGTGTGCAAGGTGATCGCCGCGGACAGCCCCGCCTTCACCATGGCCGCCACGCCGTTCCTGGCGGATCTGGTGAAGGCCGCGCCCAACCACGGTGGTGAGCTCGATTCGCTGCGGATCTTCGTCTCCGCCGGCGCCCCGATTCCCAGCGCGGTCGTCGAACAGGCCGGCCGGGTGCTGAAGGCGACGATCGTTTCGGCCTGGGGCATGACCGAAAACGGCGCCGTCACCATGACCTGCCCGGAAGATCCGCCGGAGCGGGCCAGCCAGACCGACGGCAAGGCGCTGCCCTACATGGAGGTGAACGTCACCGACTTTCAGGGCCAGCCACGGCCCGCCGGCGAGGAGGGCCGCCTGCTGGTCCGCGGCGCCAGCCTGTTCGTCGGCTACCTCAAGCGCCCCGAGCTCTACGGCGTCGACCCGGACGGCTGGTTCAACACCGGCGACCTCGCGCGCATGGATCCCGACGGCTACATCCGCATCACCGGGCGCACCAAAGACGTGGTCATTCGCGGCGGGGAAAACATTCCTGTGGTCGAAGTGGAGAACCTGCTCTACACCTTCCCCGGCATCGCCGACGTGGCCCTGGTGGGCTGCCCGGACGAACGCCTGGGCGAGCGCCTGTGCGCCTACGTCACCCTCAACGACAGCGCCACCGAGCTGACCCTGGACCAGATCAAGGCCTACCTGGTCGAGCAGCAGCTGGCGAAGAACTACCTGCCGGAATATCTGGAAGTGATCGAGGCCATGCCCCGCACCGCCTCCGGCAAGATTCAGAAATTCAAGTTACGCGAGCGGGCCCGATCCGTTCGCCTGGCGCCCGGCCCCCGCGACGGCGCCCGCTGATCCCACCCGCGACAGGAGGACCACCATGCGAGGTCTTGAAGGAAAAACCGTCATCGTCACCGGCGGCGGCGGCGGCATCGGCCGCGCCGTGTGCCAGCGCTTCGCCGAAGAGGGCTGCCAAGTCGCGGTGCTGGACCGCGACGTCCAGGCGGCCCGGGCCACGGCCGAGGGCATCCAGGCACGGGGCGGTCGCGCCCGGGCCTACGGAGCGGACATCACCGACTACGCCGCGATCACCGACACCGTAGCGGCCATCGAGAGCGACCTGGGCACCCCCGGGGTGCTGGTGAATAACGCCGGTTTCGACCGCTTCGCCCCGTTCCTGAAAACCGACCCCGGGCTCTGGGACCAGCTGATCGCCGTCAACCTCACCGGCGCCCTGAACATGCACCATGTGGTGCTGCCAAGGATGGTGGCCGCCGGCGGCGGCAAGGTCGTCAACGTGGCTTCCGACGCCGCCCGGGTCGGCTCCTCCGGCGAGGCGGTGTACGCCGCCTGCAAGGCCGGCCTGGTGGGTTTCAGTAAGACCGTGGCGCGGGAGCTGGCCAGCAAAAACGTGTGCCTGAACGTGGTCTGCCCCGGCCCCACCGACACGGCCCTGCTCCAGGGCGTGGCGGCTTCCGCCCCGAACCCGGAAAAGCTGCTGGAGGCCTTCCGCAACGCCGTGCCCATGAAACGGCTGGCGCAACCGGAGGACTACCCCGGCATCATCGCCCTGCTCGCCAGCGACGACGCCAACTTCATCACCGGCCAGGTCATCAGTGTATCCGGCGGCCTGACCATGGCCGGCTGAACCACTCGCTTCCCCCAGGAGAACCCGACATGCCTTACCAAGACATCCTGTACGACGAAACCGACGGCGTCGCCACCATCACCATCAACCGGCCGGACCGCTACAACGCCTTCCGCGGCCAGACTTGCATGGAACTGATCGACGCCTTCCACCGGGCCGGCTGGAACAAGGACATCGGCGTGATCGTGCTCACCGGCGCCGGCGACAAGGCCTTCTGCACCGGCGGTGACCAGGGCGCCCACGACGGCCAGTACGACGGCCGCGGCCTGATCGGCCTGCCGGTGGAGGAGCTGCAACGCCTGATCCGCGAGGTGCCCAAGCCGGTGATCGCCCGGGTCAACGGCTTCGCCATCGGCGGCGGCCATGTGCTGCACGTGATCTGCGACCTGAGCATCGCCTCGGAAACCGCCGTGTTCGGCCAGGTCGGTCCCAAAGTCGGCTCGGTGGACCCCGGTTTCGGCACCGCCTATCTGGCGCGGGTGGTGGGCGAGAAACGGGCCCGGGAGATCTGGTACCTGTGCCGCAAGTATTCCGCCCGGCAGGCGTTGGAGTGGGGCCTGGTGAACGCCGTGGTGCCACCCGGGCAGCTGGATGAGGAAGTGCGCGCCTGGTGCGATGAAATCCTGGAGAAAAGCCCGACCGCGTTGTCCATCGCCAAGCGCTCGTTCAACGCCGACAGCGACAACATCGCCGGTATCGGCGCACTCGGCATGCAGGCCCTGAGCCTGTACTACGACACCGAGGAATCGAAAGAAGGCGTGCGGGCGTTCAGGGAGAAGCGCACGCCGGAATTCCGCAAATACCACAAGTAACGGCCCGGAGCTCACCATGAATTTCGCCTTCAATGAAGAACAGAACGCGATCCGCGCGGCGGTGGCCCGCTTCCGCACCGACGTGCTGGCACCGGGTTACCGTGAACGGGACCGCACCGGCGTGATCGAACGGGAGGTCATCCGCCAGCTCGGCGACCTGGGCCTGCTCGGCGGCGAGTTGCCGGAGGCCTTCGGCGGCAGCGGCATGGACTGCGTCACCAGCGGCCTGATCATCGAGGAGATCGCCCGGGGCGATTTCAACGTTGGCTACATCCCGCTGTTGGCAGCCCTGAACGGCCAGATCATCGCCCACCACGCCAACCCGGACTTGGCCCGAACCTGGCTCAGGCGGATCACCGCCGGCCAGGCGGTGGCCTGCATCGCCCTGACCGAACCCCACGGCGGCTCCGATGCCGCCAGCCTGCGCCTGAAGGCGGAACGGCACGGCGACGTCTACCGGCTCAACGGCGAGAAGACCTCCATCTCCATGGCCGACCAGGCCGACGTGGCGGTGGTGTTCGCGCGGACCGGGACACCGGAGCAACGGGCCGCGGGCATCAGCGCCTTCCTGGTTCCCATGGACAGCCCGGGCGTCACCAGTCACCGGTTCGAGGACAACGGCCAGCGCGCCATCGGCCGCGGCTCCATCTTCTTCGACAACGTGGACGTGCCGGTGAGCCACCGCATGGGCGAGGAAGGTCAGGGCTTCCGGCAGGTAATGCAGGGGTTCGACTACAGCCGGGCCCTGATCGGCCTGCAGTGCCTTGCCGTGGCGCAGCAATCCCTGGACGAAACCTGGCAATGGCTGACCGGGCGCACCGCCTTCGGCCAGAGCCTGTCAGCCTTTCAGGGCCTGACCCACCCGCTGGCGGAATGCCAGACCTACGTTCATGCCGCGCGCCTTCAGTGCTACCATGCGCTCTGGCTCAAGGACAACGGCCACCCCCACAGCGCCGAGGCGGCCATGAACAAGTGGTGGGGCCCGAAACTCGCGTTCGACGTGATCAAACAGTGCCTGCTGGCGCACGGCCACACCGGCTACGGCGAAGACCTGCCGTTTGCCCAGCGGCTGCGGGATGTCCTGGGCCTGCAAATTGGCGACGGCACCGCGCAGATCATGAAAAACATCATCGTGCGCGAGTCCCTGGCCAAGTGAGGCGCCCCATGGCCTTCGGGATGGGGGATGCCGGTGACCGCCTGCCCTGGCCAGACCCCCAGGGTAGCCACACAGGAGCACAGATGATCGTCAACGAATCCGGAGGCATTCCCAACCGGCTGTTTTTCCGCCTGTTCCAGACCGGGAACATCCTGCAGCGGCAGGTCCAGAATGAAATGGGCATCAGCGCCGTGCAGTGGGCGGTACTGGGTGCCCTGTCCCGGGATGGATTCGAGCAGGGCACCTCGTTCAACCAGCTCAAGGAGTACCTGCATGTCAGCCGCCAGAACCTGGACGGCGTGCTCAAGCGCCTGGAACGAGACGGCCACGTGGTGCGGGTTCCCCACCCACGGGACGGCCGGGCGCGGCTGGTGCGGCTGACCGACTCCGGCCGGGCATTCTGGCTCGGGCTGCAGGACTCGATCACCGACTTCTATCGCCAGGCCCTGGAAGACCTGAGCTTCGACGACGGCGTCAGCCTGCTGCATCTGCTGAAAAAATTGCAGCAGGGGCTGCTGCAGTTGTCCCTGGACGCCGAGCGGCCGACGGACTGAGACCTAGCCGCGCGGCCGCTTGCCCGCCCCGCGACCGGCCCCCGGCGCCTGCACCGGCGACACCGTCTGCCGGTCCGCCAGCAGCGCCAGGTAGTCCGCCAGCGGCATCGGCCGGTAGGCATGGTAGCCCTGGATCAGGGTCCCCCCCAGGTGCCGGACCTGTTGCCACTGCGCTTCATTCTCCACACCCTCGATCACACTCTTCATGTACGCCTGCTGGGCCATGGCAATGATCGAGCCCAGGAACCGGGACTTGTCCTCGCTGTGCTCGATGCCGTCCACGAAGCAGCGGTCAATCTTGAGGCGGTCCACCCGCAGTTCCCGCACATACTCCAGCGACGAATGGCCGGTGCCGAAATCATCCAGAGCCACGCTGACGCCCAGCTGGTGAAGGCGCCCGATCAAGTCGTTGATGCGGTCAAAATCCAGCGCCGCGTGGTCTTCGGTGATTTCCATGCACAGCGCCGAGGGCGGCAACCCCGGGTCCAGCAGCAGGGCCTGGACATCGTCCACCAGCTGCTCGGTCAGCATCGCCGGATTGAGGTTGATGGACAGTTGGCCGCGGAACCCCAGGTCGCAATACAGCGCCCGGGTTTCCGAGGCCACCCGGCGGAACAGCCAGCGCCCCAGAACCTTGCCCAGGCCCACCCGCTCGCAGATGTCCACCACCCGGTTCGGGGGTACGAACCCCAGCTCGTCGTCCTGGCAGCGCAACAGCACCTCGGCACCGGTGATGTGGTGGCGGTTCTCCGCCAGCACGATCGGCTGGTACACCAGGAACAGCCGCAGACTGCCCGCCTCACCGTTGAAAAAGCGCACCAGGCCGTTGTGGATGGTCCGCTCCTCGCGGATACGCCGGCGCAGGTCGGCGCCGGCGATGTAGTAGGGCAACCCGTCCAGGTGGGCCTGGGCCAGCGCCCGGTGGGCCTGCTGATACCGGGCGTTCCAGTCGGTATCGCCGGCCTCGCCGTGGGGGTCCACACCGTAGGTGGCGGAGATGTGCACCACCGACTCGGGGGTGCGCCAGTCGAAGTGGGTGGCCGCCACCAGCTGGTTGACGGTGGCCTCCAATGCCTGGCCGGGGCGCGGGCGCAGCAGCAGCACAAACTCGCCCTGGGACACCTGGATCAGCTGGTCCGGCGCTTCCAGCTGCTGTCGCAGCTTGCGCACGAACAGCCTCACCAGCTGGTTGACGGCATCGCTGCCGTATTCACTGAGCACCAGCTGGAACGCCCGGATCTCGCAGGTGATGACGGCCCGGTCCGGCTCCACCCGGCGCAGGGTTCTCAGGTAATGGCTGTTGGGCAAACCGGTGACCGGGTCGACCCGGGACTGGCGGCGCAGGAACATCATCGCCAGCGCCAGAAACACGAACACCGCCAGCAGCACCGCCAGCGTCAGCATACGCAGCTTGGCCAGGCGGTCGCGGGAGGCCTCCACCCCCGCCATCAGGCGGCCGGTTTCATCACCCACGAAGTTGTCGATCACCAGCTGGGCCACGCCGGCCTTCTGCCGCTCCCAGGCCTCGGCCACCGGTTGCCAGTCCGCCTCCGGCTGTGCCAATCGCTGGCGGATGTCCGGTTCCAGCGCCTGCAACTGCTGGAACAAGTCCTCCAGCCGGCGGCGGTTGTCCTGATGCCGCCGGGTGGGCAGGGACTCCTGGCTATGGAGCAGATAGTCGTAACGGCTCCAGAGCACGTCGTAACGCAGGGAAAAGGCCTCGGCGTCGCCGACCCCGTGGCTCATCAGCGCCATTTCCCGGTCAAAGGCGGCGGCCTCTGCCCCCAGCTGCGCCAAGTTCCAGGACGCCATCCGGATGGCGCCCAGGGACACCGATTGCAGCTTGCGGTCCTGCAGGTAGGTGTAGAAGTTCACCGCCAGCAACGCCAGCACCACCAGGAACAGAGCGACAACGGTGGCCCGGGAAAACAGTCGCTGCAGGATCTGGACTTGGCCGTTGCCGTACACGTTATTCCAGCTCGATGCCACTCAACTGCCAGACCATGAAGCGGTGATACAGGGGATCGTCCAGCTCCGGGCGCTCGGACAAGGGCAGCATGATCCAGAACGGCCCCCGGTCCCGCACCGACATCGCCTGGCCGTCCTTGCGGGTGGCGACGATGGCGTCGAGCGACAGCAGTTCGTCGAGGCTGCCGCTGACACGGTAGTCGTTCAGGGCCTGGAAGGTGGCCTGGGAACGGCCGGACACCCCGAGGGCATCGAGCACCCGGGCCAGCGTCGGCCCGGTGAAGGTGGCGGTGCCCTCGAAGTAGGGGCTGGTGGTGACGATGGTCGTCTGCGGCAGGGCTTCGAGCTGGTCACGGTCCAGCACCTGTTGCCGGTCCGCGCTGATCAGGGTGAGTTTGGGCGCGGCCTGCAGCGGCAGCGACAGCAGGGAGAACAGAAGGGCAAACAGGGCAATGCGTGGTTTCATGGGGCGGGGCTCCGGGTACACACGGGTCATGACATGTACCGGATACTACGTTACCTGTCACTGGGTCGCCCATACCGGTTTGGTAACGTCGTGCAACGACAATGTAAAACACAAGTTAAGCTTAACGAGAACGGTTTGCATTAAAACTTTTTAACGCATAGTATTCCCATCCTTGTCACTTTCCGTTCACCACCCTGAACATCAACACTGGGGTTTTCCAATGTCCATCCATGGTTTTTCCAAGCCTTTGACACGGACTGTCCACACCCTTCTGGCCGCCGGCCTCGCTGCGGGGTCATGGCCCACCCTGGCGCAGGACGAAGCGCCCACGCACCTGGAAACGCTCGAGATATCCGCGACCGCGCTCAAAGTTGAGGCGCCCCTGGTCGAGACCCCCCGTCCGGCCTCGGTGGTCACCGAAGACGAACTGCGCGAACGCAACGTGCAGGCCCTGGACGAAACGTTCCGGTACCGGGCCGGGGTCCTGAGCGGCCACTACGGCTCCGACAACGACACCGACTGGTTCAAAGTGCGGGGCTTCGACCAAGCCACCTACCAGGACGGCCTCAGAATCTACCGGGAAGGTTTCTACCAGTGGTTGCCGGAAACCTACGGCCTGGAGCGGGTGGAACTGCTGAAGGGGCCGGCCTCCATTCTCTATGGCGAAGCCCCTCCGGGCGGCATCATCAACGCCATCAGCAAGCGCCCCACCGACACCGCCCAGGGTGAAATCCAGGTGCAGCTGGGCACCAACGATCATCGCCAGGTGGCTCTGGACACCTCCGGCCCGGTCACCGGCAGCGACAGCCTCAGCTACCGGCTGGTGGGCCTGTACCGCTTCGCCGAGGGCGACATCGACTTCACCGAGAATGAACGCTACTACGTGGCGCCAAGTCTGACCTGGGACCTCTCCGAGGACACCTCGCTCACCCTTCTGACCAGCTTCCAGAAGGACGACGCGGTTCCCTACAACGGCTTCAAACTGCCCTACGGGACGGTCCAGGACACACCCTACGGCAAGGTCGATCCGTCCACCAACTACAGCGAGCCGAGCTACGACACCAACGAGCGCACCCAGTCGTCCATCGGCTACAGCCTGTCCCATCGCCTCGACGACACCTGGAAATTCCAGCAGGACGTACGCTACAGCACGCTCGACCTGCTGCTGCGAAGCAGTTACATCCTGTACCAAACCGGCCCCCGGGAGGGTGCCCGCGGGCTGACCTATCGTGACGGCACGCTCGACAGCTGGACCGTCGACAACCGGATGGTCGGCACTTGGTTCACCGACCGTACCGAGAACACCCTGCTGATCGGCGTCGACTACCAGGATCTGGAGAACAAGGGACTGGAGGGCAACGACTACGCCTTCGGCGATCCCATCGACCTGTTCGACCCGGTCTACGGCAACTTCACCCCGCTGAGCCGTGACGACCTGTTCCGGCGCACCATCACCAAGGAACAGACCGGCCTGTATCTGCAGAACCAGCTCCGGCTGGACGATCACTGGGTGTTCCTGGCCGGCGTCCGGTACGACCAGGCGAAAACCGACAACCGGGACCATGGCACCGGCGAGCGCCAGCGCGCCGACGACGACCACGTGTCCTTCTCCGGCGGCGTCATGTACCTGGCCGACAACGGTCTGTCCCCCTATGTGTCCTGGAGCGACTCGTTCCAGCCGATCGCGGGCACCGACAGCAACGGCAACCTGTACGAGCCGCGGGTCGGACAACAGCTGGAATTCGGTGTGAAATACGCGCCGAACGATCTGGACGGCTATGTCACCGCCTCGGTCTACAACATCAAGGAAGAGAACTCCCTGGTGACCTCCCCCGGCGGCTACCAGGTTCAGGAAGGTCTGCGGGAAACCCAGGGCTTCGAGCTGGAGACGGTGGCGTATCTGACCGACCGGCTGCAGCTGAACGCCGCCTACACCTACAACGACGCCATCTCCGACAACCGCTCCGACGACGAACCGGAAACCCCGGCAGCGCTGATTCCCCGGCACATGGCTTCGGCCTGGCTTGACTACGCCTTCGGAGAGAGGGTCCCCGGCCTGAAAGTCGGCGGCGGCGTCCGCTATGTCGGCGGTACCCGGGACGGCACCATCGAGATTCCCTCGTACACCGTCATGGATCTGATGGCCCAGTACGACTTCATGCGCCACTGGCAGGCCCGGATCAACGTCACCAACCTGGCCGACCGCGAGTACGTCGCCAGCTGTGACTACTGGTGCTACTACGGCGAGGCCCGCAGCGTGGTGGGCACGCTCAGCTACCGCTGGTAAGCGGCCTGCCCCGGAGCACGCGCGATGGAGCCCAGCCGGCAGCCCCAGTGGGCCCGGATTGAACGGGTCCTCAACTACATCCATCTGAATCTGGACAAGCCCCTGGCGGTGTCCAGCCTGGCCCGGATCGGGGGCTGGTCGCGCTGGCAGTTCAATCGCGTGTTCTCCGGGCAGACCGGCTGCTCGGTCGGGCGCTACGTGCGTGAGCTTCGGCTGAGCCTGGCGGCGGAGATGCTGCTCTTCACCGACCAGCGGATCATCGACATCGGTCTGGCCTGCGGCTTCGGCTCGGACATCAGTTTCTGCCGCAGCTTCAAGCAGCACTTCGGCTGCTCGCCGGCGAAATACCGGCAACGGGGCCTGCCCTGCCTGCTGAAAACACCCCTGTGCCTTGACCCGGACCACCTGCCTCCGGCCTCGGTCAAGGCCCGGATACCCGACATTCGCCTGGATTCCCGCCCCGGCTTCACCGTCACCGGCGTGGCCGGCCGGGTCCACGGCCTGTTCTCACCCTGCCCCGACTTCCGGACCCGGGTGCCCAGCCTGTGGCACCGGCTCGCCCGGCAGGTGGCGCTGCCCGACGACCGGCCCAGGATCGGTGTGCTCGACCTGTCCAGCGGTCCCAGCCCGGCGTTCACCTACCTGGCCGGCCTGGCCACGGAGCCGGAGCCCCTGGGCGGGCGACTGAACACCCTGCAGGTGCCCGCCCAGAATTACGTGGTCCTGTCCTTCCGGGGCCCCATCACCTCCCTCGCCGATATCCTGACCTGGTTTTTCCAGGCCTGGCTGCCCCATGCCGGCTGCCAAGCGGTCTACGGCTACGATCTGGAAGTCTATCCCCCCGGCTTCGACCCGGCGGCGCCCGAGGTGTCGATGGAATACTGGGTGCCGGTCAAACTGGTCGAGCCATTGATTGCCCGCCATGCACCAAACGGTTAAGTCCCGTTTTTCAGGGTCAATATAATGGGAATGATTCGCAATTAACTCGCACACGCGATACCCCCCATTGGCTTCACAGAACGGGACCACGACATGTACCGACACATCACCCGGCAACCGCTGCTGATCCTCGCCATCAGCGCGGCCCTCGGTCAAACCGCCCAGGCCGGCACCGACGATCCGATCGAGCTGCAGGAGCTGGCCGTCTACGACGACACCTACCGCAATACCGCCACCAAAACCGCCCTGGCCCCGGAGGACACCCCCCAGAGCCTGACCGTACTGGACCGCCAGGCTCTGGAGATGCGGGATGCCGACTCCGTCGCTGCGGCGCTGCGCTATGCCCCCGGCGTCAACACCGAGCTGCGGGGCGGCGCCGTCGGCCGCCTGGATCTGTTCAGCATTCGGGGCTTCATCAACTACCAGAACTACTACGACGGCCTGCCCCTGCTGTACAACGACTGGAACCTGCAGCCGCAGATCGACCTGCTGGCGGTGGCGCAGGTGGAGGTGTTCCGCGGGCCGACCTCAACGCTCTACGGTTCCATGCCCCCGGGCGGGATGATCAACCTGATCGGCAAGCGCCCCGCCACCGAGAGCGAGCATCGGATCGAGCTGGCCACCGGTTCCCGCAACCTGGCCGAGGCCAACATCGAAAGCCGGGGCCGGCTGGGTGATTCCGACCTCTCCTACAGCCTGGTGGGGCTGACCCGAAGCCGTGACGGCCAGGCCGAAACCTCGGAAGAAGAACGGCACATGATCGCGCCGTCCGTGGACTGGCAGGTGAGTGAAGACACACGCATCAACGTCAACCTGTACTACCAGAAGGATCCGGAAGGGGGCATCTACACCTCCCTGCCCGCCTCCGGCCTGTTCCTGCCCAACCCCAACGGCAAGCTGGACCCGGATGCCTTCTCCGGGGACGCCGGCTGGAACGACTTCGACAAGGAAGTCCTGATGGCCGGCTACAAGATCAACCACAACATCAACGACAACTGGAATTTCCTACAGAACGTCCGCTACACCGACGCCAGCCTGTTCCAGACCAACACCTACGGCACCGGCCTGGAGGCCGACGGCAGAACCCTGAACCGGGAGGCGTACCTCACCGACGAAGCCACCACCGGCTTCAGCGTGGACAACCAGTTCTCCGGTCGCTTCCAGATCGGCCGGGCCAGGCACAACCTGCTGATGGGCGTGGACTACAGCGATCTGGATTCGGATGTCATCTACGAGGACACCTCCTACGGCAGCGGCGCCCCGGCCATCGATCTGTTTGATCCGGACTACCACCAGATCAGCCGGGACACCATCGACATCACCGATACCGTCTACTCCTCCGATTTCAACATCCGCAAGAAACAGCTGGGCGTGTACCTGCAGGATCAGATCGAACTGGGCCGGTTCGTGATCATCGGCGGCGTGCGCTGGGACGACTTTACCGGCGAGGAAACCGGCAAGAAGTACGGCGGCCCGGTCGACAGCAAGCTGGACCAGGACAACGTCTCGACCCGGGTGGGCATCATGTACCGGGCCGACAACGGCCTCTCACCCTACCTCAACTACGCCGAAAGCTTCGAGCCGCAGACCGGCAGCGACCGCAACGGCCGGGAGTTTGATCCCTCCACCGGGGACCAGTGGGAACTGGGGGTCAAGTTCCAGTCCGATCCGCTGCGCAGCCAGGGCACCCTCGCCTTCTACCAGATCACCAAGGAAAACGTGCCGACCCGCGACCCCAACGGCGGCCCGTACGACCAGATCCAGGCCGGCGCCGTCCGCTCTCAGGGGATCGAGCTGGAGGCGCAGGCACAGCCACTGGACAGCCTGCTCATGACCCTGAGCTACACCTTCCAGGACGTGGAAGTCACCAAGGACAACGCCGGCCTCAAGGGCAAGACACCGGTCTGGATGCCCGAACAGCTGCTGTCGCTGTGGGCGGATTACGGGTTCTACGGGGGTCCTCTCAACGGACTGGTCGCGGGCCTCGGGATTCGTTACATCGGCGAATCCGAGTACGACGCCAGCACCAACGACGGCTCGGTGCCGGATGTCACGCTGCTGGACATCGCCCTGCGTTATCCGCTGGGCCGGCTGGCCCCGACCCTCGACGGCACGGAGCTTGGCCTGTCGGTCAACAACCTGACCGACGAGCGCTACTTCAGCTGCTACGACAGCGCGAACTGTTGGTTCGGCGAGGAGCGGACTCTGGAGGCGTCCCTGTCCTACTCATTCTGAATGGCCGGGGCGGGCCGACCCGCCCCGCTGCTTGGCACAGTGGCTCGGCGTCATGCCGAACGCCCGCTTGAAGGCAGTGGCAAAGTTGGCGGCGCTGGTGTACCCGGCCCGCGCCGCCGCCTCCTCGACGCTGATGCCCTCGTGCATCAGGGCATGGCGGGCGCTTTCCAGGCGCCGCCGTCGCAGGTAACTGCCCAGGGATTCCCCCACCTCGTCGTGAAAGCGGCGCTGCAGCTGGCTGACACTCATGCCCAGCCGTTCCGCCAGCTGCCGCTGGGTCAGGGCATCGACCTCGCCACTGGCCACCAGTTGCCACAACCGTTGCAGCCGGGATGGGCGCGTCACCGGCGCCAAATGGCGGCTGGCCAGGGGCGAGCCAATCGACGCCAGGGCCTCGCCCAGCAGCGCCAAGGCCAGTCCCTCCAGCTGCAGCCGCCAAGCCGGTGTCGGTTGCGCCTCAAGGCCGTCGAACAACTGCTCCAGCGCCGACAGAATGAACGGGGACGGCTGCCAGAAGGCCCGGTCCAGATGCCGGTTGTGCAGGGCTTGGCTGGCCCGGGCCAGCCCCAGCCGGTCCTGCAGCCAACTTGGCGACAGCGTCATCGTCAGCGACCGCTCATAGCCGCACCGGTGGCCCCAACGCCGGAACGGCGCCGCCCGGTCCAGCGCCACCATAACCGCCGAGGGGCTGCCACCGCCATGCAACTGCAGCCGCCGGTGCCCAAAGGCGACCTCGGCACGGCCGCGCAGAAGCACGGCAATCTTGAGGCCGGGATTGAGTTCCGACTCGCTGGTCAGATCATACAGGTCCCGCACATCGGCCAGGCGCAGGAACAGGCCCGGCTGCAGCTCATGCAGCCGCATCCGCCCCTGCAACAGCGGCGACCGGTGGTCCCATTCCCGGGCACGCAACACGTGGTGCCGGGTCAATACCCGGGAGAGGTGGACCAGCTGCTGCTGGTCAATCTGTTGCGCCGGTTGGCGAGAGGACATCGCGAAGGACCCTGCCCGACTCTGGAATGATGCGGTTTTTGCAATGGGATTTGCGAAGGGAGCAAAGGCTTGCCCGCGCCCAGCCCCTTATAATGCGCAGCATCCGTCTTAATTGCAATGATTCTCATTACTAAAAAGGAGCTGTCGATGCGTAACCGCAAGGGCGTTCAATGGAAGCTCTGCGCACTGGCGCTGGGCGTGGCCTCGTCATCGCTGGCGCAGGCGCAGGAGGAACACCGGCTGGAAGCCATCACGGTGGAAGGCAACCGCCTCTATGACCTGCCATCGTCGGAACAGAGCGGCGGCTACGGCGTGGACGCCGCCACCGTGGGCACCAAGACACCGGCCTCGCTCAGGGACATTCCGCAGTCGATCACGGTACTGACCCATGACTATGTGCAGGACCGCCAGTTCGTCACCCTCGACCAAGCCGCCAAGTACACCCCGGGCATCCACACCCTGGCCAACGACGACGGCCGCTCCTCTATCTTTTCCCGGGGCTATGAATACAGCGAATACAACGTCGACGGCCTGCCGGCACCGATCTCCAGCCTCTGGGGCACACTGCCACTGACCGCCGCCTTCGACCGCATCGAAATCATGCGCGGTCCCTCCGGGCTGTTCAACAGCACCAGCGAACTGGGCGGCATCATCAACATGGTGCGCAAGCGTCCCACCGAAACCTTCCAGGGACACCTGGAAGGCCGGCTGGGCAGCGACGACCTGCGCTACCTGGAGGCCGACCTCGGCGGCACAATGGACGCCGACGGCGACGTCCGGGGCCGCGTGGTGGCCTCCGCCGCCGAGCAGGACAGCTTCGTCGACGTCAAGGAGAACCGCAACAGCACCCTGTACACGGCCCTGGACATCGACCTGGATCACGCCACCACCCTGGGCCTGGGCTGGCTGCACCAGACCAAGGACATGGTACCGGGCAACGGCCTGCCGGCGTATCAGGACGGCACGCTGGTGGACGTCAGTCCGTCCACCTTCATGGGCGCCGACTGGAACCGTTTCGAGAACGACATGGACGACGTCTTCCTGGACCTGACCCACCGCTTCGACAACGGCG
The DNA here is from genome assembly GCF_001981305.1 of Marinobacter lutaoensis. Classification (GTDB taxonomy): domain Bacteria; phylum Pseudomonadota; class Gammaproteobacteria; order Pseudomonadales; family Oleiphilaceae; genus Marinobacter; species Marinobacter lutaoensis. Next base: position 316,497 of record NZ_MSCW01000004.1, on the reverse strand, counting down.
GCTACGGCCGCCTGGCCGCCCGGGGCTCCTGGCGCGACACCGACCTGAAATACGCCTACACCGCCGCCGGCGTCGACGCCAACGGCGACACCTCCATGGCCGCCATCGCCCGCGTCTTCTCGGAAGAAGCCCTGGCACTGGATGCCAGCTACAGTCGCCCCTTCGCCTTCCTGAACGAAGTCAGCGAGTTCGTGGTCGGCGCCGATGCCAAGCGCTACGACACCGAATACGACGCTGGCGCCGCCCGGGGGTTCGCCACCAACAACGTATTCGACCCCAACCCCCACGGCATTCCGGAACCCGACATCGCCGCCAGCCAGAACAGCGACACCCGGGAGCGGGAACTCGGCACCTACGCCAAGCTGACCTTGCGCCCCTGGAGCGGCCTTGCCCTCATCGGCGGAGCCCGACTGAGCTGGTATCAGCTGGACAGCGACGTGACCAGCCTGAACAACGGCAGCAGCACCCGCGACCACACGTCGATCGCCGGTCGCGTCACCCCCTACGCCGGGCTGGTGCAGGACCTGGATCCGCACCACTCCCTGTACCTCAGCTATTCCGAGGTGTTCAAGCCGCAGACCGAAACCGGCGCCGACGGCGGCCTGCTCAAGCCGCGCCAAGGCAACCAGCTGGAACTGGGCGTCAAGGGCAGCTACCTGCGTGAGCGCCTCAACGCCCGCCTGACCCTGTTCCGCCTGACCGACGAAAACCGGGCCGCGACCCCGTTCGACGACGACGGCAACCCGATTTCCGAATACAAGGCCGCCAGCGGCAAGACCCGCATCCACGGTGCCGAAGTGGAAGTCAGCGGCGAACTTCAACCGGGCTGGGACCTGCTGGCCGGCTACACCTACATGGACACCAAGACCTTGGACGGCGACGAGGAAACCCTGTTCCAGATGATGCCCCGGCATCAAGCCATGGTGTGGACCCAATACCAACTGCCGGGCGCCTGGAACCAGTGGCACATGGGGGCGGGCGTGACCGCGATGAGCGACGTTTACCTAGAGCGGAGCGGCATTCGCGTCGAGGCCCCGGGCTATGCCGTGGTAGACGCCATGGTGCGCTACGACGTCAGCTCACACCTGACCGCCACCCTCAACGTCAACAACCTGTTCGACCGCGAGTACTATGCCCGCATCGGCTCCCCGGCCACCTTCAACTTCTACGGCGCGCCCGCCAGTGTCGTGGCAGGCCTGCGCTATGACTTCTGATATCTTCGGAGGTCCCCGTGCCTGACCTGCGCTCCCTGGGTCTGACCTTCCTGAGCGGGTGCCTGCTGCTGGGCAGCGGCGCCCTGCTTGCCGGCACCGGCAACCGGACCGATGCCCCGGCCACCCTGCCCGGTACCCAGGCCTTCGTACTGGCCTCGCCGGAAACCGGCCGGGACTACCTGATTCAGGTGGCGGTGCCGCGCCGCCAGCCACCGGCCGAGGGCTACCCCGTACTCTATGTGCTGGACGGCAACGCCCGCTTCGCCCTGACCCTGGCGGCCCGGGATACTCTGTTTTCCGGCAGCCCGGCGGACCTGCCCAGCCCCTGGCTGATTGTGGCCATCGGCTACCCCGGAGCCGACCGCTTCGACACCGATGCCCGGGCCGAGGACTACACGCCACCGGCGCAGCGCTTGGACGATACCGGCGACCCCAACAACAGCCCCCAGGGCGGCGCCGAACGTTTCCTGGCGTTTCTGGAGGCGCGCCTGAAACCGGCGATCGCTGACCGCTTCCCCATCGACGCCCGGCGCAGCGCCCTGCTCGGCCATTCCTACGGTGGCCTGTTCACCCTGTACACACTGCTCGAGCACCCCAGCGCCTTCCGCGACTACATCGCCATCAGCCCGTCGCTGTGGTGGAACCGTGGGTACCTGCTCGAACGTCTTACCCGGCTGGACCGGAACCTCGCAGGGCGACGGCTGCTGATCGGCGTTGGCGGCGAGGAACAGTCCCCCCGGCCCGGCGAACCCCCGGAAAAAAGCCGGCGCCGCCAAGCCAACGCCATGGTGGACAACGCCCGCGCCGCCGCCGACCACCTCCGCCGCAACGTACCCGGGCTATCCGTCCAGTTCATCTGTTTCCCTGGCGAGGACCACGGCACCGTGGTCTGGCCCGCCATGCGCGCCGCGCTGACACGGCTGCATGACGGGGAGGTGATGGCAGGGGGGGTGTGAGTGAGGTGAGTAGAGGTGTGGAGTTTCATCCACGCCGCTATACCGCCTTCAAGGAACTCCTATCGCCACCGAGACAACACCGATGCCGGCTGTCCTGTCTCCCGGCTCAGCGCATCCAGGCCTTCACCTCGCAGAAGCCTCAAAATCACTTCCTGCTTACGCTTTGCCGACCGACGTTTCACCGACTTCTCACTCATGGACACCTCCTGTCACTCTCTCTGCAACCAAATGTGTGTCCAATTTATTCGAGGGGCAACCCACAGCATGCTGTTGATGAGAAGCACCAGCTGATCGTCCACCATGAGTTGGCCCAAGCGGGCAGCGATAATCAGCAATTGAAGCCGATCGCACAAGATGCTCGTAACGTGTTGGCGGGCGACTTGGGGACCATCGTTGCCGATGCAGGCTATTCCAACGGCCGGCAGATCAGCGACCGTCAGTCCTGTGAGTATGACGTGGCCGTGCCATCGAATCGGGCCGTCAATAATCAGGGAACCGGCCAATACTTCCAGAAACGCGATTTCACTTACCTGCCCGAAGAAGACGCGTATCGCTGTCCTGCCGGGCAGTTACTGCCCCACAAGACCGTAAGCAACAGGGATCGGATGCCTCTGTATGCGCGTTCGGGCTGCAATCAGTGTCCGCTACAAACCCGGTGCACAAAGGCGGATCGACGCTGTGTCACACGCCACTTTGATGAAGAGGCTCTGGAGAGAGCCGACAACTCAGCCACACCAGAGCGGATGGTCCGCCGAATGGCCACCGTTGAGCCGACCTTCGCCACGCTCAAACGACTGCTAAACAAAAGGCGGTTTACCTGCTGGAGGCTGAGTGCTGCCAGTAGCGAGTACAGTCTGGGTGTTCTGAGTTATAACCTGATGAAAGCGACGAATGTGCTGGGTGTGAAGGGAATGCTGGAGAGACTGGCCTGAGTCTCCTCTCAGGGTTTCTGGAGCCTGAAACTATAAACCACCTCAAAGCAAACATGCCCCGGACACTGCCCGAGGCATCTTGCTTTCCCACTCAGAGGCTAGGAAATCGGTTTTTACACAGCCTCTCTTGGCCGGCTTTCCAGGTGACCCGGCCGCCACACGTCAGGGGCTGGCCATCCAGGGTGGCGGCCGGGTACGCGGCGGTCTGGCGCCCGGCGAGGGCCACGCTGCCTACCGGTACCCGCTGACGGGGCGTGTCCAGGCGGGGTAATCCAGCGCAGGATTCACCAGGCCCATAGACGCGAAGCCCGGCGCAAAGCCGAGGGCAAACACCCGGTAGCAGCCGGCGCTGTGGCGTTCGATCACCTCCGGCACCGACAGTCCGGAGTGAGCGGCCACTCGCGCCAGATCCGGCTCCACGCTATGGTCATACCAGGTGAGCAGCTCGTGGATCTCGCTGTCGGCCGCTCAGGGCAGACAGCCAGACGAGATTGGCTTCGTCGATGTCGTCGAACAGACGCACGATCCAGCCGTCCAGGCCGGCGGATTCAATGCGGGGGACTGGGGTATGGGCGGGGATGCCTGAGTGGCTGCCGGAGGTGGCGCTGGGCGTTTTCGGGGACGGCGTCCGTGAAGGCATGGCGTTCTCCTTGGCGATCCGAGCCACTCAGGGTTCCGGCTCGCGCGGGTGAATAGGAAGGTGGCCGCCGGCGCTTCGATAGCGCCACTGGCTCACTAGGAACAGCAGCAGGCTGACCAGAACCGACGCCAGCAGGGACGCCAGAAACGTGGCCATGGGCGGCAGCCAGTCCACCGTCCAGGCCAGCACCCCGGCGAAAGCCACCAGGCTCAGCATGCCTTTCTGGGCGATGCCCACCGTGGCCCGGGCGACGTCGGCGCCGTAGCGCTGGTGCAGGGTCCAGCCGATGGTGAACAAGCCCACCGGAAAGCCCACCAATATACCGGACAGCATGGGCCCGGAACCGGCCGCCACGGTGGTGGCCACCGCCACCACCACGCCCGCCAGCAGGCCCCGCAGAACCAGATCAAACCAGCCGGCGCGGGCCACCACCACGCTCTGGCGCAACCGCAGGGCCCAGCGGATCGTTTCGGCCGCCAGCAGCGCGGCGGCATACACCAGTAGCGCCACCGTCACGCCGCCCGGCAGCAGGGACAGGCCCAGTGCCAGCGGCAACCAGCAGGCGCTGGCCAAGACCAGGCTGGCGGCCAGGCCAAAACGCCCCGTGGCCACAATAAAGCAGGCGCTGAACGCCAGCGTGGCCACCAGCGCGTGCAGGGTGGCCAGCGCCGCCTCCTGCAAAAACGGCACGGACCGTTCCTGCAGCATGAAGTAATACCCTGGCCCCAGGATAATGGGCGTGCCCGCCAGTATTCCCCCGAGGCGCGGTCCCAGCCGGCCCACCGCCAGGGACACCCCGATAACCACCAGCGCGGTGGCCACCAGTTTGGTGACCAGGACACTCAGCATGCGGGTCTCAACGCCGGTCGGACGGCCCGTTGAAGGGCATCACGCCGACGCGTCCAGGGCCTGCAGCGCTTCCCGGATGGCCCGCACGGCGGCAATGAATTCCTCGTTGTCGCCGTGCACACACAGGGCCTGGGCGCTGAGGATCAGATCGCTGCCGTCGCTGGCGGTGAGGGGGTCACCCCGGGCGATGCGCACGGCCTGGTCGACGATGATCTTCGCTTCGTGGTGCACGGCGCCCAGCTCCCGCCGGGACACCAGGCGGCCGTCCTTGTCGTAGGCCCGGTCGGCAAACGCCTCGTACCAGAGAGTAACGCCCACCTTGTCAGCGATGCCCTGCTCCCTGGAGGTGTCCCGGGCGGCCATGGTCATCAACGGCAGGGACGGATCAAACGCTTTCACCGCCCGGGCCGCCGCCTCGAACAGCGCCGGGGCCCGGGCCATGTCGTTGTACAGGGCGCCGCGGGGTTTCACGTAGTGCAGGCGGGTGCCCTCGGCGGCGCAGATGCCCGCCAGTGCGCCCATCTGTAAAGCATGAGGTCTTCCACCTCCACAGGCGAGCAGGCCAGTGACCGCCGGCCAAAACCCACCAGATCCGGGTAGGCGGGATGGGCGCCCAGGCGCACCTGGTTTTTTCACCGCCAGACGCACGGTGCGGCGCATCACGTGGGGGTCGGAGGCGTGGAAGCCACAGGCCTCTTTGGCCAGGTCGATCCAGGGCATCACCTGCTCGTCGAGCCCCATCACCCAGGGGCCGAAGCTCTCGCCCATGTCGGCGTTCATCATCAGCGACGGCATGTTGATTCTCCCGATAGGTTGTCGGCGCCGGCCGCCCGTGCGGCCCGGCACCTCAGAAAATGTTGGACCGCTCATACTGGGGCGGCCAGGCCATGTTCTGGGCCTTCAGCGTTGCCGCGGCCTGCAGTGGCCAGGCCGGGTCCGCCAGCAGGGCGCGGCCCAGGATCACCAGGTCCGCTTGGCCGTCCGCCTTCAGACGCTGGGCTAGGCGCACGGTGTCGGCGGTGGTCCATCCGCCCTCAGCCGGCGTCAGCGGACGGGAGCCTTTCTAGGGCCGGCCCAACAGGTGCAGGTTCGGGTCCCGCCGCAGGATACGGCGGCCGTCTTCACCGCCGGAGCGGGAATCGGTGGCGGTGCCGGGGTTACGGCCAGACATGATCAGCGGTCTCCAGGGGCGGCCGATCCAGCCGCGCCCATCAGCGGTTCCAGGCTGCGCGCCAGGGCCAGCAGGCGGTGGTCGTGGCCGTTACGGCCCACCAGCATCAGCCCCGTGGGCAATCCACCCGGCTCATGGTTAGGCAGGGAAATCGCACACAGGTCCAGCAGGTTGGCGACCGTGGGGTTGCGCAGCACCAGCAGATTCAACCGGGTGTAGGCGTCGTCGTCGGCCAGTTCCGCGAAGGTGGGCGGCTCCACCGCCACGGTCGGCGCCAGCAGACCATCATACGACGCCAGCCACCGATCGGCCTCTGCCGCCCGCACCCGGCGACGCTCCAGCAGATTCAGATAGTCGGCGGCGGTGATGTCCGCGCCCCGGACGATGCGCGAGCGCACCCGGGGATCGTAATCGTCGCCGTGGTCCGCCAGCCACTGGCGGTGCACGTAGTAGCTTTCGGCGGCGGTAAAACCACCGCCGGCGAGCAGTTCCGGAAGGCTATCCAGCACCGGCACCCGGACTTCCTCCACCACGGCGCCGGCGTCCCGCAGCCGACGCAGGCTGGCGTCGAAGCGCAGGGCCACCAGCGGCGATAGATCGCTCATCATGTGATTGATCGGCACCGCGAACCGGCGTCCCCGGAGCGGCAGGGCCGTCGTCAGGGCACGCTCTTCGCCGGCGAGCACCGCGTCCAGGCGATCGCAACAATCCACCGTGCGGGCAATGGGCCCAATGGAATCCAGGCTGTCGGACAGCGGCAGGGTGCCATCCCGGGGAATCCGTCGCTGGCTTGGCTTGAAACCCACCAGTCCATTTAAGGCCGCCGGAATACGCACCGAGCCACCGGTGTCGGTGCCAATGCCGGCCACGGATAGGCCCAGGGCCACCGCCACCGCCGCGCCGGTGGACGAACCACCGGGAATACGGCCCGGCGCCAGCGGGTTGTCCGGAGTGCCGTAATGGGGGTTCAGGCCGAGGCCGGAATAGGCGAACTCGGTCATGTTGGTGTGGCCGGTGAGCACCGCGCCCGCCCGGCGCAGGCGCTGGACGATCACCGCGTCCGAGGTCGCGGGCGCCATCCAGCCTTTGGAGCCGGCGTGGGTCACCTGCCCGGCCACATCGAACAGGGCCTTGAGATTGATCGGCAAGCCGGACAGCGGCGCCATGGGCACCCCGGCCTTGCGGAGGCCGTCGGCGGCTTCGGCCTCAGCGCGAGCCGTGGCCTCGAATCGGGCGGTGTAGACCTGGTTGCCCCGGTCATCGTGACGATCAGCGTTACCATAGCAGGCGCTGAGCAGGTCTTCCGCCTGCCACCGACCGGATTCCAGACCCGATAACAAGGAGGACAGGGGCCGCCGGGCAACGTCCCGGATCAGATCGTGGACACTCATGAGACCACCGGCAGGGTGTCAATTTCATAGCGATGACTGAGGCGCCGGTTGCGCACCGGATCGATCAGGGACACGGTCAGCGCCTCGGCCGGGCGAACGTGGCCGCTGATCACCGGCAGGGTGCCGCAGAGCATGGCCACGCCCGGGGCCAGCCGGGGCTCGTCCAGGCCAAACCGGGCCAGCAGATCCCGGGGGTGCAGCAGGCCGGTCACGCCACCCCGCTGGTAGGCCTGTTCCTGGCCGTCGATGAGGGCATCCGAGGCCAAGGTGAGCTGGTCCCAGTGGTCGATTACGTCGTCCAGCCACCAAGCCGCCTGGCTCACCGGCTTGGCGCAGACCTGCTTGGAGTGGGCGACAGACCAGGCCTCGGCTTCCCGGTCGGTGTGGTCGGAGCCGATGGCCACCAGCGTGCCCTGGTCGGTACCAATCAGCACCACTTCCACTTCGCCGCTGGATTCGTTGCCCAGCACCTGGATGCGCCCGGCCTGGGTCAGCAGGTCCGCCGAGACGCGGTAGAACAGGGGCGTCGACGAGGGCGGCTTGACCCCCAGCGCCCGCAGCTCCTCGATGTGCTCGTCAATGCCGGCCTGCTCCCGGCCGGCCCAGCCGGCCACAATCAGCTCCCGCACGGTCACGTCTACGGCGGTGCCGGTGTCATCGAGGGTAAAGCGCGTCATTGTTGGTCTCCAGGCAGTGTTATTCAGTGTTAACAGGGCGCCCCGCCCGATCGACGGGGCGCGTCAATTAATTAGCCCAGCAACCCGGGCAGGTACAGGGCGATGGTCGGAAACAGCACCAGCAGCAACGCCATGATCAGCATCATGCCCACGTAGGGCATAGCCCCGATCATCACGTCGTTAAACGGTCCGCTCTTGCGGACGCCCTGCACCACGTACAGGTTCAGCCCCACCGGCGGCGTGATCAGCGCCATCTCGATCAGCAGGATCAGCAGGATGCCGAACCAGACCGGGTCGAAGCCCAGGCTGATGATGATGGGCGTCACAATGGGGATGGTGATCACCATCAACGACAGGGTCTCAATGAAGAAACCCAGTACGATGTACATGACGATGATTAGTAGCAGCGTCAGGTACGGTCCAAATCCGGCCTCCGCCAGGAAATGGTTGAGCTCCCGGGTGATACCGGTGGACGCCAGCACGAAGTTCAGGAAGTAGGACGCCATGATGATCAGCATGATCATGCCGGTGGTGCGCATGGTGCCCTCGAGGGCCTCGACGATCACGCTCCAGGACAGCTTGCCCATGCCGAGGGCGATGATCAGGGCGCCGATCACCCCCAGAGACGCGGCTTCGGTGGGCGTGGCCCAGCCGGCGTAGATGGAGCCGACCACAATGCCGAACAGGGTCAGCACCGGCACCAGGTTTTTCAGCCCGACAATCCGATCACGCCAGCTGTGATGGGTGCTCGGGCCGCCCAGGGAGGGCTTCCACAGGCACAGCAGGGCGCTGCCCAGTACGAACAGGCCCGCCAGCAGCAGCCCCGGCAGCAGGCCGGCGACGAACAGCTGGGGAATGGACGTTTCCGTCAGAAAGCCGTACACAATCAGGTTGATGGACGGCGGAATCATGATGCCCAGGGTGCCGCCGGCGGCGATGGAGCCGGTGAACAGCCGCGGGTTGTAACCCAGGTCCTTGCCCTGGGGAATGGCCACGGTGCCGATGGTGGCGGCGGTGGCCACGCTGGAGCCGGAGGTGGCGGAGAACAGGGTGGCGGTGGCGATGTTGGCGTGCAGCAGACCGCCGGGCAGCCAGGACAGCCAGCTCTCCAGGGACCGGTAGGTGCCCCGAGCAATGCCGGTGCGTACCAGGATTTCCCCCAGCAGGATGAACAGTGGAATCGCGACCAGAAGGAAGCTGTCCGAGGCGGACCAGAGCACGTCCCCCATGGCGTTGATCAGCGGGAACGGCGAGAAAAACTGATCCAGGAACAGGGCCAGCACCATCAGAGTGGCCGCCACCGGCACACTCAGCAGCAGCAGAACCAGCAGTACGGCAAGCGCGGTGAGTATCATCAGTCGGTGTCCTTGCTTTCTTCGCGGATCTGCTCGTCCAGGGTGAGGCTGCCTGCGACGGCCTGAACCTCGTCCAGGCGCCAGCTCAGCAGGCCGGTGAGCACCCGGACCGTCATCAGCACCACGGCAATGCTGAACCACAGCAGGCCCAGCACCCAGAGGCTCTGGGGAATCCATAGGGGCGTGGCCAGCGGGGTATTGGCGTGGGCATCGGCGCTGTAGGCGGCCTCGGCCACCTCCAGGGCGGCACCCACCACCAGCACGCAGAACAGGGCCTGCGCCAGCAGCGCCAGCAGGTCCAGCACCACGCGGGTGGCGCCGGGTAAATTCAGGTAGAGCGCATCAATTCGGATGTGCGCCTTGCGCACCAGGGTGTAGGCGAACGCCCAGCTCGAGCTGATCGCCATCACATAGCCGGTCAACTCGGTGGAATGCAGGCCGGAGCGGCCCAGGAACTGCCGGGACAGCACTTCCAGAGTAACCAGCACCACGGTCAGCAGGATCATCACACCGCCGGCGCGGGCGAGCCAGAGCGAGCCCCGGTCAACGCCGACCAGCAGCCGATCCAGCACGCGGTTCACTTGTTGCAGCATGTTCGCCTCCTGGCCGAACCGCGCAGGGCGGCCCAGTCAGCTTCGGTGGATCTTCCGGTTATTTGGATGCGGTCAGGCCGGTGACCTTACCGATGGTCTCGTTCCAGCGATCCACCCAGGTCTGGTCCACCCGCTGGGCCCAAGCCGGCAGCACGTCGTCCACCAGGTATTTGTGGACGTTCTTGAAGTCCTCGTCGGTGGCTTTCACCAGGGTCATGTTGCCCGGCTTGCCACGGGAGCACTCGCCGTTGCCGGTCAGGCAGGCGATGCCTTCCTTGGTTTCATCCACGGCGGAGGCCCAGACGGGATCTTCGTAATTGGTCTCGATCTGACGGGTCAGCCACGCCTTGGTGTCGGCGGACAGGCTGTCCCACTTCTTGTCGTTCATGGCGGTGATCACGTAGTCCCAGCCGCCCACCGGTAGCGGGTACAGATGGGTGGACACCTCGTGCCAGCCAGAGCTGTAACCGGACAGCGAGCCGGTGACCGCGCAATCGATAACGCCGCGCTGGAGGGCGCCCGGCACTTCACTGAAGTTCAGGGTGATGCCCTCGGCGCCGAGCGCCTCAAGGAACTCGGCGGTGGTACGGCCGCTGGCGCGGACTTTCTTCCCGGCCAGGTCGGCCAGGCCGCTGATCGGCTTGTTGCAGAACACCATCTGGGAGGGGTACGGCACCACCGCCAGCAGGTGGGCACCGTTGAAGCGCTGCTTGAACACGTCCGCCAGCACCGGCTTGTAGGCGTTGGCGACTTTACGGGCGGTGTCCACGTCCGGGGCCATCATGGGCATGTCCAGGCCTTCCAGCTCGGGCGCGTCCTCAACCGCGTAGTCGGCCACAGTGGAGGTCACCTCAATGACGTTCTTGGCCATCAGCCGATAGACTTCCCCGCCGCCCAGGCCCATCTGGTCAAAGGTGGTCACGGTGGTGGAGATCTTGCCGTCGGAGGCTTCAGGGATATGGGTTTCCCAGAACGGCTTCTCGAAGTTCTTATACAGGGACAGACTGCTCCAGCTGCCCACGTAGGACAGGCTGATGGCGTCCAGGTTCTCGGCGGCAGCTGGGAGCACCGCGGCCATCAGGCTCGCCGCCAGCACGGAAGCAAGGGTGGTTTTTGTCGTCATTGTGAGCGTCCTCTCGGTGGTTCCTGGGTCGTGTTCGGGTCGTTATTGACCGGTACCGCGTTTACAACAGTGCCACCTGGCTTTCCAGAATGTCGGTCACCAGCATGTGGCCCGGGCTGTGGGTAATGGCAAACCCCACACCGGCGTCCAGCAGGACCTGCTGGGACGTGACCCCGCAGGCCCAGAACACCGGCAGTTCATCGTCTGCCACGGTGACGGCATCGCCGTACTCCGGGGCGTCCAGCTGTTCAACTCCGATCAGGGACGGATCGCCCAGATGCACGGGTGCGCCATGGGCCTGGGGGAACCGGGTGGTGATCTGTACCGCGCGGATGGCGTCCGCCGCCCGGAACGGCCGCATGGAGACCACCATGGTGCCGCCGAAGCCACCAGCGGACACCAGCGGAATCGAGGTCCGGTACATGGGCACGTTACGGCCCTGGTCGATGTGGCGCACGGGCAGCCCGTACTGGCTGAGGGCGTGTTCAAAACTGAACGAGCAGCCCAGGGCAAAGGTCACCAGATCGTCCTGCCAGAGGTCAGACACATCATGCCGGGTGCCATCCAGGGCACCGTTGCGGTAAACCCGGTACTCGGGCACGTCGGTGGCAATATCCAGATCGCCTCCCAGCGGAGCACAGCTGCGTTCACCGGGCTCACCAACCGCCAGCAGAGGGCAGGGTTTGGGGTTCGCCTGGCAGAACCGCAGGAAGCCGGCCGCGTCCCGGGCCGGCAGAATCACCAGGTTCACTTGCACGTATCCCTTGGCCATGCCGGCCGTAGGCCCGGTGAGCGCACCGGTACGCGCCTGACGACGGACGGCGGCGGCCGCCGTGTCGATATCGGAGGCGAACGTCGAGGAACCTGCGGATTGAAACGTCATTACTGTTCTGCCTTTGGGTCTTTTCGTCAAGTTAAGGCAGAACCATTGATTAATTCAAATCGATATTTAGGATAGGAATTGATAAAAAAAACTGATCTCTACATGAAATCAGGTTCATCGCGCTTTACCGGGAAAGGCGCCTTTAATCTTCAGGAAGAAGTAGTCGCTATCCCGATATCCGTAGGCCATCCGCTTGATCACCTTGATGCGATTATTCACCCCTTCCAGCACACTCGTGTTGAGCCGGTAAACAGCGCTTGCCAGAATGCCAAGGAGATAGTCTCTCAGACGCTTGGCGAAGAGAATGAGGGGCTTGATTCCGCTCTCCATGGCCATGTGGTACCAATCCTCCCAACGCGCACGTGCGATGTCTTCACTGGGGGCATACCACAGTTCTTTCAGCGTCGCCTTTAGCAGATAGGTGGTGGTGAGAGGGGCATTGGCGGCCAGCAGCTCATCCAGCTTGATGCTCTGTTCCCCGGATAACTTGGCTCGGTTGCGCAACAACAACCAACGACTGCGCTTGATGACCTTTCGATCAGCCGGGCTTTCACGCAGCCGGGTAGCCTGATCGACCCGAACGCGATCAATCACCTCGCGGCCAAATTTGGCGACAACGTGGAACAGGTCGTAGACCACGCGTGCGTTGGGGCAGTGCTGCTGCACCTCCAGGTCCATGGCGGTATTCATGTCCATGGCGACCGCTTCGATCTGCCTGCAGACCTTTTTGCCCAGCCAGACAAAGACCAAGGCCTCCACATGGCGGATCATGGCCTGAGTAAGCCCGCGGCGTCCGGGTAGCCAACTGATCTGCTCGCGCCGGATACCGCACTGAGCGCAGTGCAGGCGACGCACGGGCACATCCAGCCACACCCTATGGTCGACAGGTTGCACTCCTGCACCCGGCGTCTGTTGACATCATGAACCCGCTGAACGGCTTGGCCGCAGCGACCACAACGGGGCACATGCGAAGGGCGAGACTTTAATCGAAGTAAAAGCGTGTTGGCGGTGGATACTTCGTAGCTTTCTAGCTCGAAGCCTTCCCAGAAGAGGCTCAGCAGATTAGCATCCATGGTGTCGGCAGTAGTTGGGTTGTCGGTCGAGTTTTGGCGAACCCAACTTTAACCCTTCTTACTGCCGCACTCCCACCTTCCCGCTAATCTGCGATGAACCTGAAATCAGCGGTTTACGCTGATCAGGATTTAACCAGATCCAGAGTCAGCGCCGCCACCGCACGGGCCACGTGGGCCCCTGGCGCGGTCAGGTAAGCCACATTGAACACCAGATCCGGCAGGGTGGCGTCCACGGTGAATTCCCTCAGCTTTCCGGTTTCCAGCTCGTGGGTGATGATCTCCCGGGGCAACGCGCTCACGCCGATGCCGTCGCGGGTCATGCGGATGATGGTGGAGAGAGACGAGCTGGCGTGCATCTGGAGGGAGTGATTAACGGGGTAAATCAGCGAGCGGATGTTGGCGTGAGGTTCGCTCATGCGCGGATAGGTGATGATCGGCAACTTGGCCAGCGCCGCTAGGCTCAGGGGTTCCGGCGGCAGCGACAGGGTCGGGCTGGCCACCCAGATCAGCGAGTAGCGCCAGAAGGGTTCGGTCACGAATCCCTCATGGTGCACCTCGCCCATCAGGAAAGCGATGTCCAGCTCCCGGCGGGTGAGCTTGTCCGCCAGGTTCACCGAGATGTCGATGTCCATCTCCAGGTTGATGGCCGGATAGGTCTCGTTGATCCGCTCGATCAGATTGGGCAGCCAGGTGTAGGCCACGGTCTCCGCCACGCCCAGGCGGATGGTGCCCTGGATCGCCTCCGGGTTGGCGACCTTCTCCAGCAGCTCCGAGTGCAGCTGCAGGATTTTCTCCGCGTAGACCAGCAACTGCCGGCCCTGAGCGGTGAGCACCGCGTTGCGGCCGGAGCGGTCAAACAGGGCGACGCCGAGTTCGTCCTCAAGCCCGGATACCCGCGCCGAGATGGTGGGCTGCGACGCGTAGAGTTTTTGCCCGGCTGCCCGGAAACTGCCGAGTTTGGCAATCCAGTAAAAGGTTTCCAAGGACCGGATGTTCATGACCGTTTATTCCACCGTCACACTCTTCGCCAGGTTCCGGGGCTGGTCCACGTCCGTGCCCTTGAGCACCGCGACGTGGTACGCCAGCAGCTGCAAGGGCACGGTGTAGACGATGGGCGCGGTGATGTCGTGGACTTCGGGAATCTGCATCACGTGAATGCCGTCCTCCGAGCGCACCCCCGCCACTTTGTCGGCAAACACGAACAACTCACCGCCCCGGGCCCGGACCTCCTCCAGGTTGGACTTGAGCTTCTCCAGCAGGTCGTTGTTGGGCGCCACGGTGACCACCGGCATCTCGCTGTCCACCAGCGCCAGGGGGCCGTGCTTGAGCTCGCCGGCCGGGTAGGCTTCGGCGTGGATGTAGGAGATTTCCTTGAGTTTGAGAGCGCCTTCCAGCGCCACCGGGAACAGGGCGCCACGGCCCAGGAACAGGCTGTGGTGTTTGTCCATGAAGGCGCGGGACAGCTCGGCGATTTCGCCATCCAGGGCCAGTACCTGTTCCACCTGGCCCGGCAACTGATGAATGGCGGCGACAATCTCCGCTTCCCGCCCGGCCTCCAGGCCGTTGTGACGGGCCAGCGCCAGTGTGAAGATGAGCAGAGCCGTCAGCTGGGTGGTGAACGCCTTGGTGGACGCGACGCCGATTTCCGGGCCGGCTTGGGTCATGATCACCAGGTCGGACTCCCGCACCAGGGAACTGCCGGGCACGTTGCAGATCGCCAGGGCGGCACGGAACCCGGCCTGCTTGGCTTGGCGCAGTGCGGCCAGGGTGTCGGCGGTCTCCCCGGACTGGGAGATGCACAGGAACAGGGTGTCCGGCTGGACTACGTGCTTGCGATACCGAAACTCCGAAGCCACTTCCACGGAACAGGGAATTCCCGCCAGGTCCTCGATCCAGTAGCGGGCCACCATGCCGGCGTGGTAGCTGGTACCACAAGCAATGATCTGGACGTGGCGGATGTTCTCCAGCAGCCGGCCGGCCTCGGTGCCCAGGGCCTGCTCCAGCACCCGGGTGTCGGTCACCCGGCCTTCCATGGTGGCTTTGATGACCTTGGGCTGCTCGTAGATTTCCTTGAGCATGAAGTGGCGGTAGGGCCCTTTATCGGTGGAATCGACGCCGTGCTCGAAGCGAACCACCTTGCGCTCGGCCGGAGTGCCGGCGCGGTCGAACACCTGAATGCGGTCCTTGTGGATATCGGCGATATCCCCCTCTTCCAAAAACAGGAAGCGATCGGTCACCGACAGCAGCGCCAGCTGGTCGGAGGCGATGAAGTTTTCCCCGATGCCGACCCCCACCACCAGCGGGCTGCCGGCGCGGCACACCACCAGGTGATCCGGTTCCGCGGCATGCACCACCGCCAGGGCGTAGGCGCCGCGCAACTGGGCAATGGCGGCCTTGACCGCCTGCAGCAGGCTGCCGAGTTCGCGGTAATGACGCTCGATCAGATGGGCCACCACCTCGGTGTCGGTCTGGGAGGTGAACTCGAACCCGGCCTCCTTCAGCTCGTCCCGCAGCTCCTGATAGTTCTCGATGATGCCGTTATGGACGATGGCCAGGTGATCACCGGACATGTGGGGATGGGCGTTGCTCTGGGAGGGCTCGCCATGGGTGGCCCAGCGGGTGTGGGCAATGCCGGTGGCACCGTGCAGGGGGCTGGCCTGGATCACCTCGGCCAGGACCGCCACCTTGCCGACTTCCCGGGCCCGCCGCACTTGGCCGGCACGGTCGATGACCGCCAGACCGGCGGAGTCATAGCCGCGGTATTCCAGACGGCGCAGGCCTTCAAGCAGGATACCCTGCACGTCCCGTTCACTGATTGCTCCAACGATGCCACACATGTCGCGTTTTCACCTATCGTCTGTCATTCAGGCTTCTTCGGGCGTTCCCAGCCCGAGATGTTCCGTTGTTTGCCCCGGGCCACCGCCAGCTCGCCATCCGAGACATCGCGGGTGATGGTCGAGCCGGCCCCGACGGTGGCGCCCTCGCCCACGGTCACCGGCGCCACCAGCGACGTGTTGGAACCGATGAACGCTCCGTCGCCGATCACCGTGGCGTGCTTGTTGGCGCCGTCGTAGTTGCAGGTAATGGTGCCGGCCCCGACGTTGACCTTTTCCCCGAGTCTAGCATCGCCCACGTAACTGAGGTGGTTAATCTTGCTGCCCTCGCCCACCACCGATTTTTTGACTTCAACGAAGTTACCCACCTTGGTGTTGTCCGCCAGGCGGTTGCCCGGGCGCAGGCGGGCGAAGGGCCCAAGCTGGGCGTGCGCGCCAATCTCGGAGCTTTCGATGACGCTGTAGGGGTGAAGGACGGTGCCCCGGGCGATCCGGCTGTCCCGGATGACGCAGCCAAAACCCACCTGGACGCCGTCCTCCAGCACCACCTCACCTTCCAGCAGCACGTTGGCGTCGATCACCACGTCCTGGCCCACGGTGACCTCGCCCCGGATATCCAGCCGTTCGGGATCCGCCAGGGTAGCACCGGCCAGCATCAGCCGTTCCGCCTGCTGGCGCTGGTAGGCCCGCTCCAGAGCCGCCAGCTGGATCCGGTTGTTGACACCCTCGACCTCGCTGACGGTGGCCGGCTGCGCCGCCCGGATGGTCATGCCCTGGGCAGAGGCCAGGCCGATGATGTCCGTCAGGTAGTACTCCCCCTGGGCATTGCGGTTGGACAGGGACGGCAACCAGGCTTTCAGGTGCCGGGCCAGCACCGCCAGGATGCCGGTGTTGACCTCACGGATCGCCCGTTGCGCCTCGGTGGCGTCCTTGTGCTCGACGATGGCAACCACTCGCCCTTCCCGGTTGCGGACGATGCGGCCGTACCCATTGGGGTCGTCCAGGGTGACTGTGAGCAGCCCGAGCTGGCGTTCGTCCAGGGTGTCCGTGAGCTGGTGCAGGGTTTGGGTCCGGGTCAGCGGCACATCGCCGTACAGCACCAGGACCCGGGCGTTGTCCGGCAGATGTGGCAGGACCTGTGCCACCGCGTGCCCGGTGCCAAGCTGCTCCGGCTGGGTCACCCAGTTCACCGGGTAGGCGGCGCTGGCCTCGCGGACCCGGTCCGCGCCGTGGCCGATCACCACGTGGATGCGTTCGGCGTCCAGTGCCATGGCGGTCTCGATGACGTGATGCAGCATGGCCTTGCCGGCAATGGGATGCAGCACCTTGGGCAGCGAGGACTTCATGCGGGATCCCTGGCCAGCGGCCAGGATGACGACGTGTAGCGGGCTCATGGAAAACTCAGGCTCCCGGGACGAAAGGACATTCACAAAAAAAGCCGCAACCTTCGGGGCCGGAAAGCCGACGCGGGGCGTCGGTCGTCCAGCCGCTCAGGATGCGGCCTTGGTGTTCGGCAAACCCGAAACGACAATGCTTAACGCATTTTCCTGCGCAGCTGCTGGATGGTCCGAAGCTGGGCAGCAGCCTCGGCCAGTTCCGCGGCGGCACGGGAGTACTCGAATTCACCGGTCTTGTTGGCAAGCGCTTTTTCAGCCTCTTTCTGGGCCTCGATCGCCGCCGCTTCGTCCACATCCTTTGCACGAACGGCTGTATCTGCGAGCAAAGTCACCAGATTGGGCTGAACTTCCAGATATCCGCCGGATACGTAAAGAATTTCTTCCTCACCACCCTGCTTGATGATCCGAACGGGTCCAGGCTTGAGTGCGGTCAGCAGTGGGGTGTGGCCCGGGGCAATCCCCAGGTCACCTTCGGAACCCGCCGCGATCAGCATTTCCACCAATCCGGAATAGATCTTCGTTTCGGCACTTACCACGTCACAATGCACGGTCATACCCATGTCAGTTGCCTCTTTGATCGATCCGGAAACTCGGGCAAAGGGTGAGTTTACTCACCCTTGCTCTTCATTTCCTTCGCTTTCTCGACCGCTTCCTCAATGGTACCAACCATGTAGAAGGCCTGCTCGGGCAGGTCGTCATAGTCGCCGTTGAGGATGCCCTTGAAGCCGCTGATGGTTTCCTTCAGCGGGACGTATTTACCGGGCGCGCCGGTGAATACCTCAGCGACGTGGAAGGGCTGGGACAGAAAACGCTCGATCTTACGGGCACGGGCGACCACCAGCTTGTCGTCTTCGGACAGCTCGTCCATACCCAGGATCGCGATGATGTCTTTCAGTTCCTTGTAGCGCTGCAGTACGGACTGCACGCCACGGGCCACCTCGTAGTGCTCCTGGCCGATCACCAGCGGATCCAGCTGACGGGAGGTGGAGTCCAGCGGATCGATCGCCGGGTAGATACCCTTGGCGGCGATGTCACGGCTCAGTACCACGGTCGCATCCAGGTGCGAGAAGGTGGTGGCCGGGGACGGGTCGGTCAGGTCGTCCGCCGGTACGTACACCGCCTGGATGGAGGTGATGGAGCCGGTCTTGGTGGAGGTGATCCGCTCCTGCAGCTGACCCATCTCCTCGGCCAGGGTCGGCTGGTAACCAACCGCGGACGGCATCCGGCCCAGCAGCGCGGATACTTCGGTTCCGGCCAGGGTGTAACGGTAGATGTTGTCGACGAACAGCAGTACATCACGACCTTCGTCACGGAACTTCTCGGCCATGGTGAGGCCGGTCAGGGCCACACGCAGACGGTTTCCGGGGGGCTCGTTCATCTGGCCATACACCATGGCCACCTTGTCGAGAACGTTGGACTCCTTCATTTCATAGTAGAAGTCGTTACCTTCCCGGGTCCGCTCACCCACACCCGCGAATACGGAGAGACCGGAGTGCTCCTTCGCGATGTTGTTGATCAGCTCCATCATGTTGACGGTCTTGCCAACGCCGGCACCGCCGAACAGACCAACCTTACCCCCTTTGGCGAACGGGCAGATCAGGTCGATGACCTTGATGCCGGTTTCCAGCAGGTCGGTGGAGGCCGCCTGGTCGGCATAGCCCGGCGCCTTGCGGTGGATGGCCCAGCGTTCTTTCTCGCCGATCTCGCCACGCTCGTCGATGGGGCGACCCAGAACGTCCATGATCCGGCCCAGGGTCTCGGTGCCCACGGGCACGGAAATCGGTTTGCCGGTGTTGGTTGCTTTCAGGCCACGCTTGAGGCCTTCGGTGCTGCCCATGGCGATGGTACGAACAATGCCGTCACCCAGCTGCTGCTGGACTTCCAGGGTTGTTTCGCCACCTTCAAGCAGCAGTGCGTCATATACGTTGGGAACGGAGTCACGTGGAAATTCCACGTCGATAACCGCGCCAATGATCTGAACGATGTGTCCGCTACTCATGCTCGGTTCCTCGTTATCTCAATAGTCAATAAAACCAGTCGGATCGTGCCGGATCAAACCGCGGTCGCGCCGCTCACGATCTCTGAAATCTCTTGGGTAATGGCGGCCTGACGCGCCTTGTTGTACGCGAGCTGCAGTTCGTCGATGAAGTTACCGGCGTTGTCGGTCGCGCTCTTCATGGCAATCATCCGGGCAGCCTGCTCGCAGGCCAGGTTTTCCACCACGCCCTGGTACACCTGGGACTCGATGAAACGTGGCAGAAGGCCATCGAGGATCTGCCGGGCATCGGGCTCGTAGAGATAATCCCACTGGTTCTTGATCTCTTCCTCGTCTTCGCTCGGAGGCAGGGGCAGGAGCTGCTCCACCTTCGGGCGCTGGGTCATGGTGTTCACGAACTCGTTGGAGACAAGATACAGACGATCGATCCTGCCCTCGGAGAACGCGTCCAGCATCACCTTGACGTTGCCGATGAGTTGGCTGGAGCTTGGCTGGTCACCCAGATGGGTCAACGCCGCAACGACATTGCCGCCGTAGCTCCGGAAAAAGGAGGCGCCCTTCTGCCCGATGGCGCACAGTTCGGACTCCACTCCTTTTTCTTTCCACGCTTTCATTTCACGGACAAGCGCTTTGAACAGGTTTACGTTCAGACCACCACAGAGGCCACGATCAGTCGACACCACGATAAAGCCGACACGCTTGACCTCGCGCTCGACCATGAACGGGTGCTTGTACTGAGCATTCGCCTTGGCAATGTGCCCGATCACCTGACGCATCTTCTCGGCATACGGGCGTGTGGCCTGCATGCGATCCTGAGCCTTACGCATCTTGCTCGCCGCCACCATTTCCATGGCGCTGGTGATTTTCTGCGTGCTCTTGATGCTCGAAATCTGGTTACGTATTTCTTTGCCGACGGCCATAACTCACTGCCTTCTCAAGTTAGACACTCATTGCTACGAAAGCGGCCCGCGACGGAGGTCGCAGGCCTGTTTCTTACCAGCTCTGAGTGGTCTTGAATTTCTCAAGTGCAGCTCTGAGGCCGGCAGCGATTTCGTCGTTGTAATCGCCTTTCTCGTTGATCTTGTCGAGCAGTTCTTTCTGCTCGGAGCGCATCCAGTCGAGCAGTTGCGCTTCGAACTTGACCACTTTGTCGACATCAACGTCGTCCAGGAAGCCTTCGTTGGCTGCGAACAGAACGGTGCCCATCTCAGCCACGGACATCGGGCTGTACTGCTTCTGCTTCATCAGCTCGGTCACCCGCTGACCGTGCTCCAGCTGCTTACGGGTGGCCTCGTCCAGGTCGGAAGCGAACTGGGCGAATGCCGCCAGCTCCCGATACTGGGCCAGGGCCAGACGGATACCGCCACCGAGTTTCTTCATGATCTTGGTCTGGGCCGCACCGCCCACCCGGGAGACCGAGATACCCGCGTTCATCGCGGGACGGATACCGGAGTTGAACAGGTTGGTTTCCAGGAAGATCTGACCGTCGGTGATGGAGATCACGTTGGTCGGTACGAACGCGGATACGTCACCGGCCTGGGTTTCGATGATCGGCAGGGCGGTCAGGGAACCGGTCTTGCCTTTCACTTCGCCGTTGGTGAACTTCTCGACGTAGTCGGCGTTGACCCGCGCCGCGCGCTCGAGCAGACGGGAGTGCAGGTAGAACACGTCACCCGGGTACGCTTCACGGCCGGGCGGACGACGCAGCAGCAAGGAGATCTGACGATACGCCCAGGCCTGCTTGGTCAGGTCGTCGTATACGATCAGGGCGTCTTCACCGCGGTCACGGAAATACTCACCCATGGTACAGCCGGCATACGGTGCCAGGAACTGCATGGAGGCCGGGTCGGCGGCACCGGCGGCAACCACGATGGTGTGCTCCATGGCACCGTGCTCTTCCAGCTTGCGCACCACGGCGGCGATGGAGGACTGCTTCTGGCCGACGGCAACGTAGATACACTTGATGCCGGTGCCTTTCTGGTTGATGATCGCATCGATGGCGACCGCGGTCTTACCGATCTGACGGTCACCAATGATCAGCTCCCGCTGACCGCGGCCGATCGGCACCATGGTGTCGATCGCTTTCAGACCGGTCTGCACCGGCTGGTCGACGGACTGACGGGCGATAACGCCCGGCGCGACCTTCTCGACCGGATCGGTCAGCTCGGTGCCCAGCTCGCCCTTGCCGTCGATCGGGTTACCCAGGGCGTCCACCACGCGGCCGAGCAGCTGCGGGCCCACCGGCACCTCCAGGATGCGACCGGTACAACGGACTTTCTGGCCTTCCGCCAGACCCTCGTAGTCACCCAGCACAACGGCACCGACGGAATCGCGCTCCAGGTTCAGAGCCATGCCGTAGGTGCCGTTGGCGAATTCGATCATTTCGCCGTACATGACGTCGGCGAGACCGTGGATCAGCACGATGCCGTCGGAGACGGACAGGATCGTACCTTCGTTCTTTGCTTCGGAAGAGATATCGAGCTTCTCGATCCTCTTCTTGATGATGTCACTGATCTCGGATGGATTCAGTTGCTGCATGCCAATATCCTCAAACCTTGTGCTGAAATCAGGAGCCCAGAGCGTCGGCCAGCTTGTTCAGCTTTCCGCGTACAGACGCGTCAATGACCAAGTCGCCGGTGCGAATAACCACGCCACCGATCAGTGACTTGTCCAGCGACGCCGCGAGTGACACTTGCCGATCCAGTTTCTTCGAAAGTGCCTGGGCGAGCTTCTGTTGCTGTTCTTCCGTCAGCTCGAACGCTGCGGTTACTTCAATGTCAACAGTGCGCTCCAGATCAGCCCGGTACATGTTGAAGAGCGCTGCAATCTCGGGAAGAAGAGCCAGCCGGCGGTTTTCCGCCAGAACGGCGAAGAAGTTGCGGACCTGCTCGGTGACACCGTCTTCGACGATCTCCAGGATCAGCTCGGCCTTCTTCTGCTCTTCCAGAGTCGGGTTCGCGAGAAGCTGTCGAATCTCTTCGTTCGCGGTGACCTGTCCGGCAATCGTCAGCACCTTGGACCACTCCGCCAGTTGCGCGTGCTCCTGGGCGGCCGCGAAGGCGGCTTTTGCGTAAGGACGGGCCAGCGTTCTCAGTTCTGCCATGATGAACCTCGTCGTTTAGAGTTCCGCCGCCAGTTTTTCCAACATCTCGTTGTGCTTGGAGGCATCGACAGAGGTTTCCAGGATCTTCTCGGCACCGGCGACGGCAAGCGCGGCGAGTTCCGCACGCAGGGCGTCACGGGCCTGGTTGCGCTCCCGCTCGATTTCGGCCTTGGCCTGCTCGATCAGCTTCTGGCCTTCCTTGCGGGCTTCCTCCTTGGAGGCTTCCACGATCTGGTTGGCCCGCTTGTTGGCCTGCTCGATCAGGGCCGCGGCTTGCTGCTTGGCTTCGCGCAGTTCCTGGGCTGACTTTTCCTGAGCCAGTTCCAGATCGCGCGCCGCACGGTCTGAAGCAGCCAGGCCGTCAGCGATCTTCTTTTGACGCTCCTGCAGTGCGGCCATGATCGGCGGCCACACGTATTTCATGCAGAAGACGACAAAGATAAAGAACGCGATGGCTTGACCAATCAACGTCAAATTAATGTTCACGTCTTCACCTCTCGCCTGTTTCGTTAAGAATCATCGGACCGGGGTAGGCCCCCGGCTGGCGACTCGATTAACCGGCGATCTGGCCGACGAACGGATTGGCGAAGGTGAAGAACAGGGCGATACCAACACCGATCATGGTGACGGCGTCCAGCAGACCGGCAACGATGAACATCTTGACCTGCAGCATCGGAGTCATTTCCGGCTGACGGGCAGCGCCTTCCAGGAACTTGCCACCGAGGATACCAAAGCCGATGGCGGTGCCCAGAGCGCCCAGGCCGATCAGCAGTGCAACAGCGATAGCGGTCATTCCAACTACAGTTTCCATGATAACTCCCAATTTCAGTTAGGTTTTCAGTTTAAGGGTTTAGGGTTTAAAACTACGGTTCAATGGTGTCCGATCAGTGACTGTCCTCGTGAGCCATGCTCAGGTACACGATCGTCAACATCATGAAGATGAACGCCTGCAGGGTGATTACCAGAATGTGGAAAATCGCCCAGGGTACGGACAGCGTCCATTGCGCCCACAGCGGCAGCAATGCGATCAGGATGAAGATCAGCTCGCCGGCGTAGAGGTTGCCGAACAACCGCAGCGCCAGGGAGATGGGCTTGGCGATCAGGCTCACGCCCTCCAGCAGGAGGTTGACCGGAATCAGCAGAATCTTCACGAACAGGTTGTCGGAGGAGAAGGGATGCAGGGTCAGCTCACCCAGGAAGCCACCCAAGCCCTTGACCTTCAGGCTGTAGTAGATGATCAGCGCGAACACCGACAGGGACATACCCAGAGTGATGTTGACGTCGGTGGTCGGAACGACCTTCATGTACTCCAGCCCCATCAGGTGGAACAGTTGCGGCAGGAAGTCCACCGGCACCAGATCCATGAGGTTCATCAGGAAAATCCAGCAGAAGATGGTCAGGGCCAGCGGCGCAATGACCTTGTTCTTGCCGTGGAAAGTTTCCTTGACGCTGTTGTCAACGAACTCGATCATCACTTCCACGAAGTTCTGCAGGGCACCGGGCTGGCCGGAAGTGGCGCGCTTGGCGGCCATACGGAAGAGGATCAGGAAGATCACGCCCAGGGCGACGGACCAGCCCAGGGAGTCAATGTGCAGAGCCCAAAAGCCCATGTCGGAGGCTTCCTTCCCGGTGTGGGCCAGTGTCCAGGTGGCGTCTTCGAGTACGGTGCCGTCGGCTCGGACGTAGCCGGCCGGCAACTTGCCGAAGGTCAAGTTCTGGAGGTGATGCTGGATGTATTCGGATGCACTTCCTGCCATAACGGATTCCCAGGTCCAGTTAGCTTTGCTGCGTATTGCTGCCCGCCAGAAGCGGTGTCACCCAGTTGGTGACCAGCATGATCGCAAATGTTAAAAAAAGTGCCGCGATATCAAGCGGCTGAATCCATTTGAACGCCATCGTAAAGAGGATGGCGCACAGGATGAGCTTGCCGGCCTCACCCTGATAGAACGAATTTATGATCTTCTTGGCAGACCGCGCGCCGGCGTAGCGGAATGCCTTGAGCGCAAAGTACCCGTGGGGCAGCAGAAAAATGAGGCCGCCCACGAGCGCCGAGTAACCTGCCACCTGGCCGCGCAGTGAAAAGGCCAGGCTGACGAAGACAAGAATCACGCCCTCGATCAGGAACCACCGTGCGATGGGCGGGCGGCGCATGCCGCTCGGAATAGCCTTCGTCATGTCTGTCCCGGGAATTCGGTGCCTTGGTCCGATGCAGTCTAAAAAATAAGCAAATACACCGATACGAGCGCGGCAGATTATATGTGTTCAATTTGCACGAATCAACAAAGCCTGGGGCTGTTCAGGACGGGAAATGACCCGAAATTCCTGGGTTTTCGGGCCATGGGACACAAATAGGGATTGGTGAGAATTTGAACCACTACATCTTGTGTGAAGACGCCACCACGAACTTTAGTCGCAAAGCCGAAGGGAGGAAAAATCGGCGCTAGCGAATGTGGCCGAGAATGCCGTCCAGCTCATCCAGGGAGCTGTACTCGATGACCACCTTGCCCCGGCCGCGCTGGCCATGGTTGATGGACACCCGGGCGCCCAGTCGTTCGGACAGGTCGTCCTGCAGAGCCCGGATGTTAGGGTCCAGCGCCGTCGGCTTGCGCGGCGCGTCCTGCGCCTGTTCCTGTTGCAGGCGCCGCACCAGGGCCTCGGTCTGTCGGACCGACAGGGACTTGGCCACCACCTGGCGGGCCACCTGCACCTGCTGCTCCGGCGGCAGGGTCAGCATGGCCCGGCCGTGGCCCATTTCCAGATCGCCATGTTCCAGCATCACCCGCACGTCCTCGGTCAGGCCGATCAGCCGCAGCAGGTTGGTGATGGTGGTCCGGGACTTGCCCACGGCCTCGGCCACCTGGGCCTGGGTCAGTCCGAACTCCTCCTGCAGGCGCTGCAGGGCGAAGGCTTCCTCGATGGGGTTGAGGTTCTCGCGCTGGATGTTCTCGATCAGTGCCATGGCAATGGCGGCGTCATCGGGCACATCACGGATGATTGCCGGAATCCGGTCCAGTTCCGCCATTTGCGCGGCACGCCAGCGGCGCTCGCCGGCGATCAGCTCGTAACGGCCCTCGGCGATGGCGCGCACCACCACCGGCTGCATCACGCCTTGCTGCCGGATGGAATCGGCCAGTTCCTGCAACGCGGCCGGGTCCATGTCCCGACGCGGCTGGTAACGGCCGCGCTGGATCAGGTCGACGGGGATGTCGCGCAGTTCGCCGTCGCGGTCCTTGTCCTCCGGATTCAGGGACACCTTGGAGCCCTGCAGCAGAGCCCCCAGTCCACGCTCACCCAATCCTCGTTTTTTCGCCGCCATGGTGTCTGTCATTCTTCCCGTTGAACAAAATGATGCTTCGTGACCCGAGGGCGCCCTATGTTACACCGCCACCGGCGCGGATGTCTTTTTTGAACCATGGCGGCGCACCATTTCCCCAGCCAGCGCCAAGTAGGCCACCGCACCCTTGGAGGAACGGTCGTATTTCAGCGCCGGCAAACCATAGCTGGGCGCTTCGGCCAGCCGCACATTGCGGGGAATCACCGCCCGGTACACCTTGTCGCCGAAGTATTCGGACAACTGGGCGGAGACATCGAGGGTGAGGCTGTTGCGCGGGTCGTACATGGTACGCAGCAGCCCCTCGATCTCCAGATTCGGGTTCACCGTCTCCTGGATCTGCTCGACGGTGTTCATCAGGGCCGCCAACCCCTCCAGCGCATAGTATTCGCACTGCATCGGGATCAGCACCGAATCGGCCGCGGACAGGGCATTGACGGTCAGCAGGCTCAGCGACGGCGGGCAGTCGATCAGAATGTAGTCGTAGTTCTCCCGGACCTTGTTCAGCGCCAGCCGGAGCCGGTGTTCCCGGCCGATCTCATTCATCAGCTCCACCTCGGCGGCGGTCAGGTCGCCGTTGGCCGGCATCAGGTCGAATCCGGCGGCTTCGACCGTCACGATCACCTCCTCGGCGGTGGCTCGTTTGGTCAGCAGGTCGTAACCGGACAGCTCCAGAGTGTTCTTGTCGACGCCACTGCCCATGGTGGCGTTGCCCTGGGGGTCCATGTCCACCAGTAACACACGGCGCTTGGTGGCGGCCAGGGAGGCGGACAGGTTGACGCAGGTGGTGGTCTTGCCGACACCGCCTTTCTGATTGGTCACTGCAATCACGCGCGCCATGTTTCGCCTCCTGTTGCGGGGTTCCGAGATTGATCCGATCGGGCCACGATCAGCAAATGCCGCTCACCGTCGGCGCCGGGCACCGTCAGGGCGTGGCTGGATTTTACCTGCCAGCCCGCCGGAAGGGCAGCCACTTCATCATCCGGAAACAGGCCTTTCATGGCAAGGAACTCACCGTCGTCGGCCAGCAGCCGGCCGCACCAGTCCACCAAGTTGTCCAGGGCGGTGAAGGCACGGCTGCTGATCTGCCGGAACGGTTGCTCCGGCCGGCAGGCTTCGGCCCGGCCATGGATCACCTCGACGTTGTCCAGGCCCAGCTCCAGCACGCACTGGTTCAGGAAACGGGTCTTCTTGCCGTTGCTGTCGAGCAAGGTGAAGCGCCGTTCCGGCAGGGCGATGGCCAGGGGAATGCCCGGCAGACCGCCACCGGCTCCCACGTCCAGCAGATGGTCGGCGCGCACCCAGGGCAGGATGCTCAGGCTGTCCAGCAATTGGCGCGAGACCATCTGGCGCTCGTCACGCACCGCAGTCAGGTTGTAGGCCCGGTTCCACTTGTTAAGCAGGGACAGGAAGGCCAGCAGTCGCCGCTGCTGGCCTTCGCTCAGGGACAGGTTCATCCGGGCCAGCCCATCACGGAGCTGGCCCGACCATAGCGAATGATTCATGGTGCGGGCCTCAGGCACTTTGCTTCTGCAGCAGGTCCCGCTTTTTCAGGTACACCAGAATCTGGCTCACCGCCGCCGGGGTCACGCCCTGAATGCGGGAGGCCTGGGCCACGGTCTCGGGACGGGCGGCCTTGAGCTTCTGGCGAATCTCGTTGGATAGGCCGCCGATCACGTCGTAGTCCAGATCCGCCGGCAGCGGCGTGTTTTCGTGCCGGCGCAGGCGCTCGATTTCGTCGGCCTGGCGGGAGATGTAGCCCTCGTACTTGATCTCGATTTCCACCTGTTCCGCCACCTGCGCGTCGTCGGCCTGCTCGCCGGAGATCTCCGCGATCTGTGCGTAGGTCATTTCCGGACGGCGCAGCAGCTCGGCCAGCGACTGGTCCCGGGTCATCGGCTGGCGGAGAAAACCGTTGGCCCGGTCGCCGGCCTCGGTGCCCGGATGCACGCGGGTGGTTTCCAGGCGCTGGCGTTCACGCACGATCGCCTCGCGCTTGTCGTTGAACCGGCGCCAGCGTTCATCGTCCACCAGGCCCAGCCGGCGGCCGATCTCGGTCAGGCGCAGGTCGGCGTTGTCCTCGCGCAGAAGCAACCGGTACTCCGCGCGGCTGGTGAACATACGGTAGGGCTCCCGGGTGCCCAGGGTGATCAGGTCGTCCACCAGCACCCCGAGGTAGGCTTCGTCCCGGCGCGGGTACCACGGCTCCTTCTCTTGGGCCCGCAGGGCGGCGTTGATGCCCGCCAGCAGGCCCTGGGCGCCGGCTTCCTCGTAACCGGTGGTGCCGTTGATCTGGCCGGCGAAATAGAGGCCGCGGATGTACTTGGTCTCCAGGGTGTGGCGCAGGTCCTGGGGATCGATGTAATCGTACTCGATGGCGTAGCCCGGCCGGGTGATGTGGGCGTTCTCAAACCCCGGAATGGAGCGTACCGCCGCCAGCTGGATGTCGAACGGCAGGCTGGTGGAAATGCCGTTGGGATACAGCTCGTGGGTGGTCAGCCCTTCCGGCTCCACGAAAATCTGGTGTGAATCCTTGTCCGCGAACCGGTTGACCTTGTCCTCGATGGACGGACAGTAACGCGGGCCCACGCCTTCGATGTTGCCGGTGAACATGGGCGAGCGGTCGAAGCCGCTGCGGATGATGTCATGGGTCTGCTCGGTGGTGCGGGTGACGTAGCAGCACACCTGGCGCGGGTGCTCGTCGCGGCTGCCAATGAAGGACATCACCGGCGTCGGCTGGTCGCCCCACTGTTCCTGCATCACGGAGAAGTCCACCGAGCGCGCGTCGATGCGCGGCGGCGTGCCGGTCTTGAGCCGGCCGACGTTGAACGGCAGTTCCCGCAGCCGGCGCGCCAGTGCATTCGCCGGCGCGTCACCGGCACGACCGCCGGCGTGGCTCTGCAGGCCGATGTGGATCACGCCCCCTAAGAAGGTACCGGTGGTCAGCACCACGGTTTTGGCGTTGAAGCGGATGCCGGTCTGGGTCACCACCCCGGTCACCTGGTCGTTTTCCACAATCAGGTCGTCCGCCGCCTGCTGGAACAGCAGCAGGTTCGGTTGGTTTTCCAGCATGTTCCGGATGGCCGCCTTATACAGGACCCGATCCGCCTGCGCCCGGGTGGCACGCACCGCCGGCCCCTTGCGGCTGTTCAGCACCCGGAACTGGATGCCGGCGCGGTCGGTGGCCCGCGCCATGGCGCCACCGAGCGCGTCGATTTCCTTGACCAAGTGGCTCTTGCCGATCCCGCCGATGGCCGGATTACAGGACATCTGGCCCAGCGTCTCAATGTTGTGGGTCAACAGCAGGGTCTGGCAGCCCATGCGCGCGGCCGCCAGCGCGGCCTCGGTACCGGCGTGGCCACCACCAATGACAATGACATCGAAACGGGTCGGAAACTCCACTCTTCACCTCGGAAATCGGGGGGATAAAAACAGGGCGGCGAGTATAGCGCCTTGCCCGGTAAATTGCAGTCGGAATGCACAAATTTTAACCAAGCCGACCGGGAACAGGAAAGTCGGAAACCGGTGCACATCTGTGGAAAACACTCCGCCCCCTCCCCGACCGGCATACGTAAAAACCGAAATTGGCTATTTTTCAGGCGCTTGGAACGCTCTCCTGAGAAAACAATTCAAAAAGTTATCCACAGATTGGGAGGCTTTCCATACCCCATAAAACACAGGTTAAGCCATTGTTTTTTATTGATATTAAAAAAACATTTCAACGGCTATCCGGAGTTTTTCCGACTAGTTGTCCACAGTAAGTCGGTGATTCCGCCGGTGCAAGCGGACCACCACCGGCAACACCAAGCCGTTGACCAGGGACAGGCTCAAGAAAAACGCCGGTATGGTCATCTCCAGCCCACCCAGCAGCAGCATGCCGCACAGCGCGCTGGCCACCATGAACAGGGCATTGATCACGTTCAGGGCGGCGATGATCCGCGCCCGCCGGTTGTCCGGAGTTTCGTGCTGGATGTAGGCGTACAGGGGAACGATGAACAGGCCGCCGCAGACACCGATGGCGGTGAGGTCAATCAGCACGCGCCGGTACGCCGGATCGGTCAGTAGCCGCCACCAGTCCGAGGCCTGGGGCACCTCCGGTGCCGCCAGATAGACGTCGATTCCGAACAGGGTCAGGCCCAGCGCACCCCAGGGTACCGGTGTCAGGCTGATGCGATGGCGGGTCAGCCGCTCACACAGCATGGAACCGACGGCGATGCCGATGGTGAACAGCGCCAGCAGCAGGGTGACCACGGTTTCGTCGCCGGCCAGCCAAGTCCTGGCGAAGTTGGGAAACTGGGTCAGATAGGCGGCCCCCAGGAACCAGAACCAGGAGATGGCGAGCACCGCTTGCAGTACGTGCCGCCGTTCGGCCGCCACCCCCATCAGCTGCCACGTGTCCCGCAGCGGGCGCACACGCACCACCAGGTCGGGGTTGTCCGAGCCCGCCCAGGGTACCTGCCGGGCCGCGAGGTAGCCCGCCACCGCCATCGCCACCACCGCCACGGCGGTCACTCGGGCGGCCTGGTCCAGCCCCATGATCAGACCGGCGGCAATGGTCCCCAGCAGGATCGCCACGAAGGTGCCCATGCCCACCAGGCCGTTGCCCCCCACCAGTTCGCTGTCGTCCAGCACCTTCGGCAGGATGGCGTACTTCACCGGTCCGAAGAAGGTGGACTGAGTGCCCATCAGGAACAGCAGCACCAGCAGCCACCCCCACCAGCCGAACCAGAGCCCGACCGCGGCCAGACCCATGATGACGATTTCCGCCAGCTTCACCAGGCGGATAATGGTCGACATCTCGTAGCGGTCGGCCACCTGGCCAGCAACCCCGGAAAACAGAAAAAACGGCAGGATGAACAGGAACGCCGCCAGGTTGACGATCAGGTTCACCGACAGGCCCAACACGTCACCGGCACCGTAGGTGATCAACAGCAACAGGGCGTTCTTGTACAGGTTGTCGTTGAAGGCACCGGAAAACTGGGTCAGATAGAAGGGCAGAAAACGCCGTTGGGCGAACAATCGGAACTGGCTGTGTTGGCTCATGACTCTTTCCGTTTTGGTGCATTCCGGTGATCAGCCCGGGCCTTCCGCCCGCTTTTGGTGCACCGGTACCTGGCGTTTGTTGTACACTCTGATCAAAGATTAACCATTTCAAGGCGTTGGCGCCTTGGCACGGAATTCGCGTACGGAATTCGTGCATGTCGGAGCCTTCGGGCCGCCGGGACCATTCGGCGTTCATCCAGGGCTCCCTAAACCTAGCATGGCCAGGACGGCTGTTCACCAGACTTCAAACGAAGGGTCCTGCTCATGAGCAGCGTAGTCAGACTCTCGTGGCGCAAAGGCCGGCGCATGCATGATACGGTTGACCCGGACATTATCCTCAGCCACGATTTCGAGTCGGTGTACCAGCCGATTTTTTGTCCCACGCAACAGAAACTGGTTGGCTACGAAGCCCTGGTCCGGGTCAAGCGCAACGGTACGCCAATCTCTCCGGTCAGTCTGTTCGAGCTCGCGGCCAGCCAGGATCAGGTGTTCGAGCTGGACAGCCACCTGCTGCAACGACACCTCGAGCACTTCGGTGGCAAGTCCCTGCCGGTGTGGCTGTTCCTCAACATCACCCCCCAGACCTGCACCCAGCCTACGGCTTCCCTGGAGCGCCTGGCCAGCCACTGCCGCCGCTGCGGCATTCCGCCGGAGCGGATCGTGCTGGAGCTGGTGGAGGCGGCGTCCGATAACACCGATGCCCTGCTGGATTTTATCCACAGGGCCCGGGAACAGGGCTTTCAGATCGCCATCGACGACTTCGGCATGGGCGACTCCAACTTCGAGCGCCTGTGGCGCATCAACCCTCTGATCGTGAAGCTGGACCGCAGCCTGCTGGTGAACGCCGAACACCACATCCGGGCCCGCATGCTGCTGGAGAGTCTGGTCCGGATGATCCGAGAAAGCGGCAGCCTGGTGCTGCTGGAAGGCATTGAAAATGAAGCCCTGGCCCGGATTGCCCTGGCCACCGAGGCGGACCTGCTGCAGGGCTTCCTGTTCGGCAGGCCGGGGCCGGTGTCGAAAAAGGCCGCCGAGCAGGCCGAGGCCCGGCTGGCCCAACGGGTCAGCCAGTCCAGTGAATGGTCCCTGCAGGACAGCCGGGATCAGGAAAACTACCTGCGCCTGCTGCGCTTCGAGATCATGGAGACCTGCCACCTGGTGGCCCGGGGCGTGCCTTTCCGGGCCGCCTGTGAACAACTGCTGCAAATGGACGGTGTCAAACGCTGCTTCGTGCTGGACCAGAACGGCATCCAGCAGGGCAACTTGGCACGCACCCATCCGGACATCAAGCAGGTCCGCTTCAACCCCCTGTATGAGTCCGCCGGGGCCTGCTGGGCGCACCGGGAGTATTTTCAGAAGGCCCGCCAGCGGCCCCAGCACATTCACTGCTCACGGCCCTACGTCGGCCTGCCCGATGCCCGGCGCACGGTGACCCTGTCCACCGTCCTGCACTTTCAGGAGCAAACCCAGGTGTTGTGCGTGGACATCCATCCGGATGAGGTGTTCGGCGGCCAGCTGGCGTTCCCCGATACCCTTTGAGCCCGCCGGTCAGGCTTGCCGTGCCGGCGGCGGGTCGTCGCTCGCCAGCCTGGAATCTCCGCCGCCGTCGACCCGGGCCGCCTCCTGAGCCAGTGCCTGCGCCACCGCGTGGGTTGGCTTGGCGAAGCGCGCCAACAGGTTGTAGAGCACCGGAATCAGGAACAGCGTCAAGGTGGTGGCGAAAGTGAGTCCGCCCAGAATCACCATGCCGATGGCGGCCCGGCTCTCAGCGCCGGCACCGGTGGCCAGCACCAGCGGAATGGCGCCGAAGATGGTGGAAATGGTGGTCATCAGCACCGGCCGGAAGCGCAGCACCGCGCCCTCCAGAATCGCCTCCCGCACCGCAAGGCCCTGATCCCGCAACTGGTTGGCGAACTCCACGATCAGGATGCCGTTCTTGGCCATCAGCCCCAGCAGCATAATGATGCCGATCTGGCTGTAGATATTCAGGCTGATGCCCGACCACAACAGCGCCAGCAGCGCTCCGGTGACCGCCAGGGGCACCGTCAGCATAATGATCAGCGGGTGGATCCAGCTCTCGAACTGGGCCGCCAGCACCAGGAACACGATCACGAACGCCAGGCCGAAGGTGACGAAAATGGCGTTGGACGACTCCTGGAACTCCCGGGACAGGCCCCGGTAGCTCACCCGGGCTTCCGGCGGCAGGGTGTCCGCCGCCAGCCGATTCAGATAGGTCAGCGCCGACCCGAGGTCATAGCCTTCGGCCAGGGACGCGCTGATCACCACCGCCGGCAACCGGTCGATCCGACGCAGGTCCGGGTTGGCTCCGACTTCCTGCACCGACACCAGCGCCCTGAGCGGAATCAGGGCACCGCCCTCCCGGGGGCGGAGGTAAATCTGACCCAGGTCTTCTGGCGTGGCCCGGTCCCTATCGGCGGCCTGCACGATCACGTCGTATTCCCGGCCCCGGTCCAGATAGGTGGTGACCTGACGTGACGCCAGCATGGTCTGCAGAGTCAGGCCCACGTCTTCCACGGTGATGTCCAGGTCCGCCGCCCGTTCCCGGTCGATGGTCACCCGCAGTTCCGGACGGGTCAGTTCAAAATCCGTCTCAATGTTGAGCAGGTTCGGGTTCTCCTTGGCCCGCGCCACGATGTCCTCGCTCCAGCTCTGGACCGAGGCGTAATCCGGCCCCGCCACCACGAACTGCACCGGCTGGCTGAACCCGCGCTGCCCCAGCCCCGGCGGGTTCACCGGCACCACCCGCACCCCGGCGATGTCCCGGAACCGCTGCCGCAGCTCGCCGGTCACCTGCTGCTGCTTGACGTCGCGGGCCTCCCAGGGCGCCAAGCCGAGGATCAGGAAGGCACTGTCTTCCTCGCCCCGGAACCCGACGATCGACAGCAGGCGATCGGCGGTGCCCTGGTCCAGGTAGGGCAGCAGCTGATGCTCGATTTCGCGCACATAGTGGTCGGTGTATTCCACCGTGGCGCCCCGGGGGGCGCTGACCGGCATGATGATCACGCCGCGGTCCTCGGTCGGGGCCAGCTCCTGGGGCAGCTCCGGGTACACCACCGCAGCCACCACCAGGCCCGCCAGCCCCAACCCAATCACCAAACCCGGATGGCGCAGGGCCAGGCGCAGCAACCGCTCGTACCCTCGGCTTAGGCCCGTCAGCAGGCGCTCGCTGGCCGCCCATAGCCGGTGCCCCTCGGCATGTTCCGGGCTGTGTCTGAGCCATTTGGAACAGAGCATGGGGGTGAGGGTCAGCGCCACCAGGGTGGAAAACACCACCGCCGCCGCCAGGGTGAAGCCAAATTCGGCGAACAGGCGGCCGATGTTGCCGCCCATGAAAGAAATGGGCACGAACACCGCCACCAGCGTGACGGTGGTGGCAACGACCGCGAACGCCACCTGGCGCGCGCCCCGGTAAGCGGCCAGCAGGGGCGGCTCGCCCAGGTCGATCCGGCGCTGGATGTTCTCCAACATGACGATGGCATCGTCCACCACCAGGCCAATGGCCAGGATCATCGCCAGCAGGGTCAGCACGTTGATGGAGAAACCCAGGAACCCCAGGCCGATGAAGGCACCGATCACCGCCACCGGAATGGTCACCGCCGGAATCAGGGTGGCCCGCCAGGAACGCAGGAACAGGAAGATCACCAGAATCACCAGGGACACGGCAATGGCCAGGGTGACCATCACTTCCCGAATCGAGGCACGGATGAAGATGGACTCGTCGTAGCTCTCGGCGATGCTCACCTCCGGCGGCAACGTCTCCCGGATCTTCTCAAGCTCGGCCCGGACCGCGTCGGACACCGCCACGGTGTTGGCCTTGGACTGACGGATGATGCCCATGCCGATGGCGGTTTCACCGTTGGCGCGCAGCCGGCTGACATCGGACTCGACGCCCATCTGGACGTTGGCGACCTCCCCCAGCCGCAGCAGCTCGTTGCCCTGGCGCCGGATCACCAGGTTGCGGAATTCCTCTACGGTCGACAGCCGGCCCTCGGCCCGGACGGTGAAGTTACGGGTGGATGAGTCCACCGAGCCGGCGGGCAGTTCGATGTTGTTGGCCCGCAGCGCCTGTTCCACCTCCGCCACGGTGATGTCCCGGGCCGCCAGCCGCTCCCGGTCCAGCCAGACCCGGATGGCGTAGCGCCGTTCACCGCCGATCCGCACATCGGCCACGCCATCGAGCACCGACAGCCGGTCCGCCAGCACCCGGTCGGCGAAGTCGCTCAGCTCGGCGCTGTCCCAGACTTGGCTGCGCAGGGTCACCCACATCATCGGCCGGGCGTCCGAGTCGGCCTTGCTGACCACCGGTACGTCCGCCTCCTCGGGCAAGCGGTTGAGCACCCGTGACACCGCATCCCGAACGTCGTTGGCGGCGATATCCACATCCCGGGAAATGTTGAATTCGATGCTGGTTCGGGATTCCCCCTGTTCGGTGGAGGACTCGATGGCACGAATGCCTTCGATGCCGCTGATGGCCCCCTCGATCACCTGGGTGATCTGGGTGTCCACCACCTCCGCGGCAGCGCCGGTGTAATCGGTGGCAATGGACACCACCGGCGGGTCGATATCGGGATACTCGCGTACCGGCAGCCCGAGCAGGGAGGCAACGCCGAACACCACGGTCAGCAGGCTGAGCACGGTGGCGAACACCGGCCGTTTGATGGAGACGTCGGACAGGATCATGACTCAGGACCCCACGGCGCCGAGAAACCGGTTGTCCGGCAGCACCGGCTCACCCTCCAGTATCCGCACCCGGTCACCGCTGCCCAGTCGATCCTGACCGGTGACAATCACCTGATCGTCTTCCGACAGCCCGGTCAGCACTTCCACCCGCCCCGGCATGCGCGCCCCCAGGGTCACCGAGACCCGGCGTGCCACGCCGTCCTCCGCCACGAAGACATAGTGATCGCCCCCCCGCACCAGCACCGCCTGTTCCGGAATGACCAGCGCCTGCCGCCGTGCCAGTGTCAGGCTGGCAGACAGGAACTGGCCCGGCCGCAGCAGGCCCTCGTGGTTGTCGATCAGGGCCCGGACCGGCAGGGTCCGGCTCAGCTCGTCCACCCGGGTTCCCAGCTCGGCCAGCTCCCCCAGGAACGGCCGGTCCGGAAACGCCGGCGACTCGCCCCGAACCTCCTGCCCGGGATACACCTGGCCGAGAAACCGCTCCGGCACCGCGAACGCCAGCTCCATGCGCTCGGTGGCGTCGAGGGTGGTGATGGTGGTACCGGCGGTAACATAGGCTCCCACGGTGATGTCGGTCAGCCCCACGACCCCGGCGAAGGGCGCCCGGATGCTGTGATTTTCCAGCCGGACCCGGGCCGCCTGGCGCTGGGCCAGGGCCACATCCACAGCGGTACGCAGCGCGTCCACCTGGGACTGGGAGACGCTGTTGTTGGAACGCAGCCGGGTTGCCCGCTCCAACTGTCGCCGGGCGTCCGCCAGCTGCGCCTCCACCTCGGCCAGGTCGGCCCGGGCCTGACGGTCATCGAGCCGGAGCAGGAGCTCCCCCTGATCCACCCGGCGACCGGCTCCCAGATGGATGGCCACCACCCGGCCACTGACCTCGGTGGTCAACTCCACCGCCCGCAGCGCCTTCAGACTGCCAACGGTATGGATCTCGTCCCGCACCGTGTCCCGGTGCGGATGCACCACATTGACCGCCGCCGCCGGACGCTCCGCGACCGGCCCCGATCGCTCACCCGAGGACCACTGCCGGTACGCCCAACCACCGCCGACGGCCACCGCGAGTACCACCACCGCTATCAGCCATTGTTTCCACATTGTTTGTGACAATCCTTCTGATTCCTGATGACGTCGCTTGAATCCGCGCCTGCACCGACGGTACTCGCGGCGGTCCGGGCCGGCCAGCCCGGCGACCTGGAAACGCCCGCCTTTGCACAACTTTTACATTCGACGTCGCGCGTCATTTCGGCCAATTATCTTTTCTGACAGGGGGGCCGGCGGTTTTCGTCAATGGCAGGCTCCGGGCAATGCCGTACAACAATAGCATCGGCGGCCCCGGGCCCCTTCGCAACTACAAGGTACAGAGGATTGCATATGCCGGTTTACAAGGCGCCCCTGCGCGACATGAAATTCCTGCTCAACGAGGTGTTCGACTACCCCGCACACTACGCCTCTCTGGCCTGTGGCGAGCAGGCCACCCCGGACATCGTGGAGGCGATCCTGAACGAATGCGCCCGCTTCTGCGAGGAGGTGCTCAGCCCGCTGTACCAACCCGGCGACCGCGAGGGCTGTCGCCTGGACAACGGCGAAGTGACCACACCCCGGGGCTTCCGGGATGCCTACCGGCAGTATGTTCAGGGCGGCTGGCAGGGGCTGTCGGCGCCCGAGGCTTACGGCGGCCAAGGGCTGCCGGCGTCCATGGGCCTGTTCAAGCAGGAAATGATGGGCACCGCGAACTGGCCGTTTTCCATGTATCCCGGCCTGTCCCTGGGCGCCATGAACACCCTGTACCTGCACGGCGACGACGCCCAGAAACAGATCTACCTGGTCCCCCTGACCGAGGGCCGATGGGCCGGCACCATGTGCCTGACCGAACCCCAGTGCGGCACCGACTTGGGCCAGGTGAAAACCCGGGCCGAACCCCAGGCGGACGGCAGCTACCGCCTCACCGGCACCAAGATGTTTATTTCCTCCGGCGACCACGACCTGACCGAGAACATCATCCACATCGTACTGGCGCGACTGCCCGACGCGCCCAAGGGCACCAAGGGCATCAGCCTGTTCATCGTGCCCAAGTACCTGCCGGATGGCCAGGGCGCCGTAGGCGAGCGCAACGCCGTCAGCTGCGGCAGTCTGGAGGAGAAGATGGGCATCAAGGCCTCCGCCACCTGCGTGATGAACTTCGACGGCGCCACCGGCTTTCTCATCGGCCCGCCCAATCAGGGCCTGGAGTGCATGTTCACCTTTATGAACACCGCCCGGATCGGCACCGCCATCCAGGGCGTGGGACCGGCCGAGCTGTCCTATCAATGGGCCCTGGCTTACGCCCGGGAGCGCCGCTCCATGCGGGCGCTGTCCGGCAAGAAAGAACCGGACCAGGTCGCCGACGCGATTATCCATCACGCCGACGTGCGCCGCATGCTGCTGACCCAGAAAGCCATCGCCGAGGGTGGTCGGGCCATGCTCTATTACGCCGCCCGCTTGGCGGATCATATGGTCGAAGGCCACACCCAGGGCGATGCCGACAAGGTGGCCAAGTACGACGACAAGCTGGGCTTTCTGACCCCGATTCTCAAGGGCTTCCTGACCGAGCTGGGCCAGGAAGCCGCTCACCTCGGCATGCAGGTGTTCGGCGGGCACGGCTACATCCGCGAGCACGGCATGGAACAGATCGTGCGCGACACCCGCATCGCCACGCTGTACGAAGGCACCACCGGTATCCAGGCCCTGGACCTGCTCGGTCGCAAGGTACTGCTGATGACCCGGGGCGGGGCGGTGCGCGAGTTCACCCTGAAAATCGCCAACTTTGCCCGCAAGCAGCTGACCGACCCGCGCCTGCGGCCGTTTGCCCTGGAGCTGCTGAAACTCAGCGGTCAGTGGAACCTGCTCACCCTGCGCATCCTGCTCGGTGCCCGTAAGGACCGGGACCTGGTCGGTGCCGCCGCCCACGATTTCCTGATGTACAGCGGCTACGTCACCATGGCCTACCTGTGGCTGCGCCAGGCGACGGTAGCGGCGGACCGGCTGGACCGGGGCGGCGACGAATCGGAGGGGTTCTACCGGGCCAAGCTGGCCACCGCCGAGTTCTACTTCGAGCGCCTGCTGCCCCGGGCCCAAAGCCACGCCACCAGCATGCTCAGCCCTACCCGCACCCTGATGCAGCTGGCCCCGGAGCACATGGCGTTCACCGATTGAGGCACCGGGCGCCCGACCCAGTACCGGGTCGGGTGCGGCCCTTGAAAGCCGCCGGCGACGTCCCCAGCGTGTCTCCTGCGCCTTCAAGATGAGCAGAGGCGAAAGAGCGATACAGCCACCCAACCGGATAAACGTAAGGAGGTCCGACGATGGAAACGCGTACCGAAGACCTTTATCCCACCCGGCTGGAGCGCCCGATCCCGAGCTTCGAGCGCAAGGACCCAGTTATCCACAGCCTCGGCCGTGACCGCACCGACGGTCCCCTCAGCGAAAGCCAGCTGAAACAGTACGAACGCGACGGCTTTCTGGTCCTCGGCTCCTTCCTCGACCCGGCCACCGTGCGCAAGTTCCGGGACGATCTGCGGGCCTACGAGGAAGACGAGGGCATTCTCCGTTCCGAGGGCACCATCACCGAGCCGGGTAAACAGGAAATCCGGTCGATCTTCGGCATCCACGAGCTGTCCGAACGTTTCGATCGCCTGACCCGGGATCCGGAGATCCTCGGCATGGTGCACCAGCTGCTGGGCAGCGATGCCTACATTCACCAGTCCCGGATCAATTTCAAGCCCGGTTTCCACGGCAAGGGCTTTGACTGGCACTCCGATTTCGAAACCTGGCACGCGGAAGACGGCATGCCGCGCATGCGGGCGGTCAGTTTTTCCATCACCCTCACCGACAACACCCCGTTCAACGGCCCGCTCATGCTGATTCCGGGCTCGCACCGGCAGTTCATTCCCTGCGTCGGCCGGACACCGGAGGACCATTACCGGCATTCCCTCAAGAAACAGGAGCTGGGCGTGCCCAGTGAACAGGACATCGCCCGTCTGGCCAACGCGCACGGCATCCAGGCCCCCACTGGCCCGGCCGGCTCACTGATCCTGTTCGAGTGCAACACCCTGCATGCCTCCAACGCCAACCTGTCACCCTGGCCCAGAAGCAACCTGTTCTTCGTGTTCAACAGTGTGGAAAACCGCCTGGTGCAGCCGTTCTGTGGCAACAAACCACGTCCGGACTTTCTCGGCAACCGGACCCGTACCGAGGCGCTGCGGCCGCTCGACGCACCGGAGCTTCGGCAAACCGGCTGATGCCCCCGCGCCGACAGGGCACGAAAAAGGAGGGCCAAGGCCCTCCTCTATCCCGTTCTCCGCAACGTATCCACAGGGAACGTTATCCACAGGCTGACCGCTAGAGCCCCCACTTGGTCTGAATGGCTTGGTACATTCCCGATTCGTGCACCTGCTTCAAGCCTTCTTTCAATTTGTTGACGATCTCGTCCGAGGTCTGGGGGTTGATGGCCAGGTACAGTTCCACCGGATTGAAGCTGAACACCGGTACAATCCCCTCCACGTCCTGTTGCGACGCAAAATAGGGGCCGGCCAGGCGATCGGCAATCCACAGGTCGATCTGGCCCAGTTCCAGACGCTTGGGGTTCAGGTCGTCGCTGTCCAGGGCGGAGACATTGAAACCGCGCTCCAGCAGGTAGTTGGTCATGACGTCGTTGCGGTAACCGCCGAACAACATGCCCCGAGCATCCTCCAGGCTGTCCATCTTCAGGTCCACACCCGGTGCCGCGAACACGGTCCAGAGGTTGGTGGTCAGGGGCCCCACCCACTTGAACTTGTTTGCACGCTCCTCGGTGTAAGTGGTGCAGAAGATGCCGTGATTCGGCTTGTTCAGGGCCCGGTTGTAGCCGTAGTCCCAGTTGCGCAGCTTCATCACGTAATCCAGATCGGTGTTGTGCAGAATCGCCTTGACCATTTCCGTGCACAGGCCGTCAATCTGGTCGCCGTTGTGCTCAAAGGCGCGGCCGGTGGCACTCATGTTGTAAGGCGGGAAGTTTTCGGTATAGAGGTACAGCTTTTCCGAGGACAAGGCGGGAGCCGACATACCCGCCAGGACAACAACAAGCGAAGCAAACCAGAGCAGCTTTCTCAAGGGGTATCTCCTATCACGTGTATTCCCGGGGGGGCAGGTCGCCCGGAGGCGACCTGTACAAACCGTAACCTAGTTTATCCAAGGAACCGGTAGGAGTTTACAAATAATGTGTTTGTTTTCGTAAGGAAAACCGCTACCGGGTCATGGGAGCTGGCCTCGGCGTGGTGTCGGTGCTCGGCGGCAGCACCGGATAACGGATTTCCGGAATCTGGCCGGTCAGGGTCTTCAGGAAGGCCACGATGGAGTGCACCTCGTCGTCCGCCAGCTCGGTTCCCAACTGTGCCGTGCCCATCACCGCCACCGCTTCCTCCAGGCTCCAGACGGCGCCGGAATGGAAATAGGGGGCGGTCAGCTCGATGTTACGCAGCGGCGCCGCCCGGAACACATACTGGTCGGACGCGGTCTCGGTCACCGCGAACCGGCCCTTGTCACCGGCAGGCAGGATCTCCGCCCCCGGTTTGGTGACCAGACCAAACGGGAAGTAGCCCTGCCCACCAAAGTTGACCCCACCGTGACAGGCCGCGCAGCCCTTGTTCATGAACAGGGCCAGCCCCTCCTTCTCCTGTTCGTTCAGGGCGGTGTTGTCACCGCGCAGATACTTGTCGAAACGGGCATCCGGCGTGATCAGCGTGGCCTCGAAGGCCTCGATGGCGGTGGCCATGTTGTCGAAGGTGACCGGGTCCTCCTGGCCCGGGAACGCCGCCTCAAACTGGCGGACATACGCCGGCATGCTCTTCAGCGTTGCCACCACCCGCTCCGGGGTGCTGCTCATCTCGACCCCGGCCTGAACCGGCCCCTTGGCCTGCTCCGCCAGGTCCGCGGCACGGCCGTCCCAGAACTGGGCGGCGTTGAACACCGCGTTATACACCGTGGGCGCGTTCCTCGGTCCCTTTTGCCAGCCGTGACCAATGGAGGTCGGCAGGTAATCGTGCCCCCCCATGCCAACGTTGTGACAGGTGTTGCAGCTGATCAAGTGACTGGCCGACAACCGGGGCTCGAAGAACAGCATCCGCCCCAGTTCGACCTTGTCTTCGGTCAGTTCGTTGCCATCGATCACCGGCGGGTACTGCGGCACCGCGCTGAACATCGTGCGCGCCTGA
Organism: Marinobacter lutaoensis; assembly: GCF_001981305.1. Classification (GTDB taxonomy): domain Bacteria; phylum Pseudomonadota; class Gammaproteobacteria; order Pseudomonadales; family Oleiphilaceae; genus Marinobacter; species Marinobacter lutaoensis. The sequence goes on along the minus strand of NZ_MSCW01000004.1, from coordinate 275,005 downwards.
TCTCGCAGCGAATCCGCACCCGCGGTGCCGGCCGCCACCGCCAGCGTGGTTGCCAATGCCATAGAGACAATCGTCGTTTTCATCGTAAGCCCCTCTCCCTATCCATAAGTCCGTGCTTCCAGCCTAACAAACCTTTAATGTTCCGGCGGCGGGAGTCGGGGAAAAGCCCGGCAAATCAATCGACAAATTGACGCTCATCAAAATTGGGCAGGGGCTGACCGGTGGCCCCGGCTGGCTTTCTCCGGAACGATGCTTGAACCGAGCTACTTCCTGTGAGCTGGTCATGTCTGCCAGATGACTGACAAACCGGAAACAGCCTCGTATGCCAAGGTAAGGGCCATCAGAATGATTAAGCCTCCTCCGATACGGTTTACCATTTTAATACTGTTCAAATTAGAAAAAAGGCGGGAGCTTACGCTGTGAGCAGTTACAACCCATACGCTATCAATCACAATGCCCAATATAATTGGTATCAATGAGTACATGATCAGAACGTTTGTCGGGCTCTCAAGATTACCGCTGAGAAAGCTGGGGACTATGGTTCCAAACATGATGAAAGCTTTGGGGTTGGTTATACCGACTATCACTCCCGCAGTGAGCGGTGATTTTCTCTTTGTTGGCTGTTCGGCCGCAACCGGGTTCGCCGTTTTCGAAGCTACAAGATATCCTATGCCGATAAGCAGCAAAGCCATCGCACCTAGCATTCTGATAGCAGACAACGCAAAGTCGGACTTCAATATTAGAGGACCGATTCCAAACGAGAGAAGTATCGCAATGCTCAACATACCAATTGCATTGCCAATCACCCCACGCAACGCATGGCTTCTACCCTTCATGATTACCTGTCCAATAAAAAGCATGATGCTTGGACCAGGTACAGCAATGAGTATCGAGCTGGTTATAATTAGACCCAGTATCCCGCTGACAGATACCCCAATATCTTGCATGTAAATATTCCTTCGATGTGGGTGTTGCCCCGATCATTGTGCTTCCGAGCGGGGCAACAGCCTATTGTCTTGATTTCCCTATCTGGTTAGCTGGCGAGAGTAATGCCAATGTCGGTTGTATACTAAGCGCTTCGACTACCTCTTTGTCGGTCATTAACGGATAGCAATCATCTAAAAATTCTTCCAACACGGGCAGCATGCTTCGCCGCTCATTAATCCCAAGCGCACACGCACAAGCATTGAAAGCAACATTCTTATATTGATCCGGGTTGGTTTCCTCATCTACGTAGTCGTCAAGATCCCAGCGGCCTATCAAGCTCTCCTGCATATGGAACTGATCCACTTCAACGCCGTCACGGAAGACGTGGAAAACAGGGTGGATATAAGCACTTCTAGATGAATCAAAATGATCTGCAGGAAGCGTAAAGTAATGTGTTGGCAGCGTCCCATCACCATAACTAGAGAAACCGTACTCGAACACAACCTCTACGTAAGTTTTGGTTGCTCCCCATCGCTCTCGGTTATATTGGCGTGGGAATGGTGGCCAAACCTTGACATGTACAGCACCCGTACCATCATCGTATTCGAACGTAACCATACTACCGAAATAACTATAAAGCTCGAACAATGGCATTGTAGTGCTGACCATACTGACCAGGTATTCGGCAACGGAGGTAAGTCCATTCGAAGCTTCGTTTGATGGTAGCGTACATACGAATAGGGGCTCAAGTGGCATGCCCTGTTGTTCGGCGATGAGATGACCAAGTGCCTGTATGTTGCAGCGGAAGCCATGAACAAAGCCGGATGCTGCATCTGGATCGTTTATACGCGTCGGAGCACCAATGAAGTATAAATTGGGTTCGTTGATAGATTCCCATCTTGAATTAAGCAGGCAATATTTACCGGCCTTATCGCATTCTGGACGGACACTATCCATGTCAAATATACTCTTCATGGTATAGTTGAATCCACAGCAAACAATAATTTCGTCAACAATTCCTGATCGACGCATCCAGCGAGGCGGATTCCAATGAGGGCATGGTGTCTCGTAACGAACTAAAAGCCTTCCACTATGTTTTCCAGCTGATATTCGGCTTACCTCAACGATCCGGTCACTGACGATGTTGTTATTAGACTTCAATTGCATTAAATCAAAGACATCAGATACTTGCCCACGTATATCGTGTACATTGTGTGTTTGGCGTGCAAACTTCGGCAAGGATCGAGTTACTATTCTTGTCACCCTCACAGAAAAAGGAATGGCCTTCTACTTGAGGGCGCAAAAGGTCGTCACCGCAAACAATGAAGCTGAGTTGTGGTTGACGCAACACACCATTGACCGACAAATCATTCGATTTGCCACCACCGATTGTTATGCAAGCTGCCTATTACCAGGACTACTTGAGCATTGGAAATGCCAGTTTCCCAATGTGCAAATAACTTTGGATTGCAGCTTTAGCACTGGTATCTGGGAGCGTTATAAAAAAGGGGAGTTCGATATTGCTCTGGCACAGCATTGTCCTTCTGACATTAACGCAGAGCCCATCAGGGTCGAACCGCTAGAATGGGTATGTGCCCGACAATCGTTAGCTTGGCAACAAAGTACGGTACCCGTAGCTTTGTTTGAACACGGCTGCCCTGACAGAGAAGTAATGCTTGGCGCGCTTAAAGGTTCGGGACGTGAGTATCAAGTGGAGTACGAGACCTACAGTTACGGGGGGCTTGTGGCAGCGGTGGAAAGTGGAACCGTAGTTTCTGCTTTGCCTAGATCGACAATACCTCCCACACTCAAACGTCTTGGTAGTCAACATGGGCTCCCACAGCTACCATCTTTGAACGTGAATCTAGCAAGCCCAAACAAAAACCGTAACGCCATATGCGGCCAACTATACGATGCCGTTATGCGCCACTTAATCGTGGCTAGCCCAAATTTTGCCATTGGTGGCGAGTGACGCTACCCAGAATTTAAGTCCATTTATTTGGTTGGATGCTTTCGATCTTTTTGGCTGTTTTACTTCCCGATGCAGAATGTGCAATATCGTTATAAAACAATAGGTTGTATCACTTAAGGAGTAAATATGGATCAAAATTCGTAAGATCCAGGACTCACAGTACCCAGCCTTATGCACCAGGGAACGTGAGCGCTTTAATATCTCTGAATAGGGTAATTAGATGGTCCATGGCTAAATCAATTAGGGGCTCGTACATAAACGAATTAAGGTGAATATTTTCAGGTGTCATTAATGTTACCTGAGATAGCACCCTCTCTACTTGCTCAAAATCACCGTTGCCTGACTGTTCGTTCACAATTCTATTGAACAACCGCCCGGTTTGTGAACCCTTGATGGGAGTTTTATCGTTCACATGATTCCACATAAACTCCTCTGCTTTTAGGCGTATAGCTATGGAAAGCGCTATTTTACGCTCTAAAGCTATTGTGTCTGTAGGAATTGGAGCGTTTGCTAAATCGTCAGCAGTTCTGTAAATAAGATCTAGGACCGGCTCATCTTTATCGAAGTTTTGGCCAACATCTCTTCCTTGTACGACTTTGGCAATGATATTTTCTAAATCCTCTACTTTTAGTGATCGTGTTTTATAATCAGGCTCATCATCATTGTCTTTAATATGAAGCATTGATGTTAGCTTTTTGTAATCTGGTGAAAATCCATCTCGGTACTCGATAAGATTTCTTACAAAGGGTATCATTGAAATGAACATTTCGGCATTTGAATCGTAACTCTTTTTCCAGAGATCAAATGGGCTGGATACATCCTTACTTCCCCCTTTAAGAAGTAAAATTTTCCCCTCGCTCTTTTGAGCTATGAAAGAGTTATCCCATTGAGCTGTATCGAGGACTCGTCCTTGAACTGTCCTGTAAAAATCAAAGTTATGCGTCAGTATAATTAATCTAAACAGGTCTTCTCCGGCCATCTCCCTCAGATACTCGACAATCGCATACTTATTTTTATAATCAAACGAATCTGCAATATCATCAATAATGATTACTGACCTTTGACCTGATTTTAATCTTGCTTTGAACTCGAAAATCACATAAAGCAAGTACATAGCTCTCCGCTCACCTAGTGAGAGACAATCAAGAGAATCTAGTTGACCTCTGTCGAATCTAACCGGTTCACCATTTTCCCTTGGAAAGGTGAAAACCATGTTTGGTGCTGATGTTCCTAGAATTACATTTTTATGATCTTCAATATCGACTCCAAAGGGAACGTAAAAGCGCCTTTTAAAAACTTCTTTTGATTCGTGCCACAATGTGTTTTCTAAGCTTGCCTGCCTTTCTATTTCTGCAAGCTCTGATTTTTTGCTTTGGAATAAGCTAAGTAAGCTGTCAAATCCTGACTTGTCAGTCGCATAATAAGACGACCAGAGCAATTTCTTAAGGTGCGCTAGGTCTCCTAAATACGCGGTTACTGATGGGCTACTCTCAATGATCTCTTGAAATGCTTTAACTGGTGCGACGCCAGAAATTATTTTATTTGATATGGTTTGTAGTTGACCGTCGCCAAGAATAGACTCACTTTCTTTTTTTAGCAGCTCATCGAGACTCTTCTGATCACATATAGGTTCATCATTCCCCTTCATCAAAAGTTTATGCTCGGCATTGAAGAACTTCTCTTTCTTAAGAGACTTCGAAACTGACGCGGCATTTATTGGGTTGAATTTACCCCTAGAAAATAAAGGAGATTTATCGACGAGTTCATTATAACGAGTGCTGTATTCATCTATATTATCGCGAATAGATTCATCATTTAGCAACTCAATAACTTTCGGGTCGAATATCTTTGAATATGGAATTTTTGAAAGTTCTGAGTTTCCTTGATCAAAATTTTGGACGGCTTCAATCGCTTCAAAAATATTATCAACTTCGAAATCGTCAATTAATTGCTGTTCTACTTTGTCTTGGGGGACTTTTGATAACTTGTTCAATCCTTTTGAGAGTTGATTTCGTGCGCTTAATATTTCTTTATAGATGGAATCATAAGTGGCTTTTTGCTCGCTATTAACAAGCAATGTAGATAAATTGTCTGAGTCAAACTCTGCATCAAAGGGCTTAACTACCAATATCTCATCTGGCAGTATTTCTTGGTCATCGATCTTGATGCTCCATTCAGGCTCAAGATTATAGAGAACTTCCTTTGGCTTTCCGCCGTCCACACTAAGGCAATCAAATGTTTTAGCTAAAGAAGTTTTCATTACCCCATTAGGAGCATATATTAAGTGTGCGTTTGATTTTTCAAAGCTGAACGTCTCATTAAAATCCGATATACCAAAGCAATTTTTCAACTCAATAGATAGCTTTTCCATAACCCGTTCCCCTGAACCTACAATTCGCTTTGGCGAATCCTCTTTCTATGTAATGAGCTGAGAGGATTACCTTAAATTTTTACTAATTTAATAACTTAGTCTGCCTTAGCTAGGAGCTTGCAGCAAGTACAGGAGAGTCTGCTTTCTGGCGACCAGCTCGATTTGCAATATCTATGAATATGATACTTATCAATTAATACTGTCTATGTCCATAAAACCACCGTTTTTTGAACACCTTGGGAAGGCGCCCTTTCGCATGGCTTCTCGGCATTCAATGTGTTAAATTAATTGTACATTTTTCTATGTTTATTTATTGTAAATGAATCAACGTATTGGCTATGCCCGCGTTTCAACGGATGATCAAAACCTGCACCTCCAAAGGGATGCTATGGAGAAAGCGGGCTGCCAGGTCATCTATGAAGACAAAGCCAGTGGGAAGAACACTGAAAGGCCGGAGCTTGAGGCTTGCCTGAAAGCTCTGCGTTCAGGCGACACGTTGGTAGTTTGGAGGCTGGACCGTCTGGGACGAAGCTTAGGTGATTTGGTCAAACTCGTGACGACCCTGGAAGAACAGAAAATCGGATTTGAGAGTCTTCAAGAAAAGATCGAAACGACAAGTGCCTCTGGAAAGCTGGTTTTTCATGTATTTGCTGCACTTGCCGAATTTGAGAGGAATCTAATCAGCGAGAGAACACAAGCAGGGCTGAAGGCTGCTCGAGCGCGTGGCCGTTCAGGTGGACGAAAACAAAAATTGAAACAAAAAGATATTAAAGAGATTAAGGCTCTACTCAAGGACCCGAATATTCCCGTCTCTGATATTGCCAAACGATTTGGCGTTTCCAGAACAACTATTTATAACAGGGTTGGAGTAGTTAAACCTAACCGAGAGAGGGTAAAAGAGAAAGAATGAATGTGTCTGATTATAAAAGCTCAGTCGAATCGAGAATTAAACCGAAAGAACGTTTTTCTTCGTTACACGATGCCGTGATCAATCATAGGATTCCATCTAAGTCATCATCGTTAGTCCAGGAGATTTGATGGATTTTTTTCAAGCTTTTTGGCTAGGGATTATTCAGGGCATCACGGAATTTTTACCAATTTCTAGCTCCGCTCATCTGATTCTGACCCCAGTGCTGGTTGGCTGGACCGACCAAGGCGTGGCTTTTGACCTAGCTGTGCATGTGGGCACCTTACTGGCCGTCGTGTTGTACTTCCGCCGTGATGTGACAAATCTGACCAAAGATGGCGTTGCATCGCTATTACAGCAGCGCTTCATCGGACAGGGCCTGATGGCCTGCTATCTGGTCATCGGTACAGTTCCTGCTGCATTGGCCGGTTTGCTCTTACTGGATCTTATTGACACCCAACTGCGTTCTGTCGAGATCATTTTCTTTACTACGCTGATTTTTGGCCTGCTATTGGGCTGGGCGGATTGGCGCCCCAGCCAGCGCCGGACTATCACCACACTGACCTGGCGGGATGCCCTGTTAGTCGGTACAGCTCAGGCGCTCTCACTGATTCCCGGCACCTCTCGCTCAGGCATAACCATCACCGCCGGGCTGATGCTCGGTCTCAGCCGGGAGTCGGCGGCCCGCTTTTCTTTCCTGCTGGCCATCCCCATCACGGCGCTGGCGGCCTCCGCCAAACTGATGGAAGTGGCCACCGGTGATGTTGTCGTGGACTGGAGCGGATTCGTGATTGGGGGCCTCACCTCCTTCATCATGGCGCTGACTGCCATCCATTTTTTTCTGAAATGGCTCAACCGGTTCGGTATGTGGCCCTATGTGCTCTATCGAATGGCCTTGGCCGCTGTCATTTATGTGTTGTTGATGAACTGAGGAGTGATTATGACCTGGGCTTTACTCGCCATCCTGGGAGGTTTTGTTTTATTGGTGTGGAGCGCAGATCGTTTTGTCGAAGGCGCGGCAGCCACCGCCCGACACGCTGGCATGCCTTCTTTGCTGATTGGGATGGTGATCGTGGGCTTTGGTACGTCTGCTCCGGAGATGGTGGTGTCTGCCATGGCGGCACTGGATGGCAATCCGGACCTGGCGCTGGGCAATGCGCTCGGCTCCAATATCGTCAATACCGGACTGATTCTGGGTGTTACGGCGTTGGTCGCTCCTATCGCCGTGCATTCGAAGATTGTGCGCCGGGAACTGCCACTGCTCTTCGCCATCGGGCTGCTGTCCGGCGCTTTGTTCTGGAACGGCTCTCTTGATCGTCCCGAAGCCTTGTTGTTGCTGGTTGGTTTTTTCGGGCTCGTCGGCTGGACTATCTTTACCGCTCGTCGTGGCAGGGGGGATTCCCTGGAGACCGAAACCGAGCAGGAGTTATCCGCCCATCCCATGACCTTGGGCAAAGCGATTTTCTGGCTGGTTGCAGGGCTGGTGCTACTGGTGGCTAGCTCCCGCATTCTGGTATGGGGGGCTGTTAGCATTGCTCAGGCGCTGGATGTCAGCGATCTGATTATCGGTCTGACCATTGTTGCGCTGGGCACCTCATTGCCGGAGTTGGCGGCCTCGGTGATGGCGGCCAGAAAGGGCGAACATGACATTGCCATTGGCAACGTGGTGGGCTCCAACATGTTCAACCTGTTGGCAGTAGTGGGCATCGCGGGTCTCATTGCGCCCATGCCCGTACTGTCTCCCGATGTCATGACCCGCGACTGGCCAGTGATGTTGGCACTGACCGTCGTACTGTTTGTGATGGCCTATGGCTTTCGCGGCGAGGGGCGGATTAATCGAATTGAAGGTACGCTGTTATTGATAGTCTTTGCCGCCTACAACACTTGGTTGGTCACAACGGTGGTGGCAGCATGAGGCCGGTCGTTTTTATTCTTTTTGTCATCAGCCTGGCAGCATGTAGTCAACAGGACAGGGTTCAGACGCTGTCTGGTTCCGCTCAAGGTACGACTTGGCATGTCACGGTGTGGCAGCCTGGTGGGGTGGATGTTGCTACGTTACAAACCCGTATTCAGGCGGAGTTCGACCGCCTAGATCGGGCCTTGTCCAACTACCGAACAGATTCCGACATTGAGCGATTTAATGCCAAAAAGACAATCGCTCCGATTGAAGTGGGTTCAGAGATTGTCGGACTTGTGGAGGCAGCCAGGGAAATCAGTCAAGCCAGCCGGGGATGCTATGACCTGACCATCAAACCATTGTTTGATCTTTGGGGATTCTCGGGGCAAACCCTGACTCCACCAGAGCCGGCCACTTTGGTACAGCAGCTCCAACACGTCGGTTTCAGCAAACTGGAAACCCCGACACCCACCCAGTTGCGAAAAACTGACCCGCAGGTTCATGTAGATCTTTCCTCCATTGCCCAGGGCTACAGCGTTGCCCGGATCGCCACCGTAGTCGAAGCCGCCGGAGTACAAAACTATCTGGTGGAGATTGGCGGAGAATTGCAAACCCGTGGGCATAAACCAGACGGTTCCCCTTGGCGTATTGGCGTCGAGAGGCCCTTGCCAGGTGGCCGTTCGGTGCAAAAAGCCCTTACCATCCGCCAGGATGCTCCGGTTTCCGTTATGACGTCGGGCACCTATCGCCATTACTTTGATGAGCAGGGTAAGCGCTACAGCCACGTCCTGGATGCCCGCACGGGTAGGCCAGTCACCCACCACACGGTCTCGGTCACTGTCATCAACGACAATCCAACCCTGGCGGATGCATGGTCCACGGCCCTTCTTTGCCTAGGCCGGGAAGCCGGTATGACGACAGCGGATGAGAATGGCATCGCTGCCTTATTCATTACCACACACAATAACCAGTTCGAAGAGGCCGCGACTCATCGCTGGCACTCAATGAAAACCATAGAGGTTCACTGATGCTGAGACTGTTTAAGATTGAAAGTGGCTTGATCCAAGAGATTAAATGTCCCCCTGAGGATTTGGGTAGCCATCTGACAAATGCCGGATGGATCGATGCCCACGAGCCGAATGAAGACGAACGTGCGCTCTTGCAACACATGCTGCGCACCGAGTTGCCCGAATCGGATGAAGTGGAGGAAATCGAAGCCTCGGCCCGTTGCTTCGTGGACCAGGCCGGAATACACGTCCACTCACTGTTTCTCGCTCAAAGCGAGGGCCGCCATACGACCGTATCCGTTGCCTGTATCCTGCAAAAAAATTGCTTGATCACTATTCGTGAAGGAGATTTGGCCGACTTTAGGCTACTGCGTATGAGAGCGCACCGTGGACAAGTGGAAGTGCAGTCTCCACAAGACCTGTTGGTCACACTGATGGAGCAGAAAGTGGAGAACCATGCCGATACCCTGGAAGACCTGCATCGCCAACTGGAAAAGGTCAGCTATATGGTTCTGGAGGATGAAGAGTCGGAGCTGGAAGACGCCATCGGCAAACTGGCCCGCCTGGAAGACAGCAACGGAAAAATCCGCCTCTGCTTGATGGATACCCAGCGGGATATTTCGTTTTTGCTGCGTCATCTAAAAACCCAGTCGGAGCAGTCGGAGAGCCTGCGTGAGATCATGCGTGATATTGAGACTCTTATGTCTCATACCACTTTTCTGTTCGATAAAATCAACTTTCTGATGGACTCGACTCAGGGCTTTATCAATATCGAACAAAACCAGATCATTAAAATTTTCTCGATTGCTGCCGTGGTATTCCTGCCGCCTACGCTTGTTGCGAGTATCTATGGGATGAACTTTGACTACATGCCCGAGTTGAAGTGGCTACTCGGTTACCCTTGGGCAATAGGGCTGATGATCATCTCCGGTATCGCACCTTACTGGTATTTTAAACGTAAAGGGTGGTTATGAAATAAATCTAACAGTTCATTGAACTTATTTAACGATTATTTTTTGCTCGGAGAATATGCCAATCTTTTTTTCTGATACTGTGTTATTAGTAACATTAGGGAGAAACCAATGATTGATTTTTCATTAACAATGTATACCGCATTCGGGTTTATAGGCTTTATTCTTTCTCTTTGTGCTTTGCTCTATGTGAATGCAGACCGGTTAGAAAGTTGCGCAACCAAGTTCTTCCGTCGAAATCGCTGAATGTAGCCTGCTATCAAAATAAAAAACGAATGAATTTCAACCTCTCCCCCGTTACAGTAGCTGACGGGGACGTTCCTCTTAAGTATCCCCTCAACCCAACTTTTTGAGTCCCTTTGGAGTAATTCATAGTCCAGAAGGGTGCTAATTCTTACCTGAAAGGTCTCGAAAAGCGACTTTAAGAGACTCAAGCACCGTTTGAATGGTGGGCAGTGTAGGAATGACGGGATATGGGTCTCACAACAGCCTTTTACGAGACCTACTTTTGGGGCTTGACCGAGCCAAAAAACCTATTAATATTAATGGCGTAAATGGTAGCTGGCCGAAAAACAGCAGTTTATGTAAACAAGGCGCTTGCCTTTATCTAACCAACCCTCTGGGGGACTGTCCCCCGTGGGCATTCCTCCGTCTGTAACCCTTCGGAGGTATCCCTGATGAAATTCATCCCCATTCGTGAACCCCTGACGCTATATCGTCATCGTTGCCGCTGCTTGCTGTTGGCAAATGCCCCTCCTCGCTGCTGTTCTCTTGAATTTGTGGCGTACCTGGCACTCGATCATGAGCAGCCAAATTCCAGAGGACCACCTCTGCCTCAACCATGTGAGCCTGGCGTATGCCGAGCTTGCACCATGCCCCTCCCCGTCTCTGTCGCCAACGGCGAAAACAGAGACGGGGTAGCAAACCCCGCCGAAAGCCTTGTGCCTCAATGGCTCAAGGCTTTCGCCCCGCGCACGAATGTGCGCGAACACAGCCGCGCAAGGCGGCGAGCGCTACGCGCTAACTTTCCAAGAAAAGCGACTTCACCAGCCGGAGCTGCTGGCAGTTTGTTCCAACGGAACAGACCAGCCAGTGGCGAGAGCAGCCCGCTCCATAGCAGTGTTGATCGTATGTAAATGACCGTGGGTGCTCGGTTTATCCACCCTTTGCCAGGGCAAGAACCCTGATTTGGCCTCAGCACGCGAAGCTGATTAAAAAAATCGCGTTTATCACTTACCAACGATTTTCGGGCAGGCCAGAACCAGAACAAGAAGGAATAGCACTATGCGCTCAGAACGATCCAATCCGGATGCCAGAAACTATGGCCTTAAGAGCCGTGATATGACGCGGGCGGGTCTCAACGCGCTCAAAGAGGGGATGAGAAGCTTTGCTTCAATTGCAACGATCCATGATCGTTGGAGCGTTTTTTCATCCTGGATCAAGACCGAACAGGGCATAAAGGACATGCGAGACATCGAGAAGGCCCATCTGGTGGCCTATGCGGCCCATCTGAACGATAGGTTTGAGCGTGGCGAGATTTCTCCCTCCACAGCTCAGAACTACCTGTCGGCAGTAAACCGGGTGATGGAGATTGCTCGTGGCGACCGACAAGTCAGAGTAGCGCCTGTCGCTGAGGGCGGGCTTCCCAAGCGTTCAGGGATCGCATCGAGCGACCGGAGCGTTTCGGAAGCGGCCCACCAGGCAGCTATAGGGGCTGTCTCAGAACGGCTGGGAGCGCTGCTGGAGGTGCAGCGCAACTTTGGCCTGCGATTCGAGGAGTCGGCCAAGCTTGATGCGACTCGGGCGCTGAAACAGGCAGAGAAAGAAGGGGTTGTTGCCATCAAGGACGGAACCAAAGGTGGTCGCCAGCGTATGGTGCCGATTACCTCTAATGCTCAGATAACCGCTCTTCAGAGAGCTGCGGCCATCCAGGATGGCCGCAGTATGATCCCAGGCAACCAGACATACAGAGAATTTCGACAAGAGGCATATCGGGAGATTGGTCGTCAGCCGGTGAACTTTCATGGTGAGCGCCACCACTATGCTCAGGAGCGCTACAGGGTCCTTATGGGGGCCGATAGCCCTATCCGCGCTGGTGTGGCCCACGGTCGGGCTCATCATGAATACCTGTCCAAGGAACTGGGGATCTCGGTCGCCCAGGCCAAGACACTGGATCAGGAGATCCGTGCTGAGATAGCGCGGGAGCTGGGACACGGTCGTATTGACGTAACAAACTCATATTTGGGGTAAGCGATGGAAAAATGGGTAAGAGAGCGAGCACATGTGTATGTTCGCCATGGTGGCAAGACAGCCAGACGGGCGATGGTGAAACGGCTGATTGCTGCACTGTCAGATATTGCGGCCCATGAGCAAGGCGTAAGCCAGCCTAATCAGGTGGGTAGAGCACATATCCACAGGTACTATGCGCGGCAGAGCCATCTGAGCAGTACAACCCTACGGGATCATTTCTATGCCTTCAGACTTCTATGGGAGCTGTTAGGCAGACCAGGCGAACCTCCCAGGCCCAAGTAGACAAAAAACCTCTTTGCGCCCAAAAAGGGAAAAAGTAGCTTCGTGCCTCACGGCCATTGTCCGATAACCTATCTTCAATTTCCGGAACCGCCGGAAATAGAGAGGTAGCTGGCCTCCTCAAACAAACAGCAAGTTTAACCATCATCCCAGACAGGGGTATCCCTGTACTGGGAGACCCCTCAAAACTATTTGAGGTGCAAGATGAAAAAACTCGAAGTCAACGGCTTGGTGCTTCCTTTGAATGATTCCCATGTGTATCAACGCAGAGGGATTGTCATGGCTCACTGTGAGTCAAAAGGAAATCTCCACTTCACGGTCCTTCGGTGCCTTGATGGCCGATTTACGAAAAGCTATTTCGGTTTGGCCCGATGTGACAACGAGGATGACTTCATCGAGATAATGAAGTCGGGCGACAAGTTTGAGCCAGTTTCAGATTGGTTTTCGCGTTCCCGATAAATCATTTAAACCCGTAACCGGGGCTTCCCGGTCACGGATGAGCCCCTTTCAATCAACTATTGTTTGGAGCTCTATATGTACTTTTCCACATTCGTTTTGGTCATGATTGTCACAGTTGGCGTTATTGCGTTTGGTGCCTCGCTGGTAGCTCGCACTCTTAACGTCATCGCTCGATCAATATTCAAAGCGCGGCCCGTACGGGTCGTCAGTCAAACCTCGTCGCCAATTTCTGGAGACGTTATTGAACCGGAGCAATCAGAGCAGAATCCCCCTGTCGGATTCATCACTGGCCGCATCATTGATGGTGAGGTCATTCGACCTGCGCTCCACTGCAACAAATCACTTGCCGGTCCTCGGTAAGCACTAAACCACCCAGCCGGGTACTAAGCCCGGTAGGGCGAAGTCCCGGCTTTTTACTCTTGGAGAAAAGACATGCTGGGACAAATTAAAAATCAACCAGAGAATCACCAGTTCGATGTGTGCGGACGTGTGTACTACACCGACGTCTGTTACGACAACGGAAAAGGTGAGCTGGTCGCTGAGACGGTTAACGCAACGTCGCATGACGACGCCGAATCAGTGTTCCGGTCTAATCTGCTGGAACACGCCCGTAAATTCGATCTCGTCGTGGACCGGATTGAGATTACCTTTACGCTCGATCTTGCTTACGCGAAATCTCACTACGGTGCGGTGAATTAATGAAGCCCCTGGGGAAGCCCTTGGGGGCTTCCCTCCTTCTCATAGGAGGTCCTTATGGATAATACAGTATCCGTCCTTACTGAGCTGTCCGATGCGCAGGCTTTGGCTTTAGCGCAGCTTGTAAAGCGAGTTGGTTGGCAAGAAGTGAGGATTAATGCTGTTGACGATGACGAGGCGTATTTGATGAGAGAGGCTTTATCTGCGTTGCAGAAGGGTCTTGCTGAATCGGGATATGCACCACGGTAAACACTCTATGAAACGGTCGAAATTGCTCTTATTGGGCAATTTCGGCTTCTTTATAGAGCCACTTAGATTGGTATTATTTAACAACCTATCGTAAGGAGAAAGTAATTATGATTTCAGAGATTTTTTATCGCAATGGTGGAGTAGACCCTTTCCCAATACCGGAAAGTGAAGACTTTATCCATGTCCATGGTAAAGACCCAGTTGCCCTTTACAGTCCATTTTTGTTTGGTGAGGTGTCTGGGTACTACTATTGGAAATCAAAAGATCGGGCGTTCCGTGTGGAGCTATGTATTGACAAAATACGAGTGTTCGAAATTGATGTCTACGATCAGAGGCCGCCTGCTTCAGAACTTGAGCCGAGCGTATATGCCGATCTCACTTCAATGACGTATTACCAAGCGATCAAGATTTATGATGATCCCGAGCGGTATATTGTTATTGAAGATGAAGGTTGTAGTTAAACACCAACAAAGGGCCAGCTTGTCTGGCCCTTTGCTATTTCTGAGGAGGGGCGTTTACGGAATTGTCTTCACGTTCCCGTTCTTTTGTAGATTGTTGATCCAAAGTGGCGAGAATTTCTGATGCCTTTCGTTTGGCCTCGGCCACAACTTCGGGCTTCTCCTGCTCTAGGAGCTGATCTAGTGTTCTTGCCATGACTGCAAACCTCGCTTTCTTGCTATCGGATGCCTTCAGAAACTTTCACATGTGAAAGTTTCTGAAGGTCATCGTTCCAATCAGTCGCTTTGTGTGTTGGCCGAATTCTTACCATCGTTACTAATCGGTTCCACAAAGTACAAGGGTTTCCCCTTGTTTACGACCATGGGAGGAGTGTCATCGGTTTGAGGGGTAAACATGTAGGCCCAATCGGGCAGATTCTCGCTGATTGCGCCGATGATGGACACTCTGTCCACGGTCACCCCTTCCGGGAAATTCAGTTTCACAGATGAGGCCTTCACGCCGTCAGTTTTGAACGACCAGGCCTGACTACCTCCCAGGAACGCAGGTTCAAAGCCTTGACTTGGCTCTATGATCTGAGAGGAGACATAGCATGTCTTTGAGTAGTGATCGACAGAATCTGGTGCTGGGCATCCCTTATCCTGGTCGATAATAGTTATCTGACTGAACAGAAAAGCGCTTCCGCCCCCAAACACTGCTTTTTGGTCGTAGTTCTCTAGCGTGGCTTCATACGTATAGCCAAGGCTACCGAGTGCCTTTTTCATTGCGGAGGTAGTCACTTCTGACATCTTCGCACGGGCCTGCGCGGCATCTGTCGCCATGCTGGAAGGCATCCAGCCGAACAAAGAGTCTTTCGCGAAGTTCGACGTTGGCTCCAGGGCTGCAAACAAGAGGCTAGCTCCCAGTGCTTCTCCCCCGCTCCAATTTGCTCCTCGATCCCACATGAGGATGTCGGCATTGGAAGCGACCTTGTAAAGCTCGTTTTCTGAAAGGTGCTTTCTCTCCGTATCCCGCGCTTCAGTGATACCCCCGGCCTGAGCGAGGTTGTACGCACGGGATTTAGCCGGTTCATAGGTTGCGGGGTCGGATGAACCGGTGGTTGCACAACCTGCCAGTGACAGAACTACAGCAGCAGAAGCTGCAATCTCGATGTATCGTTTCATGGGTTTATCCTCCGTTATCTTTAAAAAGTGTCTCACGACTTTAAGAAATCGCAACCCAAAAACTTTGGTTAATCCATAAAAAACAATGGTTTGTACTGACGGTACAAACTTACCCTAAATTTGGCTTTGCGCCCAAAATGGGCAAGAACACGTGCGTGCTCTAGTGATAGGTGTATTTAGTATGAGGGGGAGTTTTTAACAGGAGATTCCCCAATGTGGACCATACACTCTGTCGGTGATTCGGCATTCTTGGAGCAGGTTTTGATAGCCGTTTCCATGATCACCGGAACCGGCGATTTCACACAAATGGCATCGGTAGGGCTGCTTATCGGTGTACTAATAGTTTTTTTCCAATCGATTATGAATGGAGCCAAGGAAATACAGATTGGCACTATTTTGGTGGCATGGATTTTCTATGCTATGGCATTTGGACCATCCACGACTGTCCTTATTGAAGATGCATACTCCGGCGAAGTTCGGGTCGTTGATAATGTCCCAGTGGGGCCAGCAGCGGTTGGTTCGGTTGTCTCAAATGTTGGGTACTCAGTTACAAGCCTGTTTGAGCAGGGGTATTCATTTATTTCGCCGGGTTCGACACAGAATCGATTTGCTGACTCCCTTCACTTGATAAATCAGCTTCAAGATGCTGCCGTTAACCCGGTTGTATTTAAAGCAATGGATAACGCTGTTGGTGGAGAGGGTGTAAACGTCGAGCTTTCAATTCACAACTACATACGAGAATGCACGCTAACGAAAATTGATTTGCATCAAGCGTCAATCCAAGACTTATTTACCGCCCCTGCAATGCAGGCACTTCGCTTTGAATCAGACTTATATGGAACTCGGCTTTACCTTGGTGGCTCTCCCCAGGATTACACCTGTTCTGATGGGTTTGTTGCGATTAGCAACGCACTTAATGAAGTTAAAGGCAACTATTTGGTTCATGAAGCCATCGAGCGGGGTATGAGAGACGCTAGTGGTGATGTTGCTGGAGTCGGTGTGTCAAATCGTCTTTATGATGCATTAGCGAGTCTTGGTATGACGGGATCTAATGCTCAGGACTACATACTAACAGCCGTGCTTAAGCCGATATATGAAGATGCTGCCCAAGGAAAGTACCAGGATATGCGGGATTTCTCGTCGGCAATTATGCTGAACCAAGCTATCCAGCAAAGGAATACTCAATGGGCTGCTGAACAATCAATGTTTATGACCATCGTTCGCCCGATGATGACGTTTTTCGAGGGTTTCGTTTATGCCGTAACACCTCTGACTGCATTCTTTATGTTGATGGGCCGGTTCGGTATCGGTTTGGTGGGAAAGTATTTGGTGACACTCGCATGGATTCAGCTCTGGATGCCGGTGTTGTCAATTATTAACCTCTATATTCATATGTCCGCTACAGGTGCGTTGAGTGCCCTAGAGAACGACCCGTTTTCCACTTTCCACGGGATAAGCGAGGCATACCAGATAACATCTAATTGGCTTGCAACGGGAGGCATGTTGGCTGCGGCCACTCCAGTGATTACTCTGTTCGTTGTAACCGGCTCCACTTACGCAATGACTTCTCTCGCAGGCCGTTTGAATGGCGGTGACCATATCAACGAGAAAATTTCTACTCCCGACGCCATTAAGCCCTCAGCGGCGTTGGACATGATGCCGAAATCTCAATTTGATGACTTCCGAGGGCTTCAACTTACCGGTTCCGAGAGCATGGTAGACAAAGTTAATGTCGGGAACATGCTCAGTAGTGCGGTTAGTTCCTCCCAGGCATCGTCAGCCCAGGCAACACAGTCATTTGCATCCCAGCTTTCTAATTCGGTTTTCTCTGGGGCCTCTGCTGAGCAAAGCTACGCTCGTTTACAAGGGCTTGGGCAATCCCTTCGTGCATCTGACTCTTCACAGGCACAGGCGATTTACGGCCAAGCTCAGGATTACGCTCGACAATATGGTTTGAATGAGAGCCATACAGATGCCATTGCTGGGGCGATTGGTATGCAAGCCAGTGCGAATGTGGATGCCGGGCAGGTTGCGGGAGCCCTGTTGGCTGGCCCTGCTGGAATGGCAATAGCGAAGGCAGCACCAGTCGATGTCAAAGGAGGAATTTCTGGTTCTGCAACTTCTACCTCCACCGATCAACGTCAGCAGCTTACAGGCGATATGGACCGGCTTGCCAAGAATGTTGGTTTCACTGACAGCGATTCAGCAGCTTTGACTAGGGATATAGCTCGTCAGGTCAATACGCAGAGTGGTCAGCGCTTTACGAACTCTCTTGGAGAGGAGCAGCGTGAGCAGTTTTCTGAATCCGCGACCCAAGCCATAACAGCACAAAATACTTATCAGCGTCTCGCCAGCGCTCAATCGAGCATTGGAACGACGAGTGCAATGGATATGAGGGCCCTGGCGGAGGCAGTAACCAGCAGTCCTGAAGCTCATTCACAGCTAAGAGATGGGATGCGGATGGCTTCACCCGAAACACGCCAACTTGCGGCTGAGAAATCCCAGTTTTATGAAGCGTTGGGAATGGATTCAGCAAGAGCAACCGCAGGCGGTCAGCTCTATGCGCTTCTTAACTCTGGTAAAGCATCGGAACAGGCTATTGCTGCCGAAACCATCGCAAGTGCTACGGGCAGCGCGACAACCGTGAGAGATTCCAATGCACAGCAAGATCTTTTGGAAAGCTCTCCAGCGATAACGCATGGTATAGGTGCGCGAGAACTTCAAGAACCTCAGAGCATGTCGAACGAACAAAGAAATCAGGCAAGGGCAGGCGTGCCTGGGGAGAGCGCAGTGCTTCAGCGTCATAACCAAAACCTAAGCAACGTAGAAGCGGCAGACTCTGAAAACAGAGACGACTACCGGGGAGAGCGGCTCGGTGCTCTGAGAAGTCAAATTATGGCGTCTGAAGTCGAGCCATCTACCTCGGCGAGTATCTTCTCTACTACCGAGGGTATTGGCCGATTCTTCGATCAAGTAGTTGGTGGGGTTAGTGCTGGAGCAGGCGGTTTCTCGGATGATTTTGCAGGTTCGATGGAGCACCTCGCGGCCATGACTCCCCAAGAACGCGACCAGTTTATCGCTGATTCAAACCGTGGCGATCAGTACATCCAGGATGAGTACGGCGTAGCGGGTCATATCGCGACTGGAGCCGCAGACCTGGGGCGTTCGATTATCGGTGCCGGGGTCAGCGGATACACAGCGGCCAAAGAGTGGATTACTGGAGAAAGTGATTTGTCGGAAGCTGCTAAAGACATGTCCATTAGGGAGCGTGGGATGTTCTTTGCGGCAGCGTTTGCCAGTGCATCAGAGGAAGGTGCGGAGCACGCACAGCGTTTTGTTGAGCAGTACGGTGATGAGTTCCGCGAGTTGGCTGTTCAGACAGCGATTCATGAACACGGTCTCCAATCTCAAGCAGGGGCTCAATTGTTTGCTTCGTCGTTATTGGGCGAAAGCGACGGGCGTGAAGCTGAATACAGGCAGCAACTTCAAAGTGAGTTCGGCGGTGACGCCGATCTGGCAAACAAAGCAGCAGACATTATTGAGGCTTCTGCGGGTGCCGGGCGCGAGCAGGCCGGGGGTTATCTGATGCCAGTAAGCCGCTATATGGCTGTACAGAATGGAGAGTAAAGGAGCGTTTCATGAAAAGAGAAGCTGTGGCAGTGATTGATAAGATTATTAGACACGCGGAAGCGGGCGAATTCATGGCACCCTGCGGGGAGAAGATGAGGATGCGAATATACGCTCATAGAGAAAATATGCGCTCGATCATTCTGACTAATGCTCTGCTTGAAAAGCTGGCGAAGAAAGCAGGTGTAAGGGCGTTCGAAATGAAGATTGCAGCTCTAAGCGTTCGGTTACCAATCGGGCGGAGATATGACACTAGGCGATTACCGGGAAAGGGGATTGAAATTTTGTTAACTCGATAACCTACCTTAGAGAGCTGGTTTCATCCAGCTCTCTTCTATTGGCCTGTCCAAGGTTGACCGTCCCATTTTTCAAATTGCGATCCTGAACCATCTGGCGATGTGAACGGAATCCTGTCTATTTGGCTGTCATCCCAAACTGACGAGCGGTCCTGCTGTGATGAATGTACGTTGCAACCTGATTGTGCGTTCCTTTTGCTAACAGTAAAGCTCAAAATTAACGCGAGCGGAACGAGCGATAATATCAAGCCGCCGATGCCAGCAAGTTTGTAACTAACGAACAAAGTTGAAAGGACGAAGATTAATAGTTTCATAGCCTATTTTCCGATGAAAATTACCCTAATTTAAATCCTACCCCTGATCTCTATAAATGCAAGTCGCTCAATATTCTGTTCATAGAACCATAAAATGATACTGTAAAAAAACACAGTAAAACCCCTTGCATATCCCGGATCTCGTGTTATTTATATTGATATGTTTTGCAATGCTTTGCTTTGATTGAGGAGTAGTTATGTTTGCTGAAAAATGTCTTTGGTTTGTGCTTGTAGGGTTCATCTACTTTGTTATTGGACAGTTGCTGACTTCAGGTGATTTAGCCTATTTTGCGCTGTCTGTTGCCGGTGGGGTTGCACTTACTCTGTATCTGCCAAAATCTTACAAGAAGCGATTCGCAGAGGAGGCGTAACAATGTCACCTCTACTTTCAATGTCCGATCTGGATAACCAGGCTGCTCAGATTACTGAGCAGCGCCCAGACAAAAATGTGTTTGAGTTGGATCTCACCCTTTGGAACCTGCTGGCAACTCTCTGCCGCCATGCTCCGAGCGTGGCCAGAGAACAGTTTTCACTACCACAAAGTACGGTTGTGGCCTTAGCTGTCACGCCATCTCACGAATTGTCCAAGTTGAGTTCAGGCGTAGTTTTAAGCTTTCAGTTACACACGCCGGAACCGGACGTATGTGATTTCCTGTCCGCTGAATACGAACGTGCTATTCCACCTGGTTTCGCAGGAATGGAGGGTGTGGAGCGAGAGTTTGACGTGACGTACTGGCTGACACTTAGAAACTTGGCCCGCCGAGACGCTCCAATGGCCGCAACCGCATTTGGTGTCAGCCAGTCACTGGCGAAGGCTGTGGCCGAGGCCACTGACAATCAAATCCGTCAGTTGGTGACGGAGATCTGTACAGCCTGCACCCTAAGATTTGACCCACAGGTTGTCGAGGGCCTGTTGCCTTCAGCAGACCTTCGGAAACGCAGACAGGGGTTCTTCATCAAGTATCAGCAGTGCCTGTCGGTAGGAGGTAACGTATGAATACCCGTAACAATCCGTTGCACCTGTGGGTTCATGCACGTGAGATGGCGTTAATGGGTTATGTAACCCGCATAATCATTCTGGAAACTGGGTTGACCGATAAACAGGTGCGCAGGATTTACCGAGATCTGGAAGACGATGGGATGGATGTCAGCAAAAACAGAGCTTCCAACGCTATCAAAAGTGGTGCTTCTTTGGTAACGAATCAGCTTTCCAAACTCCATGCTTCGCTTCTGATGGGGTTTTATCGACAGATAGGTGGAAGGCCCGTTGAATCCTCGACCTGCATTGCGGCGCTGAATCGCGCATATCGGATGTATCGTGCAGCCATCGCGGAGATTGCCCCTGTCAGCTCACCGATGGGCAAGGAGGCATTTCAGATGTTCACAATTTCGGATGCCTGGTGCTTAGCGTCGGAGATGCGGTCTGGGGACGCGATGTTTGAGCATTGCTGCGACTGCGGGTGTGAATTTTTCACCTCTGTGAATCAGGCGACGGGAATACACTGCCCGCACTGTTTTCAGCCTCAGAATGCGAAGGGTGCGGCGATGCCAGCGGTTGAAGTCTTCGCTGAGCCAGCTTGAGCTACCTTTGAAAAACTTTCACATGTGAAAGAAAATTTGGCCAATTTAACGTTATGCGCCCAAAACGGTAAATTACACATCCGCTGGGAGCGCCGGATGCTCGATATGATCTCTCGAAAAGATTTTCGGAGAGGTCATTATGCGAAATTCACCAGGCTTGATGAGAGCCATTGCCTACCTTTTAACTGTCACCACGACTCTGATGCCCCTTCACGGCGTGGCTCAAGAGTCACCTGAAGTTGATAGCCAGGACTTTTTAAGTCAGCTCGGTCGCGAAGGCCAGAATCTGGGTATGGAGCTTGGTAACGAAGCCAAAAACACTCCAGCCAAGGTCCAGAACGGGCAAATCACCATCCCCACCATGGACGAAAACGGTAACCTGCAATACCAAGGGGGAACTCAGTTCAGCGTTCAAAGCCTGTACCCAGGCAGCAACCCTTCCAATGCCTCGGTGCAGAACGAATATTTCTCTGATGGCGTAGCCCCTGACCTCGACCAGCTCCAGGGGATCTATGACTCGGAAGAGGGGATGGGCGAAACCGGTAGCGAGGCAAAGGACTCCCTCTGGGAAGATGCCTACAGCGACACCCCCTCTATCTCAGGTGCGGCGTATAAAGTTCTGGTGGACTCCTCAAATCAAAGTCGCCCGGATTTCAGTTCCGACCCGATGTTGGGGCTCACCAACGCCACATACGAAAACATTGATGTGATCGCTGAGGGCTTTGGTGACTGTTCCGCCGAAACAACCTTCGATGAAATCACCATGTCGGTACATAACCCGGAGTACGAAACCTGCGACCGTGTGACCGACAAAAGCGCCACCTGCGAGGTCATTCACGACTATGAAGCGGCAGTGGTCAAGCACCATGACGGTCCATACAACATTTCACCATGCGATGGTGCTGGCGGTGGGTGTTCTGACGTGTGGATTGGTAAGGTGGGAGACAACTACTGGAGTGGTAGCTGCTCGATTTACGAAGAATTCACGGAAATCAAAGTCGTCAATCCTGCTGCCATTACTCAGGCTACGTTGATACGTGCCAAGTGGGATGACTACATGCAGATATGGATTGGTGAGCCTGGCGAAGAAGTAAAGGTATGGTCTGGTCCCACTAACAATTTTCCTCCCGAGACAGCCGGTAAGTGTGAGCTGAGTACAAGCTGGGACCAAAATCCTAACCTCGACCTGACCAGTTACTTCCGAAACACGCCGGAAGACTCGGTGATTCGCTTCAAAATTCGCGTATCCGTCTCCGGCGAGGGTGAAGGCTTCGGGAAGATCCGCATTAAGTACGACCCCTCCAAAGCCATCATCAAAGATGAATGGTCACCAGATAG
Source organism: Marinobacter lutaoensis (assembly GCF_001981305.1). Classification (GTDB taxonomy): domain Bacteria; phylum Pseudomonadota; class Gammaproteobacteria; order Pseudomonadales; family Oleiphilaceae; genus Marinobacter; species Marinobacter lutaoensis. The sequence goes on along the minus strand of NZ_MSCW01000004.1, from coordinate 252,245 downwards.
CTGCATCGAATCTGCGACTGGCGTGGTGGATGGTTTTGCAGAGGGGAGCCTGACTTGCGTGGACGACCCGCGTGACGCGGAAGGCTGCACCTATACGAATGGCATCAAAATCTGCGAGGACAGCCTGAAGCCTTCTCCCATTCCTGGTATCCCCAACCTTTGCAAGAAAGTCGCCGTAGATGCGGACTTCGATTTCTACAAAGGGGATATGGAGTGCTACACCGATGTCAACGGTGAGGAGCAGTGCCCGGTCAACGAAGGCGGGAATCTAAATACGTGCCAGCAGTACGAAGAAAACCCGCAGTGCGGCTTTATAAGCTCGGAGTGTGTTGATGGTGCTCAGGGTAACTCCGGTGTGTGTTACGTCAAAGAGGAGACGTGGGACTGCGGGAGTAGTGTGGACATCGACACCATAGAGAAAAAAACCGAATACCAGTGTGGTGGAGCTATCCGCTGCATGGGGGACGACTGCCTAGACCCGACACAATCCACCGACCAGACCGCGAACTTTGCCAAAGCCTCGGCTTTGCTCAATGCGGCGCAGTTCATGACCCAGGATATGAGCTGCACCGGCCAAGATGACGATGGCAACGCAACCGGTGAAGAGAACGTGACCTGTACTGCGTTCGGGGGCGAGGCTGGCGAATGCAAGATTGCAGTCGGCGGAGTGTCGGACTGCTGTGAGAAACCCTCTAACGTGAGCATGGCTGATTACCTGATGATGATTCGTCAGGTTCCGAAGCTTGATGGTGCGGTATTGGCGCTTGAAGACACCAACGTCATCAAAAGCTCGTACCAAACCCTTCGTGATCCAGTTATGAATGCTTGGACGGAGGTATCTCAGCCGTTCACAAATTACATGGATAACATCTCTGGTGCTGTTGAGGAGATATGGTCGCCCATCGAGGAACTGAAGAACCAGCTCATAGAAAAGCTGAAGGAGCAGGCTAAAGGTATGTTGCAGGACGTGATGGGTAATTTGGCCCAGGATGGCGCGACCGAGGCGGCAGCCACTGCTACAGCAGATAGAGCGGCTGAGGAGGCAATGACGGAAATGGCGAACCAAGCCGCTTCTATGCTGGGTGCGGCGATGACGGTCTACACGGTGTACGTGGTCGCTGTGGCCGTAATTCAAATGGTCTACGCCTGTGAGCAGGAAGAGCTGGAGATGAACACCAAGCGGGCAACGGATAGCTGCACCTACGTTGGCTCCTACTGTAAGGAAGAGGTTCTTGGGGCCTGTATCGAGAAGCGTAAAGCGTACTGCTGCTTCAATTCACCGCTGTCTCGAATCATCCAGGAACAGGTTCGGCCTCAGTTTGGTCAGGACTTCGGAACTCCTAAGAATCCGAGTTGTGGAGGTATTCCCTTTGAGCAAATCGCTCAAATCAATTGGGATGAGGTAAATCTCGATGAGTGGCTGGCTATTCTTCAGCAGAACGGTCAGTTCCCCAGTGGAGCCAATTTATCTATGGATGCCCTCACAGGTTCTGGCAGCGTCTTCAATGTTGATGGGGACCGTTTGCCTGCTGATCAGCGTGCAATGGATCGCGTTGATGACATAGACGTGGACGCAAAGCGTCGGGAGGCAATGGACAAAATAGAAGTGAATCCGGGCGGTCCGGGAAGCTAACGATAAAAATACTGAAAAACTGCCTTATGCGCCCAAAATGGTAAAAAGCGCGTTCTTCGGTCAAAGGTAGTTAAACCGAAAATAGCTCCTAGAGAAATCGAAGGAGCTATTGTTTATGAAATCCCAAAAGAAAGATCGAGGGGCTGGCGTTGAGTCAGACGTGCTTTTAACGGTACGTGATGTCCAACAACTTTTACGCATTTCAAATCCGACGCTGAGCCGCATTCGGGCAGATAAGAACGCTGATTTTCCAAAACCCATTGCCGTAACCACAAAAGCGGTCCGCTGGAAGCGCGCCGACGTAGAGGATTGGCTTGAGCGTCGGAAGGTGGATTGATGGGAGGCAAGCCGTTTACTGCCTACCATCAAAGTCTTATTGAGCAGGCAGAAAATCAAGAGCTGAACCCTGAAACATGGTTCATGCCGCAATTGTTTTGCCAACTTAGCCCATTACCGGCGGCCAATACTGATAAAAACCTTTTTCAGCGCACCAATGGCAATGTCAAAGTATCGGTATTGTCCAGCGAGCGTGTTCCCGCAGGGGGCCTGGTAAGGCTTTTGTTGGCATGGTTAACCACACAAGCCAAGCGACAGAGGAGTCCTGAGCTAGCGATTGATACAAGCCAAAGCCAGTTCCTGAAAAGTCTTGGACTAAGCAATAGTGGTCGATATGCAGCTCTACTGCGCGAACAGGTCAATCGTTTGGCTCGCTCTACATTTCAGATAGAGAGAGTGGTTGGAAACGGGGTAGAAATTGAGAATATTCTTGTATCCCGTAAGGCGCTTATCTCAATGCGCCATGGCAAAAATTCAAGCTGGTCATCAACAATCAGCCTGGATGAAGAGTTCTACCAAAGCATTTTGAGCAATGCTGTGCCAGTTTCCGCCCACGCGATCAAAGCTTTGACTAAAAACCCGCTCGCCATCGATTTCTACTGTTGGTGGAATTGGCGAGTCCACTCGATGTCGCGCAGAAGGCAGATTGAAATCCCGCTTGATGCCCTGAAGCTTCAGTTCAGCAGTGAAACGAAGGAGCGGAGAGACTTCCGTCGAAAGCTGGAAAATGCCGCTATATTAGCGTCTATTTTCCATCATGAGATTTTCAACAGCACGCTTTTTCAAAGCGATAAACTGATAATTACCAAGACGAACCCTCATATCGCCCCTAAGTGAAAAAGCCTCGGGGCGAATCCTTCTTTGTTCGCATCTCCTCATTCAAAGCCCTATCTCGTCTACTTCGATTACGGTAATTATGATAATTACAGCCCCTACGGGCGGTATTCTGGTTGAGTCGAATTCGCTCCCATGGTGGATAACCCTGTTTATAACCAATGTTATCCACGTCACTAGCGCCACGCAGTAGCCAAGCCTGTGAAATCAAGGGCTCCGGCGAGTTTTGGCAAGTTATCCACGACACTAGCGCCACGCCAGTCACGTCACTAGCGCCACGCCTGTACGACACTAGCGCCACGCCTATAATTGATTTTTTAACAATAAACCAATGAATCTAAAGGAAAAATCGTTGCATTGGACAGTCTGCAAGTAGTTCTTTCAAGTAGTTTTAAACAAATAATAAATTACAACTATTGGTGACAGGGGAAATGTGGACAGTTAGTCGGTCGGACTGACGTAGGCACTTTCCAGAAAATTTTCTCAATTCCGCTCAAACCGCCCAAAATGGGCAAAAGCAGACCCGTCGTTTCGCACCTCTCTCCTTCATCATAAACCCATCAAAGCGAATCAAAGACAATGTGGGTGAATGATGTCTGAAACAGAACAGTTATCGTGCGTGATGAATGAATTGGCAGAAATCAAAAAAATCTTGGCTGATTTCGTTTCGGGAACAGCGTCGAGCGACACCAGTAACGTGAACCTCCCTCCTTCTGGAAAGGAGTATCTTACTGTCGATGAGGCGGCAGCTTTGATCGGTTCAAAGCGGAGCTATATCTACAAGCTGACTCATGAGAAGCGAATCAGCTTTACAAAGCCGGGGGGGAATCGTGTATTGATTAAACGCTCGGACCTTTTGGATTGGGTTGAGGCCAACCGCATCAAATCTCAGAAGGATGTGCAGAACGACGTTGAGGAGTTTATGAAGAACTCTCGCCGTCCTGGACGTAAAGCGCCTAAGCGATAGCCATGGGGACTGCCTGCCCGCAATGGGAGCATCTGTTATTCTCACTTTCACGCTCTTTGAATATGTCTGGAAAGCTTCTCATGGCCGTTACTCGACGGCTTTCGAGAATATCAGCATAGTCTTCAGTTGTTCTCAGCTCTGAGTGTCCAAGGAGCCGAGAAAGAGAATAAATATCAACACCACGGTTAAGTTGGGCTACGGCGAATGTATGTCTCCCGACGTGAAACGTGACATGCTTTGTTATTCCAGCTCTCATTGCCCACTTCTCTAAAGCCACATTAAAGTAGCTGTTGTATTTTAGGCCGACGAACACTCTGTCTTCTGGTTCGCCCTTTCGATCTATATCCAACAGCTTTACAGCCGAATCTGGAAGGTCCAGATATACAAGGGATTTTCCACCGTTCTTAAGCTTTTTCTGGTCAAAAATGATTCGATAGTGGCCAGGCTCAAACTCTTCGATTTCACTCCATGTGAGTTTATTGATGTCACTCCACCGGAGACCGGTAGTGCAACTGAACAAAAAAGCCCGCTTCAGGACATCGTAGCGACATTCCGCTTTTGTCAACGCTCGAACCTCATCCAGTGAGAGGTAGGTTCGCTTAGTGTTCTCTGGCTTGACACTTTTCACTCGTTGAACCGGATTATCCCTGATGATGCCCTCTCGATATGCTTCATTCAGAGCAGCTCGGATCTTATTGAAGTAGCTCGATGCAGTATTTTTGGCAAGCTTGGTTTTCGATTTGGTGAGCTTCTCCTCCAGTAGGTACTTCCGTAAGCCTTCAAGAAACTGCTTATCAATCTCCTCAAAGGTGAGTTCAGCTCTGCCGTGGTAGTTTCTGAGGTGCTTACCTGCCGAGATCCAGATTGAATAATTAGATGCGCTTCCGGATTCTTTGGTCGAGGTTAATTGGTCGTAGTAGTCGAAGAAGCTTGAGGCCAGTTTCACGCGGTCTTCAAGCTGGAATTTATTGGCATGTGCTTCAACGAGACGTGCAGACCTCGCAGCTTCTGCCTGACGCATCATCTCCTTGTTGTGCTGCCGCTCAGCCTGGGTCTTGGGGTTGTGATACACGTACAGCTCAAGAGGCTCGTAATCCCGCTTAGGCCGCTTTTTTCCGTCCTCCCCTTCGACCACACCGTAGTAGTACACCAGGCGAAGCTGCTGTAGCCCCTTCGAGTTGGGGTTCCTCTTGTTAACAGATACCTTCATGTTTGCTCCAATTTTGATCCCATTGCTCCCGAATTCTAACCTTGGAGCAAATCGGGATCAATTTATAGTGAAACGGAGCAAATTAGAAGAAAACGCGGGAAAAAGGTTTTTGAGGTAAAAGCGAATATTGTCCTTAGAAAACAATAAGTTATTTTGATATGTTTTGATGGGTTTCACGGGGCTTTACCACTTCAGAATGAGGTTCACTTCCCGATACAGAACGAGCCGAAAATCCGGCCCAGCAGGTCGTCCGGGGTCATCCGCCCGGTGATTTCGCCCAGGGCGTCCTGGGCGGCGCGCAGATCCTCGGCCAGCAGTTCACCGGCGCCGTACCCTTCCAGCTGCGCCTGTCCCTGAAGCAAGGCGTCGCGGGCGCGTTCCAGGGCATCGAGGTGACGACGACGGGCCAGAAAGCCGCCTTCGGTGGTGGTGGCAAAGCCCATGCACGCCTTGAGGTGGCTACGCAACACCTCCAGGCCTTCAGCGGATTTGGCGGCCAGCCGGATCACCGGCGCGGCTTGGCCTGGCGTCTCGCTGAGTCCCACCGGCTCGCCGGTCAGGTCCACCTTGTTGCGGATCACGGTCACCGGAGCGCTGGGCGGCAACTGGTCAATGAAGTCCGGCCATAGGGCGTGGGGATCGGTCTGGTCGGTGGTGGTGGCGTCCACCATCAACAGAATGCGGTCGGCCTGGCGAATTTCTTCCCAGGCACGGGCGATGCCGATGCGTTCCACTTCATCCGGGCTGTCCCGGAGGCCGGCGGTATCGATGACATGCAGGGGCATGCCGTCGATGTGGATATGTTCCCGCAGCACGTCCCGGGTGGTGCCCTCAATGGCCGTGACAATGGCGGCCTCACGTCCGGCGAGGGCGTTGAGCAGGCTGGATTTGCCGGCGTTGGGGCGGCCGGCGATGACCACTTTCATGCCTTCGCGGAGAATCGAGCCCTGCTGGGCTTCGGTCAGGATGCCCTCGACCCGGCCGATCAGGGCATGCAGATCGCTGGCCACCTTGCCGTCGGCCAGAAAGTCGATCTCTTCCTCGGGAAAGTCGATGGCGGCCTCCACGTACATACGTAAGTGAGTAACCGCTTCCACCAGATCCTCTACCTGGCGTGAAAAAACCCCTTGCATGGAACGAACGGCACAGCGGGCGGCCTGCTCCGAGCTGCTGTCGATCAGATCGGCAATGGCCTCGGCCTGGGCCAGGTCCAGCTTATCGTTCAGGAACGCGCGTTCGGAGAATTCACCGGGACGGGCCAGCCGAGCGCCACGGCGGCAGACTTCCCGTAACAGCAGGTCAAGGATGACCGGACCACCGTGTCCCTGCAGTTCCAGCACATCCTCGCCAGTGAACGAATGGGGGTTGGGGAAAAACAGGGCGATGCCTTCGTCGATCAGCTGGCCGTCGCCATCCAGGAACGGACCATAGTGGGCGTGCCGGGGCCTGGGGTCAAAGCCGAGCATGCCCCGGGCGATGTCCCGGGCCCGGGCACCGGACACGCGGACAATGCCCACGCCGGCGCGGCCGGGCGCGGTGGCGATGGCGGCAATGGTATCGGTGCTGGCCTGCATGGCTGGAAACCTTCTTCCGATGGACAGACAAAACGGACAGAGGCTCCACGAAGGGAGCCTCTGTCGGGTCAGGTGGCTGCGGCGGGCCTTAGCGCTTTCTGGCTGCCGCCTCCGCTTCGATCTTGCGGGTAATGTACCACTGCTGACTGATCGACAGAATGTTGTTGACCAGCCAGTAAAGCACCAAACCGGACGGGAACCACAGGAAGAACACCGTAAAGATCAACGGCATCAGCTTCATGATCTTGGCCTGCATCGGATCCGGCGGAGTCGGGTTCAGGTGCATCTGCAGGAACATACTGGCACCCATCAGGATCGGCAGGATGAAGTACGGGTCCATCTGCGACAGATCCTGAATCCACAGCATGAACGGCGCATGGCGCAGCTGCACGCTCTCGAACAGCACCCAGTACAGGGAAATGAACACCGGCATCTGCACCAGCACCGGCAGGCAGCCGCCAAGCGGGTTGATCTTCTCCCGCTTGTACAGCGCCATCATTTCCTGGCTCATACGCTGCCGGTCGTCGCCGTACAGTTCCTTCAGCCGATTCAACTGCGGCGCCACGGCCCGCATCTTCGCCATGGAACGGTAGCTGGTGGCAGACAGATGGAAGAACACCGCCTTCACCAGCACCGTCAGCAGGATGATGGAGACCCCCCAGTTGCCAAACAGGCCGTGGAACCACTCCAGAATGTAGAACAGCGGCAGCGAGATGAAGAACAGCCAGCCGAAATCCACGGTACGGTCCAGATTCGGAGCCACCGCTTCCAGACGGTCGATGATCTTCGGCCCGACGTAGGCCCGGGCCCCGACCTCGGCGGTTTCCCCAGGCGCGACCGTGGTGGTCGGATAGACAAAGCCCATCACGTGCAGCGGCCCCCGGCGGGTGGTCTGGAACTGCGCCGGAGTGTCGCGATCAGGAACCCAGGCCGTCAGGAAGTAGTGTTGCAGGAACGCCAGCCAGCCGTTGGTGACCTGCTGGTTTACCCGTTTCTCGGCCAGATCCTTGAGGCTGAATTTCTCGTAGGGATCCTCCGGTGAGCTCATGACCATGCCCAGAAACGCCCGGATGCCCATGCTGGCCTGGCTGGTGGGATCGGGGGACTCGTCGCGCACGATCTTGCCGGTGAAGTTGGCCTGCCAGGGTTGCTCGGAGCGGTTTTCGATCAGGTATTTGACACCGATCTCGTAGCTGTCCCGCTGGAACTCGTAGCGCTTGATGATGCGAACGCCCTGATCGGTGGTGTAGCTCAGGTCCACCGCGAGCTGGTCCTGGCCATCGTCCAGGGTGTACTCGGAACGGCTGACTTCGTACACCGGAGCCTCGCCGTTGGCGCGGCTGTCCGGACCGTTCTTGCCGATCAGCCCGCTCTCCAGCAGGTAGGTGCGGTTGGCGCTGTGGGTCAGCAGTTTCAACGGGGTGTTGCTGTTCAGGGATGCGTCGTACTGGAGCAGAGAACTCTCGACAATGTTGCCGGAAACCCGGTTGATGACGATCTCGAACACATCGGTGCGGACCGTGACGTAGGGGTTATCCACAGCCGCGGTGGTGTCGGTTCCGGAAGCGGCCACGGACGGGCTGGTTTCCGGAGTGACGAATTCCTCGGGGTGATCACCGGAGGCCTCACCGGGCAACACCATCGAGTCGCCGTTGCCACTGACACCGGCATTGCTTGCGGGGGCCTGTGCCATCTCAGTGGCGGCCACGGGCTGCTGGTGGTAGTCCTCGTTCCAGGCGAGCACCATCAGGTAACTGACAATCGCCAGGCCGGCAAACAAAACAATGCGTTGAATGTCCATAGAATTACTGTCTGGTCTGGGTTGTTTGAGGGGAATGCTCGGTACCTGGAACCGGATCGTAACCGCCTTCACTCCAGGGGTGGCATCGGCCGAGACGGCGAAGTGCAAGGATGGAGCCCTTGACGGCACCGTGACGATTGATGGCTTCGACCGCGTATTGAGAACAGGTTGGGTAGTGGCGGCAGTGGCTCGCCATCAGGGGACTGATCGCGTACTGATAGAAGCGGATGGGCAGAAGCAACAGTTGGCGCATTAACCCGTTCCTCTACCGGCAGGCTGAGACTCAGCCGCCTCGGGTGGCGATGACTGACGGTATTTTTTTCTAAGCCGGCGCCAGAGCTCGTTCAGGATGGCCTGAAGCGATGCGTTGTCGAGGTCCGCGAGGCCCTGCCGACCGAGAATCACGATGTCAACGGCGGGCAACTCCCGCTGACGCCGGAAGGTTTCCCTGACCTGGCGTTTGACGCGGTTTCTCTGGACGGCCAGCTTAAGGTGTTTCTTGGAAAACACCAAGCCGATCCTGGCATGACCGAACGGGTTCGGCGTTGCCAGGATCAGAAAGTTCCGATGCGAAACCTTCAGCTGTACGTCATTGAAGACTTTGCTGTAATCCGCGGGCCGCAACAGACGGTGAGCTTTCGGAAAACCCAAAGCCTTCATGAGCAAGCAGGTTGTTACGCGGACAGACGAGCGCGACCCTTGGCACGACGACGGGACAGAACCTTGCGGCCGTTGGCAGTGGCCATACGGGCACGGAAGCCGTGTACGCGCTTGCGCTTCAGGACGCTCGGTTGAAACGTTCTTTTCATGGTGACGATCTCACAACGGGTAAGTTTTGGAAGTCAGTAACTGGCTGGAAAATGTACAGCCAAAACAGGTGCGGCATTCTATGCAAATCCCGGCAAAAGTTCAATGGCTTGTGGCGTCGTGGCTGGAGGGGTTCCCGAGGGGCTCGCCGAGCCTCCGGCGCAGTAAAAAAATCAGTAGGTCTTTTATGAATTCTTTAAGGATTAATTATTACTGCTGTTAGTCTCCAAGGTTTCTGTGGAAAAACCATTTTTAGTCTTTAAAATCAAAAAGTTGTATCGTTGAAAAGGGTCTTGACAAGGGCCGGTGAGCTCTGTGGAGGGGGACGCGACGGATTGTGGGAAAGTCGACGATTCCGATCGGGGTCGGGTTATCCACCGGACGCTCCCGGTCTTCCTAACAGGGTTGCAAGCAGGGTGTACACACAGCCCTGTGGGTAACTTTTTTGACAAAAGTTCGCTGTACACAACCTTGTAGGTAAGTTCGTAAGCTATTGTTATTGAAAATGTTAAATTTCCACAGCCTGTTTATGACCGGAGTCTCACCCTTTTACTGGCCACGGCGTCACGGTAGAATCGGCGGTCACCTCTTGGTATCGGATTCCTTGTCCGGTCAATAGGAACGTCAGTCTTATCGGGAGCAGGCGGTCGTGCCGAACAGCTTGTGGCATCAGTGTCTTGAAGTACTCCGGGATGAGTTTCCCGCGCAACAGTTCAACACCTGGCTGAGGCCGTTGCAGTCGGATCAGCGGGACGGTCAGTTGGTGCTGTTTGCTCCGAACCGGTTCGTCATGGACTGGGTCAACCAGAAATATCTGCGGCGGATCGAGGAAGTCCTGAAGGATCTGAACGGGGGCCAGGCACCGCGCGTGCATATGAAAGTGGGATCGGCTCCGAAGTCGGATGAACCGCCGGCGGCGCCGGTGCGGGAATCGCCGAGGGCAACGGTGAACGGTCATGTGCCGGATGAAACCGCCGGTCCGGTCACCGAGGAGGAACAGGGGGTGGCGGCGACCGTGGCCGGGCCCGCGACTGTGGTGCGGGCCAGCAAGAGTGAGTCCGAGCGGCGCGAGGTGCAGGTCGAGGGCGACATCAAGCATCAGAGTTTCCTGAACGAGACCTTTACGTTTGAAACCTTTGTCGAGGGTAAGTCCAACCAGCTGGCCCGGGCTGCCTCCATGCAGGTGGCGGAAAATCCGGGGGGCGCCTATAACCCGTTGTTCCTTTATGGCGGCGTGGGGCTGGGGAAAACGCACTTGATGCACGCGATCGGCAACGAGATCGTGCGTCGCAATCCCCGGGCGAAGGTGGTGTATCTACGTTCGGAACGGTTCGTCGCGGACATGGTCAAGGCGTTGCAGCTGAACGCGATCAACGAGTTCAAACGCTATTACCGCTCGGTGGACGCGTTGCTGATCGACGACATTCAGTTTTTTGCCCGCAAGGAGCGCTCCCAGGAGGAGTTTTTCCATACCTTCAACGCGCTGCTGGAAGGGGGCCAGCAGGTGATCGTCACCTGTGACCGGTTCCCGAAGGAAATTTCGGATATGGAGGAGCGGCTGAAATCCCGGTTTGGCTGGGGACTGACCGTGATGGTGGAGCCGCCGGAGCTGGAAACCCGGGTGGCGATCCTGATGAAGAAGGCGGAGCAGGCGAACGTCAAGCTCAGCAGCGAAGCGGCGTTCTTCATCGCCCAGAAAATCCGATCCAACGTGCGTGAGCTTGAAGGTGCACTTCGTCTGGTGATAGCGAATGCTCACTTCACCGGTTCGGAGATTACCCCGGCATTTATCCGGGAAAGCCTGAAGGACCTGCTGGCATTGCACGAGAAGCAGGTCAGTATCGACAATATCCAGCGTACCGTGGCGGAGTACTACAAGATCAAGGTGGCCGACCTGCTGTCCAAGCGTCGGACCCGGACGGTGACCCGGCCGCGGCAGGTCGCCATGGCGTTGGCCAAGGAACTGACCAACCACAGCTTGCCGGAGATTGGCGATGCCTTTGGCGGGCGCGACCACACCACGGTGCTGCACGCGTGCAAGAAAATCCAGGAGCTGCAGGAGACAGATCCTGGGATTCGTGAGGATTATCAGAACTTTATGAGATTGCTGACCACCTGATGCCGGGCGTTAGCGACACCATTCACTTGTCAACGGAAAAGAAAGCTGAGTGCCATGAAACTGACGATCAGCCGTGAATCCCTGCTTACCCCGCTGCAGAGCATTGCCGGCGTGGTAGAAAAGAAACAGACCATGCCGGTACTCTCCAACGTCCTGCTGGTGGCCGAGGACTCGACCCTGACCCTGACCGGTACCAACATGGAAGTGGAACTGGTGGCCCGGGTGACACCGGTGCACGTGGACCAGCCGGGCCGCATCACCGTACCCGCGCGCAAATTGGCGGACATCAGCCGGGCCCTCAATGATGAATCACCGATTGAGCTGGCGCTGGAAGGAGACCGGCTGCATCTGCGCTCGGGCAACAGTCACTTCACCCTATCCACGCTGCCGGCCGAGCATTTCCCGAACGTGGAGGATGAACCGGAAAGCTTCCGGCTGGAACTGCCCCAGAAAGAGCTGGGACGGATGCTGGATGCCACCGCCTTCGCCATGGCCCAGCAGGATGTCCGTTATTACCTCAACGGCCTGTTGCTGGAAGTGGCCAGCGACCATGTCCGCACCGTGGCCACCGACGGACACCGCCTGGCGCTGGCGCATCTGACGCTGGCCACCGGCTGCGCCGACCTGCGTCAGGTGATCGTGCCGCGAAAAGGGGTGCTGGAGCTGGCGCGGTTGCTGGATGACGTGGAAACTCCGGTCACACTGGTGATCGGCGACAACCACCTGCGGGCCACGGTGGGGGCCTACACCTTCACCTCCAAGCTGATCGAGGGCAAGTTCCCGGACTACAACCGGGTGATCCCCCGGGGGGGTGACAAGGTGGTGCTGGCCGACCGACTCGCGCTCAAGAACACCCTGCAGCGGGCCGGCATCCTGTCCCACGAGAACATCCGGGGCGTGCGCCTGAACCTGTCGACCGACCAGCTGCAGGTGTTCGCCAACAACCCGGATCAGGAACAGGCCGAAGATGCCTTGCCGGTGGAGTATCAGGGCGAATCCCTGCAGATCGGCTTTAATGTAGGCTATCTGGTGGACGTGATGAACGCGCTGGACGAAGACCGGGTCCGGATCACGCTGTCCAACCCCAACAGCAGCGCGCTCATTGAAGCGGAGAACGACAACCGCTGCCTGTATGTGGTCATGCCGATGCGGTTGTAGGCGGGCGCGGGAGCTCGTTGCCCCCGTGTTTCCCGGGGGCAACGTTGAGGAGGGTATCGAAGGATGGGTACGGTGACGAACGGCATCAAGGGTGCGTTTCGGATTGGTCAGACTCTGGCGGTTCTCGGGCGCACCGGAGTCAACTGGTTGCGTGGTGATCGGCCGCCGGCCCCACGCCTGCTGCGGCAGACATTCGAATCCCTGGGTGCGACCTACATCAAGCTGGGGCAGTTCATCGCCAGCTCGCCCACCTTTTTCCCCAAGGAGTACGTGGAGGAGTTCCAGTACTGCCTGGACCGCACGCCGAGCCTGCCGTTCGGCGTCATCCGTAAGATCATCCGGGACGAGCTCGGGCGGCCGATTGAATCCGTGTACGCGGAGATCGATCCGGTGGCCCTGGCGTCCGCATCCATTGCCCAGGTGCACGCTGCCCGGCTGGTCACCGGCGAGGACGTGGTGATCAAGGTGCAGAAGCCGGGTGTGGAAAACATTCTGCTGACCGACCTGAATTTCCTCTACCTGTCGGCCCGGGTGCTGGAAACCCTGGCGCCGAAGCTGTCCTGGACCTCTCTATCCGGCATCGTCGAGGAAATCCAGCGCACCATGATGGAGGAATGTGACTTCATCAAGGAAGCCCACAACCTCAAGGTGTTTCGGCAGTTCCTGCACGACACCCACAACCAGGACGCTACCTGTCCCCGGGTGTACGAGCACTGCAGCACCCGCCGCATTCTCACCATGGAGCGTTTCCATGGCGTGCCGCTGACCGATCTGGAAAGCATCCGCGGGTATGCCCGGGATCCGGAACACACGCTGATCACCGCGATGAACACCTGGTTCGCCAGCCTGACCCAGTGCGAGTTCTTCCACGCCGACGTGCACGCCGGCAACCTGATGGTGCTGCGTGACGGCCGGGTCGGCTTCATCGACTTCGGCATTGTCGGGCGCATCCGGCCGGATACCTGGCAGGCAGTGAGCGACTTTATTTCCGCGATCATGGTGGGGAATTTTGATGGCATGGCCGATGCCATGGTGCGGATCGGTGTGACCCATCAGCGAGTAAAGGTTGCCGATTTGGCCGAGGATCTGCGCCGGCTGTACCGGCAGATGGACGCGATGGTCCCGGACGAGGTGCCCTACCAGGCGGACCAGGCCGAAGAGGACGTCAACAATATCTTGATGGAGATGGTCAAGGTTGGCGAGAGCCACGGTCTTCACTTCCCCCGGGAGTTCGCGTTGTTGCTCAAGCAGTTTCTCTATTTCGACCGCTACGTCCACATCCTTGCCCCGGAAATGGATGTGTTCATGGACGAGCGTCTGAACCTGCTGCATTGAGCGGTCGCCTTCCGGCCAGCGCTTTTGTACACTAAAAGGCCGCCCGTTGCCCGAGCACGGGCGGCCTTTCCAGTTCTGGCCAACAACGCTTTTCTCCTGCGGATCTCCCCTTCCCTATGGCACTTGTGAAGCTCCAGACAGAACACTTCCGCAACTTGGTCTCGGGCGTCGTCGATTTTTCCCCGTCGTTCAATCTGCTGTACGGAGCCAATGGCAGCGGCAAAACCAGCGTGCTGGAAGCAATCGGCTATCTGGGGTTGGGGCGCTCGTTCCGGGTCAGTCGTCACCAGGCGGTGGTGCGCCATGGCGAAAGCCGCTTCACCGTATTCGGCGGACTGGACGCTGCCGAGGCGGACGGCCCGGATGGCATTGTTCACCGCCTGGGTCTGTCCCGGGACGTTCGGGACAAAGAAACCACCCTGAGGGTGGATGGTGAGACGGTTCGCAGTCTGTCGGCGCTGGCCAAACACCTGCCAGTGTCGGTGATCGACCCCGGCGTGTTTGATATTGTCGCCGGCGGTCCCGGTAAGCGACGCCAGTTTCTCGATTGGGCGGTGTTCCACGTGGAACCTTCGTTCGCGGTAACGTGGCAGCAGTGCCAGCGGGTCACGTCACAGCGGAATCAGACGCTCAGAAATGGTAGACTAGACGAATCCCTGTTGCGGGTCTGGGACCGTCAGTACGGTGCCCTCAGCGAGCGGCTGACAGCGTTTCGCAGCCGTACGTTCGAGGCGTTCCGGTCGGCGTTCGAAAGCCTGGTGCGCGAGCTGGATGTGCCCTGGACCCAAGGTTTGCAGCTGGAGTTTTACCCCGGCTGGGATCAGAACCGCCCCTTGGAGGCGGTTCTGATGGCGCACCGGGACCAGGAGCGCAAGATGGGTCATACCCTGTATGGCCCCAACCGGGCGGACCTGAGGTTGAAGTTCCAGGGTCGGCCGGTGGCCGAGACCTTTTCCCGGGGGCAACAGAAAACCCTGGTGATCCTGATGAAAATTGCCCAAGGGATGGTGTTGAGCCAGCTGGGCAGGCAGGTCACCTTTTTGCTTGACGACATCAACGCCGAACTGGACACCGAGCACCGGGCCATGCTGGCGGAGAAGCTGAGGGCCCTGGGCAGTCAGGTTTTCCTGACCAGCATCGACCGGCCGGAGCCCGCCTCCCTGTGGCGTTCGGACCGGGTGCCGGAGTATCGGATGTTCCACGTGGAACATGGCAAATTGACGGAAGATTAAAACCGGCGCAGCGTGCCGAAACCTGGCTGCCGACGGACGGCAGCTCCGGGCGAGCACCGGTATCACCCTTCAGGAGTCACCTAATGAGTGAATCGAACTACAATTCCTCCAGTATCAAAGTCTTGAAAGGACTGGATGCGGTGCGTAAGCGGCCGGGCATGTACATCGGGGACACCGATGACGGCACCGGCCTGCACCACATGGTCTTTGAATTGGTGGACAACTCCATCGACGAGGCTCTGGCGGGTTACTGCTCCGAGATCGGGGTGATCATCCATCCGGACGAATCCGTCACAGTCAAGGACAATGGCCGGGGCATTCCCGTGGACCTGCACGAGGAGGAAGGCGTGTCGGCGGCGCAGGTGATCATGACCGTACTGCACGCCGGCGGCAAGTTCGACGACAACTCCTACAAGGTGTCCGGTGGCTTGCACGGGGTGGGGGTTTCGGTGGTCAACGCCCTCTCCTCTCACCTCACCCTGACCATCCGGCGCGATGGCAAGGTGTGGGAACAGGTCTACCTGCATGGTGTCCCCAAGGCGCCTCTGGCCGTGGTGGGTGAAACCGACAGCACCGGTACCATGATCCATTTCGTACCCTCGCCGGACACCTTCTCCCATATCAAGTTCCACTACGAAATCTTGGCCAAGCGCCTTCGGGAACTGGCGTTCCTGAACAGCGGCGTACGTATCCGGCTGACCGACGAACGTACGGGCAAGCAGGAGGTGTTCGAATATCAGGGCGGCCTGAGGGCTTTTGTGGAGCATTTGAACACCAACAAAACCCCCATCAACCGGGTGTTTCATTTCACCCGGGAACGGGAAGACGGCATTACCGTGGAAGTCGCCATGCAGTGGAACGACGGCTTTCAGGAAAACATCTACTGCTTCACCAACAACATTCCCCAGCGGGACGGCGGTACCCACCTGGCCGGTTTCCGCGCGGCCCTCACCCGCTCCCTGAACACCTACATCGAACAGGAAGGGCTGGGCAAGAAGGCCAAGGTCCATACCTCCGGCGACGACGCCCGGGAGGGCCTGACCGCGATCATCAGCGTCAAAGTGCCCGATCCGAAGTTTTCGTCCCAGACCAAGGACAAGCTGGTGTCCTCGGAGGTGAAAACCGCGGTGGAGCAGGAAATGTACCAGACCTTCTCCGACTACCTGCAGGAACAGCCCAACGAGGCCAAAGGCATCGTCAATAAGATGATCGAAGCGGCCCGGGCCCGGGAAGCCGCTCGCAAAGCCCGGGACATGACCCGCCGCAAGGGCGCCTTGGACATTGCCGGCCTGCCCGGCAAGCTGGCCGACTGCCAGGAGAAGGACCCGGCCCTGTCCGAACTGTTCATCGTGGAGGGTGATTCCGCTGGCGGCAGCGCCAAACAGGGCCGGGATCGCCGGACCCAGGCGATCCTGCCACTCAAGGGCAAGATCCTGAACGTTGAAAAAGCCCGTTTCGACAAGATGCTGTCCTCCGCTGAGGTGGGCACGCTGATCACCGCCCTGGGCTGCGGCATCGGCCGGGAAGAGTTCAACCCCGATAAGCTCCGTTATCATTCCATCATCATCATGACCGACGCCGATGTGGACGGCTCCCACATCCGCACCCTGCTGCTCACCTTCCTGTTCCGGCAGATGCGGGAAATCATCGAGCGCGGCCATGTCTACATCGCCATGCCGCCGCTGTACAAGGTCAAGCGCGGCAAGCAGGAGCAGTACCTGAAGGATGAAAAGGCCAAGGAGGCCTACCTGACTCAGACCGCCCTTGAGGGCGCACAGCTGTTCGTCAATCCCGAGGCTCCGGCAATCAAAGGCGCGGCGCTGGAGAACATGGTGCGGGAGTACCAGGCGGTGATGGCAATGATCGAGCGGCTGTCACGGGCATATCCCGCCAAGGTGCTGGAGCAGATGCTGCACAACAGCACCCTGAGCTCGGAGGACCTGAAAGACGAGGAAACCGTGGCGCGCTGGGTCGGACGCCTGGCGGAAGGGCTGGACCTGGACACCCGGACCGGTACCAAGTACACCTTCTCGGTGGCCCGGGACGAGGAACGGGGCCTGTTCCTGCCGAAGGTCACGCTCCATGTCCATGGCATTCCTCACGACTACGTATTCAGCCATGACTTCTTCGAATCCGGCTCCTACGCCGCCATCGCCCGGATGGGCGAAACCCTCAATGGCCTGATTGAGGACGGGGCCTACGTTCAGCGGGGAGAGCGCAAACAGGCGGTTCTGTCCTTCGAAGGTGCTCTGGACTGGCTGATGAAGGAAGCCCAGCGCGGACTGAACATCCAGCGCTACAAGGGGCTTGGTGAAATGAACCCGGACCAGCTCTGGGAGACCACCATGGATCCGGAGACCCGCCGCCTGATGAAGGTGACGATCGAAGACGCCATTGCCGCCGATCAGATCTTTACCACCCTGATGGGCGACGACGTGGAACCGCGCCGGGAGTTCATCCAGACCAACGCGCTGGAAGTCACCAACCTGGATGTATAAGCCAGGCCATTGACCGCACAAAAAAAGCGGTGGAGGCATCCGGTCCTCCACCGCTTTTTTTTACCCGGTTCGGCGATGAACCGGATTTAGGACTCGTTCCAGTCCTTCGCCCCCCGGTCGCTGGCCTCTCCGCTCGTCGGGGCCTTTGGGGATTCCTTCTCCAGCAGATGCGGCGCCATCACCTCCTCCAGGGTGTATCCGGTCAGGCGCCGGATGCTGCGCCATAGGTACCAGAAGATCAGCATCATCATGACCATGGATGGAATGGCGATCATCGGATAGCTGACCAGGGTCATGCGGCCCAGCTCCTCGTTGAAGGCTTCGGTGCCGGCGGGGCTGGTGACGATCCAGCGGGCCAGTACGTAGTTCATGATGGAGGAAAACAGGAAGGTGCCGGCAAAGTAGTAGCTGGCTTTTTGCAGCCGCGCTTCGAACACTTCGACGGTGCCCTCGGCCAGCAGCCGGTGGTGGATTTTATCCACATCCAGTACCGACGGGTTGTACAGCAGGGTCCGGACCAAAGGATAGCGGGTGCGGGTGGAGATCAGGACCGCCAGGCCGATGATTGCGGGGACGGCCGCCTCTTTTACAGCAAGCCACTGCGGGTTCAGCTCCAGCAGACCGATGCCACCGGTCAGGGTGACGCTGATCAGCCCCAGCAGCGCGATGAAGTTCTTCTTGCGGTAACGCACCAGCTCGAACAGGCCCCAGCCAATGGGAAAGGCGAGGGCCACCACCAGCGCGTAAACGCTGCCCAGGGAGTCGCTGCCGCTGAGTTTCATCAGAATCACGGACGGGATCACGATGCTGACGAGCAGGTCGATCCAGGGGCGTGGTTTGTGGTCGGGAACCGTTCCGGTCTTGCTTGTATTCATTTAAGTCCCTGATTTAAATCAAATTATCTGAGATATTCACACGTTGGTGACGGTCACCAGTATACGACGATTCGCCCCCTCGGGCGACGACGGTCTGGCCTTCGGGCCAGTGCGCCAGGTCGTCGTCATTCCTGGGTCAGGTCAGCAGGTCGGACAGGCCAGAGGCCCGCTGCACCCGTTGCGTGACCGCCTGGCGCAGCACCCGGGCGTCGCCGGTGATCAGGCTGAACCAGTAACGGGCCCGGGTGATGCCGGTGTAGACCAACTCCCGGGTCAGTACCGGGCTCAGGCGATCCGGCAACACCAGGCAGGTGTGGCTGAACTCCGAGCCCTGGGATTTGTGTACCGTCATGGCGAACACGGTCTCCAGCTGCTGCAAGCGGCTCGGAGAAATCCAGCGGATGCCGTCGCTGCCGTCGGCGGCGGGGAACGCCACCCGCAGCACCGGCTCCCCTTCCCTGCCCCAGGGCAGTTCAAAGGTGATGCCGATGTCGCCGTTCATCAGCCCCAGGTTGTAGTCGTTGGCGGTGACCAGCACCGGACGTCCGGCATACCAGCCCTCGGCGCGGTCGATCAGCCCCGCAGCCTTCAGCTGCTGACCGATGCGCAGGTTCAGTCCGTCCACGCCCCAGGGGCCCTGGCGCAGAGCGCACAGCACCTGAAAGTCGTTGAAGGCGGCCAGCACCCGGCGCGCCAAGTCGTCCCAGGCTTCCCGGGGGCTGTCGGTCTCCGGCCTGCCAGCACGCATCAGGGACAGGTAGTGGCGGTAACCCACCGGCGGCGGTACCGGCCCCTGGTGGTCGTGACGACCCTGGCCCTGGTGACGGAAGGCACCTGGACTGCCGTCCAGGGCGTGCCGGCAGATCAGGGCCAGGGTGGTGTCGGGGTCTGGCCCCGGGGCCGGGCCGTTGAGCCAGATCACATCCTCCAGGCGGCCGTCATGGCACGACTGAAGCAGGTGATCGTCGAGCCGGCCGGTGTTGACTGCCTCGGCCAGGCGACCGATGCCGCTGTCGGCGCCGAAGCGGTGACTGAGCCTCAGCATGGCCACGGCCTGATCGAGAGGCCGGCCGCCGGGATCGGCCT
The DNA here is from genome assembly GCF_001981305.1 of Marinobacter lutaoensis. GTDB lineage: Bacteria > Pseudomonadota > Gammaproteobacteria > Pseudomonadales > Oleiphilaceae > Marinobacter > Marinobacter lutaoensis. The sequence goes on along the minus strand of NZ_MSCW01000004.1, from coordinate 232,780 downwards.
GGGTGTCGGGCAGAGTCTGGCCGGTGACTGCCTGAATCCAGGCCAGGGTGTCCGGCCGGTAATGGCCGTGCTGGGCACGCAGGCACAGTTCGCCGAGCACGGCGCCGGCGTCCACCGAGGCGAGCTGGTCTTTGTCGCCCAGCAGAATCAGGTGCGCCTCCGGTGGCAGTGCCTCGAACACCGAGGCCATCAGATCCACGTCCACCATGGAGGCTTCGTCGATCACCAGCACGTCCACCGGCAGCGGCTGGTCCCGGTGGTGGTGGAAACGGCGGCTGTCCGGGCGGCTGCCGAGCAGTCGGTGCACGGTGGTGACCTGGGTGGGAATGTCTTCCAGAGTCACCTGTCCGGGCAGGTGCGCCAGCGGCAGTTGCCGTACCCGGCCGCCAATGGATTCGTTCAGCCGGGCGGCCGCCTTGCCGGTCGGTGCCGCCAGGCGGATGCGGTATTTCCGTCCGGCCCGGGCCGGGTCCTCCCCCGCCAGTGCCTGCAACGCCGCCAGCAGCTTCACCACGGTGGTGGTCTTGCCGGTGCCGGGGCCGCCGGTGATCACCGCGAACCGGTGCCGGGCCGCCAGGGCGCAGGCGATTTTCTGGTAGTCCGGGTTGCCCGGGTCGGGAAACAGCACCGACAGGGCCTTCGCCAGGGTTCGGGCCGCCGGGCCCTGGCCGTCGGTCACACTGGACACCGGGGCCAGTCGCTGCCGGATGCCGGCGGCGATGATTTGTTCATAGCGCCAGAAGCGGTACAGGTACAGGCGTTCGCCGGCCATCACCAGAGGCGTGGTGCGGTGGCCGTCGCCGACCGCGCGGCTGGCCGCCAGGGCCTGCTGACAGTCCGCCAGGCTCAGGTGCCGGAACAGGCGTTCCGGTGCCGGTGGCCGGTCGTCGCCGGCGCGTGCGGGCGCCTCCGCCGGCGGCAGGGCCAGGGTGGCGTCCGCCCGGGTGCAGAGGCCTGCGAGGTCGAGGCAGACGTGGCCGCGCCCCACCTGGTGTGACACCAGCGCGGCGAGCATCAGCACCAGTGGCTGCACGGTTTCGCCCTGTTCATCGGCGAGGTTGCGGATCAGTTCGGCAAAGGCCAGGTCCAGGGGCCGCAGCCAGCCGGCCTCGCGCCAGCGTCGCAGCAGCGCCAGGGTGTGTTCGGGGCTGGCCAGGGCGTTGTCGTCGCCCGGTTCCGGCGGTGGCAGGTCGAGATCCAGTTGGGGCGTCGGCGGGCTGTGCCGGTTCATACGGCGGTCTCCTGATGCCGGGGTTCGCCATCGAACAGGCCGTCCAGCTGTTCGATCAGCTCACGGGGGGGCTTGTCGGTGAAGGTGCCGGCGGTCGGTGCCCGGTAGCCGCGCAGGAACAGGTACACGGCGCCGCCCAGGTGGCGGTCGTAGTCGTAGTCCGGCAACCGGGCCCTGAGCAGGCGGTGCAGGGCCAGCAGGTACAGGCAATACTGCAGGTCGTAGCGCTTGTCGAGTATCGTCTGCCCGAGCGCCTGCGGGGTGTAGGCGCTGTCGTCCTCGCCCAGGTGGTTGGATTTGTAGTCCAGCAGGTAGTAGCGGCCCTGGTGCTCGAACACCAGGTCCACGAATCCCTTGAGCATGCCGTTGAGCTGGCGCTGTTCCAGTGCCGGCCGGTCGGCGCCACCCAAGGTGTGACGCCGGACCAGCCGGTCCAGGGCCGAGGTGCTGACCTGGCAGCTCTCGTACCAGAACTCCAGTTCCGGTCGGGCGCTGGTCAGTCCGGCCAGTGGCATCCGGGTGTGACCGTCCCGGTCCAAGGGCAGGGGCGTCCGGAACAACGCCAGCAGCCACTCGGTCAGTGGCTCGGCCCAGGCTTCCCAGCCCCGGCTGGTACAGCGCCGGTGCAGGTAGTCCCGCAGCGGCTCGGAGTTATCCACAAGAGGGCCGAAACCGTTCCGGGCACACCACTCCAGCACTTCATGCAGGAAGGTGCCCGGGCCGGCGCCCCGGGGGAATTCGTGCTGGGGGGCCTGGGTTGTCGCCGGTCCTGTGGATAACTCCGGGATCTCCGGCTCCTCCGCCAGGTTCTGGCTTTGCGGATCTTCCGCTTCGGCGGTGAACGGGCCACCGGCGCCGCTCAGGCCCTGGTATTCGAGCGCGGAATAGCTGGCGATCCACCAGTCTTCCCGGGCTTCCCGTTGAGCTTCCAGGGCCGGCCCCAGGCCCGGGTCCCCCGGGGGGTGGTAGCTGTCGCCGTCCGGTGTTGGCACGGGGCGCACAGCGATGGCCGGCTCGGCTTCGGCCAGGGGCTGCAGGTAGGGAGTGATGGGCGGTGTGTCGGCGCCGGTGTCGGTACCGGCCAGAAGGTAGCCGAGGCCGCTGCGGGGCCAGCCATCGAGCGCGGCGGCGCCCACCCAAGTGGCGTGGCGGGCCCGGGTCAGGGCGACGTACAGCTTGCGGATGTCTTCGCCCAGGCGTTCCCGGTCGGCCCGGGCCAGATGCTCCGGTTCCGGGTCGAACACGGTGACCAGCCGGCCCTGGTCGTCATGGTAGCGCACGAACGCCCGCCGTTCGGTTTCGGCCCGGTAGGCGGTACCGAACGGCAGGAACACCAGCGGGTACTCCAGGCCCTTGGACTTATGCACGGTGATCACCTTCACCAGGCCCGCGTCGCTTTCCAGCCGCAGGGTGCGGTGCTCGTTCTCTTCGTCGGCGGCGCGAAGGATCTGGGTGAAGTGGTGCACCAGGGCGTGTTCGCCGTCCAGTTGTAGGCTGTCCTGCTGCAACAGCTCCGCGATGTGCAGGATGTCTGTGAGTCTTCGCTCACCGTCTGGGCGTTGCAGCAGGCGAGCAGGTACGTCAAAGTCCATCAAGAAGCTGCGCAGCACTGGCAGCACGCCCTGGGTCTGCCATTGCTGCTGGTAGCCCTGGAAGCGTTCGATTTCCCGTTCCAGGGCCAGTTCGTCGGTAAGCAGCCGGTCCAGCGCTGCCCAGTCCAGCGCCAGGGTGGGCGTGGCCAAGGCGGCGCGCACCAGGGCCAGCTGGCGTGGCTCCGCAAAGGCGCGCAGCCAGGTGAGGATTTCCGTGGCTTCCGGCGAGCGCAGCACCGAGTCCCGGTCGGACAGGTAGACACTTTTTACCCGCCGGCGTGCCAGGGCTTCCCGCACCGCGGCGGCCTCGCCGCGGTTGTTGACGAGAACGGCGATGTCCTGGGGCTGCAACGGTTGCAACGGGCCGTCGTCGGCCGGGCGGAACCCCGCCCTGCCCTGCTGGCCCAGGGTCAGCAGGCGGGTGATCTCGCCGGCGCAGGCTTCGGCGAGCTGCTCGGTGCTGCGGCCTTTGGCCAGGCCCCGGCCGGTGTCAGGGTCCGGGTCCAGGGTCCAAAAGGTCAGGCTGGGTTGGGGCTGCTCGTCCACCTGCCACTGGTGCCGGGTGCCTTCGGCGGTTACCGGCTGGAATGGCAGCGGTGACTGGTCGCCCCGGCCGAACAGGAACGCGCCGTCCGGGCGCTGTTGGTCAGCGTGCGCGAACACCCGGTTTACCGCCGCCACCATGGCGCGGGCCGAGCGGAAGTTGCGACCCAGGGTGTGGGTGCGGTCGCCGGCGCTGCGGCGCGCGCTCAGGTAGGTGTAGATGTCGGCACCGCGAAAGGCGTAGATGGCCTGTTTCGGGTCGCCGATCATCAGCAGGCCGGTATCCGGATGATTGTCCGCGACCCGGTAGATGCGGTCGAAGATGCGGTACTGGACCGGGTCGGTGTCCTGGAATTCGTCGATCAGGGCCACCGGGAACTGGCGCCGCAGCGTGGCAGCCAGTTGGGGGCCGCGGGGGCCCTGCAGGGCGGCGTCCAGACGTGTGAGCAGGTCGTCGAAGCCCATTTCCGAGCGCTGCTGTTTTTCCGTCTCCAGGCGCCGGGCGACCCAGGCGGCGGCGTGGCGCAGGATATCGGCGCGGGCGCTGGCGTTGCTCTGGCCGAAGGCGATCAGCTCGGCGATGGTGTCGAACGCCGGGTGTCCCGGCACCTCGCCCTCCCCCTTGAGCACGTCGGCCAGGCCGGCCGGTGTCTGGTTATGGAATCCTTTGGCCCGGTCGAGGTTGGCCGGCAGCAGGGCTTCGGCGTCGTCAGCCCAGGCCAGCAGCGCGTCCCAGGTCTTGAGCATGGCGTTGCGGCTGGCTCCGTGCAGCCGCTTGTCCCGGTGCAGCCGGTTGAGCAGCTCGGCCACGTCCTCCCGCCACCGGGTCCAGGGCTGCTGTTTCAGCGCCTGGGCCTGTTGCTGGCGCTGTGTCACCAGGGCGTCGAGGGCGGCGGCCACGTCCCGTTCCGGCAGCGGCCAGTCAGCGGCCTCGGACAGCAGCGGTCGCAGCGAGGCGCGCAGATCCGCCGGGGTGTGCCAGTGGTTCAGGGCTTCGTCCATCAGCGTCGCCGGCAGCGGGTAGAAGAAGGTGCGCCAGTAATCGCGCACCACGTCGTCCAGCAGTTCGCTCTGGTCGGTTTCCAGGGTCAGCCGAAACAGGCTGCCACTGTCGAAGGCGTGTTCGCCGAGCATGCGGTGGCACCAGCCGTGAATGGTGGCCACGGCGGCTTCGTCCATCCATTCGGCGGCCAGCAGCAGTTTGCGGCGGCACTCCGGCCACTGGCTGCGGTCGGGATAGCCCTGGTCGCGCAGCCGCACCAACAGCTCGGTGTCCGGCGTTGGCGCGGGGGCGCTGTCGGAGAACACCTCGGCGGCCTGGGTCAGTCGAGCGCGGATGCGTTCGCGCAGTTCCTGGGTCGCCGCTTCGGTGAAGGTCACCACCAGCAGGTTCGGAGGCAGCAGACCCGCCGCCAGCGGGCTGCCGTCAGGCTGGCCGTGGCCGAGCACCAGGCGCACGTACAGCAGGGCGATGGTGAAGGTTTTGCCGGTGCCGGCGCTGGCCTCGATCAGTTGGCTGCCATGCAGTGGCAGCGCCAGCGGGTCGAGGCCCGCAGCGGGGGTGTCGCTCATGCCGGGGTCTCCATCGGGTTGGTCAGCGGCTGGCCCTGCTCGGCCTGCCACAGCGGCAGGTACAGCTGGTGCAGCAGGGTGACGAACGCTTCGCCGTCCAGCAGGGCCTCGGCACTGTCGTAGCTGCCGCGGAGGTAGCCGGTGTCGCGCGCCAGCGCTTGCTCATACGCTTGACGGGCCTGGTCGTCGGCGCGGGCCCGGTCCTGGCGGTAGTCGCGGCTCTGGTAGTAGCTGTAGATCCAGGCAAAGGCCGCTTCGCAGTGCAGTGGCAGCGGCCGGGTGGTGGCAGCGATCCAGTGGGTCAGGAGGCGGTCCAGGCAGTGCCGGGCGAGGTCCGGCGCCAGGCTGGGCAGGTGCACCTCACGGCCGGCTTCCTTGGCAAGGATGCGGGTCTGGAAGGGGGTGTCGGTGAGCTGGCCGGCCAGGTGCAGCACCCAGTCCCGCATCAGGTTGCCGTAGCGCAGCCGGCGCTGGTTGCCGGCACCGGCCAGCAGGCTGGACTGGGCCAGCACCAGTCGGCAGTACCGGCCGTCGCGGTCGCGGCGCACCGAGTCGATCAGGTCCGTCACCGTCACCGTGCCGTCGGGCCCCTGGTACCGGTAGTCGAACGGCAGGGGCTCGGGCAGCGCGTCAGGCCAGTCATTGAGGGCGCGCCGATAGCGTTGATACAGGTCCGGCAGTCGGGCCGACAGTTCCGTGCGCAGGTGCTGCTCGGTCAGGCCCATGCCCAGCTCGCCGCGGCGGGCCATGCGGTCGAGCACGGCCCGGGTGCGCTGCGCCAGCTCATCTTCGGAGCCGGCCTTGAGCACGGCGTCGCGGATCAGTTCCTGATCCAGGCGCCAGCGATCCAGACCGCTGAGGTCGAAGGATTCGGTGTCGGTGTCCTCCTCCTCGACCGTTTCGAACCGGACCTGCAGGCGGTGTTGGTAGAAGGTTGCCATGGGCTGTTTCAGGAACTGGCCCAGGTCGGCGCTCCGCAGAGGCTCCTCTGGCGCCCGGTACGGCAGCGCTTCCCGTTCGCCGGCGGGCTGGCCGGGGCTATGAGCCTCGCGCCATTCCTTCTCGAAGGTGAACAGACGCCGGTCGCGCACCACCTCGGCCACGGGCCGGGGCTGGTCGGGTTGGTCTGGGCGGGCGTTGTCCGAGGGAAAATAGGCCCGGCTGAACGGCTGCAGAGGGTGTCGGGTGGTCAGGGCTTGGCTGGCGCTCAGGTCCGGCTGGCCGGGGACCTGCCAGAGGCTGTCCAGATAGTCCCGGAGCTGCGCCACCAGTACCGAGGGCGGTCGTTCGGAATCGTCGCGGATGCTGCGACCGACCCAGCTGATGTACAGCTGTTCCCGCGCCGACAACAGGGCTTCCAGGAACAGGTAGCGGTCGTCCTCACGGCGGGAGCGGTCGCCGGGGCGATAATCCCGGGCCATCAGGTCGAAGTCCACCGGTGGCCGCGAACGGGGGTAGTCACCGTCGTTCATGCCCAACAGGCAGATTCGCCGGAATGGAATGGCGCGCATCGGCATCAGGGTGGCGAAGTTGACCTTACCCGCCAGGAATCGCTGGTTCAGGCCGGCCTCGTCCAGGCCGGACAACAGCACGTCCCGGACGATGGCCAGCGGCAGCGGCTGGTCCAGGCCGGCGGCGCGGGTATCGTCCAGCCAGTGCTCCAGCTGCCGACGGAACCGGTTCAGTCGCAACAGGTCGGCGCCGCTGACTGGGCCGAAGAAGCGCTCCAGCAGGTCGGCGAGCAGGCGGCCCCAGGCCTCCGGGGTGCGGGGCGTCTGCAGTGCCTGCCACAGCTGCTCCAGCTGCTGGACGAACTCGGCCAGCTGGCCGGCTAGGCTGGCTTGCAGGCCGGCCACCTCGGGGTAAGGCTCGACGCCGGCCCAGGGCTCTGCCTCGCCCAGGCTGTAGCCCAGCAGCATGGCCCGCAGCCCGGCCTGCCAGGTGTTGCGTTCCAGCCCCTCGGGCAGGTCCAGGCTGTGGCGCTGGCGGGCGTGCAGGCCCCAGCGGATGTTGGCACCCTCCACCCAGCGGCGGATCAGTGGCAGGTCCGCCTCGTCCAGCCCGAACCGGGCGCGCAGGCTGGGCACTTCCAGCAGGCTCAGGATCTCGCTGGCACCAAAGCGGCTGCGGGGCAGGGACAGTAGGGTTTCGAGGGCGATCAGCACCGGCTCGTGGTGGCGCTGGCCCTGGTCGGACAGGGTGAAGGGAATATGGCGGCGATGACCGGCGGGGTAACGGCCGAACACCGCCTGGATGTGCGGTGCGTAGGTGTTGATGTCCGGCACCATCACCATCACGTCTCGCGGTCGCAGGCTGGGATCGGCGTTGAAGGCCGCCAGCAGCTGGTCGTGCAGGATTTCCACCTCCCGCTGTGGGCTGTGGGCTTCATGAAAAGCGATGGAGTGATCCTCCGCCAGATCCAGCGGCCGTTGTTGCTCGCGGGCCTCCCGGAGTGGCGTCAGGTTGTGGATATCGTTCTGGATCTGGTGCAGTAGCCTGGGCGAGGCCGGATCACCGTGGTCGGAAAAAATGTCGATCTTGTGGTCGGGGGTGTCGAGCCGGCCGCGGTAGGCGTCCGGTTCATCGAACTCGTCCAGCAGTCGAATGTAGTCCCGGCCCTGCTTGCCCCAGGCCGCCAGCAGCGGATTGGCGTGCTGGTGCAACTGTTCCGGATCGGTGACGGCGGCGAGGGTCGGGTGCGGCCGGCCCCGACGGCGCTGGGCCCTGAGCAGATCCCGGTCGCTGACGATGTCGGCCCAGTAGTACTGGCAGGGGTTGTGCACGCACAGCACCACTTGGCTGAAGCGGCTGAGCACGTGCAGTGCCTCCAGCGCCTGCCGGGGCAGCGAGGACACGCCAAACACCACGATGCGCCGGGGCAGCCGGGCCGGGTTGGCGGGTGCGGCCCGTTGCCGGCCCTCGGTCAGGAACCGGGTGTGGATACGCGAGCGGCTGGTGCCGGCCTGCGCCCCCACGTCCGCCACCAGCCGACGCCACAGCAGCGGCTGCCAGCGGGTGTCCGGATCCAGCGGCTGTTCGCCGTCCCGGGCGGTCAGCAGCAGGTCCCGGCCCTGCTCCCAGGCGCTCAACCAGTCGGCGCGGAACACCTGGTACTGGTCGAACAGGTCGGCCACCTTTTCGGCCAGCTGGAAGGTGCGTTGGGCCGGATCATGGCCGTCCAGAAACCGGGCCAGGGGCTGGTAGGCGTCGTCGCTGTGCACCACCTCCGGCAGCAGCCGGTACAGGCGCCAGACCAGGCGCGGCTTGTCGAACGGCGACTGCTCCGGCACCTCGCCGTCCGGCAGCACCGCCCGGTAGGCCTGCCAGATGAAACGGGCCGGAAACAGGAACTCGACACCGGCGGCGATGCCCAGCCCGCCGTCGATGCCCGGGTCCTGACGTTTTTCCGCCAGCGCCAGCTTCAGCCACTGAGCGATGCCGTTGCTCTGTACCAGAAAGGTTTCGCTTTCCAGCGGTGGCAGGGGGCTCTGGCGGCACAGAAACACCACCGCCCGGCGCAGGTCTTCCAGGTGATTGGCGTGAATGGCGTGGAATCCGGGTTGCAGGCTGTGGCTGTCGGGCATGGGCTTCCTGATCGGCACATCGGACTGGGTTGCTGGCTCGCGGGACCCCCGCAGGGTAAAGGGTAACGCAATTTGCCGCCGATGCGGATGCCCGGCACGGATTTGAGCGATGGCCGGCATCGTCGTACAGTGAGGAGCCACACCCTGTCCAGACCCGTGCCGAGACCCCATTCGATCTACCCATGGCCACCGCTTCCGATACCCTGGCACCGCGCGGCGCCGACCTCGCCAACCCGCTGTACTACTTGGAAAACATGGAGACAGTGGTGGGCTGGGTCCTGGCCCACCACGGTGATCTGTTGACCCCGGCCGAACGGCGGCGTCTGGATGCCTTCCGGGTGCTGCCGGAGCCGGCCCGGGCGTTGCTGACCCGGTTGGTGATGCGCACCGGCGAGCTGTTCCGCGCCGACAAGCTGGCCTACCCCGAGCTGCCGGTGGCCGACGCCCTGGCCTGCCTGGCCGACGGTGGCTGGCTGCGGACCGACCCGGAGCTGGCCCTGGCCGACCTGTTCCGGCTCTATACCCTGGCGGAGCTGCGCCAGGCGTTCGCCCCGCTGCTGGCGAGCCTCGGCCTGCCCCGATCCCTGCCCAAACGGGAGCTGCAGGCACGGCTGAGCCCGGAGATGAGCGTGCCGAACCCCCTGAAACGGTGGCCGGGAGCGCTGCCCGGGCCGGTGGTGCAACTGACCGACATGGCCCTGTTTGAGCGGGTCCGGTTGATGTTCTTCGGCAACCTGCGCCAGGGCTGGGCCGATTTCGTGCTGGTGGAGCTGGGCCATCAGCAGTATGAGCGGGTGCCGTTCACACCGGCGTCCCGTGCCTTCCAGTGCCGGGACCACGTGGACCGTTACCTGGTACTGCACCAGTGCCGCGAGCAACTGGACGCCGGCGTCGAGCCCGGGGCGGTCTGGCCGCAGGTACCGGAGGCCTCGGGCAACCCCTGGCTGGACCGGCGCCGGGACCGGCTGCTGCTGGAACTGGGCCGGCTGGCGGACCGGGGCGGCGACAGGGACCTGGCACTGAGAGCCTATGCCGCCTCCGGCCATCCCGAGGCGCACCTGAAGCGCCTGCGCCTGCTGGAGCGCGACGGCCGGATCGAGGATGCCTGGCGGTTGCTGGCCACCCTGCCCGAGTCGGACGCCGGCGATGATCCTTCCGGCCAGGGTGAAGCCGAGGCGGAAGGGTTGGCCCGGTTGCGCCGGCGCTTGGCGCGCAAGCTGAATCTGCCCGCGCCCCCACCCGCGCCCCGACCGACGATCCGGGAGTGGACCCTGAACCTGCCGGGCCCCACCGGTCCGGTGGAGGCGGCGGTGGCCCGGCATCTGCACCGGGACGATGCCCCGGTGGCCTATGTGGAAAACTGCCTGATTCCGGGCCTGTTTGGCCTGCTGTGCTGGCCGGCGGTGTTCGAGCCCCTGCCCGGCGCTTTCTTTCATCCCTTCCACGCCGCTCCGGCCGACCTGGCCTGGCCGGATTTCGTGGCTCGCCGCCAGGCCGGGTTCGCCACCTGCCTGGCCCGGCTGCGTACGGACGACTACCGGACCGACATCCTTGACACCTGGGATGCCAAATACGGGCTGGCCAACCCGTTCGTGGCTTGGTCCGAGCTGTCCCGGCCCCTGCTGGAACGGGCTCTGGCGTGCATTCCCGCCGGCCACCTGGAGGCCATGTTCCGGCGCCTGCTGCAGGACGTGCGCGGCCATCGCAGCGGCTTTCCCGACCTGATTCGGTTCCGGCCGGCGGACAGGTCGGGGTCACGCTACGAACTGATCGAGGTAAAGGGGCCGGGGGACCGGCTGCAGGACCACCAGCGGCGTTGGCTCGTCTATTTTGCCCATCAGGGCATTCCGGCCAGCGTCTGCTATCTGCGCTGGCACGCGCCGGAGTCCGCGCCGTGAAAGTGGCGGTGCGTACCCTGTGCGAATTTGCTGCGCGCACCGGCGATCTGGACATCCGGTACACCCCGGCGCCCACCGCCGAACAGGGCATCGCCGGCCACCGGACACTCCAGCAGCGCCGGAGCGGTCGCTATGTCAGTGAATACGTGCTGACTGGTGAGTGCATGGGCATCAAGTTGTCCGGGCGTGCCGACGGGTACGATCCGGAGGCCGGCCGGCTGGAGGAGATCAAGACGCACCGGGGGGATCTGGCGCGCCTGCGACCGGCGCAGCGGGCGCTGCACTGGGCCCAGTTGCGGGCCTACGGCGCCCTGCTCTGCCGCCAGCTGGGGCGAGCCTCGGTGGAGCTGGCGCTGGTGTATTACGACCTGGGGCGGGACCGGGAAACCCGGTTGACGGAAACCGCCGGCGCCGACGACCTGTGGCAAGCGCTGGAAGACCTGTGCCGGCGCTACCGTGACTGGGCCGAGCAGGAGGTGGCGCACCGGGCGCGCCGGGACGCTTGCCTGGCCGGGCTGCAGTTTCCGTTCCCGGCGTTCCGGCCGCACCAGCGCCCGCTGGCCGAGACGGTCTACCGAAACGCCCGGAGCGGCGGTCGCTTGCTGCTGGAAGCCCCCACCGGTCTGGGCAAAACCCTGGGTACGCTGTTCCCGGCCCTAATGGCCCTGGCCCGGGGCGGTCAGGACCGGGTGTTCTATCTGACCTGCCGCAACACCGCCCGGGCCCTGGTTCTGGATGCGGTGGCGCGGCTCCGCCGGGCGCAGCCGGCGTCGGCGGCCTGGTCCCTGCGGGTGCTGGAACTGGTGGCCCGGGACGATGCCTGCGAGCACCCGGACAAGGCTTGCCACGGCGATGCCTGCCCACTGGCCCGGGGCTTTTTTGACCGGCTGCCGGCGGCGCGCCAGGCGGCGGTCGAGGCCGGAGTTCTGAGTCGGGATCGGCTCGCCCGTATCGCCGCCGAGCACGCGGTGTGTCCCTACTTCCTGGCCCAGGAAATGGCCCGCTGGTGCGATCTGGTGGTGGCGGACGTGAACCGGATGTTCGACCAGTCCGCCCTGCTGCATGCCCTGGTGTTGCAGAACCAGTGGCAGGCTACGGTGCTGGTGGATGAAGCTCACAATCTGGTGGACCGTGCCCGGGGCATGTACTCGGTCCGCCTGAGCCAGCAGCGCCTGCTGCGGGTGCGGCGAACGGCGCCGCCCCCACTGCGGGGCCCTCTGGCCCGGGTGGCGCGAGCCTGGCAGGCCCTGGCCCGGAGCGAGCCGGCGCAGCACCCGGTGTTTCTGGAGCCGGGTCCGCCCCGGGCCCTGGTGGCCGGCCTGCAGCTGTTGGTCTCGGCGCTCGGCGATTATCTGGCGGAGCAGCCGCCGGACCGACCCCTGCAGGAGCTGCTGTTCGACAGTGTGGCCTTCCTGAAACTGGCGGAACGCTTCGGCGATCACTCCCTGTGTGAGTACCATCGGCCCGGACGCGGTCAGGCGACGTTGACACTGCACAACCTGGTGCCGGCGGACTTTCTGCGGGAGCGCTTCGCCGCCGCTCACTCGGTGTTGCTGTTTTCCGCCACCCTGACCCCGGGGGTGTACCATCGCGACCTGCTCGGGCTGCCGGCGGATACCGCCTTCACCCGCCTGCCCAGTCCCTTCTCTGCCGACCAGTTACGGCTGTGCTTCACCCCCAACATCAGCACCCGGAAACCGGACCGGGCGCAGTCTCTGCGTCCCATCGCCGACCTGATTGCCCGGCAGTTCCGGGAACGCCCGGGGCATTACCTCGCCTTCTTCAGCAGCTTTGATTACCTGACCGCCGTGGCCGATACCCTGGCCGAGCACTGGCCGGAAGTCCCCCAGCGGCGCCAGACCCCCGGCCTGACCGAAGCCGGGCGGGCGGCATTTCTGGCGCCCTTCCGAGAACCCGGCGCCGGCGTCGCCTTCGCGGTGCTGGGCGGCATCTTCGGTGAGGGCATCGACCTGCCCGGGGAGCAGCTGATCGGGGCCTTCGTGGCGACGCTGGGACTGCCCCCCTTCGACGCCTGGCACGAACAGCTGCGCCAGCGCCTGGAGCGTCGTTTTGGCGCCGGTCACGACTACGCCTACCGGATTCCCGGCCTGCAGAAGGTGGCGCAGGCGGCGGGACGGGTGATCCGCACGCCCCGGGACCGGGGCGTGATCTGGCTGATTGACGACCGCTTCACCCGGCCGGAGGTGCGCAGCCTGCTGCCCCAGTGGTGGTTTTCCACCCCGGCGCCGGGCGCCTAGGGCGGCCTCCGGTTACACGCGGTAGTGGTTTTGTCGGGCGGGGGCGCTAGAATGCCTGGCCCTTAATGACAAGCTTTCCCTGCCAAAGGACATTCACCGCCCATGAACAACACGGATCTGGTGTTCCAGAGCTATGGCCGCTGCTGCCGCAAGGAGGCCTTCTTCGAGGATTTCTACCACCATTTCATGGCCAGTTCGGACGACATTCGCGCGCTGTTTCGGGATACCGACATGGCGGCCCAGCGCCATCTGCTGAGGCATGGCGTCATGCAGCTGATCCTGTACGCCCGGGGCATGTCGGATCGCAAGCTCCGGGCACTGGGGGAAAGCCACAGTCGTCGGCGCTACAACATCCGACCGGAGTGGTACGCACTGTGGCTGGACGCCCTGGTGAAAACCGTGCGCGCCCACGATCCGGACTACACCCCGGAGCTGGGCGCGGCCTGGCGCGAGGTGCTGATGCCGGGCATCAACCTGATCCGGGACGCCTACTGACCGGCAGGCTCAGCCCCGGCGGGCCGGCCGGGCCAGCCACTCATGGCCCTTCAGCATGCCGTGCCAGTAGAGGGTCGGCAGCTGCTTGGCTTTCAGCCACCAGGCGGCCCGGGTTGCCTGGGTGCCGTCGTTGATCCACTTCGGGAAGGTGGGCTGCAGGGTGCCGCCATAACCGAATTCCGCCAGTACGATGCGGCCCCGTTCCACGGTCAGCGGGCAGGAGCCGTAGCCCAGGTAGGCGGCCCGCAGCGGCTGGTTGCGCAGGGTGGCGATCAGGTTTTCCGCCACCACCGGCGCCTGCTTGCGGACCGCCGCGGCGGTCTTGGCGTTGCCGGTACCGCTGACATCCCCCAGCCCGAACACATTGGCGTAGCGGCGGTGGCGCAGGGTGTCGTCTTCCAGGTCCAGCCAGCCGTCGCCGTTGGCCAGGGTGGATGTGCGGATGAAGGCGGGAGCCCGTTGCGGCGGGACCGCGTGCAGCAGGTCGAAGGTCACCTCCCGGTCCTGGCTGTTGCCCTCGGCGTCGGTGTGCCGGAAGGTGGCGGTGCGGGCCGGACCGTTCACTGCCACCAGGTTGCTTTGAAAGTTGAGATCGATGCCGTAGCGCCGCACATAGGCTTCCAGCGCCGGCACGTAGGCGGCCACGCCGAACAGCACGGCGCCGGCGTTGTGGAACTGCACGTCGATGTTGCCCAGCACCCCCTGCCGCCGCCAGTGATCGCAGGACAGGTACATGGCCTTCTGCGGCGCGCCCGCGCACTTGATCGGCATTGGCGGCTGGCTGAACAGGGCCCGGCCTTGTCGCAGCTGCTGCACCAGGTCCCAGGTGTAACGGGCCAGGCCCTGCTGGTAGTTGGACGTGACGCCGTTCTGCCCCAGCGTCGCCTCCAGGCCATCGATGGCGCCCCAGTTCAGTTCCAGCCCCGGCGCCAGCACCAGAATGTCATAGGCAAGCCAGCGACCGTCCGACAGCTGCACCCGGTGCTGGTCCGGGTCCAGCGCCTGCACGGCCTGCTGGTACCATTGCACGAAGTCCGGCATCACCGTCGACATGGGACGGGCGGTGATCTCTTCCCGGAACACGCCGCCGCCGACCAGGGTCCAGCCCGGCTGATAGTGATGCACCGAGGCCGGTTCGATCACGGCCAGGTCCAGACTGTGGTCCCGCCGGTGCAGGCTGGCGGCCACGGAGATGCCGGCGGCGCCCCCGCCGACGATAACCACGGTGTGCTTCTTGGGGGTAGCGGCGTTCGAATTCATGCCTTGGACCTCTTTTGTCGTTGTTGGCGGATCGGAACGGGCCTTGGAGGTCCATCCTACCAAACAAATAAGAATATCGTTATATCGATTTGTAATTTAGCGACGCTGTCATGGAAATGCCACAGCCAGCCGGTACCGTGTCGCCGGATCGGACATCGGCGGGCCTGGAGCCCGGGCGGTGTCTGGCCCCTGGTCGTTGCCAGCGGATGGTCGACGCAGTTGCCGAATCACCATCGAATTCCGGAATAACGGCCGAATGCAGAACCCACATGCCTCGTCACTGAGCTCTGTCCAGGTCACCATGCTGGCGCTGGGGGTGATCACGGTGCTGTCGACCTGGGCGCTGTTCATCTACCAGTCCGTCACGGCCCGTTCGGAAGCCCTGGCGGCGAGCCGTTCCCAGCATATCAACCTGGCGCTGGTGGTCTCCGAAAGCCTGAAACAGATGACCGACCGGGCCAGTGCCATGGCCCGCGTCATCGCGACCGAATACCCCGATCCCGAGGCCCTGAACCGTGATGACCGCCTGCTGAGCCTGCTGGCAGAGGACCCGGTGTTCAACCGGCTGAGCGTCTACGACACCGGGGGCGAGCTGCGTTATTCCTCCCACCGCCACTCCGCCCGGCCGCAGCTGGGGCCGTGGCTGGCGCAGGCCCGGCAGCACGGCGAACGCTTCGGTGCCACGCCGTTGTTGCCGCGGTACGACGAGTCGGCGCCGGTGGGCCTGCCGGGCTGGCGCTTGCCGTTCCTGGTTCCGGTCGCGCGCCCGGGCACCGAGCAGCTGGAACAGCTGATTCTGCTGGAGCTGGACATTGGCTATCTGGCGGGCCTGCTGCAGCATGTGGTCATTGGCGAGGGGGCCTTTGTCCAGATCCTGGGTCCGGACGGCCACGAATGGATGCGCGCCGACAGCAGCGGCGTGATGGCCGCGGACATCGATACGCCCCGGGTCCGGCCAGACCTGGAGCGGCGGGTCAGCAGTGGTGACCGGACGTTCGAGACGGCGGACGGCGAGCGTTACCAGTACGTGTACGTGACGCGCGCGGCCAACGGCTTCACGGTCACGCTGGCACAACCGCACCGGGCCATTCTCGCCAGCCAGACTCGGACCTGCTACAACCAGCTGGCGCTGACCTTGCTGATGACCCTGGTGGTAACCGCCGTCACCCTGTGGCTGATCCGCGCCCTGCAGCGCCAGCAGACGGTACTCGATGCCCTGCAGGCCTCCGAGGCGCGCAACCAGCAGCTGATCGAACGCCTGGAATCCGAGCACGCTCGCAGCCGTCGGATTGCGGCCATCGACCACCTCAGCGGCCTGCTCAATCGGCGCCAGTTCCTGGAAGAAGCCGGCGCGCGGCTGGAGCAGCAACGGCGGGCGCGGCGGCTGGCGGCGCTGATGTTCATCGACCTGGACCGGTTCAAGTCGATCAACGACAGTCTCGGCCATCAGGTGGGAGACTTGCTCTTGCAGGCGGTGGCGGGCCGGATCCAGCGACTGCTTGGCACGGAAGACCTGGCGGCCCGCTTCGGCGGCGATGAATTCGTGGTGCTGTTGGCGGGGGAACGGCGGGAGCGGGACATCGAGGACTGGGCCCGGGAACTGGCCCGACGCCTGTCATCGCCCTACGAGCTGGACGGCACCGAACTGAAGAACAGCCCCAGCATCGGCATCGCCATCGCGCCCCGGGACGGCCAGGCCCTGGATGAACTCATCCGCTGTGCCGACGCCGCCATGTATTCGGCGAAAAAAGCGGGGCGCGGGCAGTACCGGTTTTTCGACCAGTCCCTCAACCTGCGGGACGTGGAGCAGTTTCACCTGGAGCAGTCGTTCTCGGAGGCCCTGCACAACCGGGAGTTCGTGCTCCATTTCCAGCCCCAGGTGGCGCTGGACAGCCTGCAGGTGTGTGGTTTCGAGGCGTTGGTGCGCTGGCAGCATCCCCGCTTCGGGCTGGTGTATCCGGACCGTTTCGTGCCGCTGGCGGAGTCTACCGGGTTTATCGTGCCCCTGGGGCTGGAGGTGGTGCGGCTGGCCTGTGAGCAGATCGTGGCTTGGCGCGAGCAGGGACTGCCGCCGCAGGTGGTGGCGGTCAATGCCTCGCCGGTGCAGCTGGCGCAACCGGATTTCAGCGAGCGGGTGCTGGCGATTCTGGCGCAGCACGGTGTCGGGCCGGACCGGTTCGATCTGGAAATTACCGAAACCTCGATACTGGACAGCACCGCCCTGGCCCATCTGGAGGCGTTGCGGGCCGCCGGCATGAGTCTGAGCCTGGACGACTTCGGCACCGGCTATTCCGGGCTGGCCCATTTGGAGGCGGTGCCGGTCAGCAAGCTGAAGATCGACCGCAGCCTGGTGGCGAAGATCTGCAACCGTCATGACGACAGTCCGATCGTGTCCTCCACCATCATCCTGGCCAAGCGCATGAACCTGAGCGTGGTGGCGGAGGGGGTGGAAACCCGGGAGCAGGTGGTTCACCTGACGGTGGCCGGCTGCGATATTGCCCAGGGCTATCATTTCAGCCGCCCCATGCCGGCGGCCGAGGTGCCGGCGTTCCTGGCCCAGTTCGGCCGGGCCGAGACGGCGACCTGAGCGGCGTTCAGGCCGGCCGGTGAATCCGGGTGCCGGCCCGGCCCGCCACCAGGTTGAGGGCATCGTCCAGGCGCCCGATCACCGCGTCCCCGCCCCGAGCGGCGAAGTCCCGGGCCGCCTGCAGCTTGGGTCCCATGGAGCCGGCCGGCGCGTCGATGCCCTCGGCCTCGGCCAGGGTCAGGTGACTCAGCCGGGTGGCGTGGTCGGTACCGAAGTCCCGGTAGACGCCGTCCACGTCGGTCAGCAGCAGCAGCCGGTCGGCGCCCAGTTCGATGGCCAGCCGGGCGCTGACCGCGTCCTTGTCGATCACCGCCTCAACGCCGGTCAGGCTGCCGTCCGGGCGGCGGATCACCGGAATGCCACCTCCGCCGGCGCAGATGGCGATGGCGCCCCGTTCGATCAGGAAGCGGATGATGTTCAGGTCCGGGATCTCCGCCGGCCGGGGCGAGGGTACGACCCGGCGCCAGTGGTCGCCGTCCCGGGCAATCTGCCAGCCCAGGTGGTCGGCCCGAGTGCGGGCTTCCTCGTAGTCGTAGACCGGGCCGATGAATTTGGTCGGATTCCGGAACGCGGGATCCCGGGCATCGACGATCACCTGGGTCAGCAGGGTGGCCACCGGCACCTGGTGCGCCAGCTCGTTTTCCAGTTCCTGCTCGATCATATAGCCGATCATGCCCTCGGACTCGGCACCCAAGACATCCAGGGAAAACAGCTCGTCGGGTTTGTAGGCGATGCCCTGCAGGGCCAGCAGGCCGACCTGGGGGCCGTTGCCGTGGGTCACCACCAGCCGGTGTCCGGCCCGGACCAGGTCCGCCAGGGGTTTGGCGGCCCTGCGGATGTTGCGGCGCTGGTTGTCTTCGGTCAGCGCCTCTCCCCGTTGCAGCATGGCGTTTCCGCCCAGGGCGGCGACGATCAGCATGGTCAGCCTCCGAGGGTGGCGACCAGCACCGCCTTGATGGTGTGCATGCGGTTTTCCGCCTGGTCGAAGACGATCGAGGCGTCGCTTTCAAACACCTCCTCGGTCACCTCCATCGCACTCAGGCCGAACTGCGCCTGGATGTCCTGGCCGACGCGGGTCTCGGTGTTGTGGAAGGCGGGCAGGCAGTGCATGAAGCGGGCTCTGGGGTTGCCGGTCCGGGCCATCACCCCGGCGTTGACCTGGTAGGGCAGCAGCAGGTCGATGCGCTCCTGCCATTTGTCCTTGGGCTCGCCCATGGACAGCCACACGTCGGTGTAGACGAAGTCCACCTGCCGCACCGCCTCGTCGATGTCCTCGGTCAGGGTGATCCTCGCGCCGGTCTGGTCGGCCACCGCCTCCGCCGCCGCGACGAGGTCCGGGTCTGGCCAGCAGGCCCGGGGCGCGCACAGGCGCACGTCCATGCCCATCTTGGCGGCGCCGAGCATCAGGCTGTCCCCCATGTTGTTGCCGGCGTCGCCCAGGAAGGCAAAGGCGACCTGACGCAGGGGTTTTTCGACGTGCTCGCGCATGGTCAGGAAATCCGCCAGGATCTGGGTCGGGTGGAATTCATCGGTAAGGCCGTTGAACACCGGCACGCCAGCGTGTGCCGCCAGCTCCTCCACCACGGCCTGGCCGAAGCCGCGGTATTCGATGGCATCGTAGATGCGACCCAGCACCCGGGCGGTGTCACGCACCGATTCCTTGTGTCCGATGTGGGTACCGGTGGGGCCCAGGTAGGTGACCCGGGCGCCCTGGTCGTAGGCCGCCACTTCGAAGCCGACCCGGGTCCGGGTGGAGTTCTTTTCGAAGATCAGGGCAATGTCCTTGCCAGCGAGTGTCGGCACCTCGGTGCCGGCGTACTTGGCGGCCTTGAGGTCGGCCGCCAGTTTCAGCAGGAACTCGATTTCCCGGGGCGAGAAGTCGCGCAGGGTCAGGAAGTGCCGGTTTTTCAGGTTGAACGCCATGACAGGTCTCCTTGGCCATCAGGCCGGGTCTCGGATGGTTGGGCAGCTCATACAGCGGCCGCCGCCGCGGCCACGGCCCAGTTCCGCCCCCGGCATGGCCAGCACCTCGATGCCGACGGCGCTCAGGGCGGCGTTGGTGTCGTCGTTGCGGTCGTAGCCGACCACCACGCCGGGGCTGAGTGCCAGCACGTTGTTGCCGTCGTTCCACTGCTCCCGCTCCCGTTCGGCCGGATCGTCACCGCCGGTGGGCACCACCTCCAGGCTGGGGTAGCCGAGGACTTCGGCAACCACCTCGAACAGGTGCCGGGAGTCCTGATGGAAGCGGAACGGCTGTTGGTCCTGGCTCGGGTACAGGTCGTAGCAGACGATCTCGTCGGCCACTTCCTTGAAGGTGGTGACGACGTTGCCGCCGCAGAAAGTGAAGACGGTGTCCAGGTGCATGGAGGCCCTCGCCTTCGGAATCTGGCAGGCGATCACCCGCTCGGCGTCGCCGCTCTCGAACAGGGCCCGGGCCAGCTGGCCCACGCCTTGGGGCGAGGAGCGCTCGCCCATGCCCACCAGGACCGTGCCCTGGCCCACCGGCATCACGTCGCCGCCCTCCAGGGTGGCCAGGCCGTGGTCTTTCAGGGGATCGCCCCAGTGCTCCCGGACGTGGCCGGCGAACCGGGGATGAAAACGGTAGATGGCGGTCATCAGCAGGGTTTCCGGCTTGCGCGCCGGCCAGTGCATCGGGTTAAGGGTGACGCCGCCGTAGATCCAGGCGCTGTTGTCCCGGGTGAACAGGAAGTTGGGCAGCGGCGGCAGCACGAATCCCAGCGGCCCGAGGTGATTGCCGAACAGGCCGGTGGGGGCAAACGGCAGGTCCGACACCCGCAGGCCGCCCATCAGGTACTCCGCCAGCTGCCGGCCGGGCAGCTCGTCCAGCCAGGCGCGCAGGTCCGCCAGCATGCCCATGCCGACGTGGTCGTGGTTGATCCGGTGGTCGAGCACCCAGCGCCGGGCGTCGGCGAGGTCCAGAGTGTCCGCCAGCAGATCGTTCACATCCAGCACTTCGACGCCCCGCTCGCGCATCAGCTGCGTGAATACCGCGTGGTCCTTCTGGGCCTGCTTGACCCAGAACACGTCGTCGAACAGCAGCTCAGCGCAGTTGGAGGGGGTGAGCCGGCGATGGGCCAGGCCGGGACGGGCGACGATCACCTGCCGCAGGGTGCCGGTTTCGGAATGGACGCCAAGGGTGGGCGTGGTGGTCATGTCGGGATCTCCTAGGTTTGGGTCAGAGCAGCGCCGAGAGGCAGAGGACCAGGGAAATGAACAGGGTCAGGATGACCAGCAGCGGCCAGATGAAGGCCAGCCAGCGATCGTAGGACACCCGGCCGATGGCGAGTCCGCCCACCACCACCGCGAAGGTGGGGTTGATCAGATTGACCAGGCCGTTGGCCGACTGATAGGCGGTGACCACCAGTTCCCGCCCGACCCCGGCGAAATCCGCCAGGGGCGCGAGGATGGGCATGGACAGTACCGCCAGGCCGGACGACGACGGCACGAAAAAGCTCATGCCCACCTCGATCCAGAACACCAGGTTGATGAACAGCAGGTTGGACAGGCCACCAACCGACTGTTCCGCCCCGTGCAGAATGGTGTCGGCGATCAGGCCCTGCTCCATGATCACCACGATGCCCCGGGCCAGACCCACCACCAGCGCCACGCCCAGCAGGTCCCGGGCGCCGTCGACGAAGCGGCCGGTCAGTGCCTTCTCGCCCAGGCGGGCCAGCAGCCCAATGACGATGGCGGCACCCAGGAACAGGGCGCTCATGCGCGCCATCCACCAGCCCTGGGACGACACGCCCCAGATCATGATCACGAAAGTCAGGCCGAACACCACCAGCACCAGCTTCTGGGTGGTGCTCAGGCGGGCGTCCGCGAACTCCGCTTCGTGACCCTGCAGGAAGATCCGGCGGTGGGCCTCCCGTTGCCGCGCCACCACCGAACGTTCCGGATCGGCCTTGACCCGGCGGGCGTAGCGCATCACGTAGGCGGCGCAGATCACCAGGCCGCCGATCAGCAGCACGAAGCGGGCCACCAGACCGTCGGTGAAGGGAATGCTGGCGGCGTTGGAGGCGATGACCGTGGCGAACGGGTTGATGGTGGAGCCCAGCACGCCGATGCCCGCGCCGATCAGGATGATGGCGACGCCGGTGACAGCGTCGTAGCCGGCGGAGATCACCACCGGTATCAGGATGGCGTAGAACGCCAGGGTCTCCTCCGCCATGCCGTAGGTGGTGCCGCCGACGGCGAACAGTGCCATCAGGATCGGAATCATCCAGATTTCCCGGCCGGCCATGTGCCGCATGGCGGTCTTGATGCCGGTGTCGATGGCGCCGGTGGCGTTGGTGACCCCCAGAAAGCCGCCCAGGAAGAGCACGAACAGGGCCACGTCGATGGCATTGGCCAAGTAACTGTCCGGATCATAGAAGCCCGCCACCGGCGCCAGCAGGATGTCGGTGAACCCCTGGGGGTTGGCTTCGGTCTCCTGGTAGGTGCCGGGAATGGCCACCTCGCGGCCGACGCTTTCGTTGGTTTCCCGCTGGTACTGGCCCGCCGGAATCACCCAGGTCAGCGCCGCCATCAGGACAATCAGGCCGAACAGAATGGTGTAGGCGGTGGGAAAACGGGAGGCCAGATCCCCCTTGTGTTCCTCCGGAAGGTCCGTTTCGTTGGTCGGGATCATGCCGAGACTCCTTGCCGTGGTTGCCAATAACGAGGACGCATTGGCGGGACGATTGTTTAGCTTTCTTAAGATTTTGAGACTAGTATTCCCAGGGTAGACCAATCGGTATGACGCATTGGCTCTGCTTCCATGAAATGTGCGCATTCATTGACCGGGATCAGTCCCACGGGCTGTTCGATCCGGGTTAAGGTGTTCCGCATACGATTTTTCTTTTCCCGGACAAAGGATTAGGGATTCCCATATGTCGTCGCCCGCCACACGTCTGACCGTGAAACTGCTTGTCGCCTGTGCCCTGGTTGCGGTCATCGCCGGGGCTGCCTGGGTGATTGTCTCCCGCAACGGCGAACTGCCCGACACCATCGCTGTGGGCAACGGCCGGATCGAGGCCACGGAAGTGGACGTCGCCACCCGCATCGCCGGCCGTCTGGACAGCTTCTTCGTCCGGGAGGGTGACCTGATCGACGCCGGAACCGTCGTCGCCCAGATGGACACCGATGAACTGGAAGCGCGCTTGGCGGCGGCCCAGGCCAACCTGGCCCAGGCCGAGGAGAGCAAGCGCTTGGCTGAGGCGGTGGTGGTGCAGCGGGAAAGCGAACGGCGGCTGGCGCGGGCGGAACTGGCCCGCTTCGAGTCGCTGATGGACAAGGGCCATGTGTCCCGGGAGCAGCTGGACCAAGCCCGCACCGCGGCGGAAACCGCCGCCGCCGCCCTGCAGGCGGCGCGGGTGCAGGTGGCCTCCGCCGATGCCGGCATCGAGGCGGCGCGGGCGTCGATCCGACAGATCCAGACCAACATCGACGACAGCCGCCTGGTCAGCCCGGTGGGCGGGCGCGTGCTGTACCGGCTGGCGGAGCCGGGCGAGGTGCTGGCGGCGGGCGGCAAGGTGGCCACCGTGCTGGACGTCAGCGATGTCTACATGACCATCTTCCTGCCCACCGCCGAGGCGGGCAAGGTCCGGGTGGGGGCCGAGGCCCGGATCATTCTGGACGCCCTGCCCGACTACGTGGTCCCCGCCGAGGTGAGCTTCGTCGCCGCCGAGGCGCAGTTCACACCCAAATCGGTGGAAACGCGCACGGAGCGGGAAAAACTGATGTTCCGGGTGCGAATCCGCATCGATCCGGAACTGCTGCGGGCCTACCGGGACCGGGTGAAGACCGGCGTTCCGGGAGAGGCTTACGTGCGGCTGGATGAGCGCCAGCCGTGGCCGGAAGCGCTGCAGGTGGCCCTGCCGGATGCCTGAGATCGTTGCCCGGCTCAAGGATGTCCGGCACGCCTACGGCGATCGTCAGGCCCTGGTCGATATCCAACTGGAGGTGCCGGCCGGCTGCATGGTGGGCCTGATCGGTCCCGACGGCGTCGGCAAATCCACCCTGCTGGGCCTGCTGGCCGGGGCCCGGCGTCTGCAGCATGGGGCGCTGACAGTGCTCGGCGGCGACATGGCGGATGGCCGCTACCGCGGCCAGGTGGCCCCCCGCATCGCCTACATGCCCCAGGGGCTGGGCGGCAACCTTTATCACAGCCTGACGGTGGATGAGAACATCGAGTTCTTCGCCGACCTGTTCGGCCTCATCGGCCCGCGCCGGCGCCAGCAGATCGAACGCCTGCTGCGGGCC
Source organism: Marinobacter lutaoensis (assembly GCF_001981305.1). GTDB lineage: Bacteria > Pseudomonadota > Gammaproteobacteria > Pseudomonadales > Oleiphilaceae > Marinobacter > Marinobacter lutaoensis. Next base: position 209,496 of record NZ_MSCW01000004.1, on the reverse strand, counting down.
ACGGGCCTGCTGGCATTCCGGGACCGGCCGGCGGGCAAGCTGTCCGGCGGCATGAAGCAGAAACTGGGGCTGTGCTGTGCCCTGGTCCACAACCCCGATCTGCTGATCCTGGATGAGCCCACCACCGGTGTCGACCCCCTGTCGCGCAAACGCTTCTGGGACCTGATCGCGACCATCCGGGCTCAGCAGCCCGGCATGAGCGTGGTGGTGGCCACCGCCTACATGGAGGAAGCGGAGCGGTTCGACTGGCTGGTGGCCATGGACGAGGGCCGGATTCTGGCCACCGGCTCGCCCCAGGCGTTACGCGAACGGACCGGCAGCGACACCCTGGACGATGCCTTCATCGCCCTGCTGCCGCCGGAACGCCGTGACAGCGGCGCCGACGCCTCGGCGGCCGTCACCGACGCCCTGCCCTGGGCGGCAGACGCGGTGCCGGCCATCGAGGCACACCATCTGACCCAGCGCTTCGGCAACTTCACCGCGGTGCGGGATGTCAGCTTCGCCATCCGCAAGGGCGAGATTTTCGGCTTTCTGGGTTCCAACGGCTGTGGCAAGACCACCACCATGAAAATGCTGACCGGCCTGCTCACCCCCACTGAGGGTGAGGTGTCGCTGTTCGGCGCGCCCCTGGACGCCAAGGATCTGAACACCCGGCAGCGGGTGGGCTACATGTCCCAGTCATTCTCCCTGTACGGCGAACTGACGGTGCGCCAGAACCTGGAACTGCACGCCCGCCTGTTCCGCCTGCCGGAGGCGGAGCTGGCGGACCGGGTGCGGACCCTGGCGGAGCAATTCGACCTCAAGGCGGTCATGGACCGGCCCGCCGGGGCTCTGCCCCTGGGGGTGCGCCAGCGGCTGTCGCTGGCGGTGGCGGTGGTGCACCGGCCAGAACTGCTGATTCTCGACGAGCCCACCTCCGGCGTTGATCCCGCCGCCCGCAACCGGTTCTGGCAGCTGCTGATGCGCCTGTCCCGGGAGGACGGCGTGACCATTTTCATCTCCACCCATTTCATGAACGAGGGCGAGCGCTGCGACCGCATTTCCCTGATGCACGCCGGCGAGGTGCTGACCTGTGATACGCCCGCGGCGCTGATCGAACAGGCCGGCGCGGACCATCTGGAAGGCGCCTTTATGCACACCTTGGAAGCGGTGGACCGGGAGCCGGAGGGCGCCGGCGAGGCCGCCCTGCTGACCGGCGAGAGCGCCTCCGGGCCCGGCCGGGGCTTCAGCTGGCGGCGCCTGTGGGCCTATGGCCGCCGGGAGACCCGGGAACTGCTGCGCGACCCAATCCGGATGGCCTTCGCCTTTGTCGGCTCGGCCCTGCTGATGCTGATTCTCGGCTACGGCATCACCATGGATGTGGAAAACCTGCCGTTCGCCGTGCTGGACCAGGATCAGACCCCCCAAAGCCGTGATTACATCGCCGCGGTTTCCGGCTCCCGCTACTTTGTCGAACGGGCGCCGGTACAGACCATGGCCGAGCTGGAGACGCGCATGGAATCCGGGGAGCTCAGCCTGGTGTTCGTGATACCGCCCGGTTTCGGCGAGAACGTGAAGCGGGGCCGGGACACCGAACTGGCGGTCTGGATCGACGGCGCCATGCCGTTCCGGGGCGAGACCATGCTCGGCTATGTCCAGGGATTGCACCTGAACTACCTGCAGGCGCTGGCGTTACGGACCTACGGCGTGGTCCCCACCCTGAGTCTGGCGTCGGTGCAGGACCGCTACCGCTACAACCAGGATTTCCGCAGCATCGACGCGATGGTGCCGGCGGTGATCCCGATCCTGTTGATCTTTATCCCCGCCATTCTGATGGCCCTGGGGATTGTCCGGGAGAAGGAGCTGGGTTCCATCACCAACCTGTACGTCACCCCGGTGACGCGACTGGAGTTTCTGCTGGGCAAGCAGTTGCCTTACATCGGCTTCAGCATGGTCAGTTACGGCAGCCTGGTGCTGCTGGCGCTGCTGGTGTTCGAGGTGCCCATCAAGGGCGGCGTGCTGGCGCTGACCCTGGGTGCGCTGCTCTATGTCACCGCCACCACCGGTCTGGGCCAGGTGATCTCGGCGTTCGCCTCGACCCAGATCGCGGCGCTGGCGGCCACCGCCATCCTCACCATTCTGCCGACCGTGCAGTTCTCCGGGCTGACCGAGCCGGTGTCGTCGCTGGACGGGCCCTCGGCTCTGATCGGCCAGGTCTGGCCGGCGACCTGGTTCTTGCAGATCAGTCGGGGAGTGTTCACCAAGGGCCTATATCTGCACGACCTGCAGTCCGCCTTCCTGATCCTGGCGGCGTTCATCCCGGTGCTGACCCTGATGTCCGTGCTGCTGCTGCGTAAACAGGGACGGTGAGCCATGACGACACGCAAACGAAACGCCATCGCCAGCATCTGGCACCTCGGGGTCAAGGAACTGCGCAGTCTGTGGCGTGACAAGGTGCTGCTGGTGTTCGTCGCGGTGGCCTTCTCGCTGATGGTCTACGCCGCCGGCTCGGCCGGCTCCCTGGAATTGAACAACGCGCCGATCGCGGTGGTGGACCAGGACCAGACGGTGCTGTCCGGCCGTCTGATCAATGCCTTCCAGCCGCCCTGGTTCCAGACGCCGGCGCTGATCGGCTTCGAGCAGGTGGACGAGCTGCTGGACAAGGGTCTGTACACCTTTGCCTTGGTTATCCCCGATGGGTTCGAACGGGACATCCGGGAAGGCCGGGTCACGGACCTGCAGCTGAACATCGACGCCACCCGCATGACCCAGGCGTTCATCGGCGCCAACTACATCCAGAGCTATGTGACCACCGAGGTGGCGGAGTTCCTGGAGCCGGGCAGCTCGGCCTCGACTCTGCCGATCAACCTGGTGACCCGGGTCAGCTTCAATCCCAATCTGGATGGCACCTGGTTCGGGGGCGTGATGGAGTTGATTACCGAGATCACCCTGATCAGCATCATCCTGTCCGGCGCGGCTCTGATCCGGGAGCGGGAGCACGGCACCATCGAACACCTGATGGTGATGCCGCTGCGGCCGTTTGAAATCATGGCCGCCAAGGTGTGGGCCAATGGCCTGGTGGTGATGCTGGCGGCCACCCTGTCGGTGACCCTGGTGATCCGGTACGGCCTGCAGGTGCCCATTCGCGGCTCCGTGCTGCTGTTCCTGAGCGGAGCCCTGATCCACCTGTTTTCCACCACCGCCATCGGCATCCTGATCGGCACCGTGGCCCGAACCATGCCGCAGTTCGGTTTGCTGCTGATCCTCACCATCCTGCCACTGCAACTGTTGTCCGGCGGCATCACCCCGCGCGAGAGCATGCCGGAACTGGTGCAGGACCTGATGCTGGCGGCACCCACCACGCATTTCGTCAGCATGGCCCAAGCCATCCTCTACCGGGGGGCCGGCCTCGAGGTGGTGTGGCCGCAGATGCTGGCGCTGGCGGCGATTGGCACGGTGTTCTTCGGTGCCGCCCTGGCGCTGTTCCGGCGCCACCTGTCGGTCTAACCGGTCAGGCGGGCTTTTCCGGGCGTCGCCACAGCCAGATCAGCAGCAGGCCAAGCAGCGGCGGAATGCTCCACTTCAGCCAGGCCACGTCGGTGCCGACGCAAAGGATGACAATGCTGACCAGAATGGACCCGGTGGCCAACCACTTGGCGCGGCGCGGCACGATGCCGTGGCTGCGCCACTGGACGATCACCGGGCCGTAGCGCGGGTGGCCGAGCAGCCAGTCGTGCAACCCCGGCCAGCCGTGACCGGCGGCCCAGGCCCCCAGCAGCAGGAACACCGTGGTCGGCATCACCGGCAGCACCGCGCCGACGAGGCCGAGGGCCACGAACACGGCGGCCAGCAGGCGCCAACCCAGCTGTTTCATGAGCGTCCCTCGCAATCGATGTTTGGTCGATCCCATTCTGGAGACAGTTCACGGGATGCGCAGTCCGGAGTCAAGAGCTTCGGAGGCGACGCCATGCGTGGGGAACGGGGACTTGGCTGCAACAGCCGGAAACGGGGGAAACGAGTGATACGGGAAGGAAATGGTCGGCGTGGCAGGATTCGAACCTGCGACCCCTTCGTCCCGAACGAAGTGCGCTACCAGGCTGCGCCACACGCCGAACAACGGCCGGTATTATACGGATTCCTTGGGTTTTGGCTACCCCCCGAAGGGGGTTTTTTCACTCAGGTCTCCGCAACCGGCCGTGGCACCGGGGTCAGCCCCCGGTGGGCAACAGGGAAATGTCCGCGACCCGCAGGAACAGGTTGCGCAGACGGTTGAGCAGGGCCAGGCGGTTGCGCCGCACCGCGTCGTCCTCGGCCATCACCATGACCTGGTCGAAGAAGGTGTCCACCGGCGCCCTCAGGCCGGCCAGGGCGGTCAGGGCGCTGGCGTAGTCACCCTGGTCGAACAGTGGGCCCACCTGGGCCGAGAGTTCGTCCACCTTGGCGGCGAGGGCCTTCTCGGCGGCGTCCTGCAGGCGGCCGGTGTCGACGCTTTCGGGAACGTCGTCACCGCCCTGCTTGGTGAGGATGTTGGACACCCGCTTGTTGGCGGCGGCCAGGGCCTGGGCCTCCGGCAGCTGGCGGAAGGCCTCGACCGCCTTCACCCGGCGATCGAAGTCCAGCGGCCGGGTCGGCCGGCGGGCATGCACCGCCAGGTACACCTCGGCGCCGATGCCCTGTTCCTCGTAGTGGGCGCGGAAACGCTCCAGCATGTAGTCCACCACGGTGTCCGCCACCCGGGTTTCGGTGAGCACGGTGAAGTTCTGCTCGGCCCATTCGCACAGGGTCTGCAGATCCAGCGGCAGCTGCCGCTCGATGATGATGCGCAGCACACCCAGGGCGGCCCGGCGCAGCGCGAACGGGTCGCGGGTGCCGGAAGGCGGCTGGTTGATGCCGAACAGGCCCACCAGCGAGTCGATCCGGTCGGCAATGGCCACGGCGCAGCCGGTCGGGGTGGTGGGCAGGTCGTCACCGGCGAAGCGCGGCATGTACTGCTCGTTCAGCGCCTGGGCCACCTCTTCCGGTTCGCCGTCGTGGCGTGCGTAGTACTGGCCCATGATGCCCTGCAGCTCGGTGAACTCCAGCACCATCTCGGTGACCAGATCGGTCTTGGCCAGGCGCGCCGCCCGTTCGGCCAGGGCCGGGTCGCTGCCGATGGCCTCGGCGATCCGGCGGGCCAGCGCCGCCACCCGCATGGACTTGTCGTACAGGCTGCCCAGTTTCTCCTGGAACACGATCGGCTTGAGCGCGTCGACGCGGTCTTCCAGCCGGGTCTTGCGGTCGGTTTCGTAGAAGAACGCGGCGTCGGACAGACGCGGGCGAATCACTTTCTCGTTGCCGGCGATGACCTGGGCCGGGTCCTTGCTCTCGATGTTGGCGACGGTGATGAACAGCGGCAGCATGCGCCCGTCCCGGTCCACCACGTGGAAGTATTTCTGGTGCTCCTTCATGGAGGAGATCAGAGCCTCCGGCGGCACCGCCAGGAAGCGTTCCTCGAACCGGCCCATCAGCGGCACCGGCCACTCGTTCAGGGCGGTAACCTCGTCCAGCAGGTCCTCGTCGATCACCGCGCGACCGCCGGTTTCCCGCTCCGCCAGGGCTTCCACACCGGCGCGGATCTGCTCGCGGCGCTCGGCGAAATCGGCCAGCACATGGCCTTCCTGCTTGAGCACCACCTCGTAGTCGTTCGGGGTCGGCACGATCAGCGGTTCCGGGCAGTGGAAACGATGGCCCCGGGTCTTGTTGCCGGGGGTCAGGCCCATGATCGGGGTGTTGATGACTTGGTTACCGTACAGCAGCACCACCCAGTGCACCGGGCGCACGAACTCGGTACGGTAGGCGCCCCAGCGCATGCGCTTGGGAATGGGCAGCGCCGCCAGCGCCTGCTCCACCAGCTGCGGCAGCAGGTCGACCGTGGCCTTGCCCTGCTCGACGGTACGGTAGACCAGCCAGGCCCCCTTATCGGTTTCCAGGGTGTCCAGCTGGTCCGGGGTCACACCCAGGGAGTTGGCGAAGCCGGTCAGGGCGCGGGTCGGGTTACCGGCGTCGTCGAACGCGGCCTTGACCGCCGGGCCACGTTTTTCCACCGGCTTGTCCGGCTGGGCGTCGGCCAGGTCGCGGACCCGCACCGCCAGCCGGCGGGGGGCGGCGAAGGCCTCAACCCGACCAAAGTCCAGGCCGGCGTCCTTCAGACCCTGGGCGATGCCCTGGGTGAAGGCGTCGGACAGTGGTTTGAGGGCCTTCGGAGGCAGCTCCTCGGTGCCCAGTTCGACCAGAAAATCCTGTGTTGCCATGGTTATGCGTTCCCCTGTTCCTGCGCTGCCGTGTTCGGTTTCTTGCCCTTCTTGCCGTTGGCCTTGGCCTCGGCGGCCGCGGTGGCGGCCAGGACTTCCTCGCGCAGGGCCTCCGGCGCCAGCGGGAAGCCCAGCTTGCGCCGGCTTTCGAAGTAGGCCTGGGCCACCGACCGGGCCAGGGTGCGGACCCGCAGGATAAAACGCTGGCGCTCGGTCACGGAGATGGCGTGCCGGGCGTCCAGCAGGTTGAAGGTGTGGGAGGCTTTCAGTACCTGCTCATAGGCCGGCAGTGGCAGGCCGGCGTCGATCAGGCGGGCACTTTCCCGCTCATACACGTCGAAGCAGTGGAACAGGAAGTCGGTGTCGGCCTGCTCGAAGTTGTAGGCGGACATCTCCACCTCGTTCTGGTGGAACACGTCGCCGTAGGTGACCACGCCGTCCGGGCCGTCGGTCCAGACCAAGTCATAGACGCTGTCCACGCCCTGCAGGTACATGGCGATACGCTCCAGCCCGTAGGTCAGTTCGCCGGTGACTGGATAGCATTCCAGGCCGCCCACCTGTTGGAAGTAGGTGAACTGGGTCACTTCCATGCCGTTGAGCCAGATTTCCCAGCCCAGACCCCAGGCGCCCAGGGTGGGTGATTCCCAGTTGTCCTCGACGAAGCGGATGTCGTGGACCAGCGGGTCCAGGCCCAGAGCCCGGAGGGAATCGAGGTAGAGCTCCTGAATGTTGTCCGGGGACGGCTTGAGCACGACCTGGAACTGGTAGTAATGCTGCAGACGGTTGGGGTTTTCCCCGTAGCGGCCGTCGGTGGGACGGCGGCTGGGCTGAACATAGGCCGCGTTCCAGGTTTCCGGCCCGATGGCCCGCAGGAAGGTGGCCGGGTGGAAGGTGCCGGCGCCCACTTCCATGTCCAGGGGCTGGAGGACCACGCAGCCGTGCTGCGCCCAGAAGTTCTGCAGAGCCAGGATCAGACCCTGGAAGGTCTTGATATCCGGTGCGGGAGTGTTCGTTGCCTTGTCTGTCACGACGTTTGCCTGCTGAGTCAGTCTGTGTGTGGTGTCCCGTTCACCCGCCGGGACACGCCAAAGGAAGGCGCATTATACGCGCGCTTTCGCTGCATTTCTAAGCACCGCCCAGGTGGTTGTTTTCACGGTCAGAAGAAGGTCAGTCCCACCTGGAACAGCTTCTCCACGTCCCGGACCCGGGACTTGTCCACCAGGAACAGGATGACGTGATCGTCCGGTTGTACCCGCAGGTGGTCGTGGGCGATCAGCACCTCGTTGTGGCGCACGATGGCGCCGATGGTGGTGCCTTCCGGCAGGTTGATCTCGTCCAGCCGGCGCCCCACCACCTTCGACGAGCGGTGGTCGCCGTGGGCGATGGCTTCGATGGCCTCCGCGGCGCCCCGGCGCAGTGAGTACACATTGACCACGTCGCCCCGGCGAACGTGGGTGAGCAGGCTGCCGATGGTGGTCTGCTGGGGTGAGATGGCGACATCGATCTCGCCACCCTGGATCAGGTCCACATAGTCGGGGTTGTTGATCAGGGTGAGCACCTTGCGCGCGCCCAGGCGCTTGGCCAGCAGCGAGGCCATGATGTTGGCTTCGTCGTCGTTGGTGACCGCGCAGAACACGTCGGTGTTCTCGATGTTTTCCTCCAGCAGGATGTCCTTGTTGGCGGCATCCCCTTCCAGCACCACGGTCTTGCGCAGGTTTTCCGACAGGGTCACGCAGCGGTCGTGGTCCCGTTCCAGCAGCTTGACGTGGTAGCGACTTTCCAGGGTGTTGGCCAGTCGATGGCCGATGTTGCCACCGCCGCAGATGAAGATGCGTTTGTAAGGCTTCTCCAGCGGTTGCAGCTCGCTCATGACCGAGCGGATGTGGTCGGTGGCGGCGATGAAGAACACCTCGTCGCCGTCCTCAATCACGGTATCGCCCTGGGGCATGATGGCGCGGTCCTTGCGGAAGATGGCGGCGACCCGGGTATCGATGCGGGGCATGTGGTTGCGCAGGTAGGACAGTTCGTGGCCCACCAGCGGGCCACCCTTGGTGGCCTGGATCGCCACCAGCCGCGCCAGCCCCTTGGAAAACTCCAGTACTTGCAGCGCGCCGGGGTATTCGATCAGCCGGGTGATGTGCTTGGTGACCAAGTGCTCGGGGCTGATCAGTACGTCGATGGGGAAGCCGCCCGGGCTGTCCGAGTCCTTGTTGGCGAACAGTTCCGGCTTGGCCAGATAGGCGTTGGCGCGCACCCGGCAGATGGTGGTCGGAGTCTTGTACAGCAGCTTCGAGACCTGGCAGGCCACCATGTTGGTCTCGTCGCTGTTGGTGACGGCGATGACCATGTCCGCGTCCGGCGCGCCGGCGGCGCGCAGGATGGTGGGGTAGGAGGCCTTGCCCTGTACGGTACGGATGTCGAGGCGGTCCTGAAGCTCCCGGAGCCGGGCTCCGTCGCTGTCAATCACGGTGATGTCGTTGGCTTCGTTGGCCAGGTTTTCGGCCAGGGTGCCGCCGACCTGGCCGGCGCCGAGAATCAGGATCTTCATGGTCGGGGTTTCTCCAGTACCGCGTAGAAGAAGCCGTCGTGGCTGTTCGGGTTGGGCAGCAGTTGCCGGCCGGCGCCGGTATCCAGGCCCCAGTCGACGGCGGGCTCGAGCAGACGTGCCTCCGGAGACTGGGTGCGGAATCGCTGAATTATACGGTGGTTTTCCTGCGGGAACACCGAACAGGTGGCGTACACCAGGCGTCCACCCGGGGCCAGCAGGGACCACATGGCCTGCAGCAGGCCCAGCTGGATACCGGCCAGGGGCACGATGTCCGATTCCCGGCGCAGCAGCTTGATGTCCGGGTGCCGGCGAATCACGCCGGTGGCGCTGCAGGGCACGTCCAGCAGGATGCGATCGAAGGGGCGCCCGTCCCACCAGCGTTCCAGATCGGCGGCGTCGGCCTGAATCAGGGTGGCGTCCAGGTCCAGCCGCGCCAAGTTGTCCTCAATCCGGGGCAGCCGCTCGGCGGACTCGTCGATGGCCACCACGTCGGCCAGTGCCGGGCAGGCTTCGAGGATGGCGCAGGTCTTGCCGCCGGGGGCGGCGCAGGCGTCCAGTACCCGTTGCCCCGGCGCCAGGTCCAGCAGGCCGGTGCATAACTGGGCGGCTTCGTCCTGGACGCTGACAGCGCCGTCGGCAAAGCCGGGCAGCCGCTCCACCGGTACCGGTTGCACCAGCTGGATGCCCATGGTGGCGAAGCGGGTGGCTTCGGCGTCGATGCCGGCCCGCGCCAGTTCGGCCAGGTAGTCCTCCCGGCGATACCGGCGGGCATTGACCCTCAGGGTCATGGGGGCCTGGATGTTGTTGGCGTCGAGGATGGTGGTCCAGTGGCCGGGCCAGTTGTGGCGCAGTTTGGCCACCATCCAGTCCGGGTGGCTGAAGCGGGCCGCGTCGTCCCGGGGGGCCGGCGCGCCCTCCCTTTCGGCGGCCCGCAGCACGCCGTTGACCAGGCCGGCCAGGTGCGGCTTGCCCAGCTCCCGGCAGGCGTCCACCGATTCGTTGAGGATGGCGTAACGGGCCTGCTCGCTGAAACGCAGTTGGAACAACGCCAGCAGCATCAGGTGATGGATGATCCGGTCGTGTTTGCGCAGGGGCCGGCGCAGCCGGCCGCGCAGTTCGTCGTCGAGCCGGTGGAACCAGCGGCAGGCACCGTAACACAGGGCCTGCAGCGCGGGTCGGGTATCCGGTGCCAGCCGTGCCAGCGCCGGCGGCAGGCATTGGGACAGGGACTGGCCCTGCTCCACCGCCAGCAGGACGGTGGCGGCCAGTGCGCGCAGGGACCGGGCGTCGGTGCTCATGTCAGCGCAACTCCTGGCCGGGCAGCAGCAGGGGCTTGCCGCCGTTGATCAGGTCGTTGACCGACTGGGCCCGGGCGCCGGGCAGCTGCAGCCGGGTGATGCGCAGGGCGTCCTCGCCGCAGGCCACGTCGATGCCGTCCCGCTCCCGGCGCAGGACGGTGCCGGGGGTACCGGTGCCGGGCACCACGTGGGCTTGGTGCAGCCGGAGGCGCTGGCCGTCCAGCTCGGTGTAGGTGCCGGGCCAGGGGTCGAATGCCCGGATCTGCCGCTCGATCACCTCGGCCGGCTGGTGCCAGTCGATGTGCCCTTCGTCCTTGGTCAGCTTGTGGGCGTAACAAGCCTCCTCGTGCCGCTGGGGTTCGCCGGCCAGGCGCCCCTGTTCCAGCCGGGTCAGCGCCTCGACGATGGCTTCGCCGCCGAGCCGGGCCAACCGGTCGTGCAGGCGGCCGCCGGTGTCGTCGGCCTGGATTGGGGTGGCCTTCTTCAGCAGCATAGCGCCGGTGTCCAGGCCTTCGTCCATCTGCATGATGGTGATGCCGGTCTCGGTATCGCCGGCGGCGATGGCGCGCTGGATCGGCGCCGCGCCGCGCCAGCGGGGCAGCAGCGAGGCGTGGATGTTGAGGCAGCCGTGACGGGGCAGGTCCAGTACCGCCTTGGGCAGGATCAGACCGTAGGCCGCCACCACCATGACGTCAGCGGCCAGGCCGGCCAGCGTCTGCTGGGCATCGGCGGTTTTCAGGGTGTCCGGCTGGAACACCGGCAGGCCGGCGTCGAGCGCCACCTGCTTCACCGGGCTTGGGGTCGGCTTGCGGCCCCGGCCGGCCGGCCGGTCGGGTTGGGTGTAGACGGCAATCAGCTCATGGTGCGTGGCCAGCAGGGCCTGGAGGGCGGTGGCGGCAAAATCGGGGGTGCCGGCAAATACGATTCGCACAGTGTTAACGTCTCTGTTCCGGTTTGCAGACGAAAAGACCGGGCCTTTGCCCGGTCCAGGTTCCATTCGGTTCGGCCCGTCCCTGACGGATCAGGCGCTCTTGCGGTGCAGCTTTTCCAGCTTTTTCTTGATCCGGTTGCGCTTGAGAGCGCTGAGGTAGTCGACAAAAAGCTTGCCGTTGAGGTGGTCCATCTCATGCTGGATGCACACCGCCAGCAGGCCTCGGGCTTCCAGTTCGAACGGCTGGCCGTCCCGGTCCAGGGCGCGGATCCGGCAGTGCTCAATGCGCTCCACGTCCTCGTAGAAACCGGGTACGGACAGGCAGCCTTCCTGCATGGCTTCCGGCTCGCCGTCGAGAATCTCGACTTCCGGGTTGATGAACACCCGGGGCTCGCTTTTGTCCTCGGACAGGTCCATGACGATGATCTGCTTGTGGACGTTGACCTGGGTGGCTGCCAAGCCGATGCCCTTGGCATCGTACATGGTCTCGAACATGTCGTCGATCAGCTTCCGGATGTCGTCCGTCACCGCCTCCACCGGTTGGGCGATGGTGCGCAGGCGCGGGTCCGGGTATTCGAGGATCTCTAGTATCATAAGCGTTGCGTATATGCCCTGTTGAAACGGTGCCCGGTGCGTCGCTGTTTTCTTTTATGTAACCGTGTGAATGCGATCGCTGAAATGCGGCGGCAGACCGAGCAAATTGGCGCTATTATCCCTCAATTCGCCGATTGAGTACAAACTGACCAGTTGATAGAGAAAATCTTTCAGCGGCGTCAATAGAATCCACTGGAAGAACAAAAGATAACATCACAATTTCCGAGACTTCTTCTATAGTAACAGGAATAACATCGTAATAAGCTGCAGGAATCCGGCTGCATCCCAACCGAATGCAATGACCCAAGGCACGCGATCAAGGACTTAGACAATGAGGAAACTGCTGTACGCTCTGGCAGTCACCATGCTGCTGTTCACTTCCTGGGCCCAGGCTCAACCCGAGCTCCGGCCGGGCCATCCCGAGCGTTACACTGTCGTCAAGGGGGACACCCTGTGGGACATCTCGGCGCGCTTCCTGAACAACCCCTGGTACTGGCCGGAAATCTGGCATGTGAACCCCCAGGTGGCCAACCCCCATCTGATCTATCCCGGTGATCGCCTGGCCCTGGTCTACATTGATGGTCAGCCCCGCATCACCAAGGTGGCCAGCAGCGACGTGGTGAAACTGTCGCCCCAGGTCCGCTCCGAACCAATCGACACGCCGATTCCCGCCATTCCGCTCGATGCCATTGCCAGTTTCCTCACCGACACCCGCATCGTGACCCCGGAGGAGATCGAGGGCGCGCCCTACGTGCTGGAAGGCGAGGACAGCCGCATCATCACCGGTGCCGGCGACCGCATCTACGCCCGGGGTGAGAAACCGGCGGACAAGGTCGGGATCTTCCGTCGCACCCAGGAGTTCCGGGACCCGGATACCGGCGAATTTCTGGGCCTGGAGGCACGCAGCATCGGCACCGGCCGGGTCACCGCCGAGAACGGCGACGTGCTGACCCTGGAGCTGACCGCCTCAAACCAGGAAATCCGCATCGGTGACCGTCTGCTGGCCAGTGTCGACCGGCCGATCGCCACAAGTTTCGTGCCCAGTGCGCCGGAGCAGGAGGTCGAGGGCAAGATGATCGCGGTGGACGGAGGGGTCAGCCAGATCGGTCAGTTCAACGTGGTGGCCCTCAACCGCGGAGCCCGGGACGGGCTCGAACCGGGCAACGTCATGGCGGTGCTGCGCAGCGGCAACCTGGTGCGTGATCCGGTGACTGGAGAAACCATCGAGCTGCCGTCCGAGCGTGCCGGCCTGCTGATGGTATTCAAGACCTATGAAAAAATGAGCTATGGCCTGATCCTACAGGCGACCCGCCCCCTGGCCGTGGGCGACAAGGTCACCAATCCCTGAGGATACCCGGCCCTCGGATGGAACTCGGCCGGGCGGGAATGCCCGGCCTCGCGTTGCTCAAGGACGAGACTGCCGTGCACGAACTGTGGACCGGAGCCGACCCCGGCTCGCCCCCCTGCCCTCCCTTTGATGCCCCCGCCGCGCCCTGGCTGCTGCTGGCTGAACTGCCCCGGTTCGGTGTCCGTGCCCGGGAGGCGGCCAGATCGCTGGTCGACCGCCTGGACCGGCTGGTGCAGGTGGATCCGCAACGGCTGCGGGAGCTCGGCCTGGCCCGCGAAACCCTGGCCGGTATACAGGCTTGGCGCCGGATGGACATCGGCCATCCGGTGATGGGCCGGGTCGCGGCCATCCTGGAGGCCTGCCGGCACCAGGACATCGCCCTGGTGCCCTGGACCGACGAACGCTACCCGGAGGCGTTGCGCCACATTCCCGACGCCCCCCTGGTGCTTTACGCCAGGGGCGATCCCGCCCTGCTGACCCGGGACCAGATCGGCATCGTCGGCAGCCGCCACGCGACCCGGGCAGGGCTGGCGCATGCCCGCCAGTTCGCGGCGGAACTGAGCCGCCAGGGCCTGCTGGTCACCAGCGGACTGGCTCTGGGCATCGACGGCGCCGCTCACGCCGGTGCCCTGGACGCCGGCTGTCCGACCGTGGCGGTGATCGGCTGTGGACTGGACCGGTGCTATCCGCGTCAGCATGAGGCCCTGGGCCGCCGGGTAGTGGCCGGCGGCGTACTGGTTTCCGAGTATCCGCCTGGAACCCCCGCCCGGGCCGGCCACTTTCCCCAGCGCAACCGCATCATCAGCGGCCTGTCGCGGGGCGTGCTGGTGGTCGAGGCGGGCTTGCGCAGCGGCTCGCTGATCACCGCGCGACTGGCGCTGGAGCAGGGACGCGAAGTGTTTGCCATTCCCGGCTCGATTCACAGTCCGGTGGCGCGCGGCTGCCACCAGCTGATCAAGCAGGGCGCGCGCCTGGTGGAAACCGTCGACGATGTGCTGGAGGAGCTGGCCGGGTGGTGGTCGCCGCCGGTGGTGTCGACCCGGCAGCCCTCGCCGGCGCCGGACCGGCCCGACCTGTCGGGTCTGGAGCAACGGGAAATCGCGGTGTTCGAGGCATTAGGGTATGATCCGGTTTCGACCGACGCACTGGCCCTGGCCACCGGCCTGCCGGCGGATCAACTGATGCAGGCCCTGCTGTTGCTGGAGTTACAGGGCCTGGCCGGTTCCGCGCCCGGTGGCTATCTGCGACTGGCCTGAGTCGGTGCCCTGATTCCACGCATTCTGATTCGATGAAACAGTCATGGCTCTGATCTCTCCCATCAGTGATTGGCATTTGTCCCTTGCCCGCCAGGTGATCCACACCGGTGGCGTGATCGCCTACCCCACCGAGGCGGTCTGGGGACTGGGCTGCAACCCCTGGGACCGGCAGGCGGTGGAACGCATCCTGGAACTGAAGCAGCGCCCGGTCGAGAAGGGCGTCATTCTGGTGGCCGCCTCGGTGGACCAGATCCGTTTCCTGCTCGATCCCCTGCCTCCGGAGCTGCAGCGCGAGGCTGCGCGCCACTGGCCGGGCCCGGTGACCTGCCTGCTGCCCGATGTCCGGGAACAGGTGCCGGCGTGGGTGCGCGGCCAGCACCGCTCCATCGCGGTGCGGGTCAGCGCCCACCCCGGCGTGCGGGCCCTGTGCGAGGCCGCTGGCATGCCACTGGTGTCCACCTCCTGCAACCCGGCCGGCCGCCCGCCCGCGCGCCAGCCCTGGCACGTGCGCCGCTACTTCGGCGATCAGCTGGATCTGATTCTGCCGGGCCGCTTGGGGGGTAACCGGAATCCCAGCCGCATCATCGACATTGTCACCGGTCAACAGCTTCGATAGGAGTTTGCCATGTCACAGCAACCCGATAGCGGGGCCGTCAAGTCCTACCTGTTGGACCTGCAGGCACGCATCTGCCAGCGCCTGGAAGCCCTGGATGGCGACGCCCGATTTCTCCGCGACGCCTGGGCGCGCCCCGAAGGCGGTGGCGGCATTAGCCGGGTGATTTCGGAGGGGCGCGTCTTCGAAAAGGGGGGGGTGAACTTTTCCCACGTCATGGGCGATGCCATGCCCGCCTCCGCCACTGCCCACCGGCCCCACCTGGCCGGTGCCCCCTGGCAGGCCATGGGGGTCTCCTTGGTGATTCACCCTCGCAATCCCTACGTGCCGACCTCCCACGCCAACGTCCGCTTCTTCATCGCCACCCCCAGGGAGGGCGAGCCGGTGTACTGGTTCGGGGGTGGCTATGACCTGACGCCCTACTACGGCTTCGAGGAGGACTGCGTGTCCTGGCACCGTACCGCCAAGGCGGCCTGCGACCCCTTTGGCGAGACCGTCTACCCGCGCTTCAAGGCCTGGTGCGACGAGTATTTCTACCTGCGCCACCGCCAGGAGCCGCGCGGCGTCGGGGGGCTGTTCTTCGATGACCACAACACCGGCGACTTCGGGCGGGATTTTGCCCTGATGCGGTCGGTGGGCGACAGCTATATTGAAGCGTATGAGCCGATCGTACGGCGCCGGATGGACATGGCCTACGGCGACCGGGAGCGGCAGTTCCAGCTCTACCGCCGGGGCCGCTATGTCGAGTTCAATCTGGTGTATGACCGGGGCACCCTGTTTGGCCTGCAGTCCGGCGGCCGGACCGAATCCATTCTCATGTCGCTGCCGCCCCTGGTGCGGTGGGATTACAACCGGGTGCCGGAACCCGGCACCGAGGAAGCCCGCCTGACCGACCATTTCCTGACCGGTCGGGACTGGCTGGGAGTGTGTGATGAGTCATGACCTGTACGCGGTGGTCGGCCACCCGATCAGCCACAGCAAGTCGCCCAGAATTCACAGCCTGTTTGCCCGGCAGACCGGCCAGGCGGTGGAGTACACCGCGATCCAGGCGCCGCTGGACGGCTTCGCCGACACCGTGCGCCAGTTCTTTGCCCGGGGCGGCAAGGGTCTGAATGTGACCGTGCCGTTCAAGGAAGAGGCTTGGCGCCTGGCGGAACGTCGCACTGCCCGCGCCGAGCTGGCGGGGGCGGCCAATACCCTGTTCCAGGACCCGGACGGCGCCCTGGTGGCCGACAACACCGATGGCGTCGGTTTGGTGCGCGATCTGACCGTGAACCTCGATGTGGCGCTGGGCGGCCGGCGCCTGCTGGTGCTGGGTGCCGGCGGCGCGGTGCGGGGCGTGCTGGGGCCGTTGCTGGCGGAGCGGCCGATGGAACTGGTGATTGCCAACCGCACCCTGGCCAAGGCCGAGGCACTGGCCCGGCTGTTCGCCCGGGAGGCCGACAGCACCCGGCTTGGTGCCTGTGGTTTCGAGACGCCGGCCGCGCCGTTCGATCTGATCATCAATGGCACCAGCGCCAGTCTTCAGGGGGATCTGCCGCCGCTGTCCGCAAATGTGATCGGGGCGGACACCGTGGTCTATGACATGATGTACTCTCTGCAGACCACCACCTTCAACCAGTGGGCCCTGGCGCAGGGGGCAACCCGGGTCCACGACGGACTGGGCATGCTGGTGGAACAGGCCGCGGAATCCTTCCGGGTCTGGCGCGGTGTCCGTCCGGAGACGGCACCGGTCATCGAACAGTTGCGTACCGAGTGAACCCGGGCCGGCCGGGCCCGGAAGCATCCTCGTACAAGGGGTCGTCATGGATATTCTTACGCTCGTAGGGTTGGTGGCCGGGGTGCTGATCGTCGTCCTGGCGATGCTGGCCAACGCCTCCGTCCTCACCTTCCTGAACCTGCCGGGGCTGGCCATCGTCCTGGGCGGAACCTTTGCCGTCACCCTGATCAAGTTCCGGATGCCCTCGGTCATGAGTGCGTTCCGGATGGCGTTCAGTGCCGCGTTCACCGACCGCGTGGACCGCCCCGACGAGCTGATCCGGGAAGTCGGCACCCTGGCCCAGGTGGTTCGCAAGGAGGGAATTCTCGGGCTGGAAAACCACGACACCGCCAACCCGTTCCTGCGCAAGGCCATCAACCTGTGCGTCGATGGCCATCCGCCCGAGCTGGTGGAGGAGGCGCTGGCCCAGGAAATCCAGCAGACCCAGGAACGCTACGAGGTGGCGGAGCGGGTGTTTCGGGGCATCGGCGAGTCGGCTCCGGCGATCGGTATGCTGGGCACTCTGGTGGGACTGGTGCAGATGCTCAACAACCTGGACGACCCCGCATCCATCGGTCCGGCCATGGCCATTGCCCTGCTCACCACCCTCTACGGCGCCTTCATCGCCCAGCTGATGGCCCTGCCGCTGGCGGACAAGCTGCAGCTCAAGGGCGAGGACGAGGTGCGCAACCAGGTGCTGATCACCACCTCGATCCGCAGCATCATGCGTGGCGAGAACCCGCGGGTGATGACGGAGCTGCTGTCATCGTTCGTGACCCCGGAACAACGCAAGCGTCTGATGCCCGAGCGGGAGGCGTGATCCGGTGGACTGGCGCCAGCGGAAAAAGCCCCGGTCGAAGAACCCGACGCCGGACTGGATCGTCACTTTCGCCGACCTGGCGACCCTGCTGCTGACCTTTTTCATCCTGCTGCTGTCGTTTTCCGAGCTGGACGTGGAGAAGTACCGGGCCATGGCCAACTCCATGGCGCTGGCCTTCGGCTCCGGCAACGTGGTGGCCGACGGCGTCGGCGGCTCGCCGCTGACCCTGATCGAATCGGACACGGTTTCCCTGCCCGAACCCACCGATTCCCTGGAGCTGGAGCCCCAGTTCATCGACGAACGCACCGAGGGCGAGGCGCCGACCCAGGTTCCCGCCGGTGTGATCGACCTGGCCAGCCAGCTGATCCAGGCGCTGGAGCCGGAAGTGGCTTCCGGCGCGCTGAGCGTCAACTACGACGAACGGCAGGTGGTGATCCGTTTTTCCGAGGATGCCACCTTCCGTTCCGGTGAAGCGGAGATCAAGCCGGAAATGATTCCCATCATCGAGCGGGTGGTGAAGGTGCTGGCCCACTGTACCGGCGATGTGCTGGTGTCCGGCCACACCGACGACCGCCCCATTGCCAGCAGCCGCTACCGCTCCAACTGGGACCTGTCGGCGGCGCGGGCGGTGTCGGTGGTGCACGAACTGGTGATGACCCGGCAGGTTCCGGCCGAGCGGGTGATCGCCGCCGGCCGCGCCGAGACCAATCCCCTGGTTCCCAACGACACCCCGGAGCACCGGGCGCGCAATCGCCGGGTGGAAATCGCCATCCGCAACCCGAGCTGCGTGGATGCCGGCGAGCTGCCGGTGGAGATCCTGCCCTAGTCGCCGGGCCAGGGGCCTTATGCCCGCCCCGAAGATCCTCATTCGCAATTCATCTAACCCGCCGCCGGAGGCGTCCGTATACTGGGCGCCCTGAATGGACATGGCGCGGCCGCCACCGGCCCGCCGCCGGACGACCGGGAGAGAGTGACATGAGTGGACCCGATAAACCCAAGGTCATTGGCGAGGAATGGAGTGACGAGCGTATCCGGGGGTTCCTGGACATCGTGCCCTACGATCCCGCCATCAACGCCGATTATCACGTGCTGCTGAAGGCCTACCGGGCCATGCGCGCGGAGGATTTCGAACGCTTCATCGGCTTCTTCGTGGCCGCGGGCCGCGACCTGAACGCGGAGGACGAGCAGGGCCGCACCCTGCTGGATCTGGTCTCCGGGCACCGCCGCAGCGGCGAATACGCCCAGGTTCTGATCCGCGCCGGGGCAAAAAGAAAAGCGGAGGCCGGACACTGAGTCCGGGCTCCGCTGTCAGTCTGGGGGCGGGTGAAACGGCCCCGGTTACTCGACCTGGACTTCGATCGCCTTGGGTTCCTTCGGTTCGGCCTTCTTGAGGGTCAGGGTCAGCAGGCCGTCCTTGAAGGTGGCCTTGACGCTGTTCTCGTCAACGTTGTCCGGCAGGGTGAAACGACGCATGAAGCGGCCGTAGAAGCGCTCGATGCGGTGCACCTTGTGGTCGGAGCTTTCCGTCTCCTGCTTGCGCTCGCCCTGGATGGCCAGGACCCCGTCATCCACCGTGACCTTGACGTCGTCCTTGGACAGACCCGGCAGTTCCGCCTCGATCAGGAAGGCGTCGCCGGTTTCCTTGATGTCCACGGCCGGCGCCCAGTCACTCCGGCTGAACAGGTCCTTGCCTTCGCGTTCGCCGGGGTGGGTCAGGCCGAAGATCCGGTTGTAGCGATTCATCAGGTCTTCGATCTCGTTGAGCGGATTCCAGCGTGTCAGGTTGTTCATGGGGTTCACCTCCTTCTGCGAAAAACGAATCATGACGAAACGATTCCGCAGGGTTCCCGGAAACAACTCCCAACCGGTGGCGCCGCCCGGAGGGTGGTCCGTGAACGTCTGCTGATTGCCAATGTAGGAGCGCGCCTTCGCTTTTCAAGAGGCCGGCTGCTGGATTTTTGATCGGCGTCAGTCGCCCTGTCCGGCCAGGTACTCGTCCTTGAGCTTGACGTAGTTGGCGGCGGTGTACCGGAAAAATGTCCGCTCCTTGTCGGTCAGCGGCCGCGCCTGGCGGCAGGGCGAGCCCACGTACAGGTGGCCGGACACCAGGGTCTTGCCCGGCGGCACCAGGCAGCCGGCGCCGACGATCACCTCGTCCTCCACCACCGCCCCGTCCATGATGATGGCCCCCATGCCCACCAGCACCCGGCTGCCGATGGTGCAGCCGTGCAGCAAGGCCTTGTGGCCGACGGTCACATCGTCGCCCAGGGTCAGGGGGTAACCGCCGGGGTTGTAGTCGCTGGCGTGGGTGATGTGCAGCACCGAACCGTCCTGGATGCTGCAGCGATCGCCGATGCGGATGCGGTGCATGTCGCCCCGGATCACGGTCATCGGCCATACCGAACAGTCGGCGCCCAGCTGCACGTCGCCGATCACCACCGCGCTGGGATCAACCCAGGTGCGGTCGCCGAATTGTGGTGTTTTACCCTTGTGAGAGCGTACATTCGTCATTACATATAACCTTATCCGGTCACTTCAGGGGGTACCGCTAACATGGCGTACGCCCGACCATACCCAAGACCATCACGGCTGAGAAGAGGCGCTATGAATAATCCGTTACTGACTGATGATCTGTTGCCGAAGTTCGAGCATGTCCGGACCGAGCACATGGAAACGGCCATTGACCAGATTCTCAGCGAAAACCGCGTCAAGATACAGCAGCTGGCACAGCAGGAAGACCCCACCTGGGAAACCCTGGCGCTGCCGATGGAGGCACTGGAAAACCGTCTCAGCAACGCCTGGTCGGTGATCTCGCACCTCAATGGCGTGATGAACAACGACGAGCTGCGCCAGGTTTACAAACGCTGCCTTGAAAAACTCACCGAATACAGCACCGAGGTCAGCCAGAACGCGGCCTTGTGCAACGCTTACAAGAAACTGGCGGCGCGGCCGGACTTCGCCGATTTGAGCGAGGCTCAGCGCAAGGCGGTGGAAAACACCCTGCGCGACTTCCACCTGGGCGGGGTCGACCTGCCGGAGGATCAGAAGAAGCGCTACGCCGACCTGTCCCGGGAGCTGGCGGAGCTGTGCAACAAGTTCAGCGACAATGTGCTCGACGCCACCCAGCACTGGTACAAGCACATCACCGATCCGGAGGTGCTGGCCGGACTGCCGGAGACGGCCCTGGAAGGCGCCCGTCAGGCTGCGCGTCAGCGGCAGCTGGACGGCTTCGTGATCACCCTGGATTTCCCCAGCTTCTACCCGGTGATGACCTATTGCGACAACCGCGAGCTGCGCCGGGAAGTGTACGAGGCCTACGTCACCCGTGCGTCCGACCAGGGCCCGGATGCCGGCCGCTGGGACAACACGCCGGTGATGGCGGAGATCCTCAAGCGTCGGCATGCCCTCGCCCGGCTGCTGGGGTTCAACAACTACGCCGAGCGCTCCCTGGCCACCAAGATGGCCCGCAGCGTCGACGAGGTCATGACCTTCCTGAACCAGCTGGCGGCCAAGTCCAAGCCGGTGGCGGAGCGGGAGTTCGCCGAGCTCAGGGCATTCGCGCGGGAGCAGTACGGTATCGAGGACCTGCAGGCCTGGGACGTGGGTTACTACAGCGAGAAGCTGCGGCAGCAACGCTACGACATCTCCCCGGAGACCCTGCGTCCCTGGTTCCCGGTGGACCGGGTGGTGTCGGGCCTGTTCAAGGTGGCGGAAAAGCTGTTCGGCGTGCAGATCGAGGCACGACCGGAGGTGGAAACCTGGCACCCCGACGCCCACGCCTACTGCATCCGGCGCGACGGCGAGCCGGTGGCCTGGTTCTATCTTGATCTCTACGCCCGCCAGGGCAAACGCGGCGGTGCCTGGATGGCCGACTGCCGGGTGCGCTGGCGCGATGCCCGGGGCCGGCTGCAGCTGCCGGTGGCGTTCCTGACCTGCAACTTTACGCCGCCGGTGGACGGCAAACCGTCGCTGCTGACCCATGATGAGGTCACCACCCTGTTCCACGAATTCGGCCATGGCCTGCATCACATGCTGACGCAGGTGGAGGTGCTGGATGTGTCCGGCATCAATGGCGTGGCCTGGGACGCGGTTGAACTGCCCAGCCAGTTCCTGGAAAACTGGTGCTGGCACCCCGAATCCCTGGCGCTGATTGCGGCCCACCACGAAACCGGCGAGCCGCTGCCGGAGGCCTTGCTGGAAAAACTGCTGGCGGCAAAGAACTTCCAGTCCGGCATGGCCATGGTGCGCCAGCTGGAGTTCGCGCTGTTCGACTTCCGCCTGCACGCGGAATTCACCGAGCAGGCGCCGACCCATCCGCTGACGGTGCATCGCCAGGTCCGGGAGGAGATCGCGGTGGTTCAGGCACCCGAGTTCAACCGGTTCCCGAATTCGTTCTCCCACATTTTCGCCGGAGGGTACGCCGCCGGTTACTACAGCTACAAGTGGGCGGAGGTGCTGGCGGCGGATGCCTTCTCCCTGTTCGAGGAACACGGCATCTTCGACCCGGCCACCGGTCGTGCCTTCCTGGAGCACATCCTGGAAAAAGGCGGCTCCCGGGAGCCGATGGCGTTGTTCAAGGCGTTCCGTGGCCGCGAGCCGAAAGTGGACGCCCTGCTGCGGCAGTCCGGGATGATCGACGAAGCCGCCTGACCAATCCCGAGCGGTCACCCCCGACGGGTGGCCGCCGTGTTTTCTGGAGTGATCGACCCATGCCCAGCCCAAAACGTTTCATTGCCGGCGCGGTGTGTCCCCGCTGTGCCGAGATGGACAAGATTGTGATGTTCACGGACGACAACGAACGACAAGTGCGCGAGTGCGTGGCCTGCGGTTTTACCGATGCCCTGTCGGAAGAGCCGCCGGTCCCGGAGCTGGAAACCCGGGTGAACAAGCGTAAGAATGACGACGACCACACGGTGAAACAGGTGGTGTTTTTCAAGGCCAAGCAGGAGGACTGACGGTCGTCTGGTTTGGGGGCTGCGAGGGGGCAGGGGGTGTGGGAGGCTTTTCTGCCGGGAAAAGGTGTCTGAGCGCAGCGAGTTCTTTTTCCAGAAGAAAAGCCTCCCATGCCCTCGCAGCCCCCAATCATAGAATGAAGGCCGCGAGCAGGCTCCAAAGAGCAATAATCAGAGCACCATAGCCGCCAGCCAGCCAAAGGCCAGCAACGGCAGGTTGTAGTGCAGGAAGGTGGGCACCACGGTGTCCCAGATGTGGTTGTGCTGGCCATCCGCGTTCAGGCCGGCCGTGGGACCCAGGGTGGAGTCGGATGCCGGTGAGCCGGCGTCGCCCAGCGCACCGGCCGTGCCCACCAGCGCGACGATGGCCATCGGGCTGAAGCCCAGCTGCAGCGCCAGGGGAACATACAGGGCGGCGATGATCGGAATGGTGGAGAAGGACGAACCGATCCCCATGGTGATCAGCAGGCCAACCGCCAGCATCAGCAACGCCGCCAGGCCCTTGCTGTCGCCGATGGCGGCCACCGAGCTTTCCACCAGCGTCGCGATTTCCCCGGTCTGGCGCATCACCTCGGCGAAGCCGTTGGCGGCGATCATGATGAAACCGATCATGGCCAGCATCTTCATGCCTTCGGTGAACAGGTCATCGGCTTCCTTCCACTTCACCACGCCGGACAGATTGAACAGCACGAAACCGGCCAGCGCACCCAGAATCATGGAATCCAGCCACAGCTGCACCACGAAGGCCACGGCAATGGCGATCAGCGCCATGACCAGCGTCTTCGGGCTGTAGCGCACGTCCACCCGCTCGGTGCGGGCAATCACCTCAAGATCGTAGGCACGCTCGCCCCGGTAGCTGAAAAACACCGCGATCAGCAGGCCCACCAGCATGCCCAGCGCCGGCAGCGCCATGGCGGTCATGACATTGAGGTCGGTGGCGTCGACGCCGTTGTCGGCGACGTTGGCCAGCAGGATTTCTTTCAGGTAGATGCCGCCGAAGCCGATCGGCAGGAACATGTAGGGGGTGATCAGGCCGAACGCCAGCACGCAGGCCACCAGCCGGCGGTCCAGCTTCAGCCTGGCCATCACGTACAGCAGCGGCGGTACCACCAGCGGGATGAAGGCGATGTGAATCGGCAGCACGTTCTGCGAGGACACCGCGATTGCCAGCAGCAGGCCGATGATCAGATACCGGATCCCGGTGGCCGCCTGGCCATCGTTCTGCCGGCCCACCAAGGCCAGGGCCTTGTCCGCCAGGGCGTGCGCCAAGCCGGACTTGCCGATGGCGACGGCAAAGGCGCCCAGGGTGGCGTAGGACAGCGCCACCGTGGCACCGCCGCCGAGCCCGGTGTTGAAAGCGTTGATGGTGTCTTCCAGCGACAGGCCCGCCAGCAGGCCGCCGGACACGGCACCGATGATGAGAGCGACAACGACATGGATGCGGCACAGGCTCAGCACGAGCATGATCAGGACCGCAGCGACTACGGCATTCATGGCAAACTCCGGATAGGAATGGCGATCCGGCCGGCTCCTTGTGGGAACCGGCCCCCTGAAAAGCGCGCTAATGTGCAGGAAATGATCGCCCGAGTCAAAACCGCCGGGCGGGCAGGGTCAATTCTTCAGCTTGTACTTGCCCGGACCGAGGAAAATCAGGGCCAGGGCACTGAGCAGGTAGAAGTACTGCAGTTCCAGCACCAGGCCACCGTTGCGGCCCAGGGCAATCAGCTGATGGGCATGGACCAGGGCAATCGCCACCACCATGTTGATGACGATCAGCAGCGCGCCGATGCGGGTTTGATAACCGAGGATCACCATCAGCGGCGCGATCAGCTCGCCGATGAATACCCCGTAGGCCAGAAAGGCCGGTAGGCCGTGGCTGGCCAGCTCCCGTTCAATGAAACCGGTGCCGTCGAGCAGCTTGTCGACACCGTGAAACAGCAGCAATCCTCCGAGGGTCAGGCGCACAATCAGTTTGCCCAGGTCGGCGTTGTCCAGCATGGGAAAGTCTTCCTTTGATCAGAGTCAGGTGTGGGATCGGAGGACCAAGGATACCGTTTTAGGCGGTCCCGCATGAACCCTGAAATGACGCCGCCGCGGTCTGGGTCTAGACGCCCCCCAGTGAAAAGCGGATGTGGTTGCGTACCAGCAGGTTTTCCCAGTACTGGCGCATCCAGTCCCAGGCGGCGTTGTTCACCTGTTCCACGAAGGGGGTGAGATTCAGTTCGTAGTAGTCTGGGGTGCCGGCGATCTGGAGGACGGTCACGGCCACCGCGTCGTCGAGCTCGTTGGCGAAGGGTTCGCCGATCAGCTGGTGCGCCAGCAGGTTGGCCCGGATGGCTTCCAGGTCCACCAGGTCGCTGGCGCGGGTGGAACGGTTGTTCTCGTACATTTCCTCCATCAGCCGGTGGCACAGGTAGGCGCGGATCAGCAGGCCGTCCAGGCCGTCGTAGCGCACCAGCAGCACTGAGGGTTGGGTGAAGTAGCGGATGGCGGTGTCGATGAAGGGCGCGAACAGCTCCCGGGTGCCCGCTTCCCGGGCGCAGGCTTCGACGCACTCGATCAGCCGGGGCGCCATCTCGATGTACTCAAGGGTGAACTGGAACAGGCAGGTGGCCGGCTGGTAGCCCTCGATGACCACCGAGCGGGGCAACTCCGGCACCTTGTCGCGCAACTGGCGGAGAAAGGTGCCGGACCGGGCCTCCTGGCGCCGGGCCTGGTCAATGATTTCGAGGACGACCTGTGGTGTCATGTCCGGAGATGCCGATGTGTGAACGGATTGAGGTCGCAAGGCGCCTTCCTTTGTTCCCAGTGGGTCGGTTCGGGCAGGAGAGCATGGCTTGCGACCACCGCGGGCCTGCCGTTTCTGACAAGTGTAGTCGACATTTGTCGGGTTGCCGGCTGTGCCCGACATTTGCTGCGCGTGGGCGCTCAGGATGGCTGGAACCAGCGCCCCGACCGGGTGTGCCGCCAGTACAGCAGACCCATGCTCAAGGCTCGCGCCAGCATCAGGCTGATCAGCGCGAACCAGAGGCCGTGGTTGCCCCAGCCGGTGGTCAGCCACCACACCGGCAGAAACACCCCGAGCGCGGAGAACAGCATGGTGTTCTGCATGTCCCGGGTCCGGGTGGCGCCGATGAACACGCCGTCGAGCAGGTAACCCCAGACTGCAGCGAACGGCAGCAGCCAGAGCCAGGGCAGGTAGTGCCCGGCAGTGCTCCGCACCGCCTCGATGCCGGTCAGCAGGGCGATCAGCTGGCGGCCGCCGAGCACGAAGACCAGAGTCAGCAGCAATGCGCCCCACAGCGACCAGCGCAGGGCGCTGCGGAAGACCCGGCGGAAGCGGCGCCGGCTGCCCTTGCCCACGGCCTCGCCGATGAGCGCCTCGGCGGCATTGGCGAAGCCGTCCAGCGCGTTGGAAATGACCAGCAGGAAAGTCAGCAACACCGCGTTGGCGGCCAGGGTTACGTCACCCTGGCGGGCGCCCTGGGCAGTGAAGAACGCCAGCACCAGCAACAGTGCGACGGTACGCACCAGCAGGTACCGGTTCACCCGCAGGATGCGCAGGTAGTCGGCGGGTTGCCCGAACAGGCGCCGGTTCAGCCACGGGCCCGGAGGCAGCTGCTTCAGAACGATGGCCACGCCGAGCAGGGCCGCGCCGTACTCGGCGATCACGGTGGCCAGGGCGACGCCCCGGCTGTTCCAGCCCAGGCCGGTGACGAACAGCACGTCCAGCACGATGTTCAGGCCGTTGGCGGCGATCAGCATCAGCATCGGCCCCCGGGGGTGCTGGGTACCGATCAGCCAGCCCACGAGGGTGTACTGGCACAGCACCGCGGGGGCACTCCAGATGCGGATGGCGGCGTATTCCGCCGCCAGGGCGGCAACGTCGGCGCTGGGATTCATCAGCGCCAGGCTGGCCCGGATCAGCGGCGAGTGTGCGGCGATCAGCACCAGGCCGATGACCAGTGCCAGCAGCACCGAGCGCAGCAGCAGCGCCACCTGGGCGAAGGGATCCCGCTGGCCCCAGGCTTGCGCGGCCAGGCCGGTGGTGCCCATGCGCATGAATCCGAAGGTCCAGTACAGGATGCTGAACACGTTGGCGCCCACCGCGACCGCGCCCAGGTACTCCGGGCGTTCCAGGTGGCCGAGCACGGCGGTATCCACCAGGCCCAGCAGGGGCACGGTGAGGTTGGTGAGCATCAGTGGCCAGGCCAGGGCCCAGAGCCGGCGGTCGGTGGCGGGCAGTCGGTGTGCCATATAAGCGTTGCTTCTTTAGATGTCCAGCGTCAGTCGTTTTTGGTTTTAGGCGATTTTTTAGCCTTTTCTTGATCTGTGTCTATACTCGGAACTGAGGTATCCGTAAGCAGGCTTCCATTCCGATCCGGCGGCGGCCACGGTGGGCGAACCCGGGCGGAAGGACCACGCAAAATCCGACAAGAATAACACTCTGTGGAGACACAGTATGCGCGTGCACGCTCAGCGGGCAGGTGCCCTGTTCGGCGGACTGGCGGTTCCGGCCGTGTCCTTGGCGGACTGGACCATGAACATGCGTCCCGGGGTAACCAGCACCAGTAACGAGATCTTCAGCCTTCACATGACCATCCTCTGGATCTGCGTCGCCATCGGCGTGGTGGTGTTCGGGGTCATGTTCTGGTCCATCTTTGCGCACCGCAAATCCCAGGGCCACAAACCCGCCAATTTCCACGAGAACACCGTGGTCGAGATTCTCTGGACCATCATTCCGTTCGTCATCCTCGTCGCCATGGCGATTCCGGCCACCGCCACCCTGGTGAAGATGTACGACACCAGCGAGTCGGAGCTGGACATCCGCGTCACCGGTTACCAGTGGAAGTGGCAGTACCAGTACGTCGATCAGGATTTCGGCTACTTCTCCACCCTGGCCACGCCCCGGGACCAGATCGCCAACCGCCAGCGGAAAGGCGAACACTACCTGCTGGAGGTGGACAATCCCCTGGTGATTCCGGTGGGGCGAAAGGTCCGCCTGCTGCTGACCGCCAATGACGTGATCCACTCCTGGTGGGTACCCGAGTTCGGGGTCAAGAAAGATGCGATCCCCGGATTCATCAACGAAGCTTGGGTGCGGGTCGAGGAACCGGGAGTGTATCGCGGCCAGTGTACCGAACTGTGCGGCAAGGACCATGGCTTTATGCCGGTGGTGGTGCGGGCGGTGCCGGAGCCGGAGTTCCAGACCTGGCTGGCGGAGCAAAAAGCGGCCGCCGAGAAGGAGCGTGAGCTGACCCAGAAAGACTGGACCCTGGAGGAGCTGATGGCCCGGGGCGAGAAGACCTACCAGACCACCTGCGCGGCCTGCCACCAGCCGGACGGCCGCGGTGTACCCCCGGCCTTCCCGGCGCTGCGGGGCAGCCCCATCGCCACCGGCGACCTGGCGGCGCACATGGACATCGTGGTCCACGGCAAGTCCGGTACCGCCATGCAGGCATTCGGCAGCCAGCTGAGCGAGGTGGACCTGGCGGCGGTGATCACCTACGAGCGCAACGCCTGGGGCAACAGCACCGGCGACATGGTCACGCCGAAACAGATCCTGGACTTCAAGAACCAGCAGTAACGGACGCCAGATAACAACGAGCATCAGCCGATCACGGCGGTAACGGGGGGTTTTCATGAGCGCGGTTGCAGATACCCATGCCCAGGCACATCATCACGGTCCGGCCAGGGGCATCAGTCGGTGGCTGCTGACCACCAACCACAAGGACATCGGGACCATGTACCTGGTGTTCAGTTTCACCATGTTCCTGCTGGGTGGCAGTATGGCCATGGTCATCCGGGCGGAACTGTTCCAGCCCGGCCTGCAGATCGTGCAGCCGGAGTTTTTCAACCAGATGACCACCATGCACGGCCTGATCATGGTGTTCGGTGCCGTCATGCCCGCGTTCGTCGGCCTGGCCAACTGGATGATCCCGCTGATGATCGGGGCCCCGGACATGGCCTTGCCCAGGATGAACAACTGGAGCTTCTGGCTGCTGCCGTGCGCCTTCCTGATCCTGGTGTCCACGCTGTTCATGGAAGGCGGCGCGCCCAACTTTGGCTGGACCTTCTACGCGCCCCTGTCCACCACCTATGGCCCCCCCAGCACCACCTTCTTCATCTTCGCCATCCACATCATGGGAATTTCCTCGATCATGGGGGCCATCAACGTCATCGCCACCATCCTCAACCTGCGGGCGCCGGGCATGACGCTGATGAAAATGCCCCTGTTCGTCTGGACCTGGCTGATCACCGCCTTCCTGCTGATCGCGGTGATGCCGGTGTTGGCCGGGGTGGTCACCATGATGCTGATGGACATCAACTTCGGCACCAGTTTCTTCGACGCCTCCGGCGGTGGCGACCCGGTGCTGTTTCAGCATGTGTTCTGGTTCTTCGGGCACCCTGAGGTGTACATCATGATCCTGCCGGCGTTCGGGGCCATCTCCCACATCATTCCGGCGTTTTCCCGCAAGCCGCTGTTCGGTTACGCCTCCATGGTCTATGCCGTCGGCGCCATCGCCCTGCTGTCCTTCATCGTCTGGGCGCACCACATGTTCACGGTGGGCGTGCCGCTGGCCGGGCAGCTGTTCTTCATGTACGCCACCATGTTGATCGCGGTGCCCACCGGGGTGAAAGTGTTCAACTGGGTGGCCACCATGTTCCGGGGTTCCCTCAGTTTCGAAGCGCCGATGCTGTTCGCCGTGGCCTTCGTCATCCTGTTCACCATCGGCGGTTTTTCCGGGCTGATGCTGGCCATCGCGCCCTCGGATTTCCAGTACCACGATACCTACTTCGTGGTGGCCCATTTCCACTACGTGCTGGTGCCCGGCGCCATTTTCGGCATCTTCGCCGCCGCCTACTTCTGGCTGCCCAAGTGGACCGGTCACATGTACGACGAAGCGCTGGCCAAGACCCACTTCTGGCTGTCGTTCATCGGCATGAACCTCGCCTTCTTCCCGATGCACTTCCTGGGGCTGGCCGGCATGCCCCGGCGGATTCCGGATTACGCCCTGCAATTTGCCGATTTCAACATGATCTCCAGCATCGGCGCGTTCATGTTCGGCGCCACCCAGCTGCTGTTCCTGCTCATTGTGGTGCGCTGCGTGAGGGGCGGCGAGCCGGCGCCCGCCAAACCCTGGGAGGGTGCCGAGGGGCTGGAATGGACGGTGCCCTCGCCCGCGCCCTACCACACCTTCTCCACCCCGCCGGAGGTGAAATAGCCGGCAGGGAGTGATGACAACAACAGGCAGAACGGCTCGGCCGTCGGAGAGTGTCATGGCGGAAAACCAAACGTACTACGTTCCGGAACAAAGCAAATGGCCGATCGTGGCCACGATCGGCCTGGGGGTCACCCTGTACGGACTGGCCTCCATTCTGGTCAACGGGGGCCGGGGCGAGAGCACCACCGGGGCCTGGGTGATGTTCATGGTGGGCGCCCTGATCATGGCCTACATGCTGTTCGGCTGGTTTGGCAGCGTCATTCGGGAAAGCCGGGCCGGCCTCTACAGCGCGCAGATGGACCGCTCCTTCCGCTGGGGCATGAGCTGGTTCATCTTCTCCGAGGTGATGTTCTTCGCCGCCTTCTTCGGGGCCCTGTTCTACGTACGGATGTTCGCCGTGCCTTGGCTGGGAGGGGAAGGCGACAAGGGCAGCTCGGCGATGCTGTGGGAGGGCTTCCAGGCCACGTGGCCGCTGGTGCAGAACCCGGACCCGGAAGCCTATCCGGGGCCCCGGGAAGTGATTGGTCCCTGGGGGCTGCCCCTGATCAACACCCTGTTGTTGGTGTCCTCCTCGTTCACGGTGACGGTGGCGCACCACGCCCTCAAGGCCGGCCACCGGCACACGGTGAAAGTGTGGCTGGGCGCCACCATCGTCCTCGGGTTGTCGTTTCTGGTGCTGCAGGCGGAGGAATATGTGCACGCCTACCAGGAGCTGGACCTGACTCTGCAGTCCGGCATCTACGGCAGTACCTTTTTCATGCTCACCGGCTTCCACGGAGCCCATGTCACCCTGGGAACCCTGATGCTGTTCATCATGCTGGTGCGGGTGTTCAAGGGGCACTTCACCGCGGACAACCACTTCGGCTTCGAGGCGGCGGCCTGGTACTGGCACTTCGTGGACGTGGTCTGGCTGGCCCTGTTCGTGTTCGTCTACATCCTGTGAAATGAAGGCTCAGGGCGTCGGATTCAGGGTCAGGCTGCCGTGCCAGAGGGCAATCAGCACCACCGCCAGCAACAGGATGCTCAGGGCGACCCGGACGGCCAGGGAATTCACCACCCGGCGCGTCCGGCCCTGGTCCCGGATCAGGAAGAACAGGCCACTGAACAGGCTGGCGATCACGGCAAGCAGCAGCACGACGATCACGATCTTGAGCATGGCGGGGCCCCCTCGGCCTGACATTCGGGATGGCGGGCACCGGCGGCAGCGCCGCCGATCGCCTCACTATAGCAGAGCATGACGGATTCGCGGCCAACGAAACAGCGGGGGCGGGCGGACTGGCGATTGCTGCTGTTCAGCGGCCTGCTGCTGCCGGTCCTGATTGCCCTGGGGATCTGGCAACTGCACCGGGCGGCGGAAAAGCAGGCCCTGCTGGATCGCTGGCAGCACCAGGCCGAAACCCTGGACTGGTCCGGGCTGCTGGCCAGCGAGCCGGAACCGGGGCAGCCGGTGCGAATCACCGGCCTGTACGGCGACCAGAGCTGGCTGCTGGACAACCGCACCCGCGATGGCCGGCCGGGCTACGAGGTGATCACCGCCTTCTTTCCCCTGGAAGGGCCCCCGGTGCTGGTGAACCGGGGCTGGTTGCCGGCTCCGGCCCGGCGGGACCGGCTGCCCGAGGTCCAGACGCCGGCCGGCATCGTCACCCTGGCCGGGCGGTTGGCTCACTATCCCGAGCCGCCGGTACTGGCGGACACCGGCCCGGAGGCCAGCGGTTGGCCACGGCGGGTTCAGCGCCTGCCCCGGGCCCAGGCGGAACAGCAGGTCCCGGGCCTGGCACCGCTGCTGGTCCGGCTCGACGGCGACGACCAGCCGGGCGCGTTCCGGGCGGACTGGGCCCCCGACCTGATGGCGCCGGGCACCCACTACGGTTACGCCGTGCAGTGGTTTGCGCTGGCCCTGGCACTGACTATATTGACGGTAGTGGCGAGTTACCGAACCACAGGAGCCGATAATGACAATGACAATGGCTGACCGGATGCCCGATCCCCATTCCCCCGACGCCAGCGGCGGGCCCAGCCCGGCCCAGATCCGGCGAGGGCGGCGCACCGCGCTGCTGCTGTTCCTGGTGGGCTTCGGGCCGATGCTGCTGGCCTCGCTCATGTACTATACCGGCTGGCTCAATCCCACCGGGCACACCAACCGGGGGACCCTGGTGCAGCCGGTGATCCCGGTACAGACACTCGGCCTCGAGGATGCCTCCGGAACTCCCCTGGCGCAGCGTTTTGGCCCCCGGGCCGCCGATCCCCAGTGGTTGCTGCTGGTGGCGGCCACCGACTGCGGCGAGCCGTGCCAGGAGCTGCTGTATCTGGCCCGGCAGGTCAACATCGCCCTGGGCAAGAACGCCAACCGGGTCGGCCGGGCTGCGGCCCTGGGTCAGGTGCCGGCGCCCTTGTCTGAGCGTTGGGACCGGGAATACCGGCTGATGGAACGCCTGGTGCCGGCCGCGACGCCGGCCTGGCGCTGGCCCGAGGCCATCGACCCGAGCCGGGCGCCGCGGCTGCTGCTGATCGACCCAATGGGTAACGTGATGATGCAGTACGGCCCCGAGCACTCCGGCAAGGACATGCTGGAAGACCTCAAGCACCTGCTCAAACTGTCCCGGTTCGGGTGAGGTCCGCGATGAATCTGGCCGATACCCACCGTTGTCATCGCCGTATGGCCCGCTGGGCCACCCTGGCCGCCGCCCTGGCGGTGCTGGTGATCGTGCTGGGCGCCTGGACCCGGCTGGTGCACGCCGGCCTGGGCTGCCCCGACTGGCCCGGCTGTTACGGCTTCCTCTCCGTACCCCAGAGCGACGCCCACATTGCCATTGCCAACGCCCGCTTTCCGGACAGCCCGGTCGATGTCGCCAAGGGCTGGCCCGAAATGATCCACCGCTACGCCGCCGGCAGCCTGGGGCTGCTGGTGTTTGGCCTGGCCGCCTACGCCGTGCGCCACCGCCGGGCCGGGGTGCCGGTGCGGCTGCCGCTGTTTATTGCCGGCTTCATCGTACTGCAGGCCGCCTTTGGCATGTGGACCGTGACCCTGAAACTCTGGCCCCAGGTGGTGGCGCTGCATCTGCTCGGTGGCTTCACCACCCTCAGCCTGCTCTCTCTGTTGAGTTTCCGGCTCTGGCGCCGGGTCCGGGATCCGGAGGGGGCCGGGGCGGCCCCCGGCACCCGGCTGGCCGCGGCTCGTCCCTGGCTGTACGGCGCCCTGCTACTGGTCATCCTGCAGATTGCCCTGGGTGCCTGGACCGCCGCCAACTACGCCGCCGTGGCCTGTACCGACCTGCCCACCTGCCAGGGGCAGTGGTGGCCCGCTGGCATGGATTTTCGCCACGGCTTTGACGTGACCCAGCAGGTAGGCCCCAACTATCTGGGGGGGCAGCTGACCGCCGACGGCCGGGTCGCCATCCACGTCAGTCACCGGCTGGGCGCGCTGCTGGTGCTGCTCTACCTGGGTGGACTGCTGGTCTGGCTCTGGCGCCGGCGTAGCGACACGGGTCTGGAGTGGCCGTTGTTCTGGGTCGCCGGCGCGCTGGTGGCCCAGGTCAGCCTGGGCATGGCCAATGTTCTGCTGCACATTCCGCTGGCGGTCGCGGTGGCGCACAACGCCATGGGGGCCGGGCTGCTGGTGGCGGTGATCCACCTGGTCTGGCGGCATCATCTGATGCGCTCGCCGCGCGCGGTCGAAGCGGCGCGCGCCACCATGCAACGGGAGGTAACGGCATGAGTGAACCGATCAAGGCACTGGCGGCACAGGCGAGCCTGGCCGACACCCGACTGTCCTGGCGCGATTACCT
Source organism: Marinobacter lutaoensis (assembly GCF_001981305.1). GTDB lineage: Bacteria > Pseudomonadota > Gammaproteobacteria > Pseudomonadales > Oleiphilaceae > Marinobacter > Marinobacter lutaoensis. The sequence continues at coordinate 176,097 of NZ_MSCW01000004.1, read as the reverse complement.
GGAGCTGACCAAACCCCGGGTGGTGGCGCTGATGATCCTGACCTCGGTCATCGGCATGCTGCTGGCGGCACCCGGTGTGCCCGGCTGGGACACCCTGCTGCTCGGCAACCTGGGCATTGCCCTGCTGGCCGGCGCCGCCGCCGTGGTCAACCATGTGGTGGACCACCGCATCGATACCCTGATGGCCCGCACCCGCAAGCGGCCGGTGGCCACCGGCCGGATCGGCTCGGTGGACGCGCTGCTGTTCGCGGCGGTGCTGGCGTGTCTGGGCATGGCCATCCTGATGCTCTGGATCAACCCCCTCACCGCCTGGCTCACCCTGGCCTCACTGGTGGGTTACGCCGGTGTCTATACCCTGTTTCTCAAACGCGCCACGCCCCAGAACATCGTCATCGGCGGGCTGGCCGGGGCGATGCCACCGCTGCTGGGCTGGACCGCTGTCACCGGCCACGTGGAAGGGCACGCGCTGCTGCTGGTGCTGATCATCTTTGCCTGGACTCCGCCGCACTTCTGGGCCCTGGCCATCCACCGCAAGGAAGAATACGCCAAGGCCGGCATTCCGATGCTGCCCGTCACCCACGGCAATCGCTACACCGAACTGCACATCCTGCTGTACACCCTGATGCTGCTGGCGGTCAGCCTGCTACCGTTTGTCACAGGTATGTCCGGGGTTCTCTACCTGGCCGGCGCCCTGGCCCTGGGGCTGCGCTTTGTCCTGTACGCCGTCCGGCTGCTGCGGGGCGATGACCGGCGCGTGGCCCTGAATACCTTCAAATACTCCATCACTTATCTGATGAGCCTGTTTGTGGTACTTCTAGTGGACCATTTTGTGTTCTTCTGAACCCGGACCGGTCGTGGGGTGACGCGGGCCCGCGTCCGGGTTCGAGCGCTGGAGTTGTCATGGATCGGTCTGTTCGGATTACCCTGTTCGTCCTGCTGTTGGTGGTGGTGCTGATTTTTGGCCTGGTGGTCGCCCGTCAAATGTACTTGGTGGGCGGGGACGCGCCGGCGGCGCCGGATCTGGCGGAGCTGAATGTCTACGTTTACGACGAGGCCCGGCCGGTGGCGGAATTCACCCTGACCAACGAATACGGCCAGCCGGTGACCCGTGAAGACCTCAAGGGCCACTGGACCTTTGCCTTTGTCGGCTACACCAACTGCCCGGACATCTGCCCCGCCGCCATGGCCAACCTGCGGCAGATGGACCAACGCCTGCCGGATGACCTGCCGCAACCGGAATACCTGCTGATCAGTGCGGATCCGGAGCACGACACCCCCGAGCGTCTGAAGGCGTACACCCACTTTTTCGGTGAGCATTTCCACGGCCTGAGCGGCGATCTGGACACCACCCGGGCCCTGGCCCGGAGCCTGAGCGCGGTGTTCGTGCACCGGGAAGTGGATGGCGAGCTGCTGGTCGACCACAGCGGCCACTTCGCCCTGCTCAACCCCCAGGCCCAGGTTCAGGCGCTGATCCAGCCGCCGCACCGGCCCGAGGCGCTGGCCGAGGCGTACCGGCGCATCTACCGCTGGGCCGAGGCCCGTCAGGATCGGGACGGCGCCTGAGCGCATGGCCTCTCGCGACACATCCTCCGCCGGGGCCATGGCCCCGGTACTGGTCGCCGGCGCAATCCTGTTGCTGGTGGTGCATGGTCTGGGGCGGTTCATCTACACCCCATTGCTGCCCTACCTGGTGGCGGATGGCCAGCTGACCGCCGCCGGCGGCGCCGCCGTGGCTACCTGGAACTACCTGGGTTATCTGGTGGGGGCGATGTTCGCCATCCGCTGGCACCGGGTGGACCAGATCCGCCGGTTGCTGCCCCTGGCGCTGGGGGTGCATGTGCTGACCACCCTGTTGATGACCCAGACCGACCGCCTCGGGCTGATCTCCGCCATCCGCATGCTCAACGGTATCGCCAACGGCGTGGTGTTCGTGCAGGTGCCGGCGCTGATCCTGGAATGGCTGGTGCTGCACCGGCGGGCCCACCGCAGCGGCCTGGTGTACTTGGGTGTCGGCCTGGGACTGCTGCTGTCCAGTGCCCTGGTGGCCGGCTCCGCCGACCGGTTGCAGGGCGCGGCCCGCTGGTGGCCGGCGGCGCTGCTGTCGGTGCCGCTGGCGTGGTGGGGCGTGGCCCGGTTGATCCGGCTGGAGCTGCCGCACCCCGCCGGTCGCGACGGCACCCCGGTCACCACGCCGCTGTTGGACCGGGCCAGCGTGCCGCTGTTCCTGTCCTACGCCGGCGCCGGCCTGGGCTACATCCTGCCAATGACGTTTTTGCCGCTGCTGGCCCGCCAGACCCTGCCGGCGGGCCACTGGCTGCTGGACGGCACCTGGCTGATCGTGGCCCTGTGCACGCTGCCCGCGCCCTGGCTCTGGAACCGGCTGGGGGCCGGGCTTGGTGACTTGCCGGCGCTGCGCCTGAACTTCCTGGTCCAGCTGCTGGGCGTGCTGGCGGCGGTACTCTGGTCCGGGCCGCCGGGGCTGGTCCTGTGTGCGGTGCTGGTGGGCGGTACCTTCCTCGGTACCGTGCTGCTGACCCAGCGCATTGGCCGCGCCCTGCACCCCCACCAGGGTCCCCGGCTGTCGGCGGCGATGGTGGCGCTGTACGGCTTCACCCAGATGGCCGGCCCCTGGCTCACCAAGCAGTGGCTGGAGGCCGGTGGTACACTGGCGGCCGCGTTTGGAATCGGCGTGGCCGCCCTGGCCTTCGGGCTGGCCTTTGCGTTTTGGGTCCCCCGACAACCGGTTGCCTGAATAGACGGATCCCCATGCTGCCCATCGATGCCATCCTGCCGGAACTGCTCCGGACTCTGGAACATGCCAGCACTGCCCTGCTGCAGGCACCGCCCGGTGCCGGCAAGACCACCCGGGTGCCCCTGGCGCTGCTGGACGCGCCCTGGCGCCAGGGTCGAAAAATCCTGATGCTGGAGCCGCGTCGGCTGGCGGCCCGCTCCGCGGCCCGGTTCATGGCGGCTCAGCGGGGTGAGGCGCCCGGCCAGACCGTGGGCTACCGCACCCGGCTGGACACCCGGGTCTCCGCCGCGACCCAGATCGAGGTGGTGACCGAGGGCATCCTTTCCCGCCTGATCCAGGACGATCCCATGCTCGAGGACTACGCCGCCGTACTGTTTGACGAGTTCCACGAGCGCTCCCTGCAGGCGGACCTCGGCCTGGCCCTGGTGCGGGAATCCCAGCAGGCGCTGCGCCCCGACCTGCGCCTGCTGGTGATGTCCGCCACCCTCGACACCGGCCCCATTGCCCGCGTTCTGGGCGACGTGCCGGTGCTGACCAGCGCCGGCCGGGCTTACCCGGTGACCGTCGAGTACCGGCCCCTGCCGCGCCACCGTGACTTGACCGACCATGTGGTTGCCACCGTCCGGGAAGCGCTGCAGAGCCAGAGCGGCTCCCTGCTGGTGTTTCTGCCCGGTGCCGGTGAGATCCGCCGCGTTGTCCGGGCGCTGACCGGACAGCTGCCGCCGTCGGTGCGGCTGGCTCCGTTGTATGGCAACCTGCAGGCGGAGGTGCAGGACCAAGCCATCGCGCCGGCACCCGAGGGCCAGCGCAAGGTGGTGCTGGCCACCGCCATTGCCGAGACCAGCCTGACCATCGACGGCGTACGGGTGGTGATTGACGCCGGCCTGCAACGCCGTGCCGTGTTCGACCCCAACAGCGGTATGACCCGGCTGGTTACTGGCCGGGTGTCCCGGGCCTCCGCCGAACAGCGTAAGGGCCGGGCCGGGCGCCTGGAGCCCGGGGTCTGCTACCGCCTGTGGAGCGAGTCCGAGCAGTTCGGCCTGGCCGAGTTCACGCCGCCGGAAATCCAGGTGGCGGATCTGGCGCCGCTGGTGCTGGAGCTGGCTCAGTGGGGCGCGCGCCAGCCGGATCAGGTGGCCTGGGTCGATGCCCCGCCCCTGGCCCACTGGCAGCAGGCGGTGGCTCTGTTGCAGTGGCTGGACCTGCTTGACGGCGATGGGGCCATTACCGACCACGGCAAGGCCGCCCGACAGCTGGGCACGCACCCACGGCTGGCGCACATGGTACTCCGGGGCCGGGCGCTGGGACTGGCCGGGCCGGCGGCGGAGCTGGCGGCCCTGCTCGAGGAGCGGGACCTGCTGGGCCCGGGCCGGGGCGCCGATCTGCACGAACGCCTGCGGGTATTGCGTGGCGAGCAGGCCCCGGTGGGCGTGGACCCGGCCCGGCTTAAGGCCGTGCGCCAGGCGGCCCGGCGGCTGTCGCCGGAGGCCGGCCAGGGCGAGCTGCCCGGCGAGGCCGAGGTTGGCCGACTGCTGGCCCTGGCCTATCCGGACCGCATCGCCCGGCGTCGCCCCGGGCCGGCGCCGCGCTACCAACTGAGCAACGGCCGTGGTGCCGCGCTGCGGGAGGACGATCCCCTGGCCCGGCACGATTGGCTGGTGGCGGCGGACCTGGACGGCCAGGCCCGGGAGGCCGCCATCTACCTGGCGGCACCGGTGGACCGGGCGGTCCTGGAGCAGGACCTGGCCGGACACATCGTCGAGCGGGACGAGGCAGACTGGGACGAGTCCCGGGGCTCGGTGGTGGCCCGACGGGTACGGCGGCTGGGCGAGCTGGTGCTGGCGGAGCGGCCGCTGGCGTCGGTGGACCCCGGGTTGCTGCGACAGGGGTTGCTGGCTGCGGTCCGCCGCAAGGGCCTGGACAGCTTGCCCTGGAGCCCGGAGGCCCGCCAGTGGCGGGCCCGGGTGGCGCTGCTGGCCCGTTGTTTTCCGGGTGAATGGCCGGCCACCGACGATGCCGCCCTGTTGGCCCGGCTGGACCAGTGGCTGGCTCCGTTCCTGGTCGGGATCAGCCGCTGGTCCGAACTGTCGAAACTGAACCTGCTCCAGGCCCTGACCTCGGAGCTGGACTACCACCAGCAACAGCGCCTGGACACGCTGGCGCCCGCGGCTCTGACCATCCCCACCGGCCAGCGGATCCGCCTCGACTATACCGCCGATCAGGGGCCGGTGCTGGCGGCCAAACTGCAGGCCCTGTTTGGCTGGACCGAGACCCCCCGGGTGGCCGACGGCCGGGTTCCGGTGGTGATCCACCTGCTGTCCCCTGCCCAGCGCCCCCTGGCGGTGACCTCCGACCTCGCCAGCTTCTGGCGCAACGTCTACCCGGAGGTGCGCAAGGACATGCGCGGCCGCTATCCCAAGCACCCGTGGCCGGAGGATCCCTTCAGCGCCGAGCCTCAGCAGGGCACGAAAAAACGCCCCGCTCGCTGATCCGACCGGTGATCAGCCGCGTCGGAATGGTTTCGAAATAGACATTGCGGGGCCGGATGTGGGTGCCGGTGGGGGCGCCCAGCTCGGCGCCGGCCATGGTTTCGAGCGTCACCGTGTCCCGGGTGGCCGGGCTGTCCTTGAAGTGATCCGCCAGCACCCACAGGGGCTTGCCCTGGTCCTGGGCCGCCAGGGCCAGTAAATAGGTGCCGGCCTTGTTGACGAAATGCCGGTCAGCCAGCCAGGTGTCGCAGCCCGACAACACCAGATCCGCGTCCGCCATGACCAGGCCCATCTGGGCGTCGGTGACGACGGTGACCTCCAGCCCCAGGGCGTCCAGTTCCCGTGCCAGCACAAAACCCTCGTTACCGGGACTGCCCTGGGTGCAGATCACCGAGCAGCGCTGGCCGCGCCTGACCAGCAGGCGGAACAGTGCCAGCACCTGGGAGCTGCGGCTGTGGGTCAGCACCCGTGCCCCCTCGGGCACCTGGGAGGCCGCGTGTTGGGCCACCCGCTCCCCGGCCTCGACCAGGTCGGCCCGCACGCTGGCCACCACCGCCCGGGCGGACGGTCGGATGTCCGCCGCGTCGGCCGGCCCGGCCAGGCCCTCCCGGCAGCGTTGCATGGCGTTGCCCAGGGGCACCATGCTGGGCCGGGCCCGGGCCAGCGCTGACACCATCCGCTGCCAGTCGGCGGCCCGGACCGGGCCGGTGTCCAGCCATTGCGCCAGTCCGTCCAGGGCCGAGAGGGCCAGCTGGGCGGCACCGGACTGGTGGTCGTCCCGGAGCTTTCGGAGCAGGGCGTCGGCGTTGGCGTCCATGGTCTGTGCCTCCATTGTGGGCATCCCCTGAGCCTAGCAGGCGACAGGCTTGCCAGGGCGCAAAAGCTGAATAAAATGTGACCAATTTTGGCTGGCGGGGTTCACCTTCCATGAACTTTGTTTCCTTCAATGTGTTTCGGACGCTCGGGTTTCCCAACACCACGGTGCTCAAGCCCGAGCATTTCCTGCGTCACAAGGCACTGCTACAGGAAGCGGACTGGGTGCTGTTTCCGGAGTACTGGCAGCTCAATGCCCTGGTGCATGGCCTCAAGTGCCGGGTCTTTCCAAGCGTCGCCAGCTATCGCATCGGCCACGACAAGGTGGAAATGACGCGCGCCTTCCAGGCGGTGGCGCCGGAGCACACGCCCTGGACGCTGATCGAGGCCAACGGGCCCCAGGAGCGGGAACTGATCTGGGATACCCTGAGCCTGCCGTTCGTGGCCAAGCTGCCCAAGGCCAGCATGGGGGAAGGGGTCTGGCTGATCGAGGACCGGCGGGACTGGCAGCGTTACTGCGAGCGTACCGACGTGTTGTACGCCCAGGAATACCTGCCCATCGACCGGGACGTGCGGGTGGTGGTGGTGGGCGATCAGGTGCTCACTGCCTACTGGCGGACCCAGGCCGAGCAGGGGTTCTACAACAACGTCGCCCGGGGCGGCCAGATCGACCAGGCGCCGGTACCGGCCGCGGCCACCGATCTGGCGCTGCGCCTGGCCCGGGAGCTGGAGATCGATCACGCCGGCTTCGACATCGCCCTGGTGGACGGTTACCCCTACGTTCTGGAATTCAACCGGCTGTTTGGCAACCAGGGGCTGGCCCAGGGCAGCCAGCTGCAGGAGGCGATCCTGGCCTATCTGAAGCGCCGCTCCGAGCCCCAGGACCCGGACGGACCCACCGGGCCGACGCCGCTCTGGCCGGTGGCGGTCTGAGCGCACCCGCCGCCAATTTTCGTGCCACCGGGGACGACGCCGGTGGCCCATCCCCATGGGTAGATGTGCGCACTGGCGCGGCCGGGTCGGCGGCCCGATGATGGCGCCATCGACCGGGTGTCGCAGCGTGGCTGTGGCACCTTTTTTTATGCCTGTTCGCCCCTGGAGGCACCCGCACCCATGACCGACGCCGTCAACGCCAACCTTGCCGATTACTACGCCGACGACACGTTTCAGCGGATCAAGGCGTTCGCCGATGGCCGTGAAACGCCGTTTCTGGTGGTCGACACCGGCACCATCGACCGCCAGTACAACGAACTGGTGGAAGGTTTCCCCTACGCCAAGGTGTATTACGCGGTGAAGGCGAATCCGGCACCGCAGATCCTGACCCTGCTGCGGGACAAGGGGGCCAATTTCGACATCGCCTCGGTCTACGAGCTGGAGCGGGTGATGGCGTTGGGTGTAACCGGTGACCGGATCAGCTACGGCAACACCATCAAGAAGGCGAAGGACATCCGCACCTTCTACGAGCGGGGCGTGCGTCTGTTCGCCACGGACTCCGAGGCGGACCTGCGCAACATCGCCCGTGCCGCGCCTGGGTCCAGGGTGTACGTGCGCATCCTCACCGAGGGCACGCTGACCGCAGACTGGCCGCTGTCGCGCAAGTTCGGTTGCCAGACCGACATGGCCATGGATCTGCTGATCCTAGCCCGGGATCTGGGCCTGGTGCCCTACGGCGTCTCTTTCCACGTCGGCTCCCAGCAGCGGGAGATCGGTGCCTGGGACGCGGCCCTGAACAAGGTGAAGGTGATCTTCGAACGTCTGAAGGAAGAGGACGGCATTGAGTTGCGGATGATCAACATGGGTGGTGGTTTTCCCGCCAACTACCTGACCCGTACCAACGAGCTGGGGGTGTATGCCGAGGAGATCGCCCGCTTCCTGCGGGAGGATTTCGGTGACGCGCTGCCGGAGATCATCATCGAACCGGGACGCTCCCTGATCGCCAACGCCGGCGTGCTGGTGAGCGAGGTGGTGCTGATCGCCCGCAAATCCCGCACTGCGCTGCATCGCTGGGTGTTCACCGACGTCGGCAAGTTCTCCGGGCTGATCGAGACTCTGGACGAGGCCATCAAGTTTCCGATCTGGACGGAGAAATCCGGCGAGGGCGAGGACTGCGTGATTGCCGGGCCGACCTGTGACAGCGCCGACATCATGTACGAACACCACAAGTACCCGCTGCCGCTGAACCTGGCGATCGGCGACCGCATGTACTGGCTGTCGACGGGGGCCTACACCACCACCTACAGCGCCATCGAGTTCAACGGTTTTCCTCCGCTGGCGGCCTATTACCTCTGACGGAGGACGTCGGCACGGGGCCGGCCCTTGGGCCGGCCCCGTGCGTTTGGATCCGGCTCAGTCGTTGTCCGGGTCCGGCATGTAGGCGCCGTCTTCGTCGTGCACTTCACGGCCGGTCACCGGCGGGTTGAAGGCACAGATCAGGCGCATGTCCTCGGTGCCACCGCGCAGGATGTGCTTGTCGTGTTTATCCAGGGCGTACAGGGTGCCGTCGGTGATCTCGTGAGTCTCACCGGTGGCCAGATCGGTGATGGAGCCGTTGCCGGACACGCAGTACACCGCCTCCAGGTGGTGCTTGTACCAGAAGGTGTTCTCGGAACCGGCGGGGATGATGGTCTCGTGGAATGAGAAGCCCATGCCGTCCTTTTTCAGCAGCAGGCGGCGGCTGGTCCAGCCGGGGCCCTCGACCTCGCGCTCGGTACCGATGATGTCCTGTACTCGTACGATTTTCATAAGCATTCCTCATGGTGTGATGGAATAGCCCAGCAGTATAAACATGCGAATCAGGTGCGGTTCAACCGCCAGTCCTCGTAAACCGCCATGGCCTGTTCGATCGCGGCCACTAGGGCGGCGTGCTGCCGGGGCTCCAGCGGCCGCTGCCGGCGGGCCCGTTCGAAGGCCCGGTGAATGGCCTGGCGACTGGCGCGATCCAGCCCCGTCAGCCAGTGCTGGTCCGCCGGCGCCAGCGTCAGCAGATCCCGGCCGGCGTGATTGCGCTGGCTCACGTGCCACCAGTGGTCCACCGCCCGACCCAGTACCACGTAACCGAACTGGGGATCCTGCACCGGCCCGAAGCGGGCGGTGCGCACCCCCTGCCTGAGCGGGCCCAGCTGCAGCACCGGCAGCCGCAGCCGGTCGCCGGCCAGATAGCTACCGGCGGCGCCGATCAGCCCACCCACCAGCGCCGCCGCGCCCAGGGAGGAGCCCAGGGTGAGGGCATCGAGGCCGGCGCCTCCGACCGCGCCGGCGCCGAAGCCGACGGTGGCCAGATAGCCCCGGCTGACCCCCCAGTGGCGCAGATTGCCCTCGGCAAACAGGTCCGGATCCGGGTGCCAGTGCAGCTCCGCTTCCTGGCGTTGCAACCGGCGGTGCCGGTACAGGTGCTCGATCCGGGTCCTCAGGGTCTGTTCCTGACGGCGCTGATCCCGGAACCAGCGGTCGCGCAGCGGTTCCGCCCGTCCGGAGTCCCCGGCCTGCCCCGGGGTCAGCCGCTGCCGGACCTGGTGCGCCATCATGGCCGCCAGGGTATCGGCAATCCAGACGGCGGCTTGGTGCCGGCGTTGACGCCGCTGCTCCGACAGCAGCCGGGTGGCTTGATCCAGGGGCACCTCCCAGCCCGGCTCGAGCTGGCCAAAGGCTCGCAACAGGCTTAAATGTTGCTCGAATGGGGCGCGAACCGCGTCGAACGTGCGTACAACCTGAAAGAACTGGCCGAGCGCCGCCTGCCAGGCCTCGCGGTGATCGCCGGTGCCGATGCTGTTGATCAGCGCCAGACTTGGGCGTCCGGTCCAGCGCAGAATGGTCATTTCCGCCTCGTGTTCGGCGCTGTAGGGCACGGAACCGTCCACCACATAAATGATGCCGGCCCCCTCGAGGATCGGGGTCAGCAGTTCGCACTCGTCCACGAAGCGGGGGTCGTCCTGGTGCTGGCGGACGAACGCCCGCACCGTATCCGGCCGGTCGGCGGCGTCCAGACTGTGGGCCTGCAGCCACTGCAGCACCCGACGGGGCCGCTGGAAGCCGGGGGTGTCGACCAGGGTGTAGAGAGGGCGCCCGTCCACCGACATCGGATAGGACTGGCGGCGGCGGGTGGTTCCCGGCTCCAGGGCAATGGCAAGGGTGTCGTTCTGGGACAGCGTGGCGACGACGCTGGACTTGCCCTTGTTGGGGTGGCCGACCACGGCGAACGCAGGTGTAGAGGGCATGGACCTACTCCGGCACTGTGGCGGTGTCGCCGGTCGCCACCGCGACCGTGGCGAAACCGGTGGGCAGCCGTTCGGCGAAGCGCTGCCAGGGGGCCAGCCACCGCTGCCCGGGTGCCGGCTCGGACGGGTCCGCCAGAGGCACCAAGACCACCCGGGCCGACCCCGGCCACTGGGCCCGGGCCGCCAGCAGAAAGTCCTGCAGCTCCCCGGTGGGCGGTTCCCAGCCCCGGGTCAGGATCAGCACGGGGGGCGGCGCGGCCACGTCCAGTCGGGTGCCGACCTCGGCCAGGACAGCGTCGTCCTCGGCCAGCGAGGCGCGGCCGCCGGCACGGTAGTAGCGTCCGTCCAGCCGGGCCAAGGCCGAAGGCAACCGGGGTTCCGCCGCGCCGGCCCAGGCAATGGCCAGGTCGCTTGCCGGCACCGGCCCGGGGGAACGGCCCGCGGGGGGCTCCGGCAGCAGGCCATCGCCGGCCTGGTCGTGGCCGCTGTCGATGGTTGGATTCGCCATGCGCCGGAGCAGTGCCTGTCGGGCCGGATGCCGGGCCAGCAGGCCGCTGGCACGCCAGCGCAGCAGCCAGTGGCTGAACACCAGCAGGCTCAGCCGGGGCAGCAACACCCAGGTGCACCAGAGCAGGGTTACGAACGGCCACCACTGCCCCCAGAGCGCCGGATCCGTTGCCTCCTGTCCCGGCCCGGCCCGGAAGAATCGGGTGCCTTCCACCAGCTCCCGGGTCGGTACCGCCTGCGGCCAGAGCCAGCCCCAGGGACTGGCGAGGGCGCGTACCAGGGCCAGGTAGCGGTCACTGGCCAGCGTCAGGGTGGAGCTCCAGCCAAACGCCAGATCTTCCACCACCACCAAGATCAGCAGGGTGGCCAGAGCGCTCAGGGCGAAGGCGGTGCCGCCAGCCTGGGCGGCACGGGCCATGAACAGCGGGCGCAGGCGGGCGTGAACCGGGGGCGCATCCGGCAACCTCAGGCGCCGGCCCAGCCAGCGCCAGGGCTGCCAGCCGATCACTGCCTGCAGGGTGGTGGCCAGAGCCAGGGCCAGTTGCAGCAGCACGAAGGCCAGGATCACCGTGACGTTGATGCGCTGGCTGCCGTCATAGAACAACAGGCCCGCCATGGCGACGATGCCCAGCACCGCGCCGGCTCCGGCAAAGCCGGCGGTGATGCCCCGCCAGCGCCGCAAGAGACGCTGGCTGGCGGGGGCGGCACCGGGTCCGGACAGCCGTTCCTGATGCGTCAGCCAGCGTTCGAGCGTGGGCTGGACACCCCGTTGCTGGCAGTCCAGCGCGAAGCGCCGGTCCCGGCGGTGCAGGACGTCCGGGGGCTGTTCCCCGTCCCGCTGCGCACGTTGATCGAAGTCCAGCAGCAGGCGAAGGGGGTGTGGGGTCATGCGCTGTCCTGTCTCGGATTCGGTCCGGATGGCTTTGGTGCTAGCATAATGGCAACCCACGGACCGTGACCAGCCAGCCGATGCCATGCCCCACCACCTGATGAACCTGCGCCATGTGCCCGACGACGAAGCGGACGAAATCCGGACCCTGTTCGAGGCCCATGGCATCCGTTACTACGAAACCCCGCCCAGCCGCTGGGGTATCAGCATGGGCGGCTTCTGGACCCATGACGACGGGGAGGCAACCCGGGCCCGGCAGCTGCTGGAGGATTACCAGCGGCAGCGTCGGCAACGCCAGCGCGAGGCCTATCAGGCGCGCCTGGCCCGGGGCGAGGCGGGCTTCTGGCGCCACTGCCGCCGGCATCCCGTGACGGTGCTGGCGGCCAGCCTGGCCATTGCCGGGATCCTGGCGTTTTCCCTGGCCCCGTTCCTGGGGTTGGGTTGAGTCGGGGCCGGGCGGGCCGGTTTGCCGCTGGCGTGTCGTCGGTCCTATACTCCCGGCGAAATGTCCGGATGTCCGGATCGTGAATGGCGCCGGCGCGGCGTCGGGGAGAGGGGCATGACACAATTGTTCGGAGAACGCCATCGCCGTGGCCTGACACGGGACCTGGTCGAGGCGCTGTTTCCGATGTTCGAGGAGGCCAGCGCCGGCGCCATCGCGGTGGACCGCGACACCCGCATCACCTGGATCAACCAGAGCTATTCGCAGCTGCTGGGTCTCCGGGACCCGGGCGAGGCCCTGGGACGACCGGTGAAATCGGTGATCCCCCACACCCGCATGCCGGAAGTGGTCCAGACCGGCAAGCCGCTGCTGCTGGACATCATGGAGTACAACCGGCAGCAGCTGGTGGTGACCCGTCTGCCGTTCTACGACGACGAGGGGCATATCGTCGGTGCCGTTGCCTTCGTGCTGTACGACGACCTGCAACCGCTGACGCCGTTGGTCAGCAAATTCCGGCGTCTGCACCAGGACCTGGCCGCTGCCCGCAAGGCGCTGGCGCGCAAGGCCCGGGGCACCCGGTACAGCCTCGGTGACTTCGTCGGTGCCAGCCCGGCGGCGCTGGAGGTGAAGCGGCGGGCGCGGCTGGCGGCGGGGCGCGACATGCCGGTGCTGCTGCTGGGCGAGACCGGCACGGGCAAGGAGGTGTTGGCCCAGGCCATCCATGCCGCGTCCGGGCGCGCCGACAAGCCGTTCGTCGGCGTCAACGTGGCGGCGGTGCCGGACAACCTGCTGGAGGCGGAGTTCTTCGGCGTGGTGCCGGGCGCCTACACCGGCGCCGACCGCCGAGCCCGGGAGGGCAAGTTCCAGCTGGCCAACGGTGGCACCCTGTTCTTGGACGAGGTGGGCGATATGCCGCTGCCGTTGCAGGCCAAGCTGCTGCGGGCCCTGCAGGAGGGCGAGATCGAGCCGCTCGGCTCCAACAAGGTGGTGCCGGTGGACGTACGGGTGATTGCCGCCACCAGCCGTAACCTGGAGGCGATGATCGCCGACGGCAGCTTCCGCTCCGACCTTTACTATCGCCTGAACGTGCTCGAAATTCCGATTCCGCCCCTGCGCGATCGGCTGGCCGATCTCGGAGTACTGTGCGAGGCGCTGCTGGAGGAAATCTGTGTCGGTTCCGGGCTGCGGGGCGAGATCAGCGACACCGGGGTTGCTGCGCTTGGCAGTTACGACTGGCCCGGCAACGTCCGCGAGCTGCGCAATGTGCTGGAGCGGGCCCTGACCATGAGCGAGGACGGCGGTGTGTTGGACGCGGACGCCATCTTCAAGGTCCTGCCGCGCCAAGGCTCGCGCCCGGTCGCCACCCAGCCACCGCGACCGGTACGGCCGCTGGCCCAGACCCTGGCCGAGGCGGAGGCCCACGCCATCGAGGAAGCCCTGCTGGCGACCCGGGGCAATCGCACCCGGGCGGCGCGTCTGCTGGGCATTTCCCGTTCGGTTCTCTACGAGAAGCTCGCCCGACTGTCCTGATTTCCGGACGATTGTCCAAGTTTCAGGACACCTGCCTACGACTTGAGTCTAAAACTGTCCTGAATTCGGGACGGTTTTCCGTGGCGAACCTGCATGCTTTTATCATAAGTTATTGATTTTAATGATGAAGGTTGCATTGGCACGATGCCTGCCTTGCTGCCGGTGCAGGACGTCAGAACAACGCGGAAAACAAGATTGACGTACCCCTGTTGGACCCACCGACCCTCACTCCTGTTTCCTGCGTTGTCTGGCCAAATTCGGATACATCCGTTCTGGGATGGCGATCCACATAAGAACAATGCTAGGAGACTCATCGATGAAATTGTCCAAGGCCCTCGCCGGCATTGCCGGTGCCCTTGCCCTGACCGCTGGAACGGCGTTCGCCGACGATCTGCGTTGGAAAATGCCCGTTGCTTTCGCCACCAACCTGCCCGGCCTCGGCTCTCCCGCCGCCTGGGTCGCCGACAACCTCACCACCGCCTCCAGTGGCAGCATCCAGGTCCGTGTTTACGAGCCGGGCAAGCTGGTGCCGCCGTTCGATATCCTGCAATCGGTGTCCGACGGCAAGGTGTCCGCCGGCTACACCTGGATCGGTTACGATCAGGGCAAAGTGCCGGCCGTGCCGCTGTTCGCCGCGGTTCCGTTCGGTATGAAGCCCTGGGCCTACATCGGCTGGTACTACTACGGCGGCGGCCATGAGCTGCTGCAGGAAGTCTATGCCAATAAGGGCTTCAAGGTGCACGCGCAGCTGTGTGGCATCATCGGGCCGGAAACCGCCGGCTGGTACGCCAACAAGATCGAGAGCCTGGATGACTACAAGGGCATGAAGATCCGCTTCGCCGGCCTGGGCGGCAAGGTGCTGGAGAAGCTGGGGGCGTCCGTGACCATGATGCCGGGTGGCGAGCTGTATCAGGCGCTGGAAAAGGGCACCATCGATGCCACCGAGTTCTCAATGCCGGCCATTGACCAGATTCTCGGGTTCGATCAGGTGGTCAAGTACAACCTGTTCCCGGGCTGGCATCAGCAGTTCACCGCCCAGTACATGCTGATCAATCAGGATGAATGGAATAAGGCCAGCAAGGCCCAGAAGGCGCTGGTCGAGGCCTCCTGCACCGCGGCCACCACCCGTGGCCTGGCTGAGGGTGAATACAAGAACGGCGCGGTTCTGGCCGGCTTCCAGGACAAGGGTGTCCACGCCGACCAGATCCCCCGCGAGGTTCTGGAAAAACTGAAGGCCGTTACCGAGCAGGTGCTGGAAGAGGAAGCCGGCAAGGATGCGGACTTCAAGCGCGTCTACGAAAGTCAGCAGGCGTTCATGGAGACCTACAAGGTCTGGGATGAGCGGGCCTATCTGCCGGCCGACCTGTAAATCACCGACCGGGATGCCGGCGCCGCCCTCCGGTGCCGGCATCCACCTTGATGGCCCTTCGGGGCCATCGTCGTTTCGCTCCGACGCTTTCTGAACGAGGTATTCAGCCATGACGGTGTCTGATCACGGCTCCTCCGGGAGTCCGCGCGCGTCCATTCCCGACGCCGACGAATTCCTTCATCACCATACCGAGTTGCCCACCACCCGGATCAGCCAGTGGCTCGATGCCGGCCTGCTGCGGATCGGCAAGGGGGCCGCCTGGTTCTGGCTGGTGGTTACCGGGATCATCATCTGGGCGGTGGTGGGCCGGTATGTGTTTGGCCAGGGTTCGGTCTTGCTGGAAGAACTGCAGTGGCATGTGGCCGGCGCCGGTTGGCTGCTGGGGCTGTCCTACACCCTGGTGGTGGACGATCATGTGCGGGTCGATGTCCTGCATGAGCGCTGGTCGTTGAAAACCCAGGCCTGGATCGAGCTGTTCGGCCTGCTGCTGCTGTTGCTGCCGTTCCTGGCGCTGGCGGTGTACGAGATGGTGCCCTACGCCATCAGTGCCTATGAGGTGGGCGAAACCAGCCCGGCCCCGGCCGGCCTGCCCCATCGCTGGGTGCTCAAGGCCATTCTGGCGCTGGCCTTTGCGCTGATTGCGGTGGCGGCGCTGTCCCGGTTGCTCAAGGTCACCGCCCTGCTGTTCGGCTTTCCCCGTCCGATCAAGGTGGAGAACGGTCACTCGGTCAAGGGAGGCACGGCCTGATGGAACTCGAAACCTTGTTTGTCATCGGTATGTTCCTGACCTTCGGGGTGCTCCTGATGACCGGTTTCCCGGTGGCTTGGGTGCTGGGGGGCACCGCTGTGATCTGGACCCTGGTCGGGGTGGTGGCGGTGGAGGACTTCGGTGCCAACCTGTGGTTCGACTACCCCTCCTCCATGGGGCTGGTACCGGAACGGATCTGGGGCATCGTCGAGAGCGAGACGTTGGTGGCGCTGCCGATGTTCATCTTCATGGGTATTATGCTGGACCAGTCCGGCGTCGCTGAGCGCCTGATGAAGAGTATGGTCAAACTGTTCGGCAACGTTCGTGGCGGCTTCGCGGTGACGGTGATCGTGATCGGCGTGCTGCTGGCGGCCACCACCGGCATTATCGGCGCCTCGGTGGTGCTGCTGGGCATGCTGTCGCTGCCGGTGATGATGCAGAACAAGTACGACAAGGGCTTTGCCGTGGGTACCGCCTGTGCCACCGGCACCCTGGGAATCCTGATTCCGCCGTCGATCATGCTGGTGCTGATGGCCGACCGGCTGGCGGTGCCGGAAGCGTCGGTGGGCGATCTGTTCATGGGGGCGTTCCTGCCCGGGCTTCTGCTTGGCGCCATGTACGTGATCTATGCCTTGGGTCGGCCGCTGCTGCAGCCGCGCATCGCGCCGGTGCCGGAGGGCCTGGAACCGGTGACCTGGCGCGTGGTCTGGGAGGTGGCCAAAGCGGTGCTGCCGACCGCCGCGCTGATCCTCGGCGTGCTGGGCTCGATCTTCGCCGGCCTTGCCACTCCCACCGAGGCGTCCGGTGTCGGTGCCCTGGGTGCGCTGATCCTGGCGATCGCCGCGCGTCGGCTCAATCTCAGTGTGCTGCGTTCGTCGCTGTACCAGACCACCCGTACCGCGTCGTTCATCTTTGCCATCTTCCTCGGTGCCACCGCGTTTTCCGTGGTGCTGCGGGGCCTGGGCGGCGACACCGTCATCGAGGAGGCGTTGCTGGGCCTGCCGTTCGGGCCCTATGGCGTGGTGCTGACGATCCTGGCGGCGGTGTTTCTGCTGGGCTTCTTCCTGGACTGGGTGGAGATTACCCTGATCATTCTGCCGCTGGTGGCGCCGGTGGTGCAGCAGCTGGGCTTCGACCTGGTCTGGTTCACCATCCTGTTCGCCATGTGTCTGCAGACGTCGTTCCTGACCCCGCCGGTGGGGTTTGCCCTGTTCTACATCAAGGGCGTGGCGCCGCCGGAGATCAAGGTCACCGACATCTACCGGGGCGTGGCGCCCTACATTCTCATTCAGCTGCTGGCCCTGGCCGTTGTGTTCCTGGTGCCGGAGATCGCCACCTGGCTGCCCAGTGTGGCCTATGACTAAGGAGACTGTGTCATGCGTCTTACCAATCGGATTGCCCTGATTACCGGTGCCGGTCGCGGCATCGGCCGAGCCATCGCCGAAGCCTACGGTCGTGAAGGCGCCAAAGTGGCGGTGGCCGACCTGACCCTGGACAGCGCCGGCGAGACCGTCGCTGCCATCGAGGCGGCCGGCGGCACCGCCCTGGCCATCGCCATGGATGTCACCGACGAGCAGGCGGTGGAGGCGGGCGTTCAGCAGGTGGTGGCTACCTGGGGTGGCCTCGACATTGCCCTGGCCAACGCCGGCATTCAGCACATCGAACCGGTGCACACACTGGACCTGGCGGACTGGCGCCGGGTGGTCAGCGTGCACCTGGACGGAGCCTTCCTGCTGACCCGCGCCGCGTTGCGGCAGATGTACGCCAACGGTGGTGGTACCATGCTGTACATGGGCTCGGTGCACTCGCTGGAAGCCTCGCCTCTGAAGGCCCCTTACGTCGCCGCCAAGCACGGCATGCTGGGGCTGTGCCGGGCGGTGGCCAAGGAGGGAGCGGAACACGGCGTGCGCAGTAACATTATCTGCCCGGGCTTTGTCCGCACGCCGCTGGTGGACAAGCAGATTCCGGAGCAGGCCCGGGAGCTGGGCATTTCCGAGCAGGATGTGATCCGCAATGTGATGCTGAAGAACACCGTGGACGGCCAGTTCACCACCCTCGAAGATGTGGCGGAGCTGGCCGTGCATCTGGCCGCATTCCCGTCCGCCGCGCTGACCGGGCAGTCCTTCGTGGTCAGTCACGGCTGGCACATGCAGTAACGACAGGAGAGACGGATGAGTACAACAGAACAATCACCGGTGGTCTGGTCTCCCTCCGAGGATACCTTGCAGTCGTCCCGAATGGGCCGGTTCAAGGCCTGGCTGGAGTCCAGGGGGTTCGGTCCCTTCCCGGACTACCATGCCCTGCATCAGTGGTCCATCGACCAGCTGGAGACCTTCTGGCAGGCAGTCTGGGACTACTGTGGCCTGGTCTGCGAGACCCCCGCCGAGCGGGTTCTGGGCCGGCGCGACATGCCCGGCGCCGAGTGGTTCCCGGGCATGCGCCTGAATTTCGCCGCCAACCTGCTGCGCCTGGCGGACGGCGATCACGCCGGGCGGGAGGCCATCGTCGCCTACTGCGAGACCCGCCCGGTGCTGCGCAAGACCTACGCCGAGCTGAAGGCGGACGCCGGTGCGCTGGAGGCCTTCCTGCGCAGCCAGGGCATCGGCCCGGGCGACCGGGTGGCGGGTGTGGTCACCAACGGCTACGAGGCCATGGTGGGCATGCTGGCGGCCACCAGCCTGGGCGCCATCTGGAGCTCCGCGTCGCCGGACTTTGGCATCGGCGCCATCAATGACCGCTTCGGTCAGATCGAGCCGGCGGCACTGATCGTGGTCAATGGTTACGGCTATGGCGGCAAGGTGTTCCCGCGACAGCAGGAGTTCGCCGAGCTGATCGCCAGCCTGCCGTCGCTGAAGACTGTGATCAGTGTGCCGCAACTGCCGGACCAGCCGCCGGTACCCGGAGACAAGGTGACCCTCTGGCAGGACGCCCTGGCCGCCGGTGCCGGTCAGCCGCCGTCATTCACGCCGGTGGCACCGGAGCATCCGGTGTACATCCTCTATTCCTCCGGCACCACCGGCAAACCCAAGTGCATCGTGCACGGCACCGCCGGGTTGCTGGTGAACCACGCCAAAGAGCTGATGCTGCACGGCGATGTCGGCCCCGAAGACCGCTTCCTCTATTTCACCACCTGTGGCTGGATGATGTGGAACTGGCAGGCTTCGGCGCTGATGACCGGAGCCACCGTGATCACCGTGGACGGCTCGCCGGGCTACCCGGACCTGGGCTTCCTGTGGCGCACCGTGGCCGAAGAGCGGGTGACCCACTTCGGTACCAGCGCCCGGTTCATCGCCGGCTGCCGCAAGGCGGGTCTGCAACCGGCCCGAACCCTGGACCAGAGTGCCCTGCGGGTGGTGTTTTCCACCGGCTCACCGCTGTTGCCGGAAGACTACGACTGGATCTATGACGACGGTGCCCCGAAGGCGCTGCTGGGTTCCATCGCCGGCGGTACCGACATCTGCGGCTGTTTCGTCGGCGCCTGTCCGCTGCTGCCGGTGCGCCGGGGTGAAATTCAGTGCCGTTTCCTCGGTGTCGATGCGGCCGCCTACGGCGATGACGGCCAGCCGGTGACCGAGGGCCGGGGCGAGCTGGTGTGCCGCCAGCCGCTGCCGTCCATGCCGGTCTGTTTCTGGGCCGACCCCGAGGGCGAGCGATACCGCGACGCCTACTTCAACACCTTCCCCGGAGTCTGGGCGCACGGCGATTTCATTGAATTCACCGAACACGGTGGCGCCATTATTTACGGCCGCTCCGATGCCACCCTGAACCCGGGCGGTGTGCGCATCGGCACCGCCGAAATCTACCGCCAGGTGGAGACCGTTCCCGAGGTCAAGGACAGCCTGGTGGTGGGCCGCCAGGTCGATGGCGACGTGGAGGTGGTGTTGCTGGTGGTGCCGGCCGAAGGCCAGGCCCTGACCGGGGAGCTGGTCCAGCGGCTGAAAGGCCGGATTCGCGAGGGGGCCAGCCCCCGGCATGTGCCGAAGCACATTGTCGAGGTGCCGGACATTCCCTACACCCGCAGCGGCAAGAAAGTGGAGCTGGCGGTGGCCCGGCTGATCAACGGCTCCAGCAAGGCCGACAACCGGGATGCCCTGGGTAATCCCCAGGCGCTGGACCTGATCCGCGAGCGGCTTGAACAGGCGGGGTTGTTGCCGGCAGGCTAGGGCGCTCCGGCGGTTGCGCCTGCCGTATTGTTGACAATGTCGCGTGGCACTCGGCCGTGCCGAACCCCGCTCCGGGGCACGGCCGAGTCGCCCGGGGTGTGGCGCCGGCCCCGTTGCCGCAGGCCCGTTCCAGTAAAATCAAAATGTTAGAAAGTTTCGTAAATTCCCGCCATTTCATCGTCCTGTAACGGGAGTTCTGGCACTTTTGAGTCCGTTCTTATACTAAGATCGTAACCAGAATTCAGGAAAAAATGGTATCTTAGTAGCCCTATCAAAAGTTTTACCATCCGTCATGGCACAGGCCGTGCGTCCAAAAGACGCAGGACCCTGCCCTGGCCGTCCTGAATCCACCCAATAGCCTGAGGACGAAAATGACATCATCCAAAGCCAAGATTGTCTACACGCTGACCGACGAGGCGCCCGCCCTCGCGACCCGGTCACTGCTTCCCATTCTGGAAACCTTCGCCAAGCCGGCCGGTATCGAGTTCGAAACCAGCGATATCTCCCTGGCGGCACGTATTCTGGCGGCGTTTCCGGACTACCTGGAGGAAGACCAGCGGGTTCCGGATGCCCTGGCTGAATTGGGTGAGTACACCAAGGATCCGGACGCCAACATCATCAAGCTGCCGAACATCTCCGCCTCCATTCCCCAGCTGCAGGCCGCCATCCGCGAGCTGAACGAGCAGGGCTACAAGGTGCCCGAATTCAAGGAGCACCCGGAAACCGAGGAAGAGAAGGAAATCCACGCCCGTTACGCCAAGGTTCTGGGCAGTGCCGTCAACCCGGTACTGCGGGAAGGCAACTCCGATCGCCGCGCGCCGGCGGCGGTCAAGGCCTATGCCCGCAAGCACCCCCACAGCATGGGTGAGTGGAGCCCGGCGTCCCGGACCCACGTGGCGCACATGCGCGGCGGCGACTTCTACTCCAGCGAGCAGTCCGTCACCCTGGACAAGGCCACCAATGCTCGCATCGTGTTCGAGAACAAGAAGGGCGAGCAGACTGTCCTGAAGTCCGAACTGCCGCTGCAGGAAGGCGAAGTGCTGGACGCCATGTTCATGAGCAAGAAGAAGCTCGTGAAATTCTTCGAGGACTGCATTGAGGACTGCGAAAAAACCGGCGTCATGTTCTCCCTGCACGTGAAGGCGACCATGATGAAGATTTCTCACCCGATCGTGTTCGGTCACGCGGTGAAGGTCTACTTCCGGGAGCTGTTCGACAAGTACGGCGATCTGTTCGATGAGATCGGCGTCAATCCGAACAACGGCCTGTCCTCGGTCATCGAGAAGATCAAGCAGCTGCCGGAGTCCAAGCAGGAGGAAATCCAGGAAGCCCTGCACGCCTGCTACGAGCATCGTCCGGAAATCGCCATGGTCGATTCGGTCAAGGGCATCACCAACCTGCACGTGCCCAGCGACGTGATCGTCGACGCCTCCATGCCGGCCATGATCCGCAACTCCGGCAAGATGTGGGCCCGCGACGGCAAGCTGAAGGACACCAAGGCGGTCATGCCGGAGTCCACCTACGCCACCATCTATCAGGAAGTGATCAACTTCTGTAAGACCCACGGCGCCTTCGACCCGACCACCATGGGGACCGTGCCCAACGTCGGCCTGATGGCCCAGAAGGCCGAGGAATACGGCTCCCACGACAAGACCTTCGAGATCAAGGAAGACGGTGTCGTTCGTATCGTAGCCGAAGACGGCACGGTCCTGACCGAGCATCAGGTGGAACAGGGCGACATCTGGCGGGCCTGCCAGACCAAGGACCTGCCGATCCGCGACTGGGTCAAGCTGGCGGTGACCCGGGCCCGCTCCAGCGGCATGCCGGCGATCTTCTGGCTGGATCACGAGCGTCCCCACGACGCCCAGCTGATCAAGAAGGTCGAGATGTACCTGAAGGAGCACGACACCGACGGTCTGGACATCAAGATCATGCCGCCGGTGAAGGCGATCCGTTGCACCATGGAGCGCCTGATCCGTGGTCAGGACACCATCTCTGTAACCGGCAACGTGCTGCGTGATTACCTCACCGACCTGTTCCCGATCCTCGAACTCGGGACCAGTGCCAAGATGCTGTCCATCGTGCCGCTGCTGAACGGCGGCGGTCTGTACGAAACCGGTGCCGGTGGTTCCGCGCCCAAGCACGTGCAGCAGCTGCTCCAGGAAAACCACCTGCGCTGGGATTCCCTGGGTGAATTCCTGGCCGTTGCCGTGTCGCTGGAAGAGCTGGGTGAGAAGCAGAACAACCCGCGTGCGCGTCTGCTGGGCAAGACCCTGGACAAGGCCACGGAACGCCTGCTGGAAAACAACCAGTCCCCATCCCGAGTAACCGGCGAGCTGGACAACCGCGGTTCTCACTTCCATCTGGCCCGTTACTGGGCTCAGGAGCTGGCCAAGCAGGACGAGGATGCCGAACTGAAGGCGTTCTTCAGCAAGCTGTCCCAGCAGCTGGAAGAGAACAAGGACAAGATCCTCGAAGAGATGACCGTGGTGCAGGGCCATCCGGCGGACAATGGTGGCTACTATCACCCGAACGAGGAAAAAGTGAACAAGGTGATGCGTCCAAGCGAGACCTTCAACCGTATCCTGAACGAGGCCTGCGCTTCGCTTCAGTAACGGAGACCTGGTTGCCCGGGGTTACGCCCCGGGTTATCGGCAAGGGCCCGGGCCGTCGGCAGACGGCCCGGGCTTTTGTTTGCCCCCTCCGAGGCCGGAAGATTCTCGACTTATGGGGTGGATGGGGCTATTTTTCGTACAGTCTTTGTGTCTTTTTGTTACAGGGTGCCCATGCCTAGATCCGGTATCGACAAGCAAAGCCTGAGGTGGCTCTCGGATCGTCGCGAGCCGGCCCGTCGGGCTTTGTGGGGCGCCCTGATCTACATCGTCGCTGGCTACTGCTGGATCACGTTTTCCGACCGCCTGGCGGAGCTCTGGTTTCCGGATCCGGCGATGCTGTCCGCGGTGCAGACCTGGAAGGGCCTGTTCTTCGTTCTGATCACCGGCGTGGTGCTGTTTGTCGCCACCCTGCGCCAGTTCGACAAGGACCGTCGCCTGCTGGCGTTGCAGCACCATCAGCGTCAGGCCCTGCGCAAGCGCGAGCGTCAGCTCTCGATCCTGATGGATAATCTGCCCGGTATGGCGTACCGCTGCCTGTTCGATGACCACTGGACCATGCTGTTCGTGTCCCAGGGCTGTGTGCGGCTGACCGGCTACCAGCCGGACGAGCTGATCCGCAACCGCGTGGTCAGCTACGCCGACTTGATCGCCGACAAGGACAACAGCGACCGGGTCACGCAGGAACTGACGGCCGCCGTGGCCAGGAATGAATCGTTTTCCCTGGAGTATCCCGTGATCCGCAAGGACGGCAGCCAGATCTGGGTCTGGGAGCGCGGGCGCGGCGTCGAGGGGGACAACGGCGAGCGGGTGCTGGAAGGGATCATTCTGGACGTTTCGGATCGCAAGCGCCTGGAGGTGGAACTGGAGGAAATGGCGACCCGGGACGTGCTGACCGGCCTGTACAACCGTCGCGAGGCGACGCGTCTGTTGGAGGAGGAGCTGCAGAGGGCGAGCCGCTACCGGCGCTCCATGGCTCTGCTCTGGATCGACTTCGATCATTTCAAGGACATCAATGACACTTATGGCCACGCCGCCGGGGATCTGGTGCTGCGCTCGGTCACGCGGCTGCTGGCCGAAAGCGTGCGCACGGTGGACATCGTCGGCCGTTTCGGTGGCGAGGAATTTGTTGTCATTCTGCCGGAGATGGACGCCCGCGGCGCCGCCGAGACCGCCGAGCGCCTGCGTCAGCGGGTCAGCGAACACCGCTGCATCCTCGGCTCCGGCGTGGTGATCCCGCTGACCGTGAGTATCGGCGTGGCGGTGTATCCCGACCATGGCGACCAGGCGGACCGGCTGTTTGCGTCGGCCGACCGGGCCATGTACCAGGCCAAGTCCCAGGGGCGCAACTGCGTCGTGGTGGCCCCGGGATCGCACGCGAGTCGCCGGCCGAAGCCGAGTCAGGGTGCCGGCTTCGGCCCGTGACGCGGCACCGGGGCCGTTGTGGTCAATGCGCCGGCGGCTTCCGCGGCATACACTGCCGGGACAACGCCAACCCTCACCCAGGAACCGTTCTATGCATGCCTTGGCCCGCCGAGCCCTGAATGTCTGTGCCCTGCCGGATGATCTTGGCGCCGTCACCTTCCGGGACGCCGCCACCGAGGACCCGGCCGCGGCCGGCGTCGACCCCGCCGTCGCCGAGGCGCTCTGGCGCTCCGTGGAAGCCTTGTACCGCACCGGCGTGCATCCGGGCATCCAGCTGTCCCTGCGGCACCGGGGCCTGCCGATACTGCACCGGGCCATCGGTCACGCCCGGGGTAACGGCCCGGGCGACAGCGCCGAGACGGCGCGCGTGCCCATGACCACGGAAACCCCCATCTGCTATTTCTCCGCGTCCAAGGCGGTCACGGCGCTGCTGATGCACCGGCTGTCGGAGCAGGGGCTGGTCAATCTGACGGACCCGGTGTCCTACTACTGCCCGGAGTTCGGCCGCCGGGGCAAGCGAACCATCACGGTTCACCAGATCCTGTCCCACCGGGGCGGGATTCCGGCCATTCCCAAGGACACGCCGATCGAGGTGCTGTGGGACCGCGACGAGGTCTGGCGCATTCTCTGCCAGGCCCGGCCGGTGGCGGTGGATGGCGGCAAGGTGGCCTACCATGCCATCACCGGTGGTTTCGTGCTGCAGCGGGTGCTGGAAAAGGTCACCGGCGACAGCATCGAAGCCTACCTGGACCGCTACCTGCGCAAGCCGATGGGCATGCGCTGGTTCACCTACGGTGTCGAGCCGGCACATCTGGATGATCTGGCCCTGAACTATGCCACCGGTCCGACGCCGCCATTTCCGGTGTCCTGGATTGTCCGTCGCGCCCTGGGGGGGGACATCCGCACGGTGGAGGCCGTGACCAACGATCCCCGTTTCCAGGAAGCCGTGATCCCGGCGGGCAATCTGTGTGGCACCGCCGAGGAGATGGGGCGGTTTTTCCAGATGATGCTCAACGGCGGAGTCTGGAACGGGCGGCGCATCTGCAGCGAGATGACGGTCCGGCGGGCGGTGCAGCAGTTCGGGTCACTGCAGCTCGACCGGACCATGCTGGTGCCCATGCGTTTCAGCGCCGGCATGATGCTGGGCGGCAATCCGGTTGGTCTCTGGGGGCCCCGCAGCCGCCATGCGTTCGGCCATATCGGGCTGATCAACAAGCTGTGTTGGGCGGACCCGGCGCGGGATATTTCGGTCAGCCTGCTGACCACCGGCCTGCCGCTGGTCGCGCACCATCTGCCGGCATTGGTGCGGTTTGTCTACGACGTGTGCCAGGCGTTCCCGTTGCTGCCGGAACAGGAACGACCGCTGGCCGTAGGCTGAGGCCCGTGCCTCGGGCCTACAGGGTTTTGACCTGGGCTTCCAGAATGCCCAGCACGGAGGACAGGATGTCCCGGAAGTCGGTGAGGGTCTGGGTTCGCTGGATCACGTCCTCGCGGTTTTCATCGAGCCGCTCGAGTTTGGGGACAACCCGGCGGATGCCCTCGGTGATGACCTCGTAGGGGTAATGGTGGTCCTGGATGCTCAGTTTGTTAATTTCGGCCACCTCCTGACTCAGGATGCTGATGATGTCATAGAGCATGTCCTTGTGCTGGATGGTGCTGGCTTCCCAGTAGGCATCGTCCAGAAGCTCCAGCAGGGACTGGTATTCTCGCAGGGTGTCGGCAACGGTGGCTTCGGTCATGGCTCGCTCGGATTCGTGGGGGGCCTGGTGGGGCCAGACCCGGTGTTTTGAATTTCAAGGGAACTATAGCAGGGGATGGTGCGTGTAAAGAAAACCATCGCGTCGTGTCTGTCCGTCGGTGCCAACCTAAGTGAAACTCTGTTCACGTTTATTGTGACCGGCGGGACAACGAGGCACACTGAGCCCCATTGCCAAAATGGACGAGCAACGACTCAATGGATGAGGACCCCATGGACAAGCCCAATCGTTCCGGGCACCCGGAGCGCCGCTCGGTCAACCTGGACCACCACGACAGCGTGCGCAGCCACGTCTGCGAGCAGATCCGGTCGGAAGTGGAGCGGCTGGAGCGCCGCATCGAAACCCTGCGCTTGATCCGGGCCCCCCACGCCGCCATCATGATCGCGACCTACCAGCGGCTCATCGACCGCAAGAAGGGGTTCCTTCGGAACTGGGGCCTGAAGGGGCTGGACGATACTTGACCCCGGTCAGGGGCGCAGGCCGGTGTCGGCCGTCGCGTAGCTGGCGGTCGGGCTGTCTTGCGCCGTGCAGTAGGCCTCGTCGTCGGGATCGACGTCCCGCGAGGTGTAGAGATCGACCCGCTTCTCGCCGTAGTGCATCACCACCTTCAGGCAATCCACCGTCTGCCCTCCGAACTCGAAATCCGGACCGGCCGTGCCTTCCGCGGTACCGGCAGCGGTGCCGTCGATGGTGATCGCATCGGTGTTCTCGCCGTCATAGTCCCGGACAAAGGCCATCTCCCGTTCGCCTTCGATCACCACGCTGCCTTCGCTGTGCAGGCGGGCGCCGTCGTTGTAGCCGATGGCCTGGAAACCGGACGGGTCGAACTGAGTTCCCAGGGTGGCGCTGGGGCGGGTGCTGCCCTCGGGAAACTCGCCGGACGCGACCCAGGTGAGCACCCGGGTAACCCGGTTCGAGGTGTCCGGGGTGTAGACCCACTTGACGATCGGATAGCGCCACTCGTAGTCGGTGATCGGCCGCCCTTCGAAAATGGCGCCCTGGTCGGTGAAGCGGACCAGGGCATCGTTGGTGGTGTTGCTGTATTCCCCCGCGACGCCCTCGTCGATCCGGGCACTGATGTAACGGCGTGCTTCATTGAAGTTCTCGATCTCATTCTCGCCGATGACCCGGCGCATCAGGTCCAGGGGGTTGCGGACCGACACCAGGGTGAGCGGCGGGCCGGGCTGGTAGCTCAGGTTCAGGAACAGGGCCAGCTGGTCGCGGATGGCCTCGGCCAGGGTGTCGGCTTCCGGCTCGCTGTAGGGTGCCGGCTCAAGCGCCAGCAGCAGGTCGTGAAACAGAGTGGTGTCGGTCTGTTCGGTCAGGGTGAAACTGGAGAACACCGGGTCGACGTCGGTGGCCGGGTTGAGGGCATTGGAGCCGGTATCCTCCATGCCGCAGCCCCCGGCGAGGGCGGCAGCGACGGCGGTACTGGCGGCGAACAGGCGCGAACGTCTCATGTCCGGAGTCCTTTCAGGTGCGTTGTGTGGGATTTGCGGCTAAAGTGAATAGCCGTGGGGCGCCATGCCCCGGCCCGAATGCTGACAATAATTCATATAACCGGCATCCGCCCTCGGGGAGATCACATTTTGCGGCAACGGCGTTCTTTCCTGGTATCCGGACCTGCCCTCGCCTGGTTGATGGCGTGGACGCTGGCCGTGGTGTCGTTGCCAGCCCAGGCCCAGGACGCCTGTCGGGATGGCCGGCTGCAGCTGGAGCGGGGGGTGACTGGCATCCGCAACCCGGGGTCCTGCATCTGGTATCTGGAAGACCCCGACAAATCCCTGACGGTGGAGGAAGTCATCCGGCGGGGCCGGGCGGCCTTCACCCAGCACCAGGGCGGCGTGCTCAACTTCGGTTATACCGAGTCGGCCTACTGGATCCGGATGGACCTCCAGCCCCGTGCCGGAGCCACGGACTGGGTGCTGGAACTGGCGTTGCCGCTGGTGGACGAGGTCCGGCTGTATCTGGTGCGCGACGGCACCCTGGTCGACCACCGCCGGGCCGGTTACCACGACAACTGGCAGCAGCGGGACCTGGCGGTCCCCAATCCCACCTTTCGCCTGGCGCTGGCGCCGGATACCGTCACCACCGCCTATCTCCGGGTCATCAACACCAACACCTTCCGGCTGCCCATCAGCCTGTGGCAACCAGACACCTACATTGAAAAGGTCTCCGTGGACGAGGCCGTGCGGGGCGTGCTGCTGGGCGCGATCCTGGCGATCCTGGCCTACAACCTGTTCGTGGCGGTGTCCGTGCGCGAACGCAGCAACGTCTACTACGTGCTCTATCTGGTATCGGCCGCGGTGTTTATCGTCACCGAGCAGGTGCATGGGGTGCAGCTGCTGGACAGCCGTCCGGCCGTGTTCAGCAAGGAATACCTGCATTTCCAGATCGTCCTGACCTGGTTCTGGGGGCTGCTGATGGCCCGTTCCCTGCTGGAAACCCGGGAGCGCTCCGCCGATCTCGATCAGGTCATCCGCCTGTGCCTCTATTCGGTGGTAGTGACCTTCGTCCTGTGTTTCTTCCTGCCCTATCACGTGGCCATGGAATGGATCGTGCTTGGCTCCATCCTGCTGAGCCTGGTCCTGATCCTGGTCAGTTACCTGTCCTGGCGCTATTCCAACCCGGCGGCCCGTTCCTACTTCTTTGCCTGGACCCTGGCGTTGGTGGGCTTCGGCATCTATGCCCTGACTGTGATGGGGTACCTGCCCCTGAACACCTTCACCGGCTACTCGCCGCAGATCGGGCTGACCGCCCAGATCATCCTGTTTTCCTTCTCCATTGCCGACCGGATCAAGCAGGTTCAGGGTGAGGCGCTGTCCTGGAGCCAGCGGGCCCTGGCCAACCTGAAACGCTACCAGTCGCTGTTCGACAACGCGGTGGAAGGGGTCTTTCAGATGTCGCGGGAACGCCGCTTCGTGACCGCCAACCCGGCCATGGCGCGCATGCTCGGATACAACAGCAGCCGGGAGTTGCTCCGCCACAACCCGGACGTGCTGGACACCTGCATTGCCGATGAGCGGTTGCGTCGGCTGGTGGTGGAGCAGTTGCAGGCCAAGGGCTCGGTCAAGGGCATTGAGGCCCGCTATCTGACCCGGGACGGCGCCGAACGCTGGGCCACGCTGTCGCTGCATACCGCCTACGATGCCGACGGCGAGCCGACGCACCTGGAAGGCACCTGCATCGATGTCACCGAAAGCCGCCAGCGTCAGCGCATCGAGCGGGAACGGGAGCAGGAGCGTCTGGAGAAAGAGCTGGCCCGCAACTCCGCCGAGGCGAAGAGCCAGTTCCTGGCCAACATGAGTCACGAGATCCGCACCCCCCTGGCGGCCATCATCGGCTACGGCGAAACCCTGCTGGACCCCGACCTGACCGAGGCGGAAAAAAGGCGCAGCGCGGAAACGGTGGTTCGGAGCGGGCGCCATCTACTGGATCTGGTCAACGACATCCTGGATCACTCGAAGATCGACGCCAACAAACTCGACGTGGACATCGTGCCGGTGAACGTGCCCGAGTTCCTGGCGGATGTCCGGGCATTTTTCGCGCCCAAGGCCCGGGAAAAGGGGCTGGATTTCCATGTCGCCTGTGAATTTCCCCTGCCCGAGCAGATTCATACCGACCCCACCCGCTTCCGGCAAATCATTATCAACCTGTGCGGTAATGCCCTGAAGTTCACGGAAAAGGGTGCGATTTCCCTGTCCGTTCGTTGCGACCGAGCGCGGGAACTGCTGATTGCCCGGGTAACCGATACCGGCATCGGCATGAAACCGGAGCAGCTGCGCCGGTTGTTCGATCCCTTCGCCCAGGGCAGTGCCGCCATTTCCCGGCAGTACGGCGGCACCGGGCTGGGCCTGAGCATTTCCCGGCGTTTGGCGGAACTGCTGGGGGGCAGCATTACCGTTGCCAGCACCTATGGCGAGGGCAGCGAGTTCGAAGTCTCGATCCGCACCGGGCGCCTGGACGGTGTGCCCCTGCTGCGGGACGCGTCGGCACTGGGCCCCCGAGGCGGTGATTTGCCCCAGGTGAACGTGCCCCGGCTGGCCGGCCGGATCCTCTGCGCCGAAGACAACGACGTCAACCGGCGCCTGGTGTCATTGATGGTGGCCCGCACCGGCGCCGAACTGGTGCACGTCGGCAACGGTGCCGAAGCCCTGGAGATGGCGATCCGGGAGCCGTTCGACCTGATCCTGATGGACATCCAGATGCCGGTGATGAACGGCCGGGATGCCACGGCCGCCCTGCGCGAGGCGGGGGTCAATACCCCGGTCGTCGCCCTGACCGCGAACGTGATGACCGAGGACATCGCCGACTACCGGTTGGCGGGCTGCAATGAACACCTCGCCAAGCCGATCGACAGGCAGCGCTTCTACGAACTGCTGGGACGGTATCTGCCCCGGCGCCCGGACGCCGGGCCGGCGCGCGGGCGGGTGCTGGTGGCCGCCGGCGATGCCGACCGGCGACAGGCGGAACAGGCTCTGGGCCGCCTGGGGCTGGAGGTGGTGTTCGTGTCCGGAGGCGACGAGGCGGTCCGCACCGCCCTGTCGGATTCGGTGCGGCTGTTGTTGCTGGCGCCGGAGTTGCCAGGCCTGGATGGCGTGGCGGCAACCCGGCTGCTGCGCCAGGCGGGGTTCCGGCGGCCGATCATTGCTTGGTGTCAGGATGGGGATCCGGCCCGCGCGGCCATGTTGGAAGCCGGCTGCGACGAGGCGCTGGCTCGGCCGATCGATCCCGACCGGCTGATCCGTTATCTGGACAGCCCGGAGACGCCGCCACCGGCGGTCGACGAGGAACCGGAGCTGGGAGACCTGGTGCGTCAGTTCCTGTCCGGGCTGGATCAGCGGCGCCAGGCCATGGCCCGGGCGCTGCGCGAGCGCCGGCCGGAAACCCTGCGTCACGAGGCGCACCAGATCAAGGGTACCGCCGGTGCCATGGGCTACCCCGCCATGACCCGGCAAGCCGGTGCCCTGGAGCACCTGCTGCGGACGCCAGCACCGGACTGGCAACAGGTGGCCGAGGCGCTGGCCGGCCTCGATGAGCAGATGGCACGGGCGCTGGCGGCTATGGCTGCGGCGCCCTGACCCGGCACATTCTGGAACCACGACAGGAACATTGACATGAATGACAGCTCCGAGCGCAAAGAACAGTATTCCCTGAGCATGATGTACGGCACCTACGCCGACATCCTGTTCGTGCTCTTCCCCTTCCTGGTGATTGGCATGCAGCGGTTGTGGGATGGCAAACTCTACGACACCCTGCTGCAGCCGGACCTCAGCATTGCCTCGGCGATCCTGGCCGGGCTGGCGATGGGCAAGTTTGTGCTGGGGCTGGTAAGCCACCGGGATCTGGGGCGTTACAAGGAGCGCATCGTGTTCTTCATTGCCCTGACGCTGTTTCTGGTGCTGGGGCCGGCGATCATTCTGATGCTCAGTATCGTCGGTCACGCCGAAGTGCCGGGGTTTGTTGCCTTCGTCCAGCCGGTGCTGCTGATCATCGCGGTTTCGCTGTACAGCACCGCGGTGAGTATCAGCAACCTGCTGACCCGGTTCGGCAGTGATGCCGGCAGCTCGACGGGCGCCGGCGCGCTGTCGGACGAAGCGCCGGACACCCCCGCCGGTGCGGTCCGACCCGCCCCCCTGGACCTGCCCCGGCGCAGCGGCAACGGGCCTTATTGATCAGCGGTCGGTGCGGGGCATCGACCGGAGTCGACGGGAGAAACAAGATGACGGATCTGCGAGTGCTGGTGGTCGAGGATGAGCCCGTAATGCGGGCCAAGCTCAGGGACATGCTCTACCGGGCCGGCGCCACCCGGGTGGTGGAGGCGGAGGATGCCGCCTCGGCGCGGGCTGCGTTCGAGGCGAGTGAATATCATATCGTGTTGCTGGATCTTGGCCTGCCGGATGAGGATGGCCACGAGCTGATGAAAGCGTTCAAGGCGCGGCGCGAAAGCCAGCACATCGTGCTGGTCACGGCGGACGATTCCATCGACAGCATCCAGCGGGCGATCAGCGCCGGCGCCAACGGCTATGTGGTCAAGCCCTATTCCCAGGAAAAGATTCACGATGTGATCAACAACTACGCCATGGTCCATGGCGGTGACGTGGTGCTGATGCAGGGGCCGGGCCGGCGTCACTGACCGGCCCGCCCCGGGTTGGCGTCAGGCGACCTGGCGGGCGATCCAGGAGTTGTAGCGGGTGGCCAGGGCCCGGACGTAACGGGCCTCGGCGCCGTCGAGGTTGCCCAGGACGCCCTTGAAAATCCAGCCCCGCTCGTACAGGCCAAGCACCCGCTGCTCGTCGTCCAAGTTGACCCGCTGGTTCAGCTTCTTGCAGATCGCGTCCAGCAGCGGCAATTTTTCGGGCCGCTTGATCGGGCCCTGTCGATTGCCCGCTGGTGCGTTGGCGGCACGTGTGGTCGGACGTCTCTTCATGATCTTCTCCTTGTCGTTTTGCGGCTGCAAAAACAAAACCCCGGAGCCAGGAGCAACCGGGGTTTGTCAGAAGATCGGACCCGGTCGCGAAGAAGGCTCCCGGGACTGCCGAAAGCCGTCAGATGTCTTTCACCATGGCACGCGCGGACGGCCCCTTGCGGCGGTCGGCGGCTATGACAACAGTGGGCTGATGATGCAACATCGGATAACGGCTCCCGAATACGAATTCCATGGTCAGTGTATAGCCTCCCGGGCCGTTTGCAAGGGCTCGCCGGCTTCGGCAAACCCCTACAGACGGAGGCGGTCGGAATCCCCATAATGCGCAGCGTCACGTGTTTTTACGTTGTGCAATCCGCGATGCCTGCCGAGTCAGGTGTCTATGGATCTCTCCTTTCTACGCAGTCGGTTCGGCTGCGTTTTTTTTTGCCCCTCGGAAACTGCGTAGCCACTAGTTCGTACTGAGGCAGCCCTCTGTTTTGGCGATAATTTAGTCACTCAGACCAAGTCCATTCATCCCACTCAAGACAGAGGTTGAAACGAAGAACATGTCCGACGAACCCGGATCAGTCAGAAACAGGTTCCGTTCCGATTTTATCGTCGAAATGGTTTTGATGGCCGCGCTGGCGGTGTATTTCCTCCTTGCCAGGGACCAAGTGGTGGGGGCCGACCTGGGCTTCACCGTGGTCGGTGCCGTGCTGATGGCGCTGGCGACCTACTGGACGCTCCACACCCTCAAAGACGGCCTGCAGTTCCTCACTCTGCGGCTTCGTCCTGGCAAGTGATCCGCTTCCAGGTGGTGTGCAGGATCAGGGCGTCGTTGGCGGCTCGGTGAATCGGCAGTCCCAGCTCGGCGATCACCTGTTGCCGGACGCCCGACCACTCCCGGACCTGCTGCGGACTGAGCAGCATGGAAATGGACTCCAGCTGGAACTCGGGCTGCAGATTGGCGGCCCGGAACAGCCGGTGCAGCCAGAAACTGTCAAAAGTCCAGGCATCGCAGAACACCTGCGGAGGCAATAGCTCGTTCAGCCGGCGGGCCACCTCCCGCACCCCATGGCCATCGGCCTGAAGCGTGCGCCGGGAGATGCCGTGCACCCGTTCTGCGCTTTCCGACCAGTCCCGCCACAGCGCATGGGGGCTGATGAGCCAGCTGTGCAGGGTCCCGTCCGGCAGGCAGATGCCCACTTCGATCGGGTAGCTGGCAATGAGATCGAGGCTGGAGGCCTCGAAATCAATGAAGGCCGGAATCGATTCGCAGGTCATGGTGTCCGAGTGTTCCAATGGCGTGTGTTTGCCGAGTTTACCCGCCCAGCTCGCCGGACGCGAACCCAACCTGACGTGGCACTGTTACAATATGTCCAGCCCGTATAAAACTCCGATGACAGTCGGCTGTCATTGCCATTGCGAGTGCGAGATTCCGAATGACTGATACCGTGGTAGTGATCTATTCCGGGGGGATGGACTCCTTCACCCTCCTGCACCGGGCCCTGGCCCGGGGCCTCCGGGTTCATGCCCTGTCCTTCGACTACGGCCAGCGCCATGTCCGTGAACTGGCGTGCGCCCGCCAGGTGTGCCAGGCGTTGGCCATTCCACACAAGGTGCTCGATATCCGCGCCATGTCCGAGGTGATGAGCGGCTCCTCGCTGACCTCGGACATCGACGTGCCGGAGGGGCATTACGAAGAGGAAAGCATGAAGGCGACGGTGGTGCCCAACCGCAACATGATCCTGCTGTCGCTGGCCACCGGTTACGCCGTCACCGTCGGTGCCCAGGCGGTCTGGTACGGCGCCCATGGTGGCGATCATGCCATCTATCCGGACTGCCGGCCCGAATTCGTGGAGAAGATGGATGCGGTCTGCCGTATCGCCAACTATGAGCCGGTAGCGATCGAGGCGCCCTTCATGCACATGGACAAGGGCCAGATCCTGGCGGAGGGCCTGAAACTCGGGTTGGACTACCGGCACACCTGGACCTGCTACAACGGCCGCGAGCGGGCCTGTGGCCGCTGTGGCTCCTGCGTCGAGCGCCTGGAAGCCTTCGCCGCCAACGGTGTCCGCGATCCCCTGGAATACGAGGTGCCGGTCTGATGTACCGGGTCAAGGAGGCTTTCTACACGCTTCAGGGCGAGGGTGCCCAGGCCGGTCGCGCCGCGGTGTTCTGTCGGTTCAGCAAGTGCAACCTCTGGAATGGCCGGGAACGGGACCGGGCTCGGGCCGTGTGTTCGTTCTGCGATACGGACTTCGTGGGCACGGACGGCCAGAACGGCGGCGTGTTCGAGACGGCGGAGGCACTGGCGGACCATCTGTGGCGCTTGTGGCCGTCCGCACCGGGGCGGCCCTATGTGGTCTGCACCGGTGGCGAGCCCCTGCTGCAGCTGGACGACGCATTGGTGGCGGCCTTGCACCGCCGTGGTTTTGAGGTGGGTGTGGAGACCAACGGTACCCTGTCGCCACCGGCGGGCATCGACTGGCTGTGTGTCAGCCCCAAAGCCGACGCGCCGGTGGTCGTCGACCGCTGCGACGAGCTCAAACTGGTGTTTCCTCAACCCCTGGCGATGCCCGAGCGTTTCGAGCATATCCAGGCCCGCCATTACTTCCTGTCCCCCATGGCGTCACCCGCCGCGCCGGCCTCCGGCGAAGATACGGTCAAGCTTGCCAATACCCGTAAGGCCACTGAGTATTGCCTGGCACATCCCCGTTGGCGCTTGACCCTGCAGATGCACAAGCTCATCGGCATCGACTGAGATCAGGCGCTCGCCCGGGGGCGGCCCGCCTCGGCAGGCACAGCCAGGGCTTCGCTTCGGTACCGGCTGGGGCTGCGCCCGGTCCAGCGCTTGAAAGCGCGGGTGAAGTTGGCGGCGTCGGCATAGCCCAGGGCATCGGCGATCTGGCTCAGGTTCATGCCGGTGTGCGTCAGCAGTTCTCGGGCCCGTTCCAACCGCACCTGGTCCACCAGGTGCTGGAAACTGGCCTGCTCTTCCTGAAGTCGCCGTTTCAGGGTCCGCTCCGAGACAAACAGGGTGCTCGCCACCCGGGCCAGCTTGGGGGGGAACGGGTAGCTGGTTTCGATGACCCGGCGAACCCGGCAGGCAAAGCCGGCATCTTCCGACAGGCGTTGCAGCGCCTGTTCGCACTCCGCCCGGGAGGCGGCCGCCCGTCGTTCGTCGCAGAACCGGAGGGGCAGGCCGAGCTGGTCCTGGGGCACCAGCAGGGCGTCTTCGGTGGCATCGTAGTGGACCGGGACCGGTATCTGGGCACGGAAGCGCTGGAAATAAGCCGGTTCCGGGCCTCGGCGCAGGATCCGGATGCCGGTCACCGGGGTACCGGTGAGCTGGGTCCCCATGGACACACAGCCCAGCAGCACCGCGTCCAGAATCAGATTATGCAGGGGCCCAGGGTCCACTTCCGAGGTGACGGTGTACCAGGCCTGACCCTGGGTCAGGCGCTTGCGCACGTGCCAATGGGGCGCGCGCAGGGTCAGGTAGCGGGTTAGCAGGTCCAGGGCCTCGCCCAGGTTGCGGCTGCTCATGACGGCAGTGCCCAAGGCACCGTGGGTGGGCGGCTGCATCGCCTGGGCCAGCAGGATGCCGAGACCCGGCTCGCCACTTTCGATGATTGCCCGGGTGACGAACTCGCTGGCCTGGGCCTGGCTGACCCTCAGTTCCGTGGCGTTCAGGCGGTCCGGGTCCAGCCCGACCCGCAGCAGCAGGCTGCGGTCATCAATGCCGATGGAGCGTAGCAACTGGGCCAGGGTATGCAGGTAGATGGCCGGCATGCCCAGGTCCTTGGCCGTGGAAGCGGAGGCGCGCATGGGGTTCCCCTTTGCTGTTCCTGTGTTCTGTTGTTGTTATGCAAGGCCGGGTTATGTCGCCCGATTATGCGCGCTTCGACGGACAATCCCTTGGCTTCGGTGACTGAGAACGGGGCCATTCGGGCCAATTGGCCCGCCGGTCCCGACCGGCTGTCAGGGCTGGTGGCGCGCCACGAAACGGGCGAACACCGATGCCGAGCGGCGGGGAACCTCCACCATGGGCAGGTGACCCACCCCGGGGAAGACATGAAGCTCGGCCCCGGGGGTGGCCCGTTCGAACCAGCGCACGCAACGGGTGGGGGTGATGGTGTCGCGGTCGCCCCACTGCACCTGCATCGGCGGCGTGTCCTTGCCCAGGTAGCGTGCCGGCGCCAGCGGGTCGGCCAGCATGTCCCGGAAAATGTGTTCCAGGGCGCGGGTGCGTCCCAGCAGGTCCGGGCCGAGCAGCCCGGTCATTGCCACCCCCAGGACCGACGGCCGGCCATTGCCCACGCTGTTGAACATCCGGTAGACCCCACGCCAGTCCCGGGGGATCAAGATCTGGTCCCGGTCGCTCTGGAACGGCGCGTCCGGTGACCGGTCGGGCTGTTCGGGAATGCCGGCGCTGTTGAGCAGAGTGAGGCTGCGCGGGGGGGTGGCCAGGTGGTGTGCGAGGATGGCGGCGATGGCCCCGCCCATGGAACTGCCGGCCAGGTGCAGGTCGCCGGCGGGCTGCTGCTCCAGCCAGGTGTTCAGGCGCTGCGCCTGGCTTTGATAACGGTAGCAGGCCTCGACCCGGTAGTCGCTCTCGCCCAGTCCGGGCAGGTCCGGTACCAGAAGGTGCCAGTGCCGGGGCAGGGCCTGGAGCCACAACGCCCAGTTTTCCTTCATCGAGGCAAATCCGTGGATCAGCACCACGGTGGGCCGTCCCGGGCGGGGGTGGCCCCGTTCCAGGTACACCATGCGATGGCCGTCCACGGTGGTGACGCGGCGTCGGGCATTCAGCAGCCATCGTTGCCCGGTGCGGGCAGCGGGCCAGAGGTTGGGGAATAGCATGGCAGGTCCTTGCGCGAACTCGTGCCATCAGTCTAGCGTGCGTGTGGCGGCCGGCGTTGGCCGGGTCGCCCGGCCGGGGCGGCGGCCGGGTCAGTCACAGCCGGAGGTCGACAATCACCGGATTGTGGTCGGATACGCCCCAGGGGCCCGAGTCGGGTTCCGGCAGTCCCGGACCGCGCGGTTCGTCGGTGTTGACGAGCCAGGCCTGGGCGGCCAGCACCGAAGGCACCAGCGCGGAGGAGGCCAGAATGTGGTCCAGGGCACCTCGGTGACCCCGGTAGCGGTAGGTGTAGTGGCGGCACTGGGCGGGGGTACAGGGATGGAAGTGCGGCAGCAGGTTGACATAGCCGTGCTCGGCCAACACCTGCAGCGGTGTTTCCTGGCTATAGCTGTTGAAGTCGCCGGCGATAAGCGTGCCGGCGACCGGTTCGAGTGGGGCGCGGAGCCCGTCCACCAGGGCGGTGGCGGCCCGGGTGCGTTGCCCGGCGTGGCAGCCCTGGCCGTCGCCCCGGTCCCGCTCTTCCCCGGCGGCGCCCTGGCAGGATTTGGACTTGAGGTGCACCGCCACGACCCGCACCACCGGCCCGCCCGCTGAGCGCTGGAAGGCCTGTATTTGCGGGGGGCGCCCCGGGCCGCTGCTGAAACGGGTAGGCGGGCCCACCGGGCGTACCCGGTCGCGCCGGTAGTAGATCAGGGTCCGGATGGCGTCCCGGCCGTCGGCGCCGGGCGTGGCCACGAAGTGCCACCGGGGCCCCAAGGCCCGGGCGAGGTCGGCGGCGGCGCTGTGCTCGTCGTAACCGTCGTTTTCCAGTTCGCTGAGCGTCAGGATATCCGGATCCGGCGCCGTCAGCAGTGCCACCAGCCGGTCGAGCTGGCGTCGGTACTGGGCTTCGCTGGTGGCGCCCCGTGGTGTCGGGAAGCCCCCGCCCTGGCCGTCGCCGTTGAACAGGTTCGCCAGGTTGAAGGCCATCACCCGCAAGGTGGCGGTGTCCGGGCGGGGCGGCGCCGGCGGCCTGGGGTTGGCGGGAATGTGTCGGGGTGGCCGGGTCGGCTGCAGGCGCCAGCGGTTGAAGCGGTAGTCCAGCACACCCTGCAGGTCGCTCAGGGTGTCTCCCAGGCGCAGCCCGGGCTGGCCAGAGGGCCAGGGAATGGGGCGCGGGTCGCGGACACCCCGGGCGTCGTCGAGAATCAGCCCGTGACCATTCCGTGCCGGAAGATCCGGTACGCCGGGCGCCGGCGGCCGGTATTCGGTGGGGATCACCGGGTCTGAGGGGGCCAGTTCCAGTTCGCCGTAGCGGGCCAGGTTGTGGCTGTCCACGACCGTGGCGGTGGTGGGCACCGCCACCCGCATGTTTTCCAGGGGTTCCAGATCGGCCCGGGCAGACAGCTCCAGAGGCAGGGGCTCGGGCAGTGGCGCCGGGCCGCAGAGGATCAGCGTCTGGACGTTCGCCAGTTCCGTCAGGCCCCGGTACTCCCGAACCTCGCCGGTCAGGCGAAGGCGAGTGCCGGGCTGGCCTCCGGGTCGTCGGGTGTAGACGAACAGGGCCTCGGAGGTCCGGGGGTTGTCGTCGGCCTCGGCCTCGGACTGTTGCAGGTAGAAGCCCTGCAGGCCACCGTCGCCCCGGGCGTCGAGGGTCATCACGCCTTCCACGGTGACCGGCTGGCCCACCAGGGGCGAGCGTTCACCCTCACCCTGAATCCGGGCGATCGGGGTGAAGGGGTCGCCGCAGTCACCGCCGGCACTGGCCGGGGTGGCGGCCAGTAGCAGCAGGGCGGCGGTCAGGACGCGGTGGTGCCGCACCGTGCCTGGTCAGGACAGGCCGGCCACGGCCTTCAGCGCCCGCTCCCGGCGGCTGCCGAAGCCGAGCTGGTCGGGGTTGGCCAGCTCCAGTTGCTGCACCAGCGGGTCCGGATGCTCGTTGTCGAAGGTAATGCCGAGCCGGGACAGCACGTAGGGGGTCAGCGCGGCCCGGGTGTGGATTTCCAGGCGGCCGTCGTCCATGCCGTAGTCCCGGGCGATGATGCGTTGCTGGGCTTCGGTGAGACGATGATCCGGGGTGATCACCAGGGTCACTTCGCGGTTCCAGTCCTCGTCCTGGTCCCGGGTGTGCTTGGCGCGTTGCCGCAGGGCCTCGGGGGCGGAACGGAAACGGCTGAGGGCAAAGTCCCGGTATTCCCGGTTGGAGTCGCACCAGGCCCTGAGATGCCAGTTGTTGCCGGTGCACACGAGAGTATGGGGCTCCAGGATGGTTTCCGCGGGTTCCGGCCGGCTCAGGGAGGTGTAGCTGGCGCGCAGCTGGCGACCCTGACGGATCGCGCTCACCACGGCCCGCATGGTATCCGGCAGCACGACCCGGTTGGGCGTGGTCACCACATGGCTGCCCGGCAGCCCCAGTTCTAGGCTTTCGAAGGTGTGGCTCAGGTTCTGCTGGCGCGCCAGCAGGTCCAGGTATTCGCCGACGTCACCCCGGGTCACCACCGGCCGGAACTCCGGGGCCGGAACATAACCCTTGAGGTGCCGGTCGTACTGCAGGTTCCCCGGCGCCAGTTCCCGCAGGTAGGTGTTGATGTCCTTGGACGCCTGCTGGCGGCCGATGCCGAAGCTGTGACAGATGTGATTGGTGGTCAGGCGGCCTTCCCACAGTGCGATGGTCTCAATCAGTCGGTAGCGTAGAAGCAAATCCCAGCGGATGGGCCAGTCCGTCTTTTTCATATCCAGGCGCTCGCGGATCCATTGAAAAGCTTGGATTTATGTTACCTGCTCCCGGTCATGCGGTCTGTTACGGCCCATTAATAATGTAAAACTATGTGAAATTGCGCCCGTGCCCGGCAAGCGCTTGCATCGGTCTCGGGAAGTGCTTAGTGGCCTGCTCCGGCAGCGGCTGCTGTAATGCCTTTCCCGGCCATGTCCGGTCCCTGCTGCTATGGTGTCAGCCATGGCCATTCAATCTGCTATCCCAAGGTCCGGAGCCGCTGCATGACCCGTATGGTCGCCTCCTTGTCCGCATTGATTCTGAGCATCGTGCTGCTGGTGTCCGGCAATGCCTTTCTCATGACCTTGCTGGGCATTCGCCTGGGGATCGAACAGGTGGCGCCGGACATCATCGGCTGGGTGTTGGTGTGCTACTCAATCGGCTTCGTGCTGGGTACCCTGTACGTGCACCGGATCATCGGCCGGGTGGGTCACATCCGTGCCTTCGCCGTGTTCGCGGCCTTCGCGGCAGTGGCGTCGCTGATGTATCCGATGGCGCTGTCGATGGGGTTCTGGGCGTTTCTCCGGGTGTTGTCCGGTTTCAGTATCGCCGGTGTCCTGGTGGTGGTGGAGAGCTGGTTCTCCAGCCGGGCCACCAACGCCAACCGGGGCGCCCTGTTCGCGGTGTATCAGGTGGTGTTCTACCTGTCCGCCGCCGGTGGCCAGTTGTTGGTGAACGTCGGTGATCCCGCCAGTTTCTTGCCGTTCTCCCTGGCCGCGATCCTGCTGACCCTGGCGCTGGTGCCGCTGTCCCTGACGCGAATGGAGGCGCCGGTGATCGAACAGGTCAGCCGGCTGTCGTTCTTTACCCTGGCGCGGGAGTCTTTCACCGGCGTTGCCGGCGCGGTTATCTGCGGGGTGCTGATCGGTGGCTTCTACGCCCTGGGGCCGGTCTATGCCACTCTGGTGGGCCTGGACCTGGCGAAGGTCTCCACGTTCATGGCCAGTGCCATCGTCGCCGCCATGATTCTGGCCTGGCCGCTGGGGCGGGTCTGTGACCGCTTCGACCGTCGCCGGGTGATGTTCTGGGTGGCACTGACGGCGGCCCTGGCCGCGGCTCTGGTGGGGCTTCTGGGCGCCTTCGATCCCTGGCTGCTGATGCTGCTCGTGGGCACAGTGGTCGGTCTTTCCGCCACCCTCTATCCGGTCGCGGTGGCGATCACCAATGACCGCATGGAAAGCAGCCGCATCGTGCCGGCCAGCGCCACCCTGCTGCTCAGCTACGGCATCGGCAGCGTACTCGGACCGATCGTGATGGCCCGTCTGATCGCGCTGCTGGGGCCGGAGGGGCTGTTTTTTGGAATGGCGGTTTTCCTGACCCTGCTGGCGCTGATCACCAGTTATCGAATCAGCCATACCGAGGATGTGCCGGTGGCGGACCAGGAACAGTTTGTCACCACCATGCCCGAATCTTCCGTGGTGCTGACCGAGCTGGACCCGCGCAACGAGGCGTTTCAGGAGGCTCCAGAGGCGCAGGAGCCGCCGCCCGAGTCGCAGATGCCGAAGGCCGGTTGATTCCGGCCTTTCGGTTTTCCCGCATATATGTTTCTGCATCCGTATCTGTATTTATGCCAATGGTTAGCATACTATTGTTGGCTTTTCGATAATGTGAGCATGTGGCCTGCCGTCCAGGCGGCAGCAAGGCCCCCTCGGAGAGGAGCATGAGACCCATGAGAGAGCAGTTTCCCTTTGCCGTGGCCCGGGTGACCCGCCGCTGGCGCAAGATGCTGGATGAACGCCTCAAGGATCTGGGAGTGACCCAGGCCCGCTGGAGCACCATGGTGTACCTGCAGCAAGGGGGCGAAGGACTGACGCAACGGGAGCTGGCCAACCTGATGGCCATCGAGAATCCGACCCTGGTGCGGCTGCTGGACAGCCTGGAGCAGCAGGGTCTGATCGAGCGCCGCCCCTGCCCCAATGACCGCCGGGCCCGCCGGCTCTACCTGACCGACGCCGGTCGGGCGTTCATGGACGATCTATCCGCGCGCGCGGCCAAGCTCCGGGAGGAGATGCTCGACGGCATCGGTGACCAGGAAGTGGCGTGTGCGCTGAAGGTGTTCCAGAAAATCATGGAAAACGCCGAAAAGCAGAAATAGGAGTCCGCCCTGACGGATTATTCGGTCGAGGGTCTACGGGCCCGCTACGGAGAACGCTGGCGCTGGCTGGCGGTATGCACGGTGATGCTGGGCACCATGGCGACGGTGCTGAGCGCCACGGTGGTCAACGTTGCCCTGCATGACATCATGCTGGAGTTCGGGATTCGCCAGGGGCAGGTGCACTGGCTGGCGACCGGGTTCATCGCCGCCATGACCACCTCCATGCTGGCCTCTTCCTGGTTGTTG
Organism: Marinobacter lutaoensis; assembly: GCF_001981305.1. Lineage (GTDB taxonomy): Bacteria > Pseudomonadota > Gammaproteobacteria > Pseudomonadales > Oleiphilaceae > Marinobacter > Marinobacter lutaoensis. Next base: position 134,018 of record NZ_MSCW01000004.1, on the reverse strand, counting down.
GACCACTGGGGCGTGCGCCGGACTCTGGCCACCGCGATGGCGCTGTTTTCCCTGATTTCCGTCGCGGGCGGCTTCGCCGTCTCACCGGAGCAGTTGATTGCCGCCCGGGTCGGCCAGGGGGCGATGGCGGGACTGATGCAGCCGATGGGCATGTATCTGGTGTTCCGCATCTTTCCCCAGGACCGGCGCGGCCAGGCGATGGGCATCTACGGCATGGGGGTGATCCTGGCCCCGGCGCTGGGGCCGGTGCTCGGCGGTGTCCTGGTGGACGAACTGGACTGGCGCTACGTGCTGTTCGCGCCGGTGCCGGTGACCTTGCTGGGGGTGGTCATGGCCTGGCGTTTCCTGCCGTGGCCCCGTTTGCGCCCCGAACCCTATCGTTTCGACTGGCCGGGGCTGGCGTTGCTGGGGCTCACCATCGCCCTGGCCCTGGATACCCTGAACCGGCTGCAGCAGTTGTCCGGGCAGGAGACGCGACTGCTTGGCCAAGGCCTGGTCATGCTGGTGAGCCTGGTGCTGTTCATCGCCCGGGAGCGGACGGCCCGGCATCCGCTGGTCAATCTCGCGCTGTTGCGTCTGCCCTCGTTCCGCCAAGCCAACCTAGGCGCCCTGGCTCTGGGGCTGGCCTTGTTTGGCTCCACCTATCTGATCCCCCTGTTCGTGCAGACATCCCTGGGGTTTTCCGCCACCGAGGCGGGGTTGTTGATGCTACCGGCGGGTGTGGTCCTGGGGGTGACCTTTCCTCTGGCGGGGCGTCTGGCGGATCGCCGGAGCGCGCGTTCCCTGGTGGTGACCGGCATTCTGCTGTTCGCCCTGTCGGCCATCCTGTTCGCTCTGTCCGGCCAGGCGCTGGCGTTTGGCTGGCTGGCCCTTTGGGCAGTGCTGGGGCGGATCGGTATTGGCTTCATGCTGCCGGCTCTGTCCACCGCGGCGCTGAATCCGCTGCGACCGGAACAGCTGGGGGCCGCCTCCAGCACCATCAATTTCACGCGTCAGCTGGGGGGTGCCTTTGGCGTTAACCTGGTGGCGCTGGCGGTGGAGTTCGGGGAACACCAGGGTGAACTGCCGGCTCCCGCCGCCTTCCACGGGGCCTGGTGGCTGGTGGCGGTGTTTGTTGCGCTGGCCGTGATTCCGGTCTGGCGGATGCGGACTTAGTTGCGATCGCTCGCCGGATTGGCTAGGATACGCGCACCTTCAGGGGAGTAGCCTTCGCGCCGGGCCTTCGGGTACCGGGCGAACGGTGGTCAACACACTTGGAGCCCAATCTCCATGGCCACCGTGTCTCGCCGTCGTTTGGCGGGATTGGCAAGACCTGAGGCAGATCACCCCCAAGGGCGGAGGGTGAGCTGCCTCATGTCTGTCTTCCGCCCTGGAGCCGTATTCATGGATGCCTTCCTTGCCTCGACCCTCGCGGTCGCCATTGCCGAGATCGGTGACAAAACCCAGTTGCTGTCCCTGTTCCTGATCGCCCGCTATGGCCAGCGCCTGCCGATCATCCTGGGCATACTCCTTGCGACGCTTTTGAATCATGCGTTGTCCGCCTGGATCGGAGCCTGGGTGGCGAGCTGGCTGCCTGACGCCTGGTTGCCCTGGATTCTGGCCGTCAGTTTCATCGCCATTGCCCTGTGGCTGCTGATTCCGGACAAGGACGACAGCGAATCTTCCCGGTTTCTCGGCATGGGGGCGTTCATGGCAACCTCGGTGATGTTTTTCCTGGCGGAAATCGGCGACAAGACCCAGGTGGCGACCGTGGTGCTTGCTGCCCGGTACGCCGAGACATTCTGGGTTATCATGGGGACGACTGTGGGGATGTTGCTGGCCAATGTCCCGGTTATCATGGCGGGTCGCTGGCTGATGGAGCGCCTGCCGCTGGCCACCGCACGGGTGGGCGCCAGTCTGCTGTTCGTGGTGCTGGCCGTGGTGACCCTGTGGGGGGCTCTGGTGAACTCCTGACGGGCGTGCCTGTCACGGTGGGTGTGGGTTTACGACTTTTAACTCTCGGAACGGAGCTATGTTGTTTGCCAAGTATCGGACCTGTCTGATCCTGATGATGACAGCCCTGCTGGGGGTGACGGCCACCGCCGGGGCGGTGGCGGACGACGACGGCCTGGCAGTCGAGGACCGCAGCCCCCGCGTGCCCACGTTTACCATTCACGGGGATCTGGCGGGGCACCTGGAAACCTTCACCACCCGCTACGAAGACACCTTCGCCGCCCTCGGCAACCGCTTGGCGCTGGGCTATCTGGAGCTGGTGAAGGCAAATCCCGGCGTGGATCCCTGGTTGCCGGGCGAGGGCACCACCATTATCCTGCCCCGCCGCTATGTGATCCCCGACGAAGCGCAGCGGCGCGGCATCGTCATCAACCTGGCGGAGTACCGGCTCTACTACTTTACCGACGATGGCCGGGTGCAGGTTTATCCGGTGGGGGTGGGGACCGAGGAGAACCCCTCGCCTCTGACCGATGCCCAGGTGGTGATGCCGTTGGAGTCCCCGGCCTGGTACCCGCCTGCCAGCATTCGCGCCGAATACGCGGCCTCCGGCCGCCCCCTGCCCCGCATGGTGCCGCCGGGCCCGGACAACCCCCTGGGCACCCATGCCCTGTTGCTGAGTGAAAAGGGGTACCTCATTCACGGCACCAACAAGCGTTTTGGTGTCGGCCTGCCGGTCAGCCATGGCTGCTTCCGCATGTACAACGAGGACATTGCCCGGTTCGTCTATCAGGTGGACAAGGGCACCCCGGTTCAGGTGATCCGGGACCCGGTCAAGATCGGATTGTCCGAGGGAGAGGTCTGGCTGGAAGTGCACCGCCCCCATGAGGAGTATTCCAGAGAGGACCGAGACCACCTCTGGCAGCGCGTTCTGGCGGAAGTGGCGGCGTTCCGGGACCGGCATCCGGCGGTGGAGGTGAACCGCCGGGCCATTGAGCGCGCGGTGGAGCGGGCGGACGGCCTGCCCGCCATGATCGGTGAGCAGCTGACGCGTATGGCCGGCGACGAGCCGGTGGAACAACACCCGACGGGCGACCATTCGGCGCCGGAGCAGCAGCTGTACTTCTGAGTCCGCCGCCGCGCCCGCCACGACAACGACAGGGAGGGGCTTGCATGGCTAGGATCCGTCTGTGGCTGCTGGGAGCCACCGGTTTGTTCGGTCTGCTGCTGGTGGGGCTGGCCACCGTGCCCGCCAGCGCCCAGAGCGGTGGCCAGGCACTGGTGTTGACTGTGGCAGGGCCGATCGGCCCGGCTACCCTGGACTATGTCACACGGGGCATCGGGCGGGCCGAGGCCGATGGCATGGCCCTGGTGGTGATCGAAATGGATACGCCCGGCGGCCTGATGGAGTCCATGCGCGGGATCATCAAGGCCATCCTCGCCTCGCGGGTGCCGGTGGCCACCTACGTGTCGCCCCAGGGCGCCCGGGCCGCCAGTGCCGGCACCTATATCCTGTACGGCAGCCACATCGCCGCCATGGCCCCGGCTACTCACCTGGGCTCGGCAACGCCGGTCCAGATGGGCGGCTTGCCGGGCAGCGAGCCTGCGGAACCGGCGCAACCGGATACCGACACCCCGGCCTCCGAGCCGTCCGGCCCGGGGGAGGCGACGGAACCCCGGCGGGGTGGCACCGCGATGGAGCGCAAAGTACTGGAAGACGCGGTGAGCTACATCCGGGGGCTGGCCGAACACCACGGCCGGAACGCCGACTGGGCCGAATCGGCGGTGCGCGACGCAGTGAACCTGGGTGCCCGGGAGGCTCTGGCGCTTGGGGTCATTGACGTGGTGGCGAACGACCTCGGCGACCTGCTGCGCCAGCTCGACGGGCGAACGGTGCGCATGGCCTCCGGCGAGCGGCCGCTGGCCACCGCGGGGCTGGCGCTGGTGCGTTCGGCTCCGGACTGGCGTACCCGGTTGCTGTCAGTAATCACCGACCCCAACCTGGCCTACTTCCTGATGATCATCGGGTTCTACGGCATCCTGTTCGAACTGGCCAACCCCGGCGCCGTGGTGCCGGGCGTGATCGGCGCCATCTGCCTGATCCTGGCGCTGTTTGCGTTCCAGGTGCTGTCGGTGAACTACGCGGGTCTGGCCCTGATCGTGCTGGGGCTGGCGTTCATCGTCGGCGAGGCGTTTGTTCCCAGTTTCGGTGTGCTCGGCATTGGCGGCATTCTGGCCTTTGTCGCCGGCTCGGTGATTCTGATGGACGGCAGCCACCGGGACATCTCATTGCCCACCATCGGTGGCACGGCGCTGGTGGCGGCGGGCTTTATCCTGTGGACGGTGACGCGCTTCATCGGCCTGCGCCGACGACCGCCGGTTTCCGGCCGCGACCAGATGTACGGGCAAACGGCCCGGGCGCTCGATGATTTTCAGCCGGAACACGGCCACTATGCCGGCCACGTGCAGGTGGCCGGCGAGCGCTGGAAGGCCCGCTGCGGGCAGCCGGTGTCGGCCGGCGACACGGTCCGGGTGGCCGGTGTCGAGGGTCTGACCGTGAACGTAGAACTGACAGGCGGCGACGGCCAGGCCGGCGCCTGATATCCCACGGCAAAACAAGGAGGCCGTATGTTTGGTGATCTGGTTCCCTATCTGGCACCTACGGTGGTGCTGCTGCTCATCATTGGCTCGGCGATCAAGATCCTGCCGGAGTACGAACGGGGCGTGGTGTTTTTCCTGGGGCGCTTCCAGGGGGTCAAGGGACCGGGGCTGATCATTGTCATCCCCGGCATCCAGCAGATGGTCCGGGTTGATCTGAGGATGATCACCCTGGATGTGCCCAGCCAGGACGTCATCTCCAAGGACAACGTCACCGTGCGGGTGAACGCGGTGCTGTACTTCCGGGTGGTGGACCCGGAGCGCGCCATCATCCGGGTGGAAGACTATATGGCGGCCACCAGCCAGCTGGCGCAGACCACCCTGCGCTCGGTGCTGGGCAAGCACGATCTGGACGAGATGCTGTCCGAGCGGGACAAGCTCAATGCCGACATCCAGGAGATCATCGACGCCCAGACCGAAGAGTGGGGCATCAAGGTGGCCAACGTGGAAATCAAGCATGTGGATCTGAATGAGTCCATGATCCGGGCCATCGCCCGGCAGGCCGAGGCCGAGCGCGAGCGGCGGGCCAAGGTGATCCACGCCGAGGGCGAGCTGCAGGCGTCACGCAAACTGGTGGAAGCCGCGAATGTCATGTCCAGCAACTCCGGAGCCATGCAGCTGCGTTATCTGCAGACGCTGGCCGACATGAGCAGCAACAACACCTCGACCATCGTGTTCCCGCTGCCGCTGGATATGATGAAGTCGTTTCTGAAACCGGGGGGAGGTACCGGCGCTTCGGCACCGGACGAGTCGGAGAGCCCATGAAAAAGGCCGGTTGAACCGGCCTTTTTTTGCGTCAGGACCGCCTTACTTCTGGCTGGCGCTCTGCAGCATGCGCTTGGCGCGCTCGTTGGCTTCGTCAGCCGCTTTCTGGGCAGCACGGGCTGCGGCCAGGGCTTCCTCGGCGGTCTGTTGGGCGGTGCGAGCCGCGCTGGCCGCGCTGTTGGCAGTGTTCAGTGCGTTTTCAGCGGTTTGCTCGGCGGAGCTGGCGGTGGCATTGGCTTCGTCGATGGCGGCCTGGTCGGTGGTGGCACAACCTGCAGTCAGGGCCGTGGCCAGAGCAATCCCAGCGATCGTCAGTTTACGCATAGTAAAGTCCCCTTGTTACTCGTGTTATTTCCTGTGTACTGGAAGTGAAAGTGTAGACCACTTCCCGAAAATACGGGTCCGGAGGCCCTGTGACCACCGGATTCGTGAAACAGTGTAAAACACTCCGAGACCAAATGTTAACCAAGGACATGTAAATTTTCCTGGCTTATGACAACAACTTAATCGTTGTGTCATGGTGGTCTCACGGCAGGATGCGAATTGGGGTTCCGTTGGGGACCAGTTGCCAGATTTCGTCCATGGCCTCATTGGTGACCGCGATGCAGCCGTCGGTCCAGTCCAGACCGACGTAGGCGAACGCCAGGTCGCCGGCGTCGTTGGGCAAACCGTGGATCATGATGTTGCCGCCGGGGTCCAGGCCCCAGGCCTCGGCGAGTTCCCGGTCCCTGGGGCTGGGATAGGAGATGTGGATCGACTTGTGAAAGTCGCTGTGGGGGTTGCGCCAGTCCAGCACATAGTCGCCTTCGGGGGTGCGCTCGTCCCCCTCGTACAGCTTGTGCCCCTGAGGGTTGTCACCGAGGGAGATGCGGTAGCTGCGGACCACGTCCTCGCCGGCCAGCAGGTAGAGCCGCCGTTCGGACTTGCGCACCAGCACCTGACTGATGTCGAGCCGCTCGGGCTTCAGGGCGTCCGGCGTGGGCATGCGCATATCGGCACGGGCCAGAAGATCCGCCGCGCCAGCGGTCAGCGGCAGCAGCGACAAAGCACCCAGAAGGCATGTGACAAGGTATCGGGACAGCCGCATGGTACAAGCTTACCAATCTTTCATGTTCGCGACGGGGTGTTTATACCATAGCCAAGGCCCCACTGTTAGGCGATTTTGTTAAGAAAGTTGGCAAAACCTCTCGACGCTCACCCGTTCTGTGAACCGTCCATTCTCAGGCCGACCTTGGTGACCCGGTCGGCGTCGGTGGCCCGGGCCACCAGCGTGACCGGGCCCAGGGTGACGGTGTCACCCACCACCGGATGGCCCTTGGTGCTGATGGAAAAGCATTCGGCCAGGGTGATGTCCGGTGACAGCGCATCGAACTCAATGCCGTACACCTGTTCGACATCACCCAGCAGCGCGTCGCCGTTGAGCACGAAATCCCCGAAGAAAGCCCGTTCCGCCAGGTATTCCGGTGCCTGTCGGCCACTGAGGGCCTGGCCCAGCTCGGGCAGCGCGGCGGGTGGCGCAAACAGGGCGATGACGTCGCCGCTGGCGACCTCAAGGTCGCGCTTGGGAGCCAGGCAGCGGCGGTCCCGGAACACGCCGGCTAGGGTCGCCCCCTCCGGGAACCGCAACTGACCGAGCCGGCGCGGTGTTTGCCAGTTCTTGCCCCGTAACGGGAACAGCATCAGTTCGTGCTCGCCGGCGGCCGGGGCATCGAGGGGCAGCCGCCGGTAGGGCTCCTCGCCGGCCGGCACTTCCAGGCGCAGCCTGCGTGCCAGGGGCGCCATGGTGGTGCCCTGGACCACCAGTGACACCAATACGATGAAGAAGGCGGCATGGAAGACCAGTTGAGCTTCGGGCAGCCCGGCGATGACCGGGAACAGGGCCAGGACGATCGGCACCGCACCCCGCAGGCCGACCCAGCCGATGAAGCCCAGCTCCCGGCGCTTGAAGCCGAACGGCCAGAGGGTGGCGAACACGGTCACCGGCCGGATCACGAAAATCAGGGCCAGCGCCAGGACCAGGCCGCTGCCGGCCAGCGGCAGCAGCTCCGAGGGGGTGACCAGCAGACCCAGGATCAGGAACAGGCAGAGCTGGGCCAGCCACGCCAGGCCGTCGTGCACCTGCAGGATCATCGGCATCATCCGCACCGGTCGGTTGCCCATGACCACCCCGGTCAGATAGATGGCCAGAAAGCCGGAGCCGCCCAGGGCGTTGGTGGCGGAGAACACCGCGATACCGGCCGCCGCCACCAGCAGGGGGTAGAGCGACGGCGTCAGGCGGATGCGGTTGGCCAGGTGGACCACCGCGAAACCGCCGGCGATGCCGGCGATGCCACCGATGCCAAACTGTTTCACCAGGATGGTCAGGGCCGACCAGAAGGCGCCGTCGCCGGGGTTATCGATCAGCGACACCAGCATCAGGGTCAGGAAGATGGCCATCGGGTCGTTGCTGCCGGACTCGATTTCCAGGGTGGCACTGACCCGTTCGTTCAGGTGCAGGCCACGCCCCTGCAGCAGGGAAAACACCGCAGCGGCGTCGGTGGAGGAAATGATGGCCCCGATCAGCAGGGCGGTGAGCCAGGACAGGTCGAACACCCACCAAGCCACCAGCGCCGCGCCCAGGGCGGTCATGAACACCCCGGCCGTGGCCAGCACCAGGGCCGGCCGCAGGCCGACCCGGAAGGTCTGGGCCCGGGTCCGCATGCCGCCGTCGAGCAGGATCACGCCGAGGGCCAGGTTGGCGACCACGAACGCCAACTGGAAATTGTCGAATTCGATCCCCCCCGGGCCGTCCTCGCCCATGATCATTCCCACGGCAAGAAAGATCAGCAGCACCGGCATGCCGAGCCGGCTCGACAGCGGACTGAGCACGATGCTGATCACCAGCATCATGGCACCGATCAGGGTGAGGGTTGGATCCATTCACACTCCAGACAGAAGACTTGCCCGACCCCGGGCTGTGCGCGTATATTTCACACGCGGTGAACACTCAGGCGGGTGTAGTTCAATGGTAGAACGGCAGCTTCCCAAGCTGCATACGAGGGTTCGATTCCCTTCACCCGCTCCAAACTGGTTCCCACACTCGTTAGCATCGCTTTATACATCGATTTTCTCAATAAATTGTGAAGCACTGTTTTTCAGGCGCAGGAACGATTTACGAGCGGCGGTCCCGCAACGGAATCCTGATTCTGGACCATCCCACTGGAAGGAACTTCACATTCGAGTGCTCAAGCAACCCAAGGGTTTAGGCTACTGTTTTATCGGTGGGAGTTGGACTGCCTAGGCAAGAACTCCATAGGTATCAGCTTCTCTATAACTCGACAGTTACTCGCAACCCTCCGCGCGGCTCTGTCGCAAAACGGATTTTGCCGCTATAGCGAGCGACTATCTCTCGTACGATTGCAAGACCGAGCCCGTGGCCGGGTGTTTGCTCGTCAAGTCGACGCCCTCTTTGGCCGAGATTGGACAAATCATCCTTATCGACGCCTGGGCCGTCATCCGTCACGATGATCTGTTTTACGTCACCAATTTGCTTCAGCGAAAGCTCTACACAATACGATGCCCATTTTCCTGCATTGTCAAGCAGGTTACCCAGCACTTCGTTTAGATCGTGCTCCTCTATCGGCCAACGGCTATCTTCAGAAATTGAGCTGGACAGTTCGAACGACTTGTCCGGATACAGCCGACCAAACATCCACAGCAGGTCCCGAGCCTGTTTGACGGGATACGCGGTATTCCCCACCTGGGGGCCGGCAAAGCGGCTGCGACGCATTTCCGCCTCCAGCTGCTTGTCGATGTCGCTGAGACGGATCGCCAGCTGGTGCCTCAGTTCGCTCGGCAATGGGCGATCATCGTCCACCAGTATCTGCCGGACAGCTGCTATGGGCGTTTTGACACTGTGAGACAAGTTTGCAAGAGCTTCTCGAGAACGCTCTAACCGTTTGTCCAGAGAATCAAGCAACTGATTTAGCTGAAGAACCAGTGGCAGAAACTCGTCGGGTGATTGAACAGTGATCCGGGAGATTTCGCCGTCCTGCAACTTTCTCAATGCCCTTTTCAACGTTACCACGGGACGTAACGACAATGTGATGCCAATCCAAATAACAGCAACCAGAAGCACGATCAATAGCACCGACACCACCGCCGTCCAGGCGTGGAGCTCAGCCTGGCTGCGTTTCAGGGCCTCCAGATCTTCCGACACGATCACGACGACGGGCGTTTCGTTCACCCAGAAAGACTGGCGGAAAGCGAGGATATCCACGGGGCGGTTGTCGGTGTCGATGTCTTCCAGGCGTTGGGCTCCATCCGTTTCGCGGTCGAGTAGTGGTGTCAATAAAGGTTCCCAGGTGTCCGGTGCAACGATCGTCTGTTCTGGCGTTCGGATCGCAAAAGCATGATGAAAAACATCTTGGAAGTAGTCACCCGTTCGGATCAATTCGATGCGGCCTTCGACGTCCCGAATTTGATGTTCCAGAAAGGCCGCTTCGTCTTTCAATCTGCTTTCAAGAAACTCCCGCGACATGCGCTCCAGGAGCAAACCATGAACAAACCAGGCAACCCCCATCAGAGTTATTCCGGCCGGCAGTAACAGTGCTAGTAACATGCCTTTTACCGAAGTTGGCTTTTTAACGCTTAGCATTGAACACGTACCCCTGCCCCCGGCGTGTTGAGATCGTCTCTTTGCCAACCAGCTTCCGTAAACGCCGAATGTACGCTTCAATGACATTTTCGCTCGGGCTATCATCCAGATTGTATAGCTGCTCCATCAGCTGCTCCTTGGAAAATATGTGGCCAGGGCGACTCATCAGGCAACGCAGAAGCCGGAATTCGGTGCCCGTCAGTGAGTGTTCTGCACCGTCATGGGTTCTAAGGCTTTGACGGTACTCGTCCAATTCAAAGCTGCCAACTTTCACCAGAGCATGGACCCTACCCTCACTGCGACGGATGAGAGCATTGATGCGGGCAATCAGTTCCTCGGTCTGGAACGGCTTGGCAAGATAGTCGTCGGCTCCTGCTTTCAGTCCATTGACTTTGTCCTGCCAATCGCCTCTAGCGGTTAGGATCAACACCGGACATTGCACAAGGTTGGATCTCCACCGCTTCAGCACCTCCAGGCCGTTGCCGTCAGGCAGGCCGAGATCCAGAATGACGGCGCGATAGTCCTCCTGCTCACCAAGAACGGTTGCCTCTCTGGCGCTGGGCGTGTGATCAACGCTGAACCCTGCTTTTTCCAGCTGCCTGACCAGCCCTTCGGCCAGCAATCGGTCATCCTCAACGACTAAAACACGCATCGATCCATCCTCATATCGGCCTGCCAGCCTGCAGTGTCGCTGTTCAACCTGAATTCAATCTGAATGCAAGATAGTTCCAGATTTTCAGAAAGAATTCAGGTTGGTAAGAGAAAGTGTTTGCGGATTCTGAGCATTGCTCAAGCTTCAGTGGGAGCCTGCAAGGCTTCCACGACGGATGACCTAAGGAGAAAACGATGAAGTTAGCAAAACTGACGGCGGCCAGTGTGGCATTGTCGATGGCAGTGACAGCGTATGCCGGCGGTACCCATGGCGGAGGTCACGGACACGGTGCGTCGAGTGGCGAACCTGGCAAAGCCTCGGAGGTGACTCGAACCATAGCGGTCAGAATGTACGACAACTACTACGAGCCGGAAGAAATCAGCGTGAAGCCTGGCGAGACCATTCGGTTTGTAGTGGAGAACAAGGGCAAGCTTGTTCACGAGTTCAACATTGGCACCCCAGACATGCATGAGGCACATCAGAAAGAAATGCAAATGATGGTTGAGCATGGTGTGATCCAGGGTAACAAGCTGAACCACGACATGATGAACATGGATATGGGCCACGGCCACTCTATGAAGCATGATGATCCGAACAGCGTGCTTCTGGAACCCGGGCAGAGCCAGGAGGTGATCTGGAAGTTTGCCGACAAAGGCAATATTGAGTTCGCCTGCAATGTTCCAGGCCATTATCAGTCCGGTATGTACGGCGACGTAACATTTGAGTAAGTCACTTTTAGGCAACCAGTGATCTGACGAGCTGACCGCGAACCGTCTGGTTGGCTGTCACGCAATGCTGTTTGGAGTAGAACACATGAACATTCGCTTGGGAGCGTTACTGCTCGGCCTGATGGTGCCCGGGCTGCTGTTAGCCGGGGAGTATAGTCTGACCGTTGATCGGGTGACGATAGATACCGGTGAGTTTGTTAAAGAGGGCATCGGCTACAATGGGAAGTCGCCTGGGCCGGTTCTGAGGTTCAAGGAAGGCGAGACGGCCCGCATCAGCGTTACCAACAACCTGGACGAAATGACCTCCATTCATTGGCACGGTCTGATTCTTCCCTTCGATCAGGATGGTGTGCCAGGTATCAGTTTCCCGGGGATCAAGCCGGGAGAAACCTTTACCTATGAGTTTCCTATCCAGCAAGCAGGAACCTACTGGTTTCATAGCCACTCTGGGTTTCAAGAACCCGACGGTGCTTACGGCGCTATTATTATCGAGCCGAAAGAACGAGAGCCCTTCCGTTACGATCGAGAGTACGTGATCCAACTGACAGACAAGCATCCGCACTCCGGTGATCGGATCATGCGGAATCTGAAAATGATGCCGGATTACTACAATCGTCAGCAGCAGACCATTGGTGAGTTTTTCTCCGATGCCTCGAGCCAGGGATTCTGGCGTACGCTTGAGGATCGTCTTGCCTGGGGAAGCATGCGCATGATGAAAGCGGATGTCGAAGATGTGCAGGGGTTTACCGGCCTGATCAATGGCAAAGGGCCGGAGCAGAACTGGACCGGTTTGTTTGAGCCGGGCGAGCGCATCCGTCTGCGCTTCATTAACTCCTCGGCGATGACCTATTTCGATATCCGGATTCCGGGCCTCGATATGACGGTGGTACAGGCGGATGGCAACAATGTGCAGCCGGTCACCGTCGACGAGTTTCGGATCGGCGTGGCAGAAACCTACGATGTGATCGTGCGCCCCAGAGACCATCAGGCTTACACCATCTTCGCCGAGTCGATGGGGCGTTCTGGCTACGCCAGAGCTACGTTGGCGCCTGAAGACGGGATGGAGGCCGCGGTACCGCAGCTACGTGAACCCGCACGTCTGACTATGGCGGACATGAGTGGTATGGATCACGGAGACATGGCTGGCATGGATCATTCCAATATGGAGGACATGGGCCACTCCCAGATGGAAGGGGTGGATCACTCCAGCATGGAGGGTATGGATCACTCGGGCATGGCCGGTATGGACCACGGAGACATGATGATGCCCAAAGGCGGGGCGAGTGATCCTTTCTATGCTAAGGGCAGCGGACTATTACCTACAGCAGCGAATGGCGGTAAGTTCCTGTCCTACGCCGACCTGAAGGCTCAAGACCCGTTGTATGAAGATCGCGAGCCGACCAGAGAAATTGAGCTTCGCCTGACTGGCAACATGGAACGCTACACTTGGAGCATCAATGGTGTTAAGTACGAAGACGCAGATCCCATCCGCCTGAAATATGGTGAGCGCGTTCGCTTCAAGTTTGTCAATGAAACCATGATGACGCACCCCATGCACCTGCATGGCATGTGGTCGATCCTCGATGTGGGCGCGGACCAGTGGAACCCCATCAAGCACACCGTGAGCGTGAACCCGGGTACGACGGTCTACATAGAAACCGAGGTGGATGAACCGGGCCAGTGGGCGTTCCACTGCCACCTGTCCTATCACGCAGCTGCCGGAATGTTCCGCAAGGTGATCGTTGAGGGAGGTCCTGATGCAAACCAGGCGAAAGCCGATGTTGTGACCAAAGAAGGAGGTGAAGTATGAGCTCTCGCCTGTCTTTGACACTATGCAGTTTGCTGTCTGCGGCATTGTTGCCAGTGGCTGTGCATGCTCAGGACATGATTGATGACACCACTGCACGCAAACAGCCGCTGACGACTTGGGGCGTTCAATTCGAGGAGTTCGAGTATCGTTACAGCGATGACGATGAGGAGTTGGCAGCCTGGAATGCGGATTTTTTCTACGGTACGGACGACTTCAAAGTCCGTTGGCTGACCAAGGGCGAGTACGCCATTGAGGAACAGACCTACGAGGGATTGGAAAACCAGCTCGTTGGACAGGTTCCTATCTCCAAATTCTTTGACGCGAAGGCAGGTGTTCGCTTCGATACACCCCAAGGGCCGGATCGCACGTACGCTGTGCTGGGCGTCGCCGGGCTTGCACCGCAGTGGTTCGAGATTGATGCCAACCTGTATGTCAGCAACGAAGGTGAGACATCCGCCGAGCTGGACGCAGAGTACGAGTTGCTGCTGACCAACTACTGGATCGTTGCAGTCACCCTGGATGCGACGGTGGCTTTTAGTGAAGATCGGGAAATAGGCGTTGGAAAGGGACTTGTTTCAACCGAAACGGGCATCAGGCTGAGCTACGACCTGATCGACCGCGCTTTTTCGCCTTACGTTGGCGTGGTGCATGAACGGAAGTACGGTGATACCGCTGACCTCGCTGAAACCGGTGGTGGAAGCACAGAAGACTGGTTTGCCGTAGTCGGCGCTCGAATAGCATTTTGATGCTAATGGGCCATGGGGAAACCCATGGTCCTTTTTCGTCGTGCGCCAGGCATGGCGCGTAGCGCCTTGACGGGCGCTGTTCCGGTCCAGGTGGTGCTGGCCGGAAGACTTGGGGGTGCAAGTCCCCTGTGGGCCCGGTAAGGGGAACCACTAGCCGGACGGCAAGGGTGTCCATCGCGAGGTGGAATCTGAAGGAAGCCGCAGGCAAAGCACTGGCCTGACGAACAGAAATCGCATAGGAGGCGGTCACACCGGGTAAGGCGGCGATTATCGTCAAAGCCCAATACTTACACGGAAGGTGTGGACGTAAATGCGGCAGGCATAAGTGTGAAGGTCACGCGTCTTACCCTGGGAAGTCTGGTTCTCTGCCACTGTGCTATCCACCTCGTGAGGGGTGGAGATGGGGGATCAGAACTCAGCAGAGGCCATAGTAGGTGCGTTACCGCGTACTGAAGGGCTGAACCCACTATGAGTGGATAGTCGGATCTAATCTCTGATTGGAGCTTGCAGATGCCTCGAACGAGGGCTCGCAACATACGTGGACGAGGCGGAACCTCGAAGACCGTTGCAGCGCAATTCACTCCAACAGGCGATAGATCAACGGAACGCAGCTCGCCCAGCAATGGGAAGTGGGAACCGCCGTGGTACGGAACCGTATGCCCGGTGGTGTGAGAGGACGGGGGAGGTAACTCCCCCTCCTACTCGATTATGATTTGATGTAACTCAAATCCACCCAAAATCTGTGTCCATTTTCAGTAGCTGTTCAGGTTGAAGTGTTTTGATACAGGGAGAAGTCATCAGGAAGAGAGGGGGCACCCCATGTCAAAAGCACACAAAGCAACCAATCAGGAGCAGTTTTTGTTGCGTCGGAAATTGGCCGTCGAGGGGCTTGGAGAAAATCAATGGGAGGGTCTGATCCACGATCTTAGTCACCACCCTTGCGTTGATTTCGCCGAGCGTGAGTCGAATGGCACATTGAAGGTGACGTACGACGGAACCCACTGGTCCGTCGATGAGTTACTGGAACTGATCAAAGCGTACGGTGGCCGAATAAAAACCGGATGGTGGACCCGGTGCAAACTGGCCTGGTACCGGTTTACCGACGATAACGTTCGGGCGAATGCCAAGCATGAGCCGTTCTGCTGTTCCAAGATTCCACCCATGAAAAAATAACAGGAGGTTCAATGAGCAGGGAGGAGGACCGAACCACCCGCTATCAGGAAGGCAGTCTCACTTTACCAGGGACGGTCATGCTGGGCACCGGTGTCATGATTGGTGCCGGTATTTTTGCACTGACCGGGCAGATGGCGCAGATGACCGGTGTGCTTTTCCCTCTGGCCTTTCTCGCAGCGGCTGTGATCGTCAGCTTCAGCGCCTATTCCTACATCAAGATCTCCAATGCCTACCCGTCCGCCGGCGGTATCGGCATGTACCTGCACAAGGCCTATGGAAACCGGCTGCCAACGGCTTTCAATGCTCTTTTGATGTACTTTTCCATGGTGATCGCCCAGAGCTTCCTGGCCCGCACCTTTGGCTCCTACACCATGCAACTATTCGGTGGGGATGACAGTGGCCGCATGGTTCCCGTTCTCGGCGTAGCGCTCATTCTGACGGCGTTTCTGATCAACCTGCTGGGCAATCGGATGATTCAGGGGGTCGCTTCGTTTATCGGGATTCTGAAAATCGGCGGCATATTGATTTTCGGCCTGGTTGGGGTCTGGATTGCAGACTCGATATCGGTCGATTTTTCACAGCCCGGTGAAGCTGGAACGATCGGCAACTTTCTGGGCGCAACGGCGTTGGGGATACTGGCATTCAAGGGCTTCACTACCATAACCAACAGTGGTTCTGAGGTAATCGATCCAAAACGGAACGTTGGCCGCGCCATCGTTATTTCCATTGCCGCCTGCGTGCTGATCTACACATTGGTGGGGTTCGCCGTCGCCAGCAACCTGTCGCTGGCCGAGATCATCGAAACGCAGGATTACTCGCTTGCAGCCGCCGCGCGCCCGGCGCTGGGTGAATACGGTGTCTGGTTTACCGTCGCGATTGCCATGATGGCCACGGCGGGTGGGATTCTGGCCAGCGTCTTTGCAGTGTCTCGCATGCTCGCAATGCTGACAGAAATGAAACTGGTGCCACACCGGCATTTCGGCATGCCCGGTAGCATTCAGAAGCACACATTGGTCTATACCGTTGTTCTGGGCTTGATCCTGACCGCGTTCTTCGATCTGTCCCGTATTGCCGCATTGGGTATCATTTTTTATCTGATTATGGACATCGCCATTCATTGGGGTGTGTTGCGCTATCTCCGGGACGATATCAAGGCCAAAGCCTGGGTGCCGTCTCTAGCTATTATCCTGGACCTGCTTGCACTTGGCGGCTTCCTCTGGGTCAAACTGAATACCGACCCCTTTGTTATTGGCGTCGCCGTTATAACCATGATTGTGATTGCGGTATCCGAACAGGTCTTTCTTAAATGGTCTCCCGAGTCCGCGCAAGCGTACCAGGGCGACAGTCACGAACATCACCATTAACTGGAATTGGGCGGGAGGCCACGGCCATGATGGACGACAACATGTTTGGGAACACGATGTGGGCAGGCCACTGGCTATGGATGCTGGTGATTGCCATTGTGGCGGTTATACCCGCCTGGCGAATATGCCAGCGCACGGGGTATCCGGGATGGATGGGCATTCTGATCCTCGTTCCTGTCGCCAACCTGTTTTTACTGTATTTCATTGCGTTTTCGGAGTGGCCGGCAGAAACCAGGGGAGACAAAAATGGCTGAGTACCAACACGCCCATTACCATGACACTGCCGCTCACAATCACGCTGAGGCAGGTGAACATCGGGTTAAGGATCCGGTTTGTGGTA
Source organism: Marinobacter lutaoensis (assembly GCF_001981305.1). Taxonomy (GTDB): domain Bacteria; phylum Pseudomonadota; class Gammaproteobacteria; order Pseudomonadales; family Oleiphilaceae; genus Marinobacter; species Marinobacter lutaoensis. The sequence goes on along the minus strand of NZ_MSCW01000004.1, from coordinate 117,217 downwards.
TGAATGTGGATCCGCATACGGCGGATCATCGAAGTCGGTACGGTGGAAAAACATGGTACTTCTGCTCGTCCCGCTGTCAGTCAAAGTTCGAGGCGGACCCTGAGCAATATCTCGGCCAGGAGGATAAGCCGCGCGAGCCTGTGGCGCCGGGCACCATGTATACCTGCCCCATGCATCCGGAGATTCGCCAGCAAGGGCCGGGGGACTGCCCCATCTGTGGAATGGCTCTGGAGCCCGAGCAAGTGAGTCTGGATGACGGGCCGTCGGAAGAACTCAGGGACATGACCCTCCGATTCTGGATTGGCCTGGTGCTGACATTGCCGGTCCTGGTGCTGGAAATGGGCGGACACCTGACCGGGCTTGATCACATGATTGCTCCTCAGATATCCAACTGGATTCAGTTGGTGCTGGCGACGCCGGTGGTGCTCTGGTGCGGTTGGCCCTTTTTTGTCCGGGGCTGGAAATCCGTGGCTAGCCGTAACCTGAACATGTTTACTCTCATCGCCATTGGTACTGGCGTGGCGTTGATCTACAGCTTGGTAGCCACACTAGCGCCGCAGATATTCCCGGGCGCCTTCCGGCAGGAAGACGGCTCGGTGGCGGTGTATTTTGAGGCGGCGGCCGTCATCGTCGTGCTGGTATTGCTGGGTCAGGTGCTGGAATTGCGGGCCAGGGAGAAAACCTCCGGCGCCATCAAAGCGTTGTTGGATCTGGCGCCCGCCACAGCCAGGAAGTTGAATGACGATGGCAGCGAATCCGATGTGTCGCTTGATCAGGTCAAGGTGGGCGACCGCCTGCGGGTGCGCCCCGGTGACAAGGTGCCGGTGGACGGCGAGGTGCTTGAAGGCAGCTCCAACGTGGATGAATCCATGGTGACCGGTGAGCCCCTGGCGGTCAGCAAGAAACCCGGCGACCAAGTGATCGGCGGCAGCATAAACCAGCAGGGCAGCTTCATCATGCGGGCCGACAAAGTTGGCCGCGATACCATGCTGTCCCAGATTGTGCAGATGGTGGCCAGCGCGCAACGCAGCCGGGCGCCGATTCAGGGTCTCGCAGACAAGGTTGCCGCTTACTTCGTGCCGGCAGTCATCGTGATTGCGATCATCGCCTTTATCGTATGGTCTGTTTTTGGGCCCACACCGCCCATGGCCTTCGGCTTAATTGCTGCCGTTAGCGTTCTGATCATTGCCTGCCCCTGCGCACTGGGCCTGGCGACACCTATGTCAATCATGGTTGGGGTTGGGCGCGGTGCCCAGAGTGGCGTTCTGATTCGCGATGCGGAAGCCTTGGAGCGTATGGAGAAGGTGGACACCGTGGTGGTGGATAAAACCGGCACGCTGACAGAGGGCAAGCCGCAAGTCACCCGGCTTGTCGCGGCCAACGGGTTCGATGACAGTAGTCTCATGCGTTATGCAGGTGGCCTGGAGAAAGGCAGTGAGCATCCGCTGGCCCAAGCCATTCTCGATAAAGCAAAGACCATGGGCTTGAAACTACCGGACGCGGAAGATTTTGATTCACCCAATGGGAAGGGCGTCACCGGTAGGATTGATGGACGACGGGTATTGCTCGGAAACCGGCTGTTGATGGAAGCGGAAAATGTGGACACCGCGGACTTTGAAAGCGAAGCCGACCAGCTCCGCCAGGATGGGGCGACTGTTATTTTCGCGGCCGTAGACGGCAAAGTGGCCGGTTTGCTTGCCATCGCCGATCCGGTCAAGGAAACCACCGAAGCCGCTATTTCCGCGCTGCAAAAAGACGGCATCCGGGTGGTCATGCTGACCGGCGATAACCGCACTTCAGCTGAAGCAGTTGCCCGAAAACTGCATATCGACGAAGTGGAAGCGGAAGTCCTGCCGGAAGATAAGGGCAAGATCGTCCAGCGCCTGAAAGACGAAGGCCGTGTTGTCGTGATGGCGGGTGACGGCGTAAACGATGCGCCTGCACTGGCAACGGCGGATGTCGGTGTGGCCATGGGCACCGGGACCGATGTCGCCATCGAAAGCGCCGGCATTACGCTGCTACGCGGCGACCTGATGGGCATTGTCGAGGCGCGCCGTTTGTCTCTGGCGACCATGCGCAATATCCGTCAGAACCTGTTTTTTGCGTTTGTCTACAACTCTGCAGGCGTGCCCATCGCAGCAGGTGTTCTGTATCCGTTTTTCGGCATACTGCTGTCGCCGATCTTTGCAGCGGCCGCCATGTCGCTGTCCTCGGTCAGCGTGATTGTGAATGCGCTGCGTTTGAGGGTTATCAAACTTCGAACCTGAAGGCCTGAGTTCAAACAATGAGAGGAGCGCTACTCTTTTGTTGTGACCCGGAGTAGTCACCCCAGAATACTTCAGGCGGGCGACCAGCCTGACCATTTGGGATAATGGCGGGCTACCTTTTTCTCCAGCTGCTTCCACGGGATCAGTTTGTCCATCCGCTCCAGAAAAATCTCGCGATGGGCTTTGCGCTTTTTAATTTGGTACTTGGCTTCGGAGAAGGTGACCGTGATCCACGGTGGGAACGATCCTAAGCGTGCGGTTGTTGACGGCCGTATTATCGCTGATTTCGACGACTTATTCAGAGTCTCCTTAATTCCTGGCAAATATCAAAAGAATTATTTTTTGTATTTCAGGGTGGTTTCAGAAATTAATGTTCAAATGTAATCACAAACCAGCCAGGAGATTTAATTATGAAAAAATCGATTTTGTTTTTGGCAGCCTTTTCTGTTTCAACATTTGTAGTTGCCAGTAACATTTCGTCCGGCGACGAAATGCAGCCCAACTACATTCATATGAATAATGAACAGGTCTCTAAGAACTTTCTTAAAAATAAAAAGATGCAGCGCCTTCACAGGCAGATGACGCGTGAAGCAATGTCTGAAAGTGGCATGGAGGCTCGCCTGAAAATGATGACCGAAGAGGGTCGCGCTTATCACGAAGCTCTGGAACGACGCGAGAAAAAAACCGCAGGGTAATCCCCGCGGCAAAGTTAACTCGTGGAGACGCGTGTTCTGGCTGACAAGTGAAAAGCGGCCAGACTTCAGCAAACATAGTAAAACACACAAACCTGAAACTAAGCTGAACAAATTAAATCGGCGTCTTAAATCAGGTAAAGGAGTTTAATATGAAAAAGGTCATTTTTGCAGTGATACTCACAACTCTGTTCTCGACAGTGGTCAATGCCAATTCTGGTTTGGCGGATCGGATAAACGAGGCTAGAAGCTTTCCGGACAAAGAGATACAGACTCCTAACGCCAAAACCCTTTGCATGCAGCATAAAAAGTTGCATGAAAAAATGAGACGGAATGGGATGGAGGAACAGCCTTATGACAAGATCGGGAGATGCCCAAAATGACATTTTCAAACCTGATTCGAGATAATAGTCGAAGCAGGTTGCGATAATTAAACGGCGGGGCGGGGGCCGTTGCCGGTACCCCCGTCCCTCTAGCTCGTTTTTCCGAAGTACTACGGTTATTATCTGAACTCAGGCCTAGTGCAGTTTCAGGCGTGGGTGCATGGCACGGCTGATTTTATCCATCAGCCAGATTACGCCGGTGCGGATCACCCCGTGCAGCGCCACCTGGTGCATCCGGTACAGCGACACGTAGAACAGCCGGGCCACCTTGCCTTCAATGTACATGCTGCGGCCGGACAGATTGCCCATCAGGTTGCCCACTGCGGTGTAGCGGCTGAAGTTGATCAGCGAACCGTGGTCGTTGTAGACGAACGGTACGTCCGGTTTACCTTCCAGCCGGTGGCTCAGGGTTTTGAACAGGGTGTCCGCCTGCTGGTGCGCGGCCTGGGCGCGGGGCGGCACCGGCCGCTCGGAACCCGGTTGTGGGCAGGCGGCGCAGTCGCCGAAGGCGAAGATGTCGACATCCTGGGTGGTTTGCAGGGTCTGCTCCACCACCAGCTGGTTGCTCCGGTTCACCTCCAGGCCGTCGAGACTGGCCAGGAACGACGGCGCCTTGATGCCGGCGGCCCAGATGGTCATTTCCGACGGCAGCTCGGAACCGTCCTTGAGGATGACTCGGTCGGCGCGGACCTCGCTCACCGGCTGGCCGGTCAGCACCCGGACCTGCTGGCGTTCCAATTCCCGGGTGGCGGCGGCGGACAGGCGGCCGGGCAACGCCGGCAGGATGCGCTCGGCGGCCTCCACCAGGGTGATGGACACATCCGACGCCTTGAGATGGTTCATGCCATACACCGGCAACTCCCGGGACGCCAGGCGCAGCTCTGCCGCCAGCTCGACACCGGTGGCGCCGGCACCGATGATGGTGATGTCCAGGCGGTGGTCGCGGCCCTGGGTCGCCTCGTGGTTCTTGCGCAGGAAGGCGTTCAACAGCAGGTTGTGGAAACGCCGGGCCTGTTTCAGGCTGTCCAGGAACAGGCAGTGTTCCTGGGCACCCGGCGTGCCGAAATCGTTGGCGGTGCTGCCCACGGCAATCACCAGGGTGTCGTAGCCGATGTGCCGCTCCGGTACCACCTCCCGGCCCTCCTCGTCCTGAATGGGGGCGATGACCACCCGTTTCCGCTGGCGATCGAGGCCACTCATCCGGCCCAGCTGGAACTCATAGTGGTGCTTGCGGGCGTGGGCCCGGTAGTTGATTTCGTTGGCGCTGGCGTCCAGCGATCCGGACGCCACCTCGTGCAGCAGCGGTTTCCAGACGTGGGTCAGGCCCGCGTCCACCAGAGTGATGCGGGCCTTGCCCTTGCGGCCGAGGCTGTTGCCCAGGCGGGTGACCAGTTCCAGGCCTCCGGCGCCGCCGCCGACCACGACGATATGATGCAGGTTTTCCATAGTTGTCCGACCCTGAAGTGAAGAAAGCCAAACACTCTTCGGTTTGCCAGAATGCTTGGCTGTCCTCACTGACGAGGGCGAGCTGAAAGGTAAGGAGCTAATGCTGCAAATACTAACGCGGAGAAGGCCGGGAGCACAATTGAACCTGGGGCCGGGTCCCCAGGGCCCGGCGCTCTCCTCCCTTTGGCCGGGGCGGCATCCGGCGCCCGTCTCTGCTATGGTGCATCGCCGGGCCCGGCCATTGTGACCCAAGCGGGCCGGGCGGTGGCGATGACGACTGCGAACGAGCGGGAGGTACGATGAAACTGGCGGTGTATTGTGGGTCCCGGGAAGGAAACGATCCGGTGTTTGCCGACGCTACCCGGGCGTTGGGGCGGTACCTGGCCGCCGAGGGCGTGGACGTGGTGTTCGGCGGTGGTCACGTCGGCCTGATGGGCATTCTTGCCGATGCGGTGCTGGCCGGCGGCGGCCGGGTGTACGGGGTGATTCCGGAGGCCCTGCGTGACCGGGAACTGGCCCACTCGCAGCTGACCGAGTTGCACGTGGTGGCGGACATGCACCAGCGCAAGGCTCGCATGGCCGAGTTGGCGGACGGCTTCCTGGCGCTGCCCGGCGGCATCGGCACGCTGGAGGAACTGTTTGAGGCCTGGACCTGGGGCCAGCTCGGCTTTCACCGCAAGCCGTGTGGTGTCTACGACGTCAACGGCTTTTACGAACCGCTGTTTGCCATGGCCCGGACCATGCAGCGCTACGGCTTCCTGGCCCAGGAATATCTGGACATGGTGATTCGCGTGCGCACGCCGGAGGCGGTGGTCCGCCAGTTCCGGCAGTACACGCCACCCCGGGAGAAGTGGCGCTGAGCCGTGTTACTCCTGCCGTGCCTTGCGCAGGGCTTCCAGTTTCTCGTGCAGCAGGTTTTCCAGCTTGATCAGCTGCTCACGGGTCTTTTCGTTCGGCCGGTTGGTGTACAGATCAATGTAGGTCTGGGTGACCTCGTTCAGGATCGGGTGCAGTTTCTTGTATTGCTCGTCCGGCATGCGTGACTCCTCTGGGTTGGCGGTTATCCTTTACTATGGTGTATCCGGTGCCAGGATCAAGGGCTTTCCTCCGGGGAGTTGACCCGGGTCAGCCGGTTCCGGCCCGACTGGATCAGGCCCGGCCCGTTGCGCGGGCCGGCATTCGACCATCGACAGGAGGTGTTTCCGTGAAACTGCGTGTACATGGTATCGACGACGGACAACCGATTCCGGAGACGTTCGCGTTTGGGGTCTATAACGAACAGGATCACATGAGCTTTGGTCCCAACCGGAATCCGGAGCTGACCTGGGAGGACGCGCCGGAGGGCACCCGGAGCTTCGTGGTCCTGATGTTCGACCCGGACGTGCCGAGCGTGGCGGACGATGTCAACCAGGAAGGGCGGGTTGTGCCCCGGGACCTGCCCCGGGTGGATTTCTTCCACTGGGTGCTGGTGGATATCCCGGCGTCGGTCAACCGCATTCCCGAGGGCGAGGACAGCGACGGTGTCCGGCCGAAGGGCAAGGCGCCGGGCCCCGGTCCGATCGGCGTGCGCGGGGTCAACAACTACACTCAGTTCCTGGCCGGCAATCCGGACATGGCCGGTACCTACGCCGGTTACGACGGACCCTGTCCGCCCTGGAACGACGAGCGCCTGCATCACTACCACTTCGAAGTCCATGCGCTGGACGTGGACAGCCTGGGCCTGTCCGGTGAGTTTGACGGCCACGATGTGCGCGAGGCCATGAAGGGGCACGTGCTGGCCAGCGCCCGGGTAACCGGTACCTACACCCTGAATCCGGACCTGCGCTGACGCTTCCGGCCCCGCCGCCGGGGCCGCTTCACCAAACTGTCGCATCCGTGTCACGGGGCTGTCACCGGGGCTTGCCAAGGTGAACACCCAGAACCCGACCGCGGTCCCCGAGACGATGGGAGGCGCCCATGCGACAGTTCCGCAGCGTTTTCATTTCCGATGTGCACCTGGGAACGGCCGACTGCCAGGCCGACTATCTGCTGGATTTCCTGGCCAGTGTGCGATGTGACACCCTGTATCTGGTCGGCGACATCATCGACCTGATCGCCATGCAGCGGCGCGCGCACTTCCCGGACAGTCACCGGGCGGTGATTCACCGGCTGCTGGACCTGGCGGCGCAGGGAACCCGGGTGATCTACGTGCCGGGCAATCATGATGAATTTTTCCGGCGCTTCTGTGGCCAGACCTTCGCCGGCATCGAACTGCGGGAGAAAGCCGTCCACACCACCGCCGACGGCCGTCAGTTTTTGGTCTGTCACGGAGACCAGTTCGATCAGGTGGTGCGCTGCAGCCCGCTGTTGCTGCTGGTGGGTGACCGCGCCCATGGCCTGCTGTTGCGCCTGAACCGTTGGTTCAACGCGCTGCGTCGGTTGCAGGGCAAGCCCTACTGGTCGCTGGCGGCGTGGATCAAGACCCGCATCGGCCGGGCGCGGACGTTCATCCGCCGGTTCGAGCTGGCGGCGCTGACGGTGGCCGAGAAAGGGCACTACGACGGTTTCATCTGCGGCCACATCCATTCCGCCGGCTTCCTGCGCAGCGAGGACGGCCTGTACTGCAACGACGGTGACTGGGTCGAGCACTGCACCGCCCTGGTGGAACGGCACGACGGCCGCCTGGAGCTGCTGCACTGGTCGGAATCGCCGGTGACCCTGGCGGAGGAGCCCGCCGCTCCGAATCCAGAAGTGTGCGGCGATGCCCGGCCGGTGCTGGATGTGCTGCCGGCCGCCTTCGTGGAGCAGCTGAACCGTTCCGTCGGCCGCTAGCGGGGGGTTACGGCGGGTCCTCGGCCCGGGCCAGGGCCTCCGCCACGCGCTCGTCGATGCGCCGGACCAGCGCTTCCCGGGCCCGGTTGTCGGAGTGGCCCCGCATCAACGCGGTGGTGGCCCGGAGGTTGCCGAGAAAGGTCCGGCAGTGGCCGCAGATGGCTAGGTGCGTCCATACCGACAGCCGTTGCCGCCAGTCCAGCTCCCCGTCCAGATAGTCGCTGGCCACCCGCACCAGATCCCGGCACTTTAGCATTCGCCCGTCTCCTGAAACGTTTCCACCATGAGAAAGATTTTCTGTCGTGCCCGGTGCAACAGCACCCGAAGGTTGGACGCGCTGACCCCGAGAATGTTACAGACCTCGTCCGATCTGCGCTGGTGGGCCTCGTAGAGCATCAGGGCCGAACGCTGGGTTTCCGGCAGGTGACCCAGGTGCTTGTCCAGGCAGTCGTTCAGGGCGCCGTTCTCCAACAGGGCGTCGGCGGCCTCCGACCAACGCTGTCTCGGCGGGCTCTGCCAGTGGCCCCGGGCGTCGAAGCGTTTGGCCAGCTCCGGCTCCAGGGCGTCGGAGAACTCGGTGTTCACTTCCCGGTGGGCGGTGCGCAGGCGGTTCTTGCAGCGGTTGGCGACGATCCGGTGCAGCCAGGTCTTCAGCCCGGAGCGGCCCTCGAAGTCGCGGATCGCGGTCACGACCGTGACCCAGCAATCCTGCACCACGTCCTCGGCCGCGGCGTGGTCCAGATAGAACCGGGCCACCGCCATCATGCCGGGGGTATAGTTCCGGACCGCCTCGCGGAAGGCGGATTCGTCCCGCGCCCTGAGCCCTCGGATCAGTTGTGCTTCCTGGTTATCGGTCACCTGTGTATCCACAGCGGTTGCTTCCTGTTATCAAAGGATAGTTCACCCCGTCGCGAAACCCGTGCCGGGTTTGAGGGGTGATCGCGGGTTTGGTTCACTCGTGTAACAATCGGCGCGGCTGCGTGTTTGAAGGGAAACGTTCCGGTACTGGAGACCATCATGAACAACGGAAAGCGGGTGCTGATTGCCCTGATTGTGCTGGCGGTGGCCAGTTTCTGGCTGCTGGGGGCCGACCAGTGGCTGACCCTGGAGGCGCTGAAAGAGAACCGTCAGGCGCTGACGTTTTGGATCGGCGAACACCGGACCCTGGCGTTGCTGGCCTACACCCTGACCTATGTCCTGGTCACGTCGCTGTCGCTGCCGGGCGCCGCGGTGCTGACCCTGGCCGGGGGCGCCCTGTTCGGCAACCTGCTGGGCTTGCTGGCGGTGTCCCTGGCGTCTACCGTCGGTGCCTGCGTCGCCTTCCTGGTGGCGCGGTTCCTGCTCCGGGACACGCTGCGGGCCCGTTACCGGGACACCGTGGCCCGTATCGACCGGGGCATCGAGCGCGATGGTGCCTTCTACCTGGCCACCCTGCGCTTGGTGCCGGTGTTTCCGTTCTTCCTGGTCAACCTGGTGATGGGGCTCACCGGCATGCGGTTGTGGACCTATGCCTGGGTCAGCTGGCTGGCGATGCTGCCCGGGACCTTCGTGTACGTCAACGCCGGCACCCAGCTGGGCCAGGTCGAGGCCCCGGGGGACATCGTCTCGGGCGGGCTGCTGCTGTCGTTCGCCCTGCTCGGTCTGTTCCCACTCCTGGCCAGGGCCCTGGTGGCCTGGCTGCGCCGACGCCGGGTCTACGCCGGCTGGCGTCGACCCAGGGTGTTTGACTACAACCTGATCGTCATCGGCGCCGGCTCGGCGGGTCTGGTATCGGCGTACATCGCCGCCGCCGTCAAGGCGAAGGTGGCGCTGATCGAACGCCAACGCATGGGCGGCGACTGCCTGAACACCGGCTGCGTGCCGTCCAAGGCCCTGATCCGCAGCGCCCGGGTCGCCGATACCCTGCGCCACGCGGATCGTTACGGCCTGGCGTCGGTGCCGGTACAGGGCTCGTTCCGCACCGTCATGGAGCGGGTGCAGGCGGTGATCCGCCAGGTGGAGCCACACGACTCGCCGGAGCGTTACCGGGCCCTCGGTGTGGACTGCCTGGCCGGCGAGGCGTCTTTCGTGACACCCTGGGAAGTGGAGGTGCGGGCGGCGGATGGCAGCTGCCGGCGCCTGACGGCCCGCAGCATCATCCTGGCCACCGGCGGCCGGCCGGCGATGCCGCCGATCCCCGGCTTGGCGGACATGGCGCCGCTGACCTCGGATACGGTGTGGTCCCTGCGCGAGCCGCCGGGGCGTCTGCTGGTGCTGGGCGGCGGCCCGATCGGCTGCGAGCTGGCCCAGGCGTTTGCCCGCCTGGGCAGCCAGGTGATCCAGGTGGAACGGGCCGATCGCCTGCTGTCCCGGGAGGACTCCGACGTGTCGACGCTGGTCATGCACCAATTCCAGGCCGACGGCATCGACCTTCGCCTGAACTGCACGGCCACGGAGTTCCGGCTCGAACAGGGCGAGAAGGTGGCCTACTGTGAACAGGACGGCCAGTGTCTGCGTATTCCATTCGATGAGGTGCTGGTGGCGCTGGGACGGGTGGGCAACACCCAGGGGCTGGCGCTGGAGCGGATCGGTCTGGAGCCCCGGGCCAACGGCACCCTGCCGGTGAACGAGGATCTGAGCCTACGCTACCCCCATGTGTTTGCCTGCGGCGATGTCGCCGGGCCTTATCAGTTTACCCACGCCGCCGCCCATCAAGCTTGGTACGCGGCGGTAAACGGCCTGTTCGGCCAGTTCCGGCGGTTTCGGGTGGACTACCGGGTGATGCCCTGGGTTACCTTCACCAGTCCGGAGGTGGCGCGGGTGGGGCTGAGCGAGGAGGAGGCCCGGGCCCGGGGCGTGCCCTACGAGGTGACCCGCTACGACCTGGACGACCTGGACCGGGCCATTGCCGACGGCGAGGCGCGAGGGTTCGTCAAGGTGCTCACCGTGCCGGGCCGGGACCGGATCCTGGGGGCGGTGGTGGTGGGTGCCCAGGCCGGGGCCATCCTGGCCGAGTTTACCCTGGCGATGACGCACGGCCTGGGCCTGAACCGGCTGCTGGCCACCATTCACCCCTACCCGACCTGGGGCGAGGCCGCCAAGTACGCCGCCGGGGAGTGGAAACGGGCGCACGCGCCCCAGCGGCTGCTGCGCTGGCTGGAACGGTTTCATGGCTGGCGCCGGGGCGGCCCCGCCCATCCGGGGTCGGAATGAACGGTCGCGGCCACTGTAACATTGCCGCGAGGACCGTGTCCCTGTTGTCACAGGCAACAATAAACGAGGAGAGACCATGTCCCTGATTGAAACCCGCAAGACCGGCGGCCGCATTGCCGCCGTCGAAGTGCTGGAGCCCCGGGCCCGGGACAGCTGGACCCACACCCGCGACGGCGAGCCCCGGGGTTACATCGACAGCGACCGGCTCAAAGAGCTCTGGATCCACACCGGCACCGCCTGCAACCTGGCCTGCCCGTTCTGTCTGGAGGGCTCGAAACCGGGAGACCGACGCATTGAAGGCATGACCCTGGCGGACGCCCGGCCCCGGCTGGACGAAGCCCTGGCTCTGGGGGTCGAGCAGTTTTCCTTCACCGGTGGCGAGCCGTTCGTGATCCGCGACTTCGTCAACCTGCTCGCGTACGCCAGCGAGCACCGGCCCTGCTTCGTGCTCACCAATGCCACCGAACCGCTGTTGCGGCGCCGGCATCAGGTGGCGCCCCTGGTCCGGCAGCCGCATCCGATTCACTTCCGGGTCAGCCTGGACCACCCGGACCCGGCCCGGCACGACGCCGGTCGTGGCGAGGGCAGTTTCGCCCGGGCGATGGAAGGCATTGCCTGGCTGGTGGCCCAGGGGTTCCGGGTGTCCATCGCCCGGCAGTCGGACCCGGGCGAGGACGCGGCGGCGGTGGAAGCGGCCTTCCGCGCCCGGTTCCGTGCCCACGGCATACCCGAATCGCTGGCGTTTACCGCCTTTCCCGACCTGGGGGTGCCGGGCTCGGAGGACGGCAGTCCGGAAATCACCGAGACCTGCATGGAAAAATATCCGACCCGGGAAAGCCGGGCCCACTTCATGTGCACCTACACCCGTATGCTGGTGAAGACACAGGGGCGGGTCCGGGTGTATGCCTGCACCCTGGTGGACGACGACCCCCAGTACGACCTGGGCGGGACCCTGGCGGAAAGCCTGGAACAGCGCATCATGCTGCGCCACCACCGGTGCTTTGCCTGCTACCGGTTCGGCGCCAGCTGCTCGGCACCGGCGTGACCGGGGCCGGCGGACAACACAGAGACAAGGTGGACAACGACGATGACAACAATCGAGGCAATGGTGTTCTGGGGCTTCCTGCTGGTGTACGGGGTGGTGATGTACGCCTTGTCGCCCCGCAGCCGCACGGCGGAGTCCTTCTATCGGGGCGCGGACGACCAGGGTAACCCGGTCGGGCAATGGTCGCTGACGGCGAGCCTCTTCATCAGCTGGATCTTCGCCAAGTCGGTGACCAACGCCGCCAACCTGGGAGCCGCCTATGGCGTGGTTGGCGGGCTGGCCTACGCCAGCTACTGGCTGTCGATTCCGGTGGCGGGCTACATCATCTACCTGATCCGGACCCAGACCGGTGCCCGCAGCCTGCAGGATTTCCTCACGTCCCGGTTCGGTCGCCTGGCGGCGCTGGCGTTCGCCGCGGCGGTGCTGATCCGGCTGTACAACGAAGTGTGGAGCAACACCGCAGTGGTCGGCGGCTACTTCGGCCGACCCGGCGAGTGGCCCTACTACACCGCAGCCATGTTGTTCACCCTGTTTACCCTCGCCTACAGTCTCAAAGGTGGCCTGCGCTCCTCGATTTTCACCGATGTGATTCAGGCGGTGGTGTTCGTGTTCTTCGTGGGCGCGGTGCTGTTCCTGATCCTGCCGGCCAACGGTCCCGGCGCGCTGCTTGGCAGCGGTGAGTTCCGCCTGGAGGCGGGGTTCGATCTGCTGCTGGTGGCGTTGCTGCAGCTGTTCAGTTACCCCTTCCATGACCCGGTGCTGACCGACCGGGGCTTCGTCAACAAGGAAAAGACCATGCTCAAGAGCTTCGTGGTGGCGGGTCTGCTGGGGTTCGTGGCAGTGTTCATCTTCAGTCTGGTGGGCGTGCATGCCCGGCTCAACGGCATTGACGCCATGGGCAACGCGCCCGCCGCCGTGGGCCAGTCGCTGGGGCTGGCGGCGCTGTTCTTCATGAGCGTGGTGATGATGACCTCGGCCGGTTCCACCCTAGACTCCACCTTCACTTCGCTGGCCAAGTCGCTGGCGGTGGACTTGCCCCGGCTGGCCTCGCGGGCGCGGGAGCGGTTGCCCAGCCTGCGCCTGGGTGCGGTGGTGATGGTGGTATTTGCCCTGCTCGGCAATCTGCCGATGTTCGCCGGCACCGACATCCTCAAGGCCACCACCATCTCCGGCACCATGGTGATGGGGCTGGCGCCGGTGTTCCTGTTTTACAGTGTCACCCGCTGGTCGCCCTGGAGCTTCCATCTCAGTTTCTGGTCCGGCCTGACCCTGGGCGTGCTGCTGGCGGTCGGCCTGATTCCGGCCAGCTGGGCCATCGGCGACGGCAAGTACGGGCTGCTGCTGGGGGTGAACGCCTGGGGCTTCCTGATCTGCACGGCCGGCTTTTTCCTGCCGCTGCTTCTGCGGCGCCTGGCTGGCCGTTCCCTGGCCGCGGGTGAGGCCTGACCGTGGCGGGGGACGCAGGCCGAGCCTGCCCGCTGGCGTACCGGTACCGCCCCGAGACCCTGTGCCGGTCGCCGGAGCCGGCCGCCGCCGAGGTGCTGTATGTGATCGGCGGCTTGTACGGCAACCTCGAGGCACTGGACGAGATCGAGCGCATGGCCGCGGCCGAGCGGCGGGCCGGGCGTCGGGTGCGCCTGTTGTTTAACGGCGATTTCAACTGGTTCAACGCCAGTGATGCCCTGTTCCGCGCGGTGAACGAGCGGGTGCTGGCGCACACCGCCAGCCTGGGCAATGTCGAGTACGAACTGGCCCGGCCCTCGCCGGGTGCCGGTTGCGGCTGCGCCTACCCCGACTTTGTCGACGCCGGCGTGGTGGCGCGTTCGAACCGGATCATGGCGCGGTTGCAGGCGGTGGCGGCCCGGCACCCGGACTTGGCTCAGGCCCTGTCGGGGTTGCCCCGCTTCCGGTGTCTAATGTTTGGTGGCCTAAAGATTTTGTTGTTGCACGGTGACCCGGAGTCCCTGGCGGGCTGGGGCCTGGCCCGGGAGGCGTTTCTGGCGGGCAACGGGGTGCAGGTGGCGGACTGGTTCCGTGCCACCGGTGCCGATGCCATGGTGTGCACTCACACCTGCCTGCCGGTGCTCTGGTCCGGCCCGGTGGCCGGGGGTGAGCGGGTGGTGGTCAACAACGGCTCGGCGGGCATGGGCAACCTGAGCAACGACCCGCGCGGCCTTCTGGTGCGCATGGCCGCCGGCGAGGCCGGGGCCCCGGAGGCGCTGGCGGGCGTGTCCTGTCGTGGCGTCCGGTTTGACCTGGTGCCGGTGGCCTATGATCTGCCGGCGTGGCTGTCTCGCTTTGACGCGCTGTGGCCGTCCGGCTCGGAGGCCGAACGCTCCTACCGCCAGCGGCTGCTGACCGGCACCGCCCTGACGCCGGAACAGCTGGTCTTTCCTGCCAAAGTTTCATGGGATTGTCATTCGCGCTAAACGCCGTCCGGTCTAAGCTGTTCAGGCGTGGCTGGTGCGGCACGGGGGTGTGCGGTTCCGGTTGAAATATATTTTGTGGTCTATATAATTTAGCACTAAATTTTTACCGGACCGATCGCATCATGACCGTCGAAGGATCGAATACCACCGCCATCACCCTGCGCCAACCCACCAAGGATGATGGCTTCAGACTCCACCAGCTGGTGGCCGAGTGCCCGCCGCTGGACCCCAACTCGATCTACTGCAACCTCCTGCAATGCAGCCATTTTGCCGATACCGCCGTGGCGGCGGAGAAGGATGGCGAGCTGGTGGGCTTCATTTCCGGATACCGTCTTCCCAAACAACCGGAGACCTTGTTCGTCTGGCAAGTAGCGGTGCATGAAAAAGGGCGTGGCCAGGGGCTGGCCAAGCGCATGCTGAAGGAGATCGTGGGCCGTGAGTCGTGCCGGGAGGTGACCCATCTGGAAACCACGATTACCGGGGACAACGCCGCCTCCTGGGCGCTGTTCCGCTCGTTTGCCCGGGATCTCGGCGCCGAGCTGAGTTATCACGAGCACTTTGAGAGGGCGCGCCACTTCGGCGGCCAGCACGATTCCGAATTCCTGCTGCGCATCGGTCCGTTCACGAAGCCGGTGTGAGCCTGGAGTTCACGACGCATGGTGCCACGGACCCGACCATGCCAACGCACAGAGCCGGCGGGCCACCGAGGTGGGCCCGCCACCCGGCTTGCAACACTGCGCAATCAACCTCGAACCTGACATGCTAAGAGGCAAGACCATGGACATTTTCAAATCGACCGAATCCGAAGTCCGCGTGTACAGCCGCGCCTTCCCGGTCATCTTCAACCGTGCCAAGAACGCCCACCTGTACACCGAGGACGGCAAGGAATACCTGGACTTTCTGGCGGGTGCCGGGTCCCTGAACTACGGCCACAACAACGACACCCTCAAGCGAGCGCTGCTCGAGTACATTGAGGCCGATGGCGTAAGCCAGGGGCTGGACCTGTTCACCACCGCCAAGCACGACTTCATGGAGGCCTACAAGACCTACATCCTGGAGCCGCGGGGGCTGGACTACAAGATGCAGTTCACCGGCCCCACCGGCACCAACTGCGTCGAGGCGGCGCTGAAACTGGCCCGCAAGGTGAAGGGTCGGACCGGCATCATCTCCTTCACCAATGGTTTCCACGGCGTCACCATGGGGGCGGTCGCGGCCACCGGTAACCAGCACCACCGCGGTGGTGTGGGCGTCCCGCTCAGCAGCGTCGATTTCATGTTCTACGACGGCTACCTGGGCGACGACGTCGATACCCTGGCGATCATGGACAAGGTGCTGTCGGACAACTCCTCCGGCATCGAGCTGCCGGCGGCGGTGATCGTCGAGGCGGTACAGGGCGAAGGGGGGCTGAACGCCGCCCGCTCCGAGTGGCTCAAGGGCCTGGAACAGCTGTGCCGTAAGCACGACATCCTGCTGATCGTGGACGACATCCAGGCCGGTAATGGCCGCACCGGTGAGTTCTTCAGCTTCGAGTTCGCCGGGATCAAGCCGGACATCGTCACTGTCTCCAAATCCCTGAGCGGATACGGCCTGCCGATGGCCCTGGTGCTGTTCAAACCGGAGTTGGACGTGTGGGACCCGGGCGAGCACAACGGCACCTTCCGCGGCAACAACATGGCCTTCATTACCGCCCGCGCGGCCATCGAGCACTACTGGAAGGACGACGCCTTCGCCAATGAGGTCAAGGCCAAGTCCAAGGTTCTGGGCGATGCCCTGCAGGCGATCTGCGACAAGTACCCGGGCCAGTTCAGGCTGAAGGGGCGGGGCATGATGCGTGGTATCGAGGCGCGCAACCCGGACTTGACCGGTCCGATCACCCGGCGGGCCTTCGAGCACGGCCTGATCATCGAGACCAGTGGTCCCAACGATGAAGTGATCAAGTGTCTGATGCCGCTGACCACCAGCGAGGACGACCTGAAAAAAGGCGTGTCCCTGCTGGCGCGGAGTGTCGACGAGATCCTGCAGGAAGGTGTGAGCGAGGCGTCGTAAGGCGCCCCGGTTCCGGCCAACGTCCCACTCTTGCACGATAGCGAAGGCAAACTTATGACCAGAGCACAACACACCGTCGAGAAAATCGGCGGTACCTCCATGAGCGACTATGAGGCCGTTCGCGACAACATCATCCTCGGCAAGCGCAGAAAGAGCGACCTGTACCAGCGGATCTTCGTGGTGTCGGCCTACGGCGGCGTCACCAACGAGCTGCTGGAACACAAGAAGACCGGCGAGCCCGGGGTTTATGCCCTGTTCGCCGACGCCGACTCCGACTGGGCCTGGGGCGACGACCTCACCAAGTTGATCAAGCTGCTGACCGACATCAACGGCAAGCTGTTCCGGGACCCGATGCTCAAGCAGCAGGCCGACCAGTTCATCACCGACCGCATCGAGGGGGTGCGTGGTTGCCTGATCGACCTGCAGCGGTTGTGCTCTTACGGTCAATTTCAGCTGGAGGAGCATCTGCTGACGGTGCGCGAGATGCTGGCCGGTATCGGCGAGGCGCACAGCGCCTTCAATACCGCCCTCAAGTTGCAGCAGGAGGGCATCAACGCCCGCTTCGTGGACCTCACCGGCTGGCGCGACAACGAGCTGCTGCCGCTGGACGACAAGATTCGCCAGGCGTTCGACGCCATTGATCTGAGCCGCGAGCTGCCCATTGTCACCGGTTACGCCCAGTGCAAGGAAGGGCTGATGCGCACCTTCGACCGTGGCTACAGTGAAATGACCTTCAGCCGGGTGGCGGTGATCACCAACGCCCGCGAGGCGATCATCCACAAGGAATACCACCTCAGCTCCGCCGACCCGAAGATTGTCGGCGAGGATAAGGTGGTGCCGCTGGGGCGCACCAATTACGACGTGGCGGATCAGCTGGCCAACCTGGGCATGGAAGCGATCCACCCCCGTGCCGGCAAGGGACTGCGCCAGAACGAGATTCCGCTGCGGGTGATGAACACCTTCGAGCCGGAACACACCGGTACCCTGATCACCAGCGATTACGTCAGCGAGAAGCCGCAGGTGGAAATCATCGCCGGCGCCAAGGGCGTGTTTGCCGTCGAGGTGTTCGATCAGGACATGCTGGGCGAGCCGGGTTCGGATCGCAAGATCCTGGACATCCTGAACCGTTTCAAGGTCCGCTTCATCTCCAAGGACACCAACGCCAACACCATCACCCACTACGTGGACAGCACGCTCAAGCACGTCAAGCGGGTGGTCAAGGCGCTTCAGGAGGCGTTTCCCAACGCCGAGATCAACACCCGCAAGGTGGCGCTGGTGTCGGCCATTGGCAGCGACATGAAAGTGCCGGGTATTCTGTCGCGTTCGGTCAAATCACTGGCGGACGCCGGCATCAGCGTCCTGGCCATCCATCAGTGCATGCGCCAAGTGGACATCCAGTTCGTGATGGACGAGGACCATTTCGAGAAGGCCATCGTGGCACTGCACGGTGCCTTGATCGAACCCCACAACCACGAGTACGCCATCGTCGCCGCGTCCACAGCGTAAGCCCGGGGGCACCGGGGCGGTGACCGGCCGGTCGCCGCCTCAGCGCGCCAGCCCCACCAGCCCCTGGCAGATCACGACGGCCAGCGTCAGCCCCAGGCGCAGCCGGAGATACCAGGCCGGCCAATAGTCGCGCAGCCCGCGCGCATCCACCAGATAGAGTGCCAGAAACCCAAGGCCGTACAGCAGCGCCCGGGCAGGGCCGTCCAGCAGCAGGCCGAGACCGGCGAGGAGGAAAAACGCCTGGCTCAGCAGCAGCATCACCATCGGCGACAGTGGATAGCTGCGCTCTTCCAGCTGCATGGCCAGCGGCCAGTAGGCACCCGCCATAAACGCCAGGATGCCGGCGCTGTACAGATAGAATCCGGCGCGTATGGCGGGGCCCGGGTCCGGCGCCAGGAGCAGCAGGGTGGTCCCGGCCAGAAACGGAACCAGCCCGGCCAGCCCCACCAGGGCGACCAGTCTTGCCACGGAAATCACGGTGTCTGCCTCTGTGGTTGCGTTACCGCTAAGGTACGCACGCCCCCGGGCAAGGGATCATTGCCCCAACTGCCGGCATTCGTGGTGCTGGGGGCAGTCCAGCAGATGATCGTTGACCAGCCCGCAGGCCTGCATGAACGCATACACGATGGTGGGCCCGACGAAGGTGAAGCCCCGCTGCCTGAGGGCCTTGGACATGGCCTCGGACACCGGGCTGGTGGCTGGAACCTCGGCCAGGGTGCGCCACTGGTTCTGGACCGGCCGGCCGTCCACGAACGACCAGAGAAAATCGGCGAAGCCCTCGCCCCGCTCCCGCAGTGCCAGGTAGGCTCGGGCGTTGCGAATGATCGACTGTACCTTGAGCCGGTTGCGGACGATGCCCGGGTTGGCCAGCAGTTGCGCCACCTTGGCGTCGTCGTAGCGGGCGATGGCCTCCGGGTCGAAGTGGTCGTAGGCGGCCCGGTAGCTGTCGTGCTTGCGCAGGATGGTGATCCAGCTCAGGCCGGCCTGCTGGCCGTCCAGGCACAGCTTCTCGAACAGCGCCTGGTCGTCGTATTCCGGTCGTCCCCAGACGGTGTCGTGGTAGTGCACGTACAGCGGATCGGTGCCGCACCACGGGCAGCGGGTGTGGGTGGTCATGGGCGACTCCCGGTCACGGTTGCAGGCGCTGGATGTGCCAGCCGTCGTCGGTTCTCAGGTATTCGAAGCGATCGTGCAGACGGCTGGGCCGGCCCTGCCAGAATTCGACGCGTTCGGGCACCACCCGGTAGCCGCCCCAGAAGCTGGGCAAGGGCACCTCGCCGCCGGCAAACTTGCGCTTCATCTCCGCTACCTTCTGCTCCAGCAACCCCCGGGAGGTGATGGCGCGGCTCTGCTCCGACACCCAGGCGCCGATCTGGCTGCCCCGGGGGCGGGACGCGAAATAGCGCAGGGACTCGGCCTTGCTCACCTTCTCCACCGGCCCCTGGATGCGCACCTGGCGGTTCAGTCCAAGCCAGGGGAACAGCAGGGCGGCGCGGGGGTTGTCCTCGAGTTCCCGGGCCTTGCGGCTGCCGTAGTTGGTGTAGAACACGAACCCCCGGGCATCGAAGTACTTCAGCAGCACCGTGCGCAGATCGGGCATGCCGTCCGCGCCGGCGGTGGCCAGGGACATGGCGTTGGGTTCCAGGATGCCGGCGGTGCGGGCGTCCTCGAACCAGCGCTCGAACTGGCGGATCGGGTCATCGTCCAGGTCGTCCCGGTCCAGACCCTCGCTTTCAAACTCCCGACGCATGTCGCCGATGTCCATTCCCGTCTCCTTACCTCTTGAAGAATCACAGCCGGATGAGGCCATCGAGGATAACGGGTTCCATCGGAGCTGTCAGGGGCTTTGGGCTGACAAAGCCGAGCCGCGCCGATTATGCTAGATGGAGGTGGAGCCCGCCGGGCTCCGGTCGCCCGTCCATCGTCCCGTCATCAAGGAGCCTGCCGTGGCCGCTCGCCGTTCAAGCCGACCCGTTGCCCGAAACCTGGCCATTGCCGTGCTGGTCCTGATTCTGGTCTACGCCGTTGCCGGTTTCCTGGTCCTGCCCTGGTGGCTGCAGCGGGCCTTGCCGGACCAAGTGCGTCAGCAGCTCGGCTGGCAGCTCGAATTGGCGGACGTGCGCGCCAACCCTTTTGCCCTGACCCTGGAGGTGGCGGGCCTGAGTGCCGCCGATGCCGACGGCGAGCCGGTGCTGTCACTCCAGCAGTTGCGGGTGAACCTTGGCTTCTGGCCCCTGCTCGGGGGGACGGTGGCGATGCAGGAGGTGTTGCTGCGGGAGCCCTACCTGCGTCTGGATGTGCTGGCGGACGGAGGCATCAATCTGGCGCGCGACTGGCAGCGCCAGCATCCGCCCACCGAACCGGCGGCCGAGCCGGAGCCGACCGGGCTGCCGCGGATACTGCTGGAACAGGCGGCGATCGAGGGTGGCGAACTGATGGTGCGTGATTTCAGCCAGGCCCGGCCGGAAACCTTCCGGATCCAGCCCCTGGACCTGTCGCTGCAGGATTTCGCCACTTGGCCCCGGGGCGAGGACGGCAACTACTATCTGCTGGCGGCGGCGGGCAGCCAGACCCTGGAGTGGCATGGCAGCCTCAGCCTGGAACCGCTGTATTCCCACGGCCGGTTGCGGCTGGCGGACATCCGCTCACAGACCCTGGCGCATTTCCTGTCCGCCCATATTCCCTACGAACTCCGGGACGGCCGCGTGACGGTGAGCACGGATTACGAATGGCAGATGGACGGCGGCCTGCACTTGGTCACTCGCAACGGCGAGGTGTCCGTGGCCGGGCTGGCCCTGGCCGTGTCCGGAGCTCAGGAGGCGCCGGGGCTGACGGTCGCGGACCTGACCCTGGACGGCATCGAATTTGATCTGGCTGGGCGCTCGCTGCGCCTGGGGACCCTCAGCCTGAGCCAGCCGGAGCTTCAGGTGAGTCGCCTGGCCGACGGCCGAATCGACTGGCTGGCGGCGCTGCCGGCGTCCGACTCGACGGCGCCAGCGGCCACCGGGACGGCGGCGGATGCCCCGCCTTTCCGCTGGTCGCTCGACGGGGTGCAGGTGGACGCCGGCCGGTTGGACTGGCGTGACCAGATGCCGGGATCGGAAGCGACGCTGGCCCTGGCGCACCTGAACCTGTCCCTCGGAGGCCTTGATGACCGCCTCGAGGAGCCGGTGCCCTATCAGCTGGATGCCGACCTGACCGACGGGGGACGACTGGCGCTGCGGGGCCAGTTCACGCCGCGCCCCTTCAACCTGGAAACCTCGGTCTCCGGTTCCGGCATCGAGCTGGCCGCGTTCCAGCCTTACCTCAGCCAGGGCGCCAATCTGGCCATTGCCGGCGGCACCCTGGCGTTTGACGGTGATCTGGACCTGGACGCCCAGCAGTCGCCCCTGACCGGCACCTTCAACGGCACCGCCGAAGTTCAGGCGCTGCGGCTGACCCTGCCGGACGGCGGCGACCGCCTGCTGGCCTGGCAGACCCTGCGCCTGGCGCCCATCGAGTACAACGTTCACCCGGCCCGGCTGGAGATCGGCCGGGTCACCCTGGTGGCGCCCGAAGCCAATTTGGTGCGGGACACCGACGGCCTCTACAACGTCGCGCGGGTGCCGGTGGCCGGCGAGGCCGATACCGGGGGCTCCGACCGCGCCGCCGCGGATACCGGTGACGCCGGTGCGACGGCGAACCCGGCGCTGATCTTCCGGATCGGGGAACTGCAGGTGGAAAACGGCCGCGTGGATTACACCGACCGGACTCTGGCGCCGGCCTTCACCACCACCCTCGATGCGCTCAACGGTGCCGTGGTCGGTCTCAGCAACATTCCGCCCCAACAGGGGCAGGTGGCCTTGACCGGCCGGGTCGGTGGCGTCGGCGAGCTCACCTTCAACGGCACCCTCGGCGCCCTCGGCAGTGACGACCACACCCAGCTCAAACTTCGGCTTTCGGACCTGTCACTGCCGGTGCTGTCCCCCTATTTTGGTCGTTACCTCGGTTACAGTGTGGACAGTGGCAAGCTTGATCTGGCCCTGGATTACGACCTCGCCGGCACCCGCATAGACGCCAGCAACCAAGTGTTGATGGATCGTCTCGAGCTGGGCTCGGCGGTGGCCAGCGACGAGGCCCTGAAGGCGCCGGTGAAGCTGGGCCTGGCGCTGCTCACCGACAGCGATGGCGTCATCGACGTGAATCTGCCGGTCAGCGGCGACCTATCGGACCCGAGCTTCCAGGTCGGCCAGGTGGTGATGCGGGCTTTCGTCAATTTGCTGGTCAAGGCGGCGGCCTCGCCGTTCAGCATGCTGGGCTCCATTGTTGAGATGACTGGACTGACCGGCGAGGACCTGGGCCAGGTCCGCTTCCGTCCCGGCAGCGTAGCGCTGGCGGACGGCGAGGCGGCCAAGCTTGCGGCACTGGCGGAGGCGCTGCGGGAGCGGCCGGAGCTGCTGCTGAATGTGCGGGGGGCCGTTGCGCCGGAGGCCGATGGCCTGGCGCTGTTGCGCGAGTCGCTGGCCGTGGCGGGGCAGCCGGTGTCGGACACGGCCTGGGCCCAGGCCCGTGACGCCTACCTCGCCGGTGCGCGTTCACTGCCGCCGGAAGCCCTGAACAACCTGGCTCAGGCCCGCGGCTTGGCGATACAGCGGCTGCTGACTGAAAGCCACGGGGTGCCGGCTCAGCAGGTGTTCCTGCGTGACCCGTCCCGGCAGGCGGAGGTGGGCCCCGCCGGCAATGTCATTGTGCCGTTTGCCCTGGACGCCCGCTGACCGGGACGGTCGCCGAGGCCGGAAAGGTGGTCTCGAAGGTATCCGGCAGCTGCAGCCCCCAGTGCTCGACCCAGGCCAGGTAACGACCGTCGGCCACCAGCGGGGTCAGCATCTGCAGGATGTCCCGGGTGGTCACCGGCCCGGCGGGGTTGGCGATGACGCTGAGCCGGTAGATCTGGTCCGGTTGCTCGCGTATCAGGAACCGGTCCCGGTCCTCCGGGTGTTGCGCCAAGTGGGTCATCAGGTAGGCGTGGTTGATCAGGCCGATCTCCGCCACCGAGGGGCGGTCCGCCTTGATCAGTTGCAGGGTCCGGTGATTGCTGTCGGAAAATTCGATGTGGAACCGTTGTTGGAGCTTGACCGGATCGGTCTCGAAGTCGGCGAAGGCGTAGTGGTAGCCGGCGCGGGCCACGATTCGGCGCTGGTCCAGGTGATGAAAGAACGACTGGTCGCGGCCGGGCTTGGCCAGGGCGATGAACAGGTCCTCGTCCTGCAGCAGCGGCGGGCTGATCAGCGCCGGCTTGTCCCGCCACTGCCAGTCCGCACTTTCAAAGAAGATGACGTCGTAGAGGCGGGCATCGAAATCCAGATAGCGGCGCTTGGGCGAGGTGTGCACGATCCGGAACCGGTACTGCGGGTTGAGGGTCGCCAGCGCGGCCAGAACATCCGCCAACAGACCTTCCAGCCGGTGGTCCTGGTTCACCTTGGCGATCGGGGGAAAGTGATAGACGCCGACCCGGATCTCGCGTTCGGCGGCGTTGGCCGGGAGCGTCGCCAGGGTGAGCAGGAAGGCGAGCACCATGGCGGTGACGGGGCGGATCGGGGCCACAAGACATCCTTTTGTGTTTCACGGGTCCTGTAAGGAAAGTTAGCATGACTTTCCGGCGCCGGGGCGGATGACATCAAGAAAAATAGAGAGGGCGACCTATGTCCAAGCGGATAAGCCACTTTTTTGCCTACGTATCGCGGCTGCGCTGGATTCGGCGCTGGGGGCTGATGCGCAATGCCATCGAGGAAAACGTCGCCACCCATTCCTGGGAAGTGGCGACTCTGGCCCATGCCCTGGCGTTGATCCGCAACCAGCGCTTCGGGGGCCGGGTGTCGGCGGACCGGATCGCGGCGGTGGCCCTCTACCACGACGCCACCGAAGTGATCACCGGCGACCTGCCGACACCGGTGAAATACCACTCTCGGGTGATGCGGGAGGCGTTCGGCGATATCGAGCACAAGGCGGAGAAGGAATTGCTGGCGCTGTTGCCGGAGGAACTGCGCGAGCCGTTCGCGCCCTACCTGTGCGCGTCCGCCCTGGCGCCGGAGGAGCGGGAACTGATCAAGGCCGCCGATCGGCTCTCCGCCTGGCTCAAGTGCCAGGCGGAGCTGGCCGCGGGCAACCGCGAATTCGCACCGGCCGCAGAGCAGATTCGCCAGCGCCTGGAACAGGAGGGCTTGCCCGAGGTGCGTTACTTCTTGGAGGTATTCGCGCCCAGTTACGAACAACCGTTGGACAACCTGCTGTCGCCGGGCAACGACTGACCGCGCTGCCCGCCGGCGCCGGCTGCCGGTGCCATAGGCGCCGGTGGGCGAGCCGCCTACAGTGAGGGTTCTTCCCCGCGTCGTCGCCGGGGGAAACCACCACACGAGGCTTGCCACATGAAGGAACTGAACAAGAAAGTTGCCGTGATCACCGGCGCCGGCTCCGGCATCGGCCGCGCTCTGGCCAAGTCGCTGGCCGCTCGGGGCTGCCGGCTGGCGCTGTCCGACATCAACGACGCCGGCCTGGCCGAAACCGCGGCACAGCTGGAAGGGGCCGAGGTCCGTACCTACCGGCTCGATGTCTCGGATCGGGACGCCCTCTACGCCCACGCCGAGCAGGTGGCGAAGGCGTTCGGTCAGGTCAACCTGGTGATCAACAACGCCGGCGTGGCCCTGTCTGCATCGGTGCGGGAGATGACCGACGAGGATTTCCGCTGGGTGATGGACATCGACTTCTGGGGCGTGGCCCACGGTACCCGGGCCTTCCTGCCGCACCTGATTGCCTCCGGCGACGGCCATGTGGTGAACCTGTCCAGTGTCTTCGGCCTGATCGGTGTGCCCAAGCAGAGCGCGTACAACGCCGCCAAGTTCGCGGTCCGGGGCTTCACCGAGTCGCTGCGCCAGGAAATGCAGCTGGAGGGCCTGCCGGTGGCGGTGTCCTGTGTGCATCCCGGCGGCATCCGCACCAACATCGCCCGGGCCGCGCGGATGGGCAAGTCCGAGAACGCCGAGGCGCAGCGCCGGGGCTTCGACAAGCTGGCGATGACCACGCCGGAAAAGGCTGCGGAGATCATTGTCCGGGGTATTCTGCGGGACGAGGCCCGCATCCTGGTCGGCCCGGATGCCTGGGGGATCGATGCCCTGAACCGGCTTTTGGGGTCCGCCTATCAGCCGCTGGTGGCGCGGTTCTCCCGTAAAAACCTCTACGTCTGAGCGCCGCTGCCCCGCTGTCGCCGCATCCGGGGCCTTGCCGGGTGCGGCCCCTGCCTCGCCGGTCGCCGACCACCATGACGAACCGATTCTGAACGGTTGAAAAGCACCGATGTTATCGGTAAAGTCGCAAATTGTTACCGGTAACAATTCCGGACAAAACCGAACAGGCGCTTGCCCGCCAGGTGCCGTCATATAAGAACAAGACAGGACACGTCTTATGAAAACCGTTCAGAAACTGCTCGTGGTTGCCCTGTCCGGGCTGTTCTCCCTGTCCGCGCTGGCCGCGGAATTCACCTTCAAGATGCAGTCGTCCGATCCCTCGGGGGACCGTAACTTCCAGATTCAGCAGCAGTGGGCCGACCGGGTCGAGGCCATGTCGGGCGGCCGTCTGGCCATCCAGCTGTTGCCGGTGGGCAGCGTGGTCAAGCACACCGAGACGCTGGACGCCATTCGCATGGGGATTCTGGACGGTCACATCACGGCGACCGGGTACTTTTCCGGCAAGGACCCCGCGTTTGGCCTGATTGGCAACACCGTGGGTGCCTGGTCCGACACCTCCCAGCTGCTGCAGTACATGAACTACGGCGGCGGCAATGAGCTGATGACAGCCTTGTACGCGCCCTACGGCGTCCGCTTCATCGGCGCGTCCACCACCGGTGTCGAGTCGCTGGTGTCCAAGGTGCCGCTGGACGGGGTGGACGATCTCAAGGGCCTGAAGCTGCGCGCGCCGGAAGGGCTGGTGCAGAAGGTGTTCGCGGCCGCCGGCGCGGCGCCGGTCAACCTGCCCGGCTCCGAGGTGTTCACGGCGCTGAGCAAGGGCGTGATCGACGCCGCCGACTACACCGTGTTCTCCACCAACCAGAAGGCCGGGATGAACGACATCGCGCCGCACCCGGTGCAGCCGGGCTTCCATTCGCTGCCGTTGATCGATGTTTCGGTCAGCCAGAAGAAATGGGACCGGCTGCCGGAGGACCTGCAACAGATCCTGATCGTGTCGGTGCGCGACTTTGCCCGTGACATCACCACCCAGCTGCGCATCGCCGATCAGCAGGCGGTCCGGGAAGCCCGCCGGAACCCCGCCATCACCCTCCACGATTGGTCGGCGGAGGAGCGCAGAAAATTTCGCGAGATCGCCAAGGGTCAATGGGCCGAAATGGCCCAGGCGTCCGACAACGCGATGAAGGTGTACCGCTCCATCACCGCCTATCTGGAAGACAACGGCCTGCTGTGAGCCGGCCCTAGCCTCTCGCGGGGCCCTGGCCCCGCGCTGTTCCGGGAAGATGTTCCATGAAACCTGCACACGCCCCCCGTCAGGTCCCGGCCGGTACGCCCCGAGCGCGTACCCGCCTGGACCGCTGGATCCTGCGCATCGGCGATCTGCTGAGCCTGCTGTTCGTGTTCACCGTGGCGATCTCCTTCTTCGAGGTGTTGATGCGCTACCTGTTCAACGCCCCGACCATTTGGGTTCACGAGACCGCCGCCTTTATCGGCGGCAGCCTGTTCATCGTCGGCGGGGCCTATGCCCTGGCCAACAATCGCCACGTGCGCGTGGTGCTGGTGTACGACCAGGTCTCGGCGAGGACGCGGGCCTGGCTGGACCTGTTCCATTCCTTGGCCGGCCTGCTGTTTGCCGGCCTGCTGGCCTGGGGCGCCTGGACCATGGTACGCAACGCTTGGCTGGCGCCTTGGGGCGAGCTGCACCTGGAAACCTCCGGGTCGGCCTGGAATCCCCCGTTTCCGGCACTGCTCAAGGCCGTCATTCTGCTGGTGGTGTGCCTGATGTTCGTGCAGTGCCTGCTGCATGCCCTGGTGGACCTGCGCTCGCTGCGCCGGCCGGGTGACGGGGAGGTGGCCGATGTTTGACCTGTCCGCTGTGGGGATTGCCTGGGGCAGTCTGCTGATGCTGGTGCTGCTGATCGGTCTGTTGCTGACCGGCATGCAGCTGGCGTTCGTCACCGGCCTGGTGGCGTTGTTATTCACCATGGGCTGGTTCGGTGTGGACGCGATGCCGCTGATCACCAGCCGCATGTACAGTTTTGCCAGCGGCTATGTGTTCCTGGCGGTGCCGATGTTCGTGATGATGGCGGCGCTGCTGGACCGCTCCGGCATTGCCCGGGATCTGTTCGATGCGATGCGTCGCGTAGCGCGCCGCCTGCGCGGCGGTGTGGCGGTGCAGACCCTGGTGGTGGCGGTGATCCTGGCCTCCATGTCCGGCGTGATCGGCGGCGAGACGGTACTGTTGGGTATCCTCGCGCTGCCGCAGATGCTGCGCTTGGGCTATGACCGGCGCCTGGCCATCGGCACCACCTGCGCCGGTGGGGCACTGGGCACCATGATGCCACCGAGCATCGTGCTGATCATCTACGGCATGACGGCCAGCGTGTCGATCGGCGACCTGTTCAAGGCGGCTTTCCTGCCGGCGGCCATTTTGGCGGCCCTGTACATGGCGTACGTGCTGGTGCGCTGCCATCTGAACCCGGCGTTGGCACCCCTACCCTCCGATGACGAGCTGGCCGGGGACGACGGACGCCGGATCCGCTACGGTCGGGCGCTGGCGTTCCCGGCGCTGACCGTGGCCATGGTGCTCGGCAGCATCTACACCGGCGTCGCCTCGGTCACCGAAGCCTCGGCGCTCGGCGTCGTCGGCATCATGATCAGCGCCCTGGTGCGGGGCGAACTGAACTGGGCGATGATTCGGGACAGCGCCCGGGCCACCCTGCAGACCTGCGGCATGATCATCTGGATTGGCCTGGGGGCCAGTGCCCTGGTCGGCGTTTACAACCTGATGGGCGGCATCGACTTTGTCGAGTCGGTGATCCTGTCGCTCAGCAACGGCCACGCCATGGTCACCGTGCTCATCATGATGGTGATCCTGCTGGTGCTGGGTATGTTTCTGGACTGGGTCGGCGTGGCGTTGCTGACGATGCCGATCTTCGTGCCGATCATCAACAACCTCGGGCTGGATCCGGTGTGGTTCGGCGTGGTGTTTTGCCTGAACATGCAGGTGTCCTTTCTGTCGCCGCCGTTCGGGCCCGCCGCTTTCTATCTCAAGTCGGTGGCACCGGCCGACATCAGCCTCGGGGAGATCTTCCGCTCGCTGGTTCCGTTTATCCTGCTGCAGATCCTGGCCCTGGCGCTGGTGCTCGGCTTTCCCCAACTGGCGTTGTGGTGGCGGTAGACGATGGCCAGGACGCAACGTTTCGTGGTGATGGGCGTGTCCGGGTGCGGCAAGTCGCTGATTGGCGCGCGCCTGGCCGAATCCCTGGGGCTGCCGTTCTTCGACGGCGACGATTTTCACCCGCCGGAAAACGTCGACAAGATGCGCCGGGGCATTCCCCTGAACGACGCCGACCGGCAGGACTGGCTGGCGGCCCTGAACCGGTTGTTGTGCCAGCACCCGGGTGCGGTGCTGGCCTGCTCCAGCCTGAAGCCGCAGTACCGGGAACGGCTGCGCGCCGGCAACGACGCGGTGTTTATCTACCTGAAGGGAGACTTCGACACCATCTGGCGGCGCCACTGCCAGCGCCAGGGCCACTACTTCAACGGCCGGACGATGCTGGAGAGCCAGTTTCGCGAGCTGGTCGAGCCTTCGCCCGAGGAGGCCGTGCATGTGCCCGTCGACCAGCCGCCGGAGGCGGTGCTGCGGCAGGTGCTGGCGGCGATTGGCGCCGGGGCCGGCTGAGGCCGCCGGCGAGTTGGGTTCCGGCCCGGTGCGGGGTAGTATGTTACGGGTAACCGGGCAGGCGCGAGAACCAGCATGACAGAGAGGAAGAAACGACCCACGCTTCAGGACGTGGCGGACCGGGTTGGGGTGACGAAGATGACCGTCAGCCGGTACCTGAAGAAGCCCGAGCAGGTATCGGCACCGTTGCGCGCCCGGATCCAGCAGGCACTCGACGCGCTCGGCTACATTCCCAACAAGGTGCCGGACATCCTCTCCAGCTCGCGCAGTCAGGCCATCGGCCTGCTGGTGCCGTCACTGACCAACCAGGTATTCGCCGAGCTGATCCGGGGCGTGGAGTCGGTGACCGAACCGGCCGGCTACCAGACCATGCTGGCCCACTATGGCTACAGTCCGCAAGCGGAGGAAGCGCGCATCGCCACGCTGCTGGGCTACAGCGTCGACGGCCTGATCCTGTCCGAAAGTGTTCATACCGAGCGGGTGCGGCGGATGATCGAGACCGCCGGAGTGCCGGTGGTCGAGGTGATGGATTCGGTGTCTCCGGCGATCGAACAGGCCATTGGCTTCGACAACGAGGCCGCCTCCTTCGCCATGACCGAGCGGATGATTGAGCGCGGTCATCGCCGCATCGTCTACTTTGCCGCCCGCATGGACGCGCGTACCCGGCTCAAGATTCACGGTTACGAACGGGCCATGCGTGCCCATGGCCTGGAGCCCCGGAGCCTGCGTACCGAGCGGGCGTCGTCGTTTACCCGCGGTGCCCTGCTGCTGGGCCAGGCGCTGGAGCGCTGGCCGGAGCTGGATGGCGTGTTCTGCACCAACGATGACCTGGCCATCGGCGCGCTGTTCGAGTGCCAGCGACGGGGGATCGCGGTGCCGGATCGGATCGGCATCGCCGGTTTCCATGGGCACGACATTGCCGCCGTGGTGGTGCCCCGCCTGGCCACCGTGATCACCCCGCGCGAGGAGATGGGACGGCGGGCCGCCGACAGCTTGCTGCGCCGGCTGCGGGGCGAGCCGGCCGGGCCGCCGGTGGTGACCCTGCCGTTTCGCATCGATGAGGGGGGCAGCCTCAGGCCGGCGTCATGAGCCGGTGCGGTCGCCCATGTAGGCGTCCAGGTCCGGAACGCGGCGTTGGTAGCGGCTGTCGATCAGCGGGCTGTCGAGCAGGAAATCCGCCGTGGCCTCGTTGCAGGCCACCGGAATGTTCCAGACCGCGGCGATGCGCAGCAGGGCCTTGATGTCCGGGTCGTGGGGCTGGGCGTTGAGCGGGTCCCAGAAGAAGATCAACAGATCCATGGCGCCCTCGGCGATGCGCGCGCCCAGCTGCTGGTCGCCGCCCATCGGGCCGCTGAGCAGGCACTGGACGGGCAGTTCGAGGTGGCGTTGCAGCAGGTGTCCGGTGGTGCCGGTGGCGTGCAGTCGGTGCGCGCTCAGGCGCTCGCGGTGGCGCTGTGCCCAGGCCAGCAGCGTGGGTTTGCAGTGGTCATGGGCGACCAGCGCGATGCGCTTGGTGGCGGGCATGGGCAGGGTAAGGGTCATGGATGCTCTCCTGTTTTTTGGTAAGTTTACGAAAAAAATGGACAGAACGCGCCTCCGGCTGGCAACCGTGATGGATTGCGGTATGCTTGCCGGAGTCATTCCCGAGGTCAGGACCGCCGACGCCCATGTGTGAACTGCTGGCGATGAGCGCCAATACCCCCACCGATCTGTGCTTCAGTTTCACCGGCCTGACCCGCCGGGGCGGTGTCACCGGCCCGCACAAAGATGGCTGGGGCGTGGCCTTTTATGAGGGCAAGGGCGTCCGGGCCTTCCACGACGCCGATGCCAGCGCCCGCTCCCGCATCGCCGAAGTGGTGCAGACTCATCCGATCAAGAGCGAGGTGGCGGTCTGCCACATCCGCCAGGCCAATGTCGGCGACATCTGCCTGGCCAACACCCACCCCTTCATCCGCGAGCTCTGGGGCCGCTACTGGGTGTTCGCCCACAACGGCCAGCTCCGGCGTTTCCGCTGCCCCGAGGGTTTCTATGAGCCGGTGGGCGACACCGACAGCGAAGCGCTGTTCTGTGACCTGCTCAACCATCTGCGCCGGCATTGTCACCGGGACAGTCCCCGGGACGAGGTGCTGGCATGGCTGGTGCGGCTGTCCGCCGCCTACGCCAGCGAGGGGGTGTTCAATCTGCTGCTGAGTAATGGTGACTGGTTGTTCAGCTACTGCTCCACGAAGATGACCAGCATCACCCGGCGGGCCCCGTTTGGGCCGGCCCGGCTGAAGGATGCGGACCTGACCGTGGACTTCGCCGCCGAGACCACCCCGGACGACGTGGTCAGCATCATCGCCACCGAACCCCTGACCACGGACGAGACCTGGGACCCGTACCAGCCCGGGGAGTGGCGGTTGTGGCGCAAGGGCGAGGTGATCCGGTCGGGCCAGGGCCCGGTCCGACCGGACTGAGGTAGGGTTACTGCAGGGTCCGGCGGTTGCCGTTGCGGTACTCCGGCGCGATGTGGGTCTGGATGTCCGCCTTGAAGCGGGCGATCAGGTCGCGGTTGTCCTTATCCCAGGGGTGATAGCCGGGCTTGAAGTAGGCCACCCAGGTGGGGATCAGGCTGGAAAAGGCGCCGTTGCGCCCCCACATGCGCCACAGTCCGCGTCCGGCGTCCCGCAGCGAGAAGTTGCGACGGTCGCGCAGCATCATTCGGCCCGAGAACCAGGTGGTGACCACGCCCAGCATCGCCGTGCTGATCACCAGGTAGGCGGTGCGTTCGGCGTAGGTGCCGCCGACGTGGCGGAACACGTCGAAGGCCACCGCCTTGTGCTCGGTTTCCTCGATGGCGTGCCAGACCCACAGCGGTCGCATGCTCTCATGCATGTCCTCGCGGATGTCGTCCCGCTCCAGCAACATGTCCGCCATCATCGCGGTGATGTGTTCCAGCGCGCAGGTAATGGCCAGCTGGTGCCGTTTGGGCAGCCGCCGCACGGTATCGAGCAGCACCTTCAAATCCCGTTCCATGTCGTCGATGGGCATACCCAGTGCCCGGACATGGGCGTTCATGGCGTCATGCTCCAGGGAGTGCATGGCCTCCTGGCCGATGAAACCGCGGATGTCCTCCTTGAGTTTGGGGTCGTCGATCCGGTCGCGGAACGCCCGAACCGAGTCCACAAAAAACTGCTCGCCCTCCGGGAACAGCACCGACAGGGCATTCATGGTGTGGCTGATCAGGTAGTTGTCGGCCACCCAGTAGCGGGGCACGTCCGCACCGAAGGTGAAGCCCATGCGCTGGGGTTTGATCGCGACCGTGTCCGGAGTCCGGGACCCGGGCCTGCGGCCGGTGGATGAAGGGGTGGTTGAGGTTGGCATACTCTTGCTCCTTTGCGACAGACACGGGGCCTGATGTCATGATTCCAGTCTGTGGCAGGCGCGCGGCCGGGGGAAGGCGAGAAAGGGACGGCGGTCGTTCAGGATGGGCCAGGGCCGCATTGGCTGGGCTGACGGTGCCGGGGTGGCCCCGGGCCCCACTGCCGGCGACCGTGGCATCTGCTAGAGTCGGGACTGAACGGGTTACCCGGCTTCATGATCCAGGCATCGGGATGCAGCTATGGCCACGACCGGCTCAGACAACGAACGGCAGATGCTGGGAATTTTCCTGGTTCCCGGGGTCTATCTGCGGGTGATGGGCGAGACCGTCCGTCGGCTCGGCCACGACGACCGCCCCCTGTACCAGGGGCTGGCATTCGGCGCCGAGGATCTCAAGGCGGACGATAGCCGGGTGTTCGTCACCGACGCCATGATCATGGCACAACGGGCCCGGGCCATCGCCGGTGCCCAGGGCCTCAGTTTCGCCCTGGCCCGGGAGCTGCGGCTGACCATTCACGGTACCCTCGGTTTCGCCGCGCTCACCAGTCCCACCTTCGAGGGCGCATTGGACTCGGTCCGGCGCTACCTTCGGTTGCGGGCCCCCTTCCT
The DNA here is from genome assembly GCF_001981305.1 of Marinobacter lutaoensis. Lineage (GTDB taxonomy): Bacteria > Pseudomonadota > Gammaproteobacteria > Pseudomonadales > Oleiphilaceae > Marinobacter > Marinobacter lutaoensis. The sequence goes on along the minus strand of NZ_MSCW01000004.1, from coordinate 84,529 downwards.
GACCATGAACCGGACCCTGGCCGGTGATCAGGTCCTGGTGCAGCTGTGCACCGAATTCGAGGTGCCGGATCTCTACGATTTCCTGGCCGAGACGGTCAGTGCCACCTTGATTCTGCTGACCGAGCAGCTGCTCGACCGGGACGACGCCCGGGCCCGCGGCTTTGCCCTCGAGGACGGCAAACTGCCCGGTGTCTCGGTGCACCTGAGCGCCCCCGAGCCGCCCTACTACCGCGACTTTGCCGACCAGCTGCCGGTGCGCTTCCGCTATGGTCAGTCGGAGGAAATGCTGATGTTCCCCCGTCCGCTGCTGGCGGTGCGCATGCGCTTGGCGGATGCCGAGGCCTCGGCGATGGCGCGCGAGCAGTGCGAGTTCGAGTTGCAGAAGGCGCTCCGGGAGCAGGGCGACACCGTCCTGGCCGTGCGTAACGTGCTGCGCACCATGCCTGCGCCGTTGCCGTCGCTGGAGGCCATGGCGGTGCGTTTCTGCGTGTCCTCCCGGACCCTGAAACGGCGGCTGGCGGAGCGGGAAACCAGTTACCGGGAAATCGTCGAGGCGGTGCTCAAGGACCGCGCCATCCAGCTGCTGCGGTACACCAACCAGTCGGTGAGTGAGATCGCCTATGAACTCGGCTACGCCGACCTCTCCAATTTCAGCCGGGCGTTCCGCAAATGGACCGGCAAGTCCGCCAGCGAATTCCGCGAGGGCGGGCCCGACCCGGCACCGGAACTCGGGCCGTGACTCCGGGGTTGTCAAATCCCCGGAGCAGGCCCATATACGTGAGTAGATCCGCACATCCAAGGAGCCACCATGACGCAACGACCGGACACCCACAGCAAACTCTTCGGCTACCTGCTCTGGCTGTTTGGCTTTCTCGGCTCGCACCGGTTTTACTACGGCAAGCCGGTGACCGGCACCCTCTGGTTCTTCACCTTTGGCCTGTTTCTGATCGGCTGGATCGTCGACCTGTTCCTGATCCCGTCCATGGACCGGGAGGCCGACCTGCGTTTCCGGGACGGTGACATCAGCTACAACGTGTCCTGGCTGCTGCTGACCTTCCTGGGCGTGTTCGGGGTGCACCGGATGTACATGGGCAAGTGGATCACCGGGGTGATTTACCTGCTCACCGGCGGTCTGTTCCTGATCGGTATCCTGTACGATTTCTGGACCTTGAACGATCAGATCTCGATCCGCAACTCCGAGCCGCGCCGATTCGGCTGAACGCCTGCAGCGCTTCAGGCCACCCGGTCGCTCGCCACCGCTATCGCCAGCCGCACTTGGCCGCCCTCCAGCCGCACCGGGTAGGTCGGTACCTGCACCGACGGATCCTCCAAGCAGTGGCCGTCGCGCAGGCTGAAGTGCTGTTTGTACAGCGGCGAGGCCACCACCGGTTCACCGTTCAGATCGCCGGTGATGCCCCGGGCCAGGACGTTGGCGCCGGTGAACGGGTCGGTGTGCTGTATGGCAAACAGCGCCGGTAGCCGGTGCGGCAGGTAGAACACCGCCACCGGGCCGGCCTCGGTCCAGACCGCGATGCCGGAATCCGGGACCAGATCCTCGACGGTGCAAACGGCTTCCCAGGTTGTGCGTGCTGTCATGGTTGTCTCCTGTCTGTTTCGTTGCTCGTTTTGCCGGTGAATACGCTGATTCAGGCGCTTTCCAGCGCCGGGCGGCGCTGACCCCGTTCGGTGGTCCACTGCTGCACCGGATCTTTCTTGTCCGGTGCGTTGACGAACTCCCGGAACCGCTTGCGCTTGTCCGGGTCTTCGACGGCGGTTTTCCACTCACACTGGTAGGTGCTGACGATGTCCTCCATGTGCTGCTCCAGCTCGGCGCCAAGGCCCAGGCTGTCCTCCAACACCACCGCTTTGAGGTAGTCCAGCCCGCCCTCCAGGTTTTCCAGCCAGACGCTGGTGCGTTGCAGCCGGTCGGCGGTGCGCACGTAGAACATCAGCAGCCGGTCGATGGTGCGGATCAGTTCGTCGTCGGACAGGTCGGTGGCGAACAGATCGGCGTGGCGCGGGCGCATGCCGCCGTTGCCGCAGACGTACAGATTCCAGCCGTTCTCGGTGGCGATCACGCCGATGTCCTTGCTCTGGGCTTCGGCACACTCCCGGGTGCAGCCGGATACCGCCATCTTGATTTTGTGCGGTGCGCGCAGGCCCTTGTAGCGGTTCTCCAGGGTGATCGCCAGGCCCACCGAATCCTGCACGCCGTAGCGGCACCAGGTGTTGCCGACGCAGGACTTCACGGTGCGTAGGGATTTGCCGTAGGCGTGGCCGGTTTCAAAACCGGCGGCGATCAGCTTTTCCCAGATCTCCGGCAGTTCGTTCAAGGTGGCGCCGAACAGGTCCACCCGCTGGCCGCCGGTGATTTTGGTGTACAGGTCGTATTCCCGGGCGATTTCGCCCAGGGCGATCAGCTTGTCCGGGGTGATCTCGCCGCCGGGCACCCGGGGCACGATGCTGTAGGTGCCGTTCTTCTGCATGTTGGCCATGAAGGTGTCATTGGTGTCCTGTAACGGCACATGGTCGGTGGCCAGAATGTGCTCGTTCCAGCAGGAGGCGAGGATTGAGGCCACGGTTGGTTTACAGATGTCGCAACCATGGCCCCGGCCGTACTGCCGGATCAGTCCCTGAAAGGTGCGGATGCCCTGCACCCGGACCAGATGGAACAGCTCCTGCCGGCTGTAGGGGAAGTGTTCGCACAGGTCCTTGCTGACCGCCACGCCGCGTTTTTCCAGCTCGCTGTCCACCACGCTCTTGAGCAACGCCGCGCAGCCGCCGCAACCGGTGCTGGCCCGGGTCTGGGCTTTGATGCCGGCCAGGTCGGTACAGCCGTCGTCGATCACGCCACAGATCTCGCCCTTGGTGACGTTGTGGCAGGAGCAGATGGCCGCGGTCTCCGGTAGCGCGTCGGCGCCCAGGACCGGCGCGGGACCGGCGCTGTCGGGCAGAATCAGGGCCTCCGGGGTGGCCGGCAGCGACAGCCCGTTCAGGGCGTACTGCAGCAGGGTGTCGTAACGGCTGTTGTCACCCACCAGGATGGCACCCAGCAGGGTCTTGCCGTCGGCGCTGACCACCATGCGCCGGTACACGCCGGCCTGCTCGTCGTGGTAACGGATGCTGCGGGCCCCGGGGGTCTGGCCGTGGGCGTCGCCGATGGCGCCGACATCCACCCCCAGCAGTTTCAGTTTGGTGCTCATATCGGCGCCGGTGAACGCCGCTCCGTCATCACCGTTGAGCACGGCAACCAGGGTGCGGGCCATCGTGTAGCCCGGCGCCACCAGTCCAAACACCCGCTGGTTCCACAACGCACACTCACCGATGGCGTGAATGTCCGGGTCGGATGTGGTGCACCGGTTGTCGATGACGATGCCGCCCCGCTCGCCCACATCCAGGCCACTGGCCCGGGCCAGGCTGTCCTCCGGCCGGATGCCGGCGGAAAACACGATCAGGTCGGTCTCCAGAACGGTGTCGTCAGCGAAGGTCATGCGCAGCCGGTGTTCGCTGCCCGGCTGGATGGCGGTGGTGGTCTTTTCCGTGTGCACCCGCACACCCAGGGCCTCGATGCTGCGCCGCAGCAGCGCGCCGCCCTCGGCATCCAGCTGCACCGGCATCAGCCGGGGCGCGAACTCCACTACGTGCGCCTCCAGACCCAGGCTGCGCAGCGCATTGGCCGCTTCCAGGCCGAGCAGGCCGCCACCGATCACCACGCCACGGCGGGCCCCGCTCGCGGCGGCACGGATGGCATCCAGATCCGCCAGGGTGCGGTACAGGAAACAGCCGGGCTGGTCCCGTCCCTGGATCGGCGGCACGAACGGATAGGACCCGGTGGCCAGCACCAGTCGGTCATAGGAATATTCGCCCTCGGGGGTGGTTACGGTCCGCGCCGACCGGTCGATTGCCGTCACTGGTTCGCCCAGGTGCAGGTGGATGCCGTGTCGCTCGTACCAGTCCGGCCCGGCCAGCGCCAACTCGCGGTGTCCGGCGCCCGAAAAATAGTCCGACAGGTGTACCCGGTCATAGGCCGGATGCTGCTCCGCGCCGAACACTCGCAGGTGGTAGGTCGCTGCCGCCGGACTGGCCATCAGCTGTTCGAGAAAGTGGTGGCCGACCATGCCATTGCCAATGACCACCAGGTGTTGCTTGCTCATGTGTACCGTCCTCACCGTCATGGCCGGATCCGCTCCGGGGCGTTCAGGCAACAAAAAAAGCCGGAGCCTCGCGTCCCAGAAGGGCGTTGAGGGTCCGGCGCCAATGCCAACAACAATGATCTGATGCTCCGGCCGAGTCCGTGGCCGGGACGTTCATCCTTGTCTGGTATAAAGCGATCTTCGTGCCAGTTTTATTTTTCTTTTAAAATCCGTTAGATGTGATTGTTGGCGGCGTTCATGACCGGGCAATCTGCCCTTTGCTGGGGCGCAATGCACGAGTTTGAGTCGCCCCGGGCCAGGAGCTGGCCTGCTAATTGCTGGAGTCGGGGAGGAATCGACCAGGTCGTGCCGCCGGGCGCGGCAGGAGCGGACACATGAACACAAAACCCTTGTCCGGTGCCGGGACGGGACCTTCGGTCGCGGACTATGTCATCGCCTCCAAGCGCTGCGAACTCCGGCATCTGGAGCACTTTCTTCAGCTGGGCAAACTGATCCAGTGCATTGGCAACCTGGTGCACGCGCTGCAACGGGAGCGGGGCGCCTCCAACGTGTTTCTGGGGTCGGGGGGTGAGACGTATGCCCGGGAGCGGGCCGCCATCGTTCGGGCATCCGACGAGCAGTGTGTCCTGTTCCATCAGGCGCTGGCGGAGGTGCACCAATCCCTGATGACCCAGCCGGTCAGCAGTTCTCTGCTCAACCACCTTGCCGGGGCCTTGCACGGGCTGGGCGGCCTGGCCGACCTGCGCCGGCGCGTGGAGTGCCTGGCGCTGACCGCCGGCGAGGCCACGGCGGCATACTGCCGTCTGATCCAGCGCCTGATCACGGTGGTGTTCGAAGCGGCGGACACCGCCGTCGACCCCTCCATCGCCGGTTCTCTGGTGGCTATGGTGCACCTGATGAACGGCAAGGAGTTCTGCGGTCAGGAGCGGGCGGTGGGCTCGGCCGGCTTTTCCAGTGGCGGCTTCGACACTGCCCTGTCCCAGCGCATGATGCACCTGGTTGAGGCGCAGGAGCGCTGTTTCGAGGTGTTCGTCAGCTTTGCCGACGACGAGGCCCGGGAGCTCTGGGACCGGTTGCGTGCCCACCCGCGCGAGGCGGAGATCGAACGGCTGCGGCGCTTGGGATGCTCGGTGGGCCCATACAAGACCCTGGATCGGAGCCTGGCGGATCGCTGGTTCACGCTGATGACGGAACGGATTGACGATCTGAAGCTGGTGGAGGACGCAGTGGAGGGCAGTTTCCGTGCCCGCTGTGTGGATCGGTTCGCCGAGGCCCGGCACGCACTGGCCCACCAGGAGACGCTGATCGCCGCTCTGGCGGATCCGCAGCGGAGCGATCCGGCCCAGCCGGTGCTGGTGCTGTGCGAGTCCGGTCTCGAGGCCCGGCCGGCCGAAGCCTGGGACAGCGAGGGTGTCGGTCCCCAGTTCGGCCGTTCGCTCTTTGATCTGGTGCAGGAGCAGGCGCGCCGGCTGCAGCAGATGACGGACGAACTGCAGAGTGCCAAGGAAGCGCTGGAAGACCGAAAGACCCAGGAAAAGGCGGTGCTGCTGCTGATGCGGCACCGCAACATCGACAACGACGAGGCGCATCGGGTTCTGCGCAAGCTGGCCATGGATCAGGGCCGGAAACTGTCCGAGGTGGCCCGGGCCCTGGTGTCCATGGCGGACGTGCTGACCTGACTCGCCTCAGGCCGGTCGCAGCAGGCTCAGGGGTACCCGGAACCGGCTGCCGCGGGAGGGGCCGGTGCCCTCCACGGTGCAGGTCTTGCGGTTGATCCGGACGACCCGCCCCTGGTGTCGGCCTTCACCGAAAGTGACCGCCTGCCCGATTCGCCACTGCCGGGCCAGCTGCCGAGGTTCCGGCAGCAGGAACGGCCGGTCGGACAAGGGCAGGCCGCGCCGGTCGGCTTCATCGGCGAGAAACCGTCGGGTCGCCTCGGCGCCGCCGCTGGCGTGCAGTTCGTCGAGGATGGTGTAGAACTCGCGGTTGTGCACCGAACCACGGGCGCGCTGCCCGGCGCTGCACTGCAACAGGTGGGCGAATTCGTGGCAGCAGGTGTGGGCCAGCAGGTTCAGGGTACTGAGTTCGCCGTCAAAGTAGCCCCGGGCCAGAATCTCCCGGGTCGACAGCCAGCCGTCGGCGGTGCCGGCTTCCTGCTTGGCGGCGACCATGCGCATGCCGTAGGTGATCAGGTGGTGCCGCCGCTGCGGGTCGTAGCGGTGATAGGTGGCTTTGCCGGTGCCCACCCGACAATGCAGAGCGCTGCCGGCAGCTTGCCGGCCGAGCCAGTCCGCCGCGGGCGGCCAGAGAATCCGGAGGGTGGCCTCGCACATGAGCTGGCCGAGCTGGTGTGGGAAATACGTGTCCATGGAGTACCTGCAAGACAGAAGTCCATGGTACCGGGGCGGGGCTGGCGCCTCAAACGAAAACGGCCGGCCCCGAAGGGCCGGCCGCCACGAGCCAGGGGGACGGGCGTCAGGCTTCGATCGGCGAACGCCAGTCGTCGGAACCGGAGGTGCCGGCGACCACATGCTCCCAGGTCACCTTGCGGTAGGCCAGAGCGACCTCGACCAGTTGGGTGAACTCGGCCTTGGACGGATCCTGGCAATGGGGCATCTTGCAGTCGATGTTGATGATGGTGGCATCCTCCAGGATGGTGGAGAAGAAGTGCTCCTGCTTACCCTCGACGGAGGTGCGGTACCACTTCAATTCCACCTTCGGCAGCATCTCGCCGGAGGCCAGAGCGTTGTACATCAGCGGCGTGGCCTTGTTCAGCGCGGCGGTGAACTTGAACGGCTTATGCACCCGCTGGCCAGACGGCTGGCCGGACTGGGGATCGGTGGGAACCGTCACCACATGACTGAATTCCTGGACCAAGACTTCGTCTTCGTGGCCCTCGACGTAGATGTTGCCGACCGAATCGGAGGTAAAGGCGCCGGCGGTGATGTTGCCCTGGGTTTGACCTTCGATGCTGATATAACAAGGAGTTGGCATAGTCTGCTCCATGACGTGTTGATGAATGTCTGTCCCTGGATGGATCCGTGGACGAGGAGGCATAGACAAACCCCGTGCCAGGTCTAAAATTTCCTTTTTTATCAAAATGTTAATATTGAAAAAGGGTGGGCTGCCGGTGGCTGCAGGCAGCCCCTTGCTCGGGTGTTGGGCGAGCCGTTGCTGGCGGGCAAAAAATGGCCCGGCTAGACGCGCCCGGCCCAGGTGGCCAGCAGGGCCAGCAGCAACAGTGCCGATATCCCCTGCCAGAACGCCACCGGGTGCCGCGTCATCCAGGGCGGGCGATGGCGCTGTTGCCAGTCCGGCCGTGGCCGACTCAGGTCGAACAGAAACTCCGACAGGGCCGGGTAGCGGCGGTGGGGTTCGATCGCGAGGGCCCGCTTCAGGGCCGGCTCCAGCCACCCGGGCAGGTCCGGCCGGTCGACCGCCAGGGGCCTCGGTCTGAGCCGTCGCTGCTGGCTCAGGCTGCGGGTTTTTGGGATTTCGGCGCCGTAGGGCAGCTGGCCGGTCAGCATCTGGTAGGCGATCACGGCCAGGGAAAACTGGTCGCTGGCGGCACTGGCGGGCTGGCCGAGAAAGCTTTCCGGCGCGCTGTAGAGCGCCGCTCCCCGGGGCCAGTGCGGGCCCGGGTCGGGGGCCCGTTCCTGCAATCCGGCCACCTGCGTGGCGCCGAAGTCAATCAGGGTAACGGTGCCGTGGTCGTCCAGCAGGATGTTGTCGGGCCGGAGGTCGCCATGCGCCATCGCCAGACGGTGGAAGGCCCGGAGTCCGGCGGCGATCTGTTCCAGCAGGGAGCGGACCCGATGCAGGTCCGGGCGCGGCTGATCCAGCAGCCACTGCCGAAGGGTACGGCCCGGATGGTAGGTGAGGGCGAGGTAACGGTACGACCGTGGCCGGTCCACCGCGAACGGCCGCGCCACATGCGGGCTGTGGATGCGCCGGGCGACCCACTCCTCGGCCTGGAATGCGGCCAGCGCGTCGGGCTGTTCGCGCAATTCGGTGGCGGGGCACTTGAGCACCACCTCGGTACCCGAAGCCAGGTCCTGGGCCAGATAGACCCGGCTGCGGCTGCTGGCGTGCAGAGTCCGGAGGATGTGAAAACCATCCACCGTCTGCCCCGGTTGCCACTCCGGGGCGAAGGGCCGGGCTTGCCACGGCTCGCCGAGCTCGTCGTGTTGTCGTGGCTCCGGCAGGGCGTCGATCCGCACCAGCTGGGCCGTCAGGTTATCCGGACTGCCAGCGCTCAGGGCCGCTGTCACCAGGGCCCGGGCGGCGGCCGTCAGATCCTCCGGATACCGTGCCAGAATCGTGGCGATGTCGCGCGGGCGCAGGTGCTCGTAAACGCCATCGCTGGCCAGCAGGAACACGTCCCCCGGGGCGACGCTCAGTTGCCGGTAGTCGATCTCCAGGTGCGGGTCCATGCCCAGGGCCCGGCTCAGGCCGTCGGTGCTGGCGGACAGGGGCAGGCGGTGATCGGTGGTCAACGGCTCCGGCAGCCCTCCGGCCATGCGGTAGATGCGGGTGTCGCCGACATGGAACAGGTGGGCGGTGGCGGACTTGAGTACCAGCGCGCTGAAGGTGCAGAGGTAGCCCCGGTCGAGATCGTAGCGGAACCGGCTCTGGCGGGTGTGAGCGTGCAACCAAGCGTTGAGGGCGCGCAACACCCGCTCGCCGGACTGTTTCACGCCCCAGCTGTCGGGCGTGGAGTAGTAGTCGTCCAGAAAGCCGGCCACGGCGATCTCGGCGGCCACCTGGCTGACGTTGCTGCTGCTGATGCCATCGGCGATGACGGCGACGATGCCCTTGATGGCCCGCGCCGGTAGCGGGGGCACGACAAGGCCGTGCCGGTCCTGGTTCACCGGCTTGCGCCCGGCCTCGGAGTGCTGTCCCGAGGTGACCCGCAGGCCCGGAGCCCCGCCGGACGGGCCGCGCGGGGGCGTGCGGGCCCCCGCGGGTTGGCACGGAGCGGGTGCGCTCACGCCCGGCTGGAGGTCAGGGGGGCGCGGTCCAGGCCGGTCGCCACCGGGCGCTTCGGCGCCGTGCGCACATGGGTGACATAGAGGGTCAGGCCGGTGAAGGCGAGGCCGCCCACCAGGTTACCCAGGGCGGTCGGAATCTCGTTCCAGAGGAAGTAGTCGGCGATGGAGAAGCCGCCCCCCATGAGCATGGCGGAGGGGAACAGGAACATGTTCACCACCGAGTGTTCGAAGCCCATGAAGAAAAACAGCATGATCGGCATCCACATGGCCAGGAACTTACCGCTGACGTGGGTGGAAATCATGGCGCCCACCACCCCCATGGATACCATCCAGTTGCACAGCATGCCACGGATGAAAATGGTGACCCACCCGGCCAGCCCGTATTGGGCGTAGCCCAGGGTACGAGCCTCGCCCACGCTGGCGAGCTTGGTACCGATAGGGCCGGGGTCGGTGCTGAAGCCGTAGGTGAAAATGAAGGCCATCAGAAAAGCCACGGTCAGCGCGCCGGCGAAGTTGCCCAGGAAGACCCAGCCCCAGTTGCGCAGCACCGCGGCAACGGTGACGCCGGGGCGCTTGTCGAGCAGCGCCAGGGGCGTGAGCATGAACACCCCGGTGAGCAGGTCGAAGCCCATCAGATAGAGCATGATGAAGCCGACGGGAAACAGCAGCGCACCGATCAGAAAGACGCCGGTCTGGACCGCCACGGTGACCGCGAAGGCTGCGGCCAGGGCCAGGATGGCGCCGGCCATGAACGCACGGATCAGCGTGTCCCGGGTGGACATGTAGATTTTGGATTCGCCCGCATCGACCATTTTGGTCGCGAACTCCGAAGGTACGATGTAAGACATAGCCTTTCCCCCTGTGGCACGTTTCCGGCGCCCTCCTGCGGACGCGGTTGCTGCCATAGTTCACACATAAAAAAACGGCGCCCCCGTTTCCGGCTGGAGCCGATCACGGGAGGACGCCGTCGTCCAAGAAAACCTGTCGCTGTGAGTGGGACCGGCACTGGCCCCACGGGTTGGCTCCAGCAGGGTTTGTGCCAGTTTTTTCTGAAAAGGCCAAATAGCCCGTTTATTCAGTCGGTTAGTTTTATCCGGAGCGCCCAGGGGCGGCGCTTGGCGAGGCTGGTCCCTGCACGCAATAGGTGCACCGGCGGGCGCAGGCGCGACATCTCGGAGCAGGAACGGGTCAGCGCAGGCGGAAGCGCACCGGCAGCGCGAACCGGAAATGTGAGCCGGAAATGTCGTCGGGCACCGCCGGCAGCGGGGCGGCCTGAACCAGCATGTCGAGCGCCGCCTGATCCAGCAGCGGGTGCCCCGAGGATTCCCGAAGCTGGTGCTGAATCAATGTGCCGTCGCGACGGAACTCGAACACGATCACCGGTGTCCCTTCCTGACCCAGGCGCCGGGCCCGTCTCGGGTATTCGTAGTAGCGGGCCAGGTGTTGGCTCAGGCGCGCGATATAGTTGTCCACCGCTTGCGCGGAGCCGGCGGTGTGCAGCGGCACGGCGGCCTGGTTGCGCGCGTCGGCGTTGGCCTCCGCCGGTTGTCCCGGAGTACCGGCCGGCGCCGGCTGAGGTTCCCGGGCGACGGTTTCCTGGGCCGGTTTGGGCTTTGGTTGGGATTTTGGTTTGGGCTCTGGTTTGGGTTCCGGTTTGGGCTCCGGTTTGGGTTCCGGTTTGGGTTCCGGCTCGGGCTCCGGCTCGGGCGCGGCGACCGGCGCCGCCTCCGGGGCTGGCGTGGCGGCCGGCTGCGGCTTGCCGGCCAGGCTGATGCGGATCGCCGGCACGGTATTCACCGCGCCGTCGCCCAGTGGGGTCAGTTCCAGCGGGCGGTCGGGAAGGGACCAGGCCACGACGGCGGCGGTGAACACCAGCGATAACGCCAGGCAGGCGGCCCGGATCCAGCGCCCATTCGGTGTCATGAGGCCGGCTCCGTCAGCAGCAGGATTTCGGTGTAGCCGAGCCGCTCCAGAACCTGGAACAGGTGCTCCAGGTCGCTCATGGTCAGGCTGTCGGCGGCGGCGATCCGCAGGGGATGGTCGTCGGATGGCGCCGGCAGGCGGGCCGCCAGCTGCTGTTCGGTGACCGGCTCGGCGCGAATCCGCCAGCGACCCTCGGCGGTGACCACCAGGTCGGCCTGGGGGGCCTGTTGGTGCGGGCTGCTCTGGCTGCCCGGCAGTTCCGGCAGCGGTTCATCGGCCAGTTGTCCCGCGACGATGAAAAACATCAGCAGCAGGAATACCAGGTTGATCAGTGGCAGCAAGGCATCTTCCATGCGCGCCAGCAGTGACTTGCCCGAGGTGGCGGGCGGGGGGAACAGCGGGTTCATGGTGGTGCGTCAGTGGGTTCGTTGCCAGTGGGTGGTGATGCCGTTGCCGTCCAGCCGGCTGAGCGTTTCGGTAAACGCGGCCAGGGTCGCGCTGTCCTCGGTGGCCAGGTTCACTTCCCGGATGCCGGCTGCGCGCAGCGCGTCGACCAGCTCCGCCTGGGTCAGTATCCGCGCCTGCCAACGAACCGTGCCCTGAGCGGTGACGGTCAGAGTCGGAATGGGATCGCCCTGCTGGCTGCCCTGGGCCCGGGTGTCGTTGGCCAGTTCCAGATAGTCGACGGGCAACAGGCGGCTGGTTAGCATGAAGAACACCAGCAGGATGAACACCACGTCGATCAGGGGCGTGATGCGGATGGGCATCGGCCGGCTGGGACGGGGCTCAACCAGCTGCATGGACCAACCGCTGCTTGTGATCGAGGCTGTAGGCGTGGCCGCTCTCGTCCGTTCCGGGCGCGGCCGCCGTCCGGTCCTGCTGGGCCGCTGCCGGGGCGCTGGCCTCCGGGGGTGCGGCGTGCAGGACCGTTACCAGGGTGCTGTTGACGGTCTGGTGCACGCGGCGCAGGCGAAACTCGATCCAGGCCGCCAGGGCGGCGAAGGGAATGGCAACCACCAGACCGGCGGCGGTGGTGGCCAGTGCTTCGTAGATGCCGCCGCTCAGCTGCGCGGCGTTGGCGCGGCCCTCGGTGGCGGCCATGGCGCTGAAGGCATCCATCATGCCCATGACGGTGCCCAGCAGACCCAGCAGGGGGGCGAGTGCGGCGATCACCTCGATGATCTTGAGGGGAGCCTCAAACGGCTCCAGGGCGTGTTGCGCATCCCGCGCGGCGGTGGCGCGAATCTGCTCGGGGTCGGCCTGGGCCTGGCTGGCGGAGACGGTGTTGGCAACCAGGTGCAGCAACGGGTTCATGCGGGCACGTAGGCCGGCGCCGGCCACCGCCCGGGCCGGGTCCGCCGTTGCCGGGTCGGTCTGCCACTGGCTGACCAGCTGTTTGACCCGCTTGTCCCGGCGGGGCGTGCAGAAGGTGCCGTACAGCATGAGGTAGAAAAAGGTCACGACGCCAAGGACGGCCATGGCCAGCAGCACGACCATCACCGGGCCGCCCATGTCGATCAGCTGGCCGAGGGGGCCGGCGAACAGGGTTGAGTGAACGTTGGACATGGGGATCGCCTCTCGCCAAAGAAAGTAACAGGCAAATGATAATGGTTACTATTTTATTTTCAAGGGCTGGCGCCAATTTAGCCCGATCCGGCCCCCCGGCTTTGCTAGACTGGAGCTGATGACGAGTGGGTTTCTTTTCGGCGTGGCCAGGGGCCTGCCCAGGCGGGTGCCCGATGTTGGACGAATGGAGGGAGCGGCCCTGTTTTGCTGATCGGAAGGTGGTTTGACAGCCTGGTAAACCGGGCGGTGGTGCTGGTACTCGGTGCCGTGCTGGGGACGGCCCTGATCCTGTCCGTCGCTGCCTCCCTGCTGAGCCGGGGCGAGCTGGAACTGCAGGCCCGTGATCACGTCAGGACCCTGGCGGAGCTGGTCGCCTCCGGGCTGGACGACAAACTGGGTCGGCGCCTGGCCCTGCTCAGCCACGTTGCCCGCAACCTCACCATGTCGGAAACGGCCTTCCGGGGGCGTGCCCGGGTCCTGCTGCAACAGCAGGTGGCCCTGCAGCATCAGTTCGATGGGGTTTACCTGATCGACGCCGAGGGCGAGGTGCTGGCGGAGTACCCGGACGGCTTCCGGCAAACCGGGCTCAATGTCCGGGCGCGGCCGTATTTCCAGGCTGTGTCACGGGGATTGACGCCGGTGATCAGCGAGCCCTACCGGTCCAATTACCGGGACCTGCCAGCGGTGATGGTCGCCGCGCCGGTGTTCAACCACCAGGGGCGGTTCATCGGTATGATCGGCGGCGCGATCCTGCTGCAGGGGGACAACTTTCTGAATGAGTTTTCCCATGTCCGGGTGGGCGGTTCCGGCTATCTGGTGGTGGCCACCCGCAGCGGCCTGGTGATCGCCAACGGCCGAACCCGGGAGGCCATGGTCCCGGTGCCGGCGGACCATCCGGTGCTGGCGGATGCGTTGTCCGGCTTCGAGGGTACCCGGCACGGCCCCGGCGACGGCGGCCCGCCGAGCATCCTGTCGGTGCAGCAGATGGCCCAGGTGCCCTGGTTCGTGGTGGCGGTCTGGCCAACCCGGGAAGCCTTTGCTCCGATCACCCGCATCGCCGACACCTTCCTGTGGATTCTGCTGGCGGTGCTGGCGGTACTGGTGCCGGTCACGCTGTGGGTATTCCGGAGCCTGATGTCGCCGTTGCAGGCGCTGGAACGGCGGGTCCGGGCTTGGCGCCTGGGCACCCATGCCGAGCCCCTGGATGTCGCTGGCGGCCAGGAAATCCGCGAGGTGGCGCAAACCTTCAACCGGGTGATCGAGGAGCGGGAAGATGCCCTGGCGCACCTGGCCGAGCGGGAGGCGTTTTTCCGCTCCCTGTCGCGCAGCGCGCCGATCGGCATCGTCCAGACCGATGTGCTGGGGCGCATCGAGTTCGTCAACCCGACGTTCGAGGACATCCTCGGGCGTCCTCAGTCCGACCTCGAGCGGACTTATCTGATGGACAGCGTGCACGAGGCGGACCGGGACAGCGCACTGGCTGGGTGGCGGGAGGCGCTGCGCCGGCAGCAGGTGTTCCGGTCGCGGGTGCGCCTGAACTGCCCGCAGCGGTACGGGGTGGTTTGGGCCGATGTCATGGCGGCGGTGATCGAGACGCCGGAAAAGGCCCTGGGCACCATTGTGGTGGTGCAGGACATTACCCACGAGCTGGAGGTCGAAGAAGCCCTGCGCCAGGAACAGCAGCAGGCCGACCTGATCCTGGGCGTGCTGCAGGAGGGTGTCCTGATGGTCGACGTGGACGGCCAGGTCCGCTATGCCAACGAAGCCGCCTGCCGCTACATGGCCACCCACGAGCCGTGCCAGGCGCAGAATTTCTTCGAACTGGTGACCATCGAGGCGGGCGGCCGGCGCTGGGGACTGGCGGATTTTCTGGCGGCGGAGACGGTGGACAGCCTGTACGGTTGCCTGCGCAACCAGCGTTCGGAAACCTTCGACATCGATCTGACCATGCTGCACATCCGCCAGGGCAAGTACAACCAGCGCATGGTGTTCGTCCTGCGGGACGACAGCGAGCGGCGCCGGGAGGAGCAGCGCTTGTCCTGGGAGGCGACCCACGACAGCTTGACCCAGCTGCTGAACCGTCGGGCGTTCACGGCGGCGCTGCTGAAGACCCTGGGGGAGTCGGTCCAGCACGACCGGCCGTCGGTTCTGATGCTGATCGATCTGGACTATTTCAAGCCGGTGAACGACCGGGGCGGACACCTGCTGGGCGACGACCTGTTGCGGCGCCTGGCCGAGCTGTTCCGGGATTCTGTGCGCCAGAGCGATGCGGTGGCGCGCCTGGGGGGCGACGAGTTCGGGGTAATCCTGCCGGGCTGTGGCCTGGACCAGGCGGAAGCCCTGGCGGAAAAGATCCGGGCTCGGGTGGAGGCTCTGTATCTGGAGCAGGACGGGGTACGCTACGGCGTCACCACGTCCATCGGCCTGACCGAGATCACCCGCCACGACAGCGGTCCCCGGGAGGTCATGGCCCGGGCCGACGAAGGCTGCTATGTCGCCAAGTCCCGGGGCCGGAACATGGTGGTGGTGGTTCCCGCGCCGCCCGGCTAGCCCGGCCACCACCCGGCCAGGTGGCCGGCCTGCCAGATCAGCCGCAGCGCCAGGGCGCTGAGGACCAGATTGAAGATGCGGTTGAAGCCCCGGTTGCTCAGGTTCTTCAGCAGGTGCAGGCCAATCCAGGTGCCGGCAAAGCCGCAGGCGATCATCGCCAGCAGAAACGGCAACCACTCGGCGAAGGCGAAGCCGGCGGCTCCGAACACCAGGGCCTTGGGCGCGTGCTGCAGCGACATCGCGGTGGCGAAGGTGGCCACGGTGCGGAACCGGTCGCGGTGGATCTGCTTGATGAACGCCGCCACCAACGGGCCGGTGGCGCCGACGAACAAACTGATGAAACTGGTGGCCGCGGACGCCAGGAAGACCCCGGTGCGGCCCAGGGCGGCTTTCGGCAGGGCCGGGCCCCAGCACAGGTAGAGCACGAACAGGGCGATGGTCAGTTGCCACAGGTAAGGGGGCAGCGCCACCAGCAACCACGCCCCCAGCGCGGCGCCCACCAGCACCCCTGGGGCGAAGGCGGCGATGACCCGCCAGTCGACGTGCCGCCAGGTCAGCAGGCTGCGGCCGGCGTTGGAACCGAGCTGAATCATGCCATGCACCGGAATGATCGCCGCCGGTGGTAGCCAGCCGGCCATCAGCACCAGCAGCAACACACCACCGCCGGCGCCCAGGCTGGCGGTGATCATCGAAGTGACGGCGGAGCTCAGTAACAGCAGGCCGGCAATGGCCGGACTCAGGGATTCCGGCAGCAGGGTCAGTTCCATGGGCATGTCCGAGGCTGAGGGATGGCTGGTTCAGGGTGAAAAACCGGGGCCGCTGTCGTAAGCTGGGGGCCGCCCCGGCCCCGCCCGGTCGCGGGACAAAAATACAATAACAAACGGACGCCGTCATGAAACCATCCGAATACCTGCGCTACGACGCCACCGCCCTGGCTGACCTGATCCGGCGTGGTGAGGTCTCTGCCCGGGACGTCTGTGAGGCAGCGATCGAGCGCGCCGCCCGGGTCAATGCCACCCTGAACGCCATTTGCCACCCGCAGTTTTCCGAAGCGCTGGCGCAGCCGGTCAGCCCCGGCGCCCCCTTCGCCGGGGTGCCGTTTCTGCTGAAGGATCTGGCTCAGGAGCAGGCGGGACATCCGTGCACCTACGGCAGTCGCAGCTTCCGCAACAACCGGGCACCGAGGGATTCGGAGTTCGTGCGCAGGGCCCGGCACGGGGGCTTGGTTCCGCTGGGGCGAACCACCACCCCGGAATTCGGCCTCAAGGCCGTCACCGAATCGGCGTTGTGGGGGCCGAGCCGGAACCCGTGGGACCCACGCCTGACCCCGGGGGGCTCCAGCGGCGGCTCCGGTGCCGCCGTGGCCGCCGGTATCGTCCCCATGGCCGGGGCCAATGACGGCGGTGGATCCATCCGCATCCCCGCCGCCTACTGCGGCCTGTTCGGGCTCAAGCCCTCCCGGGGCCGGGTGTCGGCGGGGCCCCATCAGGGTGAAGCCTGGACCGGCGCTTCCATCGATCATGTGGTGTCACGCACGGTCCGGGACAGCGCCCGCATGCTGGATCTGATCAGCGGAGCCAGCCCCGGTGACCCGTTCGTCATCGCCGCACCCGCCGAGCCCTACGAAACGGCGATGCTTCTGTCGCCGGGCCGGCTGCGCATCGGTGTGTTCACGTCCTCGCCCTATGGCACCGAGGTGGCGCCCGAGTGTGTCGCGGCGGTGGAGGACACCGCCCGGACCCTGGCCAATCTCGGCCACCAGGTGGACTATGCCCGGCCCGAGTTCGACGGCATGGCGCTGGCGCGCTGCTACCTGACCCTCTACTTCGGCGAGGTATCGGCGTTGATGGCCCGGGCCCGGGACCAGTTTGGCGCCAGCGACGATGACTTTGAGCTGGAGACCCGTCTGCTGGGCCTGCTGGGCCGCACCCTGCCCCTGCCCGACTATGTGCGGCGGCGCCAGCAGTGGAACGAGTTTGCCCGGGCGCTGGGTACCTTTTTCGAGCGCTTCGACCTGTACTTGTGCCCGAGCACCGGCCAGCTACCGGCCCGCATCGGCGAGCTGGACACGCCGGTCCATCTGAAACTGGCGGCCCGGCTGATGCTGGCCCTGAGGGCCGGACGCCTGGTGCATCAGAGTGGCCAGGTGGAGCAGATGGCGCTGGACAGCCTGGCCCGGACGCCATTCACCCAGCTGGCCAACCTCACCGGCACGCCCGCCATGTCGATGCCGCTGGCCTGGACCACCGCCGGGCTGCCGGTGGGGGTGCAGCTCGGTGCCCCGCACGGTCGCGAGGACCGCTTGTTCCAGCTCGCCGCCCAACTGGAGGAGGCGACCCCCTGGTTCTCCCGGTACGAGCGCCTGGACGACGCCTTCCCGGCGGGGTGAGAACGGCGCTGCGCACGCCCACGTTTATCTTTGTCCCTGGAACACGCTATGCTGTCAGTCAGGAGGTGCAATTCTTCCTGTCCCACCAGATGGCATCGAGGAGGCGAGCGTCCCATGAACCAACCGATGGCAATCGACGAACTGGTATCTGTTGCGCAGGCCGAAGCCATGGGGGAGCTGGATGCCCCGATGATGGCGATCGTCCTGTCCCGTGATGAAAGCTACGACTTGCCCATTCAGTCCCTGGAAACCGATGCCGACAAGGCCCGCTGGGGCCTGATTCTGCGGGCGGCCCGGGAGCATGTGGAAGCCGACGCCGTGGCGGTGCTGTACCCGGCCTGGACCACCATTCGACAACGCTCCGCCGAGGCGGGCGAGGGCGACGGCACGGTGGCCGGAGAGGACGCCGCCGGCCCGATCGACACGCTGTTCGTGCAGCTGCACACCCGGGACCGGGTGTACTGGCGTGGGTTCGAGCAGATTCGAGACCCCCGGCACCAGCGCATCATCGGCTTCCGCCGCATCAGTGCGCTCTCGACCGACTACCACCGCGACGAGGTGCCGTCGGTGGCGGCCTGGCTGAGCACCCTGTTCGAGCCGCTGCCGGCCGAGGGGGAGGAAACCGAGGTCGATCGTGAGCTGGCGGACCTGCTGGACGAACCGGAAGTGACGGCGGCGCTGTATCCGCGCCAGCTCCGCGCCCTGCACTGAGGCCCGCCCCGGCGCCGCCTCTCCGGGGCACTGTCCTACGGGGATGTGCCGATGGCCGCCGTCCGTTCCTGGGCGGCGGTGCCACTCGGGTTTGCCCGGTGAATGCGTTATAATCGCCCGCTTTTAACGCAGCACCCACAAGGCCCTGACCGTGATCGTATTTGACCAGGTACAGAAGTCCTATCAGGTCGGTGACCGGGCGATCCCCGCGTTGCACCCGACCGATATGCGCATCGACGCCGGCGAGGTATTCGGCATCGTCGGCCATTCCGGGGCGGGCAAGTCCACGCTGGTCCGCCTGATCAACCTGCTGGAGCGCCCCACCGGCGGCCGCATCCTCGTCGACGGCGAGGACATCACCCGCTACAACCCTCAGGAGCTGCGGGCCTTCCGGCGCAAGGTGGGCATGATTTTCCAGCACTTCAACCTGCTCTCGTCCAAGACGGTGGCGGACAACATCGCCTTCCCGATGAAGCTGGCCGGCGTCTATGGCAAGACCGAGATCCGCGACCGCGTCGAGGAACTGTTGGCCCGGGTCGGCCTGACCGATCACGCCCACAAATTCCCGTCGCAGCTGTCCGGCGGCCAGAAACAGCGGGTCGGCATTGCCCGGGCGCTGGCCTGTCGGCCGTCGATCCTGCTCTGCGACGAGGCCACCAGTGCGCTGGACCCGCAGACCACCCAGTCGGTGCTGAAACTGCTGGCGGACATCAACCGCGAACTGGGACTGACGGTGGTGCTGATTACCCACGAGATGGACGTGGTGCGCCGGGTCTGCGACCGGGTGGCGGTGATGGACGCCGGCCGGGTGGTGGAGTTGGGACCGGTCAGCGAGGTGTTCCTGCATCCGCAGCACCCCACCACCCGCGACTTCGTGTTCGAGAGTGAGAATATCGATCACCGAGAGCTGCAGCAGGACCTGCAGAAAACCGAGGGCCGCATCCTGCGCCTGACCTTCAAGGGCGAGGCCACCTACCAGCCGCTGCTGGGCAGCGTGGCGCGCACGTCCGGGGTGGACTTCTCCATCCTGTCGGGCCGGATCGATCACATCAAGGATACCCCGTACGGCCAGCTCACCCTGTCCCTGGTCGGCGGCGACCTGGCGGCGGCGATGCGGGAATTTGAAGCGGCGGACGTGCATGTGGAGGTGCTGCGCTGATGGACGCCTTGCTGAGCAATGTTGACTGGGTGGAAATCGGCTGGGCCAGCTGGGACACCCTGGTGATGGTGGGCCTGTCCCTGCTGTTCAGCGTGCTGATCGGGCTGCCGATCGGGGTGCTGCTGTTCCTGACCGGTAAGCGGCAGCTGCTGGAACAGCCGGTGGCTTACGCCATTCTCTCGTTCGTGGTCAATGTGCTGCGGTCGGTACCGTTCATCATCCTGCTGATCGTCATGATTCCGTTCACGGTGATGCTGATCGGAACCTCCCTGGGCGTGGCCGGAGCCATTCCGCCGCTGGTCGCCGGGGGCGCGCCCTTCTTCGCGCGGCTGGTGGAAACCTCGCTGCGGGAAGTGGACCGGGGCATCATCGAGGCGACCCAGGCGATGGGTGCCACGGTGCGTCAGATCATCTTCGGGGCTTTACTGCCGGAGGCGCTTCCGGGCATCATCGCCGGCATCACGGTGACGGCGATTACCCTGGTGTCCTACGCCGCCATGTCCGGTGTCATCGGCGGTGGCGGCCTGGGTGACCTGGCGATCCGCTTCGGCTACCAGCGTTTCCAGACCGACGTCATGGTCATCACCGTGGCCCTGCTGGTGATTTTCGTGCAGGTGCTGCAGATGCTGGGCGACCGTCTCGTGCTCTACTTCAGTCGGAAATAATCTACAACAGGAGAACGCAATGAACCTGAAGAAAACCCTCGTGGCCCTGGCGGCCGCAGCGAGTTTCTCTTCCCTGGCGGCGGCCGAGGAGCTGTCGGTGGCGGCGACCCCGGTGCCGCACGCGGAGATTCTGGAGTTCGTCAAGCCGGCGCTGGCGGAACAGGGTGTGGAGCTGGACGTGAAGGTGTTCACGGACTACATCCAGCCCAACATCCAGGTGGCTCAGAAACGGATGGATGCCAACTTCTTCCAGCACCAGCCGTACCTGGATGAGTTCAACGCCGGCCGTGGTACCAACCTGGTGACCGTGACCGGTGTGCACGTGGAGCCGTTCGGTGCCTATTCCTCCCGCATTCAGTCTCTGGACGAGCTCAAGGACGGCGCGGTGGTGGCCATCCCCAACGACCCGACCAACGGCGGTCGCGCCCTGCTGTTGTTGCAGAAGGCCGGGCTGATCACCCTCAAGGACGCCAGCAAGATCACCGCGACGCCGCGGGATATCGCCGAGAATCCGAAACATCTGGACTTCAAGGAACTCGAGGCGGCGACTCTGCCGCGGGTCCTGGATCAGGTCGACCTGGCACTGATCAACACCAACTACGCGCTGGAGGCGGGCCTGAACCCTTCCGAGGACGCCCTGGTGATCGAAGGCTCCGAGTCGCCCTACGTCAACATCCTGGTGGCTCGCCCGGACAATAAGGACAGCGACGCCATGCAGAAACTGGCCAAGGCGCTGAACTCCGACGCGGTGCGCCAGTTCATTCTGGAGAAGTACGAGGGCGCGGTGGTGCCGGCATTCTGAGCCTGCGCGCGCGCACGGACATGAAAAAGCCGGACGGCCTTCACCGTCCGGCTTTTTTGTGGGCGGTCACGGCCCCCGGTTCAGTTGCCGCTCCAGTTAGCGGTGGGGTCCGGTGTCATCCGCAGATAGGATTTCACTTTCTTGTACCCCTTCGGGAAGCGCTGGCGAATCTCCTCCTCGTCCTGCAGCGACGGCACGATCACCACATCATCGCCCCGCTCCCAGTTGCCCGGGGTGGCGACCTTGTGCTCGTCCGTCATCTGCAGCGAGTCGATCACCCGCAGCACCTCGTTGAAGTTCCGGCCAGTGGACGCCGGGTAAGTGATGATCAGCCGGATCTTCTTGTTCGGGTCGATCACGAACAGGGAGCGGACCGTCAGGCTGCTGTCGGCGTTCGGGTGGATCATGTCGTACAGTTCGGACACCTTGCGGTCGGCGTCGGCAATGATCGGGAAGTTCACCGCGCAGCCCTGGGTCTCCTCGATGTCCTTGATCCACTCATGGTGCGAATCGACCGGATCCACGCTCAGGGCGATGGCCTTGACGTTGCGCTGGGCGAACGCCTCCTTGAGCTTGGCGGTCAGACCAAGCTCGGTGGTGCAGACCGGGGTGAAATCGGCCGGGTGCGAGAACAGCACGCCCCAGCTGTCCCCAAGCCACTCGTGAAAACGGATCCGACCCTCCGTGGACTCTTGTTCGAAATCCGGTGCGGTATCTCCAAGACGTAAACTCATGACGCTTCCTCCTTTGCCTATGCGTTCCGGGTCTTCTCTTTATCAAAATGGTCCCGGGTCAGCCGGAATACAACCGGGCTGAGCAGCAACAGGGCCACCAGGTTGGGCAACGCCATCATGGCATTGAGGGTGTCCGCCACCAGCCAGACGAAGCCCAGGTTCAGCGTGGCGCCGACCGGCACGGCGAGGATCCAGGCGATTCGGTAAGGCACGATGGCCTTGACCCCGAACAGGAACTCGATGCACCGCTCGCCGTAGAAAGACCAGCCCAGAATGGTGGTGAAGGCGAAGATCGCCAGGGCGATTGCCACCACATAGTTGCCGACGCCGGGCAGGGCCGCCTGGAACGCCATCGAGGTGAGGGCGGCGCCGGATTCGCCGCTGGTCCAGGTGCCGGACGTGATGATCACCAGCCCGGTGATGGTGCAGATGATGATGGTGTCGATGAAGGTGCCCAGCATGGCCACCATGCCCTGGTTGATCGGGTTGCGGGTCTGGGCGGCGGCATGGGCGATGGGCGCGGAGCCCAGACCGGCCTCGTTGGAGAAGATGCCCCGGGCGACGCCGAAGCGAATGGCGGCCCAGACCGCCGCGCCCGCGAAACCGCCTTCGGCGGCGGCGGAGCTGAAGGCGTGCTTGAACACCAAGGCCAGGGCGGTGGGAATATCCGCGGCGTTGATGGCCAGCACCACCAGCCCGGCGCCGACGTAGGAGATGGCCATCAGCGGTACCAGGGCGCTGGCGACATGGCCGATACGGCGGATGCCGCCAATCAGTACCAGACCCACCAGCACCATGAGGATCAGGCCGGTGATCCAGTGCGGCAGGCCGAAGTTGGCCTCCAGCACATCGGCCACCGAGTTGGCCTGCACCGTGTTGCCGATGCCGAAACCGGCGATGGCGGCGAACACGGCGAACAGAACCCCCAGCCAAGCCCACTTGCGGCCCAGGCCGTTGCGAATGTAGTACATGGGACCACCGACGTGGGCGCCACGTTCATCCACTTCCCGGAAACGGACCGCCAGGACCGCCTCGGAATACTTGGTCGCCATGCCGACCAGGGCGGTGAGCCACATCCAGAACAGGGCGCCCGGTCCGCCCAGGAAAACCGCCGTGGCCACGCCGGCGATGTTGCCGGTGCCGACCGTTGCCGACAGGGCCGTCATCAGCGCCTGGAACGGTGGGATTTCGCCCTCGGATTCCGAACCGGGTGCGCTTCGGCCCTGCCATAACAGGCGGAATCCGGCGCCCAGCTTGAGGATGGGCATCAGTTTCAGGCCGAGGCTCAGGAACAGGCCGACGCCCAGAATCAGGACCAGCATGGGCGGTCCCCACACCAAGCTGTTCAGCTGGCTGAAGAGATTTTCGATGGCTTCCATGGGTTTCTCCGTATCTGTGCCATGGATGAAAAGACAGGATGGTTTGACCCGCTATGGGGATAACTCATTGAGTTTAGTCGCCTAAAGCGTTCTGTAAACCGTTTTCCCGGAAACGGATTTCCTTTTGTCCCGCCTTTGCCTATGGTTACAAGTAGGAGAAGGCCCGGGCGAGGTTGCCCGGGCCGTGGTCTGGAACTGAGGGGTTGGCCATGCATTCGCCGAGAGTATCCGATGTGATGTGGAACCACATCGAGCCCATTCGCTGCGGCACCGCGCTGACGGATGTGGTTCGGGCCCTGCTCGACAACCACGTGACCGGCCTGCCGGTGGTGGACGGGCAGCGGCGGGTGCTTGGCTTCGTGTCCGAGCAGGACTGCATCCACACGCTGCTGGTCAGCAACTACCACTGCGAGGGCGAGCCGGTGGTGGACGACGTGATGTTTCGCCAGCCGATCACCGTCGCGCCGGACCTCTCGGTGGTGGATCTGGCCCAGAACTTGGGGGCGGGCAAGCCGAAAGTCTATCCGGTGGTTGACCACGGCCGGCTGGTGGGTATCGTGACCCGGACCGCGATTCTCGCCGAGCTGGCGCGGATGGGGTGTGGCGACAGCCAGCCCCGCTACGCCAGCGCCGACGAGGACTGATAGCCACCCGATGACATTTAAGGGACCCCTGATGGAGCTGTTATCCACCAACCTGTGCTTCGGCGGCGAACACCGCCGCTATCGCCATGCCTCCCACGCGCTGGCCTGCGACATGGAGTTCGCCGTGTTCCTGCCGCCGGCCGCCCTGGGGCCGGAGCCGGCACCGGTGCCGGTGCTGTACTGGCTGTCCGGCCTGACCTGTACCGACCAGAATTTCATGCAGAAGGCCGGGGCCCAGCGTCTGGCAGCGCAGCTGGGTCTGGCCATTGTCTGCCCGGACACCAGCCCCCGGGGCGTCAACCTGCCGGGCGAGGACGACAGCTACGATTTCGGCTCCGGTGCCGGCTTCTATCTCAACGCCACCCGGCAACCCTGGGCCCGGCACTACCGGATGTACGACTATGTGGTGACGGAACTGCCGGCGCTGGTGGAGGCCCGGCTGCCGGTCACCGACCAGCGCGCGATCAGCGGCCACTCCATGGGGGGGCACGGCGCGCTGGTCTGCGCGCTCAGGAACCCGGGCCGATACCGTTCCGTGTCGGCGTTCGCCCCCATCGCCCACCCGTCTCAGTGCCCCTGGGGCGAAAAGGCGTTTTCCGGCTACCTGGGGGACGACCGCGAGCGCTGGGCGGCGTGGGACGCCACCTTGCTGATTCCCCAGGCCAGGGAACGGCTGCCGCTGCTGGTGGACCAGGGCACCGCCGATGAATTTCTGGACACCCAGCTGAACCCCGAGGCACTGGTGGACGCCTGCGAACGGCACCACCACCCCATCCAGTTGCGGATGCATCGTGGCTACGACCACAGCTACTTCTTCATTGCGTCTTTCATCGACGACCACCTGCTCCACCACGCCCAGGCGCTGGGCTTGCGCTGACTCCGCGCGGCCTCCAGGCAATCAGGTCCGGAGGCCCCACAGGCGACTGAAATCCATCGACGGCAGCTGTTCCGGCTCTTCCTGACCAAGGATGCGGAATTCCGGCTGGCGGGTGTCCCGTTCAAAGCAGCCGCCGTAGCGCTGCCCCTCGGCGTTGACAATGGCCATCACCACTGGGCTCCGGGGCTGCCCCTGTTGGCGGGTCACCACCCCGATCTCGCGACTGGCCAGCCGGACCAGGACGCCGGGCGGATACTCCCCCAGTACATCAAGCAGGGCCCGGGCCACCGCCGGCCGGCTGGCACGACCGGCCAGGCCGGTGATGGCCTGGCGGGCGGCGTGGATGGACAGGCGCTCGCGATAGGCGCGCCGGGTGACCATCGCGACATAGCGTTCCGCCAGGGCCAGCGTTTCCGCTTCCGGCAGCAGCTCGTGTCCGGTCAGCCCCAGGGGGTAGCCGTCGCCGTCGAACCGTTCGTGGTGTTGGGCGATGATCCGCGTCAGCGTCGGTCGGTCGAGGCCCGCTGCCTGCAATGCCTGTACCGCCCGTTCGGGGTGCTTGCGGATGACCTGGCGCTGCGGTTCGCTGAGAACCCGGCTGGATGCGTTCAGCTGGTCCGCCACCGGCACCAGGGCCAGGTTGGCGGCCAGGGCGGCGGCGACCAGCTCCAGCCGGCGGGCCGGCGCCAGTGCCAGGGTCTGGCCAACCCGCTGACACAGGATGGCGTGGAACAGGATCTGCTCCTGGATGGTGGGGGCCACGGCGTAGAGGTGCACCAGGGCGAGGCTGGCG
Organism: Marinobacter lutaoensis; assembly: GCF_001981305.1. Classification (GTDB taxonomy): domain Bacteria; phylum Pseudomonadota; class Gammaproteobacteria; order Pseudomonadales; family Oleiphilaceae; genus Marinobacter; species Marinobacter lutaoensis. The sequence continues at coordinate 59,192 of NZ_MSCW01000004.1, read as the reverse complement.
TCGGGCGACTGTTGGCAGACCTGTTCCAGCCGGCGGGCCAGGCCCAGCAGGCGCGGCTCGGCGGAGGCCTGGCGTTCGGTGAGGGCCGTCAGTACCCCCTCCAGGCTGTGCAGGAAGCCGGCGTATTCGGCGAAGGGGTTGCAGTCGCGAGTGTCGTCGGCGCGGGCGTCCTGGGACCGGGGAATCCGTCGCGGCCGGAACCGGCCCCGTTGGAACAGTTGCTCCAGCTGGGATTCGCTGTGAATGACGTAACCCTGGCGCAGCAGCACCTTGCCGTCGGCATCGTAGACGGTCCAGGGCAGGGGGCGGCCGACCACCAGGGCGCCCGGGGCGATGCGAACGAGACTTTCCGGTTCCACGTGTGTCCCTTTCGGATACAGTTCGCTGCCAGTGTACCCGTTTCCCAGCGTCACTGAACGTGCGGCTATCCACACAAATTGTTAAGAATCGTAGCTTCAAGGCGCCAGCCGCACCGGCGTAAGCTATTCTCAAATCGCTGAATTACACCATTCTGGATATATCTTTGATGCTCCACCGACTCAGGAATGATTTCCGCCTGTCCATCATTACCCTGCTGGGCGCCAGCGCCATTCTCGGGATCACCCCGTTCGCGGTGCTGCGGTTTCTGCAGGGTAACCCCTTTGCCGCTGCCATCGATCTGACCATCCTGACGGGCATCAGCGCCGGCGTGGTCTACGCCTGGCGTACCGGGGATACCCGCCGGAGCGGGCTGTTTCTGGCTCTGGTGGCCTGCTCCGGCGCGGTATTGGTGGGCTTCGTGGTCGGGGAGCCGGGTCTGTTCTGGCTGTACCCCTGCCTGGTCACCACCTTTTTCCTGACCTCACCCCGGATCGCGGTGACCCTGAATGTGTTGTCCATCCTGGCCCTGATGGTGCACGGCGGGGCGTTCCGGTCACCGGTCCAGATGTGGTCCTTTGCGGCCACGGCGGCGGTGGTCAGTGCCTGTGCCTACGTCTTCGCCCGGCGCAACCAGAACCAGCGCCGGCGGCTGGAGCACCTGGCGACGGTGGACCCGCTGACCGGCGTGAAGAACCGCCGCTCCATGGACGAGGAGCTGCAGATGGCGGCGGCGAACGCCGAGCGGACCGGCCTGTCCTATGCGCTGGCGCTGCTGGACATCGACCACTTCAAGAAAATCAACGACGAGTATGGTCACAGCGTTGGCGACCAGGTGCTGACCGACTTGGTGACGCTGATCGACCAGAACACCCGCAAGTCCGACCAGCTGTTCCGTTACGGTGGCGAGGAGTTCGTGCTGCTGTTGCCGGGTGTGGATGGCGCCGATCTGGAGGCGGTGATGGGCCACCTGCAACAGGTGCTGCGCCGGCATATGAAGCACCCGGGCGGACCGGTGACCGCGTCGTTCGGGGTGGCGCTGCTGCGCCACGGCGAAACGGTGGAAAGCTGGATCGCCCGGGCCGACGATGCGCTGTACCAGGCCAAGGCCGGCGGTCGCGACCGAATTGTCTTTGCCGATGTTCTGATGGCCGTGGCGTCTCAGTCGGCCTGAGTGGGCAGCGCCGGATAGCGCACCAGCCGCCAGCCCAGCAGCAGGCCGGCGGTGGCCAGCCCCACCGTCAGCCCGAGCCAGAAGCCCGCCGCCCCCATGGCTGGCCAGAGCTGATCGGTGAAGGTCAGCAGGTAACCCACGGGCAGGCCGATACCCCAGAACGACAGCAGCATGATGAACATGGGAACGCGGGTGTCCTTATAGCCTCGCAGGGCGCTGATGCAGGTAACCTGAACCACGTCCGCCACCTGGAACAGCGCGGCGAAGCCGAGCAGGGTCACGGTGACCGCGCGCACATCCGCCTCGTCGGAATACAGGGCGGCGATGGCCGGAGCGAAGGCGTGCAGAGCGCTGGCGAACGCCAGGGCGATGACGCCGGCCAGTCCAAGGGCGCTCAGGGACAGTCGCCGGGCGGTGGTCGGTGCGCCGGCACCGATCAGGAAACTGACCCGCAGGGTCAGCGCCATGCCCAGGCTCAGGGGCAGCATGAACAGCAGCGACACCACGTTCAGGGCAATCTGGTGCCCCGCCACCACCACCGGACCCAGCGGCGCCAGAAACAGCGCAATCACGGAAAACATGCTGGCTTCCACAAAAATGGTGAAGCCGATTGGAATGCCGATGCGCAGAATCTCCCCCAGACGCTCCCGGTCCGGGGCGGTCCAGCCGGTCAGCAGGTGAAAGCGGCGGTACGCCCGGCTACGGTTCAGGTACACCAGCAGCGCCACCGCCGCCAGGCTGTTGGCGATGGCGGTGGCCCAGCCGCAGCCCACGCCGCCCATGGCCGGGAGCCCCAGACGACCGTAGATGAAGATGTAATTCAGAGGCAGGTTGACCAGGGTCGAGAGCACCGAGAAGGCCATGATCACCCGGGTATGGCCCAGGCCGTCGGTCAGCCCCCGCAGCGCCACCATCAGCAGCATCGCCGGCACGCCCCAGGCGAAGGCATCCAGGTAGCCCTGGGTGACCCGGGCGGTCTGCGGTTCCAGGGACAACAGGTCCAGTACCGGCTGGACATTGATCAGCGCCAGGATCATCAGGACCGTGCTGACCACGGCCAGGTACAGGCCCTGCCAGGTCACCGGCAGGACCCGAGGCCACTGGCCCGCGCCATGGTAGCCGGAAATGATCGGCTGCAGGGCGCTCAGGGTCCCCATGAAGAACAGGAACAGGGGCATCCACAGGCTGCTGCCGATGCCCACTGCGGCCAGGTCCTCGGCGCTGGCATGGCCGGCCATCACGGTGTCGATAACGCCGTTGGCCATCTGTGCCACCTGGGCGATCAGGATCGGGCCGCCCAGGCGGGCCAGGGTGCGCCATTCCGAAACGATGCCTGGCAGCAGGGGGCGCCGGGTCTCGGGCATGGGTTGGTGGGTTGGGTCCATGGGCCGGATCTGTTCCTGGGTTGACGGAAAAAACAGGCCTGCATCCTAACCGAAAAGCGGGTACATTACGCCCCTCGAATGACAGGAGGTGAGTGGCCATGGCATTGCTGGTTTTCGTAACGATTCTCTGGGCCTTTTCCTTCAGCCTGATCGGCGAATTCCTGGCCGGTCGGGTCGACAGTGACTTCGCGGTGCTGACCCGGGTGCTGATCGCGGCGTTGGTGTTTCTGCCGTTCCTGCGCTGGCGAGGGGTGCCGGCGGCGCTCAGGCTCGGCATCCTCGGCACCGGCATGTTGCAGTTCGGCATCACCTACCTGTGCCTGTACCGTTCCTTCGGTTACCTGACGGTACCGGAGGTGCTGTTGTTCACCATTTTCACACCGCTGTATGTCACTCTGGTCGACGATGCCCTGGCCCGTCGTTTCTCGCCGGTGGCCCTGCTGGCCGCCGCCATCGCTACCGTCGGGGCCGGCATTATCCGCTACGACGGCCTGAGTCAGGATTTCATCACCGGCTTCCTGTTGTTGCAGGTCGCCAACTTCACCTTCGCCGCTGGCCAGGTGGGCTACAAGCACCTGATGCAGCGTTACCCGCTGGAGATACCGCCCTTTCGCACCTTTGGCTACTTCTTCCTGGGTGCGCTGCTGGTGGCCCTGCCGTCGTTCCTGGTCTTCGGTAACATGGACCGGCTGCCCAGTACCGGCCTGCAGTGGGGCATTCTCGCCTGGCTCGGGTTCGCCGCCTCGGGCCTGGGGCTGTTCCTGTGGAACCGGGGCGCGTGCCGGGTCGACGCCGGCACCCTGGCGGTGATGAACAATGCCCTGGTTCCCGCCGGACTGCTGGTCAACCTGCTGATCTGGAACCGGGACGCGGACCTTCTGCGTCTGGCGATCGGCGGCGCGGTCATTGCTTTCTCGCTGTGGGTGAATGCCCGCTTTCATCCCCGGGCCCGGCTGGCGGCCGCGTCGTAGCCGCGCCCACGGGCGGTCCATCTGTCCGCCGTTACAAATTGCTACGGAAACTGACGGTTTGCCGGTTTTCCGGCGGCGGGTCTATCGTTAACGTGTGGCGTCTCTCGCGGATGTCATTCCTTTATTAATTAACCGAACCGACGTCCCAAGCTGGAGGATTGTCCATGGCTATACGGAAGCTACTGATCGCCAATCGCGGTGAGATAGCGGTCAGGATTGCCCGGGCCTGTAGTGAGCTGGGTATCCGCTCAGTGGCCATCTACTCTGAAGCGGATCAGTATTCGCTGCATGTCAAAAAGGCCGACGAGGCCTATCAGATCAGCAAGGACCCGCTGTCCGGGTACCTCAACCCCCATCACATCGTCAACCTGGCGGTGGAGACCGGCTGCGATGCCCTGCATCCCGGTTACGGCTTCCTGTCCGAGAACGCGGAGTTGGCGGCCATCTGCGAGCAACGGGGCATCCGTTTCGTCGGGCCGTCCGCGGAGGCCATTGCCGCCATGGGTGACAAGACCCAGGCCCGGCAGACCGCCATCGCCGCCGGGGTGCCGGTGACGCCCGGTTCCGATGGCAACCTGAAGGACGTGGAGGACGCCGTCGTCCAGGCGGCCGAGATCGGCTATCCGGTGATGCTCAAGGCCACCTCCGGCGGCGGTGGCCGAGGTATCCGTCGGTGTGACAACGAGAAGGAACTGCGCCAGAACTACGAGCGGGTCATCTCCGAGGCCACCAAGGCCTTCGGCAGCGCCGAGGTGTATCTGGAAAAGTGCATCATCGAGCCGCGTCACATCGAGGTGCAGATTCTCGCGGACGGGCACGGCAACGTGGTGCATCTGTACGAGCGCGACTGTTCGATCCAGCGCCGCAATCAGAAGCTGATCGAGCTGGCGCCCTCGCCCCAGCTGTCGGAGAGCCAGCGGGAGCACATCGGCGAGCTGGCCAAGCGCGTGGCCCGGCAGTGCGGTTACGTCAACGCCGGCACCGTGGAGTTCCTGCTCGACCACGACGGCAGCTTCTACTTCATGGAAATGAACACCCGGGTACAGGTGGAGCACACCATCACCGAGGAAATCACCGGTGTCGACATCATCAAGGCGCAGATCCGCATCGCCGCCGGCGAGCCCCTGGGGCTGACTCAGGACGACATCCACTACCGTGGGTTCGCGGCTCAGTTCCGGATCAACGCCGAGGACCCCAAGAACGGCTTCCTGCCCAGCTTCGGCCGGATCAGCCGCTACTACTCGGCCGGTGGCCCGGGTGTGCGTACCGATGCCAACATGTACACCGGTTATGAAATTCCGCCCTACTACGACTCCATGTGCGCCAAGCTGATCGTCTGGGCCATGGACTGGCCGGAGCTGATCGACCGTTCCCGCCGGGCGCTGGGGGACATGGGCATCTACGGTGTCCAGACCACCATCCCCTATTACCGGCAGATCCTGGAGCACCCGGACTTCCAGGCCGCCAACTTCAACACCGGCTTCGTGGAACGCAACCCGCAACTGCTGGAATACAGCACCAAGACCCGCCCCGAATCCATTGCCACGGCCATTGCCGCCGCCATCGCGGCCCAGGCGGGCCTGTAACAAGAATACCGGAGAGATCCCATGAGCAAGCGTAAGATTCACATCACTGACGTTATCCTGCGGGACGCCCACCAGTCCCTGATTGCCACGCGGCTGCGTACCGAAGACATGCTGCCGGCCTGCGAGTGGCTGGACCAGGCCGGATACTGGTCGCTGGAATGCTGGGGCGGCGCCACCTTCGACGCCTGCGTCCGCTTTCTGAAGGAAGACCCCTGGGAACGCCTGCGCACCCTGCGTAAGGCCCTGCCCAACACCCGTCTGCAGATGCTGCTGCGGGGCCAGAACCTGCTGGGCTACCGCCATTACGGCGACGACGTGGTGGAAGCCTTCGTCGCCAAAGCGGCCGAGAACGGCATGGACGTGTTCCGCATCTTTGACGCCCTGAACGACGTGCGCAACCTGGAAACCAGCATCCGGGCTGTGAAGAAGGCCGGCAAGCATGCCCAGGGCACGATCTGCTACACCGTCAGCCCGGTGCACACCATCGACGCCTACCTGGAGCAGGCCAAGGCGATGGCCGACATGGGCGCCGACAGCATCGCCATCAAGGACATGGCCGGCCTGCTCACGCCGGCGGTCACCGCTGAGCTGGTGGGCAAACTGAAACAGACACTGAACCTGCCGGTGTTCCTGCATTCCCATGCCACCTCCGGCATGGCCCCCATGTGCCAGTGGGCGGCGATGGAAGCCGGGGTGGATCACATCGACACCGCCCTGTCCGCCTTCGCCGGCGGCACCAGCCATCCCCCCACCGAATCCCTGGTGGCGGCTCTGCACGACGCCGGCTACGACACGGGCCTGGACCTGGCGCTGCTGGACAAGGCCACCCGCCACTTCCGGGAAGTGCGCAAGAAATACCACCAGTTTGAGAGCGAGTACAACGGCGTGGACACCTCGGTGCTGCTGTCCCAGGTGCCGGGCGGTATGATGTCGAACCTCGCCAACCAGCTGCGGGAGCAGGGCGCGCTGGAGCGCATTCAGGACGTGTTCGAGGAAATCCCCCGGGTGCGCAAGGACCTGGGCTATCCGCCTCTGGTGACCCCGACCTCCCAGATCGTCGGTACCCAGGCGGTGATCAACGTGCTGTCCGGCAAGCGTTACGAGTCCATCACCAACGAGGTCAAGAAGTACCTGCAGGGCTGGTACGGCAAGGCTCCGGCCCCGGTGGATCCGGAGCTGCAGCGGCGGGCCGTGGGTAAGGAGGAGCTGATCGAGGAGCGGCCCGCCAACCTGATTCCGAGGGAGCTGGCCGAGCTGCGGACGCAGGTGGGCGACCTGGCGACCTGTGAGGAGGACGTGCTCACCTACGCCATGTTCCCGGATCAGGCCCGCACCTATCTGGAGCAGCGCCGTGACGGCACTCTGCAGCCGGAGCCGCTGGAGCCGGAGCCCACCCCGGGAGGCGGTGGCCCCGTGGCGACCCGGTTCAAGATCACCGTGCACGGCGAGTCCTACGACATCCACGTGACCGGCGCCAACCCGGTCAGCGAGCGCGAACGCCGCTTTTACATGACGGTGGACGGGGTGCCGGAGGAAGTGCATCTGGAATCCGAGGCGGACGCCGCCGAGCGTGGCGCCAAATCCGGCGGCCGTGCCAGTGCCACCAAGGAAGGGCATGTCACCACCAGCATGCCGGGCAACATCGTCGATGTCCTGGTGAAGGAAGGGGACACGGTGACGGCCGGCGACCCGGTGTTGATCGTCGAGGCCATGAAAATGGAAACCGAGGTCAAGGCCACGGTGTCCGGCACGGTGCAGGGCGTGTTCGTGACCAAGGGCGACCGGGTGGTGCCCGGCGAAGTCCTGGTGGATATCGGATGAGCGTCGGGACGGCCGCCATCCGGCGGCCGTCCACGCCGGCTCAGCTGAACGCCTGAATGCCGGTTTGGCCCCGCCCCAGGATCAGGGCATGGATGTCGTGGGTGCCTTCGTAGGTGTTCACGGCTTCCAGATTCATCACGTGGCGGATGACGTGGTACTCGTCGCAGATCCCGTTGCCGCCGTGCAGGTCACGGGCGACCCGGGCGATGTCCAGGGCTTTGCCGCAGTTGTTGCGTTTGAGCAGGGACACCGCATCCGGTGTCGCGGTGCCCTCATCCATCATCCGTCCGAGCCGCAGCACCGCCTGCAGTCCCAGGGTGATTTCAGTCTGCATGTCCACCAGTTTCTTCTGCACCAGCTGGTTGGCCGCCAGTGGCCGGCCGAACTGCGTGCGTTCCAGGGTGTAGCGGCGGGCCGCGTGCCAGCAGAACTCGGCAGCGCCCAGGGCGCCCCAGCTGATGCCGTAGCGGGCCTTGGTCAGGCAGCTCAGGGGGCCCTTCAGGCCCTCCACCCCCAGCCGGTTTTCCTCCGGCACGAACACCTCATCCATGAAAATGGAACCCGTCTCCGAGGCTCGCAGGGAGAACTTGCCCGGGATCTTCGGGGTGTCCAGCCCGGTGGCGCCCGCCCGTTCGATGACAAACCCCGTCACCTGTCCCTCCAGCTTGGCCCAGACCACACAGACATCGGCGATCGGAGCGTTGGTGATCCAGGTCTTGGCGCCGCTCAGCCGGTAACCGCCGTCGACCTTTTGGGCGCGGGTTTCCATGCCGCCGGGATCGGAGCCGTGGTTCGGCTCGGTCAGGCCGAAGCAGCCCACCCACTCGCCGGATGCGAGCTTCGGCAGGATGCGCTTTTTCAGCGCCTCCTGGCCGTAGCGGAAGATCGGGTACATGACCAGCGAGGACTGAACGCTGAGCGCCGACCGGTAGGCCGAGTCCACCCGCTCGACCTCCCGGGCGATCAGGCCGTAGCAGACATGGTTGAGGCCCGGACCGCCGTATTCTTCCGGCAGGGTCGCGCCGAGCATGCCCAGCTCGCCCATTTCGTTGAAGAGGGTGCGGTCGAAGGTTTCGTGGCGGTTGGCCTCGAGGATGCCGGGCATCAGGCGCTGGTTGCAGAAGCTGCGGATGCTGTCCCGGACCTGGCGTTCGGTTTCGTCCAGCTGCTGATCCAGATGGAGCAGGTCGTCCCAGGGGGCGGAAGCCATGGTGAGTCTCCTGTTGATGGCGTGATTTGCGGTTCTGTTTCGTTGTGCGAAACAGAGTTTTGTATTTGTGGTTTTCAGAGCGTAGTTTGACCGAATAGGGAATGCAAGCCTGGCGCAGGCCTCGGCGGGGCACGACATTCACGGGCAGATTGAAAAGCCGGGTCGAAATGGGTGGGGGTTGGTGCGGATTTTGAGCCGTGTTTCTGGTGCTGGCGGCGGTTAACCGCTTAAAATGGCGCCTTCTTGGTGACCGACGACATGCGAGCAGATCCCGGAACCGGCACTGGCGAATCAGCAGGAGGACGCCCCACGATGGCACGGACAAAAAACAACGCACCGGAACTGATGGTGGCCTTCGACGCGGGCGAGCCGGTGAAACCGGAAAAAGACCGCAAGTTCGTGGAGTCCCTGTCCCGGGGCCTGGATGTGTTGCGCGCCTTCACCCAGGGGTCGGTGATCCTCGGCAACCAGGACATCGCCCGCATCACCGGCCTGCCCAAGCCCACGGTGTCCCGGATGACGTACACCCTGACCAAACTGGGCTACCTCAGCTACAACACCCAGCTGGAAAAGTACCAGCTCAGCTCCGGCGTGCTTGCCCTGGGCTACGCCTACGTCTCCAACCTCAAGGTGCGCCAGCTGGCCAAGCCCTACATGGACGAGTTTGCCCGCCAAACCAACATGTCGGTCGGGCTGACCTGCCGGGACCGCCTGCACATGATCTACGTGGAGAACCGGCTGCCGCCGGAAGCCTCGCTGCTGCGTATGGAGATTGGCTTGAAGCTGCCCCTGGCCACCACGGCCGCCGGTCGGGCTTATTACTGTGCCATCGGCGATCAGGACCGCGCGCTGCTGGATGACGCCCTGGCGCTCAAGTATGGCGAGGACTGGCCGGAGAAACGGCAGGGCCTGACGCAGGCCATGGAGGACTACAGGGCCCATGGCTTCTGTCTATCCCTGGGGGAATGGGACCGCAACATCAACTCCGCCGGCGTGCCCATTCACCTGCAGGACGGCACCATCATGGCGCTGACCTGCTCCGCACCCTCCTACCTGGTACCCGCCGACCGGCTGCGGGACACCATCGCCCACCAGCTGGCCATGCTGGCGGGCGATATCGAGTCGCTGGGGGTCTGAGCCGGCGCGACACTGGGGTCAACCCGGGCCCATCAGCCGGTCGGGCAGCCACAGCACCAGCTCGGGGAACACGATGCAGAGCATCAGGACCGCCAGCTTGATCAGCACGAAGGGTGTGATCGAGCGGTAGATGTCCAGCATCGTGACGCCCGGTGGCGCGATGCCCTTGAGATAGAACAGGGCGAAGCCATAGGGGGGGGTCTGGATGGCAATTTCGATGTTGAGAATCATCAGGATGCCGAACCAGACCGGATCATAGCCCAGGCTGACGGCGATGGGCGTGAAGATCGGGGCGCACATGAGCACGATGATGAACTCGTCGATGATGAAGCCCAGCAGCAGCATGATCCCCTGCATGAGCAGAATCACCCCCCAGGGCGGCAGCCCCAGATCGGCGGTAAACCGGGCCACCAGGCCCTGGATGCCCATCAACAGATGAAAGTTGCTGAACACCGACGCGCCGATGATGATCCACATGGCCACCGCCACCAGCAGTGTCGTCTCCACCCCGGCCACGCGCAGGAGGCTGGGTTTGAAGCGCCGGTAGATCACCGCGAGCAGCACCGCGCCGATGACGCCGATGACGCCGATGGCGCCGGATTCGGTCGGGGTGGCGATGCCGGCCATGATCGAGCCCAGCACCGCGACGATCAGGAGCAGGCCCAGTCCCCCGTCCCGCAGTCGCTTGAGGCGCTGCCGGCCGGTCATGTTCTGCTCTTCCTCGGTCATCAGCGGGGCCCGCTCCGGGTTGAGCCGGCAGGAGATGACGATGTAGGCGATGAACATCAACACGGCCAGCAACGCCGGTACGATGGCCGCGACAAAGAGACGGCCCACGGAATTTTGCGTGACTGCGCTGTACATGATCATGGGCACGCTGGGCGGGATCAGGATGCCGAGGCCGCCGCCGGCCATGATCACCCCCAGCGCCAGACGCTTGTCATAGCCCCGCTCCAGCATGGGCTTCAGGGCGATGCTGCCCGAGGTCATGATCCCCGCCCCGATAATCCCCACCATGGCGCCGATCAGCGAGCAGACGATGATCACGCTGATGGCCAGTGACCCCCGGACCCGGCCAATGACGGCCTGACTGGCGCTGAACATGGCCTCGCCAACCCCCGAGCGGGTCAGCAGCTGGCCCATGTAGATGTACAGGGGAATGGACAGCAGGATGAAATTGAAGAAGTTGTCTTCCAGGGTGGTGGGGACCACGTTGAACACCGCGTCGCCCCAGGTGAAGTAGCCCACCAGCATGGCAATGCCACCCAGCGCCAGCCCCACCTGTACCCCGAGGGCAAAGGCGATCAGGATGCAGCCGAACAGAACGGCGGTCAGCAGCTCCACGCTGATCATGCGGAACCTCCCGTCTCCCTGTCATCGAGCAATGGCTGGCCGGTCATCAGCTGCCAGAGGTTCTGCAGGAAATCACTGCTCAGCTGCAGCAGAAACACCGCCGATGCCGCCACGATCATGACCCAGAAATGGATCATCGAGGGAGCCCATTCACTTTGCCGGCGGTAATCGAATTCGATGGCTTCTTCCATCTTGCCCCAGCCTAGGTGGCAGACAATGACCAGGAAAAAGCCCCCCAGCAGGTAGGACAGCAGGTTGAAAACGTGTTTCCAGCGAGGGGGAACACTCAGGTAGAGAATGTCCACATTGATGTGTGCCTTGCGCTGCTGCGCGAACGCGCCGCCAAGGGCGCCGACGTAGGCAAAGATGAAGAGGGACACATCGAACGCCCATACGGTGGGACGGTTCAGCAGGTAGCGGGAGACCACTTCAAACGCGACGACCAGGGCCAGCAGGGGCACGCCCCAGGCAACCAGGCGCCCGAGGCCGGTGACCAGGGCCTCCACCGCCTGGCACCAGCATCGAAGGATCGAATACAACATGACATCGAGGCTCCGTTGCCTAGTGGGCGGCGCCGGAGGCTTCCAGAATCTTCACCAGCTCGGCGCTGATCTTGTCGCCCTTGGCGTAGTCGTTCCAGACCTTCCTGGCCGCTGCCCGCCAGGCCTGGCGGTCTGCCTCGGACGGCTCGGGGCTCCACTGCAGTCCCTTGGCTTCCATGTCCGCCACCGCCTGGCTGACCCAGACCGTGGACTTGTCCAGCTGTTCCTGGGCATGCCGGGCGCCGGCGGTTTTCACGATCGCCTTGAGGTCCTCCGGCAGGCTGTCCCAGGCTTTCTTGTTGACGATGATCGGCATGGCCTGGGCACCGGCCACCGGCAGGGGGTACATGTATTTCGCCACTTCCACGTGGTTGCCGTCCCGGTGGTCGATCAGGTTGGAGCCGATGGAGCCGTCGATCACGCCGGTGGCCAGGGACGTATAGATTTCATTCCAGGCCAGGGAAACCGGGGAGGCACCCAGCTCGCGGAAGAATTTGCCATAGGCTCCGGGGGCGCGGATTTTCAGACCCTTGAAGTCATCGATGGAGCGGATGGGCTTGTTGGTGAGGACATAGACGGCGGGCTGAAAGTAGGTTTCGATCCACTCGACGCCCTGCTGGTTGTAGGCCTGTTCGAGGATGGGCTGCCAGCCCTGTTCGTGGAACAGCGCGCTCAGCTTGGTGGCGTCGTCCGTGGTTCCGGGCAAACCGATTTCCACCACGCCAAAGGGGATCTCACCGGAATGGGCGGGCTGAAAGATGGCGCCCATTTGCACCAGACCGGACTTGACCGCGCCCAGCACGCCGGTCTGGCCCACGCCCTCGCCAGCGTACAGCACCTGGATCCTGATGCGTCCGTTGGACATGGTTTCGATGTTTCTGGCGAAGTTTTCATAGACCTCCGCATAGGCGGTGCCGCGGGAATAGAGGTTGCTGAAGCGCCAGTTGAAGGTCTGTTCCGCCATGGCCTGCATGGATGTCACGCCGGCCACGAGGGCCAGAACGAATGCCGTGAGTGTTTTACGTGTGGTCTTCCAGAAAGCGTTCATTTTTCCGAGTCCCTTAGTTCTACTGCAAGGTTGCGCCACTTGGGCGGTAGCGTGTTGGCGGTAGGTTGTTGTTATGACTCGCACAGGGTTGAGCCAAGAGCCGTTTGCAAATGCAAACGCTTGGCATCCAACGGCTGGCAAGGGGCAGTCTGCATGAGGGGAATAGGGGGATAAATATCAAATAGTCGATGTTCAGGTTAACTCCGCTCAACCTTTGCCGGCGCCTTGCACCAACAGGTGGCACGGCCCTGCGGCCCGCCGGCGCGGATCATTCGATCGAGCAGGCCACCGCGGCGAGCCGGCGGTATTCGGAGGGGGTCATCCCTTTCAGGGCCATGAACCGGCGGTTGAAGTTGGAAATGTTGGTGAAGCCGACATCAAAGCAGATCTCGGTGATCGACATGTCGCTGTGGGCCAGGCGGTCGCAAGCCCGGTTGATGCGCAGGCTGTTGACGAACTCCACGAAGCGGCGCCCCGTTGCCTGGCGGAAGAAACGTGAAAAGTAGGAGGGTTTCATGTCCAGCTCGGCGGCCACCTCCTCCAGGCACAGGTCCTCGTGGTAGTGATCGAAGATGTAGTTCACCGCCTGGTTGACCCGCTGCTGGTTCTTTTCACCGGCGACCGAGAAGTAGTTTTCGCTCGACAGCAGCCGGTAGTCGTCGGTTTTGGCCAGCATGTCCATGAACACCAGGAAGTGCCCCAGGCTTTCCAGCCCGTCCGAGTGGGCGATCCGGTCCATCAGGTCGTAGGCGCGGCGGATCGTGTCCCGGCCTTCGAACTGGATGCCAAAGCGCGAACGGTAGAGCAGGTCGTCCAGTTCTCCGAACTCCGGCATCACCTGGCGGGCGGACTGGATGACCTCGTCGGTGAACACCACCACGCGGTCGCGCTCCGGGTAGACGTCCTGCTCGTCGGTATGGCTGATCCAGTTGTGTGGCAGGTTGGGGCCGGTCAGGATCAGGTTGCCGGGATAGAAGTTACCGATGTAATCCCCGACGAACACCTTGCCCGTGCTGTGGGTGATCAGGTGCAGCTCGTATTCCTTGTGGTAGTGCCAGCGCACCAGCTCGTCCGGGAAGCCGTGCTGGCGGTACAGGATCGAACCGTTGGTTTTCGGGGGAATCAGCTCGTACGACGGATCGGATTGGCGAAGTGGGCGAGAGGTCATGGCCGTCACCTGGGTGCCTGTTGTTTTTGTTTGTGACGGCCCATGATAGGAAATTGCACCGGATCTGTACACTTTGTTCACCCCGCCGATTTTTCAGGAATCCATAAGCCAATGAAAAAACGGGTAAACCGGCAAGGCGAGCGGCAGCCCGCCCGCCCATTCCGGGCTCCGGGGTGTGCAAAAAAGTACAGGGATTGAGTCAATTATGGATTTGTCCGGGCTCCGGGCATGCAGTCTAATTGGGTCACCCTCGCTCCCCGCCGTTCCCCTCCGGCACGGCGGTCGGGTGCCTAGAACGATAACAACGAGCCGGCCACGGCAAAGGAGTGTGTCTTGATGAAAACCCGCCTAGTTCCCGTGCTGATGGCATCCGCCATCGCCATGTCGTCCACCGCATGGGCCAGCACCACCGTCACCATCGGGACGGTCAACAACGGTGACATGGTCCGGATGCAGAAGCTTTCCGCCGAGTTCGAGAAAACCCACCCGGATATCCGGCTGGACTGGGTGGTGCTGGAAGAGAACGTGCTGCGCCAGCGCCTGACCACCGATATCGCCACCGAGGGTGGACAGTTCGACCTGATGACCATCGGCCTGTACGAGACCGGCCTGTGGGGTGCGCGGGGCTGGCTGACGCCCATGGAGAACCTGCCGGCCAGCTACGACGTCGACGACATCTTCCCGTCGGTCCGGGATGGCCTGTCGGTGGACGGCACGCTCTACGGCCTGCCGTTCTACGCCGAAAGCTCGATGACCTACTACCGCAAGGACCTGTTCGAGGCCGCCGGACTGTCGATGTCGGAACAGCCCAGCTGGGACCAGATCCGCGAGTTCGCCAAGACCCTGAACCGGCCGGAGCAGGAACAGTACGGCATCTGCCTGCGGGGCAAGGCCGGCTGGGGTGAAAACATGGCGCTGGTGACCACGCTGGCCAACGCCTTCGGGGCCCGGTGGTTCGACGAGGCTTGGCACCCCGAGTTCACCGGCCCCGAGTGGACCCGGGCCATCACCTTCTACACCGATCTGCTGGGACAGTATGGTCCGCCCGGCGCCTCGTCCAACGGTTTTAACGAAAATCTGGCGTTGTTCAATTCCGGCAAGTGTGCCCTCTGGGTGGACGCCACCGTGGCCGGTGCCTTCGTGACCGATCCGAGTCAGAGCGAGGTGGCGGATGCGGTCGGATTCGCGCTGGCGCCGAAGGAAGTGACGGCGAAGGGCGCAGGCTGGCTTTGGTCCTGGGCGCTGGCGATCCCCTCCAGCTCCGATGCCAAGGACGCGGCCCGGGCGTTCGCGGTCTGGGCGACGTCCAAGGAGTATTCCGAGCTGGTTGCGGAACGGTACGGCATTGCCGCGATTCCCCCCGGTACCCGCTTGTCCACCTACCGCAACGAGGCGTACATGAACGCGGCACCGTTCGCCGCGGTGACCCTGACCTCGCTGGAGCGGGCCGACCCGAACGATCCGACGCTCAAGCCGGTGCCCTATACCGGCATCCAGCTGGTCTCGATTCCGGAGTTCCAGTCCATCGCCACCCAGGTCGGCAAGCTGGTTTCCGGTGCTCTTTCCGGCAGCCTGTCGGTGCCCCAGGCGCTGAAAAGTGCCCAGGCGGTGTCCGAGCGGGAAATGAAACGCGCGCGCTACATCAAGTGATGCACCTGGCCCGGTTCGCCGGGCGGTTTGCGCCGACTCACAAGGATGGGAACAAGCCATGAGTATCACGAGTCTGCAGGCAGGGGTGAACACCGTGACTGAGGCCAGAACTGGAACGACAACGCGACACCCGGCGCCCCGCCTCCGTCGGGGGCGCCGCATCGGGCTGGCGATGCTGTCGCCGTCGGTGGCGTCGCTGCTGCTGTGGATGGCGGTGCCGCTGGCCATGACGGTCTATTTCTCCCTGATCCGCTACAACCTGCTCTACCCCGGGGACGAGCCGTTCGTCGGGCTGGAGAACTACCACTACTTCCTGACCGACGAGGGGTTCGTCGCCGGGGCCCTGAACACCCTGTGGCTGGTGCTTTCGGTGCTGGCGATCAGCGTGATCGCCGGGGTCCTGATCGCGGTACTGGTGGACACCCCGTTCTTCGGGCGCGGCATCGTGCGGGTGATGCTGATCTCGCCGTTCTTTATCATGCCCACGGTCAGTGCCCTGGTGTGGAAAAACCTGCTGCTGCACCCGGTGTCCGGCGTATTTGCTGCCGTCTGGCGCCTGTTCGGCGCCACCCCGGTCGACTGGTTCGCCGAGTATCCGCTGCTGTCGATCATCATGATCGTGTCCTGGCAGTGGATCCCGTTCGCGGTGCTGATCCTGATGACCGCCATGCAGTCCCTGGACCAGGAGCAGAAGGATGCCGCTCGCCTCGACGGCGCCGGCCCGTTGGCGATCTTCCGGCACATCACCCTGCCGCACCTGGCCCGCCCCATCGCCGTGGTGATCATGATCGAGACCATCTTCCTGCTGTCGATCTTCGCCGAGATCTACACCACCACCGGCGGCGGTCCCGGCTACGACACCACCAACCTGGCGTACCTGATCTACAGCCAGGCACTGCTGCAGTTCGACGTGGGCATGGCCTCGGCGGGCGGGTTGATTGCGGTGGTCATCGCCAACATCGCCGCCTTCGTCCTGGTACGGATGATCGGCAGGAACCTGACCGACAAGGCCTGAGGAGACGAGACGATGCTGACCCTGAAACAGACGCGTCGCCTGCGCACCCTGCTGCTGGGCACTCTGGCCTGGCTGGTGGCCCTGGCGCTGTTCTTCCCCATCCTCTGGATGATCCTGACCAGCTTCAAGACCGAGCTGGCGGCCTTCGCCAGCCCGCCGGAACTGTGGTTCCGGCCGACGCTGGAGAACTACCTGCACATCGACGAGCGCAGCGACTACTTCCACTACGCCTGGAACTCGGTGGTGGTGTCCTTCGGCTCGACCCTGTTCGGCATGCTGCTGGCGGTGCCGGCGGCGTATTCCATGGCGTTCTTCGAGACCCGGCGCACCAAGGGTACGCTGCTGTGGATGCTGTCCACCAAGATGCTGCCGCCGGTGGGGGTGCTGGTGCCCATCTACCTGCTGTTCAAACAGTTCGGCCTGCTCGATACCAAGACCGGACTGGTGATCATCTACACGCTGATCAACCTGCCGATCATGGTGTGGATGGTGTACACCTACTTCAAGGAAATCCCCCGGGACATTCTCGAAGCGGCCCGCCTGGACGGTGCCACGGCGGCGCAGGAGATCTGCCGCGTGCTGCTGCCGATCGCCAAGGGCGGCCTCGCCTCCACCGTGCTGCTGTCGCTGATCCTGAGCTGGAACGAAGCGTTCTGGTCGCTCAACCTCACCTCCTCCAGTGCCGCGCCGCTGACGGCGCTGGTGGCGTCCTACTCAAGCCCCGAGGGGCTGTTCTGGGCGAAGCTGTCCGCGGTCTCGACCCTGGCCTGTGCGCCGATCCTGGTCTTCGGCTGGCTGAGCCAGAAACAACTGGTCCGTGGTCTTTCCTTCGGTGCTGTCAAATAACAAAAGGTTTCCCCATGGCGAATCTGACAATCCGTAATCTGCACAAGGTCTTCGAGGGGACCGAAATCATCAAGGGCATTGATCTGGACATCAAGGACCATGAGTTCGTGGTCTTCGTCGGCCCCTCGGGCTGTGGCAAATCCACGCTGCTGCGCCTGATCGCCGGGCTGGAGGAGGTGACCGGCGGCCACATCTATCTGGACGACCGCGAGATCACCGACATGGCGCCGGCTCGGCGCGACCTGGCGATGGTGTTCCAGACCTACGCCCTGTATCCGCACATGACCGTGAGGAAGAACCTCTCGTTCGCGCTGGACCTGGCCCGCGTCGACAAGGCCGAGGTGGCGGCCAAGGTGGCGGAGGCGGCCCGCATCCTGGAGCTTGAGCCCCTGCTGGAGCGCAAGCCCAGGGCCCTGTCCGGCGGTCAGCGCCAGCGGGTGGCGATCGGGCGCGCGATCGTCCGTCATCCGAAGATCTTCCTGTTTGATGAACCCCTCTCCAACCTGGATGCCGCGCTGCGCGTGCAGATGCGGCTGGAACTGGCGCGACTGCACCAGGAGCTGAACGCCACCATGATCTATGTCACCCACGACCAGGTGGAGGCCATGACGCTGGCGGACAAGGTCGTGGTGCTCAACGGCGGCCGCATCGAACAGGTGGGCTCGCCGCTGACGCTGTATCACCACCCCGTGAACCGCTTCGTGGCTGGCTTCATCGGCACGCCGCGAATGGCCTTCCTCGATGGCCGGGTGACGGCGGCGGAGGCTTCCACGGTCTCGGTGGCCCTGGCGTGCGGGCCGGAGTATCGCCTGGAGCTGGAGGGACGGGGCCTGAAACCGGGGGACGCGGTGACGCTGGGGATACGGCCGGAGCATATCCAGGTGTGCGAGGCCCAGGCGAGCCCGTTCCAGGTCACCCTGGATGTCACTGAGCACCTTGGGGCCGACACCTACTGCTATGTCAGGACGGACAGCGGCGAGACCCTCACCGTGCGGGCCCCGGGAGACTTCTCCGGGCGTTTCGGTGACCGGGTGGGGCTGCTGCCGGATCTCGCCCACGGCCACCTGTTCGACGCCAGTGGCCGGGCCATGCCCAAACCGGGGGCGCCGGCACAGGCTGCCTGAGCCCTCGCAACCACACCTGTGCAAACCGGATTCTGGCCCGCCGGCTGGCGGGCCCGGGGCTGCTTGTCCGCGGCGCCCCCTGGATGACCAACGGCAGGGCCGAACGGCCCGGGGTAACGACGATGAAACTCAACAGCGAAACACTGGCTCGACTGCCGGCGCGGGTGCTCCGGCCCGTGTACGACCGCCGCCGGGTCCGGCAGGGCATCGTGCACATTGGGGTCGGCGGCTTCCACCGTGCGCATCAGGCCATTTACACCGAACAGCTGCTCCAGCAGGGGCAGGCAATGGAATGGGGCATTTGCGGCGCCGGCCTGCGCCCGGAAGACCGCGCCATGCGTGAGGCGCTGGTGTCCCAGGACTATCTCTACACCCTCTACGAGCTGGGCGACAGCGCCGACACCCGGATCCAGGTGGTGGGGGCGATCGGCGACTTCCTGCTCGCCGACGAGGACCGTCCGGGGCTGATCGCCCGGCTGGCGTCGCCGCAGACGCGCATCGTCTCCCTGACCATCACCGAAGGCGGTTACTGCACCGATGACGACACCGGCGAGTTTCTCGCCGACCTGCCGGCGATCCGCCACGACCTGGCGCACCCCGAGGCACCCACCACGGTGTTCGGTTTCCTGGCCGAGGCGCTGGCGCGTCGGCGCGCCGCCGGCGTTGCGCCGTTCACCGTGATGTCCTGCGATAACCTGCCGCACAACGGCCGGGTGGCGCGCAACGCTCTGCTGGGATTTGCCCGGCGGCGCGATCCTGCCCTGGGCGACTGGATCGCCGAGCACGTCTGTTTCCCCAATTCGATGGTAGACCGCATCACGCCGACCACCAGCGACGCCCACCGGCGCCGGCTGCAGGCGGAAACCGGCATCGAGGACGCCTGGCCGGTGGTGGCCGAACCCTTCTCGCAGTGGGTTCTGGAGGACCGTTTCTGCGACGGCCGGCCCGCCTGGGAAACGGTTGGCGTCCAGTTCACCGACGACGTGACCCCCTACGAGGACATGAAGATTGGCCTGCTCAACGGCGGCCACCAGGCCTTGGCCTACCTCGGGGCTCTGCTGGGCCACCGCTACGCCCATGAAACCATGCAGGACCGGCAACTGCGTGACTATGTCCGGGCCTATATGGACCGGGACGTGACGCCCGGGCTGAAACCGGTGCCCGGTATCGACCTGACGGCGTACAAGGACACCCTGATCCAGCGTTTCGCCAATGTCGCCATCGGCGACCAGATCAGCCGGATCGGCTACGACGGCTCGTCACGGCTGCCGAAGTTCGTGGTGCCGACCCTGATGCGCCAGATCGATACCGGCGCGCCACTGGCACGGACCGCCCTCATCTTCGCTGCCTGGGTGCAGTATCAGCGGGCGGTGGATGAGCAGGGGCGCCCGTTCACGGTGGGCGACCCCCGGGCCGAACAGGTCGCTCAGGCGACCCGCCCCGGGCCGGACCAGGTCGAGCGGGTGCTGGCGCTGGAGCCGGTATTCGGGCGGAAGATTCCAGCCTGTCCGGCGTTCGTGGACGCCTTCCGCCGGCAGCTCGAGCGCCTGCAGACCCTGGGGGTACGCAGGACCCTGGCGCTGACGCTGGCTGAATGAGCCGGCCCGGCGCCGGCGGATACCCCTTCAGTGTGTGGCCCGGTGGTCCGGGCCCGGTCAAGGAGAATTCAGGAATGCCCACGCTTCTGGAGCAGTTAAAACAGTACAGTGTCGTGGTCGCCGATACCGGCGATCTGGAGGCGATCCGCCGCTTCGCCCCGGAGGATGCCACCACCAACCCGTCGCTGATTCTGAAGGCGGTGCAGTCGGGCCAGTACGACGCCCTGATCGATCCGGTCCTGCAGGCTTCGGCCGGCACCGGCGGGGACCTGGAGGCGATCATCGACGATGCCTGCGATCGCCTGGTGGTGGCCCTGGGCTGCCGGATCCTGGAGGCGGTGCCGGGGCGTGTTTCCACCGAGGTCAACGCCCGCCTGTCCTTCGATACCGAGGCCAGCATTGCCAAGGCACGGCGTCTGATTGCGGGCTATGAACAGGCCGGCGTCGGCCGCGACCGGGTCCTGATCAAGCTGGCCGCGACCTGGGAGGGGATCCGCGCCGCCGAGGTGCTCGAGCGCGAGGGCATTGCCTGCAACCTCACCCTGATCTTCAGCTTTGTCCAGGCCCGGGCCTGCGCCGAGGCCGGCGTATGGCTGATCTCGCCCTTCGTGGGCCGGATCCTGGACTGGTACCGGCGCCACCAACCGGAGCGGCAGGACCCGCCGGCGCAGGAACCGGGGGTACGCTCGGTGCAGCGCATCCAGCGTTACTTCTGGCAGCAGGGCTACCGCACCCGGGTCATGGGCGCGAGTTTTCGCAACTGTGGCGAGATCCTGGCGCTCGCCGGCTGCGACCGCCTGACCATCAGCCCGGAGCTGCTCGATGAGCTGGCGTCGACGCACGGTCTGCTGGAACCGGTTCTGGGGCGGGAGCCGCAGGCACCGGCGGAACCCGTGGCGCCGCTGACCGAGGCCGAGTTCCGCTGGCGGATGAACGAGGATGCCATGGCCACCGACAAGCTGGCCGAGGGCATCCGGGGGTTCGAGGCGGATCAGCGGCGGCTGGAACAGCTGCTGCGCGAGCGTCTGACGGGGAGGCGGTAAGCCATGTATCTGGGTGTCGACTGCGGCACGCAGGGGACCAAGGTGGTGATCCTGGATCCCGAGCAGGCTCGCATCCGGGGCGAAGGACAGGCCGCCCATGAGCTGATCAGCGCCGCCAACGGCCGCCGCGAGCAGCGCGTTGAGTGGTGGACTCACGCCTTCCGCCAGGCCTATCGTCAGGCGCTCGACCGTGCCGGCATCGACGGCCGGGCGATCCGTGCCATTGGCGTGTCCGGACAGCAGCATGGCATGGTGCTGCTGGATCGTGCCGGCGCGGTCATCCGGCCGGCCAAGCTCTGGTGCGACACCGAAAGCGCGGCCCAGAACGCCCAACTGGTGGCGCAGCTGGGGGGCGAGGCGGGCTGTCTCGAACGGCTGGGGCTGGTGCCGGCCACCGGCTATACGCTGTCCAAACTGCTGTGGCTGAAACAGCACGAGCCCGAGGCCTTCGGGCGGATCGGCACGATCCTGCTGCCGCACGATTACCTCAATTACTGGCTGACCGGTGAGTGCGCCGCCGAGCGTGGCGACGCCTCCGGTACCGGCTACTTCGATGTGCGCACCCGGCGTTGGGCGCCCGAGGTGCTGGCTTTGATCGCACCGGACGGGCGGCTGGAGCGGGCGTTGCCACGGCTGCTCCGGGCCGAGGAACCGGTGGCGACGGTGCGCCCGGCGTTGGCGCGGGAGCTGGGGCTGGCGGAGGGTGTGCTGGTGGCCAGCGGCGGTGGCGACAACATGATGGGCGCCATCGGCACCGGCAACATCGCCGATGGCATTGTCACCCTGAGCCTTGGCACGTCCGGCGCGCTCTATGCCTGCACCGAGCGTCCGCCGGTGCTGTCGTCGCCGCTGGTGGCACCGTTCTGTTCCTCCAGCAATGCCTGGCTGCCGTTGATCTGTACCATGAACCTGACCGGGGTCGTCCATCAGGTGCGCACGCTGTTCGGTTACGATCTCGAGCGCTTCCAGCAGGAGGCCGACCGCGCCGGCATCGGCGCCGGCGGCATCACCCTGCTGCCGTTCCTGAACGGTGAGCGGGTGCCGGCGTTGCCCCGGGCCAGCGGCAGCCTGCTCGGACTGAACACCCAGAATCTGACTCCCGCCAATCTTTGCCGGGCGGCTCTGGAAGGGACCACCTTCGGCCTGCGCCATGGCCTCGACCTGCTGCGGGCCAGTGGAATCCGCTGCGACAGTATCCGCCTGATCGGGGGCGGTGCGCGCAGCCCGCTCTGGCGCCGGCTGGTGGCCGAGATTCTCGACACCCAGGTGGTCTGCCCCCGGGTGGGGGAGGCCGCCGCGTTGGGGGCGGCGATCCAGGCCGCCTGGTGCGAACAGCATCAGCGAGGCACCGGTGTTTCCCTGGCGGAGCTGTGTGGCCGTTTCGTTGCCCTGGACCCGGATTCGGCGGTGACGCCCGAGGCCGGGGCGGTGGCCCGCTACCGGGACGCCTATCAACGCTACCGCCGGCACCTGAACCAGCTTCACCCCGATGCCTGAAGGCCGCAGGCAACGCGCCGGGACTAGGCGTTCAGGTCTGCCTGAGTGGGCAGGGCGTCGAAGGCGCCCTTGCGGGTGACAGTGAACGCGCCGCAGCGCATCCCCAGGTCCAGGATCGCCTCAAGCTGGTCCCGGTCGTCCAGAGCGGCCAGGCGGTCGCGATCGATACCCCGTTCCGCCAGGGCGTAGAGGACGCCCCCGGTAAAGGCATCCCCGGCCGCCGTGGTGTCGACCGCCCGCGTGGCCGGGGGGTGCAGCCGGCCCGCTAGGCGCGTGCCCTGATAGCACAGCGGGTCGCCGCCGTCGGTAATCAGGATCAGGCTGACGCCGGCGGCGCGGATCCGCTCCAGCACCTGGGCTTCGGTCCGGTCCCGGCACAGGAACGCCAGCTCCTCGCGGCACAGCTTGAGCAGGTCGCTGCGGGCGATGGCCTGCCACAGGAAGGGCGTCGGGTCGACCCCGGCCGGCCACAGGTTGTGGCGCAGATTGACGTCAAAGCTGATCAGGTACCCGGCGGCGCGGGCCTGTTCGATGCCGGCCAGGGTGGTGGCGCGAATGCCGGGTTCGGTCAGCGTGTTGGAGCAGAAATGGAACAGGCCGGGCTCGGCAAACCACGCCGGCCGAAACTCCTCGGGCCGGAACAGCAGGTCCGCCGACGGCGAGCGGTAGAACTCGAACGAGCGCTCGCCCCGGGCATCGAGGGAGACGAAGGCCAGGGCGGTTTTGGCCTGGTCGGTCTGCAGCAGATAGTCGGTGCGGACGCCCGCCGCCGCCATTGCGTCGCGCAGACAATCGCCGAACATGTCCCGACCCACCTTGCCGGCGAAGTAGCTGCGGCCGCCGAGCTTGGCGACGGCCACCGCGACGTTGGCCGGGGCGCCGCCCGGGAAGCGGGTGAAGGTTTCCGGCCCGTCCGGCGCGGTGCCGGCCACGCGGTTGGAGAGCATGTCGATCAGGGCCTCTCCGAAACTGATGACTTTCATCATGATGTCCGTCTCTCGCCATCAATGACCATGACTGGGTGCTTGCCGGACAGGCTAGCACAGGCCGGGCAATGTTACATATATCCTTGATTTAAATATGAATTATTTTGGGATTATGTATGCAATAAGAGTAAAAAAAGTATCGGAATGGGCGGAGCCGGGGCGCTTGCCCCGACCGTGATCACCGGCTCTCGGCCTGAAATTCCGGCCGGGTGTGTTGAACCAGAACTTCCATGAACACATCCCTGGGTTTGTTGAAGCGGCCGTGACGGCGGGTAATGGCGGCGATCCCGAGCTTGTACACCCGCTCATCCGGCAGCAGTGGCTTGAGCTTTCCCTTTTGGACCCAGGGCTCGACGTACTGCTCCGGCAGGAAGCCCAGATAGGCGCCGGACAGCACCATGGCAAGGCGGGTTTCGTAGTAGTAGGCCGAGGCGGCCTTGTTCAGCCCCTGCAACTGGACGGCAACCTGCGGGTTGGTCTGAATGCCCGCGTGCACCAGTTTGTATTCCCCCACCCGGGCGCGGATCCGGTCGGGGGTGTCGTCGAGGTCGAACAGGGGATGGCCGTCACTGCAGTACAGGTAGCAGGTTTCTTCGTACAGTGGCTGGTACACCAGGCCGTCCAGCTCCCGGTGGTAGGGGATGAACCCCACATCCGCCTCGTCGTTGAGAATGCGCCGCTCGATCTCGTTCATGGGCGCGGTTTCGAAGTTGATGTAGACGTCGGGCGCGCGCTGGCAGAAGGCCCCCAGCACGTCGGGAAAACAGCTGCGGCTGTCGAGGCTGATGGTATCGCTGGCGACCAGGTTCAGTTCGCCGCTGACCTGCACGTGCAGCGCGTTGACGGTGGAGCGGAAATCCTCCATCTGGGAGAACAGTCGCCGTACGGCGTCGTAGATGATGACCCCGTCCTCGGTCAGGGCGAAGCCCGAGCGCCCCCGGGTGCACAGGGTCAGCTTCAGGCGCTGTTCCAGATTGGACATGTGCACGCTGATGGTGGAACGGCTAACGTTGAGCACGGCCTCGGCGGCGGAAAAGCCGCCACACTCCACCACGGTCTTGAATACCCGCAACAGCCGGATCTCGTAATCGCCCACCTGTCCCAGCTCCGCCATAACCGCTGAGGCCGGGCTGGGGGTGTCCTGATTTTGTTTTACGTTCATAAAAGTAAATGTTTAATCATCGTTATTTATAAAACTTTTGGTCCCACTCTAAGATGATCCGCACGCGCAGGCCACCCCTACTTAGGGCGAACAGGCCGGCCCCTTCCACGGAGTGATCAGACCGATGTTTGCAAGCAATAACCGTTCCCCTATATCCGATTTCAGTCACCTGCTGGCGCCCTGGTACCGGGCCGGAGAATGCCCCGGCGACGGCCATGCCCGGAGCCGCACCTTCGCGGTCACCAACCCCGCCACCGGCGAGACCCTGGCGGTCTTGGCCGACGCCAGTGCCGGTGACGCCGAAACGGCCATTGCCCGTGCCAGTCGCGCGCTGCCAGCCTGGCAGCGGCTGTCGGCCAAGGCCCGGGCCTCGGTGTTGCGGCGTTGGTTCGACCTGATTGTCGAACATGCCGATGACCTGGCCACCCTGATGACCCTGGAGCAGGGAAAACCCCTGGCCGAGGCCCGGGGGGAAGTGCTCTACGGTGCCTCCTTTGTCGAGTGGTTTGCCGAGGAAGCGAAACGGCTGTACGGCGATGTCATCCCCGCCCACCAGGCGAACCAGCGTCTGGTCGTGCTGCGCCAGGGGGTCGGTGTCGTGGCGGCGATCACGCCGTGGAACTTCCCCAATGCGATGATCACCCGGAAAGTCGCGCCCGCGCTGGCCGCCGGTTGCACGGTGGTGCTCAAACCGTCGGAGTTGACCCCCCTGTCGGCGATCGCGCTGGTCAACCTGGCCTACCGGGCGGGGGTTCCGGACGAGGCCCTGCAACTGGTGCTCAGCACGCGGGCGGCGGAGATTGGCCAAGCCCTGTGCGCGGATCCTCGGGTGCGAAAACTGACGTTCACCGGCTCGACCCCGGTGGGGAAGACCCTGATGCGCCAGTGCGCGGATACCGTGAAAAAGCTCGGCCTCGAACTGGGGGGCAATGCCCCGTTTATCGTGTTCGACGATGCCGATCTCGACGCCGCGGTCCAGGGCCTGATGCGGTCCAAGTTTCGCAATGCCGGCCAGACCTGTGTGTGCGCCAACCGAATTCTGGTGCAGGAGCGCGTCTACGACGCCTTCCTCGACCGGCTGGCGCACGCCGTCAGCCAGCTTGAGGTCGGGAATGGCCTCGAGACCGGCGTGACCCTGGGGCCGCTGATCAATGAGAGTGCCGTGGCCAAGGTCGAGCGCCTGGTCAACGAGGCCCGCTCGGCGGGAGCCCAGGTGCTGGCGGGCGGGCAGCGCCACCCGGCGGGGCCGGGCTTCTACGCACCGACGGTGCTGACCGGTGTCGACGCCGGCATGTCGGTGTGCCGGGAGGAAATTTTCGGCCCCGTGGTGCCGGTGCTTGCCTTCAGGGATGAGGCCGAGGCCCTGGCCATTGCCAACGATACCCCGTTCGGCCTGGCGGCCTATTTCTACAGCCGGGATGTCGGGCGGATCTGGCGGGTGGCCGAGGGCCTCGAATACGGCATGGTCGGGATCAACGAGGGGGCGATCTCCAATGAAGTGGCGCCGTTCGGCGGCGTCAAGGAGTCGGGCCTCGGTCGGGAGGGGTCCAAGTACGGCCTGGAAGAGTTCACCGAACTCAAGTACCTGTGCCTGGGCGGGTTGTAACGCGCCCGGGTGTTTCCGGACACATTCATCCGGGGCCCGGCTGACCCGGGCGCCGAGTCATCTGACGGGCGGTTGGCCGTTTCTGAACCGCCGTAACCATGGAGTTTCATTCATGACCAACGAACACTTGCAACAGCGCAAGGAAGCCGTGATCGCCCGGGGAATGGGAAACCTGGCCCCGATCTACGTGGACCGGGCGCGCAACGCGGAACTGTGGGATGTCGAGGGTAAGCGCTACATCGACTTCGGCGCCGGTATCGCCGTGGTCAATACCGGCCACTGCCACCCCAAGGTGATCGCCGCGGTCCGGAACCAGCTGGACAAGGTCACCCACAGCTGCCTGACCGTCACCCCCTACGCCGTTGCCGTGGAACTGGCGGAACGGCTGGTGCGGATCGCCCCTGGTCCGAGTGCGAAAAAGGCCATGTTCGCCAGCACCGGCGCGGAGGCGGTGGAGAACGCGGTCAAGATCGCCCGGGCCCATACCGGCCGCAGGGCCATCGTCGCGTTTGACGGCGGCTTCCATGGCCGCACCAACCTGACTCTGGGGCTGACCGGCAAGGTGGCGCCCTACAAGGCGGGTTTTGGGCCCTTCCCCGGCGACCTCTATCGTCTGCCGTACCCCAATGCCTATCACGGCGTGTCCGACGACCAGGTGTTCGAGGCCCTGCGGATGCGCTTCAAGACCGACATCGAGCCGGATCAGGTGGCGGCGGTGGTCATTGAGCCGGTCCAGGGCGAGGGTGGCTTCTACCGGGCCCCCGTCGAGTTTCTGCAACGGCTGCGGGCGCTCTGTGATGAACATGGCATCCTGTTGATCTGTGATGAAATCCAGACCGGGTTTGCCCGCACCGGCAAGATGTTCGCCCTCGAGTACGCGGGGATCGAGGCCGATATCATGACCATGGCCAAGGGCATCGCGGGCGGCTTCCCGCTGTCGGCGGTGGTTGGCAAGGCGGAGATCATGGACGCGGCGAACCCGGGGGGACTGGGGGGCACCTACGGCGGTTCGCCCATTGCCTGTGCCGCGGGCCTGGCGGTGTTGGCGGTCATCGAAGAGGAACGGCTGTGCCAGCGTGCCCTGGCCGTTGGCGAACGGATCGGTGGCAGGCTGCGCGAGCTGCAGGCCCGCCATCCGGAAATCATCGGTGATGTCCGCCAGCTGGGGGCCATGGTGGCGGTGGAGTTCGTTCACGACGGCCAGGCCAGCCGACCCAACACCGAGCTGCCGAAAACGCTGGCGGCGGAGGCGGTCGGGCGTGGCCTGATTCTGCTGACCTGCGGTATTCGGAGCAACGTAATCCGCTTTTTGCCGGCGCTGACGGCCCCCCTGGAGGTCGTTGACGAAGGCATGGCGATATTCGCGGAGCTGCTGGCCGAGCACGGCTGATACCGGCGGGGCCGGTCACCCCCGGAAGTTGAATCCCGTGAAAAACTGGTATTAAATCGCGCCTATGTTTCGCTAGTTAAAACAACATTCCATATAAGTGGCGAGGTAAGCGTATGTCCGAGGTCGTGACCTACACCCGTGAAGACCGCGTGGGTGTGATTTGCGTGAACTATCCGCCGGTCAATGCCCTGGGCCACGGCGTCCGGAGCGGGCTGGTGGCGGCCCTGGAGCAGGGGCTGGCGGATGCCGGTGCCGGGGTCCTGCTGCTGGTCTGCGAGGGCCGCACCTTCATGGCCGGGGCGGATATCCGGGAGTTTGGCAAACCGATGCTGGAGCCGACCCTGCCGGAGGTGATCCATCGGTTCGAGAACAGCACCAAGCCGGTGGTGGCGGCGATTCACGGCACCGCCCTGGGGGGCGGCCTGGAGACCGCGCTCGGCTGTCACTACCGGGTGGCCGTGGCGTCGGCCCGGGTCGGCCTGCCGGAGGTGAAACTGGGCCTGCTGCCGGGCGCCGGTGGCACCCAGCGGCTGCCGCGTCTGACGGGCGCCGCCAAGGCGCTGGAGATGATCACCCGGGGCGATCCCATCGGCGCCGAGGAAGCGCTGGCGCTGGGCAT
Source organism: Marinobacter lutaoensis (assembly GCF_001981305.1). Taxonomy (GTDB): domain Bacteria; phylum Pseudomonadota; class Gammaproteobacteria; order Pseudomonadales; family Oleiphilaceae; genus Marinobacter; species Marinobacter lutaoensis. The sequence goes on along the minus strand of NZ_MSCW01000004.1, from coordinate 30,904 downwards.
CGTTGACGCGGTTGAGCCCGATGGCGATATCCGCCAGGTGGGGCTGGCCTTCGCCCGACGGGTGCTGGCGGAGGGGCGCCCGGTGCGCCGTGTCCGCGATCTCACCGACAAACTGGAGGCGGACCGGGGCAGCGAGGTGTTCCAACAGTTCCGGGATGCTTTGAAGATCCGGGCCCGGGGGCTGTTCTCGCCGTTCAAGTGCGTGGACGCGGTGGAAGCGGCGTTCACGCTGCCATTTGACGAGGGCATGAAACGGGAGCGGGCCCTGTTCCTGGACTGCATGGCCTCGCCCCAGCGCGCGGGCCTGGTGCATGCCTTCTTCGCCGAGCGCCAGGTTGCCAAGGTGAAGGGCCTGGCCAAGGAGACCCCGGTTCGCGAGGTTCGCCGTGTCGGTGTCGTCGGTGCCGGTACCATGGGCGGTGGCATCGCCATGAATTTCGCCAACGCCGGGATGCCGGTGGTTCTGCTGGACGCCAGTCAGGATGCGCTTGACCGGGGGCTGGCGGTGATTCGCCGCAACTATGAGCATTCCGCCCGCAAGGGCAAACTGAGCCCGGCCCAGATTGAGGAGCGCATGGCACGGATCCAGCCCAGCCTCGACTACGACGACCTTCGGGACGTGGACCTGGTGATCGAGGCGGTGTTCGAGGATCTGGCCGTCAAGCAGGCGATCTTTGCCCGTCTGGATGCGGTCTGCAAGCCCGGCGCCATCCTCGCCTCCAACACCTCCACTCTGGACATCGACGCCATCGCCTCGGCCACCCGCCGCCCGGAGGACGTGGTGGGCATGCACTTCTTCAGCCCCGCCAACGTCATGAAATTGCTGGAAAATGTGCGTGGCCGCCGGACTTCGGACGAGGTCAAGGCCACGGTGATGGCGGTGGCGCGCCGGATCGGCAAAGTCGGCGTGATGGTGGGCAACGGCTATGGCTTCGTGGGCAACCGGATGCTGCATGTCCGTGGTGCCGAAGCGCTGGCGCTGGTCAACGAGGGGGCCAGCCCCCAGCAGGTGGATCGGGTGCTGACCGATCTCGGCTTCCCGATGGGGCCGTTCGCCATGGCCGATCTGGCGGGCCTCGATGTGGGGTACCGCATCCGGGAAGAACGGCGCAAGGCCGGTGTCGTGGTGCCCGACAGCTGGATGGATACGCTGGTGGCACGGGGCCGGCTCGGGCAGAAGACCCAGGCCGGCGTGTACCGCTACGAGGACGGCAGCCGGACACCGCTTCCGGACCCGGACGTAGCGACCCTGATCGAGGACTTCCGGCGCGCGCAGGGGATCGCTACCCGTACCATCGACGACCAGGAAATCCTTGAGCGCTGCCTGTACGTGATGATCAACGAGGCGGCCCGGATTCTGGAGGAAGGCATCGCCGACCGCCCCCTGGACATCGATGTCATCTGGATCCACGGCTACGGCTTCCCGGCCTACCGGGGCGGCCCTCTGTTTTGGGCCGACCAGGTGGGCCTGGACACCATCCTGGCCGCCGTCCGTGGGTACCATGAGCGGCTGGGTGGCGAGTCGTGGCGCCCGGCACCGCTGCTGGAACGCCTGGTCCGCGAGGGCCGGTGTTTCGGCGATCTGACATGAGAGGCTCCGACGCGCCGCGGGAGGTGTCATGAACACGCTGAACAGGAATTACATCAACGGTCGCTGGGTGGCCTGGGACGGCGACATGATCGACGTCCACGAGGCCGCCACCGGCGAGGTGATCGCCCGGGTGCCGGCGGCCGGGGCTGCTGAAATGGACCAGGCGGTGGCGGCGGCCCATGCCGCCTTTGACGACTGGTCGCAAAGCCCGGTGGCGCGCCGTCTGGCGGTACTGGAGCAGCTGCACTCGGGCCTCCTGGCCCGGGCCGGGGAGATCGCGCAGACGGTGTGTCGCGAAGTGGGCATGCCGATCCGGCTGGCCACCGCCATCCAGGCCGGACTGCCGGCCACCGTGACCCGGACGTATCTGGACCTGCTGCCCAGCTTCCCGTTCCGGGAGACCGTCGGCAACTCCGAGGTGCAGTACCTGCCGGTGGGCGTGGTGGGCTGCATCACACCCTGGAATTACCCGCTGCATCAGGCGGTCCTGAAAGTGGTGCCGGCTCTGGCAGCGGGGTGTACGGTGGTGCTCAAGCCCTCGGAAGTGGCGCCCCAGAGTGCCTACATCCTGGCGGAAATCCTGGACAGTACCGGGCTGCCGCCCGGGGTCTTCAACCTCGTCTGTGGCCCCGGCGCCACCGCCGGCGAAGCCCTGATTCACCACCCGGACGTGCGCATGCTGTCCTTCACCGGCTCCACCGACACCGGCCGGCGTGTCGCCCACGCCGCCGCCGACGATTGCAAGCGCCTGGCCCTGGAGCTGGGGGGCAAGTCCGCTTCGCTGGTGCTGCCGGATGCGGATCTGGCGGCGGCGGTCAAGGGCACCGTCAACAGTTGTCTGCTCAACTCCGGTCAGACCTGCACCGCCCTGACCCGGCTGCTGGTGCCCGCCGACCGCCATGACGAGGCCTGCGAGCTGGCTGCGGCGGCGGTGGCGCGGATGACCCCGGGCAATCCCCTGGATGAGGCCACGCGCCTGGGGCCGCTGGCGTCCGCGCAGCAGCACCGGCGGGTGCTGGACTACATCCGGCTGGGGCTGACCGAAGGCGCCACGCTGGTGACGGGCGGGCCGGACGCGCCGGAAGGCTGTGCGCGGGGCTACTTCGTCAAGGCGACGGTGTTCGGCCATGTGCGCCCGGACAGCCGTATCGCTCAGGAGGAAATCTTCGGGCCGGTGCTGTGTGTCATCCCCTACCGGGACGAGGCCGAGGCGATCGGTATCGCCAACGGCACCCGTTATGGCCTGTCCGGCGCCGTGTGGTCCGCCGATCCGGAGCGGGCTCGCCAGGTGGCGGGCCGTCTGCGCAGCGGTCAGGTGACGGTCAATGGCGGGGCCTTCAACCCCCGGGCGCCGTTCGGTGGTTTCGGCCATTCCGGCCTGGGTCGGGAGTTCGGTCGGTGGGGGCTGGAAGAGTTCCTGGAAGTGCGTTCGCTCCAGCTCTGAGCCGGGCCCGGTCAGGCCTGCCCGCCCAGCAGGATGCGCACGGCGGTGCAGGCGTCCTCCAGTTCCTCGTCACGGGGTTCCCGACCGCCGATGATGTCGCTGTACAGGCAAGATTCGGCCAGGCGCACCATGAAGTAAGACAGGCTGTCCAGGTTCATGGGCGGGTCCAGCGTACCCCGCGCCACCTGTGACCGCAGCAGCTCGGTATTGGCGGCCACCGTGCGCCGGTGCAGCAGGGACTGGGACGAGGTCAGGATCTTGAGGGCGTATTCCGGGTCCTGGTGGATGAAGCGCCGCAGCGGCTCGAAGTGCAGGATGGTGGAGTTGATGTAACGGTACACCGCCACCACGTAATCGACGCCTTCGCCCGGGGTCCGCGCCAGGGCGTCCTGGCGCAGGGGATCGTACAGGGACCAGAGAATCTCGCCGATCAGCAGGTCCTTGTTGCCGACCCAGCGAAACAGGGTGGCGCGCCCGATGGCGAGCTCGTCCGCCAGGGAGGCGAGGTGGATGCGTTCGCCCTTGAGCCACATCCGCCGGGCCCGTCTGAAGGCATCGGCCGGCGTCGCTTTCGTTGTTGTCCTGCCTGTCACGGAAACCTCACTGCACGTTTGGCGCCTAGTCTAACCAAAAACCCCCGCCCCCGCTCCCGTTACAGCCACAGGTCCCGGATCGGGGTGTCCGGGCGAAAATGATGCTGGATCTGCGCCTGCAGCAACTCTGCGGTGGCGAGGGCGTCGGTCAGGGCGTTGTGGGACGGGTAGTGGGGCAGGCCGTAACGGCCCCGGCTGTCCGCCAGGCGGATGGAGACCGGTTGCCTGCCCAGCAGCCTCTGCCAGCGGCTGGGGTGCCGGTTCGGATGCAGATGGGCCTCGATGGCCATGGTGTCGAGTACCGGAAAGCGGATGCCCTCGCCCAGTCGCCACTGCAACGCGACATTGAGGAATGGGCGCTCGATGGCCCGGTAATGCACCACCGGAATGCGGCCGTTCAGGTAGCCGAACAGGGTATCCAGCACCTCCGCCAGGTCCGGCGCCTGATCCAGGTCGGAGTGGGTGATGCCGTGCACCGCCACCGAGTCCCGGCTCAACGGCAACAGGGGCCGCACCAGCTGATGCCAGGCCTGTGCCAGCGGGATGCCCTGGAGGGTGAAGGGCACCACGCCGATACTGACGATGGAATGCCGGTTCGGGTCCAGGCCGGTGGTCTCGAAATCCAGCGCCACCAGTGGCACCTCCGCCATGGCTGTGTCCGGCGCCACGCAGCCGGCCTGGTAGAAGGCCCGGAGCTGGGGCGACCGGGTGTGGGCGGCCAGGGCACGGTACTGGGCCGGCCAGTCGGTGTTCTGGTGCCTGGCCTTGCCGATGGAGGTCTTACTGCGCATTGCGGCCGACCTGGGCGTTGTAGCGGAAACGCAGGAATTTCTGAGCGTTGCTGACCACCTGGAAGGCGTCCTTCAGGTGGCTGCGCTCGAACGGCGACAGGTCTTCCGGCTGCACGTTGTTGTCCGGCTTGCGTCCGGCCTCGATGGCCAGGGCCTGGTGCCGGATGCGGACGATGGAAATGAACTCCAGGGCGTCCCTCAGGTTCCCCAGGTCGTCCTCCAGCAGCAGTTTGGTCTTGCCGATATCGCGCAGCCGCTCGAACGAGTTCTGGGCCCGGGAACCGCAGGCCAGTGCATGCACCCGGATCAAGTCGGACAGGGGCGCGGTGCCGCGACGCTTGAGGTTGAAGGTCTTGCGGTGCTGGCCGTCCTCCTCCAGCACGAAGGTCCGGAAAAAACCCAGCGGTGGGGTTCGGTTCAGGGCGTTGCGCGCCAGCAGGGTGAGGAACCGCTGGCTGTGGCTGGCCTTCTCCGCGATCAGGGTTTTCAGGGTTTCGGCAAACTCGGTCTGGCCATGGATGCCGTCCAGATCGAAGAAGATGTTGCTGTTGAGCAGCGCCTCGGCCTTGGGGTGCTCGATCCAGTCGGTGAAGTACTGCTGCCAGACCCGCAGCGGCTGCCGCCATTTCGGGTTGGTGGCCATGATGTCGCCGGTGCAGTAGGTGTAGCCACACTCGGCCAGGCCATCGCTGACGAACCGGGCCAGGGCCAGGAAATACGCGTCGTGCTGCTCGGCCACGAAACGGTCGTCCAGGATCATGGCGTTGTCCTGGTCGGTAACCACCAGCTGCTCGTCCCGGGCCATGGAGCCCAGGGCCATGAAACAGTAGGGCACCGGCGGCGGGCCCAGCATTTCCTCGCCCAGCTCCAGCAGGCGCTGGGTGAAGCTGCGGCCGATGCCCGCCATGGCGCTGCCGATCATGTGGGAGTTGGCGTCCTCGTTGACCATGCGCACGAAGGTGTCCGGAACCTCCTGGCTGATCCGCTTCAGCCCCTTGAGGTCCTTCTGGCGGTGGATGTTGCTGACCAGGTACAGGCTGCTCTGGCTCTCGTACTTGACGATGTCCGAGAGGGCGATGACGCCGCGCACCTCGTCGCCGTCCATCACCGGCAGGTGATGGACGTTGTTGTGCAGCATGGTCAGCATCGCCTCGAAGATGTAGGCGCTGGAGCGGATGGTGATCAGGTCGGAGGTCATGATGTCGCTGATCGGGGTTTCCGAGGGCAGCGCCTCGGTGACCGCCCGGGTGCGCAGGTCGCGGTCGGTGACGATGCCCTTGAGCCGGGGCGGGATCGTGCTTTCGTCCATCAGCAGCAGCGCCGAGACCCCCTGTTCGGTCATGATCCGGGCGGCTTCCTGCAGGCGCACGGTCCAGGGCGCCCAGACCGTTGGCCGGGCGATCAGGCGGGTTACCCGCGCCGTCATCAGGTCATTGGCCTTCTCCCGGCGTGACAGCGCCGAGCGCAACCGGCTGCGGTCCTCGATCTCGACAAAGTCGGCGAAATTCTCGTCATGCTCGAACAGGTACTGGAAGGTGGCGTCGGGAATCCGGTACACCAGGGTGTCCTCCAGCGCCCGGGCCGGGAACCGGACCCGCTTGTTCATCAGCAGGCCGATCTGGCCGAAGATCTCGCCCTCGCCGAGACGGTTGTACAACTCGCCGGAGCGGCGGAAGACCTCCACCGCGCCGCTGCGGATGTAATAGAGCCAGCGGCTGTCCTGGCCGAAGTCGAGAATGGCGCTTCCGGCCCGGAAATACTGCACCTCGATGCTCTGCACCACCTGCTCCAGCAGTGCCTCCGGCATCTCGTCGAAGGGCGGGTACTGGGCCATGTGATTCCGGATATCGATGAGTTCCGCCTGCATGCGCGTCCCTGACCTGGCTTGAGTGTGAAAGCAAAACTGTAAGTTAATCAAGGACTATAGCAACAGGCGGCGGCGCTGGCCACGCCGGAGCCCGGCTCCGCCGATTGACCCCGGAGCCGGCTGTTGCTAGCCTTGCGGCACCTTTCCAGGTGTCCGTCGCAAAGCGCGACGGATGAAACGGGAAATCGGTGCGCCTGGCCCTGGCCAGAGCAAGTCCGATGCTGCCCCCGCAACGGTAAGCAGGTTAACGGCAATCAAACGCGCCACTGTGCCCCTTGGCATGGGAAGGTGATTGCCCGGGAAGCGCGCTTCCACCTGCAAGCCCGGAGACCGGCCTGGAAGGACACCCGGAGTTGCGGAGGGCAGCGTGGGTGGGCGACATTCCGGCCCCCGTCTCGGCCGGTCTGCCTCCTGCCCCAGAGGATGTCTCCGCAACCGGTCAACCGAAGCCTGATTCCCGTGCGGGTGCGCGCGATCTGCGGAGTAATACAGACATGTCCAGACGTTCCATTCCGGCAACCCTTGCCGGCCTTTCCCTGGCGGCCCTGCCCCTTGCCGTGGCGGCCCAGTCCGAAAACGAAGATGCCGACAGGCTGGATCCGATTGTGGTGACCGCGACGCTCGGTCCGGCAACCGTGGGTGAGACGCTGTCCTCCGTGACCGTTGTCGATGAGGAAGACCTGCGTCGCCAGCAGCCTGTGAACTTTTCCGAGGTCATGGCCGCCCAGCCGGGGGTGTCTCTGACCGAGAGCGGCTCGTTCGGCAAGCAGACCAGCGTCTTCATGCGCGGTCACGCCTCCGATGCCTCGGCGCTGTTGGTGGACGGAATCCGGATCCGCTCCGCCACCACCGGCTCGCCGGCCTGGAACTATCTGCCTCCGCAGCTGATCCGACGGGTTGAAATTGTCCGCGGCAGCCGCAGCAGTCTGTACGGCGCGGATGCCGTGGGCGGGGTGGTGCAGGCCTTTACCCTGCCTTCGGAGCCTGGCCATTCCGCGTGGCTGGAAGTGGGCGGTGGCAATTTCGATGCCCGGCAATACGGCGCCGGCGCGTCGGTCAACGAGAACGGGACCCGGGCCGCCCTGGGCGTGAATCGTTACCGTACCGATGGCGCGCCGGTCATCGAAGGCGGCGACGACAAGGGATACCGGAACACCTCGGGTGTTGCCAGTGCCAGCCACACCTTTGGCAACGGCGTCAAAGCCGGATTCACGTTTTTGTCGGCGGAAGGCAACGTCGAGTATGAAGGCGGGGAGGATGATTTTCTGTTCCAGACCGCCGGGGTCCAGGTGGAGGTGCCGGTGACCGAGGCCTGGAGGACCGTCCTTCAGTTTTCCGACGCAAGGGATGAAATCGATGGTGAAACCTTCGGCACCTGGGGCGGCCCCTATGAAATTGACACGGTCACCCGTACCTCCCGGCTCGAAAACTGGGTGACGCTGGGGGTTCATGAGTTTGTCATCGGCGCGGAGTCCCAGGTGGATCAGGTGGACGGCTCCACGACGTACGACGAGTCCAGCCGCTCCAACCACGCCTTCTTCGGTCAGGCCCTGCTCAATTTCGGTCGCACCGATGTCAACCTCAGCCTGCGCAACGACGACAACGAAGCCTATGGCGACCAGACCACCTGGGGTTCCGCCGTGGGCTACCGGCTGGACCGCCATCACCGCCTGCGGGCCAGTGCCGCAACCTCGTTCAAGGCGCCGTCCTTCAATGACCTGTACTATCCGGGATTTGGCAATCCGGACCTTGAACCGGAAGAAGCGGTCAGTTATGAACTGGGAATGGAAGGACGGTATGCCCACGCCTTCTGGGACATCGCGGTATTCCATTCGGATGTGGACGACCTGTCCTTGCCGAAACAGAACGCCGCCAGCAGCGTGCCGGAGGCCCGGCTTCGGGGCATCGAGCTGACCGGTGGCTGGGAGCAGGCCGGCTGGCGCGTGCAGGCCGCCGCGACCGTGGGCGACTATGAGGACCGTCAGACCGGCGAGCCGCTGGTCCGGCGGGCGGAAAACACCGTCCGGGTCGATCTCGACAAGACGGTGGCCCGCTGGAACTTCGGGGCCACCTTCCGTGCCGAAAGCCATCGGGACGATGACGTGTACGACAGCAGCACGTTCACCACGAAACGCGAGCGTATTGCCGGCTTCGGCGTCTGGGACCTGCGGGTATCCAGGGAGCTGATGCCGGGACTGCGGGCCGCCCTCTCGGTGGACAACGTGGCGGACAAGGAATACGCCACCGCCCGGTACGCGCCGGGGACCGACTACATCAGCGCGGGCCGGATCGTGTTCCTGTCGGCGCGCTATGATTTTCATCCGTAACCTCACCCCGGGAGACTCGACACCCTCATGAGCACGGCGTTGGCGCGCATCACCGGACTGGCCCTGTTGGCGCTGCTGTCCCTGGCTTGCCAGGCCGCGACGCCCCGGTGCGCGGTCGACGCCCTGGCGCAGCGGCTGTGTCTGGAGGCGCCGGCCGGGCGCGTCGTGTCATTGTCCCCGGGCGCCACCGAGTTGCTGTTTTCCGCCGGAGCCGGCGACGCGGTGGTGGCGGTCAGCGCTTGGAGCGACTACCCGCCGGAGGCCGCCCGCCTGCCCCAGGTGGGGGACAGTCAGCGGCTGGACCTCGAGGCCATCGTCGCCCTGGCACCGGAGCTGGTGGTGGCCTGGACCGACGGCAACGCCCGCACCCAGCTGGACCGCCTCGCGGCTCTCGGCGTGCCGGTGTTCTGGCTGGCGCCCCGGGACTTCGACGACATTGCCGGGGCGGTGGAGGCGCTGGGGCACCTGACCGGACATGACGCCCTGGCGGCCCGGCGCGCGGCGGCGTTCCGCGCCGCCATCGACGAGTTGCGGGTCCGCTACCGTGAGGCCCGGCCGGTGCGGGTGTTTTACCAGGTCTGGGACCAGCCGCTGATGACCGTCAACGGCGACGAGCTGATCAGCAAGGCCATCGCCCTGTGCGGAGGGCGCAACGTGTTTGCCGACTCGCCCCGGCTGGTACCCCGGGTCACGGTGGAGTCGGTGCTGGCGGCAGACCCGGAAGCGATCGTCACCGCCGGTCGGGGCGACGGCGGCTGGCTGGCGCGCTGGCGCCGCTTCCCGGAGCTGACCGCGGTGGCCCGGGACAACCTGTTCCTGATGACTCCGTCGCTGCTGCAGCGGCCGACCCTGCGGGTGGCGGCGGGCAGTCATGAACTGTGCCAGCGTCTGGAGCAGGCCCGTGGCCGCCTCTGATCTGCTCCGGCCGCTGTCGTTGCTGCTGCTGGCGGCACTGGCGGCGGTGCTGGTCTCGGTGGCCACCGGCAGCGCCGACCTGTCCTTGGAACAGGTGCTGGCGGTGCTCTCCGGCGGTGGCAGCGAACTGCAGCGCACCCTGGTGCTGGAACTGCGACTGCCGAGGACGCTCGGGGCCTTTGCCACCGGCGGCCTGCTGGCGGTGGCGGGGGCCTTGATGCAGGTGCTGCTGCGCAATCCCCTGGCCGATCCCTACGTGCTGGGCCTGTCCGGAGGCGCGGCCTTCGCGGCGCTGCTGGCGATGCTGTCCGGACTGGCCGGTTGGCTGGTGTCCGGCTCCGCCTTCGCCGGCGCCCTGCTGTCGACCCTGCTGGTGTTCGGGCTGGCCCATGGCAGCGGTAGCTGGACCCCGGCCCGGCTGCTGTTGACCGGGGTGGTGATGGCCTCCGGCTGGGGCGCGTTGATCACCCTGGTGCTGGCGGTGGCACCGGCCCGGCAGTTGCCGGGCATGCTCTACTGGCTGATGGGTGATCTGTCCCAGTCGGCGTCGCCGGGGCCGGCGCTGGCACTGCTGGTTGGGGTGTGTGTGCTGCTGATGCCCCTCGGCCGGACCCTCAACGTGCTTGCCCGGGGACCCCTGCAGGCGGCCGTGCTGGGGGTTTCGGTCCGGCCCCTGGAATGGCTGGTCTACCTGGTCGCCAGCCTGATGACTGCCACCGCCGTGACCATCGCCGGCACGGTCGGTTTTGTCGGCCTGGTGGTCCCACACCTGCTGCGCCTGCTGCTCGGCAACGACCAGCGGCTGATCCTACCGGCCTGCGCCCTGGCCGGCGGCACCTTGCTGGTGCTGGCCGATACCCTGGCGCGGGGGGTGGTGGCGCCGGAGCAGTTGCCGGTGGGCGTGGTCACCGCCATGATCGGCGTGCCCACCTTCCTCTACCTGCTGTACCGGAACCGCTGACATGGCCATGCTGGAACTTCGGGAGCTGATCGTCGACATCCCCGGCCGCACCGACGGTGCGCCTCTGTCGTGGTCGGCGGCGGCCGGCGAGGTCTGGGGCATCCTGGGGCCTAACGGTGTCGGCAAAACCAGCCTGCTGCATACCCTGGCCGGCCTGCGCGAGCCGCGGCGCGGCGAAGTCCGCGTCGGCGGGACGCCGCTGCCGCAGCTGAGTCGCCGGCAGTTGGCCCGGCGCCTGGGCCTGGTGTTCCAGGAGCCCCAGGACGGCTTCCCCGCCACCGTGCTGGAGACTGCGCTGGTCGGGCGCCATCCCTGGCTGGCGCCCTGGCAGATGGAGTCCGCCGCCGACCTAGCCCGGGCCCGGGAGGCTCTGTACCGGGTCGACATGGCCCATCTGGAACAGCGCCTGGTGACCACCCTGTCCGGCGGTGAGCGGCAGCGGGTGCGGTTGGCGACGGTGCTGACCCAGGATCCGGGGGTCTGGCTGCTGGACGAACCGACCAATCACCTGGACCTGCATCATCAGGTGGCGGTGATGAAGCTGATACGGGCGCTGGCCGGGGAGGGCCGCACTCTGGTCATGAGCCTGCACGATCTGAACCTGGCGGCGCGCTGGTGCGACCGGGTGCTGCTGCTGTTCCCAGATGGTCAGGCGTGCTGGGGACCCGTGCGGGAAATGCTGGTGCCGGCGGCGCTGGAGAATCTGTACGGGCAGTCGCTGAGGGCCACCGAACTGGACGGCCATCCGGTGTTCGTGCCCGGCTAGGCGCTGGCGGGCAGCCAGACCGACACGCACAGGCCGGGGCCGCCGTCGTCACGGTCACCCAGGGTCAGGCTGCCCTTGTGCAGCTCGGCGATGCGGCGGGCGATCGCCAGCCCCAGGCCGGCACCCTCGCCCTGACGTTGGTCCAGGCGGGTGAAGCGGCTGAGGGCCCGTTCCCGGGCCTCGGGCGGAATGCCGGGCCCCTGGTCGCAAATTCGCACCAGATAGCCGCCGGCGTCTTCCCTCAGGGTGGTGGTTACCCGGGTGCCGGCGGGGCTGTACTGGATTGCGTTGGCCAGCAGCGACCGCAACAGGGTGTTGATCAGGGCGCCATGGCAGGACACCAGCGCCAGCACGCAGGCGGAGTCCAGCTCGGGCTCAATCCGCTTTTTCAGGGCCAGGGGGGTGACGTCGGCGATGCTCTGTTCCACCAGCTCCACCAGGTCCTGGCGCTCGGTCCGGAAGTCGACGCCGGCGTCGACTCGGCTCAGCAGCAGCATCTGTTCCACCAGATGCACCATGCGATCCACCGAGGCGGTCAGGCCGCCGAACTCATCCGGGTGGCGTTCCGACAGTTTCTCCAGATTCAGCCGCAGTGCGGTGAGCGGCGTTCTCAGCTCGTGCGCGGCGTCGGCGGAGAACCGCCGTTCCCGCTCCAGGGCCTGATCCAGGCGCTTGAGCAGGCCGTTGACCGCCTGCACCAGACCCACCACCTCCCGCGGCGCCTGGCGGTCGTCCAGGGGGTGGATGCGCTCCGGCGCCATGTTCCGGATCGGCCGCTCCAGCCGTCGCAAGGGCCGGAAACTGAACTGGATGGCGGCAATCGCCGCCGCCACCAGCACCGGCAACGCCAGCAGCAGTGGCAACACATTGCCCAGGGCCAGCTCCTGGCTCAGTTCCTGGCGCACGTCCTCCCGTTGCGCGGCGCGGATCCAGAAGCCGGTGACCGGGTCGCGCAGGGTGAAGGTCCGCCAGCGGTAGCCGCCCGACTCCGCCCAGTCGAAGCCGGGTTCCAGGCCGGCGGCATCGTCGGCGTTGAGGGTGTCCAGCAGAGGCTGGCGTTGGTCGGACCAGACCTCGAAGGCCAGCTTCCGTTCGTACTTGTGGCCGGCGCCGTTGGGCAGGATTTCATCGTCGCTGTCGGCGTCGCCCTCGACGGCCGGACTTTCTGGCAGTTGCAGCATCTCGACCAGGGTATGGAACAGCTGCTCCAGGGGTTGCCTCCCGGCCAGGTGACGGATCAGACCCTGGACGATGCGGGTGCTTTGCGCCAGTTCCGCGTCAAACACTTCCTCCAACTGATGGTTGCTTCGGGAGTAGCTCCAGAGCGCGGCGATCAGCGCGATCACCAGGACCGTGGTGGTGATCAGCAGGGTGAGGGTCCGGGTCAGGGACATGGCGGCGCCTCGGCGGCGGCCTGGCTGTCCAGCAGGTAACCGACCCCCCGCACGGTGCGGATGGTGGCTTTGCCAATGCGCCGGCGCAGGTGGTGCACGTGTACCTCCAGGGCATTGCTCTCGGCCCCCTGATCCCAGCCGTACAGCTGCTCCTCCAGGCGCCGTCGGGTGGCAACCTGATCCGGATGGCGCATCAGGTAATGCAGGATCAGGAACTCGCTGCGCGGCAGCGCCAGGGTGTCGCCGCCGATGCTCAGATGGCCGGTGTCGGTGTTCAGGGTGAGCCGGCCGACGGCCAGCTCAGCGCTCCGGCTGCCGCCTTGGCCCCGCCGGGTCACCGCCCGGATGCGGGCCTTGAGTTCCGCCATCGCGAAGGGCTTGGTGAGGTAATCGTCGGCCCCGGCGTCCAGACCCTGCAGTTTCTCCTCCAGATCGGCCCGGGCGGTCAGGATGATGATCGGGGTGTCGTTGCCCTGCTGGCGCACCTGGCGCACGATGTCCAGGCCGTCGACCCGGGGCAGTGTCAGATCCAGAATGGCCAAGTCGAAGTGTTCCTCGGCCAGGGCGTGCAGGGCCTGGCGGCCGTCGTCGACCCAGTCCACGGTGTTGGGCTCCTCCCGGAGCATGTCCAGCATGGTGTTGGCCAGCAGGTGGTCGTCTTCAACCAGCAGTATTCGCATGGGATGGCCTGTCCGTCGGTTCGGTCCTGGTCGGGGGCGTTCCGGCCGCGAGGGGCGGTTCGCTTGCATTGTAGTGCATCCGGCCGGCCCGGGCCGGCCGGGTGGCGTCGCCATTCGACCGTGGCAGTCGGAACAGAGTGTAGCGGCTGTTCCGGTCGAGTGGCGGGGTCAGCTCGGACAAGCGCGCCAGCAGGGCGTGGTCGCGATTGCTGACGGCCACCAGGCTCAGGCCGGTCAGGTCACCGGCATCCAGCCGCCGCGTCAGTGTCTGCCGGTCCATCGTCCGGACCTGGCCCCGGCTGTAGAAACGGGCGGAGTAGGGGGCCGCCTTGATGTAGGTGAGCTGCGCCAGGTCGGCGCCGGGCCGTTGCTCGAGCCGCTGGATCAGCCCCTTTTCCGTTTTCAGCCGGTCCGGGTGCCAAGCAAACCAGCCGCCGGCCGCCACGCCCAGCATCGGGATCAGCAGGACTCCGGCCAGGGCGGCCTGCCGGCTCCGGGCGCGCCGCGGTGGCCGCTGGGTCGCCAGCACCGCGAGGAACGGCAGGCCCGGCAGAACGTAGGTCCAGAGAATGTTGCCGGCCAGGGTGAAGAACAGTGCCGGTGTCAGGGCGGCGGCGACGACCAGTCGACCGATGCCGGCCGCCGCCGGCTGCCAGGTGTCCGGATCCGGACGGTGGCGCCAGCGGGCCAGGGCCACCGGCCCCCAGGGCAGGCTGGCCAGCAGCAGGAACAGCCAGATGGTGCCCCGGGCGAAGTCGTGGGCGTTGCCGTAGCGGTCCCCCTGCCAGTTGCTGACCAGGAAACGCTTGAAATGCTCGCCGACGATGAAGTAGTCCAGAAAGCCCGGGGTCTTCCACTCCGCCAGCAGGTACCAGGGCAGCACCAGCGCCAGGGTCAGCAGGCTGCCGGAACGCCAGGGCAGACACTGCCACAGGCGCCGCCACTGGCCGGTGGACAGCACCCAGACGCCGATCGGCAGCCCGGTCAGCACCAGCGTCAGGGGCCCCTTGGCCAGCAGCCCGATGGCCAGCCCCAGGAAGAACAGCACGCCCCAGACCGGGGCGGCGCCCTGCAGCCGCAGCACCAGGCTGGCCAGTGCCAAGGTAGTGCCCAGCGCCAGGAACGAGTCGGTCATCACCGTGCCGGCGCTCATGAACCCGAGCGTGGTGGTGGCGAAGATCAGGGCGGCCCAGAGCCCGGCGTCGCGCGCCTGCGGCGTGTGCGGCCGCGGATGCAGGGCGCGCCGGGTCCGGTAGACCAGGTAGACGATGGCCAGGGTGGCGAGCCAGGAGGGCAGGCGGCCGGCCAGCTCGGAAACGCCCAGCCAGCGGAACGACAGCGCCTGGGCCCAGAACGACAGCGGTGGCTTGCCCCAGAACGGCACCCCGGGTTCGTACCAGGGCGTGATCCAGTCGCCGCTGATGGCCATCAGCCGGGCGATTTCCGCGTATCGGGGCTCGGTGGTGTCGGCCAGCGGCAGCACCGCCGCCAGCCCGAGGCGCAGCAACAGGATGGCCAGCAGCAGGCCCAGCAGGGGATTAATGATCCGGGTCATGGCCGGCGACTCGCAGTTGCGGCAGATGTCGATGGGCGCTGTCGTCGCTGTCTTCGGCGACGATGAACACCGGACGCTGCTTGGTTTCCATGTAGATCCGACCGACGTATTCACCGAGCAGGCCCAGGCACAGCAGCTGGACCCCCGACAGGAAGGTGATCATGGCGATCATCGAGGCGTAGCCGGGGGTGTCGATGCCGAAGATCAGGGCCTTGAGCACTTCCCAGACCCCGAACAGCCCGCCGGTGCCCGCCGCCAGTAGCCCCAGCACCAGCGCCAGGCGCAGCGGCCGGGTGGAGAAGGACGTGATCCCTTCCATCGCCAGGTGCATGAGCTTGAGGTAGTTCCACTTGGTGCGACCGGCCAGCCGCGGGTCCCGGTCGAACTCCAGAGTGACCGTGGGCATGCCGACCCAGGCGAACATGCCCTTGAGGTAGCGGTTGCGCTCGGGCAGGCGATTCAGAGCGTCCACCGTGCGCCGGCTCATCAGCCGGAAATCGCCGGTGTCGACCGGAATCGGCGCGTCGCTGATCCGGTTGATCAGACGGTAAAACAGGTGTGCGGTCAGGCGCTTGAGCCAGCTCTCGCCGGCCCGGGTCCGGCGCTTCATCAACACCACGTCGGCCCCCTTGCGCCAGGCCGCCAGCATATCCGGAATCCGTTCCGGGGGGTCCTGCAGGTCGGCGTCCATGAGGATGACCGCCTCGCCCCGGGCGTGCTGAAGGCCGGCGGACACCGCCGCCTCCTTGCCGAAATTGCGCGACAGCTGCAGCACCCGGATGCCGGGGTGCCGGCGGCGGGCCTGCAACAGCAGGGCCACGGAGTTGTCGCGGCTGCCGTCGTCGACGAACAGCAGCTCCACCGGCCCGTCCAGAGTTCGGGTCACCTGGGTCAGCCGGTTCAGCAACGTCGGGATCACCTCCGCCTCGTTGTGCACCGGGATCACGATGCTCAGCATCGGGTCAGGGTAGGTCTTGGCTCGACTGTTCATGGAAGACAAATCCATCGGCAATGAGGTAGTTGATCAGCGCCACGCCTCCGGTCGCCAGGACCTGGGCCAGTGCCACGGTATCCAGAACCGCCAGCGCCGCGGCAAAAGCCCCCAGGTTCAGCAGCCAGCCGGTGCCGGCGGCGGCCAGGTACCGGGGCAGGGCGACACGGTGGCGCAGCGTGGAGCGGAAGGCCAAGCGGTGCTGGCCGAGGTAGTTCAGCACCAGGCCGGTCAGGGCGCCCCAGCCGGTGGCCAGGTAGGGGCCGGTCCCCAGGTGCAGCAGCTGCGCCATCACGCCCCAGTGGGCCAGCGTGGCCAGCCCCCCGATCACGAGGAACCTGGGCAGTGACCGGTGTCGGGTGTGTAAGCGCGTCTGCGGAACCATGAGCTTCCCTCCGGCGATTGGGACAGGCTGGCACTCTACCCAGTCTTCCTTAAGCCAGCCTTAAGCCCCCGGGGCCGAGAAGCTTAAGGCTGGCTTAAGGTTTTCCACGGGTGCCCTTAAGGCTGCGTTAAGCCCCGCCCCCTACTCTGGCAACCGTACCCTTGGGGCGAGGCCCCGTTGCTGGAGTTCCGTTATGTCCGATCCGCTTGTGATGTCCACCTGTTGTCCGCCGGGGTCCGGCGAGTCGGTGCCGCTGGTCCGCTGTGCCGGACGCTGGCTGAACCGGGTCGGCCCCGGTTCCGGGACCGCCGATGCCGTCGCGGCCTTCGTCCGGCGCCGGTTCCGGCAGGCCTACGGTGCCGATCCGGTGCTGCGGGTACCGGCATGGCTGACCCTGACCACCGCCCAGGGCTCGCTGCTGGCGGCGGTGGGACTCCGCAACGCCGGTCGCGAGCGGTTGTTTCTGGAGGACTATCTGTCGGCGCCGGTGGAACAGTGGCTGCCGGGCGCTCCGGAGCGCGGCCAGGTGGCGGAGATCGCCCACCTGGCGGGGGTCGAGGTCGGGGTCAGCCGCTACCTGTTTGCGGCCCTGGCCGTCTGGCTGGACGCCGAGGGTTACCGCTGGGTGGTCTGTACCGGAACCGGTCAGCTGCGCAACGGTTTCGACCGGCTCGGGATTGGCACCCGGGTGCTGGCCCCGGCCGACCCCGCCCGCCTGCCCGACGGTGGCCGCGGCTGGGGGCGCTACTACGAGCACCGGCCGGTGGTGATGGCGATGTCGGTGCCGGAGGGCCTGGCGGCCCTGGCCCGAACCGGCCTGTTGCAGCGGGTGCGGCCGGTAGCCGGACCCGGGCCGGCCGGCTATGCCGGCGAGGGAGGGCGTTATGGCTGCACTGCTTGAGCGGATACGCCAGGCCGCGGCGCGGCATCCGGAGCGGCCGGCGCTGGTTTCCCCCGAGGGCGGTCTCCGTTACGGCGACCTGCCGGCGGCGATCGACAGCCTGGCCCGGGCGCTGGGCCGGGCCGGGGTACAACGGGTGGGCCTGTGTGGCGACAACACGCTGGCCTGGGTGCTGGCGGACCTGGCCTGCCTGCAGGCCGGTGTCGTCTGTGTGCCGGTGCCGGGGTTCTTCTCCCCGGCCCAGGTCGCGCACCTGACGGCGCAGGCGGGGTTGGAGGCGATGCTCCACAGCGAGCCGGCCGAGGGCGCGCAACCGCTGGGCCAGGGCGTCTGGTGGCGCCCCCTGCCAGAGGCGCCGGTTGGCTCCGGGTTGCCGGCGGGGACCGCCAAGATCACCTTCACCTCCGGCAGTACCGGTACCCCCAAGGGTGTCTGTCTGTCGGCGGCGCAGATGACGGCCACCAGTCTGGCGCTGCAGTCGCGTCTGGCCGGCGTCCCCCTGCGGCGGCACCTGTGCCTGCTGCCGCTGGCCACGCTGTTGGAAAACGTCGCTGGGGTGTACCTGCCGCTGCTGATGGGCGCCACGGTCACGGTGGCGCCGCTGGGGTCCCTGGGGATGACCGGCAGCAGCGGCCTGGAGGCCGGGCGCATGGTGTCGGCCCTGAACCGGCACCGGCCGCAGTCGCTGATCCTGGTGCCAGAGCTGGCCCTGGCCCTGGTGGCCGCGGCGGAGCAGGGGGCGCTCGACACCGGCGGGTTCCGGTTCCTGGCGGTGGGCGGTGGCCGGGTGTCGCCCGATCTGCTGCACCGGGGGCGCGCCGCCGGATTGCCCCTGTATGAGGGTTACGGCCTGTCCGAGTGCGGTTCGGTGGTGGCCCTCAACGTACCGGGCGACGACCGTCCGGGCACCGTCGGCAAGCCGTTGTCCCATGTCCGGGTGACGGTGGATGACAAGGGCCATATCCAGGTGCGGGGCAACGCTTTCCTGGGATACCTCGGCCAGACCGGGACGCCGGAAACACCGCTGGACACCGGCGATCTCGGCGACTACGACGAGGCCGGCTTCCTGCGGGTCAACGGACGCGCCAAACATCTGCTGATCACCAGCTTCGGTCGCAATGTCAGCCCCGAGTGGCTGGAAAGTGAACTGACCCAGGCCCTGGGGGCCCGCCAAGCGGTGGTGTTCGGCGATGGCGAACCCCGGCTGTCGGCGCTGCTGGTACTGACCGGCCCGTGGCCACCCGAGCGGCTGCGGGCCGCTCTGAACCGGCTCAACGCCACCTTGCCGGACTACGCCCGGCTGGCTCAGGTGTTTGTCCGGCAGCGACCGCTCAGCCCCGCCGATGGCTACCTCACCGCCAACGGCCGGCCGGTGCGCCACCGCATCCGACAGGATCTGCCAGCGCTGCTGGCCGAGGCGACACCCCTGAATACCGACGCGGCGGCCCACGCCGCACAGACCTGCTCATCACCCACGCCAGGAGGCACTCACATGGCATTCTTTGATCGCCTGCAAACCGAAACCGCCGAGGCCCGGGCCCATGTTCTGGGCGCTCCGGTGATCACCGCAATCCGCGAGGGGCGGTTCCATCTGGACAGTTACACCTGGTTTCTGACCCAGGCCTTCCACCACGTCAAGCACACGGTGCCGCTGATGATGGCCTGCGGGGCCCGCCTGCCGGAACGGCTGGAATTTGTTCGCAAGGCGCTGGTGGAGTACATCGAGGAAGAATACGGCCACCACGAGTGGATTCTCGACGACCTGGCTGCCTGCGGCGAGGACCGAGAGGCTGTGCGCCACAGCCGCCCCCATGTCGCCATCGAGCTGATGGTGGCGTACCTCTACGACGTGATCGAACGCGGCAACCCGGTCGCGTTCTTTGGCATGGTGCAGGTGCTCGAAGGCACCTCCATCGAGCTGGCGACGCCCCTCGGCCAGGCCATCCAGCAGCAGCTCGGACTGCCGGACCGGGCGTTCAGCTACCTGTATTCGCACGGCGCCCTGGATCAGGAGCACTTCGAATTTTTCCGCAATCTGATGAATCGCATCGAACACCCGGACGATCAGCAGGCGATCATCGAAGCCGCCCGCATGGTGTACCGGCTCTACGGCGACATGCTGCACAGCATCCCGCTGCCGCAACGGGCCGGGGAGGCAAACCATGAGGCTGCATGACCGGGAATACCTGCTGCTGGGCGGTACCGGCGGCATTGGTCGGGCACTGATCGAGCCGCTGCTGGCCGCCGGTGCCCGGGTGATCGTCGCCGCCCGCAGGCCGGAGCGGGTGCCGCACCGGCCGGGGCTGTCCAGCGTGCAGCTGGATTTGGCGGGTGACGATCTGCCCGACCAGCTGGAACGCCTGAGCAGCGCCTACCCGGGCATCGACGGCGTCATCCATTGTGCCGGCCAGAACCGGTTCGCCGCTTACGACACGTTGCCGCTGGCGGCACTGGCGGCCCAGCTGGACGTCAACCTGCGCTCGGCGATGCTGGTGGCCCGGCATTTCGGGCCCAGATTCCAGCGACTGGGGGCCGGGACCCTGGTGTTCGTCGGTTCCACTTTCGGCAGCATCGGCTATCCGGGCTACACCGCCTACTGCGCCAGCAAGTTCGGCCTGCGGGGATTCACCGAGGCGCTGCGGCGGGAGCTGGCCGACACGCCGGTCCAGGTGATCTATGTCGCGCCCCGGGCCACCGCCACGGCCATGAACCCGGAGCCGGTGACCGCCCTGAACCGGGCACTGGGCAATACCATGGACACACCGGAACGGGTGGCCCGGGAAATCCTTCGAGCCATGGCGCGGGGGGACCGGCGCCGTTTTCTGGGCTGGCCGGAGAAGCTGTTCGTGGTGGTCAACGGAGTGCTGCCGTGCCTGGTGGACCGGGCTCTGCTGAAACAACTGCCGGTGATCCGGCGCTTTCTCGATTCGGGGGTGACGTCATGACACGATGGCTGGTTGTCTGGCTGGCGCTGCTGATCACGCCGGCCTGGGCCGGAGACCTGGGCACGGACTTGGCTCGGATCCAGCATCGCTGGGCCGAGATTCAGTACCGGCTGCCGGAGGGCGACAGGGCATCGGCGTTCGAGGCGCTGGCGAAGGAGGCCGAGACGCTGGTGGCAGCCTATCCGGACCGGGCCGAGCCGAGAATCTGGCAGGGCATCGTGCTGAGCACCTATGCCGGAGCCAAGGGCGGGCTGGCAGCGCTGGGCTTGGTCAAGCGTGCCCGCCAAGCCTTGGAGCAGGCCCTGGAGCTGGACGCCACGGCACTGGACGGCTCCGCCTACACCTCCCTGGGCAGTCTCTACTACCAAGTGCCGGGCTGGCCCCTGGGCTTCGGGGACGACGACAAGGCCCGGGAGTACCTGCGCAAGGCTCTGGAACTCAACCCTAAGGGCATTGATCCGAACTACTTCTACGGCGATTTCCTGATCGAGCAGGGCGAGCCGGAGCGGGCCCGGGACTACCTGAGCAAGGCACTCAAAGCCCCGGATCGTCCGGGCCGGGCCTTGGCCGACGCCGGCCGGCGCGAGGAGATCCGGCGTAAGCTGGCGAGCCTGGAGTAAGGGCGGGTCACCGGCCCCGGACGGCGGTTTCCCGGAGGGGCCGGGTATCAGCACCGGCCCTGATATGAAAAATTGACATTTCACCATATATTTCTCTTTGGTATATCCTTAGACTTAAATGGATATATCGCAAGAGCCGAGGTGAATGTCATGAGCCAGCCAGCCGTCCAGCATTTTTTTGACGAGCCCACCAACACCTTCAGTTACGTGGTGCGCGATCCCGACAGCCAGTCCTGTGCCATCGTGGATTCGGTTCTGGACTTCGACTACGCCGCCGGCCGAACCGACGTCCGCTCCGCCGATGAGATCATCCGCTACGTGCGGGACAACGGCCTGTCGGTGGAATGGATTCTGGAAACCCATGTCCACGCCGACCATCTGTCCGCGGCGCCGTACCTGCACGAGCAGCTGGGCGGCCGGACCGGCATCGGGGCCCACATCGTCGATGTCCAGGAGATCTTCGGCAAGGCCTTCAACGCCGGCACCGAGTTCGCCCGGGACGGCAGCCAGTTTGACCGCCTGTTCCGGGAAGGCGACACCTTCCGGATCGGCAACCTGGAAGGCCGGGTCCTGCACACGCCGGGGCACACCCCCGCCTGTCTGACCTACGTGATTGGCGACGCCGCCTTCGTCGGTGATACCCTGTTCATGCCGGACTACGGCACCGCTCGCTGTGATTTCCCCGGCGGCGATGCCCGCACCCTGTACCGTTCCATCCGCAAGGTGTTGAGCCTGCCGCCGGAGACCCGCCTGTTCATGTGCCACGACTACAAGGCACCGGGCCGGGACGAGTACCTGTTCGAGACCACGGTGGCGGAACAGCGCGAGTCCAATGTGCACGTCCATGACGGCATCACCGAGGACGAGTTCGTGCGCATGCGCACCGAGCGGGACGCGACCCTGGACATGCCGCGGCTGATCCTGCCGTCGGTCCAGGTCAACATGCGCGCCGGCCACATGCCGCCGCCGGAGGACAACGGCCAGGTCTACCTGAAAGTACCGATCAACCTGTTCTGAGCCTGGCATGAATCGACTCAAGCGGTACCTGCCCATCCTGCAGTGGGCCCCCGGGTACGGTCGCGATCAGGCCACCAGCGATCTGGTGGCCGCGCTGATCGTCACCGTCATGCTGATCCCCCAATCGCTGGCCTACGCGCTGCTGGCCGGGTTGCCCGCCCAGGTGGGGTTGTACGCCAGTATCTTGCCGCTGGCCATCTACGCGGTGTTCGGGACCAGCCGGACGCTGTCGGTGGGCCCGGTGGCGGTGGCCTCGCTGATGACCGCCGCGGCACTGGCGCCGATCGCCGAAGCCGGCACGGACGCCTATGTCGCCGGCGCGGTGCTGCTGGCGGTAATGTCGGGACTGATGCTGACGCTGATGGGCGTGTTGAAGCTCGGCTTTCTGGCCAATTTCCTGAGCCACCCGGTGATCTCCGGCTTCATCACCGCCTCCGGTCTGGTGATCGCCGCCAGTCAGCTCAAGCACCTGCTGGGGATCGAGGCGTCCGGCCACAACCTCGTGGATATCCTGCTCTCGCTGGCCCGCAACCTCGCCCACACCAACCTGCACACCCTGGCCATCGGCACCGGGGCCCTGCTGTTCCTGCTGTGGGCGCGCCGTTACCTGAAACCCTGGCTGATGGCCCTGGGCATGGGCGCGCGCCTGGCCGACATCCTGACCAAGACGGCACCGATCCTGTCGGTGCTGGTCACCACCTGGGTCGCCTGGGCTTTCGGCCTGGCGCAGGCGGGGGTACGCCTGGTGGGCCAGGTGCCCTCCGGCCTGCCATCGCTGACCCTGCCGCCGCTGGAGCCGGGGCTGTGGTCGCAGCTGGCGGTCGGTGCGCTGCTGATCAGCGTGGTCGGCTTCGTGGAGTCGGTCTCGGTGGGGCAGACCCTGGCCGCCAAGCGCCGGCAGCGGATCGACCCGGACCAGGAGCTGATCGGTCTGGGCACCGCCAATCTGGGCGCCGGGCTGTCTGGCGGTATGCCGGTGACCGGCGGGTTCTCCCGTTCCGTGGTCAACTTTGACGCCGGCGCCGAAACCCCGGCCGCCGGCGCCTTCACCGCGGTGGGGATCGCCCTGGCAACGGTGTTCGTGACGCCAGCCATTGCCTACCTGCCCAAGGCCACCCTGGCGGCCACCATCATTGTCGCGGTGGTGTCGCTGATCGACCTGCCGGCGCTGGTGCGGACCTGGCGCTACTCCAAGGCGGATTTCGGCGCCATGCTGGCCACCATCCTGCTGACCCTGCTGCACAGCGTGGAGGCGGGCATCATCGCCGGCGTGGCGCTGTCCATCGGCCTGTTCCTGTATCGGACCAGCCGGCCGCACTGCGCGGTGGTGGGCCGGGTGCCCGGCACCGAGCACTTCCGCAACGTGCTACGGCATCAGGTGGAGTTGTGTCCGAAGGTGACCTTTCTGCGAGTCGACGAGAGCCTGTATTTCGCCAACGCCCGGTTCCTGGAGGAAACGGTGCTGGATCTGGTGAACCGGGAACGGGAACTGCGTGACCTGGTGCTGGTGTGCCCGGCGGTCAATCTGATCGATGCCTCGGCACTGGAGAGCCTGGAGGCCATCAACGAGCGCCTGAAAGACGCCGGCGTGCGTCTGCACCTGTCGGAGGTGAAGGGGCCGGTGATGGACCGCCTGCGGGACACCGAGCTGCTGGCACACCTGAGCGGCCGGGTGTTCCTGAGCACCTTCGAGGCCTGGCAGGCGCTCACCGAACGCCAGCCCGCCCTGGCCCGGACCGCCTAGTCCGCCGGCCCGGCTTGGTCAGGGGACGGGGGTAGGCGGTATCATGGGGCTTCGCCCGAGCTGAGGACCGAGGGGAAGTTGCCATGGGCATGACAGACAACCTGCTATCGGGCAGCCAGTGGCTGGTCACGGCTGTCCTGTTTGTGCTGATCCTGATCCAGGCGGCGCGCGCCGTGGACTGGCGGGCGTTCCGGAAGGACGACGCGCTGCAGCATTCGTTCTACGGGGCCGCCGTGGCCCTGGGTTTCCTGTGGCAGTTGCGGGCCGGTATTTCGCCGGGCCTGGCCATTCACATTTTCGGCATGACCGTGATCACCCTGATGCTGGGCTGGGGGTTGGCGGTGTTCAGCGGGTTGCTGGCGCTGGTGCTGACCGTGGTGACCGGCCGCGAGCCGCTGCTGATGTTCGCCGCCAACGGCTTGGTGACGGTGATGGTCCCGGCGCTGGTGAGCCACGGCATCATGCTGTGGGAGCGCCACCGCAACTTCCGGAATTTCTTCGCCTATATCTTCTTCTGCGGCTTTTTCGGGGCGGCCCTGGCGGTGGCCTCGGCCGGCTTGGTGATGTGTCTGATGCTCTGGAGCGGCGGTGTTTATACCCTGGATGTGCTGGTGGACGAGTACATCCGTTACCTGCCCCTGTTCATGTTGCCGGAAGGGTTTGTCAACGGCACATTCGTGACCGGTCTGATGGTGTTTCATCCCGACCGGCTGACCACCCTGGATCCGCGCCGGTACCGGCCCTAGGGCGCCGGCTCGGTCCGGTCAGATCCCCTCGCCGCCGGTCAGGCTCGGGCTGAGCCGTCCGGCGCCCTGACGCTGCGCCTGGCCGCGCCATTGACGGGCCCAGGCCAGGGTGTCGGCGGCGGGCATGGGCCGAGCGATGCCGAAGCCCTGGACCAGGTTGCAGCCCATCTCCCGCAGCACGCTCGCATGCTCCATGGTTTCCACGCCCTCGGCCAGTACCGGATGGGCGAAGCGCTGGGCCAGGAAAATCACGCTTTCCACAATGGCCCGGTCGCTGGCGTCGTCGAGCATGTTCAGGACGAAGCTCTGGTCGATCTTGATCAGGTCCACCGGCAGGGTACGCAGGTAGGTCAGGGAGGAAAAACCGGTGCCGAAGTCGTCCAGGGCCACCTGCAGTCCCAGCCCCTGGCAGCGGGTCAGGACCTCGCTGGCCCGCTTGAGATCCTTCAGCGCCGCGGTTTCCAGAACCTCCAGGGTAATGCTGCCGGGGTCGACGTCCGGGTGGCTGTGCAGGTAATCCTCCAGATGCGGGACGAAGTTCCGGTCCAGCAGGTGCTGCACGCTGATGTTGATGCTGACGCCGAGCGATTCCCCGGCCGCCCGCCACAGGTTGAGCTGCTGCAGGGCTTCCTTGAGCACCCACTGTCCCAGGGGCGTTTCCAGATGGCTGTCGGCCACCGCCGGCAGGAACTGGTGCGGTAGCAGCAGGCCGCGTTCCGGATGGCGCCAGCGGATCAGGGCCTCGAACCCGATCAGTGCGTTGTCCGAAACCCGGACCTGAGGTTGGAAGAAGAGTTCGAGCTCGCCGTGCTCCAGGGCCCGGGACAGTTCCATCAGCTGGTTGCGCCGCTGCCGGCGGCATTCGTCCAGACCGGGGTCAAACATGTGGAACTGGTTGCGTCCCTTTTCCTTGGCGGAATACATGGCCTGGTCGGCGTGCCGGATCAGGCCCTCCACCTCGGCGCCGTCCTCGGGGAAATGGGTGATGCCGAGGCTGGCGGTCAGGCGGATGCTCTGGCTGCCGATCTCGATGGGCTCGTTGATGGTGGCCAGAATCCGCTGGTAGACGGCCTCGCCGTGGTCGTTCTGGAGCAGGATCACGAACTCGTCGCCGGCAATGCGGGCGACGGTGTCGCCGCTGCGCAGGGTCCGGCTCAGGCGGTCGGCCAGTACCCGCAGCACCTGGTCACCCAGGGCGTGTCCCATGCGGTCGTTGAAGGCCTTGAAACCGTCGATGTCCAGATAGCACACGGACAGGGTCCGGCCCTGCCGTTCGGCGTGGCGCCGGGCCGTGCGCAGGCGCTCTTCCAGCCGCTGGCGGTTGGGCAGGCCGGTGAGTTCGTCGTAGTTGGCGGCGCGGTTGAGTTCGCGTGCGTGGTTCTTCAGGGCGGTGATGTCGGAAAAGGCGGCGACGTGGTAGAACTGCCCCGGTTCATCCAGGTGCACCCGGCTGATGGACAGCAGCTCGGCGTACTCCTCGCCGTTCTTGCGCCGGTTCCAGATTTCGCCGCGCCAATGGTCGTGCTTCTCGATTGCCTGCCACATGGACCGGTAGTAGGCGGCGCTGTGGCGGCCCGAGCTGAGAATGGACGGATCCAGCCCCAGCACCTCGTCGCGGCGGTAGCCGGTGATCCGGGAGAAGGCCGGGTTGACGTCCAGAATGCGATTGTTGTGATCGGTGATCACGATCGCCTCGTGGCTGCGATCGAACACGCTGGCGGCAATGCGCAGGCTGCGCTCGCTGTGCTTGCGATCGGAGATGTTGTTCTGGATGACGACATAGCCGGGGGCCAGCCCCTGCGCCTCGCCGATGGGCAGGCACACGGCATGGACCCAGTAGGGGGTGCCGTGGCGGGTGTACTGCAGGATGTCTTCCGACACCGGCAGCCGTTGATCCAGGTGTTGCTGGATTCTGGCCAGGGCGTCCCGGTCGGTGTCCGGGCCGTACAGCCTGTCGCAGGGGCGGCGGCCCCGGAGTTCCGACAGCGGGTAGCCGGACTGGGTTTCGAAGCTGGGATTGACCCATTCGATGGTGCCATCCGCGGCCAGGAGCAGCACCAGGTTGGGCGTGGCGGTGGCAATCACGGCCAGACGTTTGGCTTCAATGCCCTGGGGAAGGGCTACGGCATCCGTCGGTTTTGGCATGTGGCTCGCTCGGCTCCCTTGATTGTCCTGGCATCTGGCCAGCGCACCTCCCTGTGTATCTTCTGTGACTGTAGCACTCATGCGGGCATCGTGCGTGCCGGCAGGGATTCGAGGGCCAGAGAGCCCACCGATGCTACCGGATCTGTCCGGCCGGTGCACGGACGCCTGATTGCAATTTATTGATCCAGATCATTTTTTCGGGCGATTGTCAGCCGCGCCAGCGGGAGTGTTTCTGGAGTTTGCGCTGAAGGGTGCGCCGGTGCATGTTGAGGGCCCGGGCCGTGGCGGAAATGTTGCCCTGATGTTCGTTCAGCACCCGCTGAATGTGCTCCCACTCCATCTCCTCCACCGAGGGTGGTTCCGGACGCAGGGCCGGGGGTGTTTCCAGGGGTTCGAAGCCGGCCAGCAGCTGGGCCACGGTCACCGGCTTGCACAGGTAGTTCACGGCGCCGCGCCGCATGGCTTCCACCGCCGTGGCGATGCTGCCGTAACCGGTCAGCACCAGCACCTCCAGGTCCGGGCGCCGGGCGCGCAGTTCCGGCAACAGCTGCAGGCCGCTGGCGCCGGCCAGGTTCAGGTCCAGCACGCAGCGGCGGATGGCCGGCTGGCGGATGGCCTCCAGGGCTTGTTCCGGCGTGCTCGCGGTCCGGGCGGTGACGCCCTGGCGCCCCAGCGAGCGCTGCAGCACCCGCAGGAAGGATTCATCGTCGTCGATCAGCAGCCACTGGCTCTCATCGCTCACGTTCGCGCTCCTGTGTCGCTGGCCCGGGGCAGGTCGATCACCATGGTGGTGCCCTGGCCGGTGGTGCGGGCCTTGAGGGTGCCGCCCAGCCGCTGGATGGTGGCGTTGGACAGGAACAGGCCAACACCCAGGCCGTTGCGGGAGTCCACCACCTCCTCCCCCGGTGCCCCCTGCAGTGCCGCCTCCAGACCGTCCCCCTGATCTTCCACCACCACTTCCACCCGACCGTCGCCGGTGTCCCGGGCACTGACCCCGACCCACGCCGGGCTGGCGGTCAGGGCGTTCGCCAACAGGTTCAGCACCGCCTGGTCGAGGGTGGCGTCCACCGCCACCGGCGTGTCCGGAAACGGCAGTCGCCACTGGATCGGGCCCGACGGCCACAGCAGGGTGGCGGACTCGCGCAGGCGCGCCAGCCAGTGCGCCACCGGCAGGACTTCACGGCGGGCGCCCTTGGCTTCCACCGCCGCCCGGGTGAGGTGTTGCAGATGCTCGCTGCACAGTCGCAGCTGCTGCTCCATGGTGTCCAGATCGTCCCGCACGGCTTCGCGGTCTGGCCCGGTGGGGGCGGTCAGCTGGGCGCGGACTTCCTCCAGCAACAGGGTCAGGGTGTTCAGGGGCGTGCCCAGGCGGTGTGCCACCGCCGCCGCGGACAGGCCCAGGGCGATGATTTGCTCGTCCCGCAGCCGGTTCTCACGAAACCGCGCCAGCTGGCTCTGCTGGCGGCGCAGCCGCCGTGCCAGGGTGCCGGCCACCAGCAGCAGGATCACGGCGGTCAGGGCGAAGGTCGCCCACATGCCCACCAGGTGCAGCTGCGCCAGGTTGCCGTGGTGATGATCCTGTGCGCCGATCGGGGCATGCCAGAGCATCAGCGCGGTGTAGACGGCTATGCCGGCCAGCGTGATCACCAGGCTGTGCCGGACCGGCACCAGAATGATGGCCACCGCGATTGGCAACAGCAGCAGCGACACTAGGGGATTGGTGTAGCCGCCGGTCAGGTACAGCCAGCCGCCGATCAGTGCCAGATCGGCCAGAAAGGTGGCGCTGACCGGTACCGGGGCGGCCGGCGGCCGGCGCATGAACCACAGCCACGCCAAGACCGAGAGCACGCCGTAGGCCAGGCACAGCAGCACCGCCTCGCCCCGGTAGGGTAGGGCCACCATGGTTTCGGCGATCGCCATCGCCACCAGGGCGATGGCGATGATGGCCACCCGCATCCACAGCAGGTAGCGGGCGGACTGGCGAAAGCCGGCTTGTGAGTGAGTCAACCATTCCATGCCGGCATTCTAGCAATGGAAGGGCCTGTTCGGGTGCGGCATTGTGTCCCAAGCCAACGCCGCGTTCAGGCCCTATCATGGCCGCCACACCGATTTTCCAAGTTGCATTGACCCTGGCGAGGACTTTGAAACCATGACCCAAACGCCCCTGGCACGTGTGATCGGACTGATGGTCGCCGGTGCCGCCGCGCTGCCGGCCCAGGCCCAGACCCTGGACTCATCGCCCCTGATTCGGGTAACCGAAGGCCAATCCCCGGAAACGGCACGGCTGGCAGAAGCCGCCCTGACGCCGGAGCCGGTGTCTCGGCTGGATGCGGATCCGGCGGTGTCGCTGTCACGGATGGGGGGGCGCGGCCTGGAGCCGGTGGTGCGGGGCCAGAGCCGGGAACGGGTGGACGTGCTGCTGGACGGCATCCGGGTCGAGGGCGCCTGCCCAAACCGAATGGACCCACCCACCAGCCGGCTCAGTGCCGCCCTGCCGCCGGCGCTGGAGGTGCGGACCAGCAACCGCACCCTGCGCTGGGGCGCCATCGCCGGCGGCCAGGTGGTGGCCACCACCGCCGCGCCGGACTTCGGTGACGGCGCCAGCACCGGCCACCTCACCGTCGGCGGCGCCGACAATGGCGACGGCTGGCTGGTCAACGGCAGTGCCGCCGTCGGCAGCGACGAAGCCTGGCTGCGGCTGGCCGCCGGTTACGACGAAGCGGACGATTACCAGGACGGCGATGGCGAGACCGTGCGCAGCGCCTACCAGAACACCGAGGGCCGGCTGGACGGCGCCTGGACTTCGGACAGCGGCCTCTACGTCAAGGGCATGGCCAGCCGCCAGGAAGAGCGGGACGTGAAATACGCCGGCGCCGGGATGGACGCGCCGAAGACCGACACCGACCTGTACCGCCTGGAACTCGGCGCGCCGGTGGCCAACGGCGGCTGGAACCTGATGGCTTGGCAGGCGGATGTCGACCATGTCATGGACAACTTCAGCCTGCGTGACGCCACCATGAAAATGCTGACCGCTTCCGAGACCCGCACCCGGGGCGCCCGGCTGACCCTGGACCAGAGCATCGGCTACACCAAGGATCTGGCCGTGGGCGTAGATGTGGAAAGCAACGACTGGGACGCCACCATGTACAACGGCATGGCCCTCGACAACACGGCCTCGCTACTTTGGCCCGGGGTCGAGCGGGACCGGGTCGGCCTGTTCGCGGAAGCCTTCCACCGTATCCGGGTCAACCTTCGCCTCGGTGCCGGGCTGCGCTACGACCGGGTGGAGATGGACGCCACCCGCGCCGGGGACAGTTTCCGGATGAACCCGACGTCGATGCCGATGACGCCGGCCTCGGTGTACCAGAGCGTCTACGGCGTGACGGACGTGGATGCCGTGGACGACAACATCAGCGGCTTCCTGAGCGGCGACTGGCGTTTCTCCGACCGTCAGGCGCTGGAGCTGACCGCCTCCCACAGCGTGCGCTCCCCAGGCGTGACCGAGCGCTACATCGTGCGCGGCACCGGCTGGGTCGGCAACCCGGGCCTCGACACCGAGAAGCACCACAAGCTGGAGCTGGCTCTGTCCGGACAGGACGGAAACTGGCAGTGGCGGCCGGCGTTGTGGGTCGACCGGGTGGATGACTTCGTGCTGCGCGACCAGACCCCCTCGGACCAGGTGCGCTACCGCAGTGTGAGCGCCCGCCTGCTGGGCGTCGAAGCGGCCCTGCAATGGAACAACGGGCGCTGGAGCACCCGCTCCAAGCTGGCCTCGGTCCGTGGCGAGAATCGTGACGACGGCACGGCGCTGCCGCAGATTCCGCCAGTGCAGTTCGTGCAAACCCTGGCCTGGCAGGCCCAAGGTCATACGCTACAGGCGGAATGGCAGGTAGCGCGCCGCCAGGAGCGGATCGATCCGGTGTCCGGCCTGGACGCGGGGCCCTCGGCCGGCTACGGCGTGCTGAATCTGTCCGGCAACCATCCGCTGATGCGCAACCTCAGCCTCGGTTGGGCGCTCGACAACCTGTTCGACAAGGCCTGGGCTCCCCACGTCAGCCGGGCCAACACCGATCCCTTCAATCCCGAGGCGGTCCGCGTCAACGAGCCGGGACGCACCCTGCGCGTAGCGCTGACCGCCCGCTGGTAATCGGTACCAAGGGCGTCGCCCGCTTCTCATAGCCGGCGGGCGACCTTCGGCCCCGCGCCCCTCACATGGGGGCGGGGCTTTTTTTGGTTCTCGTGTCTGGTGAGCCAGACTCCAAAGGATCAGCTTCTGGTCGCGGTGGGCGGTGAGGGCGTAAGCGCCATCGGACGACACCGACGCGGTCATAACGGGTGCGGCCGAGGTGTAGACACGCCAAGCGTTATTGCCGGCCACGAATAGGACAGCCACCCATAACAGAATCCCGATTCCATTCCTTCGCATCCGTAACGTCCGAATCCCGATTTTTTCAGTAAGCGATTCTGCATGATCTCGCGCGTTTACTCCGCCACCCAGATGCGTTCCAGCGTGAGCGCCTCGGCGT
>NZ_MSCW01000003.1 GCF_001981305.1 Marinobacter lutaoensis | reverse complement strand
TACAGCCCCACGGAAAACTGTCAACGGCCTGCGGGAAAAAAATTCAAAATCTTCGGTTTCCACCTATGTTGTTGATTTCAAAACACACAATTTGACCATAAAACCATCGATCAGCCTCTTGCCGGGCGCCTCAGGGGCACCAGGGACGCCCAACCGAACCACCGAACCCGGACCGCCAGCAACAGCAGCATCACCATACCGTACGCCACCATGGGCGTAATATCACTGCGGGCCTGCCAGAGATAATGCCCCCAAGCCAGCAACACCGCCAGGTACACCAGGCGATGCAACGGCTTCCAGCGGCGCCCGAGTCGCCGCATCGCCATCTGGAAGGAGGTCGCAGCCAACATGGCGAGCAGCAGGAACGAGAGCGCGCCAAGCACGATGTAGGGACGCTGGGTGAACGTTGTCCCAAGATCCGACCAACCGAGAACGAACTGGAGAAAAGCCAGCAGGTGCAGGCAGGCATAGAAAAACGTGAATAAGCCCAGCATCCGACGGACGCGCACCCACGCGGACCACCCTGTCCAGCGCGCGAACGGGGTCATGCACAGGGTCAGCAGCAGGCACTGGAACGCCGCCAGTCCCAGCCGTTCGGTGATAATTTGGCCCGGATCCGGCCCCAGCCCCGCGCTGTAAAGGTCCCAGGCAATCCCGGACAGTGGCAACAACGCAAGGACAAACACCACGCCCTTGAACAGCGGTATTGGCAAGGCCATCGCCTTCGGCGCCTCCAGCTCCTCAGTAAAACTTGCTCAGATCCATACCACGATACAAGTGGGCGACCTGCTCGCCATACCCGTTGAACTTGCGGGTTTCGATCCAATGCGGGGACAACAGCCCGGAAGGCAGGCGGCGCTCTCGCTTTTGGCTCCAGCGTGGGTGATCAACCTCCGGGTTCACATTGGCATAGAACCCATATTCATTGGGAGCAATCGATTCCCAGGTGGTCACCGGACGCATTTCCTGGAACCGGATCTTGACGATCGATTTGATGCTCTTGAAGCCGTATTTCCAGGGCACCACCAAGCGCAGAGGTGCGCCATTCTGGTTTGGCAGGGTCTTGCCATAAAGCCCCACCGCCAAGAAACTGAGCTCATTCATCGCCTCATCCAAGCGCAGCCCCTCCCGGTAGGGCCAATCGATGGTGCTGAACAGCGAACGCTGGCCACGCATCTGCTCAGGGTCGTACAGGGTTTCGAAAGCGACGAACTTGGCGTTCGAGCCCGGTTCGAACCGGCGCAGTACTTCCGCCAGAGGGACACCGATCCAGGGAATCACCATCGACCAAGCCTCGACACATCGCAGCCGATACACCCGCTCCTGATACTCGACGGGTTTCAGCAAGTCTTCCAGGGCGTAGGTGCCAGGCTTGCCACACGCCCCCTCCACCACGACGGACCAAGGCTCCACCGTCATCTCACCCGCATATCGGGC
Source organism: Marinobacter lutaoensis (assembly GCF_001981305.1). Lineage (GTDB taxonomy): Bacteria > Pseudomonadota > Gammaproteobacteria > Pseudomonadales > Oleiphilaceae > Marinobacter > Marinobacter lutaoensis. The sequence goes on along the minus strand of NZ_MSCW01000003.1, from coordinate 162,279 downwards.
GGGATCGCCCTTGCCCGTTCCGAACTCATAGAAGTTGTTGTAGCGGGTGGCATCTTCGTAGGGGGTCTGTTCTTCCCGGGTCGAGTATTCGGGCACAAAGGTGGATGGCAGTGACTGTCCCGGCCTAGGCACCGGCGCGGCTGTGGCCAGACCGGGCAGCAAGCCTGCCCCCGCGACAGACGCGGCCATGCCCGCCATGAAGGCGCGACGGCTGAGGTAAACGGGCTCCGGTGTCACTTCGGAGTAGGGAATCTGCCATGGGGGGCGAGTCGTGATCAGCATCCGGAGTCTCCAGCCTTTGTCCGTGTCCATGGCAATGGTTGACCGGGCAATACACAAAAAATTCCCCGGCGAGGCCGGGGAATTGCGGGAAACCGGGGCGCTGACGACTAGGCGGCGCGACGCGGTTTGCGACGGAACAGGGCCCGCACCGGGCCGGACAGGGCATAGACCAGGAACCCAGTGAACAGGACAGTGGCGGGATCGATGGCAATGACGATCAGTACCAGGACAAACAACAGGATGGCGGCAAACGGAACCCGGCCACGCAGGTCCAGGTCCTTGAAACTACGATAGAAAATGTTGCTGACCATCAGCACTCCGGTGCCCCCGACCACCAGCACCGACAGTGCCGTGAGCCAAGCGGCGTTGTCAAAGGCGTGGAAGCACCAGACCAGCCCCGCCACGCACGCTGCTGCCGACGGACTGGGCAGACCGACGAAGTATTTTTTGTCCACCGATCCAATCTGGGTATTGAACCGGGCTAGGCGCAACGCGGCGCCCGCCACGTAGATGAAGGTGATGGCCCAGCCGAACTTGCCCAACCCGTTCAGCGACCAGAAAAAGGCCACAAGCCCAGGCGCGACGCCGAAGGCTACCATGTCCGCCAGGCTGTCGTATTCCTCACCGAACTTGCTCTGGGTGTTGGTCATGCGCGCCACGCGGCCGTCCAGTCCGTCCAGAATCATGGAGACGAAAACCGCGACGGCCGCATTGTCAAACAGTCCGTTGGCCGCCGCGACAATGGCGTAGAAACCGGAAAACAGTGAGGCCGTGGTCAACGCATTGGGCAACAGGTAAATCCCCTTGCGCCGGACCGGCGCTCCCCCGACCAGTTCTTCCTCAACCACTTCGCCCATGTCCACTTCGGGCTCCTGGGCGTGGGACTTGACCGTGGACGCTTCCACCGAATGTTTTTCTTCACTCATTGCCTGATGACTCCGGAAAGCATGTTGGGCGCAGTATAAACGAAAAACGCGGCCACCCGGGCCGCGCTGTACAAACCGTGCCGGAAACCCGGATCAGTTCTTTTCCTTATCCACGATCTTGTTCGCGGAGATCCAGGGCATCATCGAACGCAGTTTTTCACCAACCACTTCGATCGGATGCGCGGCATTCTCGCGCCGGCGCGCGGTCATGGAAGGATAGTTCAGGCTGCCCTCGGCAATGAACATTTTCGCGTACTCGCCGCTCTGAATCCGCTTGAGCGCCTTGCGCATGGCCTCGCGGGACTGTTCGTTGATGATTTCCGGGCCGGTCACATACTCACCATACTCCGCGTTGTTGGAGATGGAGTAGTTCATGTTGGCAATGCCACCCTCGTACATCAGGTCAACGATCAGCTTCAGTTCGTGCAGGCACTCGAAATAGGCCATTTCAGGCGCGTAACCGGCGTCCACCAGGGTTTCGAAACCGGCCTTGACCAGCTCCACCGCACCACCGCACAACACCGCTTGCTCACCGAACAGGTCGGTTTCCGTCTCATCCTTAAAGGTGGTCTCGATGATGCCGGTGCGGCCGCCGCCGATGGCGCTGGCGTAGGAGAGCGCGACATTCTTGGCGTTGCCGGAAGCGTCCTGGAAGATCGCCACCAGATCTGGAATACCGCCGCCCTTGGTGAATTCCGAGCGCACGGTATGGCCCGGCGCCTTGGGCGCGACCATGATCACGTCCAGGTCCTTCCGGGGCACGATTTGGTTGTAGTGGATCGCGAAGCCGTGGGCAAAGGCCAGGGTGGCCCCTTCCTTGAGGTTCGGTTCGATCTCGTTCCGGTACAGCTGGGACTGGAACTCATCCGGAGTCAGCACCATGACCAGGTCTGCCTGGGCCACAGCGGAGGGCACATCACGGGTCTTCAGCCCATAGGCCTCGGCCTTGGCGATGGAGGAGGAGCCAGGGCGCAGCCCAACGGTCACGTCGACGCCGGAGTCTTTCAGGTTGCAGGCGTGGGCATGCCCTTGCGAGCCGAAGCCGATGATGGCTACTTTCTTGCCCTGGATGATGGAAAGGTCGCAATCCTTATCGTAATAAACTTTCATGAGAAACCTCTTATGGATGTCGGGCCGCAGGCCCTGCTGTCAAATTACGTTGTGCGGTTAGAGGCTGAGCACCTTCTCGCCACGGGCAATGCCGGAAACCCCAGTCCGGACCACTTCCAGCACGCCAGATGTGCCCACGGCCTGGATGAAGCCGTCCAGCTTCTCGCTGTCGCCCGTGAGCTGGACCGTGTACACCGAGCTGGTGACGTCGACGATCTGGCCCCGAAAGATGTCCACTGTGCGCTTGATCTCCGCACGCTGGGAACCGGTTGCTTTCAGCTTGACCAGCATCAGCTCCCGCTCAATGTGGGCGCCCTCGGTCAGGTCCACCAGTTTGACCACCTCAATGAGCTTGTTCAGCTGCTTGGTGATCTGTTCGATGACCCGGTCCGACCCCCGCGTGGTCACGGTCAGGCGGGACAAAGTCTCATCTTCCGTCGGCGCGACCGTCAGGGTCTCGATGTTGTAATTGCGCTGCGAAAACAGGCCGACCACCCGCGACAGCGCCCCGGGCTCGTTCTCCAGCAAAACAGAAATGATTCGACGCATGATCACACCCTCTCCGTCTTGCTGAGCCACATATCCTTCATGGCGCCACGAGCCACCTGCATCGGGTACACATGCTCGAAACGGTCCACGTAGACGTCGACAAAGACGAGCCGGTCCTTCATGGCCAGGGCCTCCCTCAGCTTGGGCTCGAGGTCTTCCTTGCGGTCAATCCGGATACCCACGTGGCCATAGGCCTCCGCGAGCTTGATGAAGTCCGGCAGGGACTCCATGTAGGACTGGGAGTGCCGGGACTCGTAGTTCATGTCCTGCCACTGTTTGACCATGCCCAGGGCTTGGTTGTTGAGGTTGATGATCTTCACCGGCAGATTGTACTGCTTGCAGGTGGACAGTTCCTGAATGTTCATCTGGATACTGCCCTCACCGGTGATGCACAGGACCTCCGCGTCAGGGTGCGTCAGCTTGACGCCCATGGCGGCCGGCAGACCAAACCCCATAGTGCCCAGACCACCGGAGTTGATCCAGCGGTTGGGCTTGTCGAACTTGTAGTACTGTGCCGCGAACATCTGGTGCTGGCCGACGTCGGACGCCACGTAGGCGTCTCCGTTGGTCAGTTTCCAGAGCAGCTCGATCACCTCCTGCGGCTTGATCACATCCGGGCTGGTTTCATAACGCATGCCATGAAATGCCCGCCACTCCTCGATCTGTTTCCACCAGGCAGCCAGCGCCTCGGCATCAGGCCGGGCCTTGCTTTCCCTGACCAGTGACAGCATTTCCTTGAGCACCGCATCGACCGGACCGACGATCGGTACATCCGCTTCCACGGTCTTGGAGATGGAGGCCGGGTCGATGTCGATGTGAATGATCCTCGCCCCCGGACAGAACTTCTCGGTGGCATTGGTCACCCGGTCATCGAAACGCGCCCCCACCGCCAGAATCAGGTCGGAATGGTGCATGGCCATGTTGGCCTCATAGGTGCCGTGCATGCCAAGCCAGCCCAGATGCTGCTTATCGGTGGCCGGGTAGCAGCCAATCCCCATCAGGGTATTGGTGATCGGGTAGCCCAGCCTCCGGGTCAGCTCGGTGAGCTGGTCCGATGCCTTGCCCAGGATGACGCCGCCGCCGGCGTAGATCACCGGACGTTTGGCCGCCAGCAGCATGTCCACCGCTTTTTTGATCTGACCGGCGTGACCCCGAACCGCCGGATTGTAGGAGCGCAACTTGACCTTCTTCGGGTATGAGTATTCATACCGCTCGTTCGGGGAGGTCATGTCTTTTGGAATGTCCACCACGACGGGGCCGGGACGGCCGGTCGAGGCGATGTAATAGGCCTTGCGGATGGTTTCGGGGATGTCCTGGGGACGGCGCACACTCATGTTGTGCTTCACCACCGGCCGGGACACACCGATCATGTCGGTTTCCTGAAAGGCATCCTCGCCGATCAGGGTGGATGCCACTTGGCCACACAGAACCACCATAGGGATGGAATCCATAAAGGCGGTGGCAATACCGGTGATGGTGTTGGTGGCTCCAGGGCCCGAGGTCACCAGCACGGTTCCAGGCTTGCCTGTGGCCCGGGCATAGCCGTCCGCCATGTGGACCGCCGCCTGTTCGTGCCTCACCAGAATATGCTTGACCTTGTCCTGCCTGAACAGCGCGTCATAGATGTGCAGCGCTGCGCCACCCGGATAACCGTATATGTACTCGACGCCCTCATCCTGAAGGGCGCGGATCAGCATATCGGCGCCAGACAATAACTCCACGTTTTTCTACCCTCTTCTACGAGTGAATGAGCCGGGAAAACCCGGTTGCCTGGATTCACGGTTTTCCGGCTTCTTGTGGAAGCGGAACCGGCTTGCTCCTCCACACCTTCAAAAGAGGTTGTCTCCTGGCCGGCCGCCCTCCTGAGGGTTGCGGAGGACGACCATTCGATCGGTTGCATGCATGCAACAACCAGTACACACCGCGACCCGGCGTGATCAGTGTGGTCATAAACGGGGGATACTTGCTCGGGATTGCCTGCCGTATTAACCCCAGTTTCAGGCAATCGACAATTCTGACAGCGCGAAACTCCCTGTCAATAGGCGCTGGCAGTTAATCCGCCACAATCGCCGAAAGCTCTGCCATACTTCCGGAAGCGACGCTGTCGAGTTTTGAACCAGACGAGGGAAATTGGGCCGGATTGGTGGCATGATAGGCACTGTCATGTCTTGGCCGCAGCGTCAGCGGAGCCTGAGCGGAAGTCACGGAAACGATGAGTGGGACGATGAACAGAAAAATCCTGATGTTTTTGAGCCTGTTGGCAATCGCCGCCCCAGGGCTGGCGTTCAGCGGTTCGGTTTACAAATGGACCGACGAGAACGGCATTACCCATTTCGGTGATCGCCAACCCACGGGCCAGCAGGCCGAACGGATCAGCGTACGAGCCGGTTCCGCCGCCAGCCCCAGCCAGCCGAGTGCGCCCCAGGAGCAGTTGAAAGCCCTGCAGGAACAGCAGGAACAACAAGCGGTTTCCGACCGCCGACAGGCTCAGCTGGACGCCATGCGTAAGCAGCGCGAGGCCAATTGCGCCATGGCCCGGGCCAATCTGGACATCATTGACAGCAACGCCCGGATCCGGGTCGAGGAAAACGGTGAGGCACGGTACCTCTCGCCGGAGGAAATCGCCACCGAACGGGAAAAATACCAGCGCATTGTCGACGAAAACTGTGGTCCTCAGGCCCCGGACGCCGATCTGCGCTGATCAAAAAAGGGCAGTCCTCCCAGACTGCCCTTTCCACATTGGCCGCCATCAGGCCTTTTCGAACACCAGCTGGTGCTCCTTCACCGTCGCCTTGATGGTATCCCCCGGCCCGAACTCGCCCTGTAGCAGTTTCTGAGCCAGCGGGTTCTCGATGTTGCGCTGGATCGCCCGCTTCAACGGACGGGCACCGTAGACCGGGTCGTATCCGACCTCCGCCAGCAACTCCATGGCGGCATCGTCCAGCTCCAGCCGGATGTCCTGATCCGCCAGACGCTTGTTCAGGGAGCCGATCTGGATCCGGGCGATACCGCGGATCTGATCTTCGGCCAGCGGATGGAACACCACCACCTCGTCGACCCGGTTAATGAACTCGGGCCGGAAATGGGTGCCAACCACCTCCATCACTGCGTTCTTCATGGCCTCATAGTTCTCCTCGCCCGCCTTTTGCTGGATGATGTCGGAACCCAGGTTCGAGGTCATCACGATCACGGTGTTACGGAAGTCCACGGTACGCCCCTGACCATCGGTCAGGCGGCCATCCTCCAGCACCTGTAGTAGGATGTTGAACACGTCCGGATGGGCTTTCTCCACCTCGTCCAGCAACAGTACGGAGTATGGCCGGCGCCGCACTGCCTCGGTCAGGTACCCCCCTTCCTCATAGCCGACATAGCCCGGAGGCGCGCCAATCAGCCGGGCCACGGAGTGCTTCTCCATGAACTCCGACATGTCGATGCGCACCATCGCCTCTTCGGTGTCGAACAAGAACGAAGCCAGCGCCTTGCACAGCTCCGTCTTGCCGACCCCGGTCGGGCCAAGGAACAGGAACGAGCCGTTCGGACGGTTCGGGTCAGAGAGGCCGGCCCGGGAGCGGCGTACCGCGTTGGCCACAGCCTCGACCGCCTCGTTCTGGCCAATAACCCGGGCATGCAGGGCCTCTTCCATGCGCATCAGTTTGTCGCGCTCGCCCTCCAGCATCTTGGATACGGGGATGCCCGTCCACTTGGATACCACCTCGGCGATTTCCTCCTCGGTGACACGGTTGCGCAGCAGCTTCATTTCCATCATTTCAGCCTGGCTGGCCATGTCCAGCTGGCGCTCCAGTTCGGGGATGCGGCCGTACTGAAGCTCGGACATTTTGGCCAGATCACCGGCACGGCGGGCATTTTCCAGGTCAATCCGAGCCTGTTCGAGCTGACTCTTGATTTTCTGGGAGCCCTGCAGTGCCGCTTTTTCGGTGTTCCAGACCTCTTCCAGGTCGGCGTACTCACGCTCAACCTTGGCGATCACCTCGCTCAGTTCCTCCAGCCGTTTCTTCGAGGCCGCATCGGTCTCTTTCTTCAACGCCTCGCGCTCAATCTTCAGCTGAATCAGGCGGCGCTCCAGGCGATCCAGTGCCTCCGGTTTGGAGTCCATTTCCATCCGGATCTGGCTGGCCGCCTCATCCACCAAGTCGATGGCTTTGTCCGGCAGCTGGCGGTCGGTGATGTACCGGTGCGACAGCTTGGCCGCGGCGATGATCGCGGCATCGGTCACCTCGACCCCATGATGCACCTCGTAGCGTTCCTTGAGGCCGCGGAGGATGGCAATGGTGTCTTCCTCGCTCGGCTCGTTCACAAACACCTTCTGGAAGCGCCGCTCCAGAGCCGCGTCCTTTTCAATGTACTCGCGGTACTCGTCCAGCGTCGTGGCGCCCACGCAGTGCAGCTCCCCCCGGGCCAGCGCCGGCTTGAGCATGTTGCCCGCATCCATCGACCCTTCGGCCTTGCCGGCGCCCACCATGGTATGGATTTCGTCGATGAACAGAATGACCTGCCCTTCCTGTTTAGCCAGTTCATTGAGCACCGCCTTCAGGCGCTCCTCGAACTCACCACGGAACTTGGCGCCGGCAATCAGGGCCCCCATGTCCAGAGACAATACCCGCTTGTCTTTCAGGCCATCGGGTACTTCACCATTGACGATACGCTGGGCCAGACCTTCGACGATGGCGGTCTTGCCCACGCCCGGCTCCCCGATCAGCACCGGGTTGTTCTTGCGGCGACGTTGCAGCACCTGGATGGTTCGACGGATCTCGTCGTCCCGGCCAATCACCGGGTCCAGTTTGCCGGCCGCGGCCCGCTCGGTCAGGTCGATGGTGTACTTAGACAGCGCTTGGCGGTTTTCCTCGGCACTGGCATCAGACACCGGTTCACCGCCCCGGATGTCGTCAATGGCCCGGGTCAGGGCAGCCTTGTCAACGCCCTGCTCCCGCAGCACCCGACCCAGGGTGCCTCGATCTTCCAGGGCTGCCAGCAGGATCAGCTCACTGGAAATGAACTGGTCCTTGCGTTGCTGGGCCAGCTTGTCGGCGATGTTGAACAGACGCCCCATGTCGTTGGACATGGACACATCCCCGGCCGACCCTTTGACTTCCGGCAGGTTCTCAATTTCCCGGGCCACCGCCTGACGCACCCGCCCCGGTTCCGCCCCCGCCTGTTTCAGCAGCGGCTTGATGGCGCTACCTTCCTGATCCAGCAAGGCCATCATCAAGTGAAGCGGTTCGATGAAGTTGTGATCCTTGCCCACCGCCAGCGACTGCGCATCCGCCAGCGCGGTCTGCAGTTTGCTGGTCAATTTGTCGATTCTCATACAGTGTCCCCAATCTGGTTCACGGATACCCTGCGATCCGAACGGCTGGATCGTTCATATCCCGTTGGCTTTGACACTAAATGTAGGGGCGGGCGGGGGGACTTCAAGCAAAAGGGCGGGCATTTCGTCAGAAAATTGACGGTTGTCATGTTGTCGAAGGGGTGCGCCGGCTGCCGACGCCACACTCAGGTCAGCCAGATCAGCGAGGCCATACGGCCGGTCTGGCCATCCCGACGATAGGAAAAGAACCGCTCGGAGTCGGACAGCGTGCACAGACCACCCCCAAACACCCGGCCAACACCCGCTTGGGCCAAGCGCTGGCGAGCCAACCCATACAGGTCGGCCAGGTAGTGGCCCGGCCGGTGGCTCGATGGGACAAAGGCCCGGGCGGCCTGCGGGTCCCGCGCGAGAAACTCGGCACGCACCTCCGGCCCGACTTCGAACCGCTGCGGGCCAATGGCCGGCCCCAACCAGGCCAGCACATCCCCCGCCGGCACCGGCATTGCGGTTACCAACCGCTCCAGGACCCCGGCACACAGGCTGCGCCAGCCCGCGTGCGCAGCCCCTACCACCTGCCCCGCCTGATCACAGAGCAGAACCGGCAAACAGTCCGCGGTAAGAATGGCACAGGCCATGCCCCGCTCACGGGTCCAGCAGGCGTCGGCGGTCACCAGCGTCCCGGCGGAAGCGGCCGTCAGAGCCACCACATCGATGCCATGGACTTGGTTCAGCCAAACCAGCCGAGCGGTTGGCAGCCCGGTCACTGCCGCCAGCCGACGCCGGTTTTCCACCACATCCTCCGGCCGATCCCCCACGTGCCCGCCCAGGTTCAGGCTGTTCCAGGGAGGCTGACTGACCCCACCCTGACGTGTCGTGCACAGGGCCCGAACACCGGCCGGCGCCGGCCAGTCCGGTGTCACCAGATCGCGTTCAGAAATCATGGAGCTCCCGTTCCCGGGCATGCGCCCTCAGCCCCTCGATCAGGGCCACCATATCGGCGGGCAGCGGCACTTCCCAGCTTAGCCGCTCGCCCGTTTCGGGGTGCTCCAGCGTCAGTTGCCGGGCATGCAATGCCTGCCGGCCAAACCCCGCCAGCAGGTCCCGCAGCTCCGGCGTGGCGCCCTTGGGTAACCGCATACGCCCCCCATAGAGCGGATCCCCAACCAGCGGGTGTTTGATGTACGCCATGTGCACGCGGATCTGGTGAGTCCGGCCACTTTCCAGGCGGCAGCGGATGTGGGTATGAGCGGCGAAACGCTCAACCAGCCGGTAATGGGTCACAGCCGGCTTGCCGGCGGCAACCACAGCCATCTTCTTGCGCTCACGGGGGTGGCGCCCGATGGGCGCGTCCACGGTGGCGCCACCGGTGAGGCTACCCACCACCACCGCGTCATACTCCCGCCCCATGGTCCGGGTTTGCAGTTGCTCCACCAGAGAGGTATGCGCCACCAGACTGCGGGCGACCACCATGATGCCCGAGGTGTCCTTGTCGAGCCGGTGTACAATCCCGGCCCGGGGCAGGTTCTCCACTTCAGGGGCATGGTTGAGGACGGCGTTCACTAGAGTACCCTCGGCATGGCCGGCGGCCGGATGCACCACCAGCCCCGCCGGCTTGTTGATCACCAGCAGGTGTTCATCCTCATAAACGATGTCGAGCCGGATGTCTTCCGCCGTCCAGCTCACCTGGACTTCAGGCTCTGCATTCAGTGCGATGACGTCGTCCAGCATCACCTTGTCACGGGGCTTGCGGGACTCGCCGTTCACTGTCAGGGCCCCCGCCCTGATCCAGGTTTGCAGGCGCGAGCGGGAGTGCTCCGGCATCAGCTGGGCCACCGCCTGGTCCAGACGACGGTCGCTGAGCTCGGCGGGAACGACGAAACGGGCGGTAATGCGGTTATCGGTGGACATCGAGCCCCCACGGCCAGTGATTACATTTCGGAGAGAATCTGCGACTGCCGAAGACCAGACACTGCACATGGAGGATCATCCCCGCTACAATGTCGGCTCTTTGCACATTACTCGACATTATACGGGATTCCGGCATGAGATCAGTTGTTCGTTTGCTGCTGCTATCCACCCTGGTGGCCATGATCAGCGCCTGCGCCAACCACCCCAGACAAGAGGAGGTGCTGCCGGAACAGACATATTATGAAAATGCCCGTCGCGCCATGAACGCCGGCAATTTCAACGAGGCCGAGCAGAATCTGGATGCACTGGAAACCTATTACCCGTTTGGCCGTTATGCCGAGCAGGCCCAGCTGGACCTGATTTTCGCCCGCTACCAGAACCTGGACCTGGAAGGCGCCCGCGCCGCCGCCGACCGCTTCCTGCGCCTGAACCCACAAAGCGAACACGCAGACTACGCGCTGTACATGCGGGGGCTGGCCTCGTACAACCTGGACGTAGGACTGGCCGCCCGCTACTTCCCGGTTGACATCTCGGCCCGCAACCCTGGCGAACAGCTCCAAGCCTTCCGGGATTTTTCCGAGCTGCTGAGCCGGTATCCGGACAGTGACTACGCCGCAGATGCCCGTCAGCGCATGCTCGCCATTCGCAACCGAATGGCTGAACTGGAACTGCACGCGGCCCGGTACTACATCAAGCGACAGGCCTATCTGGCGGCCAACAACCGGGCCCGCTACGTGCTGGAAAACTACCCGACTTCTCCGGCGGTCGAGGAAGCGCTTGTGATCATGGCCGAGACGTATCGTTTCCTCGACCTAAAAAAGGGGTATCGGGATGCCGTAGCACTGCTGCGGGAGAACTTCCCCAACAGCGAGGCGTTCGATGACAGGGGCGAGTTCAAGGCGGATATCCTGAAGCGGGAAAACCGGTCACTGGCCAACGTCGTGACCTTCGGCCTGATCGGCGACGAGTGAGCCGGCCCGGTCACTTGCCGCTTTTCCAGCCATTGGTGATGGGATAGCGGCGATCCTTGCCAAATCCCCGCTCGGTGATGCGCACCCCGATCGGGGCCTGTCGACGCTTATATTCGTTGACGTCCACCAGGCGAATGACCCGCTCCACATCCTTGCGCTCGAAGCCTTCGGCGATGATGGCCTCGGCACTGAAGTCGCGCTCCACGTACAGATTCAGAATCTGATCCAGAATGTCATAGCTGGGCAGACTGTCCTCGTCCTTCTGGCCTGGCGCCAGCTCCGCCGACGGCGGCCGGGTGATGACCCGCTCGGGGATCACCGGCGACAGGGTATTGCGGTAGCGGGCCAAGCGAAACACCAGCGTTTTGGGAACATCCTTGAGGACATCAAAGCCCCCCGCCATGTCGCCATAGAGCGTGGAATAGCCCACGGCCATCTCACTCTTGTTACCGGTCGTCAGCACCAGCGAACCGAATTTGTTGGACAGCGACATCAGCAACACACCGCGCAGGCGGGCCTGCAGGTTCTCTTCCGTGGTGTCCGGCGTGGTGCCCTGAAACGGTTCGGCCAGAGTGGCCATGAAGGCATCGTACATGGGCTCAATGGAGAACACATCGTACTGTACCCCCAGAGCCCGGGCTTCGGCCTCCGCGTCCTCGAGGCTCATACTGGAGGTATAGCGGAACGGCATCATTACGGCCCGGACCCGCTCCTTGCCCAAGGCATCGACGGCCACCGCCAGCGTTACCGCCGAGTCGATGCCCCCCGACAACCCCAGGACCACGGACCGGAAACCGTTCTTGTTGACGTAGTCCCTCACCCCGGTCACCAGGGCCTGGTAAACGCCCGCCTCCAGAGACAGAGGCTCCGGCAGCGGCTGGGAAATCGGCTGGCAGTGATGCTCGCACAGGAACTCCACCGGATAGAGGTCCTCCCGGAACTGGGGCGCTTCCACCCTGAGGGCGCCGGAGTGGTCATACACCATGGAGCCACCGTCAAACACCAGTTCGTCCTGGCCGCCGACCAAGTTGACGTACACGATGCTGATCGCATTCTCCCGGGACTTGCGCTCCAGCAAGGCCTTTCGACGTGCCTGCTTGTCGGTGTCGTAGGGTGAGGCATTGAGGTTCAGGAGCAACCGGGCGCCGGCGGCGGCGCAGTCCTCCACCGGACCGTCCTTCCAGATGTCCTCACACACGGTGATCCCTACCGGAATCCCCCGGATCGTCGTCAGGAAGGTATCCCGCCCCTCAGCGAAATAGCGTTTTTCGTCAAAAACCTGATAGTTCGGGGGGAAACGCTTGAAATAGCGTCCGGTGATCACGCCACGCTCCAGCACGACCGCGGCATTGTACAGCAGCCCGCCGTCCCGCAACGGAACGCCAATAATCAGGGTCGGCTCCAACCCGGCGCCCTGCAACCGCTCAAGCGCTTCCTGGACTCGCAGATCCAGACTGGGCCGGAGCAGCAGGTCTTCCGGCGGATACCCGGTAAGGCACAGTTCCGGAAACACCACCACATCGGCCTGGTGATCCCGCCACGCCCGGTGAGCGGCTTCGATCACCTTGTCGGTATTGCCCGGGATGTCCCCCACCAGAAAATCGAGCTGCGCCATCACAACCTTCAACCGTTGGGCGGACGCTGGGAACGCGGGGCGACTTCCGGACATAGATCGGCTCCTGTAACTTGTTGCCACGAAAACGCTATTATAACCCCGCGAAGCTCAGGATTCCCTAGGGAGCCGCCGATTCGCTCCCACGCCCCGGCAGCCAAAACAACGAGACCCATGACAACCGGCAACATGACCGACACCCCGACCTACGCGGAAACGCGCGCAAGCAACGAACAGCAGATCAAGCTGTTTCGCATTTACAACCACTATCGTTTGGTGGTGAGCCTGATGCTGGTGGGGCTGCTTCTGATCGAGCCGGTTACCTTCGATACCCGCTTCCGCTGGCACGACTACTACCAGGCCGGCGTCGTTTCTTATCTGGCGCTCAATGCCTTCATTGGACTGGTGTTGGTGGCCGGCTTTCGTCCCGGCCAACGTCACATCACCCTGTCAATCCTACTGGACATCCTGATCATGCATGGCCTGCTGCTGTCCAGCACCGGCATCACCAATGGCTTGGCCAACCTCGTGATCATCTCGGTGGCGGCGGGCAACATCCTGACCCCCAGTCGCATGGGCACCTTCTACGCTGCCCTGGCGGCGATCTGCTCCCTTGGTATCGCCGGCTGGGCGATTCTGGCATTGAACGAGAACGCCGACAACATCGTACGCGCCGGCTCCCTGGGCATTCTCTATTTCGCCACGGCCTTCCTGCTGCAGAACATTTCCCGGCGCATGATCCGAAGCGAGGCCCTGGCGTCAAGTCGAGCCCGGAGCATTGCCGAACTGGAGCGCATCAACCAGCAGATCATCCAGCGCATGCGCACCGGCATCCTGGTTCTGGACCGCTTCGGGCAAATCCGGCTCGTCAACGCTGCGGCGGAGGAACTGCTGTTCGGCTCCGGCACCGAGACGACGGCATCGCCCCTGCACCACCCGCGCACCCTGCCACCGGCACTGCGACAGGGGCTGGACGCCTGGCTGAAGGATCCGCGGCGCCGGGTCTCGCCATTCCAGCCTAACCCCGCCTCCCCGCTGTTGCAGGCCAATTTTACCCAGCTGGACCGGGAACGGGGCGACCAGATTCTAGTATTCATCGAGGACATGAGCAAAGTCACCCAGCAGGCCCAGCAAATGAAACTGGCCTCCCTGGGACGACTGACTGCCGGCATCGCCCATGAAATCCGCAACCCCCTGGGCGCTATCAGCCACGCAGCCCAGCTGTTGGAGGAGTCGCCCAGCCTGGCAGCAGGGGATCGGCGCATGCTGGACATCATCCGGCGCCACTCAAAACGGGTCAACGGCATCATCGAAAACGTTCTGGATCTATCCCGGCGCAGGGCCGCGGACCCGGAACTGGTGGACATCAGCCAATGGCTGCCGGAATTTCGCCGGGATTTCCTACAGGCTGACGCCACCCACTCGCCCCCCGCCTTCATCGAACTGGACATCGATCCCAACACGCCTCCGGCCCGGTTCGACAAAAGCCAGATCGAGCAGGTCTTGGTCAATCTCTGCGACAACGGCCTGCGCTACAGTGAGCAGCAAACGGGGACCCGCAGGGTACGGCTTCGGGCCGGCCCCATGGCGAACAGGGAAAGAGCGTTCGTGGAGGTGCGTGACTTTGGGCCGGGCATTGCGCCGGAGCACCGCGGTGCCGTGTTCGAACCCTTCTTCACCACCGACAAAAGCGGTACCGGGCTCGGGCTTTATCTTGCCAGGGAACTGTGCGAGGCTAACCAAGCTCACTTGGCCCTGGTGGAAGACGATCAGCCTGGCTGCTGCTTCCGCATGACGTTCGCCCACCCCGGTCGACTGATCTGAGTTGTCCCCAGCGGAAGGACCGAATATCCGGACACGACACGGAACCGACACACGACAATGACCAGCCATACCGTACTGATTGTTGACGACGAGCCCGATATCCGGGACCTGCTCGAAATCACCCTCGCCCGGATGGGCGTCGCAACCCTGACCGCCCCCGACCTGACCACAGCCCGCCAGCTTCTGTCGGCACATCAGCCACAGTTGTGTCTCACCGATATGAACCTACCCGATGGCTGCGGCATCGACCTGGTCCACTGGATCCAGCAGCATGCGCCTGCAACACCGGTCGCCGTCATCACCGCCTATGGCAGCATGGAAACCGCCATCGAGGCACTGAAAGCCGGAGCCTTTGATTTCGTCTCCAAGCCCGTGGAGCTGGCTCGCCTCCGGGAACTCGTCAACAGCGCCCTCAAACTCTCCGAGCCTGGCCCCCAGGCCAGTGCGGAACAGGACGAACCGGGCCTGTTACTGGGCCAATCCCCCCAGATCCGAAAGCTCAGGGCGCAAACCCGAAAACTGGCACGCAGCCAGGCGCCGGTGTTTATCTGTGGCGAGTCCGGCAGTGGCAAAGAGCTGGTGGCCCGAATGATCCACTTGCAGGGCCCGAGACGAGACGGCCCCTTCGTCGCCGTCAACTGCGGCGCCATTCCTTCTGAGCTCATGGAGAGCGAGTTTTTCGGGCACAAGAAAGGCAGTTTCACCGGCGCGGTTGAAAACAAGGACGGGCTGTTCCGCTCGGCGGATGGCGGCACCCTGTTTCTGGACGAAGTGGCAGACCTGCCCCTGGCAATGCAGGTGAAGCTGCTTCGGGCCATCCAGGAAAAAGCCGTGCGGCCTGTGGGCGACACCCGGGAAATTCCAGTGGATATCCGGGTGTTGAGTGCCACCCACAAAAACCTCCCCAAACTGGTACAGGAAGGCGGCTTCCGGCAGGACCTGTTCTACCGTATCAACGTGATCGAACTGGCGGTGCCCCCGCTCAGGGAACGACCGGAGGATATCGAGATTCTGGCGGAGCACATCCTGCAACGGATTGCGGATGAGTACGAGTGCCCTCCGGCGAGCCTGACCCCCGACGCCGTCGAACGGCTGAAAGCCTACGACTTCCCCGGCAATGTGCGGGAGCTTGAGAACATCCTTGAGCGTGCCTTCACTCTGTGTGACAACGACCGGATCAGCGCCAAGGACCTACACCTGGGCAACGGTGCCCAGGACGCCATGGCCGGGACAGCCGGTACCGGCAACCCTCTCCCTGCCCCCCCGTCGTCCTTGCCTGACGGCGAAATCGACCTGGAAAACTACCTCGAGTCCATCGAACGCCAAGCCATCGAAAGGGCCCTGGAGGCCACTCGCTGGAACAAGACCGCAGCAGCCAAGCGCCTGGGAATCAGTTTTCGGGCGTTACGGTATCGGTTGAAGAAGTTGGGAATGGAGTGACTGGGTAACGGAATGAGGTTAGTCTAAACTGCTTTTTCAGTGGGCGGGAGCGCCCACTTCACTCACGATAAATGCGACTTCAGGACGAAGTACCAACATGGAGGTTCAAGGATGAACCGTGCTACCCAAGGGGGCTTGACACTTGTCGAGCTCATTATTTCCCTGGTTATTGTATCCATTCTCGTTTTTTCAGCGGTTCCCAGCTTCAGCACGTTGATAAACGACTCCCGGGCAACGGCGGAAGCGAACGACTTACTCGGTTTTTTTGTGCTGGCACGACAGCAGTCCATTCTTAGCGGACGCATTGTTACTGTCTGCCCAGTCAGCGCAAATTTAAAGTGTGGAAGGAACTGGAACGACCCTCTCTATGCATTCTTCGATCCGGAAAACCGAAGACAGATCACCGACACCAGGGACATTATCCGGATTCTTTCGCCCCCGGATAGCGGCCGACGCTTTGCCAGCTCCCTGTCGCGCAGTTACTTCCAGTACCGGGCCGACGGTATGATTTACAGCGATCTAGGCAATATTACCTGGTGCCCCGACAATAGCGACAGCCGCCGTTCGGCGCATCTCGTCATCAGCCGGGGCGGCCGTGTCCGGCTGGCTCGAGACACTGATGGCGACGGCATTCCCAACCGGGCAGACGGCCACAATGTCAGATGTTGACACTACCAGCAGTCTGCCTCGGCAGCGCTCCGGGAACCGGCACTGTTGAGCGTCAGGGTGCCGCATCGGTCAGCTGCCTGGGCACCGGTAGGTACGGCCTGCAGGGTGAACCCATTCTGCGTCACATTGCCGGAAAAACTCAGATTGTAGAATGCAGTTCCGTTGCGTGGCGAAACCGTAAACGGCAGTACCGGCTGGTTGCCACCGTCAAGATAGGAATAATCCGGTGCGTACTGCCGCTCCATCCACTGGGCAAGTTCCATCAGATCCGCCTGAGCCGTCGCCCGGCGGGTTTTCCGCACATGTTCCTGATAGGAGGGGTAGGCAATCGCCGCAATAATACCGATGATGGCTACCACAATCATCAGTTCAATCAGAGTAAATCCGGCCAGGGTCCTGAGTGCCGGATAAAACTTGCGTCTTATCATCACAGGATATCCGCCCCTTTCAGTACAAGTACCTCGTCCTGACCCTGCCGTTCAGCGACAATATTGAAAAGCTTCTGCCCCTGCCGCAGCACCTTCAGGACACCGCCGGCGGGGATCTCCTGCCCGTTGATCATCACAGGACCTGTGACATAGTACTCCCCGTCATCAATCACAATGCGGGAGTCCTCCGGATAAATCGCATCAATTGTATATTCAGTCTTGTGAGCAACGGCTCCGTCCGCCACAGGCCCTCTGTCCTGCCCCCACCCAGGCGCAGCGGCCAGAGTAAATATCAAGATTCCCGCCACAATAAATGCTTTCACAAGTGATCCTCCTGTTCTGTCTGCCTGGCTGGTCGGACCATGTTTACTCATCAATCAGCTCAACCCAGCCCCGCCGGCCAGCATCGGTTACCGCACCGCTTAATGGTGGCAATTCCATGGTATCCACCGGCTCATCCGTATTGCTGGTGGAGGTGACCCGGTAATTTCCAAGAATTGTGGACTCATTCGGCAGGCCGTTAACCAAGTATCCAGCCACCTCATCCTCGAATGACAGAAAAGCCCTGTCTTCCGGAGTGCGACCATCAAGGCCAAAGGCCATCAGCCAACCACTGCCCCCGCCCAGACACGGATCCTGATCAGGAATCAGTGTATTGATGTAAACAAAATTACCGCGAACCTGAGCGCTGGTTGTGACCCGCTCACCCGACGTTGGCAGATCCACATACCAGCCCTTGGCCGAACCAAAATCAATGGCGTCTCCGTCTGAATAGCGCACGGCGGCGGTGGTACCGTCTGAGTCGGTCAGGATTCCTGTACTAATGGTGCGCCCCTGCAGGTTACTACGTGTCAGGCCGAAACTGCCACGGTCCCAGACACCATAGACAGATTGTGTATCGGTGGACGTGACATCATCCGACTCCAGATACTGGCCGGTTCCGAAATACACCATCAGGTTGGGCGTATTGCCGGCACGAGAAACCTCATCATTGGAAGCCGCAACCGGCGCTGCTGTGATGGCCTGATTACTGGCTGCAGTGAACAGGGGCTGCGCCACACTGCCGGAAGTGTAGGCCGAAGCCCAGTCGCCAGACGAATCTACTCTGGCGACCCAAAGATTACCATCCAGATCGCCGGCATAGACCCGGTCAACCAGATAGTCCCCGGTGGTATCCAGTGCCAGCAACGGGGAAAGCCCGCTCCCCCCGGATTCGAACTCGATATAGCGAATGTCGTCACTGTCCCAAGAGCCATCCATACCGCCTTCGATATCAAGCATGAAGAAACCGGTAGAAGCCGTATCCGAGTTATAGCCATTGGCCACAAAGGCCGTCCAGCGGATATCCGAGGCGCCCCATTTGGTCATGGCGATAATGGGCGCCTGGATAACATATCCCATTTTCGGATTATCGCTACCGGTAAACTCCCACAAGGCGATCTTCCCGGCATTGGCTTCAGAAAACTCGGAGGGATCGGCAACATCCAGAGCGAAGATGCCCTTGGCGCCGGCACGGCCACCGCCAACGATGATACTGCGCCAGTCTCTGCCGCCCGTGACACTGCCATCGACTGTTTTGCCTTTTGTATAAACATCGGCCTGCCGGATGGAGAGATCCACATAATAACGGTGCTGATAGTCAGGGTCTGTCAGGAAATGAAGCCCGGCATTATCCTCCCCCCAGTTGTAGACAAACCCGGGGATGTAGGCCAGCACCTCTTCTCCTCCTGATTTGCTGGCATCAAAACCATGCAGCATGCCGTCATTGGATCCCACATAGATAACCGGAGTCCGGTTTTCCCTGGATTCAGCAAAATCCGAATAACGCTCCGAGGCTGTGCCGAAAGGATCGGAATCCGGCCAGATCGCATCCGGCGATCCTACGTATTCCGGTGACGAATTGACAATGGAGCCAAGCCGGCTGCCCCGCTTGCGCCAGCCACTGGTCCCCTCCAGAGAACGGTCACCGCGGATATATTCCAGGCGTTCCTGTGCAACCGTATTGCCGACTCCCCCATAACGCAGATCATCCTGCTGGGTATTGGCCAGGTTATCCCAGCGGAACCCGGTGCCGGCTGTCCCGTTATAGGTCACAATCACCCGGTCGTTTGTTGTCAGATCCCGGTTATCCAGAAGCGCCTGGGCAGACCAGCCATTACCGGCAGCAATGGCATCGTCAATATCAGGAACTACCAGAGTGTCCGCCCCTTCCAGCTCCACCGCCTTCAGGTCGCCCGTCCAGCCATTGGGGTCAAACTGGGTGGAAAACATCATTGCCCCTTCTTGGAAGGAGGTCACATCAAATTCAACCGCCGTGGAAGAACCGGCTTCAGCTACAATTTCGTCCACGGTCTTCTTCAGTTCAGCAGCAAAGGTATCGGGATCAGAGGCACTGAAGAACCCTCCTCGACCATTAACCGCTGCATGTAACATATCATTGATCTTGTCTTCATTACTGTCACCACCCCACCAGCTAATAGCGGTTTCATTATCTATAGCTGCAAAGGCATCATCCGGATCAATGGTTCCGGCCACCCCAAGCCCTACAGTATAGGTCACCATATGTTGCCAGAAGGCAGGATCCGAATCCGAAGTGGGTACATAGTTGTCAATATCCGAACGCAGGTCCGTTTTCCAGTAATACATGGCCACATCAGCCAAGGATGTCCCATCATATCCATCCTTGAATGGATCAACCGGCGTATACCGGTAAGAATCTCCCCTGTTATTGGTAATCTGGTCGCCATTTTTGTCATCCGCCTTTTTGAGCGAGTTATCGGGGCTGCTTCCATTGTAGTAACCGTCGGACATCAGGATGGTGTAGGCCTGCCGGCACTCACGGACCGGATTGGTATCACTGACCCGGCTACCGGGATTATCAGACCAGGCCCTCTCGCTTTTCTCATAATATTTTCCGGCACCTTCCAGTGCCCGGCGCAGGGGTGTGCCGCCACTGGCGGGAGCATCATAAAGCCATTCCAGAAACTCCTGTCGCCAGTCATTGGTATATTCTCTGACACCTTCTTCAACAGCCTGGATGTCATCTGCACCATCAACAGAGTGACTTCCGCGATTGATCCGTCCCCAGCCAAGCCGGAAACTGGTGGGCAGATCATAAAAGGCAGAGCTTATACCTGCCCGCGCGGCTTTCATCCGGGTATTATAGTACGAATACCAGTTGGCAAAATTTATCTGCTCTTCCTCGGACAAATCATTTACAGAAACATAATCATAACATTTGTTTTGCCTTGGATTTTCATCACAACCAGGCTGCCCATTAAACTCGAAGTAAAAACCACCACTTGTTATAGTGTAATTATTTGTACGAAAATTATTACTAAGATCTCGTTTCTGACTTGAAGAATTATAGCCATTCTCCGGCGCCGAGGTATATAAAGAGTCAGGGTAACGACCGGAACCATCCGACTTCCAGGGGGGAAGATAGTTTACGTCTGGGTTGTACCATATTTTATTGACATAGGACGAATAATAATAACGATATCCAACACCGTTCCAGCCGATGCCATGATACCTATTCAAATCATCCGGCATAAACTCCCACCCCATGGATCCGGAGTCATCCAGAATAAACATCAGATTCGGCGCCACGGAACTGCCGATAAACAAGGGCTCCTGAGCAAAATCCGGGCGATCGGGATAACCAGCAACCGGCACAATCAGTGCCAGTACGGCCAGTATGATTCTTGGTCTGAACGATCTCATGGATTCCCTCCTCCTAGCCCACCGGGCTGAAATACGTAAAAGCCTTCCAGAATTCTGGCGCTCAGTCCGGACGGACCTGTTGTCCGGACCAGAATTCGCGCGTAATCGAAATCAGACGTTTCGCTTGAGCTGTACTGACTCATATCGCGCGGCAGTTCACCTTCCGAGTCCAGGGTTACCTTGCCCTTGTACTCGAAGATAAAGGCTGGCTCGACACCATTAATCTTTGTACCCTTCACATAATTATCAGAATCGGACCAGGTGCTGCTATCAAAGGGTGAGGGTACGGTTACATCAGGGTCCGTACCATCATAAAAACCGTTGGTTGAACCAAACGCAGACAGATCCGAAAGCCCATCCAGTATCGATTCCGCCTCGGCCAGAGCTGTCTCGGCAATTTCCAGTGCCTGAACACCGTCCCGCTGGGCTGTTGCCATGCGTTCCTGCATGATGCTCCCCTGCATACCAGATACAGCGAGCAGTGTCAGGACCAGCAGGATTACCAGGGAAAGCAGAAGCACAGCCCCCTTCTGACGATCGGTCGGTTTTCTGATCATGCCCCCTCCTAAAACGGATTTCTGATCGCAGAAGTAAAGGTGTATACCCGGTACATACGCTCGTCGGCAGCCACTGTCAGCTTACTGGGGTCTGCTTCACAGTCCTCCCAGCCCGGGAAACAATAGGACTGGGGACCATCCAGGACATTATCGTTCGGAGCTGCGACCAGCAGGCTGACCTCCACAGCCAGCACGTCATCCCAGTCTGTAACTGCATCAGACTCGCTCCAGCTCTGTACCCCCGTTGCAGTCGTCCCCTCACCAAAGCGGACCGCCATATCCTCAACACCGGCTACAAGTTCCACAGCCGTGCCGTCTGCCTGCCGCAGGAACAGGGAACGGCCGCCATCTGCCGAATTACCGATGTAATAAATTTCACTGTAGGGCTGGAAGATTTCCGTACCCGTATCATAGCTGCCGCTCAGACAGGAGCCTGCAGCTGTACAGGCAGCCGGTGCATTGGCTGACAGGTCATTCCCGGGATTTCCGGAGCTGCCATTGGCGTTATCCGCCGTTACCTTCACCTCACTGCCCACCGTTGCCAGGCTGGAAATCTGGAATATGTCGCCCCGCTCACAATTGGACAGATACAGAAAGTCACCCGCCTGCAGGTTACCGGCATCTGTCAGACGGATATCCGTTGTGTCACTTACATCAGCTGCAAGCCTGATGGTTTCACCCGGGCGGCGTACAGCGGTAACCCGCAAAAAATCAGTTCCGGCTATAGATCCTGAAGGGCGCTCACTGTAGGACGCATCATCGATAGCCGAAACGCCGAGAACCTCAAAACCATGCAGTTCACGATCAAACTCAGGGTCCGTTTCATCCAGATTATTGGTCACACCCTGCACCGGGAAGCACCCAAAAAAACCGGAATTGCGTAGAGCGCGAGCCAGGATATCCATGGCAATCCGGCCAGACTCCTGCGCTCTAGCTGAAGCCTCGTTTGTTCGAAATGACTGACTATTGGAAGTAAAGACTTGAACCAGGCCGATACTAAGGAGCGTCCCCAGCAACAACGCAATCATCAGTTCAACCAGGGACAACCCTGACTGAACCCTCATTCCAGGCAACCTTGAGTCAACACGCATGACTACAACCTCACATTCAGGGTCAGTGACTGCTGACTCATTCCATCGTCTGCAAACGGATCTCGCTCATCCCAGGTAAGTTCGATCGTAGCTTCATCTCCGTTAACATCCACATCAAGCTCAGCTTCTGCACCAAGATCCGCCGATATCATCGCTTCCAGTGCCGCCTTGTCAGTGGCAGAAAGATTATCCCCACCATTTGAACGCAGCCTTTCCGCGACACTCTGGACATACATGGTCGCCTCCGACTTGAGAGCAGAGTTGGTTGTCTGCTGCATGGACACGAGCTGAACACCGGCCACTCCGAGAAGCCCGATAGCGAGCACAAGCACCGCAACAAGAACCTCGATCATTGTGAAGCCGGCCTGATAGAACTTCTGCCTGTTCCTGCCTGTCATACGACTGCACCTTGTACTAGGGACATGTGATCCGCTCCGAGCGAATCTGCCCGCCTGCTGTAATCGAAATTTCAACCCCGTCCTCACCGGAAACCCGGCAGACAACAAACTCCGCCGCATTGGATCCCCGCAGCATGCCGGTTGCCGAAAACCTGGGATTGTTGCCCTGGCTGAGAGCGATAAAAAAATCACCCCTGGCTCCGTCAAAACTGTTCAGGGTATTGCCATCAGCATCAGTGATCTGATAGCCCTCCGTAAAGGAACCTATAGGTTCGACGGATACGGAGCCCCCCCTCCGGATCGCTTCCGAGCGCGCCAGATTAAGAGCACCAATCAGATCATTCGCGGTTACGGTCAGCTGGTTGCTTTGAATAAGTCGGGAAAAGCCGGGCACCGCAATGGTGGCCACCACCGCAAGCACGGCGATCAGCACCAGAAGCTCAATAAGCGTAAAACCGGATACAGATTTGCCAGACATCGTTAGTTGTCATCCTGTTCAGTTATGGGAATGTTAGAACAGATCAGACACGTACGACGATTCCTTCCGGACAAATGGTTCCGGAGGCAGGACAAGCGGCAGGATGTATTGTCAGAATGGAAAGCAGTTCACATAACCGGGCGATCTGGCCTGTATAGCTCAGCTTACATTCACCACATCAATTCGCAATTCCCTGGGCATGGAGAAAACGATATTTTCCTCCCGGCCAGACACTTCCTGCGGCTCCTCGCCACCGAGTTCGCGCAGGCGAGCCACCACCTCGTTGACCAGAACTTCAGGCGCGGAGGCACCGGCGGTGACACCGACAACCTGCGTCCCTTCGAGCCATGCCGGGTCGATCTGGGCGGCCTCGTCGATCAGGTAGGCCGGTGTGCCCATCCGTTCGGCCAGCTCACGCAGGCGGTTGGAGTTGGAGCTGTTGGGCGACCCTACCACCAGCATCAGGTCGCAGTCACCGGCCAGCTGCTTGACGGCATCCTGACGGTTCTGGGTGGCGTAACAGATGTCGTCTTTGCGCGGCCCTTTGATCCGGGGGAAGCGGGCCCGAAGGGCGTCGATGACACGGGCGGTATCATCCATCGATAGCGTGGTCTGGGTTACATAAGACAGGCGGCTGGGGTCCCTCACCTGCAACCGGGCCACGTCATCCTCGTTCTCCACCAGGTAAATCTCCCCCCCCTGGCTGCGATCGTACTGGCCCATGGTCCCTTCCACCTCAGGGTGACCATGGTGACCGATCAGGATGCACTCACGCCCCTCGCGGCTGTAGCGCATCACTTCCATGTGCACCTTGGTCACCAGGGGACAGGTGGCATCAAACACCTTGAGCCCCCGCCGCGCGGCTTCCTGCTTGACCGCCTGAGAGACACCATGGGCGCTGAAAATCACCAGGGTGCCGTCCGGCACCTCGTCGAGCTCGTCGACAAAAACGGCCCCCCGTCGGCGCAGATTGTCCACCACGAACTTGTTGTGGACCACTTCATGGCGCACATAGATCGGCGCGCCAAACACATCCAGGGCCCGGTTGACGATTTCGATGGCACGGTCCACGCCGGCACAGAAGCCACGGGGGTTAGCGAGTCGAATTTGCATAGTCAGTGCGCCGTTCCAACGGGTTCAACGTCCAGGATTGCCACTTCGAACTCCAGTGTACGCCCCGCCAGCGGGTGATTGAAGTCCACGTCCACCTCGTCCCCCTCGACCCGGGTCACCACGCCCGGAAGCTCCTGCTGCCGGGCATCGGCGAACGAGACCACGACACCGGGCTCAAGCACCATATCAGCACTGAAATCGTGTCGCTTGAAGGTTTGAATATTGCTGGGATTGTGCTGGCCGAAGCCTTTCTCCGGCGGAACCACCACGGTCTTGCGGTCGCCGGCCTTCATGCCCATCAGGTAGGCTTCAAAGTTCTCCGGCAGGTTGCCGTCACCGATTTCCAGACTGGGCGCGTCCTTGTCGAACGTGGAGTCCACCACTTCACCCCCCTGGATCCGCAAAGCAAAATGCAGGGTTACGCGGGTTCCCTTATCTACCGGCAGGTCGTTCATGAGGGTTTGTCACTCCTGTTGGCATTCCCGCCCGGGGCGGGCTTGCGAAAAACATCAAGAATCATCATGGCCGCGCCCAGCGTGATGGCGGTATCGGCCAGGTTGAAGGCCGGGAAATGCCAGTCACGCCAGTAAAAGTGCAAAAAGTCCACAACATAGCCATGCATGACGCGATCATGAACATTACCCAGAGCGCCCCCGAGAATCAGGGCGATGGCAATGGCCGTCCAGGTCTCGCGGGGCTTCAGCCGCCGTAGCCACCCGATCAGAAAGACGCTGACCAGAAGTGCCAGAACGACGAAAAACCAGCGCTGCCAGCCAGCAGCCTCGGCCAGAAAGCTAAAAGCCGCCCCTGTGTTGTGTAGCAGCGTGAGGTTGAACATGGGCATCACCGGCACCGGCTGCCCGTACACCAGCAGGGTGCTGGCCAGCGCCTTGGTGCCAAGGTCGATGGCCAGCACCAGCACCGCCAGCCAAAGCCACTTCAGCTGGGTGCCCACCGTTTTGTCCGTCATAGTCCGGTCCATCAGGCAAACACGCGCTGTTCGCCCGGGCCTTCAACGTTGCTGACGCAACGACCGCACAGGTCCGGGTAGCGCTGGTGATGCCCAACATCCTCCCGATGGTGCCAGCAACGCTCGCACTTGGCATGGCGGGTCGGCACCACCTTGACCAGCAGCCCCTCAACCGCGGTCTGCTCCGCGCCCTCGGCTTCGGCAACCGGGCGCACGGTCGCCTCGGAGGTGATCAACACGAAACGCAGCTCGTCACCGAGGCGCTGCAGGCGCGCCGCCAGCTCGCCCTCGCAGTACAAGGTGACCTCGGCACTCAGAGAGCCCTTGACCTCCCCCCGGCCGCGGGCGTCTTCCAGGCACTTGTTGACCGCTTCCTTGACTTTCTGGATATCACGCCAATCATCGCGCCCCATTTCGGCATCATCCGGCAGGGCTACAAGCCCCTCGTACCAAGTTTCATAGAACACGGTTTCGCCCCGGGAACCGGGCATGTGTTGCCAGATTTCATCGGCGGTGAAGCTGAGGATCGGAGCGATCCAGCGTACCAGCGCCTCGATGACGTGATACATGGCGGTCTGACAGGAACGGCGGGCCAGGCTGTCCGCCCGGGTGGTGTACTGCCGGTCCTTGATGATGTCGAGGTAGAAGCCGCCCAGGGTGGCCTCGCAGAAGTTGTAGATCTTCTGGTAAATCCGCAGGAAAGCGTAGTTACCATAGTCCTCCGTCAGTTCCTCCTGCAGCTGGAGGGTCCGATCAACGATCCACCGATCCAGAGCGATCATTGCCTCCGGCGCCACCATGTGCTGTTCCGGATCAAAACCGTTGAGGTTGCTGAGCAGGAAGCGGGCGGTATTGCGAATGCGCCGGTAGCCATCCGCGGTCTGGCGCAGGATGTCCTTGGATACGGTCATCTCGCCGCTGTAGTCGGTGGCCGCGACCCACAGGCGCAAAATGTCGGCCCCCAGTTCGTTCATCACTTCCTGGGGCGCGATCACATTGCCCAGGGACTTGGACATCTTGCGGCCCTTGCCATCCACCGTGAAACCGTGGGTGAGAACCTGGCGGTAAGGCGCCACCCCGTTCATGGCAATCGAGGTCTTCAGGGAGGACTGGAACCAGCCCCGGTGCTGATCCGAGCCTTCCAGATACAGGTCGGCAGGGAACTGGCCCAGCTCCGGTCGCACCCTCAATACCGAGTCATGGGTTACACCGGAGTCGAACCAGACATCCAGGGTGTCCAGCACCTTCTCGTACTGATCGGCTTCGTCGCCCAGCAGTTCACGGGCATCCAGCTCGTACCAGGCATCGATGCCGCCGGTTTCGATGCGCTCGGCGACCTTCCCGATCAGGGCCTGAGTATCCGGGTGCAGGGCCTGGGTTTCCTTGTGCACGAACAGGGTGATGGGCACCCCCCAGGTACGCTGACGCGAGATGCACCAGTCCGGGCTCTGTTCGAACATGGCCTCGATCCGGTTCTGTCCCCAGGCCGGTACCCAGCGTACGCCCTTGATGGCCTCCAGCGCGTCGGCCCGCAGGTGGTGTTTGTCCATGCTGATGAACCACTGCGGCGTGGCCCGGTAGATCAGCGGCGTCTTGGTCCGCCAACAGTGTGGATAGCTGTGCGTGAATGTCGCCCTGCGCACCAGCTTGCCTTCACGGGCCAGGGCCGCACACACCGGCTCGTCCGCCTTGTACACATGGAGGCCGGCGAACTCGCCGGCGGCGGAGGTGTAGGTACCGTCGGCCTGAACCAGGTTAAGGGTACCGATGCCATAGGCCTGACCCGCCTCGAAGTCTTCCATGCCGTGGTCCGGCGCGGTATGAACGGCACCGGTACCGGCATCGGTGGACACATGATCCCCGAGAATGACCGGCACCTGCTTGTCATAGAACGGGTGCTGCAGCAACAGGTGCTCCAGGGCTGCCCCCCGCACCCGGGCCAGCACCTCGAAGGCGGTCACCTCCCAGCGGGCCATGATGCCGTCCACCATGTCGGCCGCCAGAATCATCCGCTCCGGGCCCTGACCGGCATCCACCTGCACCAGGGCATATTCCAGGTCTCCGTTCACTGCCACCGCCTGATTCGCCGGAATGGTCCAGGGCGTGGTGGTCCAGATCACGATGGCGATATCCCCCTGCCCCTGATCGGTACCGAACACCGCCAGCACCCGCTCTGGATCGGTCACGGTGAAGCGCACATCGATCTGGGTGGACGTCTTGTCCTGATACTCCACCTCGGCCTCGGCCAGGGCCGACTGACCCACCACACTCCAGTAGACGGGCTTATATCCGCGCACCAGATGCCCCTTCGCCACGATCTTGCCCAGCGCCCGGACAATCCCAGCCTCCACCTTCGGGTCCATGGTCAGGTAGGGGTTGCCCCAGTCACCCATCACCCCGAGACGGATGAAGTCGGCCTTCTGGCCTTCCACCTGGCGGGCGGCGTAATCACGACAGGCTTGCCGGAAGGTCTTATAGTCCACCTTGACGCCGGCTTTGCCGATTTCCTGCTCCACCTTGTGTTCGATCGGCAGGCCGTGGCAGTCCCAACCGGGGACATAAGGCGCGTCAAAGCCCATGAAACTGCGGGATTTGACGATCATGTCCTTGAGAATCTTGTTGACCGCATGACCGATATGAATGCTGCCATTGGCGTAGGGAGGGCCATCGTGCAGGATGAACTTGTCCCGACCCGCCCGTTGCTTGCGGAGGTTGCCGTAGACATCCAGCGCCTGCCAGCGCTTGAGCATCTCCGGCTCGCGCTTGGCCAGGTTACCGCGCATGGGAAAGGCGGTTTCCGGCAGATTCAGGGTATGCTTGTAGTCGCTCATGGTCTCTGTGCGTACTCTTGTGGTCAGTGTTGGTCAGTATACTGGCGGTGCCGCGGCGGCGAGCTCAGTGACGGTTCCGGGCCGAGCCATGGCGGCAAACCCAGGCCCTTGCATCGTCCAGATCCCGGGCGATCTGCGCCTTGAGCGCCGCGATGGAGTCAAACTTCTTTTCCTCCCGCAGACCGTGACGGAACACCACGGCCAGGTGCTGGCCATAAAGTGTGCCAGCAAAATCAAACAGGTGCACTTCCAGTGATGGCCGGTGGCCATCCACCGTCGGGCGTACCCCGATATTGGCCACGCCGTCGAAAACCCGGCCGTCGTCCAGCTCGGCCGACACCACGTACACTCCCCGCAGGGCCGGCATACGGTGCAACAGGATATTGGCGGTCGGCGCCCCGATGTCGCGCCCGAGCTGCCGGCCATACACCACCCGCCCACGGATCCGGTACGGGTGCCCCAGCAACACCTCGGCCTGCTCCAGGCCGTTGACGGTCAGAAGGCTGCGCACCCGGGTGCTGCTGACACGCTCCCCGTCGACCGTCACGGTACGGGTGTTTTCCACGGTGAAGCCGGCGTCGGCCCCCACCTTGCGCAGCAGCTCAAAGTCGCCGGCGCGGTCACACCCGAAACGGAAGTCATCTCCCACCACCAAGTGCCGAACGTTCAGCCCTTCCAGCAGCACCTCATTGATGTAACGCATGGCGGAATAGCGCCGAAACGACTCGTTGAAGCGCAGGCACAGCACCATATCGATGCCCTCGGCAAGCAGCGCCTCGAACTTCTGCCGGAACTCCATCAGCCTGGGAGGCGCCAGCTCACCCTGGAAAAACTCACGGGGCTGGGGCTCGAAGATCATCACCACCGACG
The DNA here is from genome assembly GCF_001981305.1 of Marinobacter lutaoensis. Taxonomy (GTDB): domain Bacteria; phylum Pseudomonadota; class Gammaproteobacteria; order Pseudomonadales; family Oleiphilaceae; genus Marinobacter; species Marinobacter lutaoensis. The sequence continues at coordinate 133,203 of NZ_MSCW01000003.1, read as the reverse complement.
GCACCCCCAGGGCCCTGGCCTTGTCCCGGACCTGCGCGATGATGGTCTTGTGTCCCAGGTGCACCCCATCAAAGTTACCGATGGTGGCCACACACCCCCGCGCAAGGGGTGAATCGGCCTGACGGGAGAGACGCTTCAGGTTGGTCAGACCTCGGATCAAACGCATGCCGTGCGAACCTAACTATTGCCAGCGGGCTTTAACGCGCCCCGGCCGGAAACGGGCGGGAGCGCTGGTGAGAAAACGCGCGATTATACCCTACCTCTGGCGGAAATGTCTTACCCGGACCCCGGCCAGCGCAAGCGCCAGGAAGTAAGCCACGGCGCCGCCAAATACCAACACCACCATCGCCTGCGCCCGCTCGACGCCGGTCATGGCCAGCCAGTCGGGCGCCGGTGCCGCCAACCCCAGAACCACCCCGGCCAGCACCGCGTTGGCGAACGCCAGCCGCGCCAGATACACCAGCCAGCCCGGCTGACTGCGCCAAGCCCCTTCCCGGCGCAACCCCCGCCACAGCAGGATGCCATTGAGCCAAGCCGACAATGACGTGGCCAGGGCGAGCCCGGCATGGGCCAGCGGCACAATCAGCGCCAGGTTGAACACCATGTTGGCCACCATGGCAATCACCCCGATCCGGACCGGCGTCGCAGTATCCTGCCGCGCGAAAAAGCCCGGCGCCAGAACTTTGATCAGCATGAAGGCCAGCAGGCCGACGGCGTAGGCCCGAAGACTCCATGCCGACATCACAACATCCCGGTCCGTCACCTGGCCATAGTGGAAAATCGTGGTAATCAGCGGTTCGGCCAACAGCACCAACGCCAGCGACGCGGGCAGGCCAATCAGCAGCACCGCGCGCACGGCCCAGTCCAAGGTCGCCGCGAACTGCTCGGCGGACGCTGCCGCATGCTTGCGCGACAGACTGGGCAGGATCACCGTCGCGATGGCGATACCGAACACCCCCAGCGGCAGTTCCGACAGCCGGTCCGAGTAGTAAAGCCAGGACACACTGCCCGTCTGCAGGAACGAGGCCAGCACCGTGTCCAGCAGCAGGTTGATCTGACTGACCGAAACGCCGAACAGGGCCGGCGCCATCAGCTTCAGAATCCGACGCACACCGTCGTGGCGATAGTCCACCCGGGGACGAGGCAGCAACCCCAGGCGCATCAGAAACGGCAGCTGGAAAAACAGCTGCAGGGCTCCGGCGAGCAATACCCCCCAGGCCAGCGCCATCACCGGTTCGGTCATCAGCGGCGACAGCAGAATAGCGGCACCGATCATCGATAAGTTAAGCAGCACCGGCGTGAAGGCGGGCACGGCGAACCGATCGTAGCTGTTCAGGATGCCACCGGCGAACGCGGTCAGGGAAATCAACAACAGATAGGGGAAGGTGATGCGCAGCATGTCGCTGGTCAGGGCGTACTTTGGCCCATCGTCCAGAAACCCCGGTGCGAACACCGCCGTCAGCAGCGGCGATCCCAGCATGGCCACCAGGGTCACGCCCAGCAGCACCAGTCCCAGGGAGCCGGCCACCGCATCCACCAGCCCCTTGACCTCACCGGCCCCCCGACGCTCCCGATAAGAGGACAGCACCGGTACGAAAGCCTGGGAAAAGGCCCCCTCCGCGAACAGTCGACGCAGAAAATTGGGAATTTTGAACGCCACAAAGAAGGCATCCGCCCCGGCACCGGCACCGAAGTACCGGGCAATGACCATGTCCCGAACCAGGCCCAGCACCCGCGACAACAGGGTCATGAGCCCCACCACGCCGGATGACCGGAGCAAACCCGGAGCACGGGCGGTGGCGTTTGATTCCGGAGGCGACGCTTGCGATTCCGACGACATGCAGCAACGACCCAACTGGCAACTCAGAGATACCGGAAACTACGCACTCGGCGACAGCCCCGGCAGCGAGCGGCGAGTTTAGCACAGGCGACAGGGCTGGGTGCATGACGCCGGCTTTAGGCTTGACATCTCAGGCATTCGGCGGCATAGTTCCGCGTCATTTATTTCGACGCGCTGGTTTTTGGCGCGCCCGCGATGTACGAATTCATCAGGAATTCACGAAAGATCTTTCAGTAACGAATTTCAGATTTTCAGGAGTTTTACGGTGGCAAATTCCCCGCAAGCCAAAAAGCGCGCTCGTCAGAACGAGAAGAACCGCAAGCACAACGCCAGCCTGCGTTCCATGGCGCGCACCTACATCAAGAAAGTTCAAGCCAAGATCAACGCCGGCAACTACGATGAAGCCGTTGCGGCCTTCCAGAAGGCTCAGCCGATCCTGGACAGCATGGTCAACAAGGGCATCTTCGCCAAGAACAAGGTGGCTCGCCATAAGAGCCGCCTGAACGCCAAGATCAAGGCACTGAAAAACGCCTGATCCACGCGCGCAAAAAAAACCGGCTTCCGAGCCGGTTTTTTTGTGCCCTGACGGAACCCGGGAGGGGTCACAGGATGACCAGGTTGTCCCGGTGAATCATCTCCTCGTCAGAGACATACCCAAGCACTTCGGCGATCCGGTCACTGGAACGCCCGGCAATCGCCCTCGCCTCATCGGCATCGTAGTTCACCAACCCCCGGGCCACCTCGCGACCACTTTCATCAACGCAGGACACCATTTCCCCCCGGCGAAAGCGACCGGCCACAGCCTTGACGCCCACCGGCAGCAGACTGCGACCACCCCGGCAAAGCACCCGCACCGCCCCCGCATCCAGCGTCAAGGTCCCTCGGGTCTGCAGATGACCGGCAATCCACTGCTTCCGAGCAGCTTCCCGCCCCTGCTCGGGCAGCAACAGCGTCCCCACGACCTCACCCTGGCGAAGCCGGGCCAGCACGGCTTCGATGCGCCCTCCAGCGATGACGGTAAACGCGCCGGAACGGGCCGCCAGGCGGGCCGCCCGCAGTTTGGTCTGCATACCGCCACGGCCGAGCACCCCGGCACCGCCGCTGGCCATCGCATCCAACGTCCGGTCGCTGGCCCGGCACTCCGTGACCAGCGTGGCATCGGCATGACGGCGCGGATCCTTATCGAACAACCCAAGCTGGTCGGTCAGAATGATCAGACCATCCGCCTCCACCAGATTGGTGACCAGGGCGGCCAGGGTATCGTTGTCACCAAAGCGGATCTCGTCCGTGACCACCGTGTCGTTCTCATTGACGATGGGCACCACCCCCACATCCAGCAGGGCCCGCAGCGTACTGCGCCCATTCAGGTACCGTTTGCGGTCGGACAGATCATCATGGGTCAGCAGAATCTGCGCCGTGTGAATACCATGCCGCTTGAACTGGGCCTCCCACGACTGAACCAACCCCATCTGCCCCACGGCTGCGGCGGCCTGCAGTTCGTGCAGCTGATCCGGCCGCCGACTCCAGCCCAGGCGGCTCATCCCCACCGCCACGGCTCCGGACGACACCACCACCAACTCCACCCCATCGGCGATCAGGCCCGCCATCTGGTCCACCCACTGCCCCAGGGCGGCCTCGTCCAAGCCCCGCCCATCATTGGTCAGCAGGGCACTTCCGATTTTCACAACCAGGCGGCGCGCCTGGCGCAACTGCGGGCGTTTATTCATGGTCAGCCAATCACTTCCGTGGTTTCAGGTATCGGTTCACTCGGGGGCGTAGACCACCTCGACATCGTAATCGTCGTCATCGAAGTCATCATCGTCGTCATCCCCGTGGCGGGCCGCTCGGCGCGCTTGCCGGTCCGCCTCGAGCTTCGCCCGCGCCTCCTCATCCATGCGACGACGGCGCTCGGCTTCCGCCTCGGCAGCCTCCGGATTCTGCGCTTCCTCTTCGGCGCGAGCCTCGATCCAGCGCATGACAGCCTGCACCAGTGGTCGCGTGCCCTCGCCACTGAGCGCGGAAATCCGGAACACCGGACCGGTCCAGCCCAGCTTATCGACGATGGCCTGGCAGTGCGCCTCGCGCTCCGCTTCCGGCAGCATGTCGACCTTGTTCAGCACCAGCCAGCGCGGCCGGTTGGCCAGGGTCTCGCTGAACTTCTCCAGTTCATGCTCGATGGCCCGTACCGCGGCCACCGGCGAAGAGCCGTCGTAAGGTGCCACATCCACCAGATGCAGCAACAGGCGGGTGCGGACCAGATGTTTGAGAAACCGGATGCCCAGGCCCGCACCTTCAGCGGCACCCTCAATCAGACCGGGAATATCCGCAATCACGAAGCTCTGGTGCGCCTGGACACTGACCACCCCCAGATTCGGCACCAGCGTGGTGAACGGATAGTCCGCCACCTTCGGGCGCGCGGCGGAGACCGAGCGGATAAAGGTAGACTTGCCGGCGTTGGGCATACCCAGCAAACCGACGTCCGCCAGCACCTTGAGCTCAAGGCGCAGGTTGCGGATCTCGCCCTCGGAGCCTTTGGTGGTTTGCCTTGGTGCCCGATTCACCGAGGACTTGAAGCGGGTGTTGCCCAGGCCGTGGAACCCGCCTTGGGCCACCTTCAACCGCTGCCCGGGCCGTGTCAGGTCACCCAGCACTTCATGGGTATCCATGTCGACCACGGTGGTCCCGACCGGCACCGGCAGTACCAGATCCTCACCCTTGGTGCCGGTACAGTTCCGGCCCGCACCCGGCTCGCCGTTCTGGGCCTTGAACTTACGCTGGTAGCGATAGTCAATCAGGGTATTCAGCGAGCCGTCCGCTTCCAGATAGACGGAGCCACCGTCCCCGCCGTCCCCGCCATCGGGCCCGCCCTTGGGAACATACTTCTCACGCCGGAAGCTCAGACAGCCATGACCGCCCTTCCCGGCTTCCACGATAATGGTGGCTTCATCGACAAATTTCATGATCAACCCTTTGCGCGTCGCGCATAAACCAAAAAGCCCCGCAGCCTCTGGGAAGCTTTGCGGGGCTCCGGGGCAGGGCCGACTTCCAGTATGACCAGGAAGCCGGCCCTGCCCGAGGTTACAAGAACCGGATCGCCGCGGCTCAGGCCGCCGGCACGATGCTCACGAACTTGCGGTTCTGCGGGCCTTTGGTTTCGAACTTCACCTGCCCGTCCACTTTCGCGAACAGGGTGTGATCCTTGCCAATGCCCACGTTGCTGCCGGCGTGGAACTTGGTGCCACGCTGACGCACGATGATGCTACCTGCCGTGACGGCCTGACCACCGAAACGCTTCACGCCAAGTCGTTTCGACTCTGAGTCGCGACCGTTACGGGTACTACCTGCTGCCTTTTTATGAGCCATTACCAGCCTCCTTCTCTAGGGGTCGCTCCGGGGCTCAGCCCTGGATACCCGTGATCTTGACTTCAGTGAACCACTGACGGTGGCCCTGACGCTTCATGTGGTGCTTGCGACGACGGAACTTGATGATCTGCACCTTGTCGTGGCGACCGTGGCTCACCACCTCAGCGGTAACCTTCGCACCGTCAACAACCGGAGCACCGACCTTGACATTGTCACCATCGGCCACCAGCAGGACACGATCGAACTCGACAGTGGCGCCGGTTTCAACCTCCAGCTTTTCCAGCTTCAGGGTTTCACCTTCTTTGACGCGGTGCTGCTTTCCACCGCTAACGATTACTGCGTACATTGACTAGTCTCCGCGATTGACCCATCCCTGCTCTTATCCACCTGGTTCTAAGGGAAGCACTCTGGCGACCCTATAGCAGGGAGCGCAGGTTGGGATGAGTTGGGCGCGTGATTGTACGAAAACCGGCCGCGCAACACAAGCCAAGTTGACACTCTCCGCAGCAATACCTAGCATTGCCGCGACCTGTCCGAATTATCAACCATGAGACCCGCAAGGACACCCGAGCCGCATGACAGCCCAGCGCATTTATGACACCGTGGCGGATGACTTCAGCCGCGTGAATGACCTGATCCTCCAGCGGCTTTCCTCCAACGTTCCCCTGGTCCAGAAAATCGCCGAATACATCATTGAAAGCGGCGGCAAGCGCCTGCGCCCACTGCTGGTGCTGTTGACCACCCGGGCCCTCGGCTACGACCGTGACGACCACCTCAAACTGGCCGCGGTCATCGAGTTCTTACACACCGCTACCCTGCTGCACGACGATGTCGTGGACACCTCGGACATGCGGCGCGGCCGCAGCACCGCCAATGCCAAGTGGGGCAATGCGCCCAGCGTGCTGGTCGGCGATTTTCTCTATGCCCGCGCCTTCGAGATGATGGTGGAGCTGCAAAGCCTGCCGATCATGGACGTGCTCTCCCGCGCCACCGCCGTGATCGCCGAGGGCGAGGTCCTGCAGCTGATGAACGTCAAGAATCCGGATCTCACCGAGGCCCAGTACATGACGGTCATCCACAACAAGACCGCCATGCTGTTTGAGGCCGCCTCGCACACCGGTGCCCTGCTGGCCGGCGCCAGCCCGGAGCAGGCCGCCGGATTGAAAGACTACGGCAAGCACCTGGGGCTGGCGTTCCAACTGGTGGATGATGTCCTTGACTACCAAGGCGATGCCGAGACCATGGGCAAGAACGTGGGCGATGACCTCGCTGAGGGTAAAACCACCCTGCCCCTGATTCACGCCATGGCGCACGGCGCCGAAGCGGAACGCCGGCTGATCCGCCAGGCGATCCGCAAGGGCGGCCTCGAGGCGCTGCCGGAGATTCTGGAGATCGTATCCCGCTCCGGCGCCATCGAATACACCATGAACCGGGCCCGGGAACAGGCAGAACAGGCAAGGCAGCGGCTCGCTACCCTCCCCGACTCAGAACACAAGACAGCCCTGCTCGAACTGACCCGGGTGGCCGTTGCCCGAGCCAGCTGAGGGCGGATCGGTTCACACCAGCGTTTCCCTGCCGTGAGCGGCCTCGAAGTCCAGTTGGGGCCCCTCAGGCACGATCTGGGTCGGGTTGATGGTGCGCTGGCTGACGTAGTAATGCCGCTTGATCTGCCCGATCGACACGGTTTCCCGCACCCCCGGCGTCTGGTACAAATCCCTCAGATAGGCGGACAATACCGGAAAATCCGCCAGCCGCTGGCGGTTGCACTTGAAGTGACTGTAGTAAACGGCATCAAACCGAATCAGGGTGGTGAACAGCCGCCAGTCCGCCTCGGTCGGCTGCCGCCCCACCAGGTAACGCCGGTCCGACAAACGCGCCTCCAGCCAGTCCAGAGTCTCGAACAGGGCATGGTACGCCCGGGCATACTGGTCCTGAACGGTGGCGAATCCCGCCTTGTACACCCCGTTGTTGACGGTGTCATAAACACGCTGGTTGATCCGCTCGATTTCCGCTCGCAACGGTTCCGGGTAGATATCGAGATCCGACCGGACACCCGCCAGCCCGTCAAAGGCGCTGTTGAACATCCGGATGATCTCCGCCGATTCGTTGCTGACGATGGTGTCCCGCCGCCGGTCCCACAGCACTGGCACCGTCACCCGCCCGCTGTAGTCCGGCACCGCCCGGGTGTAGACCTGATGCAGAAAACGGTGATTATGGAGATGGTCCCGGTACCGTTCATCGTCCGGCCGGAATTCCCAACCATTCTCCAACATGTCCGGGTGCACCACCGACACCGAAATATGCGGCGCCAGCCCCTTCAGCGCACGGACAATCAGGGTCCGGTGCGCCCAGGGACAGGCCATGGACACATACAGGTGATAGCGGCCACTTTCAGCCGGGAAACCGCCCTGACCACTAGGACCGGGCGAACCGCCAGGGGTGACCCAGTGCCGGAACCGGGCCTTTTCCCGCTCGAAGCGGCCACCGGTCTTGTCGGTGTCATACCACTGGTCGTGCCACTGGCCCTCGATCAGCAATCCCATCGCATTCTCCTGACAAACAATTTGTAGAGAAGAATACGTTCGAGCCTGCTACCCTCTCAAACAAGCATTTCTGGCCAACAACCTCAGTAAATTTGAACATGCACACCGCCCTATCCCTCGATGCCTTGAAAGTCCTGGACGCCATCGACCGCAGAGGCAGCTTCGCCGGCGCCGCCGCCGAGCTGTTCCGGGTGCCCTCGGCCATCAGCTACACCGTGCAGAAACTGGAAGAGGACCTCGATACCCGGATCTTCGACCGCAGTGGACACCGGGCGGTACTGACACCGGCAGGCCGCTACCTGCTGGAGGAAGGACGGGCACTGCTGGAAGCCGCGGAGAATCTCGCCCACGCCACCCGACAAGTGGCCCAGGGCTGGGAAACCCGGCTGCGCATCGGCTTCAACTCCCTGATGCCTGCCACCTGCCTGTTCCCGGCCATCCGTGACTTCCAGCAGCTGGGCGTGCCCGTCGACGTCCAGATCGTCGAGGAGGTGTTTGCCGGGGCCTGGGATGCCCTGCAAAGCCGCCGGGTGGATCTGATCGTCGGCGCCGACCATTTCAGCAAGCCAGCTGGCAGTTTCAGTACCCGGACTCTGGGAGAAATCGACTTCATCTTCGCGGTCGCACCCGGGCATCCGCTCGCCCTCGCCACCGAGCCCTTATCGGAGGAGCTCATCGCCCAATACCCCGCGGCCGTCGCCGCCGACACCTCCCGCGCCCTGCCCCCGGGCAACGCGGGTATCTTCCGCCGCCAGCGAACCCTGACTGTCAGCAACATCGATCAGAAAATCGCGGTTCAGGAGGCGGGCCTGGGCGTCGGCTGGCTGCCCAGACCCCGGATTCGGGAGCAGCTCCGGAGTGGTCGCTTGGTGGAGAAAGCCGTACAGGACCCCCGCCAGCCCATCGTACTGCACCTGGCCCGACGTGCCGAAGATCAGGGCAATGCCCTCACTTGGTTCTGGGAGCGGCTGCAACAGGACCCCGCCCTTCGGGATTGGTTGGCGCCGCAGGCCAGCCCTCCAGAGGCCCCCTGACCGGAAGCCGCTTCCGGGAATGGCCAGTGGGTCAACCAGGACTGGCCGACGCTGGTTTATACTGCCGAAAACCGTGCCGGAAGGAGTTAGACCATGCGGCAGCTCTCGGAACTGGATGCGTCGTTCCTGTATCTGGAATCGGACACCACGCCTATGCACATCGGCGGTATCTACCTGTTCGATGCCAGCGACCGGGACGCCCCCCTGGCGTTCAGCACCTTCGTCGCCTATCTGCGCAGCCGGCTGCACGTGGTGCCCCTGTTCCGGCAACGGTTGCGGGACATGCCCTGGCAACTGGGGCGCCCTTACTGGGTCGATGACCCGGAGTTCAGCATTGAGCGCCACCTCGCCTACGTGAATCTCGGTGATCAGGGGCGAGAGGCCAGCCTCATGGCCCTGGCGGCCAAGATTCTGGAAACACCCCTGAAACGGGACCGGCCACTCTGGCACATCACCTTCGTCGACGGTTTTCGGCTGGAGGGCAGCGGTCAGGACAAAGCCGCCTTCGCGCTGATTGTCAAACTGCATCACGCCGCCATCGACGCGTTCAGTGGCGAGGAAATCATGGGGCTGTTGCTGGAATACCTTCCGGAGCCCGCGCCCATACCGGCGCCACGCCCCTGGCGCCCTCACCCAGAACCGTCACGGGAGCGGGTGCTATTGCAGGCGGGGGCCCAGCTGATCAAGGCGCCCTTGACGCTGACAGCTCTCGCCGCCCGGGCCACGGAAGCCACGACGAAGGGCCTGGTACAGCGCTATCTGCGCAGGCTGCCCTGGCCGGTACCGCTGTTCTCCGCACCCACCAGCCCGTTCAATCGCCACGTCACGCGCCGGCGCGAAATCGTAGCGACACGAATTGAGTTGGCCCGCCTCAAGCGCATCAAGGCCGAGCTCGGCGATGTCACTCTGAATGATGTGGTGCTGGGCCTTTGCGCGGAAACCCTGCGCCGCTACCTGAAGGCCCAAGGGGCCACGCCCGTGCGCCCGCTGGTGGCAATGACCCCCATTTCCGTTCGCTCCAGCAGCCTTCGGCGCGCCACCGGTAACCAGATGTCCGCGATGCTGCTGGACCTGGCCACCGACGAACCGGACCCGGCCCGGCGGATCCGGCACATCCACCGCAATGCCGTGGCCAGCGAACCCTATCGCGAGGCGATCGCGGCCGACCGCCTGACAGAACTGCTGCCCTCCACCCTGCTCGCGCTTTCCGCCCGGCTCTACTCCGAACTCCAGGTGGCTCAGCGCTATCAGCCGCTGTTCAACTTGCCCATCACCAATGTCCCCGGGCCCCAGGTGCCCCTGTATTTACAGGGCGCCCGGCTGGTCCGGCAGTACAACAGTGCGCCCCTGTTCGACAGCCTGGGACTGGTGGTGGTGGCGGTCAGCTATCAGGGCACGCTGACCCTGAACTTCACGCTGTGCCCCGATGTCGTTGCCGACGGAGCCTCACTCAGCGACCATGTCAGCGCAAGCCTGGATGCCATTGAGAGCCAGGCTCGCCACTGCCCTCCGGAGGACGGAGCAACGCCCGAGGCTATTCAAACGCCCAGCGCAGGAAGGCGCGTTTTTCCTCGTCGGAGGCGGTCGCCCAAACAGCCTTGAGCCGCTCCAGGGTGGAACCATCGGCACTCTCGGATGCGGTTTCACCCAGAGCCGGCAGCGGCGTACGAGCAGCCGTCCCCGCGGTCGGCGTCCACCGGTTGGAAGTGGCAACCACCTGCCCCTGGGCGTCCACTAGGGTCGCGCTGAAGGTCGGCATCATGGCCTCCGCCTCGGGCCGGGTGGCGGGCTTGTCAAACTCGAAGTGATAGACGGCGTTTGGACGCGCGTCAAAGCGCACGACCTGAGGGTCGCTTTCAACGGTAAAGACCTTCGACTCCCCATTTTCGACCACCCCCGGGTTGGCCCAGATGGTCTTGTAGGTGAACACCACCTGGTTCTCGCCCGGCAGCAGTGCATAGTCCAGATCCAGATCGTCGATCAGGAAATTGGTCATGCTGCGACCGTTGACATTCTTCACCTGGATCTCGCCCGGTGCTTTCAGCACGGCCGCTTCCGAAGCCGCCGCCGGATTTCCCTGCCAGGTCTCCACCCGGGACACCGATGATGCACAGGCCGAAAGCATCAGCACCAGCACACCCGCCAACAGGGGCCGGCACCAACCGGTAACATGGGAAAGTGTCATGTAAACTCCTCGTCGAAAAGTTAGGAAGGTTTTCGGATTCGCGTTCAACCGAGGCATTCTGACCGGCGTGCTTCCTGGGCGCAAGGCGGGCCGTAACCGCGTCGGCGCCTCCGGCCCGCCCTTTTTTGCGGCATTCGGCTGGAAAAATGTAAAAAAATGTTGAATTCGCCCACGATTGGATTAATTTTAAACAATCGGCTTAATCAACGCGCTGCCCGAAAAGCAAAAAATCATAAGTGGGCTCAGGAGACACCATGGACACTCAGCGACGCGCTGGAGAAGAAGGCCCCGTACCTTTTCGCAGCAGCCGATTTTTCTGTGTGGGCGGCAAGTGGTATTTCACCACCCGTGAGGGCTTCGACAGCGGCCCCTTTGCCTCGCGGGAGCGAGCGGAAATCGGCCTGAAACGCTTTCTGCACGTGGTCCGCATGCTGCCCGAGCAACCCGAGGAACCCCAGCTGCATTGAGCCGCCTAGAGCACCACCGGCATCAACCAGCGGTCGATCGCCAGCAGGCACACCAAGGCCATGACGCCCGCCAGCACGTCGTCCACCATGATGCCCAGGCCTCCGGGCAAACGCCGGTCCAGCCACCCGATCGGCCAGGGCTTGACGATATCGAACAGGCGGAACAGCGCGAAGGCCACCAGAACCCCGTATATCGTGTCCGGGAACAGGCCCAGCGCCACCCACATGCCAACGAACTCGTCCCACACGATGCCCGAGTGGTCATGCACCTTCAGATCGCTGGCGGTCCGGCCACACAGCCATATCCCCACCAGGAAGGCCACCAGCACCCCCCCCCAATACACCGGGCCAGGCACCCACGCAAACAGGTACCAGACCGGAATCGCCGCCAGGCTGCCCCAGGTTCCCGGCGCACGAGCCATGGCACCGCTACCCAGTCCGAAGGCAAGCAGGTGAACCGGATCCTTCAGGAAGCCAGGCGGCAACAGCGCCTGTGGCAGCTCCGGTTCCTGAAAGTCATCCTCGTGACTCATCCGTCCTCACTCCTGAAGTGATCAAACCCCGCCGAGCCATCCGGCTCCGGAGTGCCCTCCTGAAACCGAAGCCCCGGTTTGGACTCGACCCGCCCGATCGGCGTCAACTGCGCCCGGACGGCCGGCGCCAACCGGTGCCAGCCGGTTTCTGGAAGGGTCACGCACAACTCGTAATCATCGCCACCGCACCAGGCCAGATGCGAGGCCTCGGGACCCCGGCAGCGTCGCAGCGCCGGCGACAACGGCAGTTGGGACAGGTCAAGGCAGGCGCCAACACCTGAACGTGACAGCAGATGCTGGAGGTCCGCCCCCAGACCGTCGGACACATCGATGGCGGCCGACGCGATACCGCGCAGGGCCTGCCCAAGCGCCAACCGGGGCACGGGACGGTGGTACCGGGCCAGCAGCGCCCGCGCATCCTCCGACGGCGAGCGTTCGTCGAGATAGGCCAAGGCCGCCGCCGCATCGCCCAGGGTTCCGGACACCACAATCAGGTCGCCAACGGCCGCGCCGTCGCGCCTGAGCGCCTGGTCCTGGGGAACGGTACCCTGCACCTGCAGGGTCACCGTCAGGGGCCCCCGCGTGGTATCACCGCCCGCCAGCGCCAGCCCAAACGACCGGGCCGCCTCGGACAGGCCCTGGGCAAACGCCGCCAACCAGCGCTCTTCGGACCGGGGGATTGTCAGTGCCAGGGTGAAACAGACCGGATCGGCGCCCATGGCCGCCAGATCACTGGCGGCCGCCGCCAGGGCACGCCAGGCGAGGCGTTCAGCGGGATAGGCACGGGGGAAGTGGACACCCTCGACCAGGGTGTCCATGGAAAATACCAGATCCCGTCCCGGCGGCACCCGCAGGATGGCGCAGTCATCCCCCAGGGCCAGTCGCAGATCCGGGTGGCCCTGTTCTCGGGCCACCGGATCGAAGTACCGGCGGATCAGGTCAAACTCGCCCATGGCTCAGCGGGGACGAGTCTCGGCCAGACGAAGGCGGCGGCTCAATTTGTCCAGGACACTGTTGACGAACTTGTGGCCATCGGTGCCGCCAAAGCGCTTGGCCAGCTCGATGCCCTCATTGATTACAACCCGGTAGGGCACATCCAGGCGGTGCTTCAGTTCGTAGGCCCCCAACCGAACGATGGCCAATTCAATCGGATCGACTTCCTCGATCGGCCGGTCGAGGACCGGCCCCAGCAAGGCATCCAGCTCGCCCTGCTCCCGGTGCACTCCCCGGAGCAGGTCACGGAAGTACAGCAGGTCCACCTTGCTCATGTCGTTGTCGACCATGAACTCGGCTTCGATGTCTGAGATGGCGCTCTTGCTGAAATGGCGCTGGTATAGCCCCTGCATCGCCAGCACGCGGGCACGGCGCCGATCGCCTGCCTTGGGCTGTCCGGAAGAGGCAGGCTTGGGACTGGTATCGTCGGTCGTACTCATCACTCACCCAGTGTCTTGAACAGGCTGACCATTTCCAATGCAGTGAGGGCGGCTTCCGCGCCCTTATTGCCGGCCTTAGTACCGGAACGTTCGATCGCCTGCTCGATCGAGTCCACCGTCAGCACGCCAAAGGTGACCGGCACGTTGGTGTCCAGGCTCACTGCGCCCAGGCCGCTGGAGGCCTCGCCCGCGACGTATTCGAAATGTGGGGTACCGCCACGGATCACCGCCCCCAGGGCAATGATCGCGTCATAGTCCCCGGTCTCGGCAACGCGCTTGACCGCCAGCGGCATCTCATAGGCTCCCGGCACCCGGACGATCACAATATCGTCCTCGGAGATGCCGTGACGGCGCAGGGTGTCCACCGCGCCCTCAACCAAACGTTCCACCACGAAGCCGTTGAAGCGGCCCACCACCAGAGCGTAACGGCCACTGCACTGGGTAAAATCACCTTCAATCACTTTGATATTTGCCATGCTGGCTCCTTCACGGGCTGTCCGGGAACACCGGCAACCGGGTTGTTCATTCAGGGGAAAAGGGTACGTACTCCACCACTTCCAGGTCGAATCCGGAAATGGCTGAAAACTTGACGGGCGGGCTCAGCAAACGCATCTTGCGGACCCCCAGGTCACGCAGAATCTGGGAGCCGGTACCCACCGTGAAATACACACCGGCACTGCCCTTCGCCGCAGGCTTGGTGCCCCGGTCGAAGAACTCATGGATCCGGTCTTCCAGGTTGTGGCTGTCCTCGGCGCTGTTGAGCAGGACCACAACGCCCTTGCCCTCCGCTGCAACCTTCGCGAGTGCGTGGTGCAGCGGCCAGCTGGGGGAATCCTTGCGACGCGCACCCAGCAGATCACGCAGGGTGTCGGTGATGTGCACCCGGACAAACACCGGCTCGTCTCCGGAAATATCGCCTTTCACCATCGCCAGATGAGTGCCGCCCTGAATCGTATCCCGATAGGTGCGGAGCGAGAATACGCCATATTCAGTGTCGAGCTCGTTCTCATCCAACAGCTCGATGGTCCGCTCGTTGGTGGTCCGGTAGTGGATCAGGTCGGCGATGGTCCCGATCTTCAGGCCATGCTGCTCCGCGAACCGCTCCAGGTCTTCCCGGCGCGCCATCGAGCCATCGTCGTTCATCACCTCGCAGATGACCCCCGCCGGCTCGCATCCGGCCAGCGCCGCGAGATCACAGGCAGCCTCGGTGTGGCCGGCTCGGCTGAGCACGCCGCCCGGATCCGCCATGAGCGGGAAAATATGGCCCGGCTGGACCAGATCGGACGGCTTGGCGTCCTTGGCCACCGCGGCCTGCACGGTACGGGCCCGGTCGGCGGCGGAAATGCCGGTCGTCACGCCTTCACGCGCCTCGATCGACAGGGTGAACTTGGTGCCAAAACCGGAGGCGTTCTGCTGCACCATCAGAGGCAGCCCCAGTTGCTCGCAGCGCTCGCGGGTCATGGGCATACAGATCAGGCCACGCCCGAACTTGGCCATGAAATTGATGGCCTCCGGCGTACAGTGTTCGGCCGCCATGACCAGGTCTCCCTCGTTCTCGCGGTCCTCGTCATCCATCAGGATGACCATCCTACCCTGGCGGATATCTTCGATGATCTCTTCAATACTGTTCAGTGCCATACCGTGTTGCACCCTCGCGCCCGGGTGGCAATGCCACTCCGGAGCTTGCTTTGATGAATTAGCGACGGGTGAGAATCAAACGTTGATCCTCGCCCACCTGACGTCGATCCAGGACCTGCCACTGCACTTTTTCCGCCATCCGCTCCAGCGGCAGATGAGCCGTCGGCCGGCCGGTGCTGCCGAGAAACACGGGCGCCTGATACAGCCACAGTTCATCCACCAGCTCGTCCCGGATGAACGCGCCCGCCAGCGTCGGCCCGGCTTCCACCAGCAGTTCGTTCACACCCTGCTCGCCCAGAGAATCCAGCAGTTCCCCCAGATCCACCCCCTGGGGTGTCCAGGCGATGCCGGTCAGACCAACGCCCAGGGCCGCCAGATCCTGCGCCCGGGCCGATGCCACCGAGGCGGCGGCGCAGTACAGGTGGACATTGCCGCCACGCAGGACTTTCGAGGTAACCGGCGTTCGCGCGTCCCGGTCGGCGATGACTTTCAGGGGCTGACGCGAGGGTTCCGTTGCCGCGCCAATGTCCCCCAACTGATCCCGCCGCACCGTCAGCGCCGGGTCATCGGCCAGGACGGTACCCACTCCGGTGAGGATGGCGTCACTCATGGCACGCAAGCGCTGGACATCCTGACGGGCCTCAGGGCCGGTGATCCACTGGCTTTCCCCGGAGGCCATGGCGGTACGGCCATCCAAGCTGGCAGCCATCTTGAGACGAACCCAGGGACGCCCGGTGGTCATCCGTTTCAAAAAGCCGGGATTCAGGCGCCGGGCCTGCTCCGCCAACAGCCCTTCGTGCACCTTGATGCCGGCGCTCCGGAGCATGGCCAAGCCACGACCGGACACCGCCGGATTGGGATCGGTGATCGCAGCAAAGACACGGGCAACCCCCGAGTCGATCAAGGCCCGGGCACAGGGCGGCGTGCGACCGAAATGACTGCAGGGTTCCAGGGTAACGTAGGCGGTGGCGCCCCGGGCCTCGGCTCCGGCCTGACTCAGTGCCCGAACCTCGGCGTGCGCCTCGCCGGCCCGCTCGTGCCAGCCTTCGCCCACGATCCGGTCGCCCTGGGCAATGACGCATCCCACCCGGGGATTCGGGTGCGTGGAGTAACGCCCTCGCCATGCCAGCTGGATCGCCCGGGCCATCATCGCCCGGTCACGGACAGAACTCATGACTTCCCTTGCTTGGCGTGATTTTCCGCCAGGGCCTTGGCGACATCCACCGCGGCCGGCTCGCCGTGATTATTGGCGGACAGGCGCTCGATTTCCTCCTTGAACTCATTGATGTCCTGAAAGCTCCGGTAGACCGAAGCGAACCGGACATAGGCCACCTTATCCAGCTGCCGAAGCTCCGTCATCACCTCTTCACCCAGCTGCATCGACTTGACTTCCCGCTCGCCGGTGGCCCGCAGCCGGAACTTGATCCGGTTGATGGCGGCATCGATCGCCTCAATGCTGACCGGGCGTTTCTCCAGAGCCTTCATGATACCGGCCCGCAACTTGTCCTCATCAAACGGCTGCCGGGAACCGTCCTGCTTGACCACCCGGGGCATCACCAGCTCGGCCGTCTCAAACGTGGTGAACCGCTCGTGGCAGGACAGACACTCCCTGCGGCGACGCACCTGATCCCCCTCGGCCACCAGCCGGGAGTCAATCACCTTGGTATCGGCTTCACCACAGAAAGGACAATGCATGGTTCAGGGGCTCCGGAGCGTCGCCGGGCCACGGGGTGTGGCCCGGCTGGGGTCTTGCCAGAAGATTAACCGTAGACCGGGAAACGGGCACACAGGGCTTCGACCTGCCCACGCACGCGCTCGATCACGCTCTCATCTTCCAGGTTATCGAGGATGTCGCACATCCAGCCCGCCAGCTCGCGGCACTCGGCCTCGCCAAAACCGCGGGTGGTCACCGCCGGGGTACCGATGCGCAGGCCGGATGTGACGAACGGCGAGCGCGGATCGTTGGGCACCGCGTTCTTGTTGACGGTGATATGGGCACGCCCAAGCGCCGCATCCGCATCCTTGCCGGTGATGTCCTGCTTGATCAGGCTGACCAGGAACAGATGGTTCCTGGTACCGCCGGACACCACATCGTAGCCGCGCTCAATGAACACATCCGCCATCGCCGCCGCGTTCTTGACCACTTGGCGCTGATAGGCCTTGAACTCGTCACTCATGGCCTCCTTAAAGCACACGGCTTTGGCCGCGATCACGTGCATCAGGGGGCCGCCCTGGCCACCGGGGAACACGGCGGAATTCAGTTTCTTCTGAATCTCCTCGTCGTCACAGGCCAGGATCAAACCACCGCGCGGACCGCGCAGGGTCTTATGGGTGGTGGTGGCGACCACGTGGGCATGGGGCACCGGATCCGGGTAGACTCCCGCGGCCACCAAGCCAGCCACGTGGGCCATGTCCACGAACAGGTAGGCGCCCACCTTGTCGGCAATGGCCCGGAAACGGGCGAAATCCAGCTCCTGGGAATAGGCGGAGAAGCCGGCGATGATCATCTTCGGCTTGTGCTCCTCGGCCAGGCGCTCAACCTCATCGTAATCAATCAGGCCGGTCTCCGGGTTCAGGCCATACTGGACCGCATGGTAGATCTTGCCGGAGAAGTTAACGCTGGCGCCGTGAGTGAGGTGCCCGCCATGGGCCAGGCTCATACCCAGCACGGTGTCGCCCGGTTTGAGCAGCGCCATGAATACGGCGGAGTTGGCCTGGGACCCGGAGTGCGGCTGGACGTTGGCGTACGCGGCGCCGAACAGCTGCTTGGCACGCTCGATCGCCAGCGTCTCGACCTTGTCGACGAACTCGCAGCCGCCGTAGTAGCGTTTGCCCGGATAGCCCTCGGCGTACTTGTTGGTCAGCACACTGCCCTGGGCTTCCATGACCCGCGGACTGGTGTAGTTCTCGGACGCGATCAGCTCAATGTGCGCCTCCTGACGTTTGCGCTCATCTTCCATCGCGCCCCAGAGCTCATCGTCAAAACCGGCGATTTTCATTTCACGATTAAACATGGATGTGCTGCCCCTGTCTGTTTGGCTGGTCCGGACACGCCAGGCGCCCCGGAGACCCCTGAAAAATTGGGCCGTTATTCTAGCTTGAAACCGGTTGGAAAATCACCCTTCGGGGCACCAACCGGCGCCGTCGGCCTCACCGCTTCGGCATCCCCTCAATTGCCATAGTTTCCCGGTTTCGCTACCTTACGTGGCACATCCATCCGTGGTGTCTTGCCACCGATCCGAACACTTCAGAGGACACAGCCAGCATGGCCCAGTATGTATATACCATGAACCGCGTGGGCAAGGTCGTCCCGCCCAAGCGCGAGATCCTCAAGGACATATCCCTGAGCTTCTTCCCGGGCGCCAAGATCGGCGTACTGGGTCTGAACGGCGCCGGTAAATCCACCCTGCTCCGGATCATGGCGGGTGTGGACCAGGACTACATCGGCGAAGCCCGCCCGCAGCCTGGCATCAAGGTTGGCTACCTGCCCCAGGAACCGGAGCTGGATGATGAGAAAACCGTCCGGGAAATCGTCGATGAGGCGGTGGCCGGCGTTCACGAGGCACTGGCCGAGTTGGACAAGGTCTACGCCGCCTATGCCGAACCGGACGCAGACTTCGACGCCCTGGCCAAACGCCAGGGTGAACTGGAAGCCTTCATCCAGGCCACCGATGGCCACGACATTGAGCGCAAGATGGAAGTGGCCGCCGACGCCCTACGCCTGCCACCCTGGGACCAGAAGGTGAAACACCTGTCCGGCGGCGAGCGTCGCCGCGTGGCCCTGTGCCGCCTGCTGTTGTCTGGTCCGGACATGCTGCTGCTGGACGAGCCAACCAACCACCTGGACGCCGAATCCGTGGCTTGGCTGGAACGGTTCCTGCACGACTACCCGGGCACCGTCGTCGCCATCACCCACGACCGCTATTTCCTGGATAACGTCGCCGGCTGGATTCTGGAGCTGGACCGTGGCCAGGGCATTCCGTTCGAAGGCAACTACAGCCAGTGGCTGGAGGCCAAGGAAAAACGCCTGGAGATGGAAGCCAAGCAGGAGGCCGCGCATCAGAAGGCGGTCAAGCAGGAGCTGGAGTGGGTTCGCGCCAACGCCAAGGGCCGCCAGGCCAAGAGCAAGGCCCGCCTGGCCCGGTTCGAAGAGATGAGCTCGCAGGAATTCCAGAAGCGTAACGAAACCAACGAGCTGTACATTCCACCGGGCCCCCGCCTGGGCGACAAGGTCATCGAGGTCGAGAACGTCCGCAAATCCTTCGACGGCCGACTGCTGTACGAAAACGTCTCCTTCCGGGTGCCACCGGGCGCCATCGTCGGCATCATCGGCGGCAACGGTGCCGGTAAGTCCACCCTGTTCCGGATGCTGACCGGACTGGAACAGCCGGACAGTGGCACCATCACCCTGGGAGAAACCGTGGACCTGGCCTACGTGGACCAGATGCGCGAACTGGACCCGAACAAGACCGTCTGGGAAGAAGTCTCCGATGGCTTGGATATCATCCGGGTCGGCAACTACGAGACACCGTCACGGGCCTATGTCGGTCGTTTCAACTTCAAGGGCAGCGATCAGCAGAAACGCGTCGGCGACCTCTCCGGCGGCGAGCGCAATCGGCTGCACCTGGCCAAGCTGCTCAAGCAGGGCGGTAACGTTCTGCTGCTGGACGAGCCCACCAACGATCTGGACGTGGAAACCCTGCGCGCCCTGGAGGAGGCCTTGCTCAATTTCCCTGGCTCGGCGCTGGTGATTTCTCACGACCGTTGGTTCCTGGACCGCGTCGCCACCCACATCCTGGCGTTCGAGGACGACGGCGAGGTGGTGTATTTCGAGGGCAACTTCAGTGAGTACGACGAAGACCTCAAGCGGCGCAAGGGCGACTCCGCCATGCAGCCCCGCCGCATGAAATACAAGAAGCTGGCGTAATGGCCAGGCCCCGGACCGCCTACGTCTGCACCGAGTGCGGTGCCGACTATTCCAAATGGCAGGGCCAGTGCACCGCCTGCAACGCCTGGAACACCATCAGTGAGGTGCGAGGGGTTGGCGGTGCCGCCAAAGGCAGCCGCGGTGCCCGTTTCGACGGCTTCGCCGGCAGCCTCTCCGAGGTCCAGCGCCTGGACGAGGTCAGCCTGCGCGAACAGCCCCGGATCAGCACCGGCATGCAGGAGTTCGACCGGGTGCTCGGTGGCGGTCTGGTGGCGGGTTCAGCCGTCCTCATGGGAGGCCACCCCGGCGCCGGCAAGAGCACTCTGCTGCTGCAGGCGGTATGCCATCTGGCGGCCAGCGTGCCGGCACTGTACGTGACCGGTGAGGAGTCTCTGCAGCAGGTTGCCATGCGCGCCAAGCGCCTGGGGCTGCCCACCCGAGATCTGAAGATGCTGTCCGAAACCAGCGTCGAGCGAATCATCCAGGTGGCGGAAGCCGAGCAGCCGCGGATTCTGGTGGTGGACAGTATCCAGGTAATGCACGTGGCGGACATCGAATCCGCGCCGGGCTCCGTCTCCCAGGTGCGCGAGAGTGCCGCGTTCCTGACCCGTTTTGCCAAACAGACCGGCACCATCCTGCTGCTGGTTGGGCACGTCACCAAGGACGGCAGCCTGGCCGGTCCCAAGGTACTGGAGCACATGATCGACTGCTCGGTGCTGCTGGAAGGCTCCAGCGACAGCCGTTACCGAACCCTGCGGGGCATCAAGAACCGGTTCGGCGCAGTCAACGAGCTGGGCGTGTTCGCGATGCTGGAGCAGGGGCTGAAGGAGGTCCGGAATCCCAGCGCCATCTTCCTCAACCGTGGTGAGGAGGCGGCACCGGGCAGCGTGGTCATGGTGGTTTGGGAAGGCACCCGCCCCATGCTGGTGGAAATTCAGGCCCTGGTGGACATGGCCCAGGGCGGCTATCCCCGGCGCGTGGCCGTGGGGCTGGACCAGAACCGGCTGGCGATGCTGCTGGCGGTACTGCACCGGCACGGCGGCCTGCATGTTTCCGATCAGGACGTGTTCGTCAACGTGGTGGCCGGAGTCAAGGTGGGCGAGACCAGTGCCGATCTGGCCCTACTCGCCGCGGTCGTATCCTCCTTCCGGGACCGGGCACTGCCTCAGGATCTGGTGATCTTCGGCGAGGTTGGACTGTCCGGCGAGATCCGACCCGTGCCGAACGGCCAGGAACGCATCTACGAGGCCGCCAAGCACGGTTTCACACGGGCTCTGGTCCCCAAGGCTAACGTGCCGCGTAAACCGGTCGACGGCATGCAGGTGATTCCAGTCACCCGGCTGGCGGATGCACTGGCGGCACTGGAGTCGCTCTGACCCGGGCCGCGACGGGCTATTCCAGCAAGTGGGCGAATTCGCGCTCCAGCAGTGTGGGATCGCCCAGATTCAGCTCCACCAAGCGCTTCAAGTGGGAGGCGCTTTCCAAGTCGATATATCGACACTGGAACCCCAGGCGATGCGGTTCCACATGGCGCAGCTCCACCGCCATGACGATTCCCGTTTGCCGCTCGTCCAGATGAACCACCACCTCGCAGGGTTTGTGCAGGGGCACGTCCCAGTCCTCCGGCCGTCGCACCAGCACACCTTTCAGGCAGATGTCGAGCACTTCGGTCGTCCAGACCCGATCCTCGCAATGGAGCTCGCAGGGGGCATCGAATTCAATGCGGTGAAATCGACGTTTGTCGGTGGCTGGGGATGGCACGGCGGACCTCCGGTCGTTCGCTCTTGTTTGTCTATGACTATAGACCGCACCGGAGGCCCGGCCAAGGGGCCAGCTCAGCCGTGATACTCCGGGCTCAACGCCACCACCGCCTCGATGAAGGCCCGCGCGTGCTCCGGATCAACATCCGGCGTGATGCCATGCCCGAGATTGAAAACATGGCCGGAGCCCGCGCCGTAACGCCTCAGGATGTCCGCCACTTCCTGACGGATCCGGGCCGGAGGCGCGTACAGCATGGCCGGATCCATGTTGCCCTGCAGGGCCACCCGGTCGCCCACGCGGGCGCGGGCCTGGCCAATATCGGTGGTCCAGTCCAGCCCGACCGCGTCGCATCCGGAATCGGCGATGGCCTCCAGCCACTGGCCGCCGTTCTTGGTGAACAAGATCACCGGTACCGCCCGGCCTTCATGGTGCCGGATCAGACCGTCGACAATCTTGCGCATGTAGCGCAGGGAGAATTCCTCGTAGGCCCAACTGCTCAGCACCCCGCCCCAGGTGTCGAAGATCTGGACCGCCTGGGCACCGGCTCGGATCTGGGCATTCAGGTAGTCGGTCACGGCGTCCGCCAGATGATCGAGCAGCCGGTGCATGACCTCAGGCTGACCGTACATCAGTTTCTTGGCTTCCCGGAAGTCTTTGGAGGAGCCGCCTTCCACCATGTAGGTCGCCAGGGTCCAGGGGCTGCCGGAAAAGCCGATCAGGGGCACCCGGCCGGCCAGCGCGGCGCGAATGGTGGCCACGGCCTTCATGACGTAGTCCAGGTCCACCGCGGCATCCAGCTTGGGCAGAGCGGCCACATCGGTTCCGGAACGAATCACATGACGGAATTTCGGCCCTTCGCCGGTTTCAAAGTACAGCCCCAGCCCCAGTGCGTCGGGAATGGTCAGGATGTCCGAGAACAGGATGGCCGCATCCAACGGAAAGCGCTCCAGCGGCTGGAGCGTGACCTCGCAGGCCAGCTCCGCATCCTTGCACAGGCTCAGAAAGTCCCCCGCCCGCGCCCGGGTCGCTCGGTATTCCGGCAGGTAGCGGCCGGCCTGGCGCATCATCCACACCGGGGTACGGTCCACGGGCTGGCGCATCAGGGCACGCAGGAAGCGGTCGTTTTTCAGCTCGGTCATAACAGTTCCAGCAGTCGGCTCTTTGGAAATCGAAGGGGAGAATGATACCGCGTTCACACAAATAAAAAAGGCGGCGTTCCATCGGAAAGCCGCCTGCCTGACACCGGTCAAAAGGTGCCGGGGTCAGACTTCCAGAAAGTCCAGGATTCCCTGGGCCGCCTGCCGGCCCTCCCAGATGGCGGTAACCACCAGGTCGGAGCCTCGCACCATGTCACCGCCCGCAAAGATCTTCGGATTGGCGGTCTGGAACGGGAACGCCCCCCCTTCCGGCGCGATGACCCGACCGGAATCGTCGGTCTCGACCCCCACCTCGTCAAACCAGTCGGCCGGGCTTGGCCGGAAGCCGAACGCGACAAGAACCGCATCGGCCGGGATCACCTCTTCGCTTCCCGGCACCACCTGGGGACGACGGCGACCGTTCTCGTCCGGCTCGCCCAGTTCGGTGGTGACCACTTTCACCCCTTCCACTTGGTCCTCGCCGATGATGGCGATGGGCTGGCGGTTGAACAGGAACTTGACGCCCTCCTCCTTGGCGTTGGCCACCTCACGCCGGGAGCCCGGCATATTTGCCTCGTCCCGGCGATAAGCACAGGTGACACTCTCAGCCTGCTGCCGGATGGACGTCCGGTTGCAGTCCATCGCCGTATCACCACCGCCCAGCACCACCACCCGCTTGCCCTTCATATCAATGAATTCGGACTCCTTCTTCTGGAACCCCAGGCGACGGTTGACGTTGGAAATCAGGAACGGCAGGGCGTCGTATACACCCGGCAGGTTCTCCCCCGGGAACCCCCCCTTCATGTAGGTATAGGTACCCATGCCCATGAACACGGCATCGAATTCGTTGAGGATGGTCTGGAGCTGAACATCCTTGCCCACCTCGGTATTCAGCCGGAACTCAACGCCCATCTCCTCGAACACCTTGCGACGGCGAACCATCACGGATTTTTCCAGCTTGAACTCGGGAATGCCGAAGGTCAGCAGCCCACCGATTTCTGGGTAGCGGTCGAAGACCACCGGTTTGACGCCGTTGCGCACCAGGATGTCGGCACACCCCAGACCCGCCGGCCCCGCGCCGATCACCGCCACTTTCTTGTCGGTCCACTTCACCTTGGACATGTCCGGCTTCCAGCCCAGAGCAAAGGCCGTGTCGGTGATGTACTTTTCCACCGAACCGATGGTAACGGCGCCGTAGCCATCGTTCAGGGTACAGGCCCCCTCGCACAGGCGGTCCTGCGGACACACCCGGCCACAGACTTCCGGCAGGGAGTTGGTCTGGTGGCACAGTTCCACGGCCTTCAACACGTTGCCCTCGGACACCAGCTTCAGCCAGTTGGGGATGTAGTTGTGTACCGGGCACTTCCACTCGCAGTAGGGGTTACCGCAGGCCAGGCAGCGATGCGCCTGGGAAGCGGCATGGGTTTCCGTGAACGGGTGGTAGATTTCCGCAAATTCTTTCTTGCGTTTCTTGGCGGGGACCTTTTTCGGGTCGACCCGGCCTACCTCGACAAACTGAAAGTCATTGTTGAGACGTTCTTTCATAGTGATCTCTCATCAGCACGATTTCGACGGAAGCCGGATCTTGCGCCCGGCCCCCAAACCCAGTGAATGGCCAGCTTACTCCGGGCGCGCCCGGGTGCTTGCCAGCAGGCTCCGCAGGTTCGCCGCCTTGGGTTTCACCAGCCAGAAACGGCCGATGTAGTCGTCGAAATCTTCCAGAATGTGTTCTGCCCAGACACTTCCGGTTTCCGAGATGTGTTCACGGATGATACCTCGCAGATGGTTGCGGTAGGCTTCCATATCCTCCCGGGAAATGCGCTGGATCTCGACCAGTTCGTGGTTGTACTTGTCCACGAAGGTGTTGTCGAGGTCGAGCACGTAGGCAAAGCCGCCGGTCATGCCGGCACCGAAGTTGTAACCGGTGTGACCCAACACCGTAACCAGCCCGCCGGTCATGTACTCACAGCAGTGGTCGCCGGCCCCCTCCACGACAGCATGGGCGCCCGAGTTACGAACTGCGAAGCGCTCACCGGCGGTACCGGCTGCAAACAGCTTGCCGCCGGTCGCGCCATACAGGCAGGTGTTGCCCATGATGGCAGTCTCCTGGGTTTTGAAACTGCTGCCCCGGGGCGGGCGCAGGACCAGCTTGCCGCCCGTCATGCCCTTGCCGACGTAGTCGTTGGCGTCGCCTTCAAGAATCAGGTTCAGGCCTCCAACGTTCCAGACCCCGAAGCTCTGGCCAGCGGTCCCAGTCAGATCAAGGGTGATGGGCGCATCGGCCATGCCTTGGTTGCCGTGCCGCGCGGCGATCTCACCCGACAGCCGGGCGCCGATGGAGCGGTCACAGTTGGTCACGCGGTAGCTCCAGGCGCCACCGGTCTTTTCGATGATGGCGGTCAGGGTGTCCTTGACCATCCGCTCCGCCAAGGCGCCCTGGTCAAACGGCCGGTTGCGCTCCTCCTGGCAGGTTTGCGGCTTGTCCGCCGGAATCTGGTCATTGTGCAGCAGGCGGGACAGATCCAGCTTGCGTTGCCGCGGAGTATCCCCCGGCAGCCGCTCCAGTAGGTCGACCCGCCCCACCAGCTCTTCCAGGCTGCGCACGCCCAGTTTGGCCAGCCACTCCCGGGTTTCCTGAGCAACGAAACGGAAGAAGTTCATGGCCGCCTCGACCGTACCCTTAAAGTGCTCCTCGCGCAGGTAGTCGTTCTGGGTGGCGACACCGGTGGCACAGTTGTTGAGGTGGCAGATACGCAGGAACTTGCAGCCCAGCGCCACCATCGGCGTCGTACCGAAGCCAAAGCTCTCGGCCCCGAGAATCGCCGCTTTCACCACATCCAGGCCCGTTTTAATACCACCGTCGGTTTGCAGGCGGATCTTGCCACGGAGATCGTTGGCACGCAGCGCCTGCTGGGTTTCGGTCAGTCCCAGCTCCCAGGGGGAACCGGCGTAGCGGATGGACGTCAGCGGACTGGCCGCGGTCCCGCCGTCGTAGCCCGACACGGTGATCAGGTCAGCGTAGGCCTTGGCGACCCCCGCAGCGATGGTACCCACCCCAGGCTCGGACACCAGCTTGACGGAGACCAGTGCCTCCGGGTTGACCTGTTTCAGGTCGAAGATCAACTGCGCCAGGTCCTCGATGGAGTAGATGTCATGGTGCGGCGGAGGCGAGATCAGGGTGACCCCCGGCACCGAGTAACGCAGACGCGCGATCAGATCATTGACTTTGCCGCCAGGCAACTGGCCGCCTTCCCCGGGCTTGGCGCCCTGGGCGATCTTGATCTGCATGACATCGGCGCTGCGCAGGTACTCCGCGGTCACACCGAACCGACCGGAGGCCACTTGTTTGATCTTGGAGCGTTTGTTGGTGCCGTAACGGGCCGGATCCTCACCGCCCTCGCCAGAGTTGGAGCGGCCACCAAGGGTGTTCATCGCCACCGCCAAGGCCTCGTGCGCTTCCGGCGACAGCGCGCCCAGGGACATGGCGGCGGAGTCGAAGCGGGGGAAAATACTCTCCACCGGCTCCACCTCGGCCAAGTCGATCGGTTTGATATCGGAGCGGAAAGTCAACAGATCCCTCAGGGTCGCCACCGGCCGCTCGTTGACTAGGGCCGCGTATTCCTTGTACTTACCGTAGTCACCACTGGCTACGGCCTCCTGCAACCGGCCCACGACGTCCGGGTTGAAGGCATGGTACTCCTGGCCGTGGACGTACTTGAGCAAGCCCCCCGGGGAAATGGGTTTGCGCGGTTTCCAGGCCACGTCCGCCAGTTTTTCCTGATCTTCCTGAAAGTCGATGAAGCCGGCGCCCTGAATGCGGCTCGGGACCCCCTTGAAGCACAAATCCACCACCTCGTCCGCCAGACCAATCGCCTCGAACAGCTGGGCGCCGCGATAGGAGGTGATGGTGGAAATCCCCATCTTCGACAGGATCTTCAACAGCCCCTTGTTGATGCCCTTGCGGTAGTTGTTCTTGGCCTCGATCGGATCCATCAGCAGCTCGCCGGTGCGGATCATGTCATTCATGACCTGATAGGCCAGGTACGGGTAGACAGCCGTGGCGCCAAAGCCGAACAGCACTGCGAAGTGGTGGGGGTCCCGCGCCCAACCGGTCTCAACGATGATGTTGGAATCACAACGCAGCCCCCGGCTGACCAGATGATGGTGCACGGCACCGGTCGCCATCAGCGCGTTGACCGGCAGCTCGCCTTCCACCAGATCCTTGTCGGTCAGCACCAGCAGGACCTTACCCTCACGCACCGCCCGCTCCGCCCGGTCGCAAACATCGCGAATGGCCTGTTCCAGACCCTGCTCGGGCCGGTAGCTCATGGCAATCCTGGCCACCTCGAATCCCGGACGGTCATTGTTGGCAATCTTCAAGAATTTGGCCGGCGACAGCACCGGCGTGCTCAGAATGATTCGGTTGGCGTGCTCCGGTGTTTCCTCGAAGACGTTACGCTCGGCGCCCAGGCAGGTTTCCAGGGACATGACAATGGATTCCCGCAGCGGGTCGATGGGCGGGTTGGTCACCTGGGCGAACTTCTGGCGGAAGTAGTCCGCCACGTGCCGGACTTTGCTGGACAGCACCGCCATGGGGGTGTCGTCCCCCATGGACCCCACAGCCTCCTGGCCCTGCTCCGCCAGCGGACGCAGCACCTGGTCCCGCTCTTCGTAGGAGATGTTGAACATCTTCTGGTGCACCAGCAGCTCATCCGCGTCCATCAGCTTGAACTCAGGCGTTTCCTGGTTCAACGTGGTCTCGACCCGAAGCGCGTTCTCTTTGAGCCAGCGCTTGTAGGGTTGGGCTTTCTTCAGCCGCTGATCGATGTCCCGGGTATGGAGGACTTCCCCCTTTTCGGTATCCACCGCCAAAATCTGGCCGGGGCCGACCCGCCCCTTGGCGACCACGTCATCCGGTTGGTAGCCGTAGGTACCGATCTCGGATGCCAGGGTAATGAAGTCGTCCCGGGTGATGACCCAGCGGGCCGGACGCAGGCCGTTGCGGTCCAGCATGCACACGGCGTAGCGTCCGTCGGAAAGCACCAAGCCAGCGGGACCATCCCAGGGTTCCATGTGCATGGAGTTGTACTCGTAGAAGGCCCGCAACTCCGGGTCCATGGTATCCACGTTCTGCCATGCCGGAGGAATCATCATGCGCACCGCGCGGAACAGGTCGACACCGCCTGCCAGCAGGATCTCCAGCATGTTGTCCATGCTGGAGGAGTCGGAACCGGTCAGGTTGACCAGCGGCTGGAGGGTTTGCAGGTCCGGCAGATCCGGCGAGCTGAACTTCGCCGCACGGGCGATGGCCCAGTTGCGGTTACCCTCAATCGTGTTGATCTCGCCATTGTGCGCGAGGAAACGGAACGGCTGAGCCAGCGGCCACCGAGGCATGGTGTTGGTGGAAAAACGCTGGTGGAAGACGCAGATGGCTGTCTTCAGGTCCGGGTCCCCCAGATCCTTGTAGAAGTTGGCCAGATCGGCCGGCATCATCAGGCCCTTGTAGGCCAGGGTCCGGTGCGACAGGCTGCACACATAAAACTCGGGGTCGTCGGCCAGGTCCCGCTCGGCGTAGCGGCGAGCGAGGAACAGGCTGATACCGAAGGCGTTCTCATCCTTGCCGGCCGGCTCAACGAACACCTGTTCGATCCGGGGCATGCAGTCGCGAGCCATGGGCCCAAGACAGCCGTCGTCGACCGGTACTTCCCGCCAGCCCAGGACATCCAGGCCCTGCTCGGACAGGCGACGCTCCAACGCGGCACGCCCGGCATCGGCCTTGGCCGGGTCCTGAGACAAAAAAACCTGGCCGACCGCAAACAGGTCGCCAGGTTCCTTGCCAAAAGCCGACTTCGAGGCTTTCCTGAGAAAAGCCTCTGGACTCTGGATCAGCAGGCCACAGCCATCGCCAGTCTTGCCGTCTGCAGCGATACCACCGCGATGGGTCATGCAGGTCAGCGACTCGATGGCAGTTTGCAACAGCTTGTGACTGGCCTCGCCCTTCATATGGGCAATCAGGCCAAAGCCACAGTTGTCCCTGAACTCATCAGGATGATACAAGCCTGTCATCATAACCGTTCTCTCGCGAATAAATGCTTTCCAATCAGCGAGCTACCGCACTAAAGCGGTGCGCAAAATCCGCTGACTCCGAAAAAGGGGGGAAGCGATTTTACACACGTAAAACTACGTATACAAATTTTTGTCGATCCTGATCCCGAAATTGCACCATTTCAGTGCGCATTGAAGCTGGCCAGAGAGCGGACCCACGGGTCCGACACTCCGAACCGGGAGGACAGCTGCCGAGCCGCCGCCTGCGCCGCCTCCCGGCTGGGATAACGGCCATACAACACCATGAACCAGGGCTCTCCCTGACGCTCTCCCAGGGTATACCGAAGGGCGCCTCCGTCGCCCTGCCCTCGCTCCAGCATGTTGAGCGCCGTCCGCTCCAGCCGGCCGGCCACCAGCTGGATGGTCCAGCCGTCCTCCTGACTCAAGCTGGCGAGGGGAACAAACGCCTCAGGCCGGGCTGGCGTGAACGCCAGCGACGCCACTGCGGCAGGCGACTCGGGCCCAGAGGCAGCCACGGGTGCAGGCGCAGGTTCAGGTGCAGGTTCAGGCGCAGCCACGGGTGCAGGTGCAGGTTCAGGTTCAGGTTCAGGTTCAGGTTCAGGTTCAGGTTCAGGTTCTGCGAGAGGTTCCCGCTCCGGCACCGGAGGAACCAATGCCGGTGCTGGCCGCAGGTGTGCGGGCTCCGGATCGCTCCGCTCTCCATCAACGGCGTCCCCGGGCATTTCGGGCGAAGGCTCGGCCAATGCCCCGGGCCCGATGGTGACACTCTTGCGGACAGGCGCCGCCGGCGCGGTGTCCCGGGCCTGCTGATCAGAGACCGAGTGTTCGTATTGTGCCGACACAAACCACCACGAAACCGCCAACAAGGTCAACGCAATCCCGGGCCACAACAGCGCACCAACGTTCAGGCCACGCCCGACCCGGGCGACCCGAGGCTCAACCAGCCCCAGCCAGACTGCGGGGGCGGCTCGTCGGATGCCGGTAAAGCTGCCCCCACTCAGAGCATAAATCTGAGCAAGACGCCTGGGAGTCAACAGCTGGCCCACCGGACCGCCGGCCCTCTGGACACGAGGCTCAAGGTACGCCGCAATATCTTGGGTACTCAACGCAGGAAGGTGAATGGGGTGCAGTCCGGCGGCATCCTCCTCCACCCCGAGCATGGAAACCAGGGCATCCGTTCCGGCAAAGACCGGAACCGCCGCACGAGCCGGATCCGAGGCCAGAAACCCCGCCAACAGCAGCCGTAGGACCTCCGGCGCAGCACGGTCGGCATCATCGATCAGGAGCACCATTCGCTGCCCTTTTCGCGTCCGCCCCTCCGACCACCGGAAAAAAGCATACACCGTTTCCCGGGGCGAGCCGCCCTGATCCGTCGGCGAGCGGGAAATCGCGGCCAAGTCCCGTGCCAGGGGCAAGGCACTGGTCAGCGCGGCGGCGGGGATCCGATGAAAATCAAGCCGGGCGGACTCCGCCCGCACCAGCTCCGACAGGATACGGGTCTTTCCCATGCCGGGAGCCCCCAGCAGCAGCAACGCCAAATCACCAAAACCACACAGGTGGCGCAGCGTTTCCAGCGCGTGCTGACGTGCCGCGTCAGGGTAAAAAGGCGCCTCCATTTCCAAGGGATCGGCACGCAAGCCATACCGCTGTTGCAAACGAGGGAACAGGCCACCGTCGTCCCGGGCATTCAACCCCTTATCCATGCCGCCCCCTGGCCCATACGGTCAGCACCTGCTAGGCATCTTCACAAAAGGCCGACAGGGTGGCCGCCAGATTTTCCGGCCGGATGTCCGCGGTCACCACCGCTGCCCCGAGCGCCTTGAGCAGCACCAAGCGCAGCTGGCCATCGACGTTTTTCTTGTCCACGGCCATCCGTGTCATGAAGTCATCGGGGGTCATGCCCGCAGGCGGCCGCTCAGGCAGCCCGGCACGGCGCACCAGCGCCACCACCCGCTCAAGATCCCCGGACGAGATCATGCCCTCCCGGAGTGAAAGGTCGGTGGCCATGACCATACCCGTACCGACAGCCTCGCCGTGTAACCAGTTGCCATACCCCGCGAAAGCCTCGATGGCATGGCCGAACGTATGCCCCAAGTTCAGGATGGCCCGGAGCCCTCCTTCCCGCTCGTCCTTGGCGACGACTTCGGCCTTGCAGGCACA
Source organism: Marinobacter lutaoensis (assembly GCF_001981305.1). GTDB lineage: Bacteria > Pseudomonadota > Gammaproteobacteria > Pseudomonadales > Oleiphilaceae > Marinobacter > Marinobacter lutaoensis. Next base: position 102,117 of record NZ_MSCW01000003.1, on the reverse strand, counting down.
GGAGCGATGGATGGCCTCGGACAGGGCCTCAGGCTCAAGTGCCACCAAACGGTCGACGGCACCCTCGAGCCAGTCCAGGAAGTCACGCGCCCGAATCAAGCCGTATTTGATCACTTCCGCCAGGCCGGCAGACACCTCCCGTGGCGGCAGGCTCCGCAGCGAGTCCGTATCAATCAGCACGGCCCGAGGCTGATGAAACGCGCCGATCATGTTCTTGCCCAGAGGGTGGTTGATACCGGTCTTGCCCCCTACGGACGAGTCGACCTGGGACAGGAGGGTGGTCGGTATTTGGATGAACGAGACACCTCGCTGGTAACAGGCCGCGGCAAAGCCAGTCATGTCGCCGACCACTCCGCCCCCAAGGGCCACCAGCGTCGTTTTTCGGGTATGGCGCTGTTCCAGCAGCCCGTCAAAGATCCGGTTCAGTGTTTGCCAGTCCTTGAACTTTTCCCCATCCGGTAGCACGATCGAGTCCACCACCTTGCCCGGAAAACACCGAATGGCCTGTTCCAGATAGAGGGGCGCCACGGTCTCATTGGTTACGATCATCACCTGCGAGCCCGTGACGTACGGTGACAGGTCATACTCACCCAGCAGGCCTGGGCCAATCAGTATGGGGTAACTCCGATCACCCAGTTCCACGGTCAGTTCACGAATATTCTCAGCCATGTTGACGACTTTCCTTTCGAAGCTGGCGCCTGTGCCGGGGCGTTCTGGGGTTGATCCGGTTCACCAGTTGCCTGACCACGAGGCGAGGACTTTTACGATCGGTCTGCATGACAACATCCGCAAGCTGCTGATAGATCGGATCCCGGATTGCAAACAGCTTGCGCAACACCGCTTCCGGGTTGTCATTCTGAAGCAGCGGACGATTACGGTCCTTGCGCGTCCGTTCTACCTGCTGTTCCAGGGAGGTTCTCAGATACACCACCATGGCGTCCTGTTTCAGCAATGGGAGGTTTTCCTCCCGCATCACGGCCCCCCCTCCCGTGGCCAGTACGGTACGAGGTTCCTGGGACAACTCCCTCAACATCGCGGTTTCACGCTGCCGGAAGCCGTCTTCCCCCTCGACGTCGAAAATCCAGGGAATGTTGGCACCGCATCGCTCCTCAATGATCCGGTCGGTATCCAGAAAACGATACCCCAACTCGCGGGCAAGCATACGCCCGATGGTGCTTTTCCCCGCGCCCATGGGGCCAACCAGGACAATGCGTTTGGGCAAGGACATAGTTTCCGCTCAACAGGTGTCAGGCGGTTGAGAATATCACAAAAAAAGCCGCCGGTTTGAGCCGGCGGCTTGCTGCTGCAGCCTCACGAGAATGGCTACTTGAGAAGGTCGTTCTTGACGATTTTAGGCGTAATGAAAATCAGCAGCTCGCTACGCTCGTCGATATAGTCGGTGCGCTTGAACAGGCGTCCCAGGTAGGGGATATCTCCCAGGAACGGCGTCTTGGTGATCTGAGTGGATACCTGAGACTGGAATATCCCTCCCAGAACCACAGTCTCTCCATTGCCAACCAGTACCTGTGTCGCGACTTCATTGGTATTGATTGAAGGGACCCCCGCCGTCTCCTCACCACGAGAATCCTGATTGACCACCAAGTCCATGATGATCTTGTCATCCGGAGTAATCTGCGGCGTCACCTCCAGAGACAGGACCGCCTCCTTGAATGACACCGAGGTGGCACCGCTGGAGGACGCTTCCTGATAAGGGATCTCTTCGCCGGACTTGATGGTCGCCGTCTGACGATCCGCCGTTACCACGCGCGGCTGGGATACCAGCTCAGCCTTGCCATCGCTCTCCAACGCCGAGATTTCCAGATCGACTAGAAAATCATCACTGCCCCAACCGATGGCAAAGCTGGAGGTGCCTTCGTCCGTCACCCCAAGGTCAACGGCCAAGGCATCCGGGAAGCTGATGGTGGTGCTCGTGCCCGCCGCGGCCTGACGCGCTTCCTCCAGCGTGGACAAGGAGCCACCGACAGAAAAAACGTTATCGCCGCTCACGTTATAAGCAGCCCCCCCCCAGCGCACCCCGAGATTCTCCGCCACGTTGGTCTGAGCGCGAACAATACGGGCCTCGATGGAGACCTGCCGCACCGGAACATCCCAAGTGGAGACCAGACGTCGGATCTGCTCCAGCTTATCCGCGGTTTCTCGCACGCTGATGGTGTTGGTGCGCACGTCGGACGAGACGAATCCCCGGTCGGAGATCAACTCCTCGTCCGCCTTGATCAGTTCGACGATGTCAGCCGCTTTGGCGTAGTTGATCTGAATAATGTCCAGGCGCACCGGAGCCAGCTCGGCAATCTGCTTGTTGGTTTCCAGCTCAAGCTTCTCGCGGGCGGCAATTTCGTCAGCCGGCGCCACCAGCAGGACATTCCCGATCTGGCGCTTGTCCAGCCCCTTGGTCTTGAGAATGAGGTCCAGAGCCTGATCCCAGGGCACATTTTGCAGGCGCAGGGTAATGCTGCCGCTGACGGTGTCGCTGGCAACCAGGTTCAGACCGGTGAAGTCCGCTATCAACTGCAGCACGGAGCGCACTTCAATATCCTGGAAATTCAGGGACAGTTTCTCACCGGTATACGGGAACTTTTCTTCCCGCCTAGCTTCCGCTTCTTCCTCACTCAGCCGCTCTACGCTGACCGTAAACTGACTGCCGGACTGATAGGCAATGTAGTCATAGCTGCCCTCAGGGCGAATCTCGACAATCGCCTTACCGTCTTCGACGAAGGTGTCGACGCGGGTTACCGGCGTAGCGAAGTCGGTTACATCCAGACGGCGCCGCAGATTTTCGGGGACCGTCAACTCTGGCATGGTCAGACGAATCTTGCCGCCCAGTTCAGACAGGTCCACCGGCGTGCTGGCGGAGCCCAGGTCAATTACCACTCGCCCCTCGCCGTCCTTGCCGCGACGGAAATCGACCCCGGCCAGGGTTTTGCCCGTCTCAGCCACCGGCGCCGCAGTGGAGGCCGGAGCCCCGGAGGAGGCAGCGGCCAGTTCAGCTGCGGAGTCGCCACCAATCACCATGACCAGTTCATTGCCGCTGCGGGCCGTGCTGTAGGGCACCAGCTCGACAAGGTTGAAGATCAGGCGGGTACGATCCTTGGTTTCTACCACCGTCATGCTCTGGGCATTGCCGTTACCGAGCGGGATGCTCCGGCTGTTCAGGCCGCTGGTGGTATCCCGCAGATCGACAGCGATCCGGGCCGGGCGGTCGATGGTATAGCCCGTCGGCTCGGGCGGCTGGCCATCGAACTTGAGCGTAACTTCCAGGCGCTCCCCCGGCAACGAGGACAGGGACACGTCCTCCAGAGTGACCGCGCTGGCCAGACCGGACCACAGTCCGAAAGCAATCACGCCGACGTATACATTGAGTTTTTTGAACATCGCTAGCCTCGACCCCAAACCGTTTTCTTCGTACATAGTTCGTCCAGTCATCATTACGCCGCTCCTTAGCCTTGTTCTTCGTCCAGGGACAGGGAACGGGGACGCTCGACCCATCCGCCCGAGCCATTCGGAACGATCTCGATCAATTCAACCCGGGTCTCGCTGACTCCGACAATACGGCCGTAGTTCTGCCCCATGTAATTCCCGGTACGTACCCGGTGGATGCCACCGGAACTGTCCCGAATCAGGGCATAGAGGTCCCCGGAGGGACCCTGGAGGGTGCCCACCATGCGCAGGTCTTTCAGGTCGAAGTTCTCAAGCGCTTCCCGGGGCCGGTCCAGATCCGGCTGCACATTGTTTTCCTGAGGCTGTTCAGCCATGGTCAGCTGAACCTCCACCGGCGGTTCGAACGGTGAGCGACGATCGGCCGCCGAATAGGTAAACGCCTCATACGCCTTGAACTCAGGCAGCGGTTCGACGTGCCCACGGGGCTTGGCGCGGGTCTCATCCATGAAACGGTCCAGATCCGCAAAGCCACGGTCCTGGGAACACCCAGCCAACAGAGACACAAGAATGACACTCAGCCAGGCCCTACGTGCATGTTTTCCCGCCATGCTCACTCTCCAGCCCGGTAGCGGTAGGTACGAGCAACAACCTGCATTTCAAGCCGTTCTCCATCTCCGCCTGTTGGTTTGATGGTTAAATCGTGTAGCGTCACAATCCGTGGCAGACTTGCCACACTACTGACGAAACTTGCCAGCTCGTGGTACGAGCCGGTAACCCGGATATTGATCGGCAGTTCCGCATAGAAGTCACGTTTCTGCTCCGGCAGCAGGGCAATCTCCTGAAGCGCCAGACCACTGCCCAGAGCGGTGTTGGTGATGTCCTCCAGCAAGCCGGGAACCTCGGTTTCACTGGGCAACTGACGCACCAGCGCGCCAAAGGTTTCCTCCATTTCCGCCATTTGCGCTTTGAAAACCTCGAGGTTCGCCACCTGATAGGCTTTTTCCTCGTACTTTTTGCGCAACTCCTGTTCCGTTTTCTGAACGCGCTCCAGCCGGGCGTACTGATCTTTCACCACGAACCAGTAGCCGCCGCCCAGAATCAGCCCAAAGATCAACAGGACGACGATGAACTTGATCGGCGCGGGCCAGATACCGGCATTGTTGATATCCAGATCATTGATATCAAACTCATTCAGGCTTTTGAGAGAGTCCGAAAGGCTCATTTTGCGTCCTCCCCTTGGGGCTCGGGGGTTTTCTGCATAACAGACAAATTGAATTGGCTGTAACCGGCGCGACTCTTGTCAGCGGCGGACACATTGGACAGACTCGGCTCTGAGAACCAGTCGGAACGCTCAAACGACCTCATCAGCTCGGAAATCCGGTTGTTGGACTCTGCCATACCGACGATACTGATCTTGTCACCGGCTTTCTTCAGGTCGGTGTAGTACAGTCCGTCTGGCAACGTCCGCACCAGTTCGTCGAACACCCGAACAATCACCGGCCGCTTGCCCTGAAGGTCCTGAATCACCTTCATCCGGGCCAGCAGCTCGTCCCGCCGGCGCTTGAGGTCCTCGATTTCCTTGGCCTGGGCGTCCAGTTTCTTGGTCGCGGTTTCGATATAAGCGTTCCTGGACTGCTGATAGGCAATGCGGCGATCCATGTCCGATTTCCAGAGGAACACGAGGCCGGCAGCAACAATCGCAGCCCCGACGATCATGACGACGAACTGTTTCTGCTTCTCCGCCCGGAGCTCTTCCCGCCAGGGCCTGAGGTTAATCTTTGCCATCAGTCGAAGCTCCTCATCGCCAAGCCACACGCAATCATGAGCGAAGGCGCATCGTTGCTAAGCGCCGATGCATTCACGCGGGAGCCGACTGACATATCCGCAAACGGGTTCGCCACCAAGGTGGGCGTCCCGGTCTTTTCCTCCACCATTTCCGTCAATCCCTGAATGGAAGCCGTGCCACCGGCCAGTACCACGTAGTCGACGGCGTTGTACTGGCTGGCCCCGAAGAAGAATTGCAGAGCCCGGGCCACCTGCTGTACCACCGCCTCGCGGAACGGGGTCAGCACCTCTGCCTCGTAATCGTCGGGCAAGCCGCCCTGCTTCTTGGCCAAGCCGGCCTCTTCCAGAGAAAGACCGTAGCGACGCTGGATTTCCTCGGTCAGCTGCTTGCCCCCAAAAATCTGTTCGCGGGTATAGACGGTCTTGCCCCCGGCCAGGACACTGAGCGTGGTCATGGTGGCGCCCACGTCCACGATGGCGACCACCAGCTCCTCGCCCTGGGAGTCGAGTTGAGGCTCAATCAGCGTGTAGGCCCGCTCCAGGGCGTAGGCTTCAACATCGACAATCTTGGCGGTCAGGCCCGCGATTTCCAGGGCATCTTCCCGGATATCCACGTTTTCCTTGCGGCAGGCCGCCAACAACACGTCGACTTGGTCGGGGTTGGTTTCGGAGGGCCCCTGAACCTCGAAGTCGATGGCCACTTCGTCGAGGGGATATGGGATGTACTGGTCGGCCTCGAGGGCGATCTGGTCTTCCATCTCGAACTCGTTCAGGCCACCATCCATCTGGATGACCTTGGTAATCACCGCGGAACCCGAGACGGCAACGGCGGCTTGCTTGACACTGGTACGAGACTTGGAGGCCACGCGCTTGAGCACTTCGCCCACCGCTTCCACATCCGTGATGTTTTTCTCTATGACAGCGTTGGGCGGCAGAGGCTCAACGGCATAGCTCTCGACCTTGTAGCGACTGCCCTGCTTCGACAGCTCGAGGAGTTTGACGGAGCTGGAGCTTATATCCACCCCCAGCACCGCACTGGATTTCTTTCCAAACAATCCGAACACGCGCTCACCCTATACCTGGTTACCAGCACCCGGTCACGTTACATATGTGTTTTTTATGTAAGAGAATTTCTTCTGCTTTCCGTCTACAATGCCAGTTCTTCTTCGGTTGGGAAGCCTTGCAGATCGGTAAAGTGGCTCATCCTTCCTAAAGCAATTTCTCAAATGATAGACCTATATCCAACAGTTGTCAGAAAAAAATGTCTCATTTGTTGCGTACATCTCGCCTTTTCGCCTGGTTCTTTTTCACCGGCCTGAGCCTGGCTGTCATTACCGTCTCCGGCTTTTACCTTTACCTGCGCCCCGGGCTTCCACCGGTGGAGCAGCTGCTGGACATCAAGTTGCAGACCCCTCTTCGGGTATATAGCAAAGACAACAGATTAATAGCAGAATTCGGCGAAAAGAGAAGGACACCAATCACAATCGAACAGATCCCAACAATTCAGTTACAAGCCTTCCTGGCCGCCGAGGACGCCCGCTTCTACGAGCACTTTGGCGTTGACATCAAAGGCCTGGTGCGGGCTGCCGTCGAGCTGATCTCCACCGGTTCAATCCAGTCCGGCGGCAGCACCATCACCATGCAGGTTGCAAAAAATTACTTTTTGTCACGCGACCGGACGTTTATTCGGAAGTTCAACGAGATACTCCTGGCACTTCAGATTGAGCGTGAGCTGGACAAGGACAAGATCCTTGAGCTCTACCTGAACAAGATTTACCTGGGCAACCGGGCCTATGGCATTGCGGCGGCCGCCCAGGTTTACTACAACAAACCGGTGAACGAGCTGTCACTGGCACAAATGGCGATGCTGGCAGGCCTGCCCAAGGCCCCCTCCGCCTACAACCCGCTGGCCAACCCGCAACGTGCACTGGTTCGCCGCAACTGGATCCTGGGCCGCATGAAGGAGCTCGGATACATCACCCCGGACGCCTACGAACTGGCGGTGAACGCGCCCCTAACCGCCAGTTACAATGCCATCGAGAGCGAAGTGGACGCCGACTACGTTGCGGAAATGGCACGCACGGAAATGGTCCGCCGCTTCGGCGAGGATGCCTACACCGACGGCTACTCGGTTCGCCTGACCGTCGAGAGCGACAAACAGCAGGCCGCCACGAAGGCCCTTCGGGCTGGCCTCGAGGCCTATGACCAGCGACACGGGTACCGAGGCCCCATCGGCCAGTTGAGCGAGGATGACCTGCGCGGGGCCGACCTGGAACGGCTGATCAAAAATTACCCGCGAATCGAATCCCTGATCCCCGCCATCGTCACCGCCGTCGACGACCCCCAAGGCGAAGCCCGAGTCTACGCCCGCGACTTAGGCCCTGCCGTTCTGCCCTTTGAAACCATGACCTGGGCCCGGCGCTACAAAACCGAAGACCTCAAGGGCCCGACCCCGGACAAGCCTTCGGACGTGGTCGCGACCGGCGACGTCGTCTACGTAAAATTCCAATCTCCGGCCGACCCCCAGACCCTCGAGAGCAACAGGCCCGGCCTGCCGATCGTCGCCCTGAGCCAGCTGCCCCGCATCGAGGGCGCGCTGATTTCCCTGGACGCCAAGACCGGCGCCATCCAGGCACTTGCCGGCGGTTACAGCTTCAGCCAGAGCAAATACAACCGCGCCACCCAGGCAAAACGGCAGCTGGGCTCGACCTTCAAGCCCTTCCTCTATCTGACGGCACTGGAAAACGGCATGACGCCGGCAACCATCTACAACGACGCTCCCATCGTGGTAGACACATCGGAGCTGGGCGCCGCCTGGCGCCCCCAGAACTCGTCCGGCCAGTTCGGGGGACCGACCCGATTGCGTGAGGCCCTTTACCGGTCAAAGAACCTGGTTTCCATCCGGCTGCTGCGGGACCTTGGCATCCAGACCGCCCTGGACATGCTGGCACAACTGAAAATCCCCACCGATAACATGCCCAAGGACCTGTCCTTAGCCCTGGGCAGTGGCCTGCTGACTCCCATGGAACTGGCCCGCGCCCAGGCCGTGATTGCAAACGGCGGGTACGATGTCGAGCCCTACCTCATTGAGGAGATCACCGACATCCACGGCGATACTCTTTACCAAGCTCCGGAAACGCGCCTGTGCGACACCGACTGCGCCCCTCCGGCGACGCCCCCCGTGGCCGAGACACCGGTCCCGGAGATCGGAGAAACCGGCAGGGCGGCAGCGGCCGACGCCCCGCCTCCCCCCCGGATCATGCATCGACTCGCCGACGAGCGCTCGGTCTACATCCTCCACTCCATGATGCAGGATGTCATTCGACGGGGAACCGGCCGCCGCGCCCGGGTCCTGGGGCGCGATGACCTCGCGGGCAAGACCGGAACCACCAACGAACAGAAAGATACCTGGTTCGCCGGCTTCAACCACGATATCGCCACCACTGTCTGGGTCGGCTTCGATCAACCCGCCCCCCTGGGCCGGGGCGAGTATGGCGCCAGCACGGCGCTTCCGGTCTGGATCGACTACATGAAGGTCGCCTTGCAGGGGCGCCCTCCCGCCTTCATGCCCCGCCCCAATGGCATTGTCAACGTGCGGATCAACCCAGAGACCGGGGAACGCGCACGCCCAGGGGAAGAGGGTGTTTTCGAACTGTTCAAGGCAGAGCAAGCGCCGCCACTGCTCTCAGATGACGGTAACGGCAACGGCGGCACGGGCGGCGGCGATCTATCCCGCCAGCTATTCTGAGTCGAGACAAAAAAACCGGCGGGATCACCGCCGGTTTTTTTCTTACGGGGATCGCAAAATCGTCAGATGATGATGTCATCCAGCGATTTCAGCGGATAGTGCGCCGGATACGGATTGCGCGCGACGCCGGAATCCACCGCGGCCCGGGCAACCGCCGCCGGAACCACCTCCAGCAGGCGCACATCCATCGGCTTCGGAATGATGTAATCCCGGCCAAACTCAAACTTGTCGACACCGTAAGCCTCGCAAATCTCCTGAGGCACCGGCTCCTTGGCCAGTTTGCGAATGGCGTGAACCGCCGCGACCTTCATTTCTTCGTTAATCGCCGTGGCACGGACGTCCAGTGCCCCCCGGAAAATGAACGGGAAACCGAGCACGTTGTTCACCTGATTTGGGTAATCGGAACGGCCAGTCGCCATGATCAGGTCGTCACGGACCGAATTGGCCAGCTCAGGACTGATTTCCGGATCCGGGTTGGAACAGGCAAAGACAATCGGATTCGGCGCCATTTTCTTCAACTGCTCGGCCGACAGCAGATTCGGGCCGGACAGTCCAACAAACACGTCCGCACCGTCAATAGCATCATCCAGCGTGCGCTTGTCCGTCTCGCTGGCGAACATGGCCTTGTACTGATTCAGATCGTCCCGGCCAGAGTGGATCACACCCTTGCGGTCGAGCATGAAGATGTTTTCGGAACGGATGCCACAGCTGATCAGCAGTTTCATACAGGCGATGGCCGCCGCACCGGCTCCCAGACAGACAACGGTCGCTTCTTCGATCTTCTTACCCTGCAACTCAAGGGCATTCAGCATACCGGCCGCGGTCACAATGGCTGTGCCATGCTGGTCATCATGAAACACCGGCACACTGCACTTTTCAATCAGAGCACGCTCGATCTCGAAGCACTCGGGGGCCTTAATGTCTTCCAGATTGATGCCACCAAAGGTATCGGCGATGCGCTCAACGGTCTCAATGAAGGCCTGCGGGCTCTCGGAGTTGACCTCGATATCAAACACATCAATTCCGGCAAAGCGCTTGAACAGCACACCCTTGCCTTCCATGACCGGCTTGCTCGCCAGCGGGCCCAAGTTACCCAGACCCAGAATCGCGGAACCGTCAGAGATCACGGCCACAAGGTTGCCCTTGGCAGTGTACTTGTACGCATTCTCCGGGTCTTTTGCGATTTCGCGGACCGGTTCGGCAACCCCGGGGCTGTACGCCAGGGAAAGGTCGCGGGAAGTCCGGGTCGGCTTGGTGATTTCAACACTCAGCTTACCAGGCCGCGGCTTGGCGTGATATTCAAGGGCTGCTTCTTTCAGATCTTGAGACATTGCCACTGTTCCGTTTGTCACGTTTATAGGTAAACACCGCCAGGTCTCCCCCAACGGAGCGCGCCATTATGGCCCGCCCGACCCAAAACGACAAGTGGCAGGAGAGCAATTTGTGATCAGTCAATACGGCTAATTGCTTATGTACACGCCAGATACATAAGTTGAGACAGACACAAAAAAGCGCCATACGGCGCTTTTTTTCTGGGGCCAAAGCTCAATTCAAGCTTTCTTGCCGCCGATACGACCACCAAAGCGCTTATTGAAGCGATCAATGCGGCCCCCCGTATCCATCACCTTCTGCTTGCCGGTGTAGAACGGATGACATTGGGAACAGACGTCCAGCTGCAGGTCGTGACCAACGGTGGAGCGGGTCTTGATAACGTTACCGCAGGAACAAGTTGCGGTAATCTCTACATACTTCGGATGGATACCTTCTTTCATGGCGAACCTCAATCGGTCATGCCGCTACCCAGTCACAGCTCTTATTTTCCGCGCCGGGCACCGCATGTTTGAATCCAGACACAAGGCAAGGCAGAATCACGCCCTGCCCAAAATAGACCGCGAATCATACTGACTATACTGGTCACAGGCAAGCCCCGTCGGGCAGGCCCAGGCGTTCACGCCAACCGGCCGGCTCCGCCGGCCGGCAGCCAGCCTCTCACCCTGGAGTCCCGAGTGCCGCGAACCGCCCGAATTGCCCTGAACCGCCCCCTACGGAGACTGTTCGACTACCGGATTCCCGAAGACCTGACACTGGAGCCCGGGCAACGCGTACGCGTTCCCTTCGGACACCAGACGCTTACCGGCCTGGTCGTCGACACCGACACTCCGCCACCGGACGGTATCGAACTCAGGTCCATCGAGCGGGCCCTGGAACCCTGGCCCGTGCTGCCTACCGAAACCTTTCACCTGCTCAACTGGGCCAGCCGCTACTATCAACACCCGCTGGGAGAATGCCTATTCATGGCGTTGCCGCCGGCCCTGCGCCGGGGACAGCCAGCCAAGGAGAAGCACGAGTCATACTGGCAACCTGCTCCCGACGGTGAAGGGCAGGCACTGCCTGCCAATGCCCACCGACAACAGGCACTGCTGGCCTGGCTTCAGGAGCAACCCGCTCCGGCCAGTACCACGAGCATACGGGCAGCCGGCTTCACGACCAGCCAACTCAAGAGCCTGGCTGACAAGCAGCGGATCCGCCCGGCCGCTGCTCCAGCCTTCGCCGGCATCGCCGATGAACCCGAGCTGACACCCACCCTCACTCCCGCACAGTCAGCCGCGGCCGAGCAGCTCCCGACCCCGGCCGAGGGCTTCAACACCGCCCTGCTGTACGGTGTCACCGGCAGCGGCAAAACCGAGCTTTACATCCACCACCTGAAAACCCATCTTCCCAAAGACCGACAGGCCCTGGTTCTGGTCCCCGAAATCAACCTGACCCCCCAGACCGTGGCCCGGTTCCGGCAATATTTTGGCGACCGCATCGGGGTCTGGCACTCAGCCCTGAATGACGCAGAACGGCTTGCGGTCTGGCTCCGGGTGCGCCGGGGAGAGCCGCTGATTCTGGTCGGCACGCGTTCTGCGGCCCTCCTGCCCTTCACCAGCCTGGCGACCGTCATCGTGGACGAGGAGCACGACGGCTCCTACAAACAGGGGGACGGTTTCCGCTATTCCGGCCGGGACCTTGCCGTCTACCGAGCCAGACTGAACCGATGCCCCGCGATTCTGGGTTCCGCCACGCCATCGCTGGAGTCCTATCACAACGCCAAGCAAGGCCGATACCGCCTGATCCGCCTGGAGCAACGAGCCCAAAACACCACGCCCCCCAGCCTGCACCTACTGGACATTCGCAGCCGCCCCCTAGAAGGAGGGCTCTCCCGCCCTGCGATCCAGGCGATACGGCGCACCCTCGAGAACGGCGAGCAGGCCCTGGTGTTCGTCAATCGCCGGGGCTATGCCCCAGTCATGATGTGTTTTGACTGCGGCTACGTCGAGGAATGTCCCAGGTGCGACACCCGCCTGACCTATCACCGCCAGGACCGGGCCATGCGCTGCCACCATTGCAACTACCAGGCTGCGGCACGGGACCACTGCCCCAGTTGCCAGAGCGAAAACTTCAAACCCGTTGGCCAGGGAACGGAACGGGCCGAGGACACGCTCGCCGAGACCTTCCCCGACTACCCCGTCGTTCGGGTCGACCGGGACAGCACCCAGCGCAAGGGCAGCATCCAAGGTATTCTGCAACGCGTCAACAGCGGCCACCCCTGTATTCTGGTTGGCACACAGATGCTCGCCAAGGGGCACGATTTTCCAAACGTCACACTGGTGGTCGTCATCAACGCCGACGGCGGCCTGTTCAGTACCGACTTCCGCGCACCTGAACGACTGATGCAAACTCTGCTACAGGTCAGCGGCCGCGCCGGCAGGGCCCAGAAACCGGGACGCGTGCTCATCCAGACCTGCCACAGCGACGCCGCCTTGCTGCAGCAGCTCTGCCAGCATGACTACCTGACCATCGCGGACCAGTTGCTGGCCGAACGGCAAACCGGCGGTTTTCCCCCCTTCCGGCATATGGCGATCTTGCGGGCCGAGGCCGATACCATGGAGCAAAGCCTCACGCTTTTGAACACCGTCAAAGCGGATGCATCCTTCCCGAGCGAACTCACTGTCTGGGGGCCACTGCCAGCCCTCATCGCCAGGAAGGCCGACCGGCACCGCGCCCAACTGGTATTCCTGAGTGATCGCCGCAGCTGCCTCAATCAGGCATTGTCACAACTATGCACAATGCTCGAGCTCCGAAAACCATCGACTCGCCTCCGCTGGTCGATCGATGTTGATCCTATCGAGACTGGGTGAGGACTGGGCAGTTACAATCTTTTTCAGAAAACAGAGGTGAATCAACTTTACTAAGCACTTCCTGTGCTATGATTTTTCAAAAAATACTCGGGATCTTTGATTCCAAATTTACCTCAAACCACGCGCTCTGAAGACTTCCTCATGAAAGGATCGGGACAGGGGCGCACAAGGCATAAGGCGGTGCTAACTCTAGGAGCCGTCATAACGCCATCTATGAGCTTTGGAGAAAAACACAATGTCAGGGAATATCCTAGCGCGTGCATCTGCCCTCTCTCTCATCCTAATACTGGCTGCGTGTGGCGGCGACGAGAACTCAGCCCCGCTGGTTGGAACGGGGGGAAGCACCAATTCCGGAGGAGACTCTTCTTCGGGAGACGACTCCAGCAGTGAGCAAGAAGTCGTTCTGGAGCTGGGGTCCGGCAGCGGCTCCAACTTCGTTAGCGGCCAAATCATTGCTTCGGCTACAAACCTATCCGCAGGAGGCACCACGCGACTGGACTTCAACGTTGTCAACGCGGCGGACGGAAATGCCATCTATAATGCCGAATCCACAACCGTCAACATCTCTTCCCTGTGCGAAAGCGCCGTTTTCGATACTCCGCTCACCACAAGCACTGGGATATTCTCCACTACCTATGAGGCCGGCTGTGCTGGACAGGACACTATTACTGCACGGTTGGCTAATGGCGCGACCGCGTCAGTAACCGTCGATGTCGCTGCACCAGAGGTGGGCGAACTCGAGTTTGTCAGCGTCGACCCAGATTCCATCGCATTGAGCGGCAGCTCCAACAGCTCCCGCCCTAGCGTTTCTAAAGTCACCTTCCGACTCACAGACAAAAACGGTAATCCGATCACCACAGAGGAAGACATATCATTCAGCCTGTCGACAACCGTGGGTGGTGTTTCCCTTTCCCAGTCTTCCACGGTCACGGACCAGGAGGGACTCGCCACCACTCGAGTCAATGCCGGAACCGTCGCTACTGTAGTTAGTGTCACTGCCACCTATACGCCAGATAGCGGCTCTGCTATTCAGACAACCTCTGCACCAATTTCTATCAGCGCATCCATTCCAGACCAGAACAGCTTTTCACTGTCAATTGAGGAAAACTTCCTCCCCAATGCCCGAAACTATGATGGCGTTAGCGTTCCAGTCACGATTCGCGCGGCGGACAGGAATAACAACCGAGTCAGCGATGCAGTTGTGAATTTCCTGACGAACGGTGGGTCAGTGCAGAGCGAATGCATCCTCCAGGACGGAGCCTGCTCCATCGAGTGGATCAGCCAAGACCCACGCCCCGCAGACAGCGTTGTACAAATTCTCGCCAGAACAGTTGGCGAAGAAAGTTTTACAGACGTAAACAGTGATGGCAAGTATGTATCGGGTACGGATACGTTCAATCCGAGTGACGACAGGGGCGAAGCCTTTTTAGACGCCAATCGCAATGAGGCATACGACGCCAACGAGGTTTATTTCGACTACAACAGCAATGGCAGCTACGATGCCGGGAACGGTATATATAACGGCAGCGCCTGTTCCGGCAGCAACTGTACGAGCGATTTGCTGGAAATCAGTGAAACTGGACGGATTTTCATGGCCAGCGACAACATCAGCATCACATTCACGACCCCCACTCCCCTCGACATCCCCGGCCAGGCCTGTGCCACCATTGCGGGAGTTTTTTATAACAACGGAGTGCTTGTTGAAGGCCCGCCCCCAGGGGGAACCCAGATTGATTTCTCCACGACCAATGGCAACATTGTAGCCCCATCCAGCTTCAGTTCTCCCACAAACTATCGGGAAACCCCTGTCGAGTTCTGTGTCCTGCTTGAAGCAGACAGCACATCATCCTCTGGCATACTGACGGTCGAAGTCACGCCTCCCTCCCCATTCAGTGGGAATCCGTTCTACGAGCAAATAACTGTCCAGGACTGATCTGCCCGCCGACTCAAATCCGGACCTGCCGATACGGCAGGCCCGGATTTGAGAATGCCCCCCCTTTCCGCGATAATAGCCGCCTCCTGTTTTCACCGGGCCAGCCCCGACACACCCCGTTTCGAGCAAACCAAGAGTCACCCGACACGATGAAAGAAACCGTTTCCGACCTGCTCCAGTCTGCGCTTGCAGCCCTGCAGTCCGAAGGTGTCCTGCCCGCGGATCAAGCTTTTACACCGCAAGTGGGCAACACCAAGGACAAGGCGCACGGTGATTATGCCTGCAATATCGCCCTGGTCGCAGCCAAGGCGGCCGGCTACCCGCCCCGGCAACTGGCCGAGGCACTGGTTGCCCGACTGCCGGCTAGTGACGCGGTGGCGAACGTTGAAATCGCGGGCCCGGGCTTCATCAACTTTTTCATGAGTACCGCCAGCGCCTTCAGTGTCGTGAAAACAGTCCTTGAGCAGGGCGAGCGATTCGGCCACAACGACAGTGGCCAGGGAGAAAAGGTCCAGGTGGAGTTCGTGTCCGCCAACCCGACCGGCCCCCTGCATGTCGGCCATGGGCGGGGCGCGGCAATTGGCGACAGCCTCTGCCGCCTGCTCGAGGCAAACGGCTATGACGTGACTCGCGAGTTCTATTACAACGACGCTGGCGCCCAGATCAACAACCTGGCGCTTTCCGTCCAGGCCCGAGCCAAGGGGCTGACGCCGGAGGATGAGGGCTGGCCCACCGACGGCTACCGTGGCGATTACATCCTTGACGTGGCCAACGCCTACCTCGCCCGGGAAACCGTCACCGCCGACGACCGCGAAGTCACCGGCCAAGGTGACCCGGATGACCTGGATGCCATCCGGGAGTTTGCCGTGGCTTATCTGCGCCGGGAGCAAGACCTGGATCTTAAAGCCTTCGGCGTGCACTTCGATGTCTATTTCCTGGAATCCTCGCTGTATCGCGACGGCAAGGTCGAAGCCACCGTCCAGCGCCTGACGGAAAATGGCTATACCTACGAGAAAGATGGCGCCGTCTGGCTGCGAACCACGGAGTTCGGGGATGACAAGGACCGGGTCATGCGCAAGAAGGACGGAGGCTACACCTACTTCCTGCCCGACGTCGCTTATCACCTGGACAAATGGCAGCGGGGCTTCACCCGCGTGATCAACGAGCAGGGGGCGGACCATCACTCCACGGTGACCCGGGTACGCGCCGGACTGCAGGCCCTAAAAGCCGGCATTCCAGAGGGGTGGCCAGACTATGTCCTGCACCAGATGGTCACCGTGACCCGGTCCGGCCAGGAGGTGAAGATTTCCAAGCGGGCGGGAAGCTACGTCACCCTCCGCGACTTGATCGACGAAGTCGGCCGGGATGCCACCCGGTTTTTCTTGGCCGCGCGCCGGGTTGATTCCCAGCTGACCTTCGACATTGACCTGGCCCGCTCCCAAACCAACGAGAACCCGGTTTACTACATTCAGTACGCTCACGCGAGGATTTGCAGCGTTCTGCGCAAACTGGCCGCCGAAGGAGTGGAGCGTGACCGTAACGAGTGCCGGGGCGACCTGTCACGGCTGACACTCGACGAGGAAAAGGAGCTGGCCAATCAGCTGGCCCGCTTCCCGGAACTGGTGGCCAATGCCGCCGCCCAGCGGGAGCCCCACCATGTGGCCCACTATCTCCGCGAGTTGGCCGGCCAGTTCCATACCTATTACAACGCCCACAAGGTTCTGACCGAGGACACCGAGCTGCGTGATGCCCGGGTCAGCCTGTACCTGGCGGTCAGGCAGGTGCTGGCCAACGGTCTGGCGCTGCTCGGCGTCAACGCGCCGGAGGAAATGTAAGGTACTCCGATGGCCCGCGACTACGCCAGGAAAAACCGTCCCAGCGCCCCCCGGCCATCGGCCGCCCGGCGACCGGCCCCGCAGGCCAGGACCAAGCCTGCGCCCGGGCGGCACCAGCACGGCAGCCTGTCCCTGAAATGGATTGCCTCGCTGGCGGCCGTGGGCGGCTTTATCGGCTTCATTTTCTACCTGCACTCCCTGCCGACCGCCCCCAAACCGGAGCCGGTCCCCGCCCGGATTCAGGCGCCTGAGGCGAAAGCGGTCGCCCCTGCCCAGGCGCAGGAGAAAAAACCGCAGTTCCGGTTTTACGAGATGCTGCCAGAGTCGGAAGTGGTACCACCGGATGTCCAGGAGTACAGTCCCTCCCCCAAGGCTCAGGACTTCCAGTACCTGGTCCAGTCGGGCTCCTTCCGCAGCCGAGAGGACGCCGAACGCCAGCGAGCCCAGATCGCGTTTCAGGGTCTGAGAGCGAGTATCCAGCGCATTGACCTGGACAACGGAAGCACCTGGTACCGAGTCAACGTGGGGCCATTCGACTCCCGCAGCCAGATGAATTCAGCCATCGACAAGCTGGTGTCCCTGAATATCCAGCCGCTGATCCGCAAGGTTCCCAAGAACGGCTAGCCAACGACTCCCGGGCCAAGGCGGGGGGCCGTTTCGACCCTTGAAAACCCACATCACGCCTCCATAACAGCTGGATAACTCACTCGAACAGGCAAGTGGAGCCCAGATGACTACCATTCTATCCGTCAGGCGAGACGACGAAGTCGCCATGGGTGGCGACGGCCAGGTTTCCCTGGGAAATACCGTAATGAAGGGTAACGCCCGCAAAGTACGGCGGCTATACAATGGCCAGGTGATCGCAGGCTTTGCCGGCGGCACGGCGGATGCCTTTACCTTGTTTGAACGGTTCGAGGCTCAACTGGAAAAGCACCAGGGCAACCTCACCCGGGCGGCGGTCGAGCTGGCCAAGGACTGGCGAACGGACCGAGCACTCAGGAAGCTCGAGGCCCTTCTGGCGGTGGCGGACAAGACCGCATCGCTGATTATCACGGGTAACGGAGACGTCATCGAGCCGGAGCAGGGCCTGATCGCCATCGGCTCAGGCGGCCCCTTCGCCCAGGCCTCCGCCCGGGCGCTGCTGGAAAACACCGACCTGTCAGCCCGAGAGATTGTGGAAAAAGGCCTGGAGATAGCTGCCGATATCTGCATCTACACCAACCACAACCTCACCATCGAAGTCCTACCCAAGACCGACTGACCCGGAGCAACCATGTCCGCAATGACACCCCGTGAAATTGTCCACGAACTCAATAAGCACATCGTGGGCCAGGAAGAAGCCAAGCGGGCCGTGGCCATCGCGCTGCGCAACCGCTGGCGGCGCATGCAGCTGGACAGCCGCCTGCGGGACGAAGTGACGCCCAAGAACATCCTGATGATCGGCCCGACCGGCGTCGGCAAAACCGAGATCGCGCGGCGTCTGGCAAAGCTGGCGGATGCCCCGTTCCTCAAGGTTGAGGCCACCAAGTTCACCGAAGTCGGCTACGTGGGCCGCGACGTGGAGTCCATCATCCGGGACCTTGCCGACATGGCGGTCAAGATGATGCGCGAGAAGGAAATGAAGCGTCACGAAAACCGGGCACTGGACGCGGCGGAGGATCGCATCCTCGACGCGCTGCTGCCGCCTCCCCGAGATTTCACTGAAGACAGCCAGCGCGGCGGCCAGGACTCCTCCACCCGCCAGCTGTTCCGCAAGAAGCTTCGGGAAGGCGAACTGGATGACAAAGAGATCGAAATCGAGGTGCGCAGCGCCGGGCCGGGCGTTGAAATCATGGCGCCGCCAGGCATGGAGGAAATGACCAGCCAGCTGCAAAGCATTTTCTCTAGTCTATCCTCGGACAAGCGCAAGACCCGCAAGATGAAAGTGTCCGAAGCTCTGCGACTGGTCAAGGACGAGGAAGCCGCCAAGCTGGTCAATGAAGAGGAAATCAAGCAGAAGGCCATCCAGGCGGTGGAACAGAATGGCATCGTATTCATCGACGAGATCGACAAGGTCGCCAAGCGCTCCGAAAACACCGCCTCGGATGTATCCCGGGAAGGGGTCCAGAGAGACCTTCTGCCCCTGATTGAGGGCAGTACCGTCAGCACCAAGTACGGCGCGGTCCGGACCGATCACATCCTGTTCATCGCCTCCGGTGCCTTCCATCTGTCCAAGCCCTCGGACCTGATTCCGGAACTCCAGGGCCGGCTGCCGATCCGGGTGGAACTGCAGGCGCTCACGCCGGAGGACTTCAAGCGCATCCTGACCGAGCCGGATGCCTCCCTGGTTCAGCAGTATCAGGCGTTGATGGCGACCGAAGGCGTCAATCTGAGCTTTACCGACGAGGCCATCGCCCGCATCGCCGAAGTCGCCTGGAAGGTGAATGAAAGCACCGAGAATATCGGAGCGCGGCGGCTGCACACCGTGCTCGAACGGCTATTGGAAAGCCTGTCCTTTGACGCCGGCGACCGGATCACCGACCGCTTCGAGGTCACGGCGGACTATGTGGACGAAAAGCTCGGAGAACTGTCGGAGGACGAGGACCTGTCCCGCTACATCCTCTGACCGCCAACCGCACCGGCCCGCCAAGGAGCGGGTCGGTGCGCCCCTACTGGGCTCTGGAGAACAGCTGTGAGACGTTACCCAGGCCCGCCCCCTTCCGACGTCTGTCTGACGGGCGTTTCCTGTCCTTTGCCTTGGCCACGTACAGCGGCAACAGCTCCCCGTATAGACTGGTGCTGATGGTACGCTGCTCGTCTTCCAGACGGTCGCGCCGGAGCGTGATGCCATACTTCGCCAGCTTGGGCTCCAACTCGTCGGCCCGGAGCAGCAGGTCGCGCCGCGTCATCTGATAGGCATGTTCACAGACCATGCGCCGGCTCTGGAAACTGAACACATTGGAAAAGAACAGCTTGGCATCGTCCCGGGTGGGTTCGAACAGGAGAATGTCCTTGTCCGGGTAGTCACGGGCATACTGAGCAATGCCGGATTGCATCCGCGAGTACACCATGGTACGGAACATTTGGGAGAGGAGATTCGGCATCCCCGAGCGGGTCAGCTCGCCAGGCTTCATGGAACCGGCGCGTACCGCAGCACTGGCATCTATCGGCACCTGAGGGTTCACGGCAAAGACCAGGTCCGCGCCATCCTCGAAAGCCACCGACGCATGCAAGCCCTTGCGCAGGGTACCGTCCACATAGTAACGCCCGTCGATTTCCACCGGGACGTACAGTCCCGGAGACGCCGTGGTGGCCTGAATGGCCCTGGAAATGGGTACATGGTCAAACCCCGGGGCACCGAAGCACACAGCCTCGGTGCTTTCCACGTCCGCCGCCACCACGTACAGGCTGTGCTTCAGCTCCCGAAAGTCGTTGGTACGACCGAGCATGGTGAAAGCCCGACTCAGGTAGTCGTGCAGCCCCTCGTTGTCGAACAACCCCGCCGGCGCGGCCTGGGCCAGGATCGTCAGGGCCTCCAGAAAACTCTGGTCATAGGGGTTGTTGACGAAGCGCCCGATGGCAGTGGATACCAGGCCGGGAATTGCCAACAAACGTTGGCCGATTTCCCTGAACGCGGGACGGTAGAAGACCTCAGGATGGAACGGGTGGACCTCGGCCTCGTTACGCACGAAGATCCGGCACAGCTGGGCCGTCGTCATCTGGTTGGCCAGGTTGGCGGCCACAAAGGCGCCGGCGTTGACGCCCACATACACCGACAACCGATTGAAGTCGAGGCCATCGAGCGCCTCATCCAGCGCTCGCAGGGCGCCGATCTCGTAGATTCCGCCCAGGGGACCGCCCCCGCCCAGGGCGAGCCCGATGCGGGGTTGGCGCGGCGTCGAGGAGGCCGCCATCAGGACGCCGCCTGCTCGGAAAGCGCCAGGGAGGAGGTCTTGCCGGGTCTCAGGTAACGGCCAAAACCCGCGTTTCTCAACGCCAAGTCCACACAACTCTTGATCACATGAGGGGAGTCCAGCATTAACACGTCCTCCAGCAGCTGCATCGCCCATTCCCGGCTGACGCTGCGAATCACCGACTTCACCTTCGGCAGGCTGGCCGCGTTCATGGACAGCGAGTCGTACCCCATGGCCATCAGCAACAACGCACCACCAGGGTCGCCCGCCAGCTCGCCGCAAATGCCTGCGGGCTTACCCACAGCATGCGCGTCCTGGGCGATTCGCACAAGGGCCTGCAGCACCGCCGGGTGGTAGGAATGGTACAGCTGAGCCACCCGCGGGTTGTTGCGGTCCACTGCCAGCAGGTACTGAGTCAGGTCGTTGGAGCCCACCGACAGGAAGTCGACACGGTCCGCCAGCTCCCGGATCTGATACACTGCGGCAGGCACCTCCACCATCACACCCACCTTGGGCATGTGGATGTCGTACCCCTCCTCCCGGACCTCGTGATACACCCGGTAGATCAGGTGCAGCGACTCCTCGACCTCGGAGACGTTGCTGATCATCGGCAGCATGATCTGCAGGTTGTTCAGCCCCTCGCTGGCCTTGAGCATGGCACGCACCTGGACCAGAAAGATCTCCGGGTGATCCAAAGTGACCCGGATGCCCCGCCACCCCAGGAAGGGGTTCTCCTCATTGATGGGGAAATAGGCCAGCGCCTTGTCGCCCCCCACATCCAGGGTTCGCATGGTGACCGGATTGGGCGCGAAGGCTTCGAGCTGCTCGCGGTAATACTCCCGCTGCTCCTGCTCAGAGGGGAACCGATCCTTGATCATGAACGGCACTTCGGTCCGGTACAGGCCGATACCTTCCGCACCGTGCGAGAGGGAGCGCACCACGTCGGTCATCAGGCCCGTGTTCACCAGCAGCGACACCCGATGTCCGTCGGTGGTTTCACAGGGCTTGTCACGCAGCGCTTCCAGGCCTCGGACCAGCTCATCCTCCTCGTCACAGATTTCCTGGTAAAACGCGCGAAGGTCCGCGGACGGCGACGCGAAGATCTGCCCTTCGAAGCCGTCGACGATCAGCTCCTTGCCGTCCAATTGATTGACCGGAATGTCCACCAGCCCCATCACCGTCGGCACGCCCATAGCCCGCGCCAGTATCGCCACGTGGGAGTTGCTGGAGCCCTTGACCGAAACCAGCCCCACCAGCCGTCCCTTGGGCACTTCACCCAGCATGGCAGGCGTCAGCTCCTCGCTCACCAGCACCGTTTTCTCCGGATACACCAGGTGCCGCTGCTCCCCTTCCTGAAGGTGCGACAGCAGACGGCGCCCCAGGTCACGGACATCCACTGCCCGCTCCTGCAGATAGTGGTCGTCCATCATTTCGAAGTGGCGTACGTACTGCTGAACCACCTGCTTGAGCGCCCCCTGGGCCCAGATCCCCTCGCGGATCCGATTGACAACCTCCCCAGGCAGAGCCTCGTCTCCCAGCATGCGCAGATAGACATCGAACAGGGCCTGCTCCTCCGGCCGCAGCTGGCTCGCCAGCCGGTTGGCCACCCGCTCGATATCCTCCCGAACCGCTCGCACGGCGGACTGGAACAACGCAACTTCGCTCTCGATATCGTCGGTGGGTTTTTCCGGAACTGCGTCCAGGTCCGCGGCCGGATACACCACCACGCCGGTGCCAATGGCCACGCCGGGGGCTCCCGGCACCCCGTTGAAGGAGACGTCTCTGGCCTCGCGCCCGGTCAGCGACATGCCGCTGATGGCCCCGGTCGCCTCGCCGTGGGCGATAACGCCCGCCAGCTGGGCGGACACGGTCACCAGAAATGCTTCTTCACCTTCGTCGAAACACCGGCTTTCCCGCTGCTGGACCACCAGCACACCCAGCACGCGGCGGTGGTGGATGATGGGAACCCCGAGAAACGACCGGAAACGCTCCTCGCCGGTTTCCGGGAAATAGCGGTAACGAGGGTGGGACGGAGCGTCTTCCAGGTTGATCGGCTCCTCGCGGGAACCCACCAAGCCAACCAAGCCTTCGGAGTAACCCAGGCTGACGCGCCCCACGGCCTTGCGATACAAACCCTCGGTCGCCATCAGGATGTACCGGTTGGTCACCGGATCCTGCAAATAGACCGAACAGACTTCCGTGCCCATTGCCTTTTGCACCCGCGATACGATGATATCCAGCGCCTCCTGCAAATCGCGGGCGCTGTTTACCTCTTGTACAAGACTTCGCAGTATGCTCAGCATGGCAGGGTCAATCCGTTATCGTGAGTGTTCCCTAAGGCGCCGTTCCGGTTCCGACTTGCGCCACTGTTCCAGGTTGTGGAACAACCTGGGCGCGAGTTCCCGCAATGCGCGCCGGTAGACTTCTCGCTTGAATGAAACCACCTGGCCCAACGGATACCAGTAGCTGACCCACTGCCACCCATCGAATTCCGGTGAATCGGTTCCGTCCACGCACACCTGCGCGTCCGGCGACAACATCCTCAGCAGGAACCATTTCTGTTTTTGCCCCACACACACAGGGTGTGAGTTGTGGCGCACCATCCGCCTGGGCAGACGGTACCTCAGCCAGCCCCGGGTACAGCTGATGATCTCGACATCATCCGCCGTGAGGCCGATTTCCTCTCCAAGCTCCCGGTACAACGCTTCCTCGGGTGATTCGTTGGGCTTGATGCCGCCCTGCGGAAACTGCCAGGAGTCCTGTCCGATTCGCCGTGCCCAGAGAACTTCGCCCCTGTGGTTGGCCAGAATGATTCCGACGTTGGGTCTGAAACCGTCTTTATCAATCACGGCACAGTCCTCTCAAAAGTCGGTCGCCGGTCAAGTTTTGACCGGCAAAATTTGTCCAAATTGCTCTCATTCTTACAGAAACCCCAGGGTTGGGCAAACGCAGCCGATCCCGTCAGGTCGTGCTAGACTGGACGGCTAGCCAACCCCCTGTTACCCATGGAGGACAGCCCTTGACGCTCGCATTGTTTGATCTGGACAACACCCTGCTGGCTGGCGACAGTGACCACGCCTGGGGGGAGTTTCTGGTGGAAGAGGGCCTGGTCGACGCGGAGGCGTATCGCCAGGCCAACGACCGTTTCTATCAGGAGTACCTGAACGGCGAGCTGGACATCTTTCACTACCTGCGTTTCGCGCTGCAACCCCTGACCCGCCACGACCTGAACGACCTCCTGGCCTGGCGGGAACGCTTCGTCGAGCAGAAAATACGGCCCATGCTGCAGTCGCGGGCCCAGGCGCTGGTGGAGCGCCACCGGGAGCAGGGACATACCCTGATGATCATTACCGCCACCAACCGTTTTGTCACCGAACCCATCGCCAAGCTGATGGGCATCGAGCACCTCATCGCCACGGAGCCGGAAATGGTCAATGGCCGCTTCACGGGCGAAGTTGCCGGGGTTCCCAGCTTCCAGGAGGGCAAAGTGGTCCGGCTCAAGGACTGGCTGGCAAGCCACGGGCACACACTGGAAAACGCGTGGTTCTACAGTGACTCCCACAACGACTTGCCACTGCTGCGGGCGGTGACCCATCCAGTGGCGGTGGACCCGGACCCGACCCTGGAGCAGCAGGCCAAGGCCGCGGGCTGGCCGGTGATTTCGCTACGGGGCTGACGGGCCGGCGGCCCGTCCGTCAGAGGAAACCGGTCAGTGACCGGACAAAGCAGGCCTTGATGTAGTCCGTTTCCGGAATCCCGGGAATCACCGGGTGATCCGGAGCTTGGTGCCCCTGTTCCAGCAACTGTACAAAGCGGTCGATTTTTCGACCGCTGGCACGAAGGATGTCCACCAGCCGTTCTTGAGACAGGTGCATGGAGCAGGAAGCCGACACCAGCACGCCGTCCCGCTCCAGCAGCCGGAGTCCCAGCTGGTTGAGACGGGCATAAGCCTGTTCCCCGGCCTTCTGATCCCGGCGCCGGGGAATCAGCGCCGGCGGGTCCAGTACCACGACATCGAACTTCTGTTTGTCCTCGGCCAGTCCCTTGAGGACCTCGAAGGCGTCCCCAGCCAACGTCCGCACCGGCTCCAGGCCATTCAGGCGGGCGTTGTGATGCACGGCCTCCAGCGCCACCGCCGAGGCATCCACGCACGTCACCTCCGCCGCCCCGGCCATCGCCGCCTGCAATCCCCAGCCACCGACGTAACTGAACACGTCCAGCACCCGCTTGCCTGGAGCATAGGCCTGCAGGCGCCGGCGGTTCATCCGGTGATCGTAGAACCAGCCGGTTTTCTGAGCCCCTGCCAAGGCCACCTCGAAGCGGGCGCCGTTCTCTTCCACCAGGAGCCGGTCGGTCTCGGCGCCGTACGCCTGCTCGACGTATGTTTCCAGCCCTTCCACCCGGCGCATCTTGCCGTCGTTTTTCAGGATGATGGAGGTCGGCTGAACCAGCCGCTGCACAGCACGCACGACGGCGTCCTTCATCCGTTCCATGCCGGCACTGGAAATCTGTACCACCACGGTGTCGCCGAAACGGTCCACCACCAACCCGGAAAGGCCATCGCTGTCACCGAACACCCAACGGTAGAAAGGCCGGTCGAACAGCCGATCTCGTATTGCCAGCGCCACCTCCATCCGTTGCGTCAGTCGCTGGGGCGTCATGCCCTGCCCCGGATCCCGACTGATCAGGCGCCCGCAAATCAGCGCGTGGGGATTGACGAACACGGTGCCCAGGGGTTTGTCGTTACTGGCACGCACTTCCGCCTGATCGCCGGGTTCGAAGGCGGTCAGAGGCGACCGCCGGATATCGACTTCGTTGCTGTAAACCCAGAGGTGGCCGGCACGGAGACGGCGCTCCGCGCCCTTGCGCAGGTACAGGACAGGAAAGTTCATCGGGCGTATCAACCGAAACTGTGGAATGGGGCGCGGATTATCAACCGATCAGTCATGATCGGCAATGTGCTCGGCATAGGCGGCGGCGTCCATCAGACCGTCGAGCTCCCCCGGATCGGTCATGCGTACCCGGAACATCCAGCCCTCACCGTAGGGATCCTCGTTCACCCGCTCGGGCTCGTCCTCCAGGGCCTCATTGACCGCGATGACCTCGCCAGTAACCGGGCTGAACACGTCGGAGGCGGATTTGACCGATTCGGCCACGCCGGCCTCCTCGCCGCCGTTCACGGTGGCCCCAAGGTCGGGCACGCCAATGTAGACCACATCACCCAGTTGCTCCTGGGCAAAGTCGGTAATGCCAACCGTAGCGGTGCCGTCGTCCGATACCCGCACCCACTGGTGCGTCTCAATGTATTTCAGGTCTGCCGGGATTTCGCTCATGATGGGTTCCTCTGCGATTTCGGGCGCAGTGTAACGCAAGTTATGGGTCCCAGCGAACTGCGCGCGCCAGCGCCATGAACGCCTCCAGGTAATCGATGCCCTGGTCCTGTTCTCGCCGCCCCAGAAAGATCTGCTTGTCCAAGCCATGGGCCCCCAGCCGCACGGGCACGATGGGCAAAGACTGGCCGTATTCGGCCACCAGCCAACCCGGCAGTGCCGTTACGCCCCGTCCCGCCGCCACCATTTGCAACATGATGTCCGTGGTCTCAATCACCTTGTGCCGGGCCGGACCGGCCTGGGCCGGCAGGAAGAAACGGGTGAAGATGTCCAGCCGTTCCACCGGCACCGGATAGGTAATCAGAGTCTCCTGCGCCAGCGCCTCCGGCCCGACCCAGTCCTGCCCCGCCAGCGGGTGCTGCCGGGCAACGGCCAGCACCAACTCGTAATCGAACACAGGCTCAAACCTGAGCCCAGGACGGTCCAGCGGGTCCGGGGTAACCAGCAGGTCGATGTCGTGGCCGAACAGGGCACCGATCCCGCCAAACTGGAATTTCTGTTTGACGTCGACATCCACATCCGGCCATTGCGCCAAGTAAGGCTGGACCACCTTGAGCAGCCACTGGTAGCAGGGGTGACACTCCATGCCGATCCGCAGAATCCCCCGCTGCCCCCGGGCAATTTCCGACACCACCGTCTCCGCATGCTCCAGCTGGGGCAACACCCGGCGAGCCAGCGCCAACAGGTACTCGCCGGCCTGAGTCAGGCGCAGGCGCCGACCGTCCCGAATCCAGAGCCGGGTATTCAGAGATGCTTCCAGCTTGCGAATGGAGTGACTCAGCGCCGACTGCGTCAGATGCAGCGTCTCGGCGGCCGCCGTCAGCGAGCCGGCATCGTCGACGGCGCGCAGGATTTCCAGATGATTCCGATCGATCATTGCCGCACCATAAATGAATGAAAGTCATGGATCTCTGAAATAATACCATTTTTATTCATGATCAGAACTTTCTAACCTTGCCCGGACATCCAACAAGCCATTCAATTCAGGAGCACCGAATGACCACCACCCATTCACTGGGATACCCCCGCATCGGCGCCCAGCGGGAACTCAAGTTCGCCCTGGAGCACTACTGGCAAGGCCAGAGCTCCGAAACCGAGCTGCTTGCCACCGCCGAGCAGCTTCGGCGCCAACATTGGCAGGACCAGGCCGGCCTCGGGTTCCAGCCCGTCGGTGATTTTTCCCTCTACGATCAGGTCCTGGATATGAGCGTCACCCTTGGCAATCTGCCGCCACGCGTGCGGGAACGGGGCGGGGAACTGCTGGACCAGTACTTCCGGGCCGCCCGGGGCCGCAGCGCCACGGATCAGCCGGGCCAAGGCGTGGCCGCGGGTGAAATGACCAAGTGGTTCGACACCAACTATCACTACATCGTACCCGAGTTTACCCGTGACACCCGCTTCCAGCTGGACAGCCGCCGTCTGCTGGAGCAGTTTGCCGAGGCCCGGGCCCAGGGGCACCGGCCGAAGCCGGTGATCATCGGTCCGGTCACCTATCTGTGGCTGGGCAAGAGCAAGGATGACAGTGACCGGCTGGCGCTACTGGACCGACTGCTACCGGTATACGGCGAACTGCTGGATACCCTGGCGGAGGCCGGCGCCGAGTGGATCCAGGTGGATGAACCGGCTCTGGTAACCGAGCTGGACGAGGCCTGGCGGCACGCCTTCCAGCTGGCCTACCATCACCTCAAGTCCAGTCGACCCAAACTGCTGCTGACCACCTATTTCGGCCAGCTTCGGGACACTCTGCAACTGGCCTGCGAGCTGCCGGTGGCGGGCCTGCACCTGGACGCCGTCAGCGCCCAGCCGGAAGCCGGCCAGCTGGCCGATTGGCTGGCCCCGCACAAGGTTCTGTCCTTGGGCGTGGTCGATGGCCGAAATGTCTGGAAAACCGATCTGAACCGCGTACTCGACTGGCTTGAGCCCATCCACGCACGATTGGGGGAGCGCCTCTGGCTGGCCCCCTCCTGCTCGCTGCTGCACGTGCCCGTCGACCTGTCCCGGGAACAGAACCTGGCCACCGATGTCCGCACCTGGCTGGCGTTCGCCCGTCAGAAACTGGACGAGCTGGAACTCTTGGCCCGGGCTCTGGACCTGGGGCGCGAGGCCGTTCACGAAGCGCTGGCGGAGAACCGGCGCGCCATCGATAGCCGCCGGCATGCCCCCAGCACCCGCAACCCCGCCGTGCGCCAGGCCCTGGCCGGGCTGTCCCCCCGCGACGGCCAGCGTCAGAGCCCCTACGCCCAGCGCAAGCCGATACAACAACGCCGCCTGCACCTGCCCCTGTACCCGACCACCACCATCGGCTCCTTCCCCCAGACACCGGAGATCCGCCAGGCGCGCCGGCAGTACCGGGAAGGTACACTGGCCCCCGACCAGTACCGGAGCCTCATGGAGGCGGAAATCGCCCGCTGCATCCGCGAGCAGGAAGCCCTCGGACTGGACGTGCTGGTGCACGGCGAGGCCGAGCGCAACGACATGGTGGAGTATTTCGGCGAGCAGCTGGAGGGGTTTGCCTTCACCCAGGGAGGCTGGGTGCAGTCCTACGGTTCCCGGTGTGTCAAGCCGCCTATCCTGTTCGGGGACGTGTCGCGGCCCCGGCCAATGACCGTGGACTGGATCCGCTATGCCCAGTCACTGACCGACAAGCCGGTGAAAGGCATGCTGACCGGGCCGGTGACCATGCTGAACTGGTCCTTCGTGCGCGACGACCAGCCCCTGTCGGAAACCTGCTGGCAACTGGCCCTGGCCATCCGCGAGGAGGTACTGGATCTGGAACGGGCCGGCGTCACCATCATTCAGATTGACGAGGCGGCCCTGCGGGAAGGCCTGCCCCTGCGCCGGTCGGACTGGCCCAGCTACCTGGAGTGGGCGGTCGATGCCTTCCGGATCACGGCCAACGGTGTCCGGGACGAAACCCAGATCCACACCCACATGTGTTACTCGGAGTTCAACGACATCCTGGCGGACATCGCGCGCATGGACGCGGATGTCATCACCATCGAGACCTCCCGCTCCGACATGGAGCTGCTGGAAGCGTTTCAGAGCTTCGACTACCCGAACGACATCGGGCCCGGCGTCTACGACATCCACTCGCCGAACATCCCCGATGCCGACGACATCGTGGCTCTGATGCACAAGGCAGCTCAGCGGATTCCCCCGGAACGCCTCTGGGTCAACCCGGACTGCGGCCTGAAAACCCGCCGCTGGGAGGAAGTGATTCCCTCGCTCACAGCCATGGTGACGGCGGCGGCAAGGTTGCGCCAGGAAGCCCTGGCACCGGCCCGCGATCGCTGCGAGGCTGGGGTTCAGTAACCCGAGCTGTTCTGGTCCAGTTCAAACCGGAACCCGTCGGCGCGGCGGACCTCGGTAACGAGGCCGCCGTCCGGCGCCAGCTCCAACCATCGGTAACCGGGAGCCAGCGGCTCCACCGCAAACTCCCGGGAACCCCTGGCGAACTGGATGCAGGTGGAAGGCGTCGCCAGCAGCCGGACACCGTTACGCTCGCCATCGAACGCCTGGTGCACATGCCCCCACAAAACCACCCGAACCTGCGGATGACGATCGATCACCGCCCAGAATGCCTCCCGGTTGCGCAACCCGATCCGGTCCATCCAGCCCGACCCGATATCCACCGGGTGATGATGCAGCGCCACCAGGGCGGGCCGCTGCGGCTCCGCCGCCAGCGCGGTATCCAGAAACGTCAGTTCCCGAGCCACCAGCTCGCCGTGCACCTGACCGGCCACGGAGGAATCCAGCAACACGATGTTCCAGCCACCCCGTACCAGTTGCCGCCGATCGGCGCCATAGTGCGCGGCCGTTCGGGCCAGCGTCGCCGTGTCATCATGGTTGCCGGCCAGCCAGGCCATATCGCTGCCGAAACACGCCAAGCTGTCACCAAACACCCGATAGGCGGCCTCCGAGCCGTCCTGGGCCAGGTCACCGGTGGCCAGAATCAGGTCCGGCTGGCCATGGTGGCGGCGAGCCTCTCCGATGACCGCGGACAGGCTGTCCCGGGTGTTTACCCCCAGCAACGCGCCCTCGGCACGGGCCATCAGATGAGGGTCCGTGATCTGGAGCACACGCAATGAGGGGGCCTTATCCGGTCGGGTCATGGGATTCCTGTCTAGCCTGCTGCTGTCCAGTGAGAACGATAACCAGTGTACGACGAGACACCACGCGTGCCGTGGTCGGGAATGCCACCGGCATCACATTCCTGGGAGGAGTTTGACCGGAATTTGCAAGATTTGACAACTCGACCACACCGCCTCCCGGGGCTCACTCAAGGCCCTCACCGGCGGACCAGGCCGGCTGTTCCATCGGCAGATGGCCAAACCGCAGGCAAAAGTCCAGCCAGTCCGCCAGAAAGGCATTCACTTGCACCTTTTCATCCGGGTGGTGCATGAAACGGTTGGGGTAGTCGTTAGCGGGGGCGATCCGGCGGTCCCGGTAGCAGCTGATCACTTCCGCCATGGCGGCGTCGTGGTAGACCCGCACCGTCATCTCGGGGTTATTCAGCCAGCGCCCGGCGTTGTGGGTCTGCTCCAGCAACAGGGTTTCGGTGTAGCGGGCGGTCTGCAGCACCTGGATCCGCACCCGTCCCAGATACAGATGCTCCCGGTGCAGCTCGAACTCGCTGACCGGGCAACCGGCCACTTCCAGCTGCCGCAACCGGTGCAACCGCTGATAGTTGCCTTCACACAGGGCGCCCAGCTGGCGCAGGTCCGGAACATAGGGTTTGGGCCGGCGGATCCACTCGGTCATTGGCCGGCCTCCCGACGCAGCCGCGGCCGGTTCAGCTCCAGCCATTGCAGGGCGATGATGGCCGCAGCATTGTTGATCCGGCCGTCGTGCACCATGGCCATGGCCTCGCTTGCCGCCAGCACATGGGCGCGGATGTCTTCGTGTTCATGCTCCACGCCGAACAGACCTCCGGCATGCTCGCTGGATACCAGGCCGCAGTACAGATGAACCATTTCGGTGCTGCCCCCGGGCGACACCAGATACTCGCAGATCCGCTCCAGTTGCCGAAAGGTAAGGCCCGCTTCTTCCTGACCTTCCCGCCGGGCCACCTGTTCCGGGCTCTCGCCCTCCTCGTTCATGCCCGCCACCAATTCCAACAGCCAGGGCGACTGGTCACGCCCCAGGGCTCCAAGGCGAAACTGTTCCAGCAGGACCACCTCGTCCCGGACAGGGTCGTACGGCAGGACACACGTGGCGTCACCACGAACAAACAGTTCCCGGGTGAACACCGGCATCTCGCGGCCGTCGAAACGCGGGTGGGTCAACCAGAGTTTGTCCATCCGGAAAAAGCCCTGAAAAACCGTCTCGCGCTTTTTGATCTTGACGTCACTGGCGTCGAACTGGAACAGCCTGGTCATCGCACACCCCTTCGTGGAACCGACTCAGAACGATAGCCTCAGGCTCCGGGGGAATGCAAGCCGGCACCGGGGCGGCCGGCGTTGCGCGGGCCGCCCCGGCGGGCAAGATCAGACCTTGTCGTACAGTTTGCTGCCGCCCTCCAGAAATTCCCGGGATTTTTCCCGCAGGCCCACATCCACGGCCGAGGCTTCATCCACGCCTTTTTCCCGGGCATAGTCACGCACTTCCTGGGAGATCTGCATAGAGCAGAACTTGGGCCCGCACATGGAGCAGAAATGCGCCACCTTGGCCGACTCCTTGGGCAGGGTTTCATCGTGGAAGGCCCGGGCGGTGTCTGGATCCAGCCCGAGGTTGAACTGGTCTTCCCAGCGGAATTCAAAGCGCGCCTTGGACAGCGCATTGTCACGAATCTGAGCCCCCGGGTGCCCCTTGGCCAAATCCGCGGCATGGGCCGCAATCTTGTAGGTGATGATGCCGGTTTTGACGTCGTCCTTGTTCGGCAGTCCCAGGTGCTCCTTGGGCGTGACATAACAGAGCATGGCGCAGCCATACCAGCCGATCATGGCGGCGCCGATACCGGACGTGATGTGGTCGTAGCCGGGCGCGATATCGGTCACCAGCGGCCCGAGCGTATAGAACGGCGCCTCGTCACAACACGCCAGCTGCTTCTCCATGTTTTCCCTGATCAGGTGCATGGGCACATGTCCCGGACCCTCGATCATCACCTGGACATCGTGCTTCCAGGCAATCTTGGTCAACTCGCCCAGGGTCTCCAGCTCACCGAACTGGGCGGCATCGTTGGCATCCGCGATGGAGCCGGGCCGCAGTCCGTCGCCCAGACTAAAGGCAACGTCGTAGGCTTTCATGATCTCGCAGATGTCCTCGAAGTGCTCGTACAGGAAACTCTCGCGATGATGGGCGAGGCACCACTTGGCCATGATCGAGCCCCCCCGGGATACGATGCCGGTGACCCGGTTGGCCGTCAGCGGTACATGGTGCAGGCGCACGCCGGCGTGGATGGTGAAATAGTCCACGCCCTGCTCGGCCTGTTCGATCAGTGTGTCACGGAAGATCTCCCAGGTCAGGTCCTCCGCCACGCCCCCAACCTTCTCCAGGGCCTGATAGATGGGCACGGTACCGATCGGCACCGGTGAATTACGCACGATCCACTCCCGGGTTTCGTGGATGTTCTTGCCGGTGGACAGGTCCATGATGGTGTCGGCCCCCCAGCGAATGCCCCAGGTCAGCTTTTCCACTTCTTCCTCGATGGAAGAGGTGACTGCGGAGTTGCCGATGTTGCCGTTGATCTTCACCAGGAAGTTGCGGCCGATGATCATCGGTTCCGATTCCGGGTGGTTGATGTTGGCGGGAATGATGGCCCGGCCCCGGGCCACTTCGTCGCGGACGAATTCGGGCGTGATTTCCTTCGGCAGGCTGGCTCCGAACGACTGACCGGGGTGCTGCTGGTCCAGCAACCCCTGCTCCCGGGCCTCCTGCAGCTTCATGTTCTCCCGGATCGCCACGAACTCCATTTCCGGAGTAATGATGCCACGGCGGGCGTAGTGCATCTGGGTGACATTGCACCCGGGCTTGGCGCGCAGGGGCTTGCGGGCTTCGGTAAAGCGCAGGGGATCCAGCTGCGGGTCGCGCATGCGCCGGCGGGTGTACTCGGACGAGTAGTCCCCGAGCGTTTCCACATCCCCCCGCTCGGTGATCCAGCCAGCCCGCAACGGCGCCAGCCCCTTGCGCAGGTCAATGCGGGCTTCGGGGTCGGTATAGGGCCCGGAGGTATCGTAGACCACCACCGGGGGGTTGCGCTCACCGCCCATGGCTGTAGGGGTGTCCCCCACCCGGATCTCCCGCATGGGGACCTGGATGTCGGGCCGGCTGCCCTGCACGTAGATTTTTCTGGAGTTGGGCAGGGGTTCGACGGCGGCGGAGTCAACTTTCGCGGAATCACTGAGGAAGGAAGGCAGGTCTGTCATCATTCGCTCCCGGAACTTGGGCCGTATGGATCGGGTCGCGCATGACGGAGTCGGAACTTCCCGCGAGGTCGGCCGCCGGGGGCCAGGGTCGCGAGTTGTGCCGGGTCTTAATTTCCTACGCCGGTATTATCCGGATCAGGTCGCGGGTTCTGCAAAGCAATCTCAGCCGATCGGCCTTCTGGCCCGACCAGCACCCCGTCAAGACGCGTGCGTATTCGGTAATGCCTACATTTATGTGGCATTTGCAAGTGTAGAGCCGGGGCCAATTATTGTCCATAATGGCCGTCCATGAGCCTGCCGGATTCCTGTCGGACCCAGCCGATGACAGCCCGGCCGACGCCCCCCTTGAACTGGCGCTTTCGTGCACAGGTATTCAGGAGCAAGAATGAAAAAGCGATTGATTTCCGGACTGATCGGTCTCATGGCAGCGCATCCCGTGTGTGCCCTGGACCTCGTCGAAACCTACGAAAAGGCCCTGTCCTACGATTCCGGTATCGCCTCGGCCCAGGCCAGCTACGAGGCCCAGCAAGCCGCCAGTGAAGTCACCCGAAGTGCGCTGCTGCCGCAAGTCGGTGCCTACGCCGAAGCCGACCACTACGATGTCGACGGCGAACTGGTGGATGAAAGTTACAAGTCCACCGGCTATGGTGTTCAACTGACCCAACCGCTGTTCCAGGCGGACGCCTGGTTCCGCTATGACGCGAGCAAATTTCAGACCGAAGCCGCTCGGGCGCAATACAATCTGGCCCAGCAGCAGCTGATCCTGGATGTCGCCTCGGCCTACTTCAATGTGCTCCGGGCCCAAGACACGGTCACCACGGCCCGGGCCACCGAGGCCGCGATCCAGCGGCAGTATGAGCAGGCCCAGGAACGTTTTGATGTGGGGCTTATCGCCATCACCGAGGTGTACGAGGCCCGCGCCAGCTATGACGACAGTAAAAGCCAGCGCATCGCCGCGGAAAACCAACTCAACGTGGCCCGCGAACAGCTGGCCCGCCTGACTGGGGAATACCCCGAAGCCCTTGAGAACCTGAAACAGACATTCCCGTTGGGCCGGCCCGACCCCATGGATCCATCGGCCTGGGAAACCACCGCCCTGGCCCAGAACTGGTCGATCCAGGCGGCCCTGCAATCCCTCAATGCCAACAAGGCCAGTCTCAAGGTCGCCAAGGCCGGCCACTACCCCACTCTGGACCTGACCGCGTCCTATGGCGACACCCAGATCGACGGAGGCGGGCCGACCCAGGGTGACGCCACCCAGGGGCTGATCGGCCTGACTCTGAACGTTCCCATCTACACCGGCGGCGGCACCTCCGCCGGGGTGCGTCAGCAGCGCTCGCTGGTCACCGTGGCCGAACAGGACCTGAACACCGTCCGCCGGGACGTGCGCGTAAACACCCGCAGCCTGTTCCTGACCGTCAACAACAACATCGAGACCGCCTCCGCCCTGGAGAAAACCATTCTGTCCCGGCGCAGCGCCCTGGACGCCACCCGGGCAGGCTACGAGGTCGGTACACGCAACATCGTGGAAGTTCTGGATGCCGAGCGGGCGTACTATGTGGCGCTGAGGGACTACGCCAACGCCCGCTACGATTACGTCATCAACACCCTCAAACTCAAACAGGCCGCTGGCACCCTGAGTCCGCAGGATCTCATTGCCCTGAACAACTGGCTGAGCGAGACGGCACCCGGGATCGAAGCCCTGGCCACCGAGGACAACACTCTGGACGATCCCACCCAGTAATCTCTGCGCCCCGGGGGCACGGCCGCCTGGTCGTGCCCGTTGCGGGTCAGACCCGGCCCACCACCCCGGCCACCACCTTATCCAAGGCGCCCCGGTTTTTCTCCACCACCCGCAGCGCCCGCTGCCCGGCCGCCGCCCGCCGATCCGGATCGGAGCACAGGGCGATCAACTGCCTCGCCAGATCCTCGGCGCCCGACACCATCCCCACCGCGGCATCGTCCAGCAGTCGCTGATAGATCGTCTCGAAGTTGAATACGTGTGGCCCCGAAAACACCGGAATGCCCCAGGCCGCCGGTTCCAGCGGATTGTGCCCGCCCCGGTCAACCAGGGAGCCGCCGACAAAGGCCATGTCGCTGGCGCCATAGAGCATCATCAGTTCGCCCATGGTATCGCCAAGGTAGACCTGAGCGCCGGCCGGGTCCTGGTTCCGGCTCCGACGGG
Source organism: Marinobacter lutaoensis (assembly GCF_001981305.1). Classification (GTDB taxonomy): domain Bacteria; phylum Pseudomonadota; class Gammaproteobacteria; order Pseudomonadales; family Oleiphilaceae; genus Marinobacter; species Marinobacter lutaoensis. The sequence goes on along the minus strand of NZ_MSCW01000003.1, from coordinate 66,407 downwards.
CCAGGGACAGCCCCTGATCGGAGACCTGGCCGGCAACCGAGTCAAAGCGTTCGGGGTGCCGGGGCACCAGAATCAGCAGGGCATCGGGGTGGGCCGCCAGCAGCCGCCGGTGCGCCGCCAGCACCGGGCTCTCCTCGCCGGCGTGTGTGCTGCCCGCCACCCACACTGGCCGGTCACCGAACCGGGCCCGAAGCTGCCCGGCGGCTTCCCGTACCCCGGCCGGGATATCCACGTCAAACTTGACACTGCCAGTGACGTCAACCCGGTCCGGTGCCACCCCAATGCGGCGAAACCGCTCGGCGTCGCTGTCTGCCTGTGCCGCCACCCAGCTGATGTCCCGCATCACCGGCAACGCCAACGGGCGAATGCGCTCGTAGCCCCGGGCGGAGCGTTCGGACAGACGGGCATTGACCAGAAACACCGGGACCCCTCGCACGCGGCTCTGGCGGATCATATTGGGCCAGATTTCGGTTTCCATGATCACCAGAATGCGGGGCTGAACACGGTTCAGAAAACGCCGCACCGCGCCCGGCGTATCGTAGGGCGCATAGGCATAGGTCACCTGGTCGCCGAACATGCGCTTCGCCTGGGCCAAGCCGGTGGCGGTCATCGCGGTCATCAGCACCGAGGCTTCCGGCAACCGCTCAAGCAACCGACGGACCATCGGGCCCGCGGCCACCGTTTCCCCAACGGAAACGGCATGAACCCAGACCACCGGCCCCTGGAGCCGAGGCGCCAGCCCCAACCGATGCCGCCAGTTCCGGCGCAGTTCGGGGGTCCGGCGACCCCGCCACCACAGGCGCAGAAAGATCAGCGGCAGGGCCAGACGGACAAGCTGGGAATAAAGAAACTGGAACACGCAGGACTCCCGGCAAAACAGTACGTTATCATAGCGAGAAACCAACCCGGGGCGGCATCTTGCCCGGGGACAGACGAGTTGTCGACAGAAGGTTCACGGTTTTGAAGAAGAAGCACCGCAAACTTCCCAGAAACACCGATTACGCAGCTTACCGACATCCTCGCTGGTGGCCAACCTGGGCCCTGATCGGCCTCATGTGGCTGGGGGCCCAGTTGCCGATCCGCTGGCAATGGCCATTGGGCCGGGCGGCCGGCTGGCTGGCCTGGAAATTCGCCCACGAGCGCCGGCGCATCACGGAGATCAACATCCGCCTGTGCTTCCCCGAACGCTCTGAGCGGGAGCAGGCCGCGCTGGTACGCAGGAGCTTTCTCGCCAACGGCATCGGCCTGATGGAGCTGGGGATCGCCTGGTTCCGCGACCCGGCCAAGCTGACCGGTATCACCCGGGTACACGGCATCGAGCACTACCGGCAGGCACTGGCGGAGGGGAAGGGCGTCCTGCTGCTGGGGGCCCACTACAGCACCCTCGACCTGGGCGGCAGCCTGGTCACCGAGTACATCGAAGCCGACGTCATGCAGCGGGACCACAACAACCCATTGATGAACGCCGTGATGACCCGGGCCCGAGAACGACGCTATGGCACGGTCCTGGGCGCACGGGACCTGCGCGGCCTGTTCCGGTGCCTGCGCCAGGGGCGCACGGTCTGGTACGCCACCGACCAGGACTACGGCCGCAAGGACATCGTGTTCGCCCCGTTCTTCGGCATCCCCGCCGGCACCATCACCGCCACCTCCCGCATCGCCGAGCGCAGCGGCTGCCGAGTGGTCCCGTTCAGCCATTTCCGGCACCCGGACCGGCCGGGCTATGACATCTACTTCCACCCGGCGCTGGAGAACTTCCCCAGCGGCGACGACCTGGCGGACGCCACCCGGATCAACCGCATCATCGAGCAGGAAATCCGCAAGGCACCGGATCAATACCTGTGGATGCACCGCCGGTTCAAAACCCGACCTAACCGGAACGACCCCGGCTTTTACGGGCGCAAGGCGAAGAAACGACGCCGCCGTTGAGGCCGCATACCCCGACCGATGTCGCTCCCGGAAATCCCTGACGCCCGGCCGCGTTCGCGCCCCGGGCGCTGTGCTAAACTGGCCCGCTGTTAAAAGACCTAGTGATCACCCATGAGCAAGCTGAAGTACTTTCTGGTTGCTGGCCTGCTGCGACTGGCCGGCTCGTTGCCGCTGGCCGTAGCCCAGACCATCGGCCGGTGGGCGGGCCTGCTTGCCTGGCGGCTGGGCGGCAACGCCCGCAAAGTGACCGATACCAATATCCGGCTGTGCCTGCCGGAACTGTCCGAACACCAGAGCCGGCAGCTTTCCCGGGAGTCTCTCATCCATACTGGCATGACCACTCTGGAGATCCCGCTGATGTGGGAGTGGCCGGTGGCAAAGTGCCTGGGCCTGATCCGGGAAACCGAAGGGTTGGAGCTGGTGGACGAAGCCCTGGCGTCTGGCCGGGGGCTGATCCTGCTGGCCCCCCACCTGGGCAACTGGGAGCTGGCGGGCCTGTTCTTCTCCTCCCGCTACCGAATGGCGGCCCTGTACAGCCCGCCCCACATCCGCGAGCTGGAGGATTACATGATTCGCGTGCGCGGGCGTCTGGGATCCGAGCTGGTGCGGGGGGACCGCAAGGGCCTGATCCGGCTGATGGCGATTCTGAAGGAGGGTGGCGTCGCGGGCATCCTTCCAGACCAGTCGCCCCGGAGTAAAACCAATGCCTACGCGCCGTTTTTCGGCATCGACGTGCTGACCATGACGCTGGTGAACAAACTCATGCGCAAGACGGGCGCCACCGCCCTGGTCACCTACGCCGAGCGCCTGCCCGGCGCCCAGGGGTTCCGGATTCGGGTAACCCGCGCCGAACCGGGGCTGGACCATGACGATCCGGTGGTTGCCGCCACCGCGCTCAACCGCTCCATCGAGGCGGTGGTCCGCCACTGCCCGGCACAGTATCAGTGGGAATACAAACGCTTGCGGCACCGGCCACCGGGCCAACCCAACCCCTACAATCAGGGGCGCACCTGCTGACCCCCACACCGGTATCAGGACGACGCAACCCATGGCAGAGCACGGAAATAAAGGCCAGGCACCGGTGGTTTGGCTGCTAACCGATAACAAGCCGGGCCACCGCAACCAGCTGCGGGGCTTGGCCGAACGACTTCAGGCCCGGGCCGGCGCCCACGGTGTCTGGATCAACGCCAGCGATCATCCGGTCTCCCTGATCCAGGCTCTGCTGGGCCGGGCCCCCGGCATCGATGCCCCCGCCCCGGACTTGATCATTGCGGCCGGGACGGGCACCCAGCGACTGCTGCTGGCATGCCGGCGGCTGGGAGCCCTGACGGTGGTCCTGATGCGCCCGTCCTTCCCGCTGGCTTGGTGCGACCTGGCGATCATCCCGGCCCACGACGAGCCCCCCCAACGCCCGGATATTCTGGTCACCCGGGGCGTCCTCAACGCGGTGGTCCCCCAGACCGTACCGGTCCACGATCCCCGGGGACTGATGCTGCTGGGAGGCCCCTCCCGGCACTACCGCTGGGACGATGCGCACGTCTATCAACAGGTGCTGACACTGACCGAGGAATACCCGGAATGGCACTGGACCGTCACCACGTCCCGACGCACCCCGGCCGAACTGGTTGACAGGCTCCGGGCACTGACCCGCCCCAATCTCCAATATCTTCACCACCAGCAGACGCCGCCGTCCTGGCTGCCCGAAACGCTGGCGGCGTCTCGGGTTGCCTGGGTCACACCGGACAGCGTTTCCATGGTATATGAAGCCATAACCACGGGCCTGCCCACGGGCCTGTTTGATCTTGCGCCGATCCAAGGCAGCCGGATTGCGCGCGGAGTACAGGGACTGCTGACCGATGGGATGGCGGCCCCCTGGTGCACACGCCGGGTGTTGATGGCAACCGAGCCGGGGCAGCGGCCCACCCTGTGGGAGGCCGACCGGGCCGCACAATGGCTACTGGAACAGTACAAGGAGCATCGATGAAAGTGCTGCAGGTTCTCCCCGCGCTCAACAGCGGCGGCGTCGAGCGCGGAACCGTGGAATTTGCCCGGGAACTGGTGAGGCGGGGCCACGAGTCCCTGGTGCTGTCGTCCGGCGGCCTGCTGGTAGCGCAGCTGGAGCAGGAAGGCTCCCGGCACATTACCCTGCCGGTGCACCGCAAATCGCTGGCGTCGTTCGGCCAGGTCCGCCCGGTGCGCGCCCTGATCCAGTCCCTGAAGCCGGATGTCATCCATATCCGCTCACGCCTGCCGGCCTGGATCGTGTGGCTGGCTTGGCGCAAGCTGCCGGCCCGGGAGCGGCCGGCCCTGGTGAGCACCTTTCATGGCATGTATTCGGTCAATGCCTACAGCGCGATCATGGCCCGCCCCCGGCACCTGATCGCCATCTCCCGCTGTGTGGAGCAGTACATCCTGGACAACTACCGGGTGGACCCGTCCCGCATCACCGTCATCCAGCGTGGCGTGGATACCCGGGCGTTCTCCCCCGGCGCCCCCGCGGCTGAGTGGGTCGCCGCACTTTACCGGGACTACCCCCAATTCAGGGACCGGAAGCTGGTGCTGATGCCCGGCCGACTGACCCGCTGGAAAGGTCAGGAGACGTTTCTGGAGATGATGGCGCGGCTGGTCAAACAGGCGCCCGGGGTGCACGGCGTGGTCGTGGGCGGTGCCGAACCCACAAAAGAAGCTTACCGGGCCGAACTTGAGGCCCGGGCCCAGGCCCTGGGGCTGGGTGCCCATGTCACCTTCACCGGCCACCGTTCCGACATCGCCCAGTTCTACCGTCTGGCGGATGTGGTCTGCCACATGTCCAGCAAACCGGAACCCTTTGGTCGCACCCTGACCGAAGCCCTGGCCGTGGGCACCCCGGTGGTGGCCTTCAACCGGGGCGGCGCGGCGGAGTCACTGTCGGCGTGCTTCCCCGACGGCCTGGTTCCCCCGGATGACCTGGGCGCGTTTGCAGGAAAGGTCCAGGCGCTGCTGGGGCAGTCTCCCCGAATCGAAATCCAGCCGGAATTCCGCCTGGAACACCAAGTCGAGGCGACCCTGGATGTCTACCGCCGTGCCCTCGGGGAACCCTAATGACCCCATCCTCGCCAATTGCTAAACTACGCCTTTTCCAGATCACAGGATGCGCCATTCCATGCGAGTACTGCACATTGCCTATCAACAGCTCCGACGCTACGGCAAAACACGGGTCAGCTGGGCGCAGAAGCTGACCAACGGCCTGATCCGGAACAACCACTTTGTTTCCGTATTCAGTGACCGCGATGTGGCCGCCTTTGAAGCGCCGTTCGGCATCCGTGATCTGGGCCGGAAAAAGGCCAATCAGAAACTGCTGGAAACCGTGGAAGCGGTTGAGCCGGATCTGGTCATTGCCGGCCACTGCGACATCATCAGCAACGACACCCTGGCCGAGATCCGCAAGCGCAATCCGTCGGTGACCATCGTCCACTGCAACAACGATCCCCTGTTTGTGCCCGACAACGTGGAACGGATCAAACACCGGGCGTCAGTCACAGATGCAGTATTCGTATCCACCGGCCGCCGCGAGCTGACCATGTTCGAGGGCCTCGGTGCCCGCGTCTACCATATGCCCAACCCGGTCGACCCGGCCATCGAGTGCATGAACAATGCCGAACGCACCGATCTGGATATCGACCTGCTGTTCTGCAGCAACAGCACGAACTTCACCAAGCGCCTGGAGCTGGTCAAATGGCTTAAGGACACGCTGGGTGATGAACTGAACTTCAAGACCTTCGGCAGCTTCGGTGAGCCGCCGGTCTGGGGGCGCGATTACGACCGGGCGCTGGCCCGCACCCGCATGGGCCTCAACCTGAACCGGCAGGAAGGGCACTATTGGTACTCCTCGGCCCGCATGGCACAGCTCGCCGGCAACGGCATTCTGCAGTTTACCCACAGCGGTCCCCGGTTCGACGAGCTGATGCCGCCGGAGAGCATTGTCTACTTCAACGACCGGGACGACCTGCTGGCCAAAATCCGGGAGTTCCACCACGACGACGCCAAGCGCCAAGCCTGGGCTGCCCGGGCACGGGATTTTTTCCATACGGAAATCAACGCCACCCTCTATGCCCAGTACATCGTCGAAGCGTCCCTGTTGCAGCCGTTCAGCCACGACTATGTCTGGGCCCGCGATATCAACCTGGACGGCAGCTTGAAATGACCCTGGTCCTAAAGACACAGAAACCCTTCGCCCAGGGCGGCAACCGGCTGTGTTTCGTACATCCGAACCACCCGGACCGCTGTATCAAGGTCCGGCGGCCAGACTTTTCGCTGGCCGATCGCCGCCGCAAGAAGGGTTTCCCGAAAAACTTAAAACCCCTGTCCAGCTTTGATGACAACCGGGAAGAATTCAGGGTCATGACCATTTTTGAGCGACGCTACGGTGACCGGATTTTTCAGCATGTCAGTCGCTGCTATGGATTCACCGATACGGACCTTGGCGCCGGACTGGTATCGGAACTGATCCGGGATGCCAATGGCTCCATTTCAGAAACGCTCAAGAAATATCTTTGGGACAACGGCTTGACCGAAGACTGCCAGAAAGCCATCAGCCAACTGGGCCATTTCTGGCAGAGAGAAGCCGTCCCGTCCCGGGACCTGCTGTTACACAATATCGTGGTACAAAAGGGCGCCGATGGTCAGATAATGCGACTGGTGGTCATTGATGGACTAGGCAACGCCGGCCTGATTCCGTTTCGCTGGCTACCGGGTGCTGTCCAGCATCACAAGGCAGGCAGAAAGGTCACCAATCTGCACAAGCGAATCAGAGATCTGCTGAACCAGCGTGGCCAGGGCGAGTTTCCCGGTTACCACGGGCTACTGCTACACGATGGACGCGCCCAAGGCGAAGATCTGTCTCCAGAAAACCAGGAATACATGGAGCAACCCGGAGACAAAGCTTCTTCATGAATCAGATTCACAATCCCCATTTACGTGTTGCCCAGGTGCTGGCCGGTGCGGCCCGGGGTGGCGCCGAAAACTTTTTTGTCCGCCTAGTCAGTGGCCTTCAAGCCAGCGGCCACCTGGGGCAGAAAGCCTTTATCCGGGCGCACCAGCATCGCATGGATGCCCTGGCATCCGCCGGTGTTCCCGTTGAAGGCTTCCGCTTTGGCGGTTCCCTGGACGTTTTCGGACGCCTGCGCTATCGCCGGGCTCTGCGCCGCTTCCGCCCGGATATCGTCATGACCTGGATGAACCGGGCCAGCATCAGTACCCCGCCCGGGGACTACACCCTGATCTGCCGCCTGGGCCATTACTACAACCTGAAGTACTACCGCCACGCTGACTACTGGGTCGGTATTTCCCGCGGCATCTGCGACCACCTCATCCAAGGAGGCATGCCTGCGGAGCGGGTCTTTCACATCCCCAACTTCGCCGATGAAACACCGGTAGCCCCCCTGCCCCGGGACAGTTTCAACACGCCCGCGGACCGGCCTTTGATCCTGGCCGCCGGACGCCTGCATGTGAACAAGGGATTCGACATCCTCCTTCAGGCCATGACCCGCGTCCCGGATGCCATTCTGTGGCTGGCCGGCAGTGGGCCGGAAGAAGAGTCACTGAAAACACTGTGCGCAGAGCTGAAACTGGAGGATCGTGTCCGCTTTCTGGGCTGGCGCAACGATGTCACCCGCCTGATGCGCACCGCAGATCTGTTTGTCTGCCCCTCCCGGCACGAGGGACTGGGCTCTATTGTGATGGAGTCCTGGGCTCACGAATGTCCCATTGTCGCCACCAATTCACAGGGGCCCGGGGAGCTGATTGACTCCGGCCAGACCGGTCTGGTTACACCGGTGGACGAACCGGAGCCCCTGGCCAAAGCCATTCAGACCCTGCTGGATCACCCACAACAGGCGCAGCAGCTGGTCACCAATGCCCGGGATCTGTACTGGAAAAAATACAGCCAGGCGGTTGTTGTTCAGCAGTATCTTGATTTCTACCACCAGGTTCATCGGAAATGACAGAAGCATCCACAAAAACGCGCTACTGGATCATCACTCTCACCCCGAACTCTGAGCGTACCCGTGCGCTTGTCAGCTCACTTGAGGATCAGGGCATTCATCCCCGAATCTTTCAGGCGGTGGATGGACGCAGATCTATGCCGGAGCTGGAACCAGGAGAGGAGATTGCCAGATTCCGCTCCCGGCTCAAACGTCTGTGCGACCTGACTTCAGCAGAAGTCGGCTGTTATCTCTCCCACCTGCGCCTGATCAAACAGGCGTTAGCGGCGGACGAACGAGCCATATGCATTCTGGAAGATGATGTCAGACTTGAGCCCAACTTTGCTCACATTATGGCCGAGATTGAACAGCTTCCGGAACATATTGAAATGGTTCGCCTTATGGGGCTCAAAATCCGCAAGCGAAAAATCATCCAGCCTCTGGGGAAGGGATGCCACCACTTGGTTCGTCCGGAAAGGGGGTGGTTGGGCACTCAGGCATACTTTATCAACCGAGCCGGTATGGATAAGGTTCTCCGCTATGGCAGCAGGATTCGTGAACCAATTGACAAATTCTATGACCATTTCTGGGAGCACGGCCTGAGAGTTTTTGGAGTCGAGCCGCACTTGGTTTTTGAGGACAACCAGAGTGCCTCCTCAATCCAGAAATCCAACGAAAAACGAGCCCGCGTCCCTCTCTATTATTACTGGTTACACCCCTTAGCCAAAGGTCTTTTCAGCCTAGGCCGCCATTGGCATTTAACCGTAAATCGCAACGAATATTACCCCGCCACCTTCCCAGAAAGATCCATGGGGCGCAGTGCCAGAATACGACGCTGAATGTTCTTCGGGTCAACTTCACTCTACAGTTCCCAGGCATCACCACCATAAGCCTTGCAATAATACGGTAGCACCTATGAAAATCATGCTCGTTTTCGGTACCCGCCCCGAAGCCATCAAGATGGCCCCCGTGATCAACCGCCTGCGGGACACGGATTGTGAAGTGCGTGTGTGCGTCACGGCGCAGCACCGCCAAATGCTGGACCAGGTCCTCGCCCTGTTTGACATCCCGGTAGACCATGATCTGAACCTGATGAGGCCGAATCAGGATCTCACCGATATCACCGCCGGTGTTCTGGTGGGCCTGAGAGAAGTTCTCACGCAGGAACGTCCGGACTGGGTGGGCGTGCACGGCGACACCACCACAACGATGGCCGCCAGCCTCGCCGCCTACTATCAGCAGATTCCGGTGTTTCACGTAGAAGCCGGACTGCGCACCGGCAACATCTACGCCCCCTGGCCGGAAGAAATGAACCGGCGCATCGTCGGCCGTCTGGCCAATCTGCATTTTGCCCCAACCCCCAACGCAGCGGACAACCTTGCCCGGGAAGGCGTTGCTCCCGAAACCATTCTCGTCACCGGCAATACCGTGATCGACGCCCTGCTTCATACGGTGGACACACTCAACCGGCAAGACGCATTGCGGCGAACATGCCGCACAGCCATCGGCCTCGACCAGATCCCGCCCCATCGCCATCTGCTGTTGGTAACCGGACACCGTCGGGAGAACTTCGGTACCGGCTTTCAGAGCATCTGCCAGGCCTTGCGGGAACTGGCGACACGCCACCCAGACCTGGCGATCGTGTATCCGGTACACCTCAACCCCAACGTCCGGCAACCCGTGCACGACTGGCTCTCGGGACTGGCCAATGTGCACCTGATCGAGCCCCTGGACTACTTGCCTTTCGTGTATCTGATGCAACAGGCCACCCTGGTTCTGACCGACTCCGGAGGCATTCAGGAGGAAGCACCGTCACTGGGCAAGCCGGTTCTGGTTATGCGGGAGACCACCGAGCGCCCAGAGGCGGTGGCGGCCGGAACCGTCCAACTGGTCGGCACGAATGCCGCGCGGATCGTGAGCGAAACCGAGCGTCTGATGCTTGACGCCGCAGCCTACGAGCGGATGTCCGTTGCCCATAACCCCTATGGAGACGGACACGCCGCGGACCGCATCGTCTCTCACCTCGTATCCATGTCGCAGTAACCATGGGAGGCCCCGATGAAAATTGTCATGCTGACAAATGAGTTTCCGCCCAGCATTGGCGGCGTTCAGACCCACGTACACGAGCTGGGCCGGGCGCTCGCCCAGCAGGGACACGACGTGCACGTGCTGACCCGCTGGAAAGACACGCGCACACAACGGGAAGAGAACCTGGATGGAATTCACGTTCACCGAGTCCGTTTGGCCAACAGCCACTGGCTCTATGACTGGCAGCTCAGGCGCCACATACAACGACTCCATCGCCAGTCACCGATCGATATCCTCCACGTTCACGGCATGAGGCCGCTGAAGGCCTGTGCGGGCCTGAACCTTCCCGTCGTGTTCACCAATCACACCTCGTCCTTTCTGAAAAGAGTGCACCAGGGGCAGAAAGTGCTCGACAAAATGGCCGCCCAGCTTCAGGTTGCCGACCTGGCACTGGCTCCCAGTGAAGAGCTTGCCGAGGCCACGCGCCGTTGCGGATACACCAAGCCGGTGACCTTCATCGCCAACGGTGTCGACGTCGAAAAATTCTCACCGGGCGAGTCCCAGCTGCGCACGCGGCTTGGCATTCCCAGGGACGCGTTCGTGGTCACCCTGGCCCGTCGGCTGTATGAAAAAAACGGCGTGCTCTACCTCGCACGGGCATTTGCACAGCTCGACCACCCTGGGCTTCACCTGATCGTCGCGGGTGACGGCAGTGAACGCCAAGCCTTCGAGCAGATCATCCGGGATGCGGGCAAGCAGGAACAGCTGCACATGCTTGGCGGCGTCGCCAACAGCGACATGCCTGATCTCTACCGGGCCAGCAACCTTTCCGTGCTGCCTTCCCTACTGGAAGCCACCAGCATTGCTGGCCTGGAAGCCATGGCGTGCGGTCTGCCCCTGGTAGGGACCCGTGTCGGCGGAATTCCCGCGATCCTGCGCCACGACGACAACGGCTTGCTGGTCGAGCCCAGGCGGCCGGACCAGCTTGCCCAGGCCATCCAAACACTGGCCGCCGATCCGAGTCTGTGCGCGCGGATGGGGGCACGAAGCCGTCAGCGGGCCGTCGAGGAATTTTCCTGGCAGGCCATCGCCGGCCGTACACTTCACGCCTACCAACAACTGCGGTAGCCGGATTGGCCGCAATCACCCCCAATGTCCCAAACCATGCCGAACAACATCATGACCATCAACACTGCCCCCCCTCCAGCCCCCCCCGTCACCCGGGAGCGGCTCATCCGACTGGCCGGGTTGTTGATTCTCGCCGCCTTCAGCGCCACGTATCTTCTCTCGGAGGACGCCGCCCGGTATCTCAAGCCCCTGCTGCTGCTCATGGGATGGGGTGGCTTCTGCCTGTTTGGCGGCACACTCAGACGGAGCGCACCGGCCCTCTTCCTGATCTCGGCCCTCGTCATTGTACTGGCCTCGTGGGGCCTGTCCTGGCTCGATCACCCCCAGTGGGCCGAAAGCTCTCCCAAAGTCCATCGACTGACCAACTGGTGCGTCTTTATCGCCGTGGCCTGGCTGCTGAGGGGCAAAAGTTCCTGGACCCTGGCGGTCTGGAGCCTGGCCGGCCTGGCCCTGCTGGTTACACCATGGGTTCGGGGAGACGGCATCCAGGAATGGCTGAACGGGCTCAATGGTGCACGGGTCGACTTTGGCCTCAACAATGCCCAGCACACCGGCATGCTCACGGGCACGGTTTTTCTGGGAATCCTCGCTTACACACGGAAGATACTGACGCCAGGCCGATGGCAATGGGCCCGCACGCTGGGTTGGGTGGCGGCCCTTGTCGTTTTTGGCACCGCCGTGGTGATCAGCCAGACGCGGGCGGTGTGGATCGGAGTGTTCGCCGCGCTCTGCCTTTATTTCATTGGCTTCCTGGTCTGGATATGCCGGATGCCGCCTCAGTACAAGGCGCGCATGCTCCTGGCCACGCTCAGTGGCCTGATATGCCTCACAGCCCTGGCCGTCTACACGCTCGAACCGGTCATCGAGAAACGACTCCAAGCAGAACACGAAATCATCGAGGGGCTGGCGTCGCTGAAGCTCAAAGACGACGAGTTTTCCAGCATTTCCTACCGCACCAACAGCTGGAAAGCCGCCATTCCCTGGATTCTGGACCGCCCGCTGATAGGTTGGGGCGGCAATGGGCGCGGCCTCGTCCTTGAGCACTCCCCCAACCTGCCCGACTGGTTTATGGCCAAAACCGGCCATCTGCACAGTACCTATGTAGACACCCTGGTGAACTTCGGCCTGCTTGGGCTGGCTCTGTTTCTGGGGATCCTGGGGTGGACACTGGTCCGGGCATGGCAAGCCTGGCGACAGGATTACATGAGCAGCGAGATGTTCCTGTTCCTGCTCGCGTTTTCCATATACTGGCTGACCATCAACCTTACCGAGTCCTATATGTACTATTCCACCGGGCAATATGCCTTTGCCCTGGTGATCGGCGGCATGGTGACCCGCATATGGCGCATGCAGGCAGACCGGAAGTGGCCGTCTACGAACCGAACCACGGATGCTTGACTTACTCCGGCTGCGGCACCCTTGCGGAGAACCGGTAGCCGGCAAGAATTTTTCTGGCAACGAGGCGATCGGCAAATGCCTTGTTCCGCGCCCTGAACGCGCGTCTCACCGCCTCAGGGTCCGGCAGACAGGCGCCGGAGGCCTCCAGCTCCAGTCCCCGCAACGTCGTCACCAGCGCCCGTTCATCCCCGCGATCGTACTGCACGACCTTTTCCGGGGGGAGACCCAAGCCTGAAAACAAGCTATGAAACTTGGATGAATAGCCAATCAGGGCCACGGTTCTTCCGGACAGCAGCCCCCAATAGGCACCATGATAGGAGTTTGTGACGATCGATTTCGACCGGGCCAGGGCTTCGGAAAAGGCTTGCTCCGCGCAGTTGTTGTACAGCAGCTCCCAGCCCCGGTGTCGGGCAACTGTGGCCAGCTCGGCAAGTTCGCCTTCCCCGGAGACCTTGGGGTCCGCGTTTAGGAACAGCAGGGTATTCTGGGAGGTAACCGGGCTGTCCAGCATGCGGTGAAGGCAGCTGCAGCAGGGGACAAAGTGCGTATCGTCGACAACCCGATTCCGGTCCCGGCAGCTCCATTCAAGAAATGGCAGATGGTTTATCGGCTCCGGGTCCGCCACATCCCGAAGGGACTCCCCCACGCCCCACAGCACGGTTTTTTGGGGATCAATGCCGTGCTTCTGAACTCGAATGTCATTAGGTCACGGGCTTTCAGGCCGGACAATTGGCCCAGATCGACTCGCAGTACCCGCTGATTCCTTTCGAGAGACTCCAGCAACGGGGTGATCAGGCTGTTGAACCCTGCCCCTTCCGGCCTCAGGCATACCGTTCGCAACCTCTGGTTGACCGCTTCGGACACCATGGAAGCACTGTCCTCCGTGATCAGGACAGTGTCGGAACGACCGAGCAGGTCGCGCAACCCGGACCGGTCGCCCCGCCCCCAGACAACAAGCTCGTCCACCCACTCAGGATGCTGTCTGGCGAACGCCATCAAGGTCGTCTCCGCCGTGGCACCGGTTCTGGGCGAGGTACTGACGATCCATTGTATCCCCAGCGCGCGGGAGAGCCGCTCCATTTCCTGGCAGAGCAACCGGAAAAATTCCTCCCCGTAGTGATAGCCTTTGGCATCTCCCCCCACGATCAACGACCAGACAGGCGTTGAAGTCCGATCCGGCATCGTGGCTTTGGCCGGCGCCCCGTATACCTCGGTCGGCAAGGTTTCCAGCACGATGTCTGCATCCGCGCAGAACGTGGAGGGCGTCGACACGACGGTGTCGAAATCCCGTGTTGAGAAATGCCTTGGCGCTCCCAGAAAGACGGTTCTCGCCCCGGTGCCCGCGCCGAGAATCATGGCCGGGTACTCAAAGGGAGGTGTCTTGGCGATAATGACGTCCCGATCCGTCACCCGGACATAACCGTGCCTGAGCGCCAGCCAGGACAGGACCGCTGCAAACGGTCGAATACCTCCGGTCGACCGTTTCAGACGGACCAAAAGCCGACAGAAAAGACGAAACAGCTTGGATCGTGAACGCAGTTCGAACCGCTGCCTCATCACCGTATGTTCCGGAAAGATAGACTTCGCGATGGCCGCCAGCTGCTGATTGCTGCCATGGTGCCTCGACTGAAGTATAAACACCGTCCCTTTCACCACCGTCCCCATCACCAGATTTCCCCGGCCCGCCAGCCCCTGGTACAGCGGCATAAAAAAACCGCACCACGTGAGTGCGGTTTCAGCCGACTGTGAATCCAGAGAACCGCCAGCGGCTTCGCTCAGTGGACCAATGTGAGCCAGTGGCCAAACTGGTCACTCCGCCCCTTGACGGCATCGAAGTACATGGCCTGCAACTTCTCGGTCAGCGGGCCCCGCTTGCCGGCGCCGATCACCCGGCCGTCCAGCTCCCGGATCGGCAGCACTTCGGCCGCGGTGCCGGTAAAGAAGGCTTCGTCCGCGATGTAGATTTCGTCACGGGTAATGCGCCGCTCGCGCACCGGGATGCCCAGTTCGCGGGCGAATTCGATGATGGTCGCGCGGGTGATCCCCTCAAGGCAGGAGGTGAGCTCTGGCGTGTGCAGAACCCCGTCCCTCAGGATGAAGATGTTTTCCCCGGAGCCCTCGGCAACGTACCCCTCGTTGTCCAGCAGCAGTGCCTCGTCGCAACCGCAGGCAATGGCTTCGTTCAGCGCCAGCATGGAGTTGATGTAATTGCCGTTGGCCTTGGCCTTGCACATGGTGATGTTGACGTGGTGCCGCGTGTAGGAGGAGGTCCGAACCTTGATTCCCCGCTCCCGGGCTTCCGGAGACATGTAGGAGGGCCAGCTCCAGGCCGCCACCATCACGTGGACCTTCAGGTTATCGGCGCGCAACCCCATGCCCTCGGAACCGAGGAACACCATCGGGCGCAGGTACGCCTCATCCAGGTTGTTCTCGCGCACCGCGGCGCGCTGGGCCTCGTTCACGTCGTCCTTGGTGAACGGCATCTTCATGTTGAGGATATGGGCGGAGCGGAACAGCCGGTCCGTATGCTCCTGGAGCCGGAAAATTGCCGGGCCGTTCGCGGTGTTATAGGCTCGCACACCTTCAAAACACCCAAGTCCATAATGCAGGGTATGAGTCAGCACATGGGTTTTGGCTTCCCGCCAGGGAACCATTTCGCCATCGAGCCAGATAAGGCCATCGCGATCAGCCATCGACATTCTGAGTTGCTCCTAAAAAAGCGGTTTTCGGGGAATCGGCATTCTAGCAGGAAATCTCGACGAAAATAAATTTAGCTTACTAATCAAGCATGACCTTGTGCCACATTTCGCGGATATAGGCCCGCTCCTCCGGAAACGCCTGCCCATCCACCTGGCTGTTCAGGTTTTGCAGGGCGCGGCGGTGAATCGTTGAGCGCAGAGTGATGAAGGATTCACGGAGCCGTTCGGTATCGTTCCGGGGCAACACACCAACCCGGCCCAGCTCTTCCAACTGGCGGATGTTGTCCGACCATCGCGTCAGCTCCGGGTAGTCTGCGCTCCAGGCAAGGACCAGATACTGGACCATAAACTCAATGTCGACGATACCACCGGCATCGTGCTTGATATGAAACACGTCCGCCCGCCGGGACTCGGGGGTTCCCAGGCTGGCCCGCATTTTCTCCCGCATCGCCACCACCTCCTGGCGCAGGCGCTCCCGGTCGCGGCGCTGGCACAGGATGTCACGGCGGATGGCTTCGAATGCCGACAGTGTCCCCCGGCCACCCGCCACCCCACGGGCCCGGGCCAGGGCTTGGTGCTCCCATGTCCAGGCTTCGTTGCGCTGGTACTTTTCAAACGCCGCCAAGGTCGACACCAGCAGGCCGGAGTTACCCGAAGGCCGAAGCCGCATGTCCACTTCGTAAAGCTGACCGGAAGGGGTCTGGGTGCTGAGGATGTGGACAATGCGCTGCCCCAGGCGCGTATAGAACACGGCGTTATCGATGGGCCTGTCGCCATCGGTGGTCAACGAGGGGTCGGCACCGTGGATGAACACCAGATCCAGGTCCGAGGTGTAGCCCAGCTCTATCCCCCCCAACTTACCGTAGCCGATGATGGCGAAGTCACTGGTGCAGGGCGAGCCGTCCGCCCGCCGGGGGTAACCGTGCCGGTTTACCAGGCTGGACAGAGCCAGCTCCACTACGTGATCCAGCACCACCTCGGCAATCCAGGTCAGATAATCGCTGACCTTCATCAAGGGCAGCGTGCCCTTGAGTTCCGAGGCGGCCACGCGCAGGGTGTGCGCCTTTTTGAAATGGCGCAGCGATTCCATCTGCTCCTCCAGATCGTCCTCGGGGATCCGAAGCATCTGCTGCCGCAGGTCATCCTCGAGCTCCTCCTTGGTGGGCGGATGGTACAGGCTCTCAGCATTGAGCAACTCGTCCAGCAGCAACGGCGTCTCTGCCAGCTGACGGGCGATCCAGGGGCTGTCACTGCACAATGAAACGAGCTGGGCACGTGCCCCCGGGTTCTCCAGCAGCAGCACCAGATAGGCCGTCCGGCGCAGCACGGCGTGCACCAGTTGCAGGACCCGGGACAGGGTTTCGGAGGGATGGGGTACCTCGGTCACGGCATCCAGCAGGACCGGCATGCACTGGTTGAGGCGCTGCCGCCCCTGGGTCTGCATGGTCTGGACCGTGCGACTGTCTCGCAATGCCCGAACCTCCCGATAGCTGTCCTCGGGCCGTTCATACCCCCGGCTACGCAACCAGGCCACGGCCGCCGCATCCTCCATCTCGGTCAGCCAGATCTCCTGCCACTCCTCGGCCAGGGCCGGCTCCTGACGCTCGTCCTCTTCACCGGAGGCAATGATATTGGCGAAATGGGCGGCAACCCGCTGGCGATGGCGCTCCAGTTCCGTGGCGAAGGCATCCCAGTCGTCAAAGCCCATGATCAGGGCTACCCGGGCACGATTCAGGGCATCCTCAGGCAGAACCTGGGTCTGCTTGTCGGCCACGCCTTGCAGGGCGTGTTCCAGGTTGCGAAGGAAGACGTAGGCCTGTCGCAGTTCTCCCACGACCCCCGGAGGAAGCAGCTCCAGGCGCTCCAGTTCGGACAGGATCGCCAGCAGCGCCCGCTGTTGCAGTTCCCGGTCACGTCCGCCCCGAATCAGCTGAAACGCCTGGACGACGAATTCGATTTCCCGAATGCCACCACGACCAAGCTTGATGTTGGTCTCCAGCCCCTTGCGGCGGACCTCCCGGCGAATCATGGCCTTCATGCTGCGCAGCGACTCGAACGCGGAAAAATCAATGTACTTCCGATAGACAAACGGGCGCAGGCTGTCCATCAGTACCGCGCCGGCCCGACGATCACCCGCCACCACGCGGGCCTTGACCATGGCATAGCGCTCCCAGTCCCGCCCCTGATCCTGATAGTACGCTTCCAAAGCGGCGAAACTGAGAGCCAGAGCCCCACTCTGCCCGTATGGGCGCAGCCGCATGTCGACGCGGAAAACAAAACCGTCGGCAGTCATCTGGTCCAGAGCCTGAATCAGGCGCTGCCCCAGGCGGATGAAGAACTGCTGGTTATCGACGGCCCGGCGCCCGCCACGGGTCTCGCCGTTGCTGGGAAAGGCGAAGATCAGATCGATGTCCGAGGACACATTGAGCTCACGGCCTCCGAGCTTCCCCATGCCCAGGACCACCATTGACTGGGGCACGTCCTCCCCGGTCACCGGGTCCGGACCATAGGGGGTCCCCAGCTGGTCACAGGTGTCGGGGTACAACCAGTCCAGTGCGGCCTGGATGCAGGTATCGGCAAAGTCACTGGCGGAGGTCATGGTTTCGTTCAGGTCGGCCCAGCGCAGCACATCCCGCCAGATGATCCGAAATTGAATCTCCCGCCGGAACCGGCGCAGGGCCGCGTGCAGAGAGGCTTCGTCCTGAACGCCGGCCAGGTGCTCCCGGCAGCGTGCCGCCAGGTACTCGGCGGTGGTCGGCTCGGACAACGGACGAGAGCGCACCAGCTCCGCCACCTGAGCCGGGTGGCGTTCAAGCACCTGGCACAGGAACAGGCTGCGGCCGAGGGCATCGGCAACCACCGTCTCGCCCATACCGCTGCCCCGCCCGAGCCAGCCTGGAACCCCATCCGGAAACACCGACGGCCAACGCTCGGCCACATCCCTGGCGATGGCCGGCGGCAAGGCATTCCATCGCTCGGACATAATGCAAACCCCTGTCTCTCTGTTATATTTCCGGTACTGTATAACGAACTCACCCACGACTGAACAGGCCCCGCGCCCGGATGCAGAGAAACCGCCGCCCGCTCAACCCGGAACATGCCCGAACCCACCTGCCGATGGGACGGCTGATCCTCTCGCGCATGAAGCGCCTGTTCCTGATCCTCGCGGCGCTGCTGGCCACCCAGATTCTGATCATCTGGATGGTCGAGGATCTGACCTTGTTCGAGTCCGTCTGGATCACCATGACCACCGTGTCCACAGTCGGCTATGGTGACTACGCTCCCCAGACCATGATCGGGAGAATCAGCACCATCCTGATCATGTTCGTGGGCGCAATCACACTGCTGACCCTGATCGTCAGTGACTTCATCGAATACCGGTTCTACCGCCGGGAACGGATCATCACCGGACGCTGGATCTACGCCATGAAAGAGCACATTGTCATCATCAACACGCCCCGCAGTGGCGGAGCCCAGTATTTCATGCGCTTCGCCTCCCAGGTGCGCTCCATTCCGGGTTACGAAACCGTGCCGATCATGCTGCTCACCCGGCAGTTTCCCGAGGGCCTGCCCACGGAGCTGTCGGACTGCGGCGTGGTTCATTATCATGGTACCGGCAGCGACCCGGCGGCCCTGAAAGCGGTCCATGCCGGCAGCGCCCGACATATCATTGTGCTGTCCGCCGATGAGTCCGATCCCACCTCCGACAGCCTGACCTTCGACATCGCCCACCGATTGGCCGAGGCCAACCTGAGCCGGCTCACCACGGTGGAGTGCGTCAGCGACCACAACCGCGAACGGTTCAAGGCCCTGGGCATCCGCACCACCATCCGTCCGGTCCGGACCTATCCCGAAATCATGGTTCGGGCCGTCGTTGCTCCGGGCTCGGAAAAAGTGCTGGAAGACCTGTTCAATTACGAGCGGGACCACCCGCATCGCTACGAACTGGCCCTGGACGACCTGACCTGGGCCGACATTGTCAGCGCCCTGATCCGGCATGGCATTGGTACCGCCCTGGCCTACATCGACAAGGATGATGAGGTGATCTGCCACCCCCCCACCAACGAGGAGGTGGAGGGGAAAGGGCTGATCGTGCTGGTGAAATCGGCCGAGACACCGACGGTCGAGGCCGTGGAGGAGGCGCTGGCCCGTTATCGGCGCTTCCTGGCCAATTGGCATGAAAAGAGCCGGGCATCTGCGCCTCAGGAACCGGATACCGGTTCCCGGTAGTCCGCTCAGACGGCGGCCAAACTCAACTGGAGCTGCCCGAGGGCAGTCTCCCGGGCCAGTGAACGTACCAGGCGCCCCGCAGCCAACTCGGCCACGACCCACTGGAAGGCAGCTCCCTGCCCGACCCGTTCCGCGGCATCCGCAACGGTATCCAGGCGCAGGCGGGCGATGGGTACCGGCACCTCCAGCATCCAGGCGAGCCCGAGCAGATGCAGGAAATCCGTCACAGACAGGGACGCATCGGACGGCGCCAGAACCGGACGGTGCATTCCGGCCAGGAAATAGCCCTGCTCGGCCTTGCTCACCAGGTTCAGAAACACCGGCACTTGACCGGCAAGTGCCATCGCCAGTTCCAGAAGGCGCCCGGAAGCCCCGGACTTGAGTTCGAACTCCACCTCACACAGGGGAGAGCGCCGAGAGCCACTGACCACCGCTCCCTCGTCCAGAGCCATTTCCACCTCGGCGTCCCAATGGTTCAGCCGCCACGTTCGCCGACGAAAGTTGGTTTCGAAAACCACCGACAGCCGCTCGAGGTTGATGACACTCGCCAGTGGCGTTTCCGCCAGCAACGACACGTCCAGATTGGCACTGGAAAGCGGCCATTCCCATTCCTGCCGGCGATGGGCCCCTGCCACGAAATCCCCCCGAGTTTTCAGGGTCTGAACATAGTTCGTCCCCAGCCGGCGCACCCGCAATGCTGCCTGCTGCCGGTTCAGGACGGCATCCGGCGTGTCGTAATAGCGATTGAACAGCGCCTGCTCGGCCTCGTACCGGGCATCGGACCGGGCCGAGGCCCACAACGCCACCCGATTCAGGTCCGGTTCTGCCACGGTCAGTTTGATTTCCAACTCTTCCGCCATTGCTTTACCTACATCCACTCACTCCGGTGCCGAGCATACACAAAAAAACCGGCGGCCCGAAGGCCGCCGGTTTTCAGCTACTGGATTCGCGAAATCGCGGATCAGAAGTAGTAAACGGCACCAACCGCAGCGATGGTCTGCTCGTCGCCAGAACCGCCTTCCAGAGAGTAGATCTCTTCGTCGGCGTTGGACAGGTAGCCTTCGAAGTAGACGTACATGTTGTCAGACAGGTTGTGCAGAGCTTGCACCGCCAGGGTGTCGTTCTTGTCACCGCTGTCGTCGTCATCGTTGACCTGATAGGACAGGGCGAACTGGTTCGCACCCAGGGTGTAAACACCCATGATGCCGAATACGTCGGCAACGTCCTTGCGGGTCTGGTACTCACCGGTCAGGCTCAGGTCGCCCATGGTGTAGGTCGCGCGCAGACCGTAGGTGTTTTCATTGTTGGCGCTGAGATCGGAGCTGCTGCTGTACGCCAGGTGGCCGTCGTTGGAGTCCATGGCGAACGCCAGTTCCAGCGCGTCAGCGCTGTAGATGGCCGCCAGCTGGTACGGATAGGACTTGCCACCGGTCTTGCCGTCGCCGTTCACCTGAACCGCCGCACCCAGTTTCAGGCCACCGAAGGACGGGGACTCGTACTGGATCAGGTCACCTTCGCCGGTGTCGTAGCTGCCACCGATGTCGGAACCGACTTCGTGGAAGTTGGCGATGGTATCGATGGCGCGCTCGTAGGTGGAGTCGTCGGAGCCAACCCAGATCTTACCGAAGGTGTCGCCTTCCACACCGATGTAAGCTTCGTCCAGCTTGTCGATACCGCTGCTGCCGGCTTTGTCGTCAGCGTTGATACCTTCCAGCTCCAGCTTCAGGAAGCCTTTGATGCCCGGAGCGATTTCGTGGCTATGAGTGACGCCCAGGGTGGTTCCGTTGTCGAAGTGATCAATAGCAGAACCGCCGCCGTCAACGTTGGTCTGAGTGATCGCGTACTGGATGTTACCGTAGATGGTCGGCATTTCCGCGGCAGCGACAGCGCCAGAGAAAGTTGCTGCTGCAACAGCAGATGCGATGAGCGTTTTTTTCATGTTGCGTCTTCCTTTTTGAGTTAACTCAGGTTTAGCGACGGGTATTGCTTCCCGATTTTTTAGGCACCACCAGACGGGCTGGATGTGCCGGATTCTGCGCTATCTCCGTGTCACTTTCGTGACAATCCGATAACCTTTCTTCTTCTTTCTGAAAATCTGCAGCCCTTTTCAGCTCAATCACTTACAGAGCTTTTTTAAAGCTCCGCATGATGAACCTATTTTAATACAAAGAACCTATATTTGCAAATTTTAATCAGCGCTTTTTTAGCTCGTTTGGCACCATCAACGCAAGTCTTTATTAGATGTCGCACCAACGCGCGATATGAACAACCTGTTACAAATCCGGGGCCAAAACTCGCTTTTCCTTTCCAATTCAGCACACTACAAAAAACGCCTGGGCGTTTTGCCGGACCAAGGCCAGCCTTGGAGCCCCACGGAGCACCAAAAGTTCTCCACACCGCCAGGGTCGCACCAAATCAGTGCAGACCGCGTTATTTCCCCACCTCGCCCGGTGCCACCTCCAGCAGGAAGGTGACCGGTCCATCGTTGATCAGACGCACCTGCATGTCCGCGCCAAACTGCCCCTCCGACACCCGCTCGTGGCCCAACGCTTGGCGTGCCTCTTCCAGGAACCGGCGGTAGAGCGCCTCGGCCCGGGCCGGCTCCGCCGCCCGGGAAAAACCAGGGCGTGTGCCGGATCGAGTGTCCGCGGCGAGGGTGAACTGGGGAACAACAAGCAAGGCGGCGCCCTCATCCATGACACTTCGGTTCATGCGGCCTTGGGCATCGGGAAAAATTCGGTAGGACAGGATTCTTCGGCACAATTCCCTTGCCTGGCGCGTTCCATCACCCCGTTCGACTCCCAGCAGAAGCAGGATACCTTGGCCAATGGCGCCTATCGGACGACCACCGACCTCGACACTCGCTTCCGATACTCTCTGGATCAGCCCTTTCATTCGCTGCCTGATCGACGGGAAATTACGAATCGGCAAGAGTGTATCGGCGCCGTGGCCGAACCGCAACCCGTCTCAGACTTTTTTACCCCACGTTCCGGTCGGTTTTGGCCACCACTTCCTCCACCCCCCGGATCAGGGCGTCGACAATCGCCGGCTCCGTGGCAGAATGGCCGGCATCGCGGATAATGCGCAACTCCGCCTCCGGCCAGGCCCGGCTCAGCGCCAGAGCATTGTCCAGCGGGCACACCATGTCGTAGCGACCATGCACGATCATGCCCGGAATACCCGCGAGCCGGCCGGCATTCCGGACAATCTGATCCGGTTCGAGAAACGCTTGATTGATGAAGTAATGGCATTCGATCCGTGCCAGGGCAATCGCCACATGGGGATGCGCAAAATGCTCGACAACCCGGGGGTTCGGATGCAGGGTGGCGCAACGCCCCTCCCACACGGACCAAGCCTTCGCGGCCTGAATTTGCTCCAGCTCGTTGCTGCTGGTCAGGCGACGGTAATAGGCCTGCACCAGATGCTCCCGCTCCGATTCAGGGATGGGCGCCAGGAAGTCCTCCCAATAGTCCGGAAACACCCGGCTGGCACCTTCCTGGTAAAACCAGTGGATGTCTCGGGGGCGACACAGGAAAATTCCCCGCAACACCAGCCCCAGCACGCGCTCTGGGTGAGCCTGGGCGTACACCAGACTCAAGGTGGAGCCCCAGCTGCCCCCGAACAGCAACCAGCGATCGATTCCGAGGAACTGGCGCACCGTTTCCATATCCTGTACCAGCTTGTCGGTCTGGTTGCCGGCCAGTTCCGCCAGCGGCGTCGAGCGCCCCGCTCCCCGCTGATCCATCAGGATGATCCGGAAGCGCTCGGCATCGAAGAAGCGGCGCTGGTAATCCTCGCACCCGCCGCCAGGGCCTCCGTGCACCACCAGCACCGGAAGCCCATCGGGGTTTCCGCTTTCTTCTATGTACAGCTCGTGGGGCGGCTCGACGGCCAGACGGTGACGGGCGTAGGGTTCAATCTCAGGATAGAGGGTGAGCATGGGCACCAGTCCAATACAGTGAATGTCACCCCAGAGTTTAACCGAGGTCGCACGACTCAGGGCAATGCCGGCGGCCCAGCCCCATAAAAAAAGGCATGCAGAAACTGCATGCCTTTTGATCAGCGCGTGGCGCGACTACTTTTTGTTGGCCCGGCGACGCTCGTTCTCCTTGAGCAGTTTTTTCCGGATCCGAATCGACTGTGGCGTCACCTCCACCAGTTCATCATCATCGATGAACTCCAGGGCCTGCTCCAGGCTCATCCGGATCGGCGGGGTCAGCATGATGTTCTCATCCGAACCCGCAGCGCGGATGTTGGTCAGCTGCTTAGCCTTAGTCGGATTGACCACCAGGTCGTTGTCCCGGTTGTGGATCCCGATGATCATGCCTTCATAGACTTCGGTACCCGGCTCCACGAACAGCCGACCACGTTCCTGCAGGGTCATCAGGGCATAGCCCAGCACCTTGCCGTCCACCATGGACACCAGAACGCCGTTGTTGCGATGCTCGATCACGCCGCCCTTGACCGGCCCATAGTGATCGAACACGTTGGTCAGGATACCGCTGCCCGACGTCATGGTGAGGAACTGGTTTCGGAAACCGATCAGCCCGCGGGCCGGCATGACAAACTCCATACGGGTCCGCCCCCGGCCATCGGGCACCATGTTCTTCAATTCCGCCCGGCGATTGCCCATGGCTTCCATGATCGCGCCCTGGTGCTGCTCTTCCACGTCCACCACGACGAATTCGTAGGGCTCGTGGATTTCGCCATCCACGTCCTTCTGCACCACTTCAGGGCGGGACACCCCCAGCTCGAACCCTTCCCGGCGCATGTTTTCGATCAGTACCGAGAGATGCAGCTCTCCGCGGCCGGACACCTTAAACTTTTCAGCCGAGTCGCCCGGCTCCACCCGCAGCGCGACGTTATGCAGAAGCTCTTTTTCCAGCCGTTCCTTAATGTTGCGGCTGGTCACGAACTTGCCTTCCTTACCCGCGAACGGGGAGTCGTTGACCTGGAAGGTCATGCTCACGGTCGGCTCGTCCACCGTCAGGGGCGGCAACGCCTCCGGATTGGCCGGGTCACAGAGCGTGTCGGAAATGTAGAGTTCGTTCAGGCCACTGATGCACACAATGTCACCCGCCGTGGCCTCTTCCACCGGCACCCGCTGGAGCCCATGGAAGCCCTTGACCTCAAGCACCTTACCGTTACGTTTCTTGCCTTCGCGGTCAAGCACCGCCACCGCCTGGCCCGGGCGCAGCCGTCCCCGGGTGATGCGGCCGATGCCGATGACGCCGACGTAGCTGTCGTAGTCCAGCTGCGACACCTGCATCTGGAACGGAGCGTCCAGGTCGACTTCCGGTGCCGGCACATTTCGGACGATCGCCTCGAACAGCGGCGTCATGTCTTCCGCCAACTGATCCGGCTCGGGCCCGGCGACACCGTTCAGCGCGGAAGCGTAGACGATGGGAAAGTCGAGCTGTTCGTCGGTCGCCCCCAGGCTGTCGAACAGGTCGAACACTTCGTTGATCACCCAATCGGGGCGGGCCCCCGGACGGTCCACCTTGTTGACCACAACAATCGGGCGCAGCCCGCGGTCAAACGCCTTCTGCGTGACGAAACGGGTCTGGGGCATGGGCCCGTCTTGGGCATCCACCAGCAGCAGCACCGAATCGACCATCGACAGGACCCGCTCTACCTCACCACCAAAATCGGCGTGGCCCGGGGTGTCCACGATGTTGATCCGGTAGTCCTGCCACCGGATGGCCGTGTTCTTGGCCAGGATGGTAATTCCGCGTTCCCGCTCCTGGTCATTGGAATCCATGACCCGTTCGTCGCCGGCATTCTTGCGATCCAGAGTACCGGACTGCTGCAGCAGTTTGTCGACGAGGGTGGTCTTGCCATGGTCGACGTGCGCGATGATGGCAATGTTACGAAGCTTTTCAATCACAACTGATATCCTGAGGCTGGTTAAGCGGCGCGCAGTATATCGAAAACTGGTTGCCGTTAATATGAAGATTGACGACACACCCGCGCGCGCGGCAATTGCACCACTTTGAATCACAAATAGACGGCATGCACCACATAGGTGCGCAACTTTGGTGCGCATGGACCGGGCCCAATCCCCCCTTCCGCGTGACGAAGCGCTCGAAAATGGCGCCACTGCGCCGTTCTGGCGCAGGCGTCCAAAACTGGCAAGCCCCTTGCTTCAGTCTGAGCAGCCGAAATATGTGGGTAACGGTGAACAGCTTTTGATAAGCTGCCTGAACCTGAACCTTACGATCGGACTTCAGGCACCCTGGACGATCCGGCACAACGCATATGAAACAACCCGTACTCGGGTCCACTCACGGAGCATGCACAATGTCCAAAACGATTGATTTGATCAAAGAACACGAAGCCAAATGGATTGACCTGCGTTTTACCGACAGCCGCGGTAAAGAGCAGCACGTGACCCTGCCGGCCAGCGAAGTCAACGAAGATTTCTTCGCGGATGGCAAGATGTTCGATGGCTCCTCCATCGCCGGCTGGAAAGGGATCAACGAATCCGACATGATCCTGATGCCGGACGACACCACCGCCGTGCTGGACCCGTTCACCGAAGAGACCACCGTTAACATCACCTGTGACATCGTCGAACCCTCCACCATGCAGGGTTACGAGCGCGACCCCCGTTCCGTTGCCCGTCGCGCCGAGGAATACCTGAAATCCACCGGTATCGCCGACAGCGCGCTGTTCGGTCCGGAGCCCGAGTTCTTCGTGTTCGACTCCGTGAAATGGAGCGTGGACATGAAGGGCGCCATGTACGAGCTGCATTCCGAGGAAGCGGCCTGGGTATCCGGCGAGGACTTCGACCGCAACAACATCGGCCACCGCCCAGGTGTCAAGGGCGGCTACTTCCCGGTACCGCCGGTAGACAGCCTGCATGACCTGCGGGGTGCCATGTGTGCCGCCATGGAATCCATGGGCCTGAACATTGAGGTTCACCACCACGAAGTGGGCACCGCCGGCCAGTGCGAGATCGGCGTGGGCGCCAACACCCTGACTCGCAAGGCGGATGAGGTCCAGATCCTGAAATACTGCGTGCACAACGTCGCGCACGCCTACGGCAAGACGGCGACTTTCATGCCAAAGCCGGTGGTTGGTGACAACGGTTCCGGCATGCACGTGCACCAGTCCCTGAGCAAGGACGGCAAGAACATCTTCGCCGGCGACGGCTACGCGGGCCTGAGCGAGATCGCCCTGTACTACATCGGCGGGATCATCAAGCACGCCAAAACCATCAACGCCTTCACCAACGCCTCTACCAACAGCTACAAGCGCCTGGTACCGGGCTTCGAGGCGCCGGTCATGCTGGCCTACTCCGCCCGCAACCGTTCCGCCTCCATCCGGATTCCGTACGTGAACAGCCCGAAAGCCCGCCGCATCGAGGTGCGCTTCCCGGATCCGTCCGCCAACCCGTACCTGGCCTTCGCGGCCATGCTGATGGCCGGCCTGGATGGCATCCAGAACAAGATCCACCCGGGCGACGCCATGGACAAGGACCTGTACGACCTGCCGAAGGAAGAGGCCGCCAACATCCCGACGGTTGCCGCCACCCTGCAGGAAGCCCTGGACTGCCTGGAGCAGAACCACGAGTTCCTGACCCGCGGCGGCGTGTTCACCGAGGATATGATTGCCGGCTACATCGACCTGAAGCGGGCGGAAGTCGAGCGCCTGAACATGACCACCCACCCGGTCGAGTTCGAGCTGTACTACTCCTGCTGATCGGCTCACCGATACGCACGGACAAGCCCCGCTGCTGCGGGGCTTTTTTGTGCGCTCCCGCACACAGGCCCGCCCTTAACGATATGTAACCAAACTCGCCGGGGCATGGCGTTGAAAAGGCACGAACGGCTGCCGATAATCAGACCAAAGCAATTTCACGGGGCAAACCCTATGAAGGCATGGTACGGATTGGCAGCGGGCATCCTCATTCTGGCGGCGGCTCCGGTCTCGGCGGAGGTCTACCGGCATGTGGACGCCCAGGGCAACGTGACCTTCTCGGATGAGCCCATCGAAGGCGGGGAAGCCATCGAGGTCAAACCCGTGACCACCATCACCCTACCCAAGCCCCAGGTGGTCCAGGAAACCCGCAAGCTTCGAGCCGAGGTTCAGCGCGAGGGCGCGGTCTACGACAGCGTGTCCATCACCTATCCAAAGCAGGACCAAGCCTTTCACAGCGGCAACGGCGACATCCAGTTCCAGGTAACCAGCACCCCCGGCCTGCAACCAGGCCACAAGTACGAGCTGACCCTGGATGGCCAGCCGGTCGGACAGTCCGAGTCTGGCAACATCCTGGTCAACAACGTGTTCCGGGGCACCCACGAGGCCCGTGTCCACATCATCGATGAAAACGGGGTTCAGGTTAAAACCGGGCCCAGCGTGACCTTCACCGTCCACCGTCCTTCGGTTCTCAACTGACCTTCGCTTGCATCATTTTGGTGCGTACGCCCCATAAAAAGGCCATACTCTGATCATCAACGGGGCGACCGCTACCCGGGCCGCCGGCCGGCTTCGTAGCCATGCACCAGGGT
The DNA here is from genome assembly GCF_001981305.1 of Marinobacter lutaoensis. Classification (GTDB taxonomy): domain Bacteria; phylum Pseudomonadota; class Gammaproteobacteria; order Pseudomonadales; family Oleiphilaceae; genus Marinobacter; species Marinobacter lutaoensis. The sequence continues at coordinate 38,522 of NZ_MSCW01000003.1, read as the reverse complement.
ACGGCAACCATGACGCGCCATTTCGAGCCAGTGCCCGAACTTTGCCCTTTTTTAATCTGGCCGTTGTCAATGTGGTTCAGTTCTTGCAATTTCACTACCGCCATCGATAAAACGACCGACAGGAATACCCCATGGCTTTCGCCCCGGCTTCTAACGACGGATACAAGAGCATTCTGGATAGCCTGACAACGGCGGTGCTCGTCCTCGAAGAGAACCTGAGAATCCGCTACCTGAATCCGTCCGCCGAGAGCCTGTTCGAAACCAGTATGACCCGCAGCCAGGGACAACCTTTCCAGGACATCCTGCTGGCCTCCGAGGATGCCCTGAAAACCCTGTACGCGGCCCTGAATAACGGCCAGCCCTACACCCGGCGCGAAGCGCAGTTCGTACTGACCAGCGGCAACCGCCTGACGGTTGATTACTCCGTCTCTCCCATTTCCCTGGAGCCCACCGAACTGTTGCTCGAAATCCAGCCCAGGGACCGGCTGTTGCGGATCACCCGGGAGGAAGACCTGATCTCCCAGCAGGAAACCACACGGATCCTGGTGCGGGGCATGGCCCATGAAATCAAGAACCCCCTCGGGGGTATCCGGGGCGCGGCCCAGCTGCTGGACCGGGAACTGAGTGACGAGAGCCAGCGAGAATACACCCAGGTGATCATCGACGAAGCCGACCGCCTGCGAAGCCTGGTGGATCGCATGCTCGGCCCCAACAAGGCGCTGCAGTTCGCCCCCACCAACATCCATGAGATTCTGGAGCGGGTTCGGACGCTGCTGGAGGCCGAAAGCAAGGGGCGGGTGCTGTTCCTGCGTGATTACGACCCCAGCCTGCCGGAACTTCGGGCCGACAAGGAGCAACTGATCCAGGCGTTCCTCAACATTGCCCGTAACGCTATGGAGGCCGCCTTCGAGCAGGAAAACCGGCCCGGCGACGAGCCGCCCACCATCACCTTCCGGACCCGGGCGCTGCGCCAGTTCACCATCGGCCATAAGCGTCACCGTCTGGCCTGCCGGGTGGACATCATAGACAACGGCCCGGGTATTCCTCCGGACCTATTGCAGAACATCTTCTACCCGATGATCAGCGGCCGGGCCACGGGCACCGGCCTGGGGCTGTCCATCACCCAGAGCATCATCGGACAACATCACGGGCTGGTTGAGTGCGAAAGCAAGCCCGGCCGTACCGACTTCATCATCTTCCTGCCCCTGGAGGAAACCCCATGAACCAACCGGCGAACGTCTGGATCATAGACGACGACCGCAGCATACGATGGGTCCTGGAGCGAGCCCTGACCCAGGCTGGCCTGCACCCCCGCGTCTTCGACAGCGGCGAGGGCATCATGGCCCGGCTCGAACACGAACGCCCCGACGCCATCATCAGCGACATCCGTATGCCGGGCATCGACGGTATTTCCCTGCTGGCACAAATTGTCGAGCGGCACCCGGATGTACCGGTCATCATCATGACCGCACACTCCGATTTGGAAAGCGCCGTCACCAGTTACCAGACCGGAGCCTTTGAATACCTGCCCAAGCCGTTCGATGTCGACGATGCCGTCGGCCTAGTCAAGCGGGCCGTGGCCCACAGCCATGAGCAGCGGGCCAACGCCGAACCACAGGCGGACAGCCTGCCCCGCAATGCCGAAATCATTGGCGAGGCACCGGCCATGCAGGAGGTGTTTCGTGCCATTGGCCGGCTGTCCCATTCCAACATCACCGTACTGATCAACGGTGAGAGCGGCACCGGCAAGGAACTGGTCGCGCAGGCGCTGCACAATCACAGCCCCCGGAAGAATGGGCCGTTTATTGCCCTGAACATGGCTGCCATTCCCAAGGATCTGATCGAGTCCGAGCTGTTCGGCCACGAAAAAGGCGCCTTCACCGGCGCCGGCTCGGCCCGCCAGGGCCGCTTCGAACAGGCCAACGGCGGCACCCTGTTTCTGGATGAGATCGGTGACATGCCGGCCGACACCCAGACTCGCCTGCTGCGGGTGCTGGCCGATGGCGAGTTCTACCGCGTGGGCGGCACCACCCCAATCAAGGTGGATGTCCGCATCATCGCCGCCACCCACCAGGATCTGGAAAAGCTGGTGCAGGCCGGCAATTTCCGGGAAGACCTGTTCCACCGCCTGAACGTCATTCGGGTGCACCTGCCCAAGCTGTCGGAACGACGGGAGGACATTCCCCGGCTCATGCAGCATTTTTTGAAGCGTGCGGCCAAGGAACTGGCGGTGGAACCCAAGGTCCTGCGTCCGGAAGCCGAGGAATACCTCACCACCCTGCCCTGGCCAGGCAACGTGCGGCAGCTGGAAAACACCTGCCGTTGGCTCACGGTGATGGCCAGCGGCCGGGAAATTCACATCGACGACCTGCCTCCCGAACTGCTGCATCAGGCGGAGACAGAAACCACCGCGACCGGCCACACCTGGCAGGAAGGGTTACGGCTCTGGGCCGAACAGGAACTGAAACGGGGCAAAAAAGGCATTCTGGACACGGCCGTGCCGGAGTTCGAGAAGATCATGATCGAGACCGCCCTGAAGCACACCGGCGGACGGCGCCGGGATGCCTCCATCCTCCTTGGTTGGGGCCGTAACACCCTGACCCGGAAGATCAACGAGCTGGGGATGGATCACCCCGACGGTGATGAAGACTGACGATCAGCGAACCGCCGGGGTTCGTTGAAAGTTCGGGCGGCTTCAGCCGCCCTTTTTTATCGCTCGTGCCAATAGATGACCCGGTCGTGGCCGCGGTAGACGCCAAAGGTGGCGGTGGCCTGGGGTAAGTCGAGACTGCCGTCGCCGTCGTCGTCATGGCGCAACCATTCCGGCACCTGCCATGTCAGGGTATCCGTGCCCCGGGTTCCATTCGGCACCAATTGCAACGGCCCGCCAATCCCGGTGGCAAACAAGCCGTTGTCTGGGCTCAGGGTATGGTGAGCCGCGGTGTCGAGAATATCCGCAGTATTCCAGGCGGAACACACATCGTCCGAGTGCGTGACAAAGGCACTTCCAGACCAGTATTCCACTCGAAACGGCAGGGTCAGGGCCGGCAGAGTCTCCGGCCCGTAGACGTTTTCCATCACCAGTCGCCCATAGCGGTTCTCGAAGTCCGCCGCCGGGGTGAAGGTATGGGGGGCACTCTGGGAAGCCACGCCATCGGCATCCTCGATCCGGTCCACCGAAAATTGCAGGGAGGGCGCGAACGGATCGGTCGGCGATGTCGCATCTTTGAGGTAGGTGAAGGCGTCATCCCCACTGTAGCGGTAGGCCAACAGCCCAGGCTCTACAACCGACAGCACTCCGCTTGAAACCGTCGTTTCCAGGGGCACCAGCGAGCCGTCGCTGAGGGTGGCCAGCGCGTCACTGACCGGCGCCGAGCGTTCAACGCCCGCTTCCGTCAGCTTCCGGAACCCCGCGTGGGTGTAGTTTTCGGTCCGGGATCCCCCGGTCGATCGGGGCTCGATCTCCAGTACCGGCGGCAGGCTCCAGCCAAAAGGCTCGCCCAGATAGGTAAAACCTCCGCCGTCACAGGACGCGGCCAGCGTTCCCGGGTCAATCGACACGGCGAAGTGATCCGGATAGAAGCGCCCGGTTGGGCGGCTCTGTGCGGAGGGCAGATCTCGGCCCAGGTAAGAGCCGGCCGTGGGCTGGACCAGAAAACGGAAAATCCCGACCTCCGATACCGATACCGACGCTGAGGTGATGGCATCGGACGACAGGACATGATCATACTGGGCCGGCGACAGGGTACCGAGCTCTCCGCCGGCGGGGGCCACCAGTTCGATGGCCAGGGGCATGTTGTCGTTCTGGAAGTTGGGCGTCGACGGATTGCCCTGGCACACGTCGGTATCTCCGGCCTGTTCCCAGCCCACCGCCTGAATCGACAGAGGGAATGGCTCCCCCGCCCTGCGAAAGGCCGAACAGGAGGCATCCGCCGCGTCGCATTCGCCTCCGGTACGGACGCAGAAGCCGGCAGGCACACTCACGAAACTGTCGGCCCCCAGCATGACCAAACCGTCGTCGCCCGTGGACGTGGTGCCGGAATAGCGCATGCCCAGGCTCACCAGTCCCGCATCCGGATAAGTCACCTGGATCTGGGCAACCCCGTTGGCGCCGAAGTTGAGGGTCACCGGGGTCGGTGAGGCGGCGTTCATGCTGACCTCGGTGCCGTCCACCGAGGGCGCACGGGTGCCGGACGTCGGGTTATCGTAGCTCGCCCAGACATCGACCGCTCGGCTGACATTCTCGAATGCCGGCACGCAGGCCTGTGTCAGATCATCCTGACGGACCGCCTGCACGGAGACCGGGCCTGACGGTTTGTGTGCGGTGAGGTCGGGCACATCGAAAGCCAGTCCAGACTCATGGAACGTCAGTCCACACAGGGAGGACGAAACGCTCCCCGCAACCTGACACAGGGTCTGCGACTGGGGTCGGGTGGAGGGCACCGAGCCGGTGACGTCCAACGTCACAGTGCCCTGCGTGGTATGGCTGAGCGTTGCCTGCCCCGTACCATTGGTCAGCGTAACCGCGTTGCCGCCCTGCCAGCCGGATACGGGGGCCAGCGTTGCGACCACCGGATCGGTGAACAGCTGGGTACAGTCAGCATTGGCGCAGGCCTTCAGGGTGACGGTCTCCGGCTGACAGGTCAGGGCCACGCCGTCGTGAATGATCTCAAAGTGATCTACCTGCTCGCCCACCTCATTGAGCCGGAGCGCACACAGCTGCACATCATCCAGCTCATGGATATTGGTCGAGCCCCCGGTGGAGCCGGTCAGGGATAACAGAAAATTATCCGGAACATCCGGCTGCCCCGTCTCCGCCAGAGCATTGAACGGCGCGATGAGGGTCTGGTAGCTGTTCCCCGTACCGGTCACGTCCCGTTCCACCGAGACCAGTGCCTGCCCGGCAGACCGAGAGTCCACTACGATGCGGTACCGGTGGGGTTGCGGATTGCTGCCGGTCTGATCGATTCCAGGCGACAGGGTCGACGTGCCCCGCAGATAGCGGTAGCCACTGGCCACGGCACCGCGAATCGCCACCGCATCCCGGCGGAACCCCGGGCCACCGATCCGTCCCTCCGTCGGATTCGAGAAATTGCCGTATTCGTCCAGCCCGATCCCGATCCAGCCACCCGCGAACCCCTGATCGCCGTTGCTTCGCTGGGCATACCCCAGAGAGCCGCCGTAACTGCCGGGCCGGGGCGTGATCGCCGAATCCGACAACACCACGGCGACACCATCGGCCCCGTTCCCTCCATAGGCGTAGTAATCAAACTCCAGAATGACCAGGTTGTCCGCCCCCGGGATCTCCCTCTGCAAGGTCGCGGCAGTCGCTTGGTTGGTGACCGCTTCGGTCATCCTCAGCCGACCGTTAACCACGCTGGGAGTAAAACGGCCGCTGGAGACGGAGGTTACCCAATCCTCGCCGGACAAGGCCGTGTTGGCAAAAGCATCGGCAAAACAGGTCAGGGGATTCTCGTCCACCACCTCAAGGGCGATATCGTCACTGCCATGGGTTTGCCAGCTGCCGCACAAAATCCCCCAAAAAAAACAATCCCGGTATTCGACGCTCAGCTCCATCACGTAGGACCCTGGCGAGTCAAACGCATCACTGTATGTCAGTGGCGAGCGGTCACAGCTGCTGTCCTCCGACAGGGTCTGCTGCACGGTCGCGCCATCCAGCCGCCAGCTCTCCCGCCACTGTCGTGTGTTGAACACGCTGGGATCCGACGGACAATCCCGGACTTCTCCGGAAAAGGACACCGTAGCCCCCAAAGCAACGGACACCGGCCCCACGGACTCCCCATTAGCAGACAGGACCACGGGAGTGCCACACAGGCCCGCCAGGAGCCCCTCATCAATGCCCTGGTAATCCTGGGCAACCGAGCTGTTGTTGCCCAGGGATAGAGCCCCTTCCGCCGCCAGCCCACCCTCGATCTGGCCGTTGTTACCCACACCGAGGCTGCCGGACGCATAGACGAGGCCGTTCAAACGAACACCGTTGCCTATCGAGAGAGTCCCCCGGGTCACCAGCAGCAGTTGCTTCGGCTCCCCCGAAGCGTTGATTCGGACGTTGTTGCCTACCGACAGGGCACCGTTGACGAAAATCCGGACCTGGGCACCGGACTGCACATTCAGCTGATAGTTGTTCCTCAGGGTCTCCCCCCGAAAATAGTAGTCGCCCGCCGTCAGAGTGCTTCCCGACGCCGGCCAGGCCGTACTGGCCCAGGGTACACCGGACAACTCCAGTGTATCGCCACCGCTGGCAAGGTTGGCGTTGATCCCCGTGGCGGAGCTGTACACATCGGTGCACTCCGCCGCTCGGGCCGTCGCCGCCACCGCCAGCAACACCAGCAATACCCCACCCAGGCGCCAGAGCTTGCCAATCATCGGACACGCACCTCGACTTCCCGCCGGGCGGCATCGCGGCCACTGCCACAGGTGCCGGCGCTGACCAAGGTGTACAGGGTTCCCCCGCCACTGCCGGATACGCCGGACGCATCCTCGGCAGAGCAGCTGAGTGCGGCGTGGCACGCGGCCAGGGCAGACTCGGTGAAATTCAGAGTCCATGTCGAAGGGCAGGCCCGCCCTTCGTACAGAACATCGGTGATGGCGACCTGTGCCCCACTCTCAGCGGCAAGGAAAGCCCGCTGGGACTGGACCTGAAGACCAACGGCCTCGCCTGTGGCCTGCTGCTGCAGGGACATGCCCAGGACCAGCAGTGCCAGCACCGTCACCACAAACAGGGCCAGAGGCAGACCAATGCCCCGTTGCCGGCCAATCGGAACGCTAGGGTACATTGCGAACCTGAACCTCCTGGACGGTGGTGGTGACTTCATTGCTACCGGTGTCGTAATCCTTCAACGACAGGGTGAACGCCACAACAGCCGCCCGCTGCAGGGACGCCGGTGTCAGCTGGAAATTGACCGGCGCCGCAAGGTTAGCCGACATTACCTCGCGCACCCCGCCCACCGGCGGTACCGGCTGGGCGGTGCTACGGCCATAGCCGGTGTAACGGTACAGCCACCGGCCGTCCTGGCAGACGCTTACCGGGTCGCCGATCGCAAATAGGCGCCGCTCGGGTGACTGCTGAGTAAAACGATGGGGGGACGTCAGCGTCACCGAGTTCCCGGCAACCAGGCTCACCGGCCCGGACACCGGCCCCGGGTCGGTGTCGGCATACAGATCCGAGGTGGCGCTGCCATAACCGTACACCACCAAGCGGCTGCCAACCGGCGGCACCGGGTTGAAGGGCACGACGGCCAGGGTATCGAACCCCGGCCCCTGAGTCAGCTGACGGTAGTTGGTCGCCGACAGCAGCGGGATCCACTCCAGGCAGGCACCGTTGGTACGCAACGACAGCGGGAAGGCTTCCCGTAGCTGTCTGGACAGTTGCTCGCCCAGAACCACACCCTGCAGGGCTCGCTGCTGTCGCGAGCCAAGGTCCAGGGCCCCCTGGGTGGAGAGCGACACGAAACGCACGGAGATCATCGCGACCAGCCCCAGAAGCACGATCACCATGACCAGTTCAACCAGCGTGAATCCGCGATGGCCCTGCATCAGTAATTGGCCCTGTAGAAGGTAAACCGATAATCATTGCCGGACGGGTCCCTGATGACCAGATCAACCCGCTTGGCATCGTCGGCGGGCAGCCCCACTTCAGCGCCGGCGCAACGGACCTGGACCGTCACTCTGAAACCACCGTAGGCGTCCGGATCGAGAGCCTGGCCCAGGGCATTTTCCGGCTCGGCGCCAACGATGTCACCGTAGTCGTCAGCATCGTCATAGTCGGCGCGGTCCGACTCCTCGGCCCCCAACGTACACCCGTTCTGGCGGGGCACGCCGCCGGGAGGCGTGTTGTCGTCGTAGGCCCGGGACAGGATTTCGTCCGCATACAACTGAGCCAGGGCAACGGCCCGAGTCTGGTTCAGCGGGTCGGCACTCCGCCCGGACAGGGTCGCAAACGCCCCGACCACGCCCGTGATGGCGATCCCGATGATCACGATCGTCATCACCAGCTCCACCAGGGTCACGCCACGAACTCGTCGCCTCATGACCGACAGCTCCCCGTGTACACCGCCCCCAGGGAACTGAGGCAGAGCTGGAATGTGCTGTCACCGGTAAAGGTCAGGGTGTAATTGCTGCCGGCAGCGGGCGCCCCCAGTTCATTGAAGTCGATATTCAGGGGAAGGCTCACTCCGGACAGCGAGGCACCCTCCCGGGGCAGGGAAAACGTACGGGACTCACTGGTACCGACGACGCCCACGATGAACCGAAATTCATTCGCCGCCTGCTCCACGCGCAGCGTGCCAGCGGGATTCCCCGCCAGCGCTGCCTGCTGGGCAAGCAACGTGGCGGAGGCGAGCTGCTGGGTGGCCAGCAGCGGAGAAAACGTGGTTCGGCTGGCAAATAAGCCAACGCCGATGGCTGAGAGCGTTCCGATCAGCACGATCACGACAACCAGCTCAACGATGGTGAAACCCTTCATGTGACCGGTTCGAAATCCCGCCATGCAGCGCCTCAAAAACGGAGGAAATCATCATAGAGGCGGCCCCAAGGACGGGGCCGCCTCTATGCATCAACCGTAATCAGCAGTCGTCTGTATTCCGATTCGAAACGGTGCCGGTGGCCTGATCGTACTGAAACGAGCATTCACCAGCTGTACCATCGCCATCACCGTCCGATGCCGCCCGTGCCGCAAGCGTGATCGTCGTAACACCAGCCGCGGCTGCGCCGATCGTGTAATCATTGGCATCCAGCTGCGCCGCCGCGCCGATACCCGCAGCATCCGCGGTGGGGAAGCCGTTACCCCCCGCCGAGTTATCAATGCTCACGGCGACGCCGTCCAGGGTCACCGAATTGGCGTTCGTTCCATCGGCCAGCCAGCGCGCATGGGCAATAGATGCCCCGGACTTGACGGCACCAATACCACCGTCGAGCGCCGCGGTGCTGGCTTCGCTGCCAAAATCCGCAAACCGCGGCAACGCAAACGCCGCCAGAATCCCCAGAATCACAATCACCATGACCAGTTCGATCAGGGTGAAACCTTTCTGCGCCCGGGGCGCCATGCCAGTCATCGTTTTCATGGTTTGTACTCCGTCTTGGTCAGTGAGGTCGTTTTCGTTTTAGTTGATGTTTGTGGTGATTTCGCCGGTATCGGCATCGTACACGATGTTGCTGCCCTGCCCGTCCGCCTGGTAGGTAAACACACAATCCTGGCCACCGCCGTTACCGTCGGCCTGTACAGAGATTTCGTATTCCGGCGTCGCGCCCGTGACTGTCGGCGCATTGGCCTGAAGCACACCCTGCCAAACCTGCTGGCACCGACCGGTGGTCATGTTGGTGCTATTGCTGTCGTTGGTTGCGGTCGGCCAGCCGTCCGGCCCGACATCGACATCATCATTACCGAAGCCGTCGATATTATCCGCCGCACCTGACAGTCCGTTACTGACCCACTGGGCCTTTACCAGCGCCACGCCGGCGCTGAGCGCACCCGCCGTAGCGCGGATGCTGGCCTCGTGCGCCTGCTCGGAAAGCTGAGCAAAGCGAGGCAACGCGAAAGCCGCCAGGATGGCCAGGATGGCAATCACCACCACCAGCTCGATGAGGGTAAACCCTGCTTGGGCGCGCGTTTTTCTGTACTGTTTCATTCGTCCACCTCTTTCGTTCGTTTTCAGGGTTGATGAATGGCCATTCATGGCCTGGCCCCCGGCCCGTCCACGCCGGTCATTGCCATCGGCACCGGTTCAAGGGCCAGACCGGTCAGACGCTCGCCCGCTTCCCGCCGGCGGTTGCCGTTACGGTCAACAAAGGTCGTCGTCACCTGCCACGCCACGGGCCGATCGGCCGGCAACAGATTGCCGTCCACGGTCACCGGTTGCCTGGGGGTGTACAGCAGCCACCCCTTCTTGGTTGTTTCTGAGCTCTCCCGCGAGCCCGGCTGAAAACACCAGTCGCCGGGCTCGGGAACCGCGTTCCCGCAGTCACCACGATAAGCGGGCCACGGCGCCTGCAGCCAGTCGAACGGGTTGCCTCCCGACAGCCCGGCCAGCCGCTCCGGTTGTGTCAGCATCGTTTCCGCCCCCTTCACCACCAGCGCCGCTCGCAACTGCGCCAGCACCAGACGGGTGCCCTGCTCCTCAGCGTATTGCAATTGGCGTTCCAACGCCGTCAGCAGGCACCACCAGAGCAGCCCGATCAGCCCCCAGACCACCGCCAGGCGGAACTTCCGGACGATGACCAGAGCACGGGCACTCGGACGCCCCGCCGGCATGGCACTAGCCCCGCCCCATGGCCGCGGCCCCCAGGTCCCAGATGGGCAGGAACACACCCAGCGCCAGGATCAGTACCAGCACCCCCATGGCGACAATGAGTATCGGTTCGATCGACTCGGCCAGGCGCTTGAGACCGTAGTCGACGTCTTCGTCATAGAAATCAGCCACGTGGTTGAGCATGTCATCCACGGCCCCGGTCTCCTCGCCCACCGCGATCATCTGTAGGATCAGTGGGGTGAACATGCCGCTGTGCCGCGCGGTACGGAGCAGGCTTTCCCCGCGTTCGATCCCCAGACGCATCTCCTTGATGTGGGTGGCGATCCAGGCATTGTCCGTGGCATCGGCAACAACCGTCAGGGCATGGGTGATGGGCATGCCAGCCGACAGCATGGTGGCGAAGTTACGGGCAAACCGGCTCAAGGTAATCAGTTCCAGCAAGTTGCCCATCACCGGCAGACGCAACTTGTAGCGGTCCCAGGTCAGCCGCCCCCCAGGTGTCCGGAGCCACTGCCGGACCAGCACGGCAGCGCCGGCCACCGCGAACAGCACCACGTACCAATACCCCAACAGGAATTCGGAGGTACCGACCAGGACCTGGGTCAGCACCGGCAGGTCCGCACCCAGCTTGTCGAACACTGCGGCGAACTTGGGGATCACCAGGAAATTCACGATCATCAGCGCCGCCAGCAACGCCACCAGCACGAACGTTGGATATCGCATGGCCTGTTTCAGGCGGCGTCGGGTATCCCGTTCCAGTTCCAGAATATCGGACAGGCGCTTGAACGACTCGTCCAGCATCCCGGTGTTTTCACCGACGTGAATCATGGCAACGAACAGATCCGAAAAAACCGCCGGATGCGCCTTCATCGCGGTCGCCATGGTGGTGCCCCCCTCCAACCGGGAGGTGACATCGTCCAACACCCGCGCCAGTGCGGGTGAGCGGGTTGTCTCCGCCAGCCCCCGCATGGTCCGGATCAGCGGAATACCCGCCCGGGTCAGCGCATACATCTGGCGACAAAAGACGATCAGTTCATCCAGCGTGACGGTTTGGCGCCCCGGCAGCAATCGCTGTCGCCAATCCGAAGCCCCCGGCGACGCCGGCCGCGGCCGAATCGTCAGTGGAGTGATGCCCTTGCGCATCAGCTCGGCTGCCGCAGCCTCCGCGCTCACGGCCACCAGCGTGCCCTGGTGGACCCCTCCCTGGGCGTCCCGGCCCCGGTAGAGAAACTCCATCAGTGCGCCTCCCCGGCCGACGCGTCCGGGGCCGTGAGCTCGGCCTCCGAGGTGGCCGCGACTCGGGCCACCTCGGCCAACGAGGTGATCCCACGCAGAGCGTAGTCCATGGCGCAGCGTCCCAGGGGGCGGTACAGCGGGCTCTGTCGCGCCGCCTGGGTGAAGCGGGCAACATCCCGACGCCGCAGGGCGTCCAGCATCGCCTCGTTCATCTCCAGCATTTCATAGACACCCACGCGCCCCTTGTAGCCGGTGTTGCTGCACTGATAGCAGCCCCGCCCCTGGACAAATCCGGCTTCCAGATCCACCGGATCCAGCTCGAAGCTCTCCAGCCAGATCCGTTCCTGTTCGGTCGGCTGATATGGCTCGGCACAGTTCTCACACACCCGCCGGACCAGCCGCTGCGCCACCACCCCCAACAGGGAACTGGCCACCAGAAAAGGTTCCGCCCCCATGTCGATCAGGCGCATGGCGCTGCTGATCGAATCGTTGGTGTGCAATGTGGACAGCACCAGGTGGCCGGTCATGGCGGCCCGCAGGCCAATCTCAACGGTTTCCGAATCCCGCATTTCGCCCACCAGGATGACATCCGGGTCCTGACGCAGCGCCGCCCGGAGTACGTCGGAGAATTCAAGCCCGATTTTGGGGTTCACCTGCACTTGGGTGACCCGAGGCAGACGGTACTCGACCGGGTCTTCAGCCGTAATGATCTTGACTTCCGGACGGTTCAGTTCGGACAGGGCTCCATACAGGGTGGTGGTCTTGCCGCTGCCGGTTGGCCCGGTCACCAGGATCATGCCATGGGGGCGCTGAATCATCCGCCGGAACCGGGCCAGCAGTTCCGGCGGCATGCCGGTGCTTTCCAGGTTGAGCATGCCCTGGCTCTGATCCAGCAACCGCATGACCACCGACTCGCCATACTGCACCGGCATGGTGGAGACACGCACATCAATGCTGCGCCCCTTGACCCGGACGTTGAAGCGCCCGTCCTGTGGCAACCGTTTCTCGGAGATGTTGAGTCCGGCCATGAGTTTCAGGCGCAGAACCAGAGCGGCATTGACGCGCTTCTCCTTCATCACCTGCTCCTGCAGCACGCCGTCCACCCGCTGCCGGATCCGTACCACCGACTCGTCGGGCTCAATGTGAATGTCGGAGCTGCGGGCCTGCACCGCGTCCTCGAACAGCGTTTTCAGCAGCTTGACGACCGGAGCGTCTTCGCTGGAAGACTCGGCCGTCAGATCGGCCAAGTCGAAGGCATCGTCATCCAGCTCGTCTTCCAGCTCTTCCGCCAGCGAGGCGATTTCTTCGGTCCGGCGGTACACCAGATCCAGGGTACTGAGCAGCTCGCTTTCCCGGACCACTGCCTGCTTGATGGGCTGTTTAAGAATCCGGACGATCTCATCGTAAGCGAAGATGTCCAGAGGGTCGGCCATGCCCACCAGCAGTTCCCCGTTCCGTTCCGCCAGAACAATGGCCCGGAACCGTCGGGCCACGGCTTCCGGCAGTTTCTTCACCAGATGGTTGTCGAACTGGTAATGGCGCAGCTGTACGAAGGGCACGTCCAGCTGCCGGGACAGGATGTTCAGCAGGCTGTCCTCGTCGACGTACCCCAGGTCGATCAGGGTACGCCCCAGCTTGCGACCGGTGCGTTTCTGCTCCCGCAGCGCCGTCCCCAGCTGATCTTCGGTGATCACCGCATTCTGGACCAGCAGGTCGCCTATGCGGATTTTCTTTTTCGGTTCAGTTGCCATCATCCCGCCTGCAATTGCCTGAGACGTTCGCGAACAAAGTCCGCCAATGCGGTGGAGAGCCCGGGCAGGGCCGCCGCCTGACCATAGGCCCGAATCGCGCTGGCGATCTTGCCCTGCCCCTCCAGAGCCAGGGCCAGCCCGACCCACCAGGCGGCCCGACTGTCGTCGGCCATCAGCAATGCCGTCCAGTGCCCGGCTGCCGCCTCGCTGTCCCCAGCCTGCTGCAACAGGGTGGCCAGGGTCACACGGTATTCGATATGTCCGGCCACAGGCGGAATCCGGTGACTCAGGAGGGCCACCGCCCCGTCCAGATCGCCTCTGGCCAGCAGAGCCCGTGCACGCAGCAGCCGCAGCTCCGGATCGGCCTCGGTCACTGCCGGAGGCAACCAACTCAGGGCCGCCCCGGCCTGGCCGTCGACCAGCAACGCCCGGGCGACCACCGCACGACTGACCGGCGCGGGCTGTCGCGCCAACAGATCGGACAATCGCCGCTCAGCCTCAGCCAGCCGGCCCTCGCGAACCAGTCGCTCCAGTTCTTGGCCGGTGGCTCGATCCCGCGCTTCCGGTGTTCTCGGCACCTGCTTCACCACCGGAGGCGGTGAAGACGGCTCCACGGACGCCACCGAGGTGCGGGGCTCGGGGGCGGAAACCACCGGCTCAGCGACCGGAGCGCTCACAGCCGCCGCCGGAGGGGGGGGCGTCAACGGCGCTTTCGGGACCGGGGCCGCCGTGACTTCGACCGGCTTCGGGGCCGGTCCTGGGGGCGGCAACACCGGCACGGGCGGGGGAGCCACGGCGTCCTGGGGCCCACGTGAAATTCTTGCTGGCACCTCTGCCGGGGGAGACGGCGGAGACTCGTCATCTCCGGTCACATCCAGTGTCACCTCACCTGTGGCGGCCACCGGTTGCGGTGCCCGCCACAGGTGGATGGCCACCACGGCGCCAGCCGCCAGCACCAGGGGAAGCACCAGCAAGGCGACGCGCCGGCGCGGACGACCGGGCCGGCGCCCCAGATAGGGCACCGGTCGCTGCGACGGGCGCTGGCGCTGTTCGGCGGCTCGCAATGCGTCGTTGAGCAAGCTCATAACCACCTCGCAACCCAACCGGGCCGGTATGCGCTTTCAGTATCGTCCACAGCCCGCAGGACATGGCCCCGGTCGACTTTCCGCTCGCCCTCTCCCCAGGCCGCCAGCATGGCCTTGTGTGCCAGCACGTTCACCAGCCTGGGAATTCCCCGGGAGGCTCGGGCGATGAGTTTCAAGGCACCGGGCGTAAACAGCTCCCCCCGGTCATAACCGGCCTGGGCCAGTCGATGCCGGAGATAGTGCTCCACCGAGGCCCGGTCCAGCGGTGCCAGTTGGTAATGGAAAGTGATCCGCTGGCGCAGCTGACGCAGGGAACGCTTGGCCAACACCGAGTCCAACTCCGGCTGTCCGAACAGCACCACCTGCAGCAGCTTACGGCTCTCGGTCTCCAGATTGGTCAGCAGCCGCAGGGCCTCCAACGTAGGCTCCGGCATGGCCTGGGCTTCGTCGATCACCAGCACCGCGGGCTTGGCGGCCATGGCCAGATCAATCAACCGCTGATTCAGGGCCTTGAGCACCTGGTGGCCATTGGCGCATGTGGCCACATCCGCACCGAGTTCCTCGGCTACGGCCTCGTACAGAGTCTCCGGCGGCAGGTTGGGGTTCGGGATATAGGCGGTATGAGCCTGCGCGTCCAGTTCATTCAACAGCAACCGGCACAACAGAGTTTTGCCGGTTCCAACCTCACCGGTGATCTTGATGAACCCCTCCCGCTCCCGAAGCGCAACCAACAGCAGCTCCAGGGCGTCGGCATGACTCGGCGCCCGCAGGAAATAACGGGTGTTGGGCGTCAATGCAAATGGAGCTTCCCGCAGTCCGAAATGGGCCTCGTACATGTCAGTGTCGCGTGTTCTCCGGTTCCGGCATGACTGATTTCGAGGATTGCAGCAACTCCCGCAGTACGCTCATCCGCTCCCGGCTGGCGGCGATGTCCTTTGCCATAGTGTCGAGTTGCACCACCACCGGCCGCAACAGGATCACCAGCTCGCTCTTGCGGGCGTCGAAATGGCGCTGCTTGAACAACTCACCCAGCAACGGAATCTCACTGAAGAACGGGACCGCCGAGTTGTTGTCCTCGCTGGTGTTCTGGATAAGACCGCCAATCACTACGATCTGGCCGCTCTGGGCCCGGATCACACTGTCGGTTTCACGGACGGTGCTGCTGGCCAAGGGCAGGGTAACGTCCCGCTCACCGATGGTGATCACCTTTTCCTGATCGGTGACTTCGCTGACCGACGGATGCACGTGCAGGGTGACCGTTCCGTCCTCGCCGATCTGTGGCGTAACATCGAGGGAGATGCCGGAGAAGAACGGCGTCAACTCCACCGAGGTGGACGTGGTGTCGGAGGCGGTCACTGCGGAGTTGTCTTCATCAAAGTCGATGTCCGTGACGAAGAACTCATCGGTCCCCACCTTGATCACGGCCTTCTGGTTGTTGACGGTCGAAATCCTCGGGCTGGACAGGATCTGGACATTGCCCTGGGTACCGAGCAGTTCAATCAGCGCCGTGAAACTGCCATTACGGAACGTGGCGGAGAACAGGCCGCCGATATCCGGGGACTGAATACCCTGGCCGCTTAGAACTTGCGAAGTGAAATCAATCGGGAGGCCATCTGAAGCAGCAGTGGAGGAGTATCTTTGCAAATCCGACCAGCTGATGCCCTGCTGGTAGCCTTCATTCAGGGTGACTTCCAGGATCTTCGCCTCCAGCACCACTTGGCGCTTCATGATCAGCTCGGTCCGAGTCAGGTAGTCCTCGACCAGGCGCAGCTGCTCGCCACTGGCGCGGACCATCACCAGGCCGGCCCCAGGATTGACGACCACTTGGCCGTCAGCTCCGACCATCATCGCCAGGGTGCCCTGGATATCCTGCCAGAAGTCCGACTCGGTGGCGGTGGAGATGGAGGTGCCCACTAAATTACGGGTTTCCTCGGAGTCCGCACTCGCGTTCCCGCTATCGCCGTTGTTTCTGGCGCTGGTCACCTGTCCGGAGCTGACCCGGGTTTCGGAGCTGCCCCGGCGCTTGAAGTGCAGATAGTCGATGGGAAAGATCCGCGTCTGAACACGATTCGAGCGCACCTGGTACAGACGTCCCTTCCGTTCAATGTCCAGGTCGTAGACATCGGCCACGATGTCCATCACTTCCGGGACCGTGACATCCCGGAGCCGAAGATCGATGTTGGCCACCACATCCGGATGCACCACTACGTTATAACGGGTGCCGTTGACCAGGGACTCGAAAAAGGCGCCGGCGTCAACGCCCCGTGCATTGACATCGAAACGTTCCTCCCGGTCGGCCTCCGGCGCCAGCGGAGGCAGCAATGCGGCACTGATGTCCGGCGGCGGGACGGTAGCATGGGCGTTGGCAGCCGTGGCACCGGAGGGGCCTGAATCCAGGGCCCGAACGATATCATCGGCGGCATCGGTGGAGGTGGCGGTCGCCGAGCGCATCAGCGGATGGCTGCTGCAGGCGGCCTGAGCCAGCAGGGCCAACAGCAACAGCCCCCGGAAACCTAGACTGAACATGGGCTTCTTGAAGTTGATCATGGCGTTTCCCGCACCTCTGGCAGCGTATTCAGGCGCAAGACCCGGAGCTGCCCTCCGTCCAACACCTCGACTCGATCCCGATGGATTTTTCGTACCTTGATACCGTCCCCCGCCTGACCTTCCCTCAGTGCCACCCCGTCAATGACCGCCACCCGGCGGGTCTCGCCGTAGACAATCGAGTCCAGTGACAGCGGGCGCTGGGGCAGGGCCACCGGTGCCGGCGCCGATGCATCGGGGGGCCGCGTAGGGTCCCGCAACGCCCACGCGAAGGAGCCGCCCATCGCCAAACACACCGCGACACCCCAGACACACACCCTCATGTCAAACTCCCAACCACGTTTTTTCAAGACTCAGAGTGCGCACCTCGATTACCGCCTCGCCCTGGGGCCACTCCCCGGCCTGATAGGACACACTCACCCAGCCCAGTCGTTCATCCACCGCCTCAAGCCTTTCCAGATAGGACAGGACATCCAGATAGGCTCCCTGGATTCGCAGCTCGACCTGGTGCGCGTAAAGCAAGGGGGGCGGAGCCGAATCGCCGGTGCCTTCCCCGGACGGGTCGCCATAGATCGGCGTGGGTGTCTTCAGCGCCATGGACTGAAGAGTCAGCCCCGGCTGCGTTGCCAGAATGTCCTTCAGCAGGGCAACCATGGCACGCGGCGCGATCAGCTGACCGGTGGTCGCCGCGATGTCCCGCTCCAGCCGGTCCAGCTGTCGTTGGCGGCTGGCCAGCTGTGCCTGCAGCTCGCGGGATGGATCCTCAGAGAGCAGGCGCTCAAGCCGACGTTGTTCGCCCCTCAGTTCGTCCCGGCGGCCTTCAGCGGACTGAATGGCAAACTCCAGGTTGTTGTTGGCCTGCCACATCGGCGCCAACCCCCAGTGCCACCCCAGGAACAGGATCACCAACAGCACGGTGGCAAGCAGCAGCGCGCGTTCGCGCAGCGGCCGTTCGTCAAACCAGACCAAGCCCCGCTTCCAGGCATTCACAACAGGCGAAGTCATTCGTCTCCCTCCGGCTCCGGCTCACTGGCCACGAAGAACGACACCCAAGACCGCTCTTCAGGCGCCTCGGGACGGTTCAGGCGAAAGGCCCCGAACGTACGTCCCGAGAACTCCGGTGCTTCCCCCAGGCGTTCCAGATACAGCGGCACCAAGGGGGCGGCGGTCGCACGCCCGGCAATGGCAATGGTCGGGGGATTCGCAGCCAGGCGGACCCGAGTCAGCCAAACGCCGTCAGGAATCTGACGCGCCAGCGCGGCCATCTTCGGAGAAAAGACGCCTCCCCGCTGCAACACCAGCCCCTCGACCCGTTCCAGCAAACGTTGCCGTCGTACCAATGCCTCATTAACGCGCGCCAACGCGGCGGTCAGCTCCGGATCGGGCTGACGCCGCTGCAGTTCCTGATTCAGCGCCTGCAGTGCAGCCACCTGCTGCTCATTTTGCTGCTCAAGCGCCGCCAGCCGATCCCTCAGGTCGTGCTTCCGGTAAGCCAGCCAAGCACCGGCGACAAGCATCAGCAACACCAGTCCCAGACAACAGGCCACCACGAACGTCCCCTGAATTCGCTCCTTTCGGGGCCGCAATTCCGGCGTGTAAAGGTTAACCTGCTGCCTCATGATTCAATCCGCTCCGCCGCCATGGCACATCCCCAGGCCAGCAGGCAACGGCCATCCCAAGAGCCGTCCACCCCCAACTCAGCGCCATCCACCATTTCGGTTCTGGCCGCGACGTATGCGGACAACATCGCGGTGAGCGGCAGTGCAGCATCCCGGGCCGCCAGTCGCACCACGGCGGGGGGCACCTGCCCCATCTGGCTTTCGAAGTAGTCCAGGGAACGCTGCAGCTCCAGCCCCAGCGCCTGAAGCGCCGCGTCCTGACGTGCTGCGTCCCGGAGGTCCTCGGTGGTCACATCCAGACGCCGGGACAGATACAGCGTCTCACCGCGGCAGATGACCACCTGACCGTACCGTTCCCGCAGGTGCACCAGTGCCGCACTGCCCTGCGCCCCGTCCAAGCGAGCCGCCAGGTTTCGGAGAGCCAGCTCGGCAATATCGATGCGCGTCAGCGCCAGCCCGGCGCCGGCCACCAGGGCCACCAGCTCCGACACCAGGGACCTTCGCGCGACAACGACATTGACCAGATGCCCACGCCCGCGGGTGGCATCCTGGGGAAACGGGAACACGTCACACACCGCCTCGCTGGGGCTGAACTCAATCAGATCGCCCAGTTTCCAGCGTAGAGCATCTGCCAGCTCCGCGTCCTCGATGCCGTCCGGGCGTTCCATCTGAAATACCTGATACTGTTCCATCGGCAACACCAGGCTCGCCCGCAGCCCCGACCAGTCCTGTTGCCGGACCAAGTCGGCCAACTCCGCTTGCCGGCGGGCGGGCGAGCACTCGACAACACCGTGCGCATGCTCGGCCACACCCCGGGACGCCACCCAAGCGATACCGTCCGGACGCACCTCAAGGCTGACCTGACCACCTTGGCCGGAACGTTTGAACAGTCCACGGATCCTGTCGAGCATGGAAGTCTCAGTTTCTGTGATGGAGAAGTTGTCTTGTTGAACACAGACAGGCAGTCGTTACATTCCGTTGCATATTAAATGAGAAAGCAACGCTAACTCTACGTTTTATTAAGCTATTTCACAGATTTTTTGCATAGCGCTTACAAAAAGCCCCCGGTACCGTCGGGCACCGGGGGCCTGCTGCGCTCAGTCAATACACGGATTGCACTCAGAACGGAATGTCGTCATCAAAGTCGTCGACCGGCTCAGGCATGCTTCCCTGAGACGGCTGACTGTACCCCCCGGAGGGAGCACTGGACTGGGCGGGCGCACCCTGGGAAGGCTGGCCGCCACCGTACCCGGATGACTGCGGCCGGCCCGCCGGCGCACTGCCCTGGCCCATTCCGCTGTCGCCCCGGCTGTCGAGCATTTGCATCTGGCCATTCATATCAACCACCACCTCGGTGGTGTAACGGTCCTGGCCGTCCTGCCCCTGCCATTTGCGGGTCTGCAACCGCCCCTCGATATAGACCTTGGAGCCCTTGCGCAGATACTGGCCGGCGACTTCCGCCACCTTGCCAAACAATACCACCCGGTGCCATTCGGTCCGGGGCACCATCTGACCGGTCTGGCGATCCTTATAACTTTCGTCGGTCGCCAGATTCAGGTTCACCACGGCATTTCCATTCGGGGTGTAACGGGTTTCCGGGTCCTGCCCCAGATTCCCGATGAGAATGACCTTGTTTACGCCTCGCGCCATTGTTCACTCCTGACTGTGTTAAAGGGAAAACCAGCCGTCCGTGCCGGTTTCCGGATTCAAGAATTGCTACCCTGCCGGACAAACGCCAAGCCTGCAAGCGACTGCTCATCAAAATGCTGCCGATCCACCTTCAGGTAAGCGGTGGCTTCATCTTTCAGGATGACCACGTCCTGAACCCCGGGCAACCCCCGCAGGCACTGATCGACCGCCCCATAACTGCCGTCAGCCGCTTCTTTCAACTGTACCACGAAACTCGTCGTGTAACCTGGCGCCGGCATGGTAAGCGCAACCACGAGCCAGCTCAGCAGCACCAGAACCATCAAACCGATGACCCCCGGGATGCCCACAGACTCCTGCAACAGCCCTCCCAGGGCACCACCGATAAACGCACCCAGGAACTGTGAGGTGGAATACACCCCCATAGCGGCCCCCTTGCCCGCCGCCGGCGCTTCCTTACTGACCAGCGACGGCAATGTGGCCTCGAGCAGGTTGAACGCCATGAAGAAGGCGAACAACACCGCCCAGGTGCCCACCAGACTGTGTCCGGACAGCAGCAGCGCGGCGGCCGACAGCGTCAGCAGCGCCACCGCACCGCACAGCACGGCCTTCATCTTGCGTTTCTTTTCACCAATGATGATAAAGGGCACCATGGCAAAGAAAGAGGTCGCCATCACCGACAGATAAAACCACCAGTGGTCGCTGCCCGCCAGCCCCAGACGCTGCTCGAGAAAAACCGGAACCACCAGAAACAGCGACGTCAGCACCAGGTGCAGGGCGAAAATGCCAAAATCGAGGCGCAGCAGGCGGCCTTCGGTCAACACCCGGACCAGCATCTGCCGCGCGGGCAAGGCATCGGCGCTGGCCTTGTGCTGACGCGGCGTGGGCACCACCCGCCCTACGATCACCAGGGCCACCAGGGCCAGCCCGGCCGTGACATAAAACAGGCCGGACAACCCCCAGAGCGACCCCAGCACCGGCCCGAGCACCAGCGATACGGAAAACGACACGCCGATCGACATACCCACGACGGCCATGGCCTTGGTGCGCTCTTCCTCCCGGGTCAAGTCGCTCAGCAACGCCATGAGCACACTGGCAATGGCGCCGGCGCCTTGTAACATGCGCCCGGCGATCACCAGGTAGATCGAATCCGCCGCCCCGGCCAGCAGGCTGCCGCCAGCAAACAACAGCAACCCCAGGTAGATCATCGGCTTGCGCCCCACCCGGTCGGACAGCAGGCCAAACGGAATCTGCAACAGCGCCTGACTCAGGCCGTAAGCGCCAATGGCCAGTCCCAGGAGGGCCGGAGTGGCGCCCTGAAGGCCTTCCCCCAGAAGCACGAAGACCGGCATGACCATGAACAGGCCAAGCATCCGCATGGCGTAGACAGATGCCAGCGCGGCCACGGAACGTCTTTCCAGCGCATTCATGACAATGGCAACCTCAAAGCGGGAAAGTGTTAACAGGTCACGACAAACCACCAGCAGGATCGCCGCAGGTCGCGCATTGTAACAGAAAGGCCACCCCCGAGGGACCGGGAGAATTCCGGGCCCTCATCGTTTCACCGCCACCCGGTGAACACGGTATACTTGCCGTTTTGCTTCCGTAGAGAGGGGGTTATGGACCGCATCCAGATCAAGGGCGCTCGCACCCACAATCTGAAAAATATCGACCTGGACATGCCGCGGGACAAGCTGATCGTCATCACCGGCCTGTCCGGCTCGGACAAATCCTCGCTCGCGTTCGATACCCTATACGCCGAAGGACAACGCCGTTACGTGGAGTCGCTGTCCACTTATGCGCGGCAATTCCTTTCGATGATGGAGAAGCCGGACGTGGACCACATCGAAGGACTGTCCCCGGCCATTTCCATTGAGCAGAAGTCCACCTCCCACAACCCGCGCTCGACCGTGGGCACCATCACCGAAATCTACGACTACCTGCGCCTGCTGTTTGCCCGGGCGGGGGAGCCGCGCTGTCCCGACCACGGTCAGCCCCTTGAAGCGCAGACCGTCAGCCAGATGGTAGACCAGGTTCTGGCCATGCCGGAAGGCAGCCGCCTGATGATCCTGGCCCCGGTGGTTCGTGACCGCAAGGGAGAACACCTCCAGGTCATCGAGGCCATGCGCAGCCAGGGGTTCATTCGGCTGCGGGTGGATGGCACCGTATATGACATTGACGACATCCCCCCGCTCGACAAGAAACGAAAGCACCGGATCGACGTGGTGGTGGATCGATTCAAGGTCAAGCCCGGCCTGGAACAGCGACTGGCCGAGAGTTTCGAAACAGCGCTGGAGCTGGCCGACGGTCTTGCCTTGGTCGCTGCCATGGACGAGTCGGAGCATGAGCACACCTTCTCCGCCCGTTTCGCCTGTACCCAGTGCGGCTACTCTCTCAGCGAGCTTGAACCGCGCCTGTTTTCCTTTAACAACCCCGCCGGCGCCTGCCCTACTTGTGACGGCCTGGGCGTACGGCAGTTCTTCGACCCGGAAAAAATCATTCAGCACCCGGAGGCCACGCTCGCCGAAGGCGCCATCAAGGGGTGGGACCGGCGTGCCGTGTACTACTTCCAGATGATCTCCAGCGTTGCGGAACACTACGGCGTCGACCTGGATACGCCCTGGCTCGATCTGCCGGAGTCGTTTCGCAACATACTGCTCTATGGTTCGGGAGACGAAGACATCCCCTTTCGCTACGTCAATTCCCGGGGCCATATCATGGAGAAGGCCCATCCGTTCGAGGGCATCATTCCCAATCTGGAACGGCGCTATCGGGAAACGGACTCCCAGAGTATGCGAGAGGAACTGGCACGGAACCTCAGCACCCAACCCTGCAAGGACTGCGGCGGCTCCCGGCTACGCCGAAGCGCGCGCCATGTCTTTATCGGAGACCGCAACCTGCCGGACATTACCCGACTGCCCGTGGGGGAAGCCTACGAATACTTCCAGAACCTGACCCTGCCGGGCCGCAAAGGCGAAATTGCCGAAAAGATTCTCAAGGAAGTCCGGGAGCGCTTGAAATTTCTGGTCAACGTCGGTCTTGAATACCTGACGCTGGAACGCAGTGCCGACACGCTTTCCGGCGGCGAGGCCCAACGCATCCGCCTGGCCAGCCAGATCGGTGCCGGCCTGGTCGGCGTCATGTACATCCTCGACGAGCCGTCCATTGGTCTGCACCAGCGTGACAACGATCGCCTGCTGGCCACCTTGACCCACCTGCGAGACCTTGGCAACACCGTCATCGTGGTCGAGCACGACGAAGACGCCATCCGCGCCGCCGACCATATCATCGACATTGGCCCAGGGGCGGGCGTGCATGGCGGCCGGGTCGTGGCTCAGGGCTCCCCCGAACAGATCATCGGCAACCCCGATTCCCTGACCGGCCAGTACCTGAGTGGACGCCGGAAAATCATGGTGCCCGCCGAGCGCAACACCGGTTCGGGCAAACAGCTTGTGCTCAGGGGAGCCTCCGGCAATAACCTCCAGGGTGTCACGCTCACGCTGCCACTGGGCGTGATGACCTGCATTACCGGTGTCTCAGGCTCGGGCAAGTCTACCCTGATCAATGGCACGCTGTACCCGGTTGTCGCCGCCAAACTGAACAAGGCAAGCACTCTGGGCCACGCCCCTTACCACGCCATCGAGGGACTGGAGCACCTGGACAAGGTCATCGACATCGACCAAAGTCCCATCGGGCGGACCCCACGATCGAACCCGGCAACCTACACCGGCCTGTTCACTCCCATACGGGAACTGTTCGCGGGCACTCAGGAGGCACGCTCCCGTGGCTACAAGCCTGGGCGTTTCTCCTTCAACGTCAAAGGGGGCCGCTGCGAAGCCTGTCAGGGCGACGGCGTCATCAAGGTCGAAATGCACTTTCTGCCCGACATCTACGTACCTTGCGACGTCTGCAAGGGCAAGCGTTACAACCGGGAAACCCTGGAGGTCCGGTACAAGGGCAAAAACATTCACGAAGTGCTCGAAATGACCGTGGAGGAGGCTCGGGAATTCTTTGACCCCGTGCCGTTCATTGCCCGCAAGCTGCAAACGCTCATCGACGTCGGGCTGTCCTATATCCGGCTTGGCCAGAGTGCCGTCACCCTATCCGGTGGCGAGGCCCAGCGGGTCAAACTGGCGAAGGAGCTGTCCAAACGGGATACCGGTAAAACGCTTTATATCCTGGACGAGCCGACCACGGGCCTGCATTTCTATGATATCCAACAGCTGCTCAACGTCCTCCAGCGCCTGCGAGACCACGGCAACACCATCGTGGTAATCGAGCACAACCTGGACGTGATCAAGACGGCGGACTGGATCGTGGATCTCGGTCCGGAAGGCGGCTCCGGAGGCGGGCGCATCATCGCCGAAGGCACGCCGGAAGAGGTTGCCGAACACCCCGACTCCCATACCGGTCGTTACCTCAAGCCCCTGCTTGGCGACGCCTGACACGGGCAACAAAAAAGCCGGAGGTTTCCCTCCGGCTTTTTTGGATGACCGCGAAGCGCGAACTTACTCTTCGTCGTCAATCTCTTCGGCGTCCACATCCATCGGACGACCGACCAGCTCGACATACGCCATGGGCGCATTGTCACCGGCACGGTAACCGCACTTCAGGATGCGAAGATAACCACCCGGACGGTCGCTGTAGCGGGGCCCCAGCTCGTCGAAAAGCTTGGCGACCGCCGCGTCGTTGCGCAGGCGGGCAAACGCCAGGCGACGGTTCGCGACCGAATCCGTTTTGGACAGCGTGATCAACGGCTCTGCCACCCGACGCAGCTCTTTGGCTTTCGGGAGAGTCGTTTTGATCAGCTCGTGCTCAACCAGCGACGCGGTCATGTTACGGAACATGGCCTTGCGATGCGCGCTGGTCCTGTTGAACTTACGACCACTCTTACGATGACGCATTGCTCTGATTCCTTACCTTAAACTAATCGGCGATCAACCGCCCAGAACCCGGTCATCGCCGCGCAGGCTAGCCGGGGGCCAGTTGTCAAGCCGCATACCCAGAGACAGACCACGGGACGCCAGAACGTCCTTGATCTCGGTCAGCGACTTCTTGCCAAGGTTAGGCGTCTTCAGCAGCTCCACTTCTGTGCGCTGGATCAGATCGCCGATGTAGTAAATGTTTTCAGCCTTCAGGCAGTTTGCTGAACGCACGGTCAATTCCAGATCATCCACCGGCCGCAGCAGAATCCGATCGATTTCCTCCTCTTCCTCTACTCGTTCCGGCTCTTTCTCGTGATCGAAATCGACAAACACCGCCAGTTGCTGCTGGAGAATGGTCGCGGCCCGACGAATCGCTTCTTCGGGGTCGATCGTACCGTTGGTCTCCAGGTCAATCACCAGCTTGTCCAGGTCCGTCCGCTGTTCCACCCGGGCGCTTTCCACCGAGTAGGCGACACGGCGAACGGGGCTGAAGGTCGCGTCCAGCTGGAGGCGTCCGATGGCGCGAGTTTCGTCCTCGTCAAGGCCACGCTGGTCAGCGGGCTCATAGCCCCGGCCACGCGCGACGCGCAGGCGCATGTTCACTTCGCCGTTTTCGCTCAGATGACAGATCACATGATCCGGATTGGCGATTTCGACGTCGTGGTCAAGCTTGATATCCCCTGCGGTCACAACACCGGGACCTTTCTTGCTGAGTGTCAGCTCAGACTCATCCCGACCGTTCATCTTCACGGCAACGCCCTTGAGATTCAGCAGAATCTCAATAACGTCTTCCTGGACCCCTTCAATGGCGCTGTACTCGTGCAGGACTCCATCAATCTGCGCTTCAGTAATGGCGCAGCCCGGCATCGAAGACAAGAGAATGCGCCGCAGCGCACTGCCCAGGGTATGGCCAAAGCCCCTTTCCAGAGGTTCCAACGTCACCTTGGCATGCGTGGCGCTAAACTCTTTTACGTCAATGGTACGAGGTGTCAATAACTCATGTACTGAACGCTGCATAGACGCCCCTATCTGCTGTCGTTGCTTACTGGGCTTTACTTGGAGTAAAGCTCGACGATGAGGTTCTCGTTGATGTCCGCCGGCAGTTCAGTGCGCTCGGGCACCGCCTTGAAAACACCGGACATCTTGTTGGCGTCAACCTCAACCCAGCTGACCGGAGCGCGGCTTGCCGCCAGCTCCAGGGCGCCTTTGACACGCAGCTGGTTCTTGGCTTTGTCCCGTACGCTCACGACGTCGCCCGGCTTGACCTGGTAAGACGGAATGTTCACCGTCTTGCCATTGACGAGAATCGCCTTGTGAGACACGAGCTGACGAGCTTCTGCACGGGTAGAACCAAAGCCCATGCGATAGACAACGTTATCCAGACGGCCTTCCAGCAGGCGCAACAGGTTTTCACCGGTCGCACCCTTTTGGCGGGCGGCCTCTTTGTAGTAATTGCGGAACTGCTTCTCCAGCACGCCGTAAATGCGGCGGACTTTTTGCTTTTCACGAAGCTGTACGCCGTATTCGGACAGACGACCGCGACGCGCGCCGTGCATACCCGGCGGAGTCTCGATGTTGCACTTGGAATCGAGCGCGCGAACGCCGCTCTTCAGAAAAAGATCTGTCCCTTCACGACGAGACAGCTTGCACTTCGGGCCTATGTAACGAGCCATATTTCACTGTCTCCTGTGTTAGACGCGGCGCTTCTTGGGCGGACGACAGCCGTTATGAGGAATCGGCGTCACATCAGTGATATTGGTAATCTTGAAGCCACACGCGTTCAGCGCGCGCACGGCAGATTCCCGTCCGGGCCCAGGACCCTTAACCTCTACGTCCAGGTTTTTAAGGCCGTATTCAGCAGCCGCGTTACCGGCTCTTTCAGCTGCTACCTGCGCAGCAAAAGGTGTACTTTTACGTGAACCGCGGAAACCGGAACCACCGGCGGTGGCCCAGGACAGGACGTTGCCCTGACGGTCCGAAATGGTCACGATAGTGTTGTTGAAGGACGCATGGATGTGAGCGACGCCATCAACAACCGTCTTTTTCACCTTTTTACGGGTACGTGTACCTGGCTTTGCCATGTTTGCCTACCTGTTACTTGCGAATCGGTTTGCGAGGACCTTTGCGGGTGCGCGCATTGGTCTTGGTGCGCTGGCCACGGACCGGGAGGCCATGACGATGGCGCAGACCACGGTAGCAACCGAGATCCTTCAAACGCTTGATGTTCATCTGTACTTCACGACGCAGATCGCCCTCGACGGTAAACTTGCCCACTTCAGTACGAAGTGCCTCAAGCTGCTCGTCGCTCAGGTCCTTGACCTTGACGTCCGGCTTGACGCCGGTTGCATCGCAAAGCTTTTGCGCTGTCGTCCGGCCGATCCCATAGATATAGGTCAGCGAGATAACAGCATGTTTGTTGTCGGGTATATTGACACCGGCTATACGTGCCATCCAAATTACTCCGCGTTCAAAGCTTTGCTGTGTGAATTTTCCGCCACAAAAAGGGCGCGAAATAATAGCGCCTGACTCGGGATTGAGTCAAGCGCTACCATCTCGCAGCCCTCTGTACAGCGCAGACCTTGGGTCCCGGCAGGGATCAGCCCTGGCGCTGCTTATGGCGAGGTTCCGTGCAAATGACCCGAACCGAGCCATTGCGACGAATTACTTTGCAGTTACGGCAAATTTTCTTTACCGAAGCGCGTACTTTCATGGTCCACTCCAGTTTTCGAGGGGAACGGCCTCAACCGTTCCGACCATAGCCCTTGAGATTGGACTTCTTCATCAGCGATTCATACTGATGCGACATCAGGTGCGACTGAACCTGCGCCATGAAATCCATCACCACGACTACCACAATCAGCAGTGAGGTTCCCCCAAGGTAGAACGGCACATTGCCGGCCACCATCAGGAACTGGGGAAACAGCGACACTGCTGTAATGTACATTGCACCGAACAGCGTCAGACGAGTCAGCACGCCATCGATGTACTTGGACGTTTGCTCACCGGGACGGATGCCGGGAATAAAGGCGCCGGAGCGCTTGAGGTTGTCCGCGACTTCCTTCGGGTTGTACATCAGCGCCGTATAGAAGAAGCAGAAGAACACAACTGCCGCTGCAAACAGAATGATGTACAAAGGCTGGCTCGGCGCCAACGCCTGGGAAATATCGCTCAGCCACTCCATGCCCTCACCCTGACCAAACCACTGCCCCAGCGACGCTGGGAACAGCAGAATGGAAGAGGCGAAGATGGGCGGAATCACGCCGGCCATATTCACCTTCAAGGGCAGATGACTGGACTGCTGGGCAAACATCCGACGACCCTGCTGCCGCTTGGCGTAGTTGATCGTCAACCGACGCTGCCCCCGCTCCATAAAGACCACGAAGCCGATGACAGCAACCGCCAGCACGCCGATACCAAGCACCACCAGCAGGCTCATTTCACCGTTGCGCGCCTGCTCAAGCGTCTGGCCGATGGCTCCGGGGAGCCCGGCCACGATACCGGCAAAGATCAACAGCGAGATGCCGTTACCTACGCCACGCTCGGTGATCTGCTCACCCAACCACATCATGAAGACGGCGCCACACACGAACGACACCACCGCCACGAAATGGAAGCTGAAGCTGTCGGTGAAGGTCACCCCCTGGGAGGCCAGACCAACGGATATACCGAAGCCCTGCACCAGGGCCAGGATCACCGTGCCGTAGCGGGTGTACTGGCTGATTTTCCGACGCCCGGCTTCGCCCTCTTTTTTCAGCTGCTCAAGCTGCGGACTGACCGCAGTCATGAGCTGCATGATAATCGAGGCGGAAATGTACGGCATGATGCCAAGCGCGAAGATACTCATCCGCTCAAGCGCACCACCGGAGAACATGTTGAACATGCTCAGGATTGTGCCCTGATTCTGCTCAAACAGTGCCGCCAACCGGTCAGGATTGATTCCCGGCACGGGGATATGGGCTCCCACCCGATATACCAGTAGCGCCAGGAAGACAAACCAGAGCCGGGAGCGAAGCTCCGCAAGCCCTTTTCCCATTCCTGCCGGCAATGATGCTGTCTTGGCCATCTAGTCCTCGACTTGCCTTAGTCCTCGACTTTACCGCCCGCGGCGACAATTGCCTCGCGTGCCCCTTTGGTGACCCGCAGGCCTTTGACGGTGACGGCCCGATCCAGTTCCCCGGACAGAATCACCTTGGCTTCGCGGATTTCCTCACGGATCACGTCGGCTTTCTTCAGGGCTTCCAGATCCACCAGGTCGCCGTCCACCTTGGTCAGCTCGTTCAGGCGGATTTCCGCCACGTACCGTTGCTGACGAGAGGTAAAGCCGAATTTCGGCAGACGACGGGCCAGAGGCTGCTGACCACCCTCGAAGCCGGGCGCGACCTTGCCACCCGAACGGGATTTCAGACCTTTGTGGCCGCGACCACCGGTTTTTCCGAGACCGCTTCCGATACCACGACCCACCCGCTTGGCGGACGGACGTGAACCGGGTTCCGGAGCAAGTTCGTTAAGACGCATCTCAGTTCTCCTCAACCCGAACCAGGTAGTTTACCCGGTTGATCATGCCGCGGACGGAAGGAGTATCCTCCAGCTCCACGGTCTGACCGATTTTACGAAGACCCAGGCCCTTGACGCACAGTTTGTGCTTGGGCTGACAGCTGATAGGGCTGCGGGTCAGTGTAACCTTGATTGTTTTCGCGTTCGCCATGACTTCAACCCAGAATCTCTTCGACGGATTTACCGCGCTTGGCTGCCACGTCTTCAGGCGCCTTCATGGCCTGGAGACCCTTGATGGTGGAACGTACCACGTTCACCGGGTTGGTCGACCCGTAGCACTTGGAGAGTACGTTCTGGACACCCGCCACTTCCAGCACCGCGCGCATCGCACCGCCGGCGATGATCCCGGTACCCTCGGAAGCCGGCTGCATGTACACCTTGGAGCCGCCGTGCTGGGCTTTCACCGGATACTGCAGCGTGGTGCCGTTCAGCGCCACGTCCACCATGTTTTTCCGGGCTGCTTCCATGGCTTTCTGGATCGCAACCGGTACCTCACGGGCCTTGCCGCGACCGAATCCCACACGGCCTTTACCGTCACCGACGACCGTCAGTGCTGTAAAGGCGAAAATCCGGCCACCCTTGACGACCTTGGCGACCCGGTTGACCTGAACCAGCCTTTCCTGGAGCTCAGGCGCCTTCTGATCATTAACGCTCATCTTCTCCACCTCTTAGAATTGCAAGCCAGCTTCACGAGCGGCGTCGGCCAGCGCCTGGACACGCCCGTGATAACGGTACCCGGAACGGTCAAAAGCGACCTTTTCAACACCCACTGCCTTGGCACGCTCTGCAATCAGCTTGCCTACCTTCTTGGCAGCTTCCACGTTACCGGTCGCACCCTGGCGCAGCTCCTTATCCAACGTGGAGGCAGAGGCCAGCACCTTGCTGCCATCTGCGGTCGTGATCTGGGCGTACATGTGACGCGGCGTGCGGTGCACACACAGCCGATGGGTACCCAGCTCACGGATCTTCATGCGCACTTTGCGTGCGCGACGCAATCTTTCAATATTCGCGCTCATAGTCCCGCCTTATTTCTTCTTGGCTTCTTTGCGTCTGACCTGCTCATCCGCATAACGCACACCTTTGCCCTTGTACGGCTCGGGCGGACGGAACGCGCGGATTTCGGCAGCGACCTGGCCAACCTGTTGCTTGTCGATACCACGGATAACCACTTCCGTGTTGGACGGGGTTTCCGCAGTGATCCCCTCAGGCAGCTCATACTCGACCGGATGGGAGAAACCCAGAGTCAGATTGAGCTTCTTGCCCTGTGCCTGCGCACGGTAACCCACGCCGGTCAGCATCAGTCGACGCTCCCAACCCTGAGATACCCCGGTAACCATGTTGTTAACGAGGGCACGGGTGGTACCGGCAAGCGCGCGGGACTGCTTGGCGCCATCGCGGGGAGCGAAGCGGAGCACGTTCTCTTCCTGCTTCACTTCCACCGCACTGTGAATGGTGAACTGAAGCGCTCCCTTGGAGCCCTTCACACTGATTTCCTGTCCGTTCAGCTTAACCTCAACACCGGAAGGCAGCACGACAGGATTATTGGCAACCCTGGACATGTCGATCTCCTAGAATACGGTGCAGATGACTTCGCCACCCACGCCCGCGGCACGCGCAGCGCGGTCTGTCATAACGCCCTTGGACGTTGAGACAATCGCGACCCCCAGACCACCGGCTACTTTCGGCAGCTCCCCTACGCCTTTGTACTGGCGCAGGCTCGGGCGACTAACCCGCTTGATCTCTTCAATAACCGGCTTGCCGCCGAAATATTTCAGAGTGATGGTCAGCTCGGGCTTCGCATCGGCTGAAACGGAAAAATCCTCAACGTAGCCTTCGTCCTTCAGGACCTGGGCCACGGAGACCTTCATTTTGGAAGACGGCATCGTCACTTCTGCTTTGGACGCCATCTGGGCATTACGGATACGAGTGAACATATCCGCAAGCGTGTCTTGCATACTCATCGGTATGAGGCTCCTGATCTTTTTAGTTGTGCAGCGGCTCGCCGCACCGCTTACCAACAGGCACCTGACCGAAGTCAGGCGGCCTATCTTTACCAGCTTGCCTTGGTCAGGCCCGGTACGTCACCACGCATGCCGTACTCCCGAAGCTTGATTCGGGACAGTTCGAACTTGCGCAGAACGCCATGGGGACGACCAGTCACCTGGCAACGATTCCGAAGGCGGGACGGGCTGGCATCACGAGGAAGCTTCTGCAGCTTCATCTGAGCTTCCCAACGCTCTTCATCGCTGGTGTTCGGGTTTTTGATAATTGCCTTGAGCTCGGCGCGCTTGGCGGCGTATTTCGCAACCAGTTTCTCACGCTTGAGCTCGCGGTTTTTCATGGAAACCTTAGCCATTGCATTCGTCCCTTATTTCTTGAACGGAAAGCCGAAGGCTTTCAGCAGTTCACGACCTTCGTCGTCGGTTTCGGCAGTGGTGGTGATGGTGATATCCAGACCGCGGATCTTGTCGACTTTGTCGTAGTCAATCTCCGGGAAGATGATCTGCTCACGCACACCCATGCTGTAGTTTCCACGACCATCGAAGGACTTCGGATTCAGACCACGGAAGTCCCGGATACGGGGCACCGCGATGTGAATCAGGCGATCGAAGAAGTCCCACATGCGCTCGCCGCGCAGCGTGACCTTACAGCCGATCGGCCAGCCTTCACGGATTTTAAAGCCCGCAACGGACTTGCGAGCGCGAGTGACCACCGGCTTTTGACCGGCCAGCCGCTCAAGATCCGCCACCGCGTTTTCGATCAGCTTTTTATCGCCAACCGCTTCGCCGACCCCCATGTTCAGGGTGATCTTCTCGATACGCGGTACCTGCATCACGTTCTTGTAACCGAACTCTTTCTGCAGGGCGGGTACCACTTCCTTCACGTATAGCTCTTTACTGTTCAGCATCGTAACCACCACCGCTTACTGGTTATCGACGGCTTCTTTCGTGGACTTGAAAATCCGCACCTTGGCGCCGTCTTCCTTGATCAGGAAGCCCACGCGATCGGCTTTGCCGGTCTGCGGATTGAAAATAGCCACGTTGGAAACCTGGATAGGTGCTTCTTTTTCGACGATACCACCTGGAGTGCCCAGCATCGGGTTCGGCTTGGTGTGCTTCTTGACCATGTTCACGCCAGAAACAATCACACGGCCATCAGCCAGGACTTTCAGGACTTTACCACGTTTGCCCTTGTCTTTCCCGGTGGTGACGATTACTTCGTCATCGCGTTTGATCTTTTTCATAACCGGCCTCTGGTCCTTTAAAGTACTTCGGGTGCCAGTGAGATAATCTTCATGAACTTTTCGCTACGCAGTTCACGGGTAACCGGTCCGAAGATACGGGTACCAATCGGTGCGTCCTGGTTGTTCAGAAGTACCGCTGCGTTACCGTCGAAACGGATCAGCGAACCGTCCGGCCGACGCACGCCCTTACGGGTACGCACGACGACGGCCTTGAGGACCTGGCCCTTCTTCACCTTGCCGCGGGGGATGGCCTCCTTGACGGTCACCTTGATGATATCGCCAACGCTGGCGTACCGCCGGTGTGAACCGCCCAGGACCTTGATGCACTGGACCTGGCGTGCACCGCTGTTGTCCGCGACTTCAAGCATGGTTTGAGTCTGAATCATGGTAGTTCTCCGGGCGAATTACACCTTGGATGCACGCTCGGTAACTTCCACCAGGGTCCAGCTTTTGGTCTTGGAGACCGGGCGGGTTTCCTGAATGGTTACGATGTCACCGATGTTGCACTGATTATTCTCATCGTGAGCGTGGATTTTGGTAGAGCGCTTCACGTACTTGCCATACAGCGGATGCTTTACCTGACGCTCGACCAGAACCACGATGGACTTGTCCATCTTGTTGCTCACGACCTTGCCGCTCAGAGTTCTGGCAGTTTGGGTAGCTTCGGTCATGTCACTGTCCTGCCTTTTCATTCAATACGGTTTTGACACGGGCAATGTCCCGCTTCACCTTGCCGAGAAGGTGAGTCTGATTCAGCTGACCCGTCGCCTTACGCATGCGCAGGTTGAACTGCTCCTTCAGGAGAGAGATCAGCTCCTGGTTCAGCTCCTCGACTGACTTTTCACGCAGCTCTGTTGCTTTCATCACATCACCGTCCTCGTTACAAAGGTGGTCTGTACCGGCAGTTTGGCCGCCGCGAGCGTGAAGGCTTCGCGTGCCACTTCCTCGGGCACACCTTCCATCTCATAGAGCATCCGGCCAGGCTGGATCTCGGCGACCCAGTACTCGACAGAACCTTTACCTTTACCCATACGTACTTCCAGGGGCTTGCCGGTGATCGGCTTGTCCGGGAACACCCGGATCCAGATCTTGCCGCCCCGCTTGATGCGGCGGGTCATGGTCCGACGCGCCGCTTCGATTTGGCGAGCCGTTATACGCCCACGGCTGGTCGCCTTCAATCCGTACTCACCGAAGCTGACCTTGTTGGCGCGGTGAGCCAGGCCGGTGTTACGGCCCTTCTGTACCTTGCGGAATTTGGTGCGTTTTGGTTGCAGCATTAGAGTGCCCCTTTACTTAGAACCTTTCTTCCCAGAGGCTTTCTTGTCAGCACGGACCTGCTCCATACCACCAAGAATCTCACCTTTGAAGATCCATACCTTGACACCGATGACCCCGTAGGTGGTATGCGCTTCGTAGGTTGCGTAGTCGATGTCTGCACGCAGTGTGTGCAGAGGCACGCGACCTTCACGATACCACTCGGAACGTGCGATCTCGGCACCCCCGAGACGACCGCCCACCTGGATCTTGATGCCCTTGGCACCCTGACGCATGGCGTTCTGAACGGCACGCTTCATGGCACGACGGAACATCACGCGACGCTCGAGCTGGCCAGCGACGTTCTGTGCCACCAAACGAGCATCCAGATCCGGCTTGCGGACCTCTTCGATGTTGATGTGCACGGGCACACCCATCATGTCGCTGACTTCGCGACGCAGACGGTCAACATCCTCACCCTTTTTCCCGATCACGATGCCGGGACGGGCGGTATGGATCGTGATCCGGGCGTTCTGAGCCGGGCGCTCAATCACGATCTTGCTGACAGACGCCTTTTCCAGGCGCTTTTCCAGAAACTCGCGAACCTGGATGTCATTCAGCAGGTTTTTCGCGTAGTTCTTCTTCTCGGCATACCAGACTGAGTTGTGCTCTTTGATCACACCCAGACGAATGCCGGTTGGATTTACTTTATGACCCATCTGAGCATCTCCTACTTGTCGGCGACCTTGACGGTGATATGACAGGTGCGCTTGAGAATACGGTCAGCGCGCCCCTTGGCCCGAGCCTTGATCCGCTTGAGCGTCGGCCCTTCGTCCACCATGATGGTGGACACCCGCAGGTCATCCACGTCAAGACCTTCGTTGTGCTCAGCATTGGCAATCGCGGACTCAAGCGCTTTCTTGATGACCACGGCTGCCTTTTTTGGGCTGAAAGTCAAAATGTTCAGGGCATCCTCAACGGTCTTGCCGCGCACCTGGTCAGCGACAAGACGTGCTTTCTGAGCTGAGAGGCGAGCGCCCTTGTACTTGGCTGCTACTTCCATTTCTTTTACCTCACAATCAGCGTTTAGCTTTCTTGTCGGCCGCATGACCACGGAAAGTACGCGTTGCCGCGAACTCACCCAGTTTATGCCCAACCATGTCTTCGGTGACATAAACCGGCACGTGCTGCTTGCCGTTGTGGACTGCAATGGTCAGGCCTACCATCTCCGGGAAGATCGTCGACCGGCGGGACCAAGTTTTGATCGGCCGCTTGTCATTCGCTTCCAGAGCTGCCTCGACCTTCTTCAACAGATGCAGGTCTATAAAGGGACCTTTCTTCAAAGAACGTGGCACAGCAATTACCTCTATGTAGTCGTTTACTTGGCCGAACGACGACGTACTATCATCTTGTCAGTACGCTTGTTCTTACGAGTCTTATGCCCTTTGGTCGGAACACCCCACGGAGTAACCGGGTGACGTCCGCCAGAGGTACGCCCTTCACCACCACCATGCGGGTGGTCAACTGGGTTCATAGCAACACCACGTACTGTTGGCCGTTTGCCGCGCCAACGTGATGCACCCGCTTTACCAAGTTGCTTGAGGCTGTGCTCGCTGTTGGACACTTCGCCCAGCGTGGCACGGCAATCTACAAGCACCTTACGCATTTCACCTGAGCGCAGGCGGATAGTGGCATATGCCCCTTCCCGAGCTACCAGCTGTACGGATGCGCCCGCGGAGCGAGCCAGCTGGGCACCTTTGCCAGGCTTCAGTTCGACGCAATGGATCACGGAACCGACCGGAATATTCCGGAGCGGCAGCGTGGAGCCCACCTTGATCGGCGCGTCGACGCCGGAGCG
Organism: Marinobacter lutaoensis; assembly: GCF_001981305.1. Classification (GTDB taxonomy): domain Bacteria; phylum Pseudomonadota; class Gammaproteobacteria; order Pseudomonadales; family Oleiphilaceae; genus Marinobacter; species Marinobacter lutaoensis. The sequence goes on along the minus strand of NZ_MSCW01000003.1, from coordinate 2,537 downwards.
CACTTGGTCACCCACTTTCATACCCTTGGGAGCGATGATGTAACGACGCTCGCCATCGGCGTACTTCAGCAGGGCAATGTGCGCAGAGCGGTTCGGATCGTATTCCAAGCGCTCGATGACCGCCGGGATACCATCTTTGGTCCGCTTGAAGTCAATGATCCGGTAGTGGCGCTTGTGACCACCACCGATATGACGAGTGGTGATGCGACCAAAGTGGTTACGACCACCCGTCTTGGTCAGAGTCTCTACCAACGGCTCGTAGGGGCGCCCCTTATGGAGATCCGGGTTGTAAACCTTTACAACGTGGCGGCGTCCGGCAGATGTTGGCTTGGTTTTGACGATCGGCATATTACGACCCCTTTACCTTATTCCACATCCATAAAATCGATGTTCTGACCTTCCGCCAGCTTGACATAAGCCTTGCGAACGTCATTACGTTTGCCGAACCCGCGGATAGTGCGCTTGACCTTACCCTTGCGGTTCAGAACCTGAACACCCTCTACCTTGACGTTGAACAACTGCTCAACGGCCTTCTTGATCTCCGGCTTGGTGGCGTCAGGCGCGACACGGAACACGACCTGACCACGCTCTGCTGCCAGAGACGCTTTTTCTGATACGTGCGGCCCCAACAGGACCTTGTAGATACGTTCCTGATTCATCCCAGCATCTCCTCGATCTTCTTCAGAGCGGGAACAGTCACCACGACGTTCTCGAAGGCCACCAGACTGACCGGGTCGAGACCGGCAACATCACGAACATCAACGTGCGGGATATTGCGGGACGCCAGGTGCAGATTCTCTTCCACGCTCTCGGCAACGATCAGCGCATTGGACACACCGAGATCCTTGAGCTTGGCATTGAACAGCTTGGTCTTCGGAGCTTCGACGCTCAGATCCTCGACCACGACCAGACGCTCCTGACGCACCAGCTCGGAGAAAATGGAGCGCATGGCCGCCCGATACATCTTGCGGTTCACTTTCTGGGCGTAATCGCGGGGCTTGGCTGCAAAGGCAACACCACCAGAGCGCCAGATCGGGCTACGAATGGTACCCGCGCGGGCACGGCCGGTGCCCTTTTGCCGCCAGGGCTTCTTGCCACCACCGCTGACCTCGGACCGAGTCTTCTGAGCCTTGGTACCCTGGCGTCCAGCCGCCATATAGGCAGTCACCACCTGGTGCACCAGAGACTCGTTGAAATCTTTGGCAAATGCAGCGTCGGAAACTGAAATTTCCTTGCCGCTACCGGTAATAGTCAATTCCATCGCACCGCTCCTCAGGCTTTAACTGCAGGCTTGATGACAACATCGCCGCCAGTTGCGCCGGGGACGGCACCACTTACCAGCAGCAGGTTGCGCTCGGCGTCGACACGGACAACTTTCAGGTTCTGCACGGTAACCCGCGCATTGCCCATCTGGCCCGCCATCTTCTTACCCTTGAATACACGACCCGGAGTCTGGTTCTGGCCGATGGAACCCGGAGCCCGGTGCGACAGGGAGTTACCGTGGGTTGCGTCTTGCATAGAGAAATTCCAGCGCTTAACGCCGCCCTGGAAACCCTTACCCTTGGATTGACCAGTTGCGTCGATCAGCTGACCTTCCTCGAAGATGGAGGCATTGATCTCGGCGCCGAGCTCCAGACCTTCACCTTCGCCTTCAGCCAGCCGGAATTCCCAGACGCCACGACCGGCCTCAACGCCGGCTTTGGCAAAATGACCGGCTTCCGCCTTGGTTACACGGGAGGCACGACGGGTACCCACGGTCACCTGAACCGCCCGGTATCCATCATTTTCGAGAGTTTTCAGCTGGGTAATGCGGTTGGGCTCAACCTCAATTACCGTTACGGGCACTGCACGCCCGTCTTCCATAAAAATACGGGTCATACCGGCCTTGCGACCGACAACACCAATTGCCATGGTTCACCTCTTAAGTGTACGGGGCTCTCACCCTCTATGGCCTTATGACAGTTACACAGACTAATGCGGACGCATTAGCCGAGGCTGATCTGAACGTCTACACCTGCTGCCAGGTCCAGCTTCATCAGAGCATCTACTGTCTTCTCCGTCGGCTCAACGATGTCGAGCAGACGCTTGTGAGTACGGATCTCGTACTGATCGCGCGCATCCTTGTTGACATGCGGGGAGATCAGAACGGTGTACTTTTCCTTCCGCGTCGGCAGAGGAATCGGGCCACGCACCTGAGCGCCTGTCCGCTTGGCGGTATCGACGATCTCCTGCGTGGACTGGTCGATCAGGCGATAGTCAAACGCCTTCAACCGAATTCGAATTTTTTGGCTTTGCATGATGCACCAAACTCCACTCGTAGCAGCTACTGTTTAGCCGACCTTCAAAAAAAGGAGCCGCATTGTATGCATAATACTCAACCCTGTCAACAGCCTGGCTGCTTGACCGGGTCAAGTACCTATGTCGTTCAGCGGCCGGAACAGAAAAGGGGCTGAAGAATCAGCCCCTTTTGTTCAGGCGTGAGTGACCGGGATCACTCAATAACCTTGGAGACCACGCCGGCACCCACGGTACGGCCA
>NZ_MSCW01000025.1 GCF_001981305.1 Marinobacter lutaoensis | reverse complement strand
AGCCCATGAGTATTGCCAATGGCTGGGAACCCTGTCCGGCCGGACTATTGACCTGCCCACGGAAGCCCAGTGGGAGTACGCCTCCCGCAACCGAGGGCAAAAGGTTCTCTATGCAACCGACAATGGCAACATTGAACCTGGGCGGAATTATCCGGCTCCGGACGAAGGCGTGCTCCCCGTCGGCAGTTATCCGCCCAACCCCCTCGGCATCTATGACCTGGCGGCCAACGCCGGCGAGTGGATGCGAGACTGGTATGCCGCCGACTACTATCAAGAAAGCCCCAAACTCAATCCCGAGGGTCCCCGGTCAGGTACGGAGAAAGTGTATCGAGGGCTCTCCACAGGCAATACCCCTAAGAGTAATACCACCGTTATTCGGGGCCCGGCTCCCGTCAGCAGCCGCTACTACTCCCCAGTGCGGGGGTTTAGGTGTTCTGTCAGCCATTAAGGCGTCTAAAACTGTCCCCCCTAGGCCAACACGCTTGCACCAATATTGGATTCCAAGCAAATCGTCCAGCAGCGCAACGATCATCTTCCGACGGACATCAGATCGGATACGTCCCTTCCGGCCGTTTTTCCCGGTACGCCTGCATGGCGATCTTTCCCAGTTGAGGCGTTAGCCTACACCGGCGCTTATCCCAAGGGTACGTCACCTGACGCTTCAGCCATTCCGCGCCTTCGCCCTGCTGCCATGCCTCAAAATCCAGGTCACGCCAGAACCGGGGGTTCCGCCCGGTACGCTGATCGTGCACCGCCGTGACCGGGTCCAGGTGACGGAACGGCTCCAGCCTTGGTACATCTGGCAACGGCTGGGAGACATCCATGTACCGCTGAAGCATGTCCCAAAGCGCCATCACCTCTTCCTTGGTCGGCTCGACCCGGCTCAGTGAGGTCTGACTAAACTGCTTGCCGGTGTAGCGATGCACGAACATCAGGCGATAGAAAATGCCACCGTGTTGAATCACCCGCTCCACATAGGCATCAAACTCCTCGAAAGGGGCCGTCAGTTTTTTGCCCCCTGGCAGGGCAAAGCTGACTCCCCCGGTTTCTCGACTGAAGAAGCTCTCACCCGCTTCCAGACTGCGGTCCAAAAGTTTGCCGAGGAGTTTATCGAAGGGTCTGAGCAGCAGAGCGAACGCGCCTGTGACCCAGGGCATGGTTTTGATGAGGATGTAGAAGGAGACAGCCATCCAGGCAACATATGTAAACAGCATGGCTAGCATGAAAACAACGCTAGGCATATCAACCACCAGTTGATAAACCAAGAAATAGAGCAGCCACCCTCCCCCAACTAGAACGATACCCCCCCAAGCGTAGGGTATTAATAGCAGCAGAGCTGATAAACCAATGAATGCTCTGCCATTGAGAAAGCGAACTCGGCGATGATTCCACCACCAATCGCTGGCTTCGAAAGCCTTCGGTTCCGTCTGATCCTGATGCTGGACATCGCCGACATCCTCACACACCCGGTAATAGGGTTCGACCCCGGCGTAGTCGCCCACGGGCTGAAGGTCCTCACCGAAGCGTTGCCGGCTTTTCACGGACTCTGGAAGGCACGGAATCTGATCCGCGCAAAAACCTCTCTGTTTTCGGCAATGAGGGGGGCTGGCCTGTTCACTCTGCTGGCCATTGCCCGAAGCCTGATCGGTCGATTCGGTGTTTAAAGCGTCCATCACTCCATCCATTGGTGTTTTCGTCCTTGCCCGGCAAATGGTTTGACCGGTCCGACGCGATTATACCCGGACCCACACGCCCGGCACCGGTAAACATGACTCGCACCACTTGGATGACACGCTGCTTTGCGGTCAGTAAAATGCCAGACCAATCAAGGATGACACGCACTCGGGGGAGGATACCCATGCAAAAAATTATTCTCTTTACCCTTCTGGCCGGCCTCACCGCCTGCTCGTCTCCAACCATCACCAGCGAGTCCCTGTCCCCGTCGGAGATCAACGACATCCGGGCCCGGGTCGCCGAACTGCATCCGGACCTGTCCACCCGCAAACAGCACGAAGTCACCCAGCTGGTGGTTCGCGCTCTGGACAACATGGTATTCATCGAAGGCGGCACCTTCATCATGGGTGACTTCGGCATGCCCTGCGAGCCGGGCTCGACCCAAATGTGCCAGATCGATTACGACACCGA
>NZ_MSCW01000024.1 GCF_001981305.1 Marinobacter lutaoensis | reverse complement strand
AAGAAAACCCAGCAGTACAGCACTGAGTTCAAAGTCAAAGCGGTGGAGTGGAGTCACCAGGCCCACCGCAGCGTCAAAAGCGTTGCCGAAGCGCTGGATATTCACCCCTTCATGCTGTCACGCTGGCGAAGGGAATATCGTGAAGGAAAGTTCACCATGAAACGGGTCAAGAAGGCGCCAGCAGACGCCAAAAAGAAAATACAGGAACAGGATGAGATTGCCCGCCTGAAACGCCGAGTATCGGAGCTTCAGGAGGAAAACGATATCCTAAAAAAGTTTCAACGTTTTCAGGCCGAGGAACGACGGAAGCGTTCCGGTTCGTCTGGAAACACCGACGGGAATACAGCGTAAAAGCGCTGTGTCGGCACTTGAAGGTGTCGCGATCCGGTTACTACGCCTGGGCAAACCGGAAACCTGGCCAGAGAGCCACTGAGAACGCCGAGCTGCTGTTAAAGATCCGCCGTGTATACGACGGCAGCAAAGGGCGCTATGGAAGCCCCAGGGTCTATCAGGCCCTGCGCCGGGAAGGCGAACAGGTTGGCGAGAATCGTGTGGCGCGCCTGATGCAGGAATGGGGCATGAAAGCGCGAGTGGTGCGAGTGTATCGCCGAATGAGCAAGCGCCGTGACGAGCTCAAAGCCCTTCCCAATCACCGCTTGAGCGTTGAAAAGCCTGTTGCGGTGAATCAGCAATGGAGCAGTGACGTTACCTATATCAAGCTGGGTCGAAAATACGTGTTCCTGGCGGTTGTTCTAGACCTGTTCTCGCGCCGGATTATCAGTTGGCGATTGGATGAGAGCCTAAATGCGGCACTGGCCAAAGGTGCCTTGAGAGAGGCCTTTGCAGCAAGGCAGCCGAAAGCGGGTTTGTTGTTCCACACCGATCGTGGCACGGAATATCGGGCTCAGAAAACACAGGCATTTCTGAACCAAAACAGCGTGCGCCACAGCATGAATCGACCGGGACAATGCACAGACAACGCTGAGGTCGAATCCTTCTTCAAAACCTTGAAGGGAGAATTGCTGCATGCGACCAGCTTTTTGACGATGCGGCAGTTACGGAAACATATAAAAGACTATATAGAGTGCTTTTATAACAGCCAACGGCTGCACAGTGGCCTTGGCTACCG
>NZ_MSCW01000023.1 GCF_001981305.1 Marinobacter lutaoensis | reverse complement strand
GACGCCAGGGAGGGTGGACACATGGGCGTACCCGTAACCGATCCGATCACCGCCGGGGACCGGCAGAGCCTGGCGGATATCACGGCGGAGGGGGCGTGTCCGCTGACACGAACCGACATCCAGCTGATCCCGGTGCGCTATGCCTATGCGGACATGGCGGCGGAGCATGACGCCTTGGTGCCGGGGTATCCCCTCGGCTTCCAGCCGATTGGCATCCGCCAGATTCGCGACGGTTATCTCTATCTGTTTCACGCCGAGGCGCCCGACATCCTGCACGAATACCAGGTCCGGGCGGGCGGCGCGGTCAGCAAACGCCTCTGGACCGGCGATGACGCCGCCCGGGACCAGCGTACCGGAACACCGGACACCCCGGCGATCGTGGTCCCCCGCCGGGGCCACATCGACGTGCTGTTCTCGTCGACCCCGCTGACGGCGAAGAAGTGCAGCCTGTTGATCCGCTGGCGGAGCTATCGCCAGGAGGTGATGACCCGGGTGTCCCTCGCCGGCGTGTGCCCAATCCGGGGCGGTGCCCGGTTGCTGACCAAGCCGGATCTGGAACAACGGCTCAGCCACCCCGTTGCGTTCACGGTTCCGATGGACGGCCAGAGCGCCCTGGCTCCCTGGTACTGGGCCCAAGACACCCTGGATGGCGACACCGAGCCCTTCGCACACCGACTGGCGACCTACGAACAGGATCATGCCTACCTGGTCGTGGACGACCTGATGGGGCACCTCTCCGACCTGCTGGATGCCTGGGCGATCGTCGACACCAACCACAACGCCTGGCTGGAACGGGAAGATGCCCGTTACTACTCGGCCTGTTTCATCCGCGACCTGATCCGCCTGGACAGCGACCGGGTGGGCGAACTCGCGACCGCCTTCGCCGAGCAGGCGGACGACGCCGATGCCCGGGCCGTGTTTGCACGGATCGCCCAGGCCGACGAGGACCAGAAAACCGAACTGGCGCGACGGGTCAAGGCATTTCCCGAGTACCGCCACAGCGTCCGAAAAGTCGCTGGGCCAAGCACCCATGATTTCAGGCCCGACGACCGGGCCCGGATCCAGGCCATGCGTGACGCGCTAAAGGCCCTGGCCGATGAGCTGACGCTGGCGCCGAACGCCGTGCTCGATGCCATCGAAACCCTGGCGGACCACCAGGCGCGCCTGATGGACGGCTCGGCCTTCAGTGGCGAACAAGGCATCGCCGACCTGGTGCGGCTGGACGACATGACCGCCTATCTGGACGAAAGCGAGACGCACCTTGCGTGGTTTGAGGAAGAAAAGCGGCGCATTGTCGCGGATCTCCAATGCCTGCTGGAGCGCTTCTACCTGCACGGCCACCTGTACGACCGGGCGCGCGCGCAAGACTACCTCACCTTGCTGGGCATGGACAACGCGCTGCTCACCGTGCTGACCGAATGGTCACAGGCAATCGGCGACTTCCGTTTCCTGAAGCGCTTCTACTTTGGCGACCTGGGCCACCAGCACCTGGTCACCTT
>NZ_MSCW01000022.1 GCF_001981305.1 Marinobacter lutaoensis | reverse complement strand
GCCCCGCTGAATCACCGCGCCAGCGTCAGCCCCGAGCTGGCCCGAGATTACCTCCGACGGCTCCGAAAACTGGCGCTGAACCACTGGCGACCAGAGCACCCACCGAGGCCCGCCTTGGGGTATGTGGGGTTTGAGGCGGTGGCTGGGGATAAGGCTGGGGCCGAGCGGGATAAGTTTATTGAAGAAGCTCTGCGTGTGAACAAATTCAGTATAGTAAATCAATCAAAATGGCTGTTCAGCCACTCAGGCATGAAAATTCCCAGCCAGGAAGTTTTCGAAAAATCGTTTTCCGACGCCATCATGCGCCGTATCGTTGAGGAAGGAACAGGCTTTGGCCGGTATTAAATCCAGAACCGCACTGTGGACGGCTTCGGTCGCCATTCTCTTATGTGTCATCGCTCTAGCGTCGGCCCATTGGGGGCCTCCGAAAGGCCCCGTGATGTCCGCAGCCGTGTCGACCTCCGGCCGGTATATCATCACCGCCCACCAGGACCATTCGCTGATCCTGTGGGACCTTAAGAAAAAAACCTGGGACACCCTCAGCACCCGGGCAAACATCTACAGCGCAGGGGTGGTTCCGGATCGGGATGCCATCCTCTGGCAGGATCTGGACAACCGGGTCGTGGTGCAAACGGTCGCCGGCGATGAACTGCTCCGCTTTGACCATTTCCCAACCTATGGACATGCCATCTCCTCCGATCTCAACACCTATCTGTCCGCGGATCAGCAGTGGAATGTGTTCAAGGGCTTTGGTGACCGCCAAAAGCCGATCCTCAAGGACGGCGTCAGTCCCAGTTTTGCCGGTTCCGGTAAGCTTCTGAACCTGGCCATGGCGAAAGACCGGCCCTATTTCATCACGGCGGGGTTCGGAGACGACCACGACCCCATCGAGGACTATGCACCGGTGGCCGATGGCCGGCGGTTTTCGAGGTACGGCGGTGTCACCCTCTGGAACACGGAGACCGGGGAGCCGGTCGCCAAGTTGCGAGGCAACTCGTCCAAAACCCACGCCGCCATCAGCCCCGATGGGCAGTGGGTGGTCAGTGGGGACGAGAACGGTAACGGATTTTATTGGAATACTGAAGAATCAGAAAAAAGATACCGATTAGCTAGTTATTATAGCGGTCGGTACATTGACGGCACGCCCTTTGAAATGGGCGATGCTCGTAATTGGGACAAAAGCCAGCTAATTGATCCTATTGATGGACTGAACAACGTCACCATCGCCCAAGCCTTCATCGACCACAGCCGGTACTACCTCCGCTTCGGCAACAA
>NZ_MSCW01000021.1 GCF_001981305.1 Marinobacter lutaoensis | reverse complement strand
GCCCCGCTGAATCACCGCGCCAGCGTCAGCCCCGAGCTGGCCCGGGATTACCTCCGACGGCTCCGAAAACTGGCGCTGAACCACTGGCGACCAGAGCACCCACCGAGGCCCGCCTTGGGGTATGTGGGGTTTGAGGCGGTGGCTGGGGATAAGGCTGGGGCCGAGCGGGATACATTCATCGAAAAAGCTCTGAACAGTGAGGCTTGGTCTGTCGTGGACCAATCGAAATGGCTGTTCAGTCATTCAGGCATGAAAATTCCCAGCGAGACGTTGTTTGAAGAAGTCTTCAAGCGCGAGATCATGCAGAATCGCTTACTGAAAAAATCGGGATTCGGACGTTACTGATGCGAAGGAATGGAATCGGGATTCTGTTATGGGTGGCTGTCCTATTCGTGGCCGGCAATAACGCTTGGCGTGTCTACACCTCGGCCGCACCCGTTATGACCGCGTCGGTGTCGTCCGATGGCGCTTACGCCCTCACCGCCCACCGCGACCAGAAGCTGATCCTGTGGGATCTGGCTCACCAGACTCGAGAAATCATCAGCCGGGACGCCAACAGCTACGCTGCTTACTTCGTCAAGGAACAACCTGTATTTGTTTGGCAAAATCTGGACAACACCGTCAAGGTCCAGTCCCTGAGTGGCGAGATCAAGCAGCAATTCACGCTGGATCGTCCCGTGTATGGGCACCTGATGACCCGGGACCTCCAAACCTACTACTACTCCGACCTGGGCTGGAGCCTGTTCCGGCGTAACGCGGATGGCACCAGCCAGACACTGAAGGCAACCGATGACAACGCGTTTCTTGGCTACCATAAGTTGCTGAACCTCGCCATGGACAACGCTGAGCAGCGGCTGGTCACCGCAGGCAGTGGCGAACCCAAAGGGTTCGAACCGCCCTACTACCAAACATTGGCTGAGGTGCTTGAAGACGGAGAAAACTACAAGCGTCTCTACAGTGTCGCCTTATGGGACCTGAATTCCGGAGAGCCCATCGCCAAGTTGGACGGCAACTCGTCCAAAACCCACGCCGCCATCAGCCCCGATGGGCAGTGGGTGGTCAGCGGGGATGAAAATGGAATCGGGCTGTACTGGAACACAAACGAACCGACTAAGCGCCACCGACTAGCAAGTTATGTCTCCGGAATATTCATTCCTAGCCCCACGGACGATATCGCGGACGCCTCATTCGACGACAGCAAGCTCATAGCCGCCCCTAAAGGCGTCAACACCTTCACCCTCGCCGTCGCCTTCATCGACCACAGCCGGTACTACCTCCGCTTCGGCAACAA
>NZ_MSCW01000020.1 GCF_001981305.1 Marinobacter lutaoensis | reverse complement strand
CTTCAAGGATTGAAGCCATGCCCCAGGCCACTGGATTGCAGTTCACCGCCCGTGTTGGCGACCTTCCCCCGGATCACTTTGCCGTGGTCGGCTTCGAGCTGACCGAACGCCTGTCCGACCTGGCCGACGGCCATCTGGAACTGGCCAGCCGCGACCCGGCGGTGGCCCCGGAAACGGTGCTGGAGCAGCCGGTGGAGCTGGTGCTGTGGCAGGACGGCCAGCCCCGGCGCCGCTTCACCGGCGTGGTCAACGAATTTGCCCGGGGCGACACCGGGCACCGCCGCACCCGCTACCAGCTGCGCTTCCAGCCGCCGCTGTGGCGCCTGGGCCTGATGCACAACAGCCGGATCTTCCAGGGCCAGGGCAGCGACGCCATTCTGGGCACCCTGCTGGCCGAGCGGGGCCTGGTGGACCCGAGCTTCGACCTGCGCCAGCCGGTACCGGAGCGGGAGTACTGCGTCCAGCACCGGGAAAGCGACCTGGCCTTCCTGGAGCGGCTGGCCGCCGAGGAAGGCTGGCACTACCGCTACCACCACGGCGACCTGGACGGCACCCCACCGATGCTGATCTTCGCCGACCACCACGGTCACGCCCCCAGACTGGCCCCGGCCAGTTACAACGCCCGCACCGGCGGCGCCTGGCCGCACCCTGGCGTGGACCGGTTCCGGGTTCAGGAACGGGTCCGGGTGGCCTCGGTGGCCCTGAAGGACTACACCTTTCACAACCCCGCCTACGCCCTGCTGCACGAACAGACCGACCCGTCGCCGCGCCACCGGGACGACTACCAGCACTACGACTACCCCGGCCGATTCAAGCGCGACGACCGGGGCCGGGTGTTCAGCCGCCGCCGTCTGGAGGCCCTGCGCAACGACGCCTGCGTGGCCGAGGGCCGCAGCCGGCGGCCGGACTTCACCGCTGGGGCCCGGGTGGCCCTGACCGAGCACGACCGGCCGGAGTGCAACCGGGACTGGCTGCTGGTGGCGGTGCGGCACCAGGGCCAGCAGCCCCAGGCGCTGGAAGAAGAAGGCGGGGCGGGGGCCACCCGTTACCACAACCGCTTCGAAGCGGTTCCGGCGGAGGTGCCCTGGCGGCCCCGGCCGCGCCCCCGGCCGGTGATGGACGGGCCCCAGGTGGCGAGGGTCACCGGCCCCGAGGGCGAGGAAATCCACTGCGACGCCCATGGCCGGGTCAAAGTCCGGTTCCCGTGGGATCGGTACAGCCGGAACGACGAGCACAGCAGTGCCTGGCTGAGGGTGAGCCAGGGCTGGGCGGGTGGCCAGTATGGTTTTCTGGCGTTGCCCCGGATCGGGCACGAAGTGATCGTCTCCTTTCTGGACGGCGACCCGGACCAGCCGATCATCACCGGGTGCACCTACCACGCCGGCCATCCGCCGCCGTACCCATTGCCGGAGCACAAGACCCGGACCGTGTTGCGGAGCAAGAGCCACAAGGGGGAGGGCAACAACGAGCTGAGTTTCGAGGACGAGTCGGGGCGAGAGCAGGTGTACCTGCACGCCCAGAGGGACTTGGTTCTGGACACCGGTCACGACCGCACCGAGTGCATAGGTCATGACAGCCACCTGACGGTGGCCGGGAACCGGTTCGACCACATCCGGGGCAGCCGGCACCTGACCGTCGATGGAGAG
>NZ_MSCW01000002.1 GCF_001981305.1 Marinobacter lutaoensis | reverse complement strand
TGCGCCGTACCGGCCCAGTGGCGTGGTGTTGGGTTCGAAGGGCAACGGGGTTGAACGGTCCATCAGCGGCCCTCCCGATGTGTCATGTGAACCGGGGCGGGGGCTTCCGCGGCAGCGTTGGCGCTGCGCTGGCTGACATCGGTCCTGATGTCCATGATGCGTCCTTACATGGGTCTTGCAGTCGGCACCTATGATAGAAAAGTCCGGCCGGACTGTCACCTGACGATGACCTGTCGGGGAGGGGTGCTGCCCGAAGCTCAGGGGGCGCCTGAGATGATGAACCAGAAAAAAGCCGCCTTTCCCGGTAAATCGCGATGAACGTTTCTGGCGCCGGTACCGGCCGTGGACGATGCTTACCGGCGCAGACGCCGTTTTGCGGACGCCGGCCATGCGCGCTGGGGGAAACCTCTGTATTATGCTGTTATAACGAAATAGCCAAAAGGAATTATGACCATGGGTATCCGTCCTGGTGTCCTCGCGCTCGCGGCCCTGGCCGCGAGCCTGCTCGCAACCCAGGCATCGGCCCGGGAGCCGGCGCTGTCGGTGGTGCCGGTGACGCGAGCGCCGGCGGAGGAAACTCTGCTGCTGGATGGCCTCATCGAGGCGGTCCAGCAGAGTACCGTCTCCGCCCAGACCAGCGGCACCGTCCAGGCTCTGCCCTACGATGTCGACGACTCGGTACCGGCCGGGGCGCTGATCGTGCAGCTGGAGGACAGCGAGCAGCAGGCCCGCCTGAACCAGGCCCAGGCGGCTCTGGAAGAAGCCCGGGCCGGGCTGGCGGACGCCCGTCAGCGGTTCGAACGCATCGAATCCGTGCACGCGCGGGGGCTGGTGTCGCAGCAGGAGTTTGATCAGGCCCGCAACAACCTGGCGGCGGCAGAGGCCCGGGTGGCGCGCGCCGAGGCGTCGGTGGCCGAAGCCGAGAAACAGCTGGCTTATACCCGCATCACGGCCCCCTACGGCGGCATCCTCACCGAGCGGCATGTCGAGATCGGCGAAGCCGTCAGCCCCGGCCAGCCCTTACTCAGCGGCCTGTCCCTGGAGCAGCTGCGGGTGGTGGTGGACTTGCCCCAGAAGTACGCCGACCTGGCCCGCTCCCAGCGCCGGGCCACTGTCACCCTGTCCGATGGACGGGTGCTGGAAACCGGCGCCATGACCTTCTATCCCTACGCCGATCCCGCGACCCACACCTTCCGCCTGCGCATGCCGCTGACCGAGCCGAACGGCTCGTTGTTCCCGGGCATGCTGGTCAAGGTACGGGTCCCGGTGGCGCAGCGGGATACTCTCTGGGTGCCCGCGACCAGTCTGATCCAGCGCAGCGAGCTGCGGGCCCTGTGGCTGTTGGACGATCGCGACCGGCCGCGCCTGCGCCAGGTTCGTCCCGGGGTGCGCGACGGTGACCGGCTGGAAATCCTGGCCGGGGTGGACGAGGGCGAACGGGTGGTGATCAACCCCTCGGCGCTGGTGGGCACCGGGTGGCTGGCGTTGCCCGCCGGCGCGGAGGCAGACCAGTGAGCGGGACGCCGGCCCGGGTCGGGCCCTCCGGCGCCATCGCCCGGGTGTTTCAGGACAGCCGACTGACGCCCCTGGCCATCCTGCTGTCTGTGGTGCTGGGGGTGCTGGCGGTGGTGGTCACCCCGAAGGAGGAAGAGCCCCAGATTGACGTCACCATGGCCGACATTCTGGTGAGTTTCCCGGGCGCCAGCGCCCGGGAGGTGGAAAGCGTGATCGCCACGCCGGCCGAGCAGGTGATGAGCGAGATCCAGGGGGTCGAGCACGTGTACTCGGTGTCGCGCCAGGGCCAGGCGGTGATCACCGTGCAGTTCGAGGTGGGGGTGTCGCGCCGGGAGGCGCTGGTGCGGCTGTACAACCAGGTGTACTCGAATCAGGACTGGCTGCCTTCGGATCTGGGGGCCAGCCAGCCCCTGGTCAAGCCCCGGGGCATCGACGACGTGCCGGTGATGACCCTGACCTTGTACGATCCGGGCAACCGCCTGGCCGGTGAGGAACTGACCCGCCTGGCGCATATGCTGGAAGTGGCCCTGAAGCGGGTACCGGGCACCCGTGACGTGTACACTGTCGGCGGTATTCCGGACCGGGTGGACGTGCGCCTGGACCCGGCCCTGCTGACCGGTTTCGGCCTGACCCTGGACGACCTGCGCGATGCCCTGCAGGCCGCCAACGCCAGCAGTCAGGAGGCCCGGGTGACCCGGGACAACCTGTCGATCCCGGTCCAGGCCGGCACCCTGCTGGCAACGGTCGGGGACGTGCGCCGGCTGGTGGTGGGCATGCACGAGGGCGCGGCGGTGCACCTGGACGACGTGGCCGAGGTGCGTCGCGGTGGCACGGTACCGGACCAGAGCGTGCTGATCGGCTTTGGCCCGGACGGCCAGCCGGTCCCGGGCGCCGACCGGGTCTATCCTGCGGTGACCCTGGCGGTGGCCAAGAAGCCGGGCGAGAATGCCATCGAGATCACCCGCGCCATCCGCGAGCGGCTGGACAGTCTGCGCAACCGCGCGCTGCCGCTGGACGTCGAGGTGCTGGTCAGCCGGGACTATGGCGAAACCGCCTCCCACAAGGCCCGTAAACTGATCACCGATCTGGTATCGGCGACCCTGGCGGTGATGCTGCTGGTGCTGGCCGCCATGGGCTGGCGGCAGGCACTGATTGTCGGTGTGGCGGTGCTGGTGACGCTGCTGCTCACCCTGGTGTTTTCCTGGGCCTGGGGCTTCACCCTCAACCGGGTCTCGCTGTTTGCCCTGATCTTCTCCATTGGCATTCTGGTGGATGACGCCATCGTGGTGACGGAGAACATCCACCGGCGTATCCAGGGCAGCCGTGGTCCGGTGGCGCAGATGATTCCGGTGGCGGTGGATGAGGTTGGCTCGCCCACCATCATGGCGAGCCTGACCATCATGGCCGCCTTGATTCCGATGGCCTTCGTGACCGGCCTGATGGGACCCTACATGAGCCCGATCCCGATCAACGCCTCCGCCGGCATGCTGATTTCCCTGATTGTTGCCTTTGTCGTGGCACCCTGGCTGGCCCTGCGCCTGCTGCGCCCGGAGCCGCACCCGCCGGCCGGGGACGGAGCGGCCGGGGCCGAGGGGGTCAGCCCGCGGGCACTGCGGCTGTTCCGGGCCCTGCTGTCGCCGTTCCTGGGCGAGCATGCCTGGCGACGCCGGCTGCTGGCGCTGGCGGTGGTGGCGCTGACCGTCCTGGCGGCGGCGCTGCCGGTGTTCCAGGCGGTGATCCTGAAGATGCTGCCATTCGACAACAAGTCCGAGCTGCAGGTGGTGGTGGACCTGCCCGAGGACAGCCCGATGGAACAGACCCAGCGGGTGTTGTTGGCCATGGGGCACTACCTGGAAACCGTGCCGGAGGTGGCCAACTGGCAGGCCTATGCCGGCACCGCCTCACCCATCAACTTCAATGGCCTGGTGCGCCAGTATTACCTGCGCGGCGACCCCTACCACGGTGATATCCAGGTCAACCTGGTGGCGGCCGAGGCCCGGCAACGCCAGTCCCACGACATCGCCCAGTCCCTGCGCGCGCCACTCACCGCCATCGCCGAACGCCACGGCGCGACGGTGAAGGTGGTGGAAGTGCCGCCAGGGCCGCCGGTGCTGTCGCCGGTGGTGGCTGAAGTCTACGCCGCCGATGACCAGCGCCGGGCGGAACTGGCCCAGCGGGTGGCCGAGGGCATGCGCCGGGTCGACGGCCTGGTGGACATCGACACCTCCCTGGAGGCTCCCACCCGGCAGTGGCGGGTGGTGGTGGACCGGGCCCGGGCGGCGCGCCTGGGGGTCTCCCAGGCCCAGGTGGTCAGCGCCCTGCAAACCGCCCTGGCCGGCGCGGGCGTGAGCTACCTGCACGATGAACAGGCCAAATACCCGGTGCCGATTCGTCTGGTGCTGCCGGAAGGCGACAAGGCCCAGCCGGCGGCGCTGCTGTCGCTGCCGGTGCGCAGCCGGGAGGGCACCCTGGTGCCTCTGGCGAGTGTTGCCGAGGTGCGGGAGGCGGACTGGCTCGGTGCCCTCTACCACAAGGACCTGCTGCCGGTCACCTACGTCACCGCCGACATGGCCGGGGCGGTGGACTCCCCCCTGTACGGCATGTTTGCCATGGTGCAGCGGCTGAAGGAGGATCCGGCGGCGCCGGAGCAGCACTTCATCCGCCAGCCGCCCCTGCCGGAAAAGGGCACCCTGAAGTGGGACGGTGAGTGGCAGATCACCTATGAAACCTTCCGGGACATGGGCGCGGCCTACAGCGTCGGGGTGTTTATGATCTTCGTGCTGCTGGTGGCCCAGTTCCGTTCCTACCTGATGCCGCTGATCGTGATGGCGCCGATTCCCCTGACGCTGATCGGCATCATGCCCGGCCATGCGTTGCTGGGGCGGGAGTTCACGGCCACCAGCATGATCGGCATGATCGCCCTGGCTGGCATCATCGTGCGCAACTCGATCTTGCTGGTGGTGTTCATCCGCCAGCGGCTGGATGAGGGGGTGTCGCTGGAGGAGGCGGTGATCCTGGCCGGCGCGGTGCGGATCAAGCCGATCGCGCTGACCGCCATATCCGCGATGGTGGGGGCGTACTTCATACTCAGCGACCCGATCTTCAACGGCCTGGCGATCTCACTGGTGTTCGGCCTGGCGCTGTCCACCCTGTTCACCATCCTGGTGGTGCCGCTGCTGTATTACGCCCTGGCCCGGCGCGGCCGGGTATAGTTCCGTTACCGGGTGGGCCAGTAGCGCTGCATCTCGACGTACAGGAACGAGGCGCTCCAGGTGATCAGGACAAAGCCGGTGAGCGCCTCGATGCCGGTCAGAAACCGCAGCGGGCCAAGGGCTTCGATGTCGCCGTAGCCCAGGGTGGTGAAGGTGGTGAAGGAAAAGTAGACGCAGTCCAGCAGGCTGCCACTGAAGGTGCCGACCAGGGTGCCCCAGCCGTCGGCATGGTGCATGAAATAGTAGGCGGAACCGAAGATCCAGACTTCCAGGGCGTGCGCGGTCAGGCAGCCGAGCACCGCGACGATCAGCCGGAAGTGCTGGTTCTGGCGCATCCGGGAGAGAATCGAACTCAGCCGCAGCAGGGCTTCGTTGTGGATGATGACAACGGTGCACACGATGGTGATGTTCAGCAACGTGACGTTGAACATGAGCAGATGATCGTGTGCCGCCATGGGTTCCCGGCTCCCCGTGCGTGAATGGCCTTTGCGGATGCGGGTGCGATCCGAAAACGACTTCAGATTGTATAGTAGTTTCAATCACTTTCCCTGTCCCTCATGGATGCATGACCGAACATGTCGACGATGGCGAAACGATGGCTCCCCCTGTTGATTCTTGCGGCTGGCGTGGCCGGCTTCCTGCTGCTCAGACTGACCCGGCCGGAGCCGCCGGACGCGGAGCCGGCCGAGCGCAGCTGGCGGGTCGGGGTCCAGACCCTGACGCTGGCGCGGCATACCCCGGTGTTGCCCTTGTATGGGGAAGTGGTGGCCCCGGACCAGCTGACGGTGGTGGCCAGCCTGGCCGGCCGGGTCGCCGAGCGGCCGGTGCGGGAAGGTGACACGGTTGCCGCCGGCGCGCTGCTGGTGGCGGTGTCGGAGGAGGATGTCACGCCCCTGTTGCACCAGGCCGAGGCCCAGGTGGCGGATCTGGAGGCGCAGATCGCGGCCGAGTCGGTTCGTCACCGCAGCGATCTGCGGGCACTGGAGAGTGAGCAGGCCATCCTCGCCAACGCCCGGCGCCAGTTCCAACGGCTGGAGTCGCTGCTGGCCCGTAACCTGGCATCGCGGGAGAGCCTGGAGGCGGCCACCGATGCCTTGGCCCGAGCGGAGCTGACCGTCCGTACCCGGCAGCGGGCGATTGATGAGCATCCGGCCCGAATGGCCAGCCTGGAGGCGAGGCTGGCGCAGGCCCGTGCCAATTGGGCGACGGTCCGCCGTGATGCCGATCGGGCCCGAGTCCTGGCACCGTTTGCCGGTGTGGTGACCGATATCCGGGTGGCGCCGGGGGATCAGGTGGCACGGAACGCCCCGCTGCTGACCCTCTACCCGGAGGACGGCCTGGAGCTTCGGGCGCTGGTGCCGGAAGGTTACCGTCCGGAGCTGGAACAGGCCCTGGCCGCGGGCGCGGAATTGCGG
This sequence comes from Marinobacter lutaoensis, assembly GCF_001981305.1. GTDB lineage: Bacteria > Pseudomonadota > Gammaproteobacteria > Pseudomonadales > Oleiphilaceae > Marinobacter > Marinobacter lutaoensis. The sequence continues at coordinate 157,699 of NZ_MSCW01000002.1, read as the reverse complement.
GCGGAAGCCACCGAGGGCGGTTACCGGTTTCGTTTGGTCCGCTTCTCCGGCCAAGCCAGCCCGGCCGGCACCGAGGCCATCCTGCGCCTGATGCCCGGCACGGGACGCCCCCGTCCCGGGGCGCTGCTGCCGATCCTGCTGCAGCGGCCGGCCCGGGCCGACACGGTGGCGGTGCCGTTCAGTGCCCTGTACGGCGCCGATCGGGTCTACCTGGTGGATGATCAGCAGCGCCTGCGCCGCGTCGCCGTGGAGCGGGTGGGCGAGATCCGGCGGCCGGACGGCAGCCCGTGGTTGCTGATTGCCGGCCCGTCGCTGGCGTCGGGCCAGCGGCTGGTGGTCACCCACTTGCCCAATGCGGTTACCGGTCTGAAGGTGGATGCGGTGGAACCGGAGCCGGGCTCATGAAGCGTCGTAGGGGCGTGATCGGTTTCTTCGTTCATCACCGGGTGGCCGGCAACTTGGTCATGGTGGTCATGGTGCTGGCCGGCGTGCTGGCGCTGAACCGGATGAACATCCAGTTTTTCCCCACCTTCGCCCTGGATGTGGTCAGCGTCCGGGTGCTCTGGTCCGGGGCTGCCGCCGAGGATGTGGAGCAGGGCATCACCGATCCCCTGGAGCAGCGTCTGCGCAGCCTCGACGGCCTCAAGCGGATGACCTCCACCTCCGCCCAGGGGGTGTCCGCCATCACCCTGGAGTTCCACGAGGGGACCGACCCGATCCAGGCCCTGGACGACGTGCGCCAGCAGGTGGATGAATTCACCAACCTGCCGGCGGAGGCGGAGCCGCCGCAGGTGGCCCGGGTGGCCCGCTATGAACCCGTGGCCCGGGTGCTGCTGTACGGCCCGGTGGCGCGCGACGAACTGCGACAGCTGGCGTACCAGTACGAGACCGACCTGCTGGAGCGGGGCATCGACCGGGTGACGATTCGGGGCGTGCCGGAACAGCAGATCAGCATCGAGGTGCCGGTGGCGCGACTGGAAAGCCTGAACCTGTCACTGGCGCAGATCGCCGACCGGGTGGCGGCCATTTCCCGGGACCTGCCGGCGGGCCTGCTGGCGCAGCAGGACGCCACCCGCGAGCTGCGCTCGGTGGCGCAGCGGCGCAGTCCCCAGGCCTACGAGAGTATCCCGGTGCTCAGCGATGGACGGGCGCGGGTACGCCTGGGCGACATCGCCATCATCCGCCAGGAGGCGCGGGACGGGCAGACGACCCTGGAACGGGACGGCCAGCCCGCGGTGGAGCTGTTGCTGCAACGGGCGGAGAACGGCAACTCCCTGGTCGCCGCCCGGGTTCTGGAGGACTGGCTGCGGGACACCCGGCCGGTGCTGCCGCCGTCGGTGCGCCTGGAGGTTTACGATGAAACCTGGCAGCTGCTCGACGACCGCATCTCGCTGCTGCTGAAAAACGGCCTCAGTGGCCTGGTGTTGGTGGTCTGCCTGCTGTACCTGTTTCTGCCCGGGCGGGTGGCCCTGTGGGTGGCGGTGGGCATTCCCACCGCGTTTCTGGCGGCGCTGGCGGTGTTGTGGCTGATGGGCGGCTCGATCAACATGATCTCGCTGTTCGCCCTGATCATGGCGTTGGGGGTGATCGTCGACGATGCCATCGTGGTGGGCGAGGATGCCGACGCCCACGCCCGCATGGGCGAGGACCCGTTGTACGCTTCGGAGGGGGCGGCCAAGCGCATGGTGTGGCCGGTTCTGGCCTCGTCCCTGACCACGGTGGCGGCGTTCATGCCGTTGCTGGTGGTGGGCGGTGTGATCGGCAACATCCTCGGTGACATCCCGCTGGTGATGATCTGCGTGCTGGCGGCGTCGCTACTGGAATGCTTCGTGGTGCTGCCGGCGCACCTGCGCCATGCCTTCCGTCCTGGCCGCGGCGATCGAAGCGGCCGGGTGGCCCGCTGGCGCCGGCGCTTCGAACAGGGCTTCGACCGTTTTCGGGACGGACCGTTCCGGCGCCTGTCCGCACTCAGCCTGGCTCATCGGGGCATCACCGTCGCCAGTGCCCTGGCGTTGTCGGCGGTGACTCTGGGCCTGCTGGCCGGCGGTCGCCTCGGCTTCAATTTCTTTCCCACTCCGGAGCCGTCGGTGCTCTACGCCAACGCCAGTTTCGTCGCCGGTACCGATCGGCGTACGGTGGCGGCGTTTCTGCGCCAGATGGAGCGCACCCTGAACGAGACGGAACAGGCCCTGGGGGGGGGCCTGATCCGGCACGCGGTGACCACTCAGGGGGCGACCCAGGGCGCCGAGGGCAGCAGCCGCAGCGGTGATGAACTGGGTTCGATGCTGGTGGAGCTGGTGCCCTCGGACCGGCGCTCGGTCCGAAACCCGGAGTTCATCCGGGAGTGGCGGCGCCGGCTGGTCCTGCCGCCGGGCATCGATACCCTGACGCTGTCGGAACGTCAGGCCGGGCCGCCGGGGCGGGATGTGAACGTGCGCCTGACCGGCGAGGACGCGACGGCCCTGAAGCAGGCCGCCGACGAGCTGGCCCAGGCCTTGGCTACGTTGCCGGGGGTGCTGGATGTGGAGGACGACATGCCCTGGGGCCGGGAGCAGCTGATTTACCAAGTCAGTCCCTACGGCGAGGCCCTGGGGCTGAGCACCGAGGACCTCGGCCGCCAGTTGCGGGCGGCGTTTGATGGCCGGGTGGCCCAGATCTATCAGGACGGTCGTGACGAGGTGGAGGTGCGTGTGATGCTGCCGCGGGCGGAGCGGGAACGGTTGTCGACCCTGTCACGCCTGACGGTACGGGTGCCGGACGGCCGCTTCGTGCCGCTGGCCCAGGTCATGGCGCTGGATCACCGCCAGGGCTTCCAGGCCCTGCGCCACGCCGACGGCCGGCTGGCGGTGGAGGTGAGCTCGGCGCTGGACACCCGGCTGGCCACCAGCGACCAGACCCTGGCCAGCCTGGACGCCTCGGTATTGCCGGAGCTTGCGCGCCGGTATGGCGTGCGCTACAGCTTCGAGGGGCGCGCGGCGGACCAGCGGGACACCTTGGCCGACATGAAGACCGGGCTGGTCATTGGCCTGGCGCTGATGTATGTGGTGCTGGCCTGGATTTTCGCATCCTGGAGCCTGCCGCTGATCGTCATGGCGATCATCCCCTTCGCCCTGGTGGGCGCGCTGCTGGGGCACTGGCTGATGGGGCTGCAGCTGACCATCCTGTCCCTGTTCGGTCTGTTTGGCCTGTCCGGCATCGTGGTCAACAACGCCATCATTCTGGTGGCCTTCTACCGTCAGCAGCGGCAGCACGGCCTGGGCATCACCGAGGCCCTGAACGAGGCGGTGGTGCAGCGGGTCCGGGCGGTCCTGCTGACCTCGCTGACCACCATCGGCGGCCTGCTGCCGCTGCTGTTCGAGACCTCGTTGCAGGCGCAGTTCCTGATTCCCATGGCCACCTCCATCGCCTTTGGCCTGGGCCTGTCGACGCTGCTGGTGCTGCTGGTGATTCCGGCGCTGCTGTCCTGGCTGGAGGGGTTCAGGGCACGTCGGGCGGGTCGAGACTCGCGAACAGCGACTGGATCCCCTGATGCCACTGCTGCCGGAGCTGGAGGAAGTACTCGCTCTGGTCGGTGACCCGGTCGCGGAACCACAGCGTGAGCTGGTCGCGCCGGTACAGGGCGATGTCCAGCGGCATGCCCACCGACAGGTTGCTCTTCATGGTGGAATCGAAGGAAATCAGGGCGCATTGGTAGGCCCGCTCCAGAGAGAGGCGGTAGTGAATGATGCGGTCCAGGATGGGCTTGCCGTATTTGGACTCACCGATCTGGAAGTAGGGGGTTTCCTCGGTGGCTTCGATGAAGTTGCCTTCCGGGTAGATGTTGAACAGTCGCGGTGCCTCGCCCTTGATCTGACCGCCCAGGATCAGCGAGCAACTGAAATCGACGTGGCTCATGGCACCGTTGGGGTTGTCGCGGCGCGTCACCTCGCGAATGGTCTGGCCCACCAGCTCGGCGGTCTCGAACATGCTCTGGGTGTTCATCAGATTGCTGTCACCGGAACCGGCCCGGCGCTCCAGCAGGCTGATGACGCTCTGGCTGGTGGCCAGGTTACCGGCGGAGAGCAGCACCAGTTGCCGCTCGCCGGGTTTCTCGAACACGTGCATCTTGCGGAAGGTGGAAATCTGGTCGAACCCGGCGTTGGTGCGGGAGTCGGACGCGAATACCAGCCCCTCGGCCAGTCGCATGGCTACGCAATAGGTCATGAAGGCCCTCCTGCAGGCACTGTGTTGCAGCGTAGTCTACTGCCAACCGGCGCGCGTCGTGAGCGTTTTTTTCGCCGGCCTGCCGCCTACTGGTTGTCGCCCGGTTGCGTCACCCAGGCCCGTGTGTCCAGATGCTCGGTGCCGCCCCCGCTGCGTACGCCCCGCACCGGCGCGGCGTCGCGGTAGTCCAGGCCGGTGGCCAGTTTGATGTGGCTCTCCGCAACGCTGAGGGTGTTGACGACATCGAAGGTGTGCCAGCTGCGCCCCAGCCAGGCCTCGGCCCAGGCGTGGGTGGCCAGGTGCTCGTCCCCCTGGGAATGAATGTAGCCGCTGACGTAGCGCACCGGCACGCCGATGTGCCGGCAGCAGGCGATGAAAATGTGGGTGTGGTCCTGGCACACGCCCGCCTGCAGCTCGAACGCCTCGGCGGCGGTGTGGGTAACGGTGGTCGCGCCGGGGTTGAAGCGGACATGGTCCCGCAGGTCCTTCATCAGCTTGAGCAGGCTGCGCTTGTGCGGGCTGTAGCGGCTGGCGAAGGCCCGGATCGCAGGGCTGGTTTCGGTCAGCGGCGTGTGTCTGAGAAAGACCTGGGGCGGGAACGGGGTGTCGTCCCGGGTCAGCGGCGTGCCGGTCAGGTCCACCACGCCCTCGGCGGTCAGGGTGATGTCGCTGACCGGTTCGTCTAGGGTCATCACGGTTACCAGGTTGCCGAAGCCGTCGGTCATCTGGCTGGTTTCCCCGGGGGTGGTGAGGGTCCATTCCAGGATGCGCTGCTGAGGGGTGTTGCGGGGGGTCAGGCGCAGGTACTGGATGCTGTTTTGCACCGGCGTTTCGTAGGTGTAGTTGGTATTGTGCTTGATATGGAGTCTCATCCTACCATCCCATGTAGTCTTTCTGGATCTGGTCGGCGATGTGCTGAATTCGCCCAAGAAAATCCACCAGATAGCTGTGCAGGCCGCGCTCGGCGATGTAGTCCCGGTCGCCGTAACGGATGTTGGCGTACAGGCTGGAGGCCAGTCGCCTTGCCCGCTGCGCCCGGCCGCTTTCCACCTGCTCCAGCAGGCTGGAAATCTCCTTCAGACCGCTGTGCAGCGAACGGGGCACGTCCGCCGACAGCACCAGCAGCTCGGCCACGTTCATCGGTTCCAGGTTGTGTCCATAGGTGTTCTGGTAGGCTTCGAAGGCCGCCAGGGAGTGCAGCAGCGCGGTCCATTCGAAAAAACTGCGGGTGGAGTGTTCCGCCATCGACTGGGTAGCCATGACATGGCGGATGTCGAGCACCCGGGCGGTGGTGTCGGCGCGCTCGATGAACGTGCCCAGCCGCAGGAAATGAAAGGCATCGTTGCGCAGCAGTGTGCCGTAGACAGCACCCCGGAAGGTGTGCGAACGCTCACGCACCCAGTCGAACACCGAGCTGGCGTTGGATTCGCGCACGCCCCTGCGGCTCAGGTCCTTCAGTTCCAGCCAGGTCCGGTTGATGCTTTCCCAGACATCGGAGGAGAGGTTGCCCCGCACGTGCAGGGCGTTGTCGCGGGCGTGCCGCATCATGCTGAACACGCTGGCGTCGTGGCGGTCGTCCAGCAGCAGGAAGTCGATCAGGCGCTGTGGCGTGACCTCGTCGTGGAACTGCCAGAACTGATCCCGGGTCCCGGACACCAGCAGCGGCACGGAGAGCTGCTCCTCCCGGTCCTCGGGCACGTCGATCAGCGCCATGGTGAGGCTGACGTCCAGCAGGCGGGCCTGGATTTCCATCCGTTCCAGGTAACGGGCCATCCAGAACAGGCTGGCGGCGGCTCGGCTTAGCATCGGTCATCCTCCAGTACCCAGGTGTCCTTGGTGCCGCCGCCCTGGGACGAGTTCACCACCAACGACCCTTCCTTGAGGGCCACCCGGGTCAGACCCCCGGGCACCATCTGGATTTTCTTGCCGGACAGCACGAACGGGCGCAGGTCCAGGTGGCGCGGCGCGATGCCGTCGTTGACGAAGGTGGGGCAGGTGGACAGGCTCAGGGTGGGTTGGGCTATGTAATTTTCAGGCTTGGCCTTGAGCAGGGCACGGAAGGTGGCCAGTTCTTTCCGGCTGGCCTTGGGACCGATCAGCATGCCGTAGCCGCCGGCGCCCTGGGCTTCCTTGACCACCAGTTCCTCCAGGTGTTCCAGCACATACTGCAGGTCTTTTTCCTTGCGGCACTGCCAGGTCGGCACATTCTTCAGGATCGGTTCCTCGTTGAGGTAGAAGCGGATCATGTCCGGCACGTAGGGGTAGATCGACTTGTCGTCGGCCACGCCGGTGCCCATGGCGTTGGCCAGCACCACGTGGCCGGAACGGTAGGCGGCGTAGAGCCCGGGCACGCCGAGCAGCGAGTCCGGGTTGCCGGCCAGCGGGTCGAGGAAATCGTCGTCGATGCGGCGGTAGATGACGTCCACCTGCTGCGGGCCGATGGTGGTTTTCATGAACACCCGGTTGTCGCGCACGAACAGGTCCGGTCCCTCCACCAGCTCCACTCCCATCTGCCGGGCCAGGAAGGCGTGTTCGAAGTAGGCGCTGTTGAAGCGCCCGGGCGTCAGCACCACCACCGTGGGATCCGGCTTGAGGGAGGCGGCGCGCAGGGTTTCGCCCAGCAGGTTGGGGTAGTGGTCCACCGGCGCCACCGGGGTTTGTGCAAACAGTTCCGGAAACAGGCGCATCATCATGCGCCGGTTCTCCAGCATGTAGGAGACGCCGCTGGGGCAGCGCAGGTTGTCCTCGAGCACGTAGAAATCGCCGTCGTTGTGGCGGATCAGGTCGATGCCGGCGATGTGGGCATACAGGTTACGGGGCAACTTCATCTGTTGCATGCCCGGCTGGTACTGAGGGTTGGCGAACACCTGCTCGGCGCTGATCACCCCGGCCCGGACGATGTCGTAATCGTGGTAGATGTCGAACAGGAACCGGTTCAGTGCCTGGACCCGCTGGCGCAGGCCGGCCTGAAGCTTCTGCCAGTCGGCGGCGGAGATGACCCGGGGAATCAGGTCGAAGGGAATCAGCCGGTCGGCCCCCAGCTCCTCGCCGTAGACATTGAAGGTGATGCCCAGGCGCTGGAACAGGACGTCCGCCTCGCGCCGTTTTTCGGCGATCAGGTCTTCGTCGCTGTGGATCAGCCACTGCTCCAGCATGCGGCAGTGGGGGCGCACCCGGTTGTCGGAATCAAAAAGTTCGTCGTACAGCCCTTCGGCTGGCGGTTCTATCAGCATGGTTCCACCTCTGGCCCGGTACCGGTGCCGCAAGGATGGCACCGGTATCTCTTAGGTATAGCAAAAGACGGGCCAGAGGGGCGGGGTCAGTCGATGGCGTTGGCGCCGATGCGATGGATGCTGAGGTCGGCGCCGTTGAACTCCTCCTCGTCGCTCAGGCGCAGGCCCACCGCCTGCTTGATGCCGCCATAGACCACCAGGCCGCCGACGAAGGCCACCGCCACGCCGGCCACCGAGCCGGCCAGCTGGGCGCCGAGGCTGACGCCGCCGAGGCCGCCGAGACCGGGCTGTCCGAAGATGCCGCAGGCAATGGCGCCCCAGACGCCGCAGACCCCGTGCAGCGGCCAGACGCCCAGTACGTCGTCCAGCCGTTCGATCCGGGCCTGGGCCCACTCGAACAGATACACGAACAGCGCGCCGGCAATTCCGCCGGTGATCAGTGCGCCAACGGGGTGCATCAGGTCGGAGCCGGCGCATACCGCCACCAGTCCGGCCAGCGGGCCGTTGTGGATAAAGCCCGGGTCCTTGCGGCCCAGTACCATGGACACCAGGATGCCACCGACCATCGCCATCAGGCTGTTCACCGCCACTAGGCCGCTGATACCGTCCAGGGTCTGGGCGGACATTACGTTGAAGCCGAACCAGCCGACCGTCAGGATCCAGGCGCCGAGGGCCAGGAACGGGATGTTGGAGGGGGCGAAGGCCACCACCTTGCCGTTGCGGTAGCGGCCATTGCGGGCACCCAGCAACAGGATGGCGGCCAGGGCGACCCAGCCGCCGACGGCGTGCACCACCACGGAGCCGGCGAAATCGTGGAACGGTGCACCAAACTGGGACTCCAGCCAGTTCTGGAAACCGTAGTTGCCGTTCCAGATCAGCCCTTCAAAGAACGGATACACGAGGCCGACGATCAGGCCGGAGGCCACCAACATTGGGTAGAACCGCGCCCGTTCGGCAATGCCGCCGGAAACGATGGCGGGAATGGCGGCGGCGAAGGTCATCAGGAAGAAGAACTTGACCAGCTCGTAGCCGTTATTGGCGGTCAGCTCGGCGGCGCCGGTCATGAAGTGGCTGCCGTAGGCAATGTAGTAGCCGACAAAGAAATAGAGCACGGCGGAGACGCCGAAATCGGTCATGATCTTGACCAGGGCATTGACTTGGTTCTTGTGCCGCACGGTGCCCACTTCGAGGAAGGCGAAACCGGCGTGCATGGCCAGTACCATGATGGCACCGATCAGGATGAACAGCGTGTTGGCGCTTTCAGTGAGGGTGTGTACTGCACTGGTGATATCCACGGGCAAGGCTCCAGTCTGGGGTTTTCCGGCCTCTTCGGGCCGTTGATGCTTTGATGGGGTGCATTGTTAGCAAAAGATGTTCCAAAAAGAGGCAATTGTCGGCGTGATTGGCGGTTGGCGGGGGCATGGGCCCGGGCGTCGGAGGATATCCTGGAAATTTCGCACATTATGGGTGCGATATTGGGGCGAGCGCACCGATTTGGTGAAGTCGGCGGGCCGGTGCCTTACCAGTGCAGATCCCCGGAGGTGTGGGTGTCTACGTTGAGCCCGTCGCCGGTATCGCCCGGCGGGGCGGTTTTCAGCAGCTCACGCAGCTGGATTTCCTCCTCCTGCAGCGGCCCGGACAAGTCGATGATGATCTCCACGCGCCGGTTTTTGGCGCGGTGCTCCGGTGAGTCGTTCGGAACCCTGGGCTGGGTGTCGGCCAGGCCCTTGACCTCCAGCCGAGTGGGGTCAATACCGTCCCGGGCCAGCAGCACATTGGCCACGGCGGCGGCCCGGGCGGCGGACAGGTCCCAGTTGGAGTAGAAGCGTTCGGTGTGGATGGGCACGTCGTCGGTGTGGCCCTCGACGGTCAGCGTGCCCGGCATGTTGGCCAGCACCTCGGCCATTTCCAGCAGCAGACCCTCGAACTCCCAGGTGATCTGGGCGGAGCCGGAGGGGAAGGACCCCTGCTCTTCGACCCGGACGATGATCCGGCGCTGATCCTGGCTGACGTTGATGCGGCCGTCCTTGATGGCGTCCTCCAGGACCGACACGATCCGTTGCATGCGCTGGTCCATGCTCTCCTGCAGGGCCGAGGCCACGGCCTGTTCGGTCGGGCTCTTGAGGGTCTGGAGTTCCGGCTGTTCGGTGGTGGTCGTCTGGCGGATCTGGTTGACCACGGTGGGCTCGGGCGGCGCCGGGGAGAATCGGTCGAAAATCGGGCTGGTACCCTCGGGGATTTCCAGGGCCGGTACCTCCCGCTGGACGCCGAATGCCTTGGACAGCTCGCCGGCGATCTGCTTGAACTTCTGGGCGTCGATCTCCGAGAACGACAGCAGCAGCACGAAGAAGCACATCAGCAGGGACATGAGGTCGGCGAAGGTGACCACCCAGGCGGGGATTCCGGGCTTCTCCTCTTCCGGCAACTCGTCCATCGCCGCCTCAGCCCTCCGCCTCGGCCAGCTTGTTCCGCGCCTTGGGCGGCAGGTAGCTGGACAACATCTGCTCGATGATCCGTGGGTTGGTGCCTTCCTGGATCGCCACCAGGGCATCGATGTAGAGGGACTGCTGGCGGGCTTCCTCGGTCATCCGCAGGGACAGCTTGTCGGCAATCGGGGTGGCGATCATGGTGGCCACCAGGGCGCCGTACAGCGTGGTCAGCAGGGCCACCGCCATGGCAGGACCGATGGACTTGGGGTCTTCCATGTTGGACAGCATCTGGACCAGGCCGATCAGCGTGCCGATCATACCCATGGCCGGCGCCACGTCGGCCATGGCGGTGAACACCTTGGCACCGGAGCGGTTATGGTCCAGGGTCAGCAGCCGTTCCTTGCCGAGCAGCTGCTTGATGGTCTCGCCATCCTGGCCGTCCACCAGCATCTGGATGCCCTGGGCCAAAAACGGCGAGCTCACCTCGCGCTCCTCCAGCCCCAGTACGCCTTCCTTGCGCGCCACGTTGGCGATGTCCACCAGCTCCTCGATGCTGGCCTGGGTTTCCGGCAGCTTGAACTTGAAGGCCCGTACGGCGGCCTTGAAGGCACCGAAGAACTGGGCGAAGGAAAACTTCGACAGCACCACCAGCAGCGTGCCGCCGATGACGATGAGCAGGGACGGCGGGTTGATGAAGACCCCCGGTGAGGCGCCCAGAATGATGGCCGAAGCGATCAGCAGTATGGCCCCGACAAGGCCGATCAGGGTGGCGAAGTCCACGGTGTCTCCGGAGGATTGGATCGAGTGGGTCCAGGGGTTGCGCTGGCAGCAGAGGTTACCCGCTGGCGACCGTTTGTTCAATTGGTGTCTGTCGTGTGCGCCTCCTGATGCTCCTTCCAGGCGGCGTAGCGGTGCAGGTCGGACTCCACCAGTTTCAGACACAGGGCCACCACGCCGGCGTCGTCCAGAAATCCGAAGCCGAGAATCAGGTCCGGAATGACGTCCAGTGGATTGAGCACGTATAGCAGGGCGCCGGCCACCGCGGCGATGGTCTTCCAGGGCACGCTGCGGTAGCGGCCGGTCCAGTAGTCACGGATCATCGAGAACATCAGCCGAATGTCGGTGCCGAAGCGGTTCAGCCGGCCGCTGGCCTTGACCTTGGCTTCAATGGCACGCTGGCGCTCCAGCAGGGTTTCCAGATCGGCCCGGTGGACCTTGCGGCTCTCCGCCTCAAGCGCGTGTTCCGCGCGTTTCTGGCTGAACAGGGCCATGACGCCTCCCTCCTGTTGGTGTCGGTGCATGATTGCGCAAACCCGGGCGCCTGACAACGGTAGCGGGGGTGGGGCTCACCACCAAGCCTTGCCCCACATGTGCGGATTGGCCCAGTGCTCCGGGTTGTTCCAGGTCCGCGTGTGGTTGTAGCTGTCGAGATTGTAGCTGTACAGCGTCAGGTCCGGATCGCTCGGCAGCCGGGCTTGGCGCCGGAATCCGAGGCCGAGAAAGTCGGTGAAGGTCCAGGGTGCCGAGGCGTGCACCAGCACCGCGATTTCCCGGGTTCCGTAGTTGCGCAGCTGCCCCAGCAGCAGGGCTCCGGTCTCCCGGGGCAGCCGTTCCAGGGTCTCGGTGACCAGGGCCAGATCCGGCACGCGGTCCCCGGGCAGGCCGAGGTCCGGCGCGTCGGCGGACAGCCGGAGCAGCCGCCGGTCGGGGTGGCGCTGGCACCAGGGTTCGGCCACCGAGCGGGCGGTGTCGCCACAGCAGGCCAGGGTGGTCGGCTGGCTGCCGGCGACAATGTCTGCCAGCAGGGCCGCCTGCGGCGTGGCATTGGCTAGGTTCATGATCGACGCTCCCCGGGGCTGCTCTGGTGCAGGCCCCGTTTCGTTTGCAATGGTGGCGCTCCGGTGTGGATTCAAGCCGCCGGCGGCCGAACCCGCTATACTGACCGTAAACCGGTGCCGGCGATACCGCCCGCACCGACCGTCCGAGCACCCGCGCCGCCATGCCACGACTGATGCCCCTCCTGTTTCTGACCCTCTCCCTGCCCTGCCTCGCGCAGCAGGGCACGGAGACGGTGCCGCCGCTGACGGTGACCGTAGGGCTCAATCACGCGCCACCGTACCGGATCGTCGAGGGCGGCCGACACAGTGGCCTGTACGTGGATATCTTCGAGGCCATCGCCGAACGCCTGGGCTGGAAGGTGCGCTATCGCGAGGCCCCGTTCCGGCGGGTGCTGCTGATGGTGGAGCGGGGCGAGGTGGATGTGATGCTGGGGCCGTTGCGCACCCCCTCGCGGGAGGCGATGTTCGAGTTCGTGGCCGCCGCCTTTCCGCCGGAGCGGCGGTTGTTCTTTTATCTGGGCGAGGCCAATCGCATCGAGCGATACGGGGATCTGTACGGCAAGCGGATCGGGGTGCTGGAGGGGGCCCGCTATTTCAACCGCTTCGACCAGGACCCGGACCTGATCAAGGAGTCGGCGGCCCGTTATGATAACCTTGCGCGGATGCTCGCCCGGGGCCGGGTCGACGTGGTGATCGCGCCGGAGCTGGTCGGCCTCTACACCCTGCGTCGCCAGGGCGTGGCGGCGTCGGTGTCGCCGTTCTTTGTGCCGGGCCAGCGGTCCTGGATCGCCGTGTCCCGGCACTCGGAGGCGGCCCGCTACGCCGAGGATATTCGCGCCGCCCTGAAGCTGCTGGAGATGAACGGGACCTACGAGGCCCTGGTCTTGAAATACATGGAGTCGGAAGCGTTGTGATGAAAACCATACGGGTGTGGGATCTGCCGGTCCGTCTGTGTCACTGGCTGCTGGTGTTGGCGGTGGTGGGAGCCGTGGTAACGGCGAAGCTGGGGGCCGGTTGGATGGCGTGGCATGAGCGCTTCGGGTTGATGGTGGTGGCTCTGCTCAGTTTCCGGCTGGTCTGGGGTGTGGTGGGCTCGACCCATGCCCGTTTTGCCGAGTTCGTCCGTGGCCCGGCAGCCATCCGCCGGTACTTGCGGGGAGAGTGGCGGGGCGTGGGCCACAATCCGCTGGGGGCGCTTTCGGTACTGGCGCTGATCGGACTGTTCGGATTCCAGGCGACGACCGGGCTGTTCGCCAGCGATGACATTGCCTTCAACGGGCCGCTGTACCCGGCGGTATCGTCCGACTGGAGCGAGCGCCTGACCCGCTGGCACCACGGCACGGAGTGGCTGCTGTACGGCCTGGTGGCGCTGCATGTGCTGGCGGTGGTGTATTACCGGCTGGTTCGCGGAGACAATCTGGTGCGGCCCATGATCACCGGTTGGAAACCGGTGGCCGACGCCCTGGCGGAGGAGGCCCAGGGCGGCGGAATCCAGGCTTTTCTGTTCGCAGTGGCGGTGGCCGCCGGTGTGCTTTGGCTGGCCACCGGCGGCCTGCTGCCACCCCCTCCGCCCCCGCCCCAGGATCTGGGCTGGTAACCGGGATGGCGCCGCGCCGTTACTTGGCGCGGTAGCGGTCGTGGCAGGCCTTGCAGCTCTGGCCCACGGCGCGGAACTGCTGGGCCAGGGCATCGGCGTCACCGGCGCGTGCCACTGCCTGCAATTTGCTGGCTTCCTGGGCGAAGCGGATGGCGATCTCGCGGGCCTTGTCCGGCTCATCGAAGAACGCCGGCTTCAGCTTGGTGCCGTCGGCTTGGTCCATGCCGGTGCCGGGGCCGAACAGCGAGCCCAGCCCGGAGTTCGCCACCGCCGCCACGGCGTTGGCCGCCGCCTGCATCTGCTCGGGGTTGTAGGCGACACTGCCGTCCACCACCTGAGCCTTGATCTTGCCCATGTTCCAGGCCGCGAACTGAAAGGCGGCCTGGCGCGTTTCGATCTGGTCCTCCACGCTCATCTGCGCCAGCGCGGGCGAGGCGAGACAGGCGGCAAAAGTGTAGGCGGTCGCGATGCCGGATCGTTTCATGATGGTTCCCTCTCTGGTTTATGGTTTGGGACGAATGTCCCGGTAAGCTCCCTGACAAAAGCGTGGTGGTGAGCATGCTACCCGTATAGACTTCTGAGGACAGTCAACCGTACAGAAAGTTCCACCTTGGAGAACCCTTATTCATGGCAATCTGGACCGTTACCCCGAACATCGAACAGATGACCGAAGCCAGCCGGAAGACCGCCGTGGGGCATCTGGGCATCGAATACCTGGAAGTTGGCGACAATTACGTGAAAGGGCGCATGCCGGTGGACGAGCGCACCGTGCAGCCGTTCGGCATCCTGCACGGGGGCGCCTCGGTGCTGCTGGCGGAAACCCTCGGCAGCATGGCCGCCAACTGCTGTCTGCGTGACCCGAACACGGTGGCGGTGGGGCTGGAGATCAACGCCAACCACATTCGGCCGGTCAGCAAGGGCTGGGTGTACGGCACCGCCACCGCCATTCACATTGGTGGCAAGACCCAGGTCTGGGACATCCGCCTGGAAGACGAGCAGGGCCGGACCACCTGCGTGTCGCGCCTGACCATGGCGGTGACCCGGCGCCCCTAAGCGTCCCGCTCAGGCGGCCGACGGACCGGGGTAGAGGCTGAGCCGGTCCCGGCCCCGGGACTTGGACAGATACATGGCCTGGTCCGCCTGGGACAGCAGCCGTTCCAGATGCTGCTCGCCCGGGCCCATCATGGCCAGACCGAAGCTGGCGGTCGGCTGGATCAGGCTGTGCCGGTGATCGACCTGGATGGTCCGCAGCAGCCGCAACATGCGGTCGGCAAGCTCGGTGGCCTCCCGTTCGTCGGTGTCCGGCAGCAGCAGCGCGAACTCCTCGCCGCCGATGCGGGCGGCGATGTCGGATTCACGCACCCGGTCCCGCAGCAGCTGGCCGACCCGGCGCAACACCGCGTCGCCGGCTTCGTGGCCGTGGGTGTCGTTGATCACCTTGAAGTGATCCAGATCGAACATCAGGATGGCCAAGGGGGCCTGGCGCCGGCGTGCCTGCTTGAGCATCTGGCTGCCCAGCTCGAAGAACGCGCGCCGGTTGTGCAGTCCGGTCAGTTCATCCTCCAGGGCTGCGGCCCGGGCCTTGGCGTGCGCGGCCTTGAGCGCCAGCTCCATTTCCTTGCGTTCGGTGATGTCGGTGGTGATTTCCATCCGCACCAGCCGGCCGTCGGTCCAGCGGATGGCCCGGTCCCGGCACTGGTACCAGCGTTTGTCCAGAATGTTCTGGAACTCCCAGATGTAGGGCGGTCGCGGCTCGCCGTCCGCGCCCACCAGCTTGGAGTTGGTGCAGAAGCTGCACGGACCGTCGTTGCCTTGGAGTACCTGCCAGCATTTCTGCCCCTGCCGGTCCCCCCAGATCCTGCGGCCGTAGGCGTTCATGTAGAGCAGCTCGTAGGTGTCCAGGTCGGACACGTACACCAGGGCATCCAGGTTGTCGAGCACCGCCTGCAGCCCCTGGTCGGAGACGGTGCCTTCGGGGCCGTCGGCCCGGTTCGGGAGGTTCTGCAGGGGGATGCGCTTGTCCATGGTGGTGACGGGATGCGTGTCGTTGCGGGGATGCCGGTGCCAGTCTTACTCGAAGGCCGGCAGTTCGGGTTGGGCCGTGGCCTTGCCGGCGGCTTGCCAGGCGTCGAAGCCGCCTTCGATCGACTGAACGTTGCGATAGCCCATCTCCTTCAGGGCCTTGGCGCTCAGCGCCGCGCGTCCGGACGTCTTGCAGTAGAGCACGATGTTCAGATCCCGGTTTTCCAGGGACGGATCGTTGGTGAACTTGAACTCCAGCAGGCCCCGGGAAATGTTGATCGCGCCCGGGATGTGGCTGTTCCGGTATTCGTCCGGGTCCCGGACATCCACCAACAGGTCGGCCTGGCGAATGGCCTCCTCGGCCTGTGCCAGCGGGATCTCCTGAATGTGCTGCTTGGCCTCGGCGACCAGGTCGTGAGCGGTTTTCATGGTGTGTCCTCCAGTGTCGGGTACGGCGGTTCAAGGTACTACGGTATGTGTCGGTCCGGATTCAGAGCAACCCTCCCTGGGCCAGAATCTGGCGCCGGAGGGCGGTCTTGTCCCGGCTCAGGCGTCCCCTCAGAGGCGCCGTCGCGGCCACCAGCTTGGCTGGGGCCTGGGCCCGGAAGCTGTCCAGCCACTCAATCTGAACGTGGCGGTCCTGGAAGCGGCCATACAGCTCCTGGCGCTGTCGGAGTGCTTTCAGCCGGTCCCGCCAGTGCTCGGGGTTCAGCTCCATCAGGTAACGGATGCGTTTGAGCTGTTTCCTCAGGCGATGGATGTCTTCGTCCGGCGCCGTGTGCAGCAGTTCCACGGTGTGCCGGTTGAACGTGCGGATGCGGCGCGCCACCGCCTGCCGGATGGCGCGGGCGTCCAGCTGTTCCGACAGCCGGCGGAAGCGGCCCGATTCGATCAGGCGCTGCCATTCGTCCAGATGGTCATGGTAACGCCTGCCGTCGAGCCGATGCACGAAACGCCGGTGTGCCCGGTCGGCTTCGGCCCGGAGCCAGGCGGACAGCGCCGGGGGTGCGGTGCCGCGGGTGTCGTCCCAGGTGGCCAGTTCGGCCAGGAAAACATGCAGGTCTCGGAGCCGGCCCGTCGCCCGGGCATGCTGGCGCAAATGGCGGACCGATCGCGCCAGGGTGGGGTTGGGGGTGACGTCCAGTAGGGCCTCGGCCAGGGCGCGGGAGCGGCGGATGGCAACCCGGTACTGGTGCAGGAACTCGTCGTCGAGGCCGGTGCGGATGCCCGGTTCCAGGCGGCGCATCCATGCCAGCAGGTGGGTGAGGGTGGCGGGCAGGCTGCCGGGGTTGTCCGGATGTTTGCGTTGCTTGCGGGCGAACTGGGCGTAGCTGAAGTCGCGGGGCGTCAGCAGCCGTTCCAGCCGGCCCTGCCCGGGGCCCAGCTCACGCCAGGCGGAGACCGGCAGCCGAATCTCGACGAAGCTGGCGGTCGGCAGTTTTGCCAGCGGCTGGCCCAGCAGGGTGGCGGCCAGTTCCAGCAGGGCGGGGTTGTGGCCGACCAGAGCCAGGGTGTCCTGTGGATCGTCCCGGCGCTGCAGCCAGTGTAATAGACGCCGGTAGTCGAACGTGTAAAGCTCGGGGCACACCTGCACCCGCTGTGCTGGCAGGTCCCCGGGCAGGATGCCCTCGAGGGTGCGACGGGCGCGGACCGCGTCGCTGGCGTAGACCGTGCCGGAGAAGGCGCCGCAGTGGGCCAGGGCGTGTGCCAGCGGGGGCAGCTGCCGTTCTCCCCGGGGGTTGAGGGGGCGGTCCCGGTCCTGGCACTGGGGATCGTCCCAGCTGGACTTGGCGTGGCGGATCAGGAACAGCTGCTTCATGAATGGGTCCGTGGAAGACGTTCAAGTCTCTCCGGCAACGGTCGATACGCAATCAGCGACGAACTGAGCTGTGCACAGCTTAACCGGATTCGTGGCGACTGTCCTCCCGCCCGGGGTGGTTTACGGACGTTTTACAAACTGGAACGGTTCGCCGGCGAATTCCGTGGATAATTCAAACACACAATAATTAGTTTTGAGAGATTGGTCCTATGAGCTTCCTGAATCACCTTCGCATTCGGACCCGCCTGCTGCTGGCCATCCTGGTGCCCGTCCTCCTAACCGCCGGTGTCCTGTCCTGGATTACCGTCAGTGAAATCCGAGCCAACGGCCAGGCCGAGCTCCAGCGCCTGGAAGACCGCCTGATCGAGTCACGCAAACGCGGCCTTCAGGACCTGGTCGGAGCGGCCAAGGCGGTGGTGCTGGAAGCCAAGAACGATCCGGATCTGAGCGAGGAGGAGGCCAAGGCGGAAGCCGCCTCGCGTCTGCGCTCCATCCGTTTCGACAAGACCAACTACGTGTTTGCCTACACCCGGGATGTCTACAATCTCGCCTACGCGCCGGACCCGTCCAAGGAAGGCCCGACCACCCATCCGAAGGTCCGCCAACTGGTGGCGGATCTGTTCCGGGCGGCGGGGGGCGACGGCTTTTATTCTTACTCCTGGATCAACCCGGCCTCCGGCAAGGAAGAGCCCAAGATCTCCTATTCCACGGTCATCCCCGGCTGGGACTGGATGATCGGAGCGGGTGTCTACGTCACCGACATCGAGGCGGAAGTGGCGGCCACTCGGGCCGAGATCGACGAGGCGATGGCGGATGCCCTGATCTCCACCGTGCTCACCGCCGCCGTGGTCATTGTCGTGTCCCTGCTGATCGGCGCCTTCGTGGGGCGTACCGTCAGTCAGCCGCTCAACCGGGTGTCGGAGCTGATGAAGGACATCGCCGACGGTGACGGCGACCTGCGCCAGCGCCTGCCCGAGGATGGCACCGACGAGCTGGCCGAACTTGGCCGGCGTTTCAACCACTTCGTGGTGAAGATCCAGGACACCATGCGGGAGGTCGGCAAGACCACCGAGCAGCTGGCGTCCGCTGCCGAGGAGCTGAGCTCGGTGGCCAACGAGACCCGCCAGTCGGTGGAGGAACAGGGGTCGGAGACCGACCAGATCGCCTCCGCCATCAACGAAATGGCCGCCACCATCCAGCAGATTGCGGGCAACGCCAGTGATGCCGAGCGCGCCGCGTCCGACGCCGATCGCATGGCCCGCGAGGGTGGCGCCACCATCGTCGCCGCCCAGGGTGCGGTCAACCAGCTGTCGTCGGAGATGCTGGAAACCGCACGCTCCATCGACGCGCTGGCGGAAAAGTCGGATGAGATTCAGGGCGTGCTGGATGTCATCCATGCCGTCACCGAGCAGACCAACCTGCTGGCCCTGAACGCGGCCATCGAGGCGGCCCGGGCGGGCGAGCACGGCCGGGGCTTCTCGGTGGTGGCCGACGAGGTCCGGCAACTGGCCAAACGCAGCGCCGAGTCCGCCGACCAGATCCGGGAAATGATCGACGGCTTCGTGGCCGAATCGCGGGCGGCGGTGGAGCGCATGAACAATTCCCGCAAGAGCTCCGACGCCACGGTGGAACGCATCAATCACGCCACCGACGCGTTGCGCACCATCGAAAACTCGGTGACCCAGATCCACGACCAGGTCACCCAGATCGCCACCGCGGCGGAACAACAGAGCCAGGTGGCCGAGGAAATCAACCAGAACGTCGTGCGCATCGTCGACGCGGCCCAGCGCAGTGGCACCGGGGTCACCCAGACCAACGAGGCCAGCCACGAGCTGGCGCGCCTGGGCGAAAACCTGCGCGAACTGGTTGGTCAGTTCAAGGTGTGATGATGCTAAGATGGGGCTCCGGTTCCAACCGGGAGTCACCACCAATAACAACGGAAGTCAACACAATGAGTCTGCGAAACACCTTCCTTGCCGCGGGTATGCTAGCGCTGGCGGCCTTGTCCTTCTCGGCCTCGGCGGAGGAACACTACACCCTGAAACTGGCCCAGACCTGGGGCCCGAATTCCCCGATCCTGGGGGACACCACCAAACGCTTCGCCGAACTGGCCGAGGCCATGTCCGATGGCCGGGTGACGGTGCGCATCGATGCCGCCAACAAGCACAAGGCGCCTTTCGGTATCTTCGACCTGGTGCGCAATGGTCAGTACGACATGGGGCACACCGCCTCCTACTACTACAAGGGCACCATTCCCAACGCCATGTACTTCACCACCATCCCGTTCGGGCTGATCGCCCCGGAGATGTATGCCTGGTTCTATCATGGCGGTGGCATGGAGTTGATGCAGGAGGTGTATGAGCCCTACGGCCTGCTGTCCTTCCCGGGCGGCAACACCGGCAACCAGATGGGCGGCTGGTTCCGCAAGGAGATCAACTCCCTGGAGGACCTCAAGGGTCTGAAAATGCGGACGCCGGGCTTCGCCGGCGAAGTGATGAGCGAGCTGGGCGTGGCGGTCACCAACCTGCCGCCGGGCGAGCTGTACACCTCCCTGGAACGGGGCGTGATCGACGCGGTGGAATGGGTCGGCCCGGCCCTGGATTTCCCCATGGGCTTCCACCAGATCGCCAAGTACTACTACTCCGGCTGGCAGGAGCCGTCCGCCGAGGTCCAGTTCCTGGTCAACAAGAAGACCTGGGAGCGGTTGCCCGAGGACATCCGGCAGATCCTGACGGTGGCGATGCGCACGGCTGCCTACGATATGTACATCCAGAGCATGCATGAGAGCGGCGTGGCCTGGTCACGCATGAAGGCGGATTACCCCGACGTGACGCACAAGGTGTTCCCGCCGGACGTGATCCAGGCCCTGCGCGAGACCACCAACCGGCTACTGAACGAGTTCGCCGAGAAGGACCCGATGGCCAAGCGCATCATCACCTCCCAGCGCGAGTACCTGAAACAGATCCGTCCCTGGGTCAACATCTCCGACAAGGCTTATCTGGAGAGCGTCGCTGGCCAGTGACGCCCAGGCCCCGGCCTGCTGGGCCGGGGCGCTTGCACCGTCCGGAAAATCCGAAGCCCGCACCCCTTTAGGTTTGCGACAGTTTCTTGCAAAATAGGCCGCTCACTTCGTGGGCAGCGCCGATGAACAAGACACTGCTTTCCCTGCACCATCTCAGCAAAGAATTTGATGGCAAGACCGTACTGGATTCGCTGGATCTGGAGATCTACGACGGCGAATTCATCACGCTTCTTGGCCCGTCCGGCTGCGGCAAGACCACCCTGCTGCGGCTGATGGCGGGGTTCGAGCAGCCGGACGCCGGCACCATCACCCTGTCCGGCGTCGACCTGACCCACACCCCGCCGGAGCGGCGGCCCTTGAACACGGTGTTCCAGCATTACGCCCTGTTCCCGCACATGTCGGTGTTCGACAACGTGGCCTACGGCCTGAAAATGGAAAAGCGGCCGAAGGACGAAATCCGCCAGCGGGTGCGCGAGGCCTTGGCCATGGTGCAGCTGGAGGACTACGCCAACCGTCGGCCGCATCAGCTCTCCGGGGGGCAGCAGCAGCGGGTGGCCATTGCCCGGGCGGTGGTCAAGCGTCCCAAGGTGCTGCTGCTGGATGAGCCCCTGTCTGCCCTCGACTACAAACTGCGCCGTACCATGCAGGTGGAGCTCAAGCGCCTGCAGCGTGAGCTGGGTATCACCTTCGTGTTCGTTACCCACGACCAGGAGGAGGCACTGTCCATGTCCGACCGGGTGGTGGTGCTCAAGGACGGCCGCATCCAGCAACTGGGCACGCCGCGGGAGGTGTACGAGCGCCCGGCCAATCTGTTTACCGCCCGGTTTGTGGGCGAGACCAACTTTTTCCCCGGTACGGTGACCGCGGTGGGTGAGAATGAACTGCGGGTGGATGTGCTGGGCCTCGCCCGCACCCTGCGCAAGCCGACCTTCGCCGTTGCCGAGGGGCAGCGTCTGCACGTGTTGCTGCGCCCGGAGGACATCCGGGTGCTGGACCCGGCCGATGCCGACGGCCTGCCCGGCAAGATCGTTGAGCGCAACTACAAGGGCAGCACCCTGGATTCGGTCATTCACTTGGCCGACGGCACGGAAGTGCTGGCCAGCGAGTTCTTCGACGAGGACGACCCGGCTTTCGATTACCGGCTGGGCGAACCGGTCAAAGTGAGCTGGGTGGACGGCTGGGAGTGGCTGCTGCCCGAGGAAGTGGACCCGACGCCGGCGGAGGACCGCACCGTTGAAGCCTAGCCCCATGCAGCAGCCATTCCGAACCGCGGTGCTGATACTGGTCTGGGGTTGGTTGTTGTTCCTGGTGCTGGCGCCGAACCTGCTGGTGGTTGGGGCCAGCGTCATGAGCCGGGATCCGGCCCGTTTCCTGTCCCTGCCACTGAATCTGGACGCCTACCGCCAGTTGCTGGACCCGCTTTACCTGGAGGTGTTCCTGCACTCGCTGTACATGGCGGTGATGACGACCCTGGCCTGCCTGCTGGTGGGCTATCCCTTCGCCTGGGCGCTGTCCCGGGTCGGCAAGCAGCGCCAGGTGCTGCTGGTGTTCCTGCTGATCGTGCCGTTCTGGACCAACTCCCTGGTGCGCACCTATGCCCTGAAACTGATTCTCGCCACCAACGGGCTGCTTAACAACGCCCTGCTGGCGCTGGGCTGGATCGACGAGCCGATGAAGTTGCTGTACACCGAAGGCGCGGTCATCATCGGCCTGGTCTACCTGCTGCTGCCGTTCATGATTCTGCCGTTGTACTCGGTGTTCGATGACCTGCGGGAGGAGCTGCTGATGGCGTCCCACGACCTGGGGGCTGGGCGTTGGGCCACCTTTGCCCATGTCATTGTGCCGCTGACCCTGCCGGGAGTGCTGGCGGGGGTGATGCTGGTGCTGCTGCCGGCCATGGGCCTGTTCTTCGTACCCGACATCCTGGGTGGCTCCCGCAACCTGTTGGTGGGCAACGTCATCAAGAACCAGTTTCTGGATGCCCGCAACTGGCCGTTCGGCGCCGCCGCCAGCATTCTGCTGACCCTGGCCATGGCATTCCTGCTGTTCGCCCACAAACTCAGCAAGCGCCGTCTCGGTGAGGAGGGCGGGGCATGACCCGCTGGTTGTCCCGGGCCTACTTGGCCTCCGTCTACCTGCTGCTGTATCTGCCCATCGTGGTGCTGGTGGTGTTTTCCTTCAACGACTCCCGCACCGGCTACGCTTGGGGGGGGCTGAGCCTGCGCTGGTACCAGTCCCTGTTCAACAACCACGCCATGGTGCAGGCGATGTGGAATTCCCTGTGGTTGGCCCTGTCCGCCGCCACCGTGTCGACCCTGATCGGAGCGCTCACCGCGCTGGCTCTGCACCGGTACCGGTTTCGCGGCAAGAAGGTGCTCAACGGCATGCTGTTCGTGGTGATGATGTCGCCGGAAATCGTGCTGGCGATTTCCCTGTTGGCGCTGTTCCTGCTGGTGGGCATCCAGCTGGGCTATGTGTCGCTGCTGCTGGCCCATGTCACCTTCTGCCTGCCGTTCGTGGTGATCACCGTGATGGCGCGCCTCAGCGGTTTCGATGAACGCCTGCCGGAGGCGGCCCGGGACCTGGGGGCCAGCGATTTCACCATGACCCGCACGGTACTGATCCCGGTGATCATGCCGGCGTTGATGGCGGGCTGGCTGCTAGGGTTTACACTGTCCCTGGACGATGTGGTGGTGAGCACCTTCGTCAGCGGTCCGAGTTACGAAATCCTGCCGTTGCGCATCTATTCCATGGTGCGGGTGGGGCTCAAGCCCGAGGTGAATGCCGTGGGCACCCTGTTGCTGGTGTTTTCACTGGTGATGCTGATGTTGTCGCAATGGATACTCACAAGGAGCAAACGATGAAGAAACTCGCACTGGCGGGCGCGCTGGCGCTGGGCCTGTCGGCCTGCGGTTCCGAGGAGCCCCAGGTCCTCAATCTGTACAACTGGTCCGAGTACATGCCCCAGGAAGTGCTGACGCGCTTCGAGGAGGAAACGGGCATCCAGGTGGTCTATACCACCTACGACAGCAACGAGGCCATGTACGCCAAGCTCAAGCTGCTGGACGACAGCGCCGCCTATGACCTGGCGGTCCCCTCCACCTATTACGTCAGCAAGATGCGCCAGGAAGGCCTGCTGATGCCGATCGACCGCAGCAAAATCGAGGGCTTCGACAACCTCGACCCCGAGCTGATCAACCTCGACATCGACCCGGACAACCAGTACAGCATCCCTTACCTGTGGGGTACCACCGGCCTGGCGGTGGACACCGCCGATGTCCAGGGCGAGCCGGTGACCGCCTGGGCGGACCTGTGGGACGAGCGCTTCCAGGGCCGGGTGATGCTGACCAACGACATGCGCGAGGTGTTCCACGTGGGGCTGCGGGTGCTGGGGTACTCCGGCAACAGCACCGATCCGCAGCAGATCGAGGCCGCTTACGAGAAGCTCCGGGAGCTGATGCCGTCGGTGCGGACCTTCAACTCGGATGCACCCCGGGTGCCCTATCTGGAAGGCGAGACCGATGTGGGCATGATCTGGAACGGCGAGGCGGTGATGGCCCAGGAAACCATGCCGTCGCTGGAGTATGTGTACCCGAAGGAAGGCATCATCGCCTGGCTGGACAGCTTCGTGATTCCCAAGAACGCCAAGAACCCGGACGCTGCCCACAAGTTCATCAGCTTCGTGCTGCGGCCGGAGATCTCCGCTCTGATCAGCGAGGAAATCGGCTACGCAACGCCGAACCTGGCGGCCCGGGCGCTGCTGCCGGAAGAGGTGGCCAGCAACCGCGCCAGCTATCCGGCGCCGGAGGACATGAAGAACGCCGAGTTCCAGACCGATATTGGCGACGAGGCGCTTCAGGTCTATGCCAAATACTGGGAGATGTTGAAATCCGGGCAGTAGACCCCCATCCCCAAGTGGTCTGATTTCACACAATTGTCAAAAGTGGTCTATAAGTTCCTTTTTAACGATTTGTAACACTTGGCTTGCTAACCGTTATCAAGGGATGGGAAAGATGAGATCGCGTTCGACACGGAAATCCGTACTGCTTGGTACCACGCTGCTGGCGGCTGTCAGTTTCTCTGGCAGCCTGCTGGCGCAGGAACTCCGCCTGATCACCTGGGGCGGCTACGCCCCCGACGACGTGGTGGCCCAGTTCGAGAAGGAAACGGGCATCGACGTCAAGGTGACCCTCTCCAACAACGAAGACATGATCTCCAAGCTGCGCGCCACCGGCGGCGCCGGTTTCGACCTGGCCCAGCCGAGTCAGGACCGCATCGTCGGCGTCCAGCGCCAGTTCAATATCTACAAGCCCATTGATTACAGCCGCGTCAACACCGACCAGCTGCAGCCCTCCATGGTCAAGGCGACCCAGGAAGCCACCGAACTCAACGGCCAGTACTACGGCGTGCCTGCGGTCTGGGGCACCAGTGGTCTGGTGGTGCACAGCTCCGTGGCAGACGTGGTCAAGGACTATACCGACCTGTGTGACCCGGCGGTGGCCGGCCAGGTCAGCTACCGGCTGAAACGGCCGACTCTGATTGGCTTCGCCTTCGCCATGGGCATGGACCCCTTTGCCGCCTACGGTGACCCGGATAAGTACGCCGACATCCTCGACAAGGTGGAAGACACCCTGATCGACTGCAAGGCCAACGTGAAAACGTACTGGACCGGCGGTGACCAGCTGCTGGCTCTGCTGCGCACCGGCGAGGTGAAGGCGGCCATGGCCTGGGATGCCGGCGGCTGGAAGCTCAACGCCGAGAATCCGGAGATCCGCTTTGTGGCACCGGAGTCCGGGGCCCTGGGCTGGATCGACACCTTCGCCATTCCCCGCCGGGCCGAGAACGAGGACGCCGCCTATCAGTGGATCAACTTCGTGATGCGGCCGGAGATCGCCGCCCGGATTACCAACGCCGCGGGTAACTTCACCGCCTCCAAGGGCGCCGAAGCTTACGTCAAGGCGGAGCTGCGCGACGCCTACCGCGCCAGCTTCAACGACGAGGCCATCAACAACATCAAATGGTATCCGCCGGTACCGCCGGGACTGGAAACGATGGAAGGGCAGGTGCTGGACCGGGTACAGGCCGCCAACTGAACGCCATGACCCAGGAATCCGACCTGTCCTGTCAGGGGCTGGTCCGCCGTTTCGGTGCCCACACCGCGGTGGACCATGTGTCCCTGGATGTGCCTGCGGGTGCCTTTTTCTCCATTCTCGGTCCGTCCGGCTGTGGCAAGACCACCCTGCTGCGCCTGCTGGCGGGATTCGACCGGCCCGACGAGGGGGAAATCCGTATCCGGGGCCAGCGCATGAACGAGGTGCCGCCCAACCGGCGACCGGTGAACATGGTCTTCCAGCATCTGGCGCTGTTTCCCACCATGACGGTGGGCGACAACATCGCTTATGGCCTCAAGCGCCAGAAGGTCCCCGCCGCCGAGCGCCGGCGCCGGGTGGCCGAGGTGCTGGAACAGGTGGGCCTGCCGGGGCTGGCGGACCGCAACCCGCAGGAGCTGTCCGGCGGCCAGCGTCAGCGCGTGGCCCTGGCCCGCTGCCTGGTGCTGCGGCCCACCCTGCTGCTGCTGGATGAACCCCTCGGGGCGTTGGACCTGAAGCTGCGCGAGCAGATGAAGGTGGAACTCAAGCATCTGCAAAAGGCGTTCGGCACCACCTTCGTGTACATCACCCACGACCAGTCCGAGGCCATGGTGATGTCCGACCAGGTGGCGGTGATGAGGGCCGGTCGCTTCGAACAGGTGGCGTCACCCGAGCAGCTGTACCGGGAGCCGGCCACGCCGTTCGTGGCCGGCTTCGTTGGCGACAACAACCGCCTGTCGGGAGAGCTGGTGGGCCTCGACGCGGGGCTGGCCGATGTGCGCCTGCCGGACGGTACCCGGGTTCGGGGCCGGCTGGCGGGCGAGGCGCCGGCCAAAGGGGCACCGGTGGCGCTGTTTGTCCGGCCCGAGGCCCTGGTGCTGGCCGGCGAGGCCCTGCGCCCGGACTACGCCACCGTGCGGACTGAGGTCCGCACCACCCTGTTCGACGGTGCCAACAGCCGGGTGGAAGTCCGTCACGGAGACCAGACCCTGTACGCGCGCCTGCCCCAGGATGGTTCCGCGCCCCGGCTGACCGAGGGCAGCACGCTGTACCTGGCCTGGGATCCGGCCCTGGCCCGGGTCTTCGCCCTGGGGGAACCATGAACCGCCAGGTCAGTCGTCTGTCCCTGTGGTTGCTGCTGGCGCCGTTCCTGCTGTGGATCCTGCTGCTGGTGCTGGTGCCGCACCTGCAGATGCTGCGGGTGTCGTTCCAGGTGCGCGAGAGCTGGGACACTCTGGAGTGGGGGCTGAGCCAGTACCGGAACTTTTTCACCGAGTCCTACTACTGGCGCACCTTTGTGCGCACCGGGGTGATGTCTCTGTTCACCACCTTTCTGACCCTGCTGGTGGCGTTCCCGGTGGCCTGGTACATCGCCAAACTGGCCCGCGGCCGGAGCAAGGGCTTCCTGTTCCTGGCCTGCCTGATACCGTTCTGGGCCAGCGAGCTGGTACGGACCTACGGCTGGATGATCCTGCTGCGGGAGAGCGGGGTGTTCAGCGCCGCCCTGCAGGCACTGGGCTGGGCCGACGGACCGGTGGAAATGCTCTATAACGACATCGCGGTGATCGTCGGCCTGGTCTACAACGGCCTGCTGTTCATGGTGGTGCCCCTGGTGACGACCCTCGAAGGCATGGACGACACCCTGGTCGAGGCCGGTTACGACTTGGGCGGCGGCCACCTGACGGTGTTGCGGGAGGTGGTGGTGCCCTGGGCCATGCCCGGCATCGTCTCCGGCTGCATCGTGGTGTTCATGCTGACCCTGGGCAGCTACCTGACGCCGATCCTGATGGGCGGCAAGGACAGCGCCTGGTTCACCCAGCAGATCTTCACCCAATTCATCACCCGCTTTAACTGGGAGCAGGGGGCGGCCCTGGGCGTGCTGCTGCTGGTGTTGTCATCGCTGATGGTCTGGCTGGGGTTGCGGCTCACCGGCCAGTCCCTGCGCAAGGTCATGGGGTAGGCGACGATGATTCGCTCGGTGCCCCGTTCGCGCGGGTTCGATGGCCTCTACCTAGCCTACATGGTGGCGTTCTTCCTGTACCTGGCACTGCCGCTGGCGGTGACGGCGGTGTTCGCCTTCAACGACGCGCCTTTCCCGTCATTGCCCTGGGAAGGCTTCACCCTGGACTGGTACCTGGCGAACGGTGAACATGGCCGTACGGGGCTATTCCATGACGACACTCTGTTGTCGGCCCTGTGGACCAGCACCCGTGTCGCCTTCTGGGTCACCGTGGTCAGTGTCGCCCTGGGCTGTGCCAACGCGGTGCTGTTCGAACGGCTGGAATTTCGGGGCAAGGAATTCCTGTACCTGCTGATGCTGCTGCCTCTGGTGATCCCCGGCGTGATTCTCGGGGTTTCGATCCTGGTGTTCTATTCCGGCCTGGCGAACGAGGCCTCCCGGCTCTGGGGCATCGAGCTGGACCTATTCCGGCCCGGTCTGCCCCTGGTGGTGATGGGACAGGTGGCGTTCATCGGGACGCTGGCCACGCTGGTGATTGCCGCCCGCCTGCGCAAGTTTGACCGGCAGCTGGAAGAGGCGGCCCTGAACCTGGGGGCGACCCCGGTGGTGGCCTGGTTCACCGTAACCCTGCCCTGGCTGATGCCCTCCATCTTCGGGGCGGCGGCCATGGCCTTCCTGATGTCGTTCGAGAACTTCAACACCACGGTGATGCTGACCGGCAGCGACACGCCGCTGACCGTGGCCCTGTTCAACCGGTTGCGGGAGGGCTCGACGCCGGTGCTGAACGCGGTGGCGTTGTTGCTGATGCTGGCTTCCGCCCTGCTGGCCTTCGCCGTTCTGGGCCGGGGGCGTGCCCGCAACGGCTGATCCCAGGCCGGCGTCCCGGCGGCGCTGGTCGTCAAATCGACAATGAATGCATATACTCTTGACTAGACGCATCGAGAGTCAGGACGCCCCCCTTGGAACGACGCCCGGGTTTGTTGATATGGTTCCTGCCGGCTTGGCTGCTGCTGTGCCTGTCGGCCCAGGCCTATGGCCACACAGGGGCCCAGGCCCTCGACCAGGGCTGGGAGTACCGTTGGGGCGATTCGCCGTTCACCGCCGACGGCGTGCCCGAATGGGTACTGGAAGATGCCCCGGAGCAGTGGCACGCCATCGACTTTCCCTCCAACCCGCCCGGCCGTGACGGCCGGCGCCACGCGTGGTTCCGGATTACCCTGCCGGAGGGCGAATGGCAGGCGCCGGTGCTGTACATCTACAGCGTCGATATCATCGTTCAGGTTTGGTTCCGGGGCCAGAAACTGTATCAGTACGGCCACTTCGACGCCGAGGGGCAGGGCGCCTTCGAAGGCTGGCCCTGGCACGCCATCGAGCTGCCGGCTGGCTACGAGAACGAGCCCATCTATTTCCGGGTGTATTCCAACTACACCGACATCGGTCTCTGGGGCGAGGTGGCCATCCTGGATAAGCCGGACCTGATCCTGAACATTCTGAACACCTCGATGGAGTCGCTGGTCATTGCCGGCGTGTCGATCCTGATTGCCCTGATTTCCCTGGTGTTCGCGGCGACCCAGACGGACCGGCGCGGCTTCGCCAGCATTGCCCTGTTTGCCCTGGCCTCGGCGGTGATGTTGGTGGCCGAGAGCCAGGCCAGCCTGCTCATCGCCTACCAGCCGCTGATGTGGGACTACCTGGCGGCCGGCTCCTATTACCTGATCCCGGTCGCCATGGCACTGTTGCTGGAGCAGTGGCTGCGGCAACCGGGGTCCCGGTTGCTGAACTGGATCTGGAAGCTGCACTTGGTGTTCCTGTGCGGCGCCCTGGGGCTTCCCCTGGCCGGCTGGCTGGACCTGTCCTCCACCTTCCCGGTGTTCGACGGCCTGTTCCTGGTGTCGCTGCTGCTGATGGGCGTGGTGGCCATCCGCCACTACCGCAGCCTGTCCCGGGAGCAGCAGGTGATTCTGGTGGCCTATGGCCTGTACGCGGGTTTGCTGGTGGCGGACATGGCCGTGGCCCACGGTGTGGTGCCCTGGGAGCGGATTCCGGTGAGCTGGGGCGCGTTGGCATTCTCGGTGGCGGTGGTCAGTGTCTCGATCCGGCAGTACTCCCGGGCGCACAAGGACCTGGCGGCGCTGAACCTGTCGCTGGAACGGCAGGTGGCCGAACGCACCGCCCGGGCCGAGGCGCTGGCGTTGCGGGAGCAGGACCGTGCCCGCCAGCTGCTGCTGGAGAGCCACAAGGCGCGCAAGTTGGCGGATGTGATCTCGGACCTGCAGGACTGCAAGGGCGTGACTCAGGGTCTGGATGCCTTGGTCCGGTCGCTGCCGGCGCTGTGCCAGCCCATGCGCGGGGCCTTTTATCGCCGGGTTGCGCCGGACCGGTTCGAGCGGGTCAGCCGCTGGGGCGGCGCCGACGCGGATTTCCCGGACATTCTGGGCGGGGACACGCCGGTGCCCTTGCCCACCGAATCGGAGTGGGCGGTGCCCGGGCGCGCCACCGGCGACGGTCCGTCGCGCCCGGTGGTGCACTGTTTCTGGCTGAATGTGGAGTCGGCCAGCGCCGGCTCGGTGACCGAGGGCATCCTGCTGGTGCAGCCGGAGCCCGGACTGGAAACGCCCCAGGCGGTGGGGCTGTCCCAGACCCTGGCGTCTCTGCAGCAGTTCTTGGACAAGATTGGCATCACCCTGTCGGGGATCCTGCTGCGGGAGGATCTGGCGCGCTTTTCCTACGAGGATGCGCTGACCGGCCTGCGCAACCGGCGCTATTTCGACGAGCTGTTTCACCATGAAAGCGCCGTCGCCCAACGCAGCGGCCATGCCCTGAGCCTGCTGATGGTGGACATCGACCATTTCAAGAGTTTCAACGACACCTATGGTCACGAGGCCGGGGACCAGGTCCTGCGGCTCGTGGCCAGCCTGCTGCGGGAGCAGTTCCGGGAAAGCGACACGGTGTGCCGTTACGGCGGCGAGGAGTTCGTGGTGATGATGCCCCGTGCCAGCCTGGGCGAGGCCCTGGACAAGGCCGAGGCCCTGCGGGGGTCGATTGCCCGGGTACCGGTCATGGACAAGGGGGTGGATCTGGGGCGGATCACCATTTCCGTAGGGGTGGCGACCTGGCCGGAATCCACGGAGGTGTTCGCGAGCCTGCTGCGGGAGTCCGACGCGGCCCTGTACCGGGCCAAGTCCGAGGGCCGCAACCGCGTGGTCGCGGCGGCAGTGCCGGAGCTTTGATCCGGGCTCAGACCACCAGTACCGGGCATTTGGCGTGGGACGCCACCCGGTGGGACACGCTACCCAGAAACAGGCCGTCCTTGTCGGTGTTGGTGCCCCGGGTGCCCACCACGATCAGGTCGGCGTCCTTGTCCTGGGCGAACTTGACGATGGTTTTGGAGGGCCGCCCCGCTTTGACGAAGCCCCGCACCCGGGTGGCACCGTGTTCCCGGGCCCGCGTCTTGGCGTGGTTGACCACTTCCTTGGCATAGTCCGACAGCACCTTGTCCGGAATGTCCATTGCCACGGGCCGGCCAATGGACAGGGACGCCTCGAACAGACTGTGGTGCTTGTAGACGCAGAGCAGCAGAATTTCCGTGTCGGGACTCAGCTGCTGCAGCCCGATGGCCGTATCCATGGCCTTGAGCGAGGTCTTGGAGCCGTCCACGGCCACCAGAATCCGTTTGAACATGATCCCTCCTCAGGAAGCCCCGGGGGCTTCTCCACTTAATCCCGGAACGCCACGTCCCGCAGGAACAGCGCGATGTCCGGGAAGGCGATGATCAGGCCGGCCGCGGCCACCAGCATCAGGATGAACGGCGGTGTACCCCGGATGACTTCCAGATAGGGCCGCTTGAAGATGGCGATGGCGGTGAAAATGTCGCAGCCGAACGGTGGCGTGGCCGAGCCGATGGCTACCTGCAGGGTGATCAGCACGCCCACCAGCACCGGGTCCAGGCCAGTGGCCTCGATGGCCGGCGCGAAAATGGGCGTCAACACCAGGATCACCACGATCGGGTCCACAAACATGCAGGCGATGAAAAAGGCGACGCAAATGGCAATCAGCACGCCCACCGGGCCCGCCTCGTTGACGCCGACCGCCGCCAGGATGGCCTGGGGGATCTGGGCGAAGGAGATGATCCAGGAAAACCCGTTGCCCACCGCCACCAGGATGAACACCACGGCGGTGATCAGGCCGGTGGACTTGGCAATGGTGTAGATGTCCTTGAGCCGGAGTGACCGGAACACCACGAACTCCAGCAGGAAGGCATAGAGCACGCACACCGCCGCCGCTTCGGTGGGGCTGAAGACGCCGCCGTAGATGCCACCGACGATGATCACCGGGAACAACAGTGGCCAGGACGCGTCCCGCACCGACAGCGCACGGGCCTTCCAGCTGGCCTTTTCCTCGGTGGGTACGTCGTTCTTGTAGGCGTAGATCAGGCAGTAGACGGAGAACATCACCAGGATCAGCAGCCCCGGCCCGATGCCGGCGATGAACAGCTCGGCGATGGAGGTCTCGGAGATGACCCCGTAGATGATCATGCCGATGCTGGGTGGGATCAGGAAGGCGATGTCGCTGGCGTTGATGATCAGGGCCAGGGTGAACGGGTCGGAGTAGCCGGCCTTGAGCATCTTCGGTCGCAGCGGCGAGCCGACCGCCACCACGGTGGCCTGGGTGGAGCCGGAAACGGCCCCGAACAGGGTGCAGGAGGTGGCGGTGCTGATCGCCAAGCCACCCTTGATGTGGCCGATGAAGGCCATGACCATGTTGATCAGGCGGTCGGCCGACTGGCCCCGGGTCATGATGTCCGCGGCCAGGATGAACATGGGTACGGCGATCAGCGAGGCCGGCCGGATGCCGCCCATCATCTGCTGGATGAAGGTGCCCATCTGGCCGAAGCCATCGAACATCATCACGAAACCGACCACCGCGGCGGTGATCAGGGGGATCATCATCGGGAACCCGAGGAGCAGGAGCCCGATCATGATTATCATCATTATGGTTGCCATGGGGGACGTTCCTTAACCGTGTGCCGGGCGGCTTCAGACCTCGGATTCGGTATCGGCGTAGCCATCGATCACCCCGGTGGAGAGGTAGACATCCCGGGTGGTGAAGTTCTTGATGGCGGTGAGCAGATACTGGATGCCGGTGATGGCGAACCCCACCGGGGCCCAGATGTAGATCCACCAGATCTCGAAGCCCAGTGCCGGCAGGATCCGGCCCCGACTGTACAGTGTCTGGATGTACTCGTAGGCGTAATAACAGAGAAAAAACATCACCGCCGAGGTGAACAGGGCGATGACGATCATCAGCACCTTGCGGACTTGGGTGGGGAACGCGTCGTACAGGGCCGACATGCGGATGTGGCGGCCGTGCCGGGCGGCATAGCCGATGCCGGCGAAGGTCACCAGAATGATCAGGATCCGGTTAATTTCGCCGGAAAAGAACAGGCCTTCGCTGAACACGAAGCGGGCGACGACGTTGGCGCAGGTGTTCACCGCCATCGCCAGAACACCCAGCGCCAGCATGACGGCTTCAACCTTGGAAATCCAGACATCGAGGGTGCCGAGAAATCCCGGCAGGCCGGACTGGTAGGCGCCGGTGTCGTCTTCGATCTCCGGAGAGGGCTCGGTCATGGATGGTTGCTCCCGGTCAGGCCGCTCCCGGCGGGAAGATGCCTTGGCGGGAGCGGGGTTCGTGCGGCCAGGGCCGGTACCCGCCCGGCGCCGGCCGCGGTTGAGGCTCAGTCGTTCTGAACCGCTTTCAGGTCTTCCTTGAACTGCGCCAGCAGCTTCTTGCCGCGCTCGCCCGTCATCTCGATGAATTTCTCCTCGACCTGGGGCGCTCGGGCGCGGAAGGCCTCGATCTGTTCGTCGGTCAGGCGGGTGACGGTCACTTCGTCGCTGGCCGCGCGGATTTTTTCGAGGGAGGCCTCGGCCAGGCCATCGATGTGCTCGATGATGGCTTCAAAGGCGTAGTCGGCGGCGTCCTGGACCAGCTGTTTGTCCTGGCTGGACAGGTCGTTGTAAAAGTCCTGATTCGCCATCATGGCGGTGGTGAACCAGCCGTGGCCGGTGAACACCAAGTTCGGGGATACCTCGTACAGGCCGCCCGACTCGATCCAGAAGATCGGGTTTTCCTGACCCTGGATCATGTTGGTCTGAAGGGCACCGTAGACCTCACCCCAGGGCAGCGGGGTCGGCGTGGCACCGAAGGCGGCGTAGGTTTCCGACAGCAGTGGGTTGGTCATGACCCGGATCTTCTTGTTCTTGAAGTCCTCGGGCTTGGTGACCGGTTCGTCCACCGTGACCACCATCTCCCCTTCCGGGTACATCTTCAGCAGCTCCAGTCCCTTCTCGGCGTACAGCTTCGGAAACGCCTCGTTGATGGCCGTGCTCTCCCGGAAGAACTTCACCACGGTATCCATGTCGGTGGGCATCAGATAGGGAATGAAGAAAATCTGCGCCTCGGGAATCAGCGCGCCGGTGAAGCCGGGGGATTGGTTGACGAAATTCAGGATGCCCGCCTGGGTCTGTTCCATGATGTCGTCGGATTCACCCAGCTCGCCGAAGCGGTAGATTTGCAGGGTGTGGTCGGAGTGGTCCTCGATGTATTCCTTGAATTTGTAGGCGAACACGTCCTGAACGTCGCCTTCGTATTCTTCGTGGGCGTAGCGCCAGGTATCCGCGCTGGCGATGTTCGCCGTGGTCAGGCCCGCCAGCGCCAACATGGATACGCCGGCCATTTTCCTGAGGTGATTCATGGTTTTCATCGGGTAGCCTCCGCTCGTTATTTGCTTTCATCCATCGTTGCATCATTACAGACTGGCAAAACGGGCGGGGTTTCGCAAGGAACGGGCGGGCGCCGGTTGCTCCCGTTCCGGCGCTTTACGTGAATCCTAAGTGAATGAATTTAGGTCTGATTCTGTTCTGGCAGGCAGCGCCGGAGGAAACCCTCGAACGCCTCGGCGACCCGCCCGACACTGCGTTCGAGGCGATGTCCGTCGGCCAGCAGCAGCACCGGCAGTTGCTGTTCCCGGGCCAACTCCAAAACAGGCATTACAGGTACAACATTATCGTTCCAGCCGTGGATGATCTGGCAGTGGCGGGCCCGGATGGTCGGGCGAGATTGTGGATAACGGGGCAGGGCCAGCGCCGGTGCCAGCAGAAAACAGCCGAGCACCGGGGTCTCCGAACTGGTCTGTGCGCACACCCAGCCGCCCATGCTGGAACCGGCCAGAATGGTTCGCTCGGGATCGGCGCCGGCGCGGGCCATGGCTGCGCGCATCTGCTTCAGGCGCTCGTCCGGGTCGCGGCTGGGCCGGTGGTCGATGGCCTCGGCATAAACACCGGGGAAACGCTCGGCCACCCGCTTCAGGGCCTGGACCTTGGTACTGCCCGGGCCGCTTTCCAGGCCGTGGGACAGGAAGACGTGGATCGTGGGTCGGGTCATGTTCGGCTCCGGTCGGGGCAGGGTTCGATGTGTGATTGGACGATGACGGCAACCGGGCGCAATTTCAAGCGGGAGAGTGAAAGGCGCCCGCGTTCGGCGGGCTCCGGAAAGGTCAGGGTGCGGTGTAGGACTGGGTGGAGTAATCCTCCAGTGCCGGCTTGCTCAGGCTGCCGATGTCGGTGACATAGTCTACGAACGACTGGGCGTAGTCGAGGAAGGTGTCCTCGGCGCGTCCGTCCGCGCTGACCGTGCCGAAGGTGACATAGCCGTCGCGGCCGCCGGCGGTGAAGCTGTTGCTGACCACCGTCAGAATCTCGCCGTCGTCCAGGGGACGCCAGACGCTTTCTCCCTTGGCTTTGACTTCCAGATTGTACAATCGCTCGCCGGCCGCTCGGGTCATGTCCACCTGCCAGCGCAGCCCGGCGGCGTAGGGATAGGCACCGGACGAGCCGTCCGGGTCGTGGGCGTAGTCCACCGCCTCGTTCAGCACCTGGCGGATCTCGGCGCCGGTCATGGTCAGGTTGGTCAGGGTGTTGGCGAACGGCAGCAGGGTGTAGGCGTCCCCGATGGTGATGCTGCCGGCGGGAATGTCGATGCGTACGCCACCGCCGTTCTGGATGGCGACGTCGGCGGTTTTGCTCTGGTACAGGAAGGCCTGGGCCACCAGGTTGGGAATGTCGCCGCCACGCACGTCGGTCTGGCCGGCGCAGCTGGGCAGCTGGCTGCGCCCCTGGCCGGGAATGCGCTCGTAGCAGAGGTCCTCGGTGGCGGTACCGATCACCTGGTTGCGGAAGGCGTCCAGCTGGTGAGTGTAGTCATCGAGAATCTGGGTGGCACCGGTATCCGGTGTGACCAGACTCAGCTGCGGGTCCTGGTCGAGGGCGGCCAGAATCTCGTCACGCTCGGCCCCGGTAGGGGTGTACTCGGTGCCGCTGCCGTCCTCGCGCACAATGGGTTCGCCCAGCAGCAGGTGCGGGGTGCCGTCGCATCCGGTGACGTGTCCGTTACTGTCCCAGGTGACGTTCAGTTCGCCCACCGCATAGGCATACTGCCAGGCCTGGGCAATGCATACGGTGTGTCCGTTGGCATCGGTGCGCTCGGTC
This sequence comes from Marinobacter lutaoensis, assembly GCF_001981305.1. Taxonomy (GTDB): domain Bacteria; phylum Pseudomonadota; class Gammaproteobacteria; order Pseudomonadales; family Oleiphilaceae; genus Marinobacter; species Marinobacter lutaoensis. The sequence continues at coordinate 121,937 of NZ_MSCW01000002.1, read as the reverse complement.
GGGTAGGGGCCGGCGGCGGTCAGGCCGTAGTCGTCAAAATCGCCCAGCAGGGTGTGGGAATCCCCGCCGATGATGACATCCACCCCGGACAGGTTCTGGGCGAGCTGGAGGTCGTTGGCGTACTGATAGTGGGTCATCAGGATGATTTTGTTGACGCCGGCGGCCTCCAGCTCGTTGATCATTGCCTGGGCGGTTTCGGTTTCGTCCAGGAACTGGGTGCTGGCCAATGGGCTGGAACTGTTCCGGGTCTTGTTGGCGATGTCGATGCCGATGATGCCGACCCGGTTTCCGTTCAGCTCCTTGATGACGTAGGGCTGGAGGTAGTCGGTTTCGGACACCGGCGCCAGCGGCGTGCCCACCTGGGGCTTGACGTTGGCGGCCAGCACCGGGGTGCTGCAGCTGCCGCTGTCGAGCATGTCCAGAAACGCCTTGAGGCCCTCATCACCCCGGTCGAACTCATGGTTACCCAGAGCGAAGGCGTCGAAACAGACCTGATTCATCAGCTCGGCGTCGGCCTCGCCCTCGAAGGAGGTGAAGTAGAGGGTGCCGGTGATGGCGTCGCCGGCGTGCAGCGTCAGGACCGGGTCCAGCGCCGCCGAACGCTCGGCGATCTTGGCCACCACCCGGGGGAAACCGCCCAGGGCGAAGGTGGTGTCCGCGCCGGCGATCGCCAGGGTCTGGGACTCTTCCTCCAGATGGGAGTGATGATCGTTGATGTGCAGGATGTGGACGGTGAAGGCGTCCGCTTCCGTGTCGCGATCGGTGTCATTGTCGTCGTTGCAACCGGCGAGCACGAACAGGGGCAGCGCGATCCAGGCGAGTGTTCTGAGCATGTTGGCAACTCCTTTGTGAGGGGGCTTCGCCAACAATGACCTGTCCAGTTTTCAGAGCCATGATGGTTTGGTGTCGAAACGAAGGCAGTGGGCGGACCTAGCGCGCCACCCGCCGGAGGTTGATCAGGACCGGGCTGCCCGAGGCCGGGTCGTGCATCAGGTCGCAGGTGACGCCGTACAGCGCCTCGATCAGCTCGGTGGTGACGACCTCGGCGGGAGCGCCCGCGCGCAGGATGCGGCCTTCGCGCATGGCGATGAGGTGATCGGCGTAGCGGCAGGCACTGGCCAGGTCGTGCACCACCATGGCAATGGTCTTGCCCTGGCCGGCCAGGCTCCGGATCAGCTCGAACACCTCGATCTGGTGGCCCAGATCCAGCGCCGAGGTCGGTTCGTCCAGCAGCAGCAGCGGCGTTTCCTGGGCGATGCTCATGGCGATCCAGGCCCGCTGACGCTGGCCGCCGGACAGGGTGTCCAGGGGGCGGTCGGCCAGGTCGGCCACATCCGCTGCCGCCAGGGCCTGCTCCAGTGCCCGTTGGTCCGCCTCTGACCACTGTTGCAGCCAGCGCTGATGGGGGTGACGGCCGAAACGCACCAGATCGGCGACGGTCAGACCTTCCGGTGCATGGGTTTCCTGGGGCAGGAGGGCGAGCCTGCGGGCCACTTCCCGCGCCGGCAGGGCATGAATGTCGGCGCCATTGAGTAGCACCGCCCCGCCCCGGGGCTTGTGGATGCGTGCAAGCCCGTTCAGGAGGGTGGACTTGCCACAGCCGTTGGGGCCGACGATGGCGGTCACCTGACCGGCGGGCAGCGCAGTGTCGAGTTCATGGATGATGGTGTGCTCGCCGTGGGCCAGGGTCAGGTGCCGGGCCGACAGCGGGGCGGTGGTGGTGTCAGTCATGGTGGCGTCTGTCATCGGTTGATGTCCGGGGATTGGCGCAGCAGCAGCCAGAGCAGATAGGGGCTGCCGGCCAGGGCGGTGATGATGCCGACCGGAATTTCCAGGGGCGACAGCAGCAGCCGGCCGGCCAGGTCCGACACCGTCATCAGCAGCGCCCCCAGCAAGGCCGAGGCGGTCAGCGGCAGGCGGCCGGGATGGCTGGCCAGGCGCGCCAGCTCCGGGGCGATCAGGGCGACCAGTCCCACCGGTCCGGCGACCGCCACCGCCAGCCCGGTCAGCAGTACCGACAGGGCCAGGCCGGCCAGGCGAACCTGACCGGTGCGTGTGCCCAGGGCGGTGGAAACCGGTTCCGGCAGCTGCAGGATCGCCATGGGTCGCCGCAGCCCCAAGGCCAGCAGGTAGCCGATGCCCAGGCCGACGGCCAGCAGCCGGAGGGCGTCGGGCGAGCGGGCATTGAGGCTGCCGACGGTCCAGGGGTAGGCGGCGTTGGCGGCATCGAGGGGCACCGCGCTCAGCATGACCTGGGTGATGGCCCCGGAAACGGCGCCGATGGCCACTCCGGAAATGATGAAACGATAGCCCCGGGTGCCGGTGGCGCCGGCCAAGCCGAAGGCCAGCGCGGTGGCACAGGCGGCGCCGGTCAGCGCCATCGCCGGCGGGGCCAGGCTGACGCCGGTGCCCACGACCGAGGCCACGGCGAAGGCCGTGGCGGCGTTGTCGATGCCGATGATGCCCGGTGTGGCCAGTCGGTTGCGCGCCAGGGTCTGCATCACGACACCGGCCAGGGCGAAGGCGGCGCCGGTCACCCACCCGGCCAGCAGGCGTGGCAGGCGCAGTTCGGTCACCACCAGGGCCGTCACGGGGGAGCCCTCGCCCCGCAGCGCCCGAATCACCTCCGGCAACGGAATCGACAGGCTGCCCAGGGCCAGGGATGCCAGCGAGACGGCCGCCAGCACCAGCAGCAGCACCAGGTTCAGGGCCACCGCCCGGCGGTTGATCAGCAGGCTCCAGCGCCCGGCCCGCAGCCACCAGTGCCCGGTGATCCGGGTGTTGCTTCGGGCCGGTGGGGGCGAGGTCGTCGAGACGGTCATAGGGTCGGCATCCTCCGGGCGCGGACAATCACCATCAGTACCGGCGCACCGACCAGCGCCGTGATCACCCCGAGGGGCAGTTCCGACGGCGCCACCAGCAACCGGGACAAGGTGTCGGCAAACACCACCAGGGCGGGGCCGATGGGCAAGCAGAGCCAGAGGGTTCGCCGGATGTCGGCGCCTGCCAGCGCCCGGGCCGCGAAGGGCACCACCAGCCCGACGAACACCAGCGGCCCGGCCAGGGCGGTGGCGGCGCCCACCAGCAGGGCCACGACCAGGATCACCAGCAGCCGGATCAGCCCCGGCCGGTGCCCGAGCCCCATGGCCACCCGCTCGCCCAGAGCCAGGGACGCCAGCGGCCTGATCACGGTCAGGATCACGACGGTGGCCAGTGCCAGGGAGGGCAGGGTGGCCCACCACTGGTGCCATTGCCGGCCCGCGACGCTGCCGGTGATCCAGAAACGGATTTCATCCGCCGCCCGCTGGTCGATCAGCATCAGCAATGAGGTCAGCGACAGCAGCAGGCCGGTGACCGTGGCCCCCGCCAGCACCAGACGCACCGGGTCCTGGCCGGTTCCCTGCAGGCGCGTGGCCGCCAGAACCAGGGCGCAGCCGGCCAGGGCTCCGGCCTGCGCCACCAGGGTGGTGAGGGTGGCGGTGCTGGCGCCGAACAGGATGGCCAGTGATACCGCGAAGGCACTGCCGGCACTGACGCCCAGCAGCCCGGGCTCCGCCAGCGGATTGCGGGTCAGTGCCTGCAGCAGGGCGCCGGCCACGCCCAGCGCCAAGCCAACCGTGGCGCCCACCGCCAGGCGCGGCAGCCGCAGTTCCAGCAACACGAAACGGGCGTCCTCGTGGCCCTGGCCGACCAGGGCCGAGGCCGCTTCCTGCCAGGGCAGGGAGCCGGCACCGAACAGCAGGGAGGCCAGTGCCGCCAACAGCAGAAGCCCCCAGGGGATCAGGTAACGAACGCGTGTGGTCATGGCGGATACCAGGATGCAAAGAAGCCCGCGACCGAAGTGGCGGGCAAAAGACGCAACGGGTTGTCGTAGCACTAGGGCATCGGCCGGGCCAGGGGGCCGTCGGTCAGCGCCTCGGCGATGTCGTCCAGTATGCCCAAGGCGGCCAGCGGGCCGGATGCGCTGGTCCACAGCTGGCCGTTAACGGTAACGATCCGGTGGTTCCTGGCCACCTCCAGGCGCTGGAATGCCGGGGCCTGGCGGGCGGCGGCCAAGGCCTGCTCGCCGTCGGCGTTCAGGGTCGCCAGGAACAGGGCATGGCGATCCACCTTGGCCAGGTTCTCATGGCTGAGCGGATGGCTGTGGGGGCGTCCGGCCTCGACGATGCCGGCGTCGTCCACCTGAAAGCCCACCGCCTGCAGCAGGCTGGCGGAGAACAGGCCGCGGCTCATCACCAGGGGGCCCTGGGGCATCCAGCGGACCAGGGCGGCATCGCGCCGGTCCGGCGCCAGGGTGGTGTCCAGCTGCTGGGCAACCTCGCGGACCCGAGCCTCGACCCGGGCGATCGCCGCCTCGCCGGCCTCGGCGCGGTCCAGTGCCCGGGCGAACAGTCGGGTTTCCCGTTTCCAGGTGTCCGGTTGAAAGGCAGGTACGTCCGGCACGATGGTGGGTGCGATCCTGGACAGCAGCCGGTACTGGGGTTCGGTGGTGCGGGCGGATGCCAGAATCAGGTCCGGGGCCAGGGCGATGACTGCCTCGAGGTTGGTTTCTCCCGGCGTGCCCACGATCTGGACGTCGCCGACCCTGGGCTGGATGTACTCCGCCACCTGGTTACCGCCCCGGGTCACGATGGCGCCGACCGGCTGCACACCCACCGCGATGGCGGCATCCAGGGCTCCCTCGTACAGGGTGACCACGCGTTCCGGGGTGCCGGTGAGGGTGACCTCGCCAAAGGCGGTGTCCAAGGTGCGGGGGGCCGCGCTGGCCAGGGACGCAGTCAGCGCCAGCAGCAGGGTGGCGGCACAACGCCAGTATCGGGCGGACAAGCGGGGAAAACGCGTCAACATGCCTTTGGGGTCCTTGCAAACAGTCAGTGGAAACCGGGAATAGCGGGTCGTATGTGAGTGTGATCAGCTAATGATAATTGTTCGCATTCATAATTTGAATATGCTAGCGTGCAACAACTGGTTGCAAATCCTGGAACACGGGGCCGCCCATGTATGACCTGAACGAGTTGGAAGCCTTTGTCTCCGTGGTGAAAAGCGGCAGCCTTACCGCCAGCGCACGGGAACTGAACCTGCCCAAGTCCACCCTCAGTCGCCGCATCAAGCATCTGGAAGAGGTGCTTGGGCAACCGCTGCTGCGTCGACAGTCGCGGCGGGTGACGCCCAACGAGGCTGGACGGATGTTCTACCGCTACAGCCGGGAGATCCTGGATCTGGTGTCCCGCGGCCAGGAGGCACTGGACGAGCTGCGCGAGGAAGTCAGCGGCCGGCTGGTGCTGCGCTGCCACGAGGCCTTTGTCCGGGGCTGGTTTTCGTCGGTGGTGGAGTCGTTCATGGCGGGCCATGACGCGCTCCACGTGTCGGTCCAGACCCAGCGCTCGGTACCGGAGCAGCTGACCGACGGCGTCTGTGTCTGGCTCGGCCCGACCGGCGATACCGCACTGCGGGTGGAGCCGTTGGGCTACCTGACCCAAGGCATCTACGGCCACCCGGACTATTTCGCCCGGGTCGGCTACCCCAGTTCGCCGGCGGACCTCGAGCGGCACGCCTGGGTGGACATGCTCGGTTCCGCCGACGCCGGGTTGGTGCTGCGCCACCCGCGCCACGGCGCCTATCCGCTGGCCCCGTCCGGGCGGTCGTTCACGGTAGACCAGTTCTGTGTTCAGGGTGATGCCATCGCCAAGGGGCGTGGGCTCGGCCTGATGCCGCACTGGCTGGTGGAGCGACGGCTGCGGGCGCATCCGGGCACTCTGGCGCTGTGCCTGCCGGACTGGCAGGGCCCGGTGTTGCCGGTGTCGCTGCTGTACCCCCACGGCATCCTGCCCCGGCGGGTGCGGGCATTCATTGCCCACGTCCGGTCGGCGGTGCCTGAGGCGTGGTGGGGCGCGTCCGGGGTGGCCGCGCCATTTGTTGCGAAATCCGGAACACATCATACCAACCGCTGACAACTTACCTTGTGGTAATGTTCGACGCCAATGAGATTCATTTGCATCTTTAATGGTGTCGAACATCCCAACGTAAGGAGTCATAGTCATGCGTCGTCTTTCCCTGTTGGCCTCCGCCGTGGCCATGGCCGGTGGCGGTTCCGGTGCCTGGGCCCAGAGTGAGGAAGCGGTGTCGCTCGACGAGATCGTGGTGACCGCGTCCGGGTTCGAGCAGAACATCTCGGACGCCCCCGCCAGTATTTCCGTCATCTCCGGCGAGGAGCTGGCCAAGCGCTCGTACGATGACATCACCGATGCCGTCAAGAACATCCCCGGGCTCTACGTCAACGGCGGTGGCAACGCCCAGGACATCACCATTCGCGGCATGACCGAAGCCTACACCCTGTACCTGGTGGACGGCCGCCCGGTGTCCGCCGGCCGCAACATCAACACCAACGGCAACGACGGCGGCAAGCAGATTGCCCTGCCGCCGGTGTCGATGATCGAGCGGATCGAGGTGATCCGCGGTCCCATGTCGTCCCTGTACGGTTCCGAGGCCATGGGTGGGGTCATCAACATCATCACCCGGAAGCAGGGGGACCGCTGGTCCGGCTCGGTGACCACCGAGTACACCAAGTCCCTCTCCGAACTGAACGAGGATGCCCAACAGGCCACCCTGTTCGCCGGTGGCCCGATCATCCCCGGCCTGCTCGGGGCCCAGGTGAGCGGTTCCTGGGAGGGCGCGGAGGAGTCCCACTTCGAGGGGGGCAGTGACAATGCCGAGAGCATGCCGGACAAGGACGAACGCCAGGGCGGCGCCAAGCTGATTCTGACCCCCGACGACGACAACGAGTTCGCCGTGAGTTACACCGCCTCCAAGCTCGATTACGAGCACACCCCGGGGCTGAGCATCGCCGCCACCGAAACGGCAACCAGCTACACCTACCACAAGGACGTTTACGCCCTGACCCACCAGGGCCGCTACGGCCGGCTGCTGCTGAATTCCTACCTGCAGCACGATGTGTCCGAACGGGTTCAGCTGGACGAGAAAAAGGAAAAGGTCACCACCGCCAACACTCAGGGCACCTGGTTCATGGGGCGCCATATGCTGACCTTCGGCGGTCAGTACAAGTACGAGGATCTGGTGGATGAAACCAACGGTCTGATCGGCACCCTGGATACAGCCACCGCCAGCGTCGACCGCTGGATCGCCGCCGTGTTCACGGAGGTGGAGTGGTCGGTCACCGACGACCTGAACCTCACCACCGGCCTGCGCTACAACGACGACGAACTGTTCGGCGGCCACCTGAGCCCGAGGCTGTACGCCAACTACCACTTGAGCCCGGCGTGGACGCTCAAGGGCGGCGTCTCCACCGGCTACAAGCAGCCCAGCCTGCCCGAGGCCACCGAGGGCTTTGGCCGGGGCACCGGCGGCGGGGGCTCGCCGGCCGGTTACCCGCGGGCGCTGATCATCGGCAACGAGGACCTGGAGCCGGAAACCAGCACCAGCTACGAATTCGGCTTCGTGTACCGGGACCGTGCCACGGGGCTGAACGCCAGCGCCATGCTGTTCCATACCCGGTTTGAGGACAAGATCGCCGAGGATCGGTTCTGCGACCCCGGCGGCGACCGCAACGATCCGTCCACTTGGCAGTGTGAGTATCAGGGCCGGAACTACCTGTTCCTGAGCACCCGCAAAAACATCGACGAGGCCATGATGCAGGGGGTCGAACTGAGCCTGGATTACGACCTCACCTCCACCCTGCGGTTCAGCTCCAGCTACACCTTCACCGACTCGGAGCAGCAGTCCGGCGAGTTCGAGGGCGAGCCGCTGAACCAGGTGCCCCGGCACATGTTCAACGCGGGCCTCGACTGGCAGGCGTCCAGCCGCCTGGGGCTGTGGCTTGATACCAACCTCCGCGGCCGGACCAGCGACTACCTGAGCCGCACCAGCATGAGCGACGGCACGCCCGGGTACGGCTTCGTGGATGTGGGGCTGAACTACCGGCTGACCGACCAGGCCCGGGTGAAGGCTGGCCTGTACAACGTCGGAGACAAGGAAGTGACCACCGAAAGCTACGGCGTGGTGCTGGATGGCCGGCGCCTGAACCTCGGCCTGACCGTCGATTTCTGATCGGAGACATTCATGAAACTGCTCAACTGTCTGAAAGCCGCGACCCTCGTGGCCGTCGCGGGCCTGGCGGCCTGCGCCACGCCCGGCAGCGGGCCCACCGTCGTCAGCTATGACCACGGCGCCCTCGATACCCTGGTGGCCCTGGGTCAGCGGCAACGGGTGCTGGCGGTACCCAAGGCCGGATTACCGGACTATCTCGCCGAGGTGGCCGCCGGCCTGCCCGATGCCGGTACCCTGAAGGTCCCGGATCTGGCGGTGTTGCGGACGCTGGCGCCGGATCTGATCCTGATCACCGGGCGACAGGGCGAGTCGGCGGAGGCGCTGGCGCGGATCGCTCGGGTCCGAGAGGTCGGACTTGCCGACGGCGACTTTCGGGAGGCGTTGGCAACCAAGGTGATGGGGCTGGCGGCGCTGTACGGCGCCGAAGCCCGTGCCCGTGATCAGCTGGACGATCTCTGGCGGCACGTGGCGCGGCAACGCGAGGCGCTCCCGGCCGGGATCCGGGCCCTGGTGATCACCCACAACGGCGGCCGGTACTCCCTGCGCCGGGAACCGGTGGTGTCGGAGCTGCTGGGTCTGGTGCCGCCGGCCATTCCGGATGCGGTGGAGCCGGTCCGGCGCGGCACCCGGGTGTTCTATCCGGTGACCGCGGAGGACCTGGCTGCGATGGCGCCGGAGGTGGTGCTGGTGGTGGACCGCAGTGCCGCCATCGGCCAAGCCCCCTTGCCCCGGGGTGAACTGGAGCGGGCCCTGGCGGCGGCCGGTGCCGGCGACATCCGGGTCGGATACCTGGACCCCCGGCTCTGGTATCTGTCCGGCGCGGGGCTGGTGAGCGTGAAGCGGCAGGTGGACGAGGTGGTCGGGATCCTGGTTACTTCATCTCGAAACCGCGGCTGACCAGGAAGTCGCGCATGTGCGGGCGCAGCTTGGTGGTGAACAGGGGCTTCAGTTCCCGGGACCAGTTGGAGTCCTTGTTGCCGCCGGTGCGCTCCAGGTAGTAACGGTGCATGGTTTCGTCGAACTCCGCGACCCGGACCGGCGCGTCGCTGTCGTCGTAGTGATCGTCCTTGAGGATGGCCGCCAGTGGCAGCCGGGGTTTGACCTCGGGGTTCTGGGCAGGATAGCCCAGGCTCATGCCGAACACCGGATAGACATGCTCCGGCAGCTTCAGCAGGTCCGCCACCGCCTCCGGATGGTTGCGGATGCCGCCGACATAGCACAGCCCCAGGCCCACCGATTCGGCCGCCACCGCCACGTTCTGGGCCATCAGTGCGGTGTCGATGGTGGCGACCAGCAACTGTTCAGTCATGCCCCGAATCACCTCGGCCCCGGCCCGCTCGGCGGCTTCCGTGGGCCGCTTCAGGTCCGCGCAGAACACCAGAAACTCGGCCGCCTCGACGATGTGCTGCTGTCCGCCGGCCAGCTCCGCCATGCGGGCGCGGTTGTCCCGGTCGGTCACCCGGATCACGGTATAGGCTTGGATGTGATTGGAGGTGGCGGCGCACTGGCCGGCCCGGATCAGCGTCTCCAGCAGCGGCCGGGGGATCTCACGGTCCTGAAACTTGCGGATGGAACGGTGTGCTTGCAGCAGTTCGATGATGGGATTCATGGTACCTCGCTAGACTGGGCCGGGTTCAGAAACGGACGCCCTCGGCGCGGGTCCGGTCCTGAAAGTGGGTCAGGACGCCATTGACCACCGCCAGCACCACCAGCAGCGCGATGCCCTTGGGAACCAGGGCGTGGATGTCCGGGTTGGGTGCGGTGCTGGCGGTGACCAGGATCAGGCCCAGGATATTGCGGGCCAGGCGGACAGTCAGTATGGCGCAGCGATAGCCGGATTGGAACGCGGATTGCGCCGTGCCCAGAAACTGCCCGAACGCGGGCAGCAGCTGCACGGTATGGAACAGCAGGGCAGTGAAAATGACGAGTTGAAACAGATGGATGATAGCCATAATCCAGAAACGACCGAACCACGGTGCTGGTGAAAAAAACGCCGGCCATTATCGCCAATTGACGGATTTTTATCCAGGGTGGGGATAAAAAAGTCGCAGCCTAATCAAACATCGGTTCGCAAAACCGGCGAAATCTGCCTATAACTGCTTCATGTATGGAGTCGTTCTGGCCACTCTTCAAGAGGGCCACCATGGATCGGTGCAAGACAATGAAAAAGAATCTGCCGGTTACCACTGTTGAACGTGAATTCCCAGCCACCCAGAAGCTGATTTCCTCCACCGACCTCAAGGGCCGCATCACCCACTGCAACCAGGCGTTTGTCGAGGTCAGCGGGTTCTCCCGCGAGGAGCTGATCGGCAAGCCCCACAACATCGTGCGCCACCCGGACATGCCGCCGGAGGCCTTTGGCAACCTCTGGGCCCATCTCAAGGCGGGCAAGCCCTGGATGGGGCTGGTCAAGAACCGCTGCAAGAACGGTGACTACTACTGGGTCGACGCCTACGTCACCCCGATCACCGAGCAGGGCCAGGTGGTCGGCTACGAGTCGGTCCGCTCCTGTCCCCGGCGCGAGGATGTGGCCAGGGCGGAGGCGCTGTACGAGCGTCTGCGCCAGGGCAAGTCCATCCACCGTTGGACCGACCGGGTGGCGCCGTCGACGGCCTTTCTGGTCTTGGTGTTGGTGCTGGCCCTGACCCTGCTGGCCGGCGGCCGGCAGGAACTCTCGGAGGTGCTGCTGGCGGTGGGGGTGCTGGTGTATGCCGGCTGGCAGACCTGGGAGCGCAAGCGGTTGATGCGCTCGCTGTCGTCGGTGCTGGCGGGCAGCTTTTCCGATCCCCTGGCAGCCCGCTGTTATACCCGGGAAGCGCTGGACCTGGGCCGTCTGAAAGTGGCCGTCCTGGCGCAGACGGCACATCTGGATACTGTCCTGACCCGGCTCGAGGATGCCGCCGCCCAGGTTCGCGCCCGTTCCATGCAAGGGCTGGAACTGTCGCACGAATGCCAGGAGACGGTGCGCGCGGGGCAGCAGGAGATGGAGCAGGTGGCGGCCGCCATGCACGAAATGTCCCAGAGCATCGGCGAGGTGTCGGCGCACGTGGCGGGTACGGCGGACAAGGCCCGGCAGGTCCAGGAGGCGACCGGCCAGGGGATGTCGGTGATCGCCTCCACCCGGGACGCCATCGACCAGTTGAAACGGACCGTGCATGATGTCAGCCAGGCGGTGCAGGCCGTCTCCGACCAGAACCGGAGCATTGCCACGGCGGCTGAAACCATCGCCCAGATTGCCGAACAGACCAACCTGCTGGCGCTGAACGCGGCCATCGAGGCGGCCCGGGCCGGCGAGCACGGGCGCGGATTCGCGGTGGTGGCGGACGAGGTGCGCGAGCTGGCCAAGCGCACCCGGGCGTCCACGTCCGAGATCCACGAAGTGATGTCGGGACTGGTGGAGCGGAGCGAGCGTTCGGTGATCATGGCCCGCTCCGGTGTGGAGGCCGCGGACCTCGGCCTGGAAAAAATGCTGACGGCGGAACACGCGCTGCAGGACATCAATGGCGCGGTGGGCGAGATCACCGGGATGGCCATCCAGATGGCTTCGGCGATGGAGCAGCAGGCACAGGTGGCCGAGCAGATCGACCAGCAGATTGGCCGGATGTCGACCATGGCCAGACAGACCCTTGATAAAGGCGAGAAGTCCACCCACTGTATAGGCGAGCTGGGCCGGATCGCCGAGGCCCTCCATGAGCTGGTGGTCCGGTTCGGCCGGAAATCCTGACACTCACCCGAACAACGTTCACGAGAACCGTTACCATGACCCAGTGCCCGGGGCGCAAGGCCCCGTTGCCCGTGTTGGCCCGTTGTGCCCTGGTGCCGGTGCTCCAGGGCGCGGTGGTGTCCGTCTGCCACGGCGATGTGCTTAACCTGTCGTGGGACAACGACCTGCTGACCGGCACCGACCAGGGCTACACCAACGGCGTGCGGCTGTCCTGGCTCGGTGAACCGGCGGAACGGGACCGGCACTGCCGGCTGTGCTTGGCGGGGCGGGCCCGGAACCTGCTGGCGCCCCTGCCGGGGGTTGGCGCGCCGGGGACCGGGCACAGCCTCAGTTTCAGCGTTCGCCAGCTGATGGTGACCCCCGAGGACATCGAATCGGTTCAGCCCCGCTACGACGACCTGCCCTACGTTGGCTATCTGTCGGTGTCGTCCACCCTGTGGAGCACCCGGCCCGGCGTGGTCACCGGGTATGGGGTCCATCTCGGCGTGGTGGGCGAGGACAGCGGCGCCGAGGCGGTGCAGCGCTGGGCTCACAAGGTGGTGGGCAGTACTCAGCCGGCCGGCTGGGACCACCAGCTGGGCACTGACGTGGTGGGCGGCGTCCAGGCTCAGCACGCGGAGCGGCTGGCGCTTGGCCGCCTGGGCGGGTGGCAGTACGAGGCTTCGGTGATGACCGGTGGCCGGCTGTCCACGTTCAGCACCAGCCTGGATCTGGGGCTGGTGTTCCGGATCGGCAGCCAGCTGCCCGACAACCTCATCCCCGACTACTCCGGTTCGGCGTCCACCATCGGCCTGCCCGGCGCGCTTGGCCGCGACGGCTGGTCGGTTTTCCTGGGTGTGGGCGGCCAGTACATCCCCTACAGCTATCTGGAGGCCGAGTCCGGCCCCTACCGGTTTGACCAGAAGCCGCTGGTGGGGCAGGTGGGGCTGGGGGCCAGCTGGCAGGCCTATGACTGGCTGGTGTCGGTCATCCTGAGGGCGACCACGGACCAGGAACAGAGCAACAAGAGCCACTTCTCCTATGGCACCCTGGCGCTGTCCTGGCGGATATGAAGACCCCCGGCGGGGCCGGGGGTCGGGAGGGTCAGCCGAAGGCGGCGAGCAGCATGAAAGTGCCGGCGATGGCGGCACCGGAAATCAGCAGCCACACCAGCAGGTAGCCCATGATGTCCCGAGCCGACAGCCCGGCCACCCCGAGCAGGGGCAGGGCCCAGAACGGCTGGATCTGGTTGGTCCAGCCATCGCCCCAGGTGAAGGCCATGATGGTCTGGGCGGGGTCGGCCCCCAGGGCCGCTGCGGCTTCCATCATGATCGGCCCCTGAATCGCCCACTGACCGCCCCCGGAGGGGATGAAGAAGTTGACCAGGCCGGCGGAGAGGAACGTCAGCAGAGGAAAGCTTCCCGGCGTCGCGATGGCAATGATCGCTTCGGAGAACTGGGTCACCAGCCCCGAGTTGGTCATCATTCCGGCGATGCCGGCGTAGAGCGGGAACTGCACGATGATGCCCCGGGCCGCCGTCACCGCCTTTTCCGTGGCCTTCAGGTAAGCGACGGAATTCCGGTGCAGAATCAGGCCCAGCGCCAGGAAGATCAGGATGATGGTGTTGAGGTTGATGCTGAAGCCCTGGTTGACCACCTGAGCGATCAGATAGGCGGCGGCCAGCAGGCCCAGGAACAGGGTGGGCCAGCGGCTGTTCTCGATGCGCTCGGCTGGGCTGTGTCCGGCGGTTGCATCGGCCTGGGTGTCCGGCCGATCATCGCCGCTGTCGTCCAGGCGGACGATGCGCTCGGGCTGCTTTTGCAGCAGGAAGAAGATCACCAGCAGCACCAGCAGTGTGATGGTCAGGGCGATGTTCCAGCCGGAGTAGAGGGTTTCGCTGACCGGCACGATACCGATGGCGTCCTCCATGAAATGGTCGGGGGTGGCGATCACCAGGGGAATGGAGGAGGAGGGCCCCCGCACCAGCTCGCCGCCATAGGCCGCGGCAACGATCAGCGGGAAATGCACGGCGACCCGCCGGCCCATTTCCCGGGCCAGGATGGCGCCGGCGACCATGCCAAAGCCCCAGTTCAGGTAGTAGCAGACGAAGCTGACCACAATGGTCAGGACCAGGGCCTGGCGGGGCGTGCTGGTGTGCCGGGTCAGGCCGGTGAGCATCGACTGCACCGCCGGCGTGAGGGCGAGCACGTAGCCGGTCAGGAGCACCAGCACCATCTGCATGCCGAATTTGAACAGTTTCGAGAATCCGTCACCCCAGTATCCGGCCATCGCCACGGGCGACTGGCCGGAGACCGTCATGCCGAGCACGAACACGATGGCGGTGAGGATCACCGCGAGGACAAAAGCGCTGGGCAGGTAGCGCTGAACCATGCGAACGGAAAGGTTGGTGATTGCTTCCATTGTTTTGTGACCGTTGTTTTTGGATATCGATGGACGTTTTGGTTGTTGTGGTTGTGACCGGTTGTCACGTGCGTTCAATCAGCAGGGCGATGCCCTGGCCGACGCCGATGCACATGGTGCACAGGGCGTAGCGGCCGCCAGTGCGCTGCAGCTGGTGCGCCGCGGTCATCACCAGCCGGGCGCCGGACATGCCGAGCGGGTGACCCAGGGCGATGGCGCCGCCGTTGGGGTTGACCCGGGGGTCATCGTCCGCCAGCCCCAGTTCTCGCATCACCGCCAGGCTCTGGGCCGCGAACGCCTCGTTCAGTTCGATCACGTCGACCTGATCCAGCGACAGCCCCAGGCGCGCCAGCAGAGTGCGGGTGGCCGGCACCGGCCCGATGCCCATGATGCGGGGTTCGACCCCGGCGGTGGCCATGCCGACGACGCGGGCGATGGGCCGCAGGCCGTGACGTTGTACCGCTTGGGCACTGGCCACCAGCATGGCCGCGGCCCCGTCGTTGACGCCGGACGCGTTGCCGGCGGTGACCGAACCACCTTCCCGGAACGGTGTCGGCAGCGCCGCCAGCTTTTCCAGGGTGGTGCTGCGGGGATGCTCGTCGGTGTCGAACACCCGCGGCTCCTGTTTCCGGCGGGGAATGGTCACCGGCGTGATTTCCTCGGCGAAGATGCCGTTGTCCCGGGCCCGGGCCGCCTTCTGCTGGGACCGGAAGGCGAACAGGTCCTGATCCTGCCGCGACACCTTGTATTGCTCGGCGACGTTTTCGGCGGTTTCCGGCATGGAGTCAATGCCGTAGCGCGCTTTCATCAAGGGGTTGACGAAACGCCAGCCGATGGTGGTGTCCTCGATCTGCTGGTTCCGGGCGAACGGGGTGTCGGCCTTGCCCATGACGTAGGGGGCGCGGGACATGGACTCGACGCCACCGGCCAGGGCCAGTTCGATCTCGCCGGCACGAATCGCCCGGAACGCGGTACCCACCGCGTCCATGCCGGACCCGCACAGACGGTTGAGGGTGCCGCCCGGCACCGTCGTTGGCAGGCCCGCCAGCAGTGCCGCCATGCGGGCCACGTTGCGGTTGTCTTCGCCGGCCTGGTTGGCGCAGCCCAACAGCACTTCGTCGATGGCCGCGGGGTCCAGGTCTGGCGCCTCGGCCAGTACCGCCTTGAGAATGTCGGCGGCCAGGTCGTCCGGGCGCACGCTGGCCAGGGTGCCGCCGAAGCGGCCGATGGCCGAGCGTCGGGGATGGCAGATGTATACGTCAGTCATATGGCAAGCCTCACGGTTGGCTCGAGTGGTGGGCGTCGCTGCGCGCTTTCAGATCGCGCAGCACCTCAAGTTCCTCGGCGCTGGGGGCGGGGGTACGCTCCAGCTGCGTGGCGAAACGGATGTCCCAGCCGGTGGCCTCAATCACGTCCTCGCGGGTGACGTTCGGGTGCAGGGAGGTGACCACCAGTTCCCGGGTGTCCGGGTCCGGCTTGAGAATGCACAGGTCGGTGATGACCAGGGATGGCCCCCGGCCGATATTCGGCACACCCTCGCGGGCCTTGCCGTCGCGGCCGAAGCCTACGGTGGTGATGAAATCCACCGCGTTCACGAAGGTGCGCCGGGAGTGCTTGACGGTGATGAACACTTCCCGGGCATGGGTGGCGATCTCCGGGGCACCGCCACCGCCGGGCAGGCGCACTGCGGGTGAGCGGTAGTCGCCGATCAGGGTGGTGTTCAGGTTGGCGTAACGGTCGATCTGGGCGGTGCCCAGGAAGCCGACGCTGACGTGCCCGCCCTGGAGCCAGTAGCGGAACATCTCCGGCACCGACACCGTGGTCAGCGCCGATTCGCACAGCTCGCCGTCGCCGATGGACAGGGGCAGGACGTCCGGGCGGGTCTGCAGGGTGCCGGATTCGTAGATCAACGTCACGTCCGGGGCGTGGGTCAGCCGCGCCAGGTTAGCGGCCTCGCTCGGCAGGCCGATGCCGACGAAGCAGATCATGTCGTTGCGGAGTGCTCGGGCGGCGGTCACGCTCATCATTTCCGAAGCGGTAAATTCGAGGCTCATGGTTACTCGGCTCCTTGGTCGGCGCGTGTCGTGAACACGTTGTCGTTCAGCCAGGCCAGGAACGCCTGGCGATCCCGGGCGATCGCATCCCAGGCCTTGTAGAAGGCGTTGTCGCGGTCGTAGTAGCCCAGCGCGTAGGACGGCTTGGCGCCGCCGGGTGCCAGGGCAATGGCGGTAATGGCCCAGGCCGGCAGCACGCAGGCGTTCACCGAGGCACCAAGGTCGTCGACGATTTCCTCCACGGTGACGATGCTGCGCCGGGCCGCCAGCACGGCTTCCTTCTGCACTCCAACGATGCCTTCCACCAGCACGTTGCCCCGGCGGTCCGCCCGCTGGGCGTGGATCACTGTCACATCCGGCCGCACCGACGGCACCGCCGCCAGGCGTTCGCCGGAGAACGGGCACTCGATGAAGCGGATCTGGTCGTTGACCTTGGGCAGGTCGCTGCCGATGTAGCCGCGCAGAATCGCCAGGGGCAGCCCCGAGGCGCCGGCCTCGTAGGCGCAGGCCATGGCGGCGTGGCTGTGCTCGACCACCTCGATCCGGTTGGGCCAGCCCTTTTCCACCGCGTCGCGCAGGCGGTGCAGGGAGCCGACACCGGGGTTGCCGCCCCAGGAGAAAATCAGTTTGCGGGCGCAGCCGGCGCCGATCATCTGGTCGTAGATCAGGTCCGGGGTCATCCGGATCAGTGTCAGGTCACGCTTTTCCTGGCGGATGATTTCATGGCCCGCCGCGAAGGGGATCAGGTGGGTGAAGCCTTCCATCGCCACGGTATCCCCGTCGTGGATGTGCTTGGCCACCGCGTTCTGGAGAGAGAGGAATTCAGCCATTGCTCGGTTCTCTTGTTGCTTTAAGTTCGTATTACGAACATAAGTTTTTTATGCGAACATGATGGCGCGTTTGCTTGGGGATCGTCAAGAACAAATTTTCACCAGCTCCGGCGGATGTTCGTATAGCGAACGAGCTGGTACCATTCGTCGTCCTTGCCCCTGGCTGGTGTTGGAGAACATGGAATGGATGATCGGAAACTCAAACCCGGAGACCGCGACTACGTCGGCGCCCTGGCCTCCGGCCTGGAGGTGCTGCAGGCGTTCGACGCCGAGCACCCGCGCATGACCCTGAGTGAGGTGGCGACGCGGACCGGCATGGACCGGGCCAAGGCCCGCCGCTTCCTGCTGACGCTGCACGCCCTCGGTTTCGTCAAGCGCAGCGGGCGCCAGTTCGAGCTGACACCCCGGGTGATGCGGCTGGGGTACGCCTACCAATCCTCGAACCAGTACCGGGCCGTTATTCAGCAGTATCTGGAGGGCATCACCGCGGAGCTGGGCGAGTCGTCCTCGCTGGCGGTGCTGGACGGCGATGACGTGGTGTACGTGGTCCGCTCCGCGGCCCGGCACCGGCTGATGGCCATCAGCCTGGCGGTGGGCACGCGCCTGCCGGCCGCGTACACCTCCATGGGGCGGGTGCTGCTGGCGCAGCTGCCGGACCCGGAACTGGAGGCGTTCCTGGCGCGGGTCGAGCTGCACCGGCACACGCCCGCCTCGATTGTTGACCGGGAGGCGCTGAGGGCCGAGCTGCTGAGCGTGCGCGAGGCGGGCTACGCCATCGTCGACCAGGAACTGGACCTGGGCCTGCGTTCGGTGGCGGTGCCGGTGTTCTCCGGTGCCGGCGAGTTGCTGGGGGCCATCAACATCAGCACCAACGCAGTGCGGGTGGACATGGCCACGGTCCGGGACAGCTACCTGCCCCGGCTGCAGGCGGTGGCGGAGCAGATTCGCCAGGCCACCCGCTGAGGGGCGCCTCAGCGCCGCGCGCGGATCACTTCGTCCTGGAGGAACCGAAGCAGGCGCGGGTGCCGGGCATGGGCGATGTTGATGCGCAGGGCGGGGGCAGCGTCCCGATCGCCGAGGGTGAACAGGTGCCCCGGAGCGAGGAAAATGCCCTGGGCCGAGGCCTGGTGCGCCAGCGCCAGGCCGTCGACATCGCCGGGCAGCGGGCACCAGATGTAATAGCCACCGGTGGGTGGCTGGATGTTCTCCAGGCCGATGCCACGCAGGGCCGCCACGGCCTCGGCGCCGGCCTTGCCCACCCGGTCCCGAAGCCGCGCCATGTGGCGCCGGTAGCGGCCTCGGACAATCATTTCATGGACCATGCGTTCGATCACGCTGGAGCCGTTCACCACCGTCAGCATCTTGATGTCGGTCAGCGACCGGATCAGCGCCCGGTTGGCGGCGATGTAGCCGCAGCGGAGGCTCGCCGAGAGGGTCTTGGAAAAGGTACCCACGTAAATCACCCGGTTGAGGGCGTCCAGGGAGGCCAGATGCGGCGTTGCCCGGGGCAGGATGTCGCCGAAGGGGTCGTCCTCGATGACCGTCAGGTCATGCTGTTCGGCGATGCGCAGCACCGCATGCATGTTTTGCAGCGACATGGAGGTGCCGGTGGGGTTGTGGGCCATGGGCTGGACGAACAGCAGCCTGGGCCGGTGTTCGCGGATGGCCTGCTCCAGGCAGGTCAGATCCAGGCCGTCCGGGCCCCGGGGCACGCCGATGGTTCGGGCCCGTTGCAGGCGCAGTTTGCCGAACATGGGGTAGTAGCCGGGGGTTTCCACCAGCACCGGATCGCCGGCGTCGACAAAGTGCCGGACGATCAGGTCGAGGGCGTGGTTGGCGCCGAAAGTCAGCAGCACTTGGTCGGGGCTGGCGCTGATGGCCCGGTCGATCAGGGTGCGGGAGATGTCCTCGCGCAGCCCGGGCAGGCCCTGAGGGTTGCCATACTCGAACTCTCCGCCCGGTTCCCGGGTGGGGGCGATGCGCTTGAACTGCCGGCGGATGTCGGCGTTTTCCATCCAGCTGGCGGGCAGGCGGCCGTCGCCGGCGCGGACCTCGTAGTGCTGGTGCAGCTGTTCCCGGAGCAGGGAGATCAGATCCACCGCCTCGGTGAAGTGTTCGGGCTTGATGTCCGGATGCGCGGGGCGGGCGGCCTCGACGTAAAAACCGGAGCCGTGGCGGGGGCGGATGTAGCCGGTGGCGATCAGGCGGTCGTAGGCATCGATGATGGTGTTTTTGGACACGCCGAAGTTGCTGGCGGCGGCCCGGATCGAGGGCAGTCGGGCGCCGGTAGCCCATTGCCCCTGTTTGATCTGTTCGGCGATGGTGTCGGCGATCTGCTGGGCCAGCGCGGGTTTCTGTGCCATGGCGTCCTCAAAGTGTACCCCTTTGTTGGCAGGTACAGTACGTGGGTCAATTGTTCTAATTGTACCTTGTTCACTTCCGTGCACTGTCCTAAGTTTCGAACAGGTCCGGGCGCCAAGTCCAGTGTCCGGCACCGTCGCATGAACGAATAAGAAACTGTGGCGCATCGACGTTTCCCACCTTGGGGGTGCAGCCACTCACAAAGGGGAGTGTTATGAATAAACCAACCAACAACAAACGTCCCGGATTGCTCAAGTCGCTGGTCTCCGCCCTTGTCCTTGCCGCCACCGCCGTGCTGCCGTCGCTGGCGCCGGCCGAAGAACTGCCGAGCGTGAACTGGCGCATGCAGGCCCTGTGGGATGCCGGAACGACGCCCTACGAGTACGAAAAGCACTTTGTCCAGCGGGTGGCGGAGCTGACCAACGGCAAGTTCCAGATCCGCCTGTTCGCCGGTGGCCAGCTGGCCCCGTCCGCGCAGGCCTTCGAGGCGGTGCGGGCCGGCGCCTTTCAGATGATGAAAACCTTCGACGGCTACGAGGCCGGCGCCATTCCGGCGTTTGCCTTCACCAGCACCGTGCCTTTTGGCTTCCCCGAACCGGACCAGTACGAAGCTTGGTTCTATGAGAAAGGCGGCCTGGACATGGCCCGCGAGGCCTATGCCAAGGCGGGCCTGTTCTACATCGCGCCGACGGTGTACGGCCAGGAGCCGATCCATTCCAAGTTCCCGCTCAGGTCCCTCGCCGACCTGAAAGGCAAGAAGGGGCGTTTCGTGGGGCTGGCCAGCACCGTCATGGCGGCGTTCGGCGTGGCCACCACGGGGTTGCCGACCGCCGAGGTGTATCAAGCCCTGGAAAAGGGTGTGATCGACTTCGCCGACCGCGGCGACCTGACGGCCAACCTGGAGGCCGGGCTCGGTGAAGTGGCCGGCTATGTGGTGGTCCCCGGTTTCCATCAGCCCACCACCGCGACCAGCTACGTGGCCAACCGTGCCGCCTACGATTCGTTGCCCGCCTCCTACAAGGCGGCCCTGGAAGTGGCTGCCCGGGAGATTTCCGCCTCCCTGAGACAGCACATTCTGGCCCAGGATGCCGTGGCCCTGAAACAGTTCGAGGCCCAGGGCGTGAAGGTGATCCATCTGAATCCGGACATGGTCGCCGAGGGCCGGGCAACCGCCATGGGGGCCTGGCGCAAGGCAGCCGGGGACGACGAGCTGGCCAACCGGGTGTTGGACAGCCAGATCGCCTTCATGAAAGAGCTGGGCCTGCTCGACTGAGCCGGTCTGCCCTGGTCACGGCCGCCCGGAGATCCCGGGCGGCCCCATCCCCGAGGTTCACGATGCCTGTTGTGCTTGGCTACTGCCGCCTGGTCACGGCGTTCAACCGCTGGTTGGCCGGAGCGGTCTCCGCGCTTGCGTTTGTCATGGTGGCGGTCATTGGTTACGAAGTGGTCGCCCGCTATTTCTTCGACGCGCCGACGGTCTGGGCGATGGAGCTGTCGACGCTGCTGTTCGGCCCCTATTTCCTGCTGGCCGGGCCCTATCTGCTGCACACCGCCGGCCATGTCAACGTCGACATTCTCCATGCCCGGCTGCCGCGCCGCGCCGCCGGCTGGCTGGATTGCCTGTGTCATGTCCTGATCGCGTTGCTGGCGGCGGTGTTCATCGTTCAGAGCCTGCCGGTGGCGCTGAACGCTTTTGACAGCGGTGAAACCTCCTTCACCGCCTGGAATCCGCCGATCTGGCCGGTGAAGGCGCTGATCCCGGTGGCCTTCCTGCTGCTGTTGCTGCAGGCGGTGGCGGAGGCCATCCTGGCGGCGCGGCGTGCCCTGGCCGGGGAGGGGTCCGCATGAACTCTTCCCTGGTTCTGGTGCTGATGTTCGCGGGGCTGTTGCTGCTGCTGTTGAGCGGCATGCCGCTGGCGTTCGTCCTGTCCGCCCTGGCGGTGGTGTTTACGGTGCTGCTCTGGGGCACTGACGCGCTGGTGCTGACGGTGCTGCAAACCTTCGATGCCATGACCTCCGACATCCTGCTGGCGATTCCGCTGT
Organism: Marinobacter lutaoensis; assembly: GCF_001981305.1. GTDB lineage: Bacteria > Pseudomonadota > Gammaproteobacteria > Pseudomonadales > Oleiphilaceae > Marinobacter > Marinobacter lutaoensis. The sequence continues at coordinate 100,461 of NZ_MSCW01000002.1, read as the reverse complement.
ACGTGCTGATGGCCAGCGTGCTCCAGCGTTCCGGCATTATCGAAGCGTTGTACCGGGCCATGGAACTGTGGTTTCGGCGCCTGCCCGGGGGGCTGGCGGTGGGCACGGTGGTGATTTGCACCATCATGGCGGCGATGACCGGGATTGTCGGCGCGGCGGTGGCGGCGATGGGTATCCTGGCGTTGCCGTCCATGCTCCGGCGCGGTTACGACCAGCGCCTGGCGCTGGGCACCATCTGTGCCGGGGGCACCCTCGGCATCCTGATCCCGCCCTCCATCATCACCATTGTCTATGCGGCGACCGCGCAGATCTCCGTGGGCAAGATGTTTGCCGCCGGCATCGTGCCGGGCCTGGTGCTGGCGGGCCTCTACATGGCCTACATCGTGATCCGGGTGATGCTGCAGCCGGAGAAGGCACCTCGCCAGGAGGCGCGGGCGATCGGCTGGCGGGAACGGTTGGGGTCGCTGACGTCGCTGATCCTGCCCAGCCTGATCGTTTTGGCGGTCCTGGGCAGCATCTATGCCGGTATTGCGACCCCCACCGAGGCGGCCGCGGTGGGCGTGATCGGCGCGCTGGTGTCGGCCGCCTGCCAGCGCGAGCTGACCGTCGGTAACCTGAAGGCGGCGGCGATGGATACCCTGCGGGTGACCACCATGATCATGTGGATCACCATCGGCGCCAAGATTTTCGTCTCGATTTTCACCGGCACCGGAGGCGCGGATTCGCTGCTGCAGTTCATCCAGGACCTGGAGGTCAACCGCTGGCTGGTGCTGCTGGCGATGATGCTGGTGCTGGTGTTTCTCGGCCTGTTTCTGGACGAGATCGGCATCATCCTGCTGTGCGTGCCCGTGTTCCTGCCAATCATCCATGCCTTCCATTTCGACCCCCTGTGGTTCGGCGTGCTGTTTCTGATCACCGCCCAGATGGCGTACATCACGCCGCCGTTCGGTTACACGCTGTTCTACATCAAGGGCGTGCTGCCTGACGGCATCGGCATGGACACGGTGTATCGGGCCATCGTGCCGTTCCTGGTGCTGCAGCTGCTGGCCCTGGCCCTGTTCGTCCTGTTCCCCGACCTGGTGACCTGGCTGCCCGAGCGGATCGTGCAACCGTCCCAGCCCTGAATGCATAGGAGATAACCGACCATGACAACGACCACCTCGCGCATTCCCGGCCTGCATCGGCTGACGCCCCTTGAACGCCTGCACAAGGTGGCGGAGATCGCCGGCCTTGGGCCGGAGGCCGTCGCCCACCTGGCCAACACCGGCAACCTCGACGCCGCCACCGCCGACGCCATGATTGAGAACGTCATCGGCACCCTGAACGTGCCCCTGGGAATTGCCACCAACCTGATTGTCGATGGCCAGGAGGTGCTGGTGCCCATGGCGACCGAAGAGTCGTCGGTGGTCGCCGCCGTGTGCAACGCCGCCCGCCAGTGCCGGAATACCGGCGGCTTCACCACGGCCATGTCCGGCTCGCTGATGATCGCCCAGGTGCAGCTGGTGGGCGTGTCCAATCCGGAGTTTGCGCGCCTGCGGATTCTTGAGCACCGGGCCGAGATCGAGGCCCTCTGCGACGAGACCGACCCGGTGTTGCGCGCGCATGGCGGCGGCTTCCGGGACCTGGAGGTCCGGGTCCTGGCGGGGCGCTCCGGGCCGATGGTGATCGTCCACCTGGTGGTGGACACCCGCGACGCCATGGGGGCCAACGCGGTCAATTCCATGGCCGAGGCGGTGGCGCCGTGCCTGGCCGAGTGGACCGGCGGTCGTCCCTATCTGCGCATCCTCTCCAACCTGGCGGACCGGCGGTTGGCCCGGGCCCGGGCTACCTGGGCCCTGGCCGACATCGGCGGTGCCGAGGTGCGTGACGGCATTCTGGCCGCCTTCGAGTTCGCGGATCTGGACCCCTACCGCGCGGCGACCCACAACAAGGGCATCATGAACGGGGTCAGCGCGGTGGTGCTGGCCACCGGCAACGATACCCGGGCGGTGGAAGCGGGCGCTCACGCCTATGCCGCCCGTTCCGGACAGTACCGGTCGCTGACCCAGTGGGAAATGGATGCCGACGGCAACCTGACCGGCACGTTGGAAATGCCCCTGGCGGTGGGCCTGATCGGCGGCGCCACCCGTTCCCATCCCACCGCCCGCATCGCTCTGGACATCCTGGGGGTGAGCAGCGCCGACCGGCTGGCGCGGACAATCGCTGCCGTTGGCCTGGCGCAGAATTTCGCCGCGCTCAAGGCACTGGCCACCACCGGTATCCAGAAGGGGCATATGGCCCTGCACGCCAAGAACATCGCGGTCATGGCCGGCGCGGTGGGTGAGGAGATCGATCAGGTGGCCCGGGAGATGGTGGCCCAGGGCAGGGTGCGGGTGGACATCGCCGAACGCCTGCTCAAGTCCCTGCGCGGCTGACCGGCGGCCCGGTTCGGCTCAGCGGCCCCGGAAGGCCGGGGCACGCTTGTCGAAGAAGGCCTGCAGCCCTTCCTGATAATCGTCCGACTGGCCACAGCGTTGCTGGTATTCGGCCTCCAGCGCCAGCTGTTCGTCGAAGGTGTTGTGGTAGGCACCGGCCAGGGCCGACTTGATGGCGGCCAGGGCGCGGGTGGGTTTGCGGGCCAGCTCCAGCCCCAGTTGCAGGGCATCCCGGCCGAAGGACTCGTCCGGGTAGCACTGCCAGATCAGTCCCCACTCCACCGCTTGTTCCGCGCCGATGGGGGTACCGGTCATGGCCAGCCCCGTGGCGCGCGCGTGGCCGACCTTGCGAGCCAGGCTCCAGGTGCCGCCGCAATCGGGGATGAGGCCAATGTTGATGAAGCTCTGGATGAACCGGGCAGACCGCTTTGCGACCACCAGGTCGCAGGCCAGGGCGAGGTTGGCGCCGGCACCGGCGGCGACGCCGTTGACAGCGCACACCACCGGCTTGTCCAGGCTCCGGATGGCCCGGGCGATCGGGTTGTAGCCCTGGCGCAGGGACTGGCCCAGGTCGGCCCTGGGTTCCCCCGGGGCGCGCCGGCGCTCGTGCAGGTCCTGGCCGGCGCAGAAAGCGCGGCCGGCCCCGGTGATCAGCACGGCCCGCACCGAGGTGTCCGCGGCCAGGCGGGTCAGCACGGTCATCAGTTCCTGGCGCATGGTGGCGTTGATGCTGTTGAGGCGGTCGGGCCGGTTGAGGGTCAGGATGGCCAGCGATTGTTCCTGTTGCAGCTTGACGGTATCGAAGGTCACGGCGGGCTCTCCCTGCGGGTGCGTGCGGCGGCCGGGGTGCCCCGGGCCGTTCTCTCCCTTCAGGGTAAGCATGGCGGGCGCGGTGGCAACTTCCCGCTGGTCATGCGGTTATGAGCAATGGGAATGCCGGCGCTCAGAACCGGGCTCGGATCTGCCGGGCCGCCTCCCGCAGCAGCTCGATGAAGCGGTCTTGGCGGCTGGAGAGAATCGACTCGGTGCTGCCGGACAGAGTGATGGCGCCAAGCTGGCCGCCCTGGCTATCGAACACCGGGACCGCGATGGCGGCGACCCCGGGCACGCGTTCGCCCCGGGAGATGTGGACGCCGTCGTTCTGGTGCGGCTGCACCAGTGCCCGGGCCGCCGCTCCCCGGTCCAGCCCGAGCCGGGAGCCTTCCTCCACGTAGTGCCGCAATTCGTGGTGGCCAATCTCGCGCAGCAGGCAGACGCGCTCGTCCCCGTCCCGGACGTAGAACGAGGCGGTTTCTCCGGTCTCGTTGCGAAGGCGTTTCAGGTAGGGGCGGATCACCGCATCGTAGTCGGCGGTGGTGCTGTCGCGGCCGAAACGGAGCAGCGCCGGGCCGGGCCGGTGCAGGCCGTCCTCGCCGCGCATCACGTAGCCGAACCGTTCCAGTGATCCCAGAATCCGCAGGATGGTGCTCTTGTACAGCCCGGTTTTCTCCGCCAGCTGTGCCAGCGTCCAGGCGTCCTCGCCGGTTCGGAAAGTGTTCAGGATCATCAGTGCCCGCTCGACGGACTGGACCCGGTTGTCTGCCATGTGTGCCTGCCTCGTTGCCTGGCCCGCCATATTAACGTTGGCCGATGGCGTTGCAAATGTGGATTTCGTGCGTGTATTCTGTTTAGCAGAATGCGTTCTGTCAGGAGGAATGATGACCCCGCCACTTTCCGGGTACCGCGTGCTGGATCTCACCAATGTGCTCGCCGGTCCCTTTTGCTGCCACCAGCTCGCCCACCTCGGCGCTGACGTGATCAAGGTGGAAAATCCCCAAGGTGGCGACCTGGCCCGTCAGCTCGGGGCCGACCCGGAGCTGAATGCGTCCCTGATGGGGGCCTCGTTCCTGGCGCAGAACGCCGGCAAGAAGTCGGTGACCCTGAACCTGAAGGACGCCGACGACCGGCGCCGCTTTCTGGCCCTGGTCCGCGACGCCGACGTGCTGGTGGAAAACTTCCGGCCCGGGGTGATGGCGCGTCTGTCCCTGGACTTCGAGGTGCTGCGGGACGTCAACCCTCGGCTCGTCTATTGCGCGATCTCCGGGTTCGGCCAGGACGGCCCGCTGGCGTCCTATCCGGCCTACGACCAGATCATCCAGGGCATGGCCGGCGTGATGAGCGTGACCGGCGATGCCGACACCGCACCCTACCGGGTCGGTTATCCCCTGGCCGATACCGTGGGCGGGCTGACCGCCGCGATGGCGATCAGCGCGGCGCTGGCCAATCCGCAACGGCCGGCCACGTTCATCGACGTATCCATGCTGGAGTCGGTGCTGGCCACCCTGGGCTGGGCGGTGTCCAACCTGTTGGTCGCCGGCAAGGCGCCCGCGCCGATCGGCAACAACAACGTCACCGCCAGTCCGTCCGGGACCTTCCGCACCGGTGACGGCCTGATCAACATCGCCGCCAACAAACAGGAACAGTTCGAGGCCCTGTGCCGGGTGCTGGGGTGTCCCGAGTGGCTGGACGATCCCCGTTTCGCGGACCGGCAGGCGCGACTGGAACACCGTCAGGCGCTGACCGAGCGGATCGAGGCGAGACTGGCGATCCGGGATACCGAGTTCTGGTGGCGGGCCCTGGTGGCGCAAGGTGTGCCGGCGGGACCGGTGTACACCATCGAGCAGATCCTGGCGCACCCCCAGGTGGCCGACCGGGGCCTGATCGAGACCTTCGACGACGGGGGGATCGGCCGGCCCCTGAAGGTGATCAGTGGCGGCTACCGCTTCAACGGCAGGCCGCCCCGGGTGGCGTCGCCGCCCCCGACCCTGGGCCAGGACAATGCCACCGTTCTGGCGAATCTGGACCCGATCGAGGCACGCCCATGAGCAGACCGACGGATACCCCCCCGGACCGGGATCAGGCCGCGGCCTGGTGGCGCACCGGGATCATCGACATGGCGCCGGACCGGATCCGGTTCCGGGGCTGCCCGGTGCAACAGTTGATCGGCCGGGTGTCGTTCGTGGACATGATCTGGTTTCTGGTGGTCGGGGTGATGCCCTCGCCCCGCCAGGCCCGGCTGGCCGAGGCGGCCCTGGTCGCCGGCGTCGACCACGGCCCGCAGGCACCGAGCATCGCCATTGCCCGCATGGCCATGACCTGCGGCGGCTCCCTCAACAACGCGCTGGCCTCCGCCGTCAATGTGCTGGACGATGTGCACGGGGGCGCTGGCGAGCAGGCGATGATGCTGTTTCAGGACATTCGGTCGCGGCTGGTGGACGGTGACGACCTGGCGCGGGCGACCGAGGCGGGCCTTGCCCACTGGCGCCGGCGGTACGGACCGATCATCCCGGGCTTCGGGCACCGCTTTCACCGGACCGATCCCCGGGCACCCCGGCTGATGGCCCTGGTGGCCGAGGTGGCGGAAACCGGTGAAATTACCGGGCAGGTCGCCGCCATCGCCGGGGAGATCGAGCGTCAGTTGGCTGCGGCCAAGGGCCGCCGCATTCCCATGAACATCGATGGCGCCACTGCGGTGATCTTTTCCGAACTCGGGCTGCCGCCGCCCCTCGGCCGGGGCCTGTTCTGTCTGTCCCGGAGCGTGGGGATTCTGGCCCACGCCTGGGAGCAACAGCAGCAGGGGGGGCGCAACAAGGGGCCCTTGCCCAAGGGTTGGCTCTGGCAATACGATGGCGAGCCGCCCCGGGATTGTCCGCCGGTCTGAGTATTCCTGCCTGGGAGAACGTATGTCGAAGCCGGATCCATCCGGGCCGAACGAGGTGCTGACCAACATGGTCGCCATCTGCGTGGGCCTGACCAGCGCCTTCATGGTGCAGACCATGCTGCTGATCGCCATTCCCCTGTACGCCCTGGAGCTGGGGGCCACGCCGGTGCTGGTCGGTATGATCCTTTGTGCCCCGTATCTGCTGCCGCTGGTGCTGGCGATTCCCCTGGGCGGGTTGATCACGCGCCTGGGCGGTCGCCGGGTCATCATTGCCGGCGCCTGCGGCATGGCGGCGGGGCCCTGGGTGATTCTGCTGCTGCCCGGCTTCTCCGGTCTGATCGTGGCGCAGCTGATCATCGGGGTGGCGCACATCCTGATGGTGCTGGCGGCCCAGTCCATCATCTCCGGGCTGGGGCACGGCAAGGCGCTGGAGCGCTACTTCGGCTGGTACACCACCTGCCTGTCCGGCGGGCAGCTGGTGGGGCCTTTGCTGGCCGGCTGGCTGATCGACGCCAGCGGTGCCCGGCTGTCGTTCGCGGTCATGGGCGCGATCGCGTTGATCGGTATCCTGAGCGGCTTCTTCCTGACGGGCAGCGCCCGCGTCGGCCAGAGTACGGAGAAATCCCTGCTGGGCTACCGGGCCCAGGCCCGGCTGCTGCGCACCAATCCCGGGGTGAAAATTTCCATCGCGCTGACGGTGGCGGTGATGTTTGCCCTGGGCGCCCACGGCAGTTTCCTGCCGGTCTATCTGGAAAGCCTGGCGGTGTCCGCCACCACCATCGGTGCCCTGGTCAGCCTCCGGGCACTGTGTGCCATGGCCATCCGCCCGTTCATGTCGTCGGTGATCGAGTGGCTGGGAGGCCGGGCCGCCGCGATGGTGTGGTCCTCGGTGGTGGTTGCCCTGGGGCTGATGCTGACCGGGCTGACCGGCAATGTCTATCTGCTCGGGGTGCTGGCGGTTCTGGTGGGGGTCGGTTCGGGGATCTCCCAGCCGCTGTCGATGGTGGTGTTGGCCGAGCATGTGTCGGCGGCCCAGCGCTCCAGTGCCCTGGGCATGCGCCTGATGGGAAACCGGGGAGTCCAGTTCCTGGCGCCGCTGATTTTGGGGTTCCTGGCGGAGGTGATGCCGTTCAATCTCACCTTCCTGCTGGCCGGTGTGTTCGTGCTGGCGTTCGTGGCGGTGATCGTCGCCCTGATTCCCGCCTTCCGGCGGCAGGAATCGGAGCTGGCGGCGAACTGAGGTTTAGGGGGTGTCCTCTTCGATTTCATGAATCAGCCATTCCCGGAAAATGCGCATCTTGGGTGAAATCAATCGGCCTTCGGGATATATAAGAAAATAGGCCAGGGATCGGGTCAGGGGTTTGTCGAAGGGGCGGATCAGAATGCCGGATTTAAATTCATCCTGAAGCATCCGGGTTTGTCCCATGGCAATGCCCATATTGTCAATGGCCCCTTGATAGGCCAACAGGGAACTTGGGAATTCTGTTATTTCCTTGTCTTCCGGGAATTCAATGCCCATATATTTGCACCAGTCGCCAAAATCCGTTTTTCGATAATGCGACTGCAATAATGGATATTTGAATATATCTTCCGGTTTGGACAAGGGCGCGCCTTCCCGGATAAGCCCGGGACTGCACACGGGCTCGATCTCGTCATAAAACAACCGCTCCCCCTGGCCCTCGTAGCTGCCTTCCTCGCACAGTTGGATGGCGGCATCGGCGTCGGACTTGGCGAAGTTGATGGGTGCCACGCTGGTGGCGATCCGGACCGGGATTTCCGGGTGCTCCTGCTGGAAGCGGTTGAGCCGCTTGATCAACCACTTCGCGGCAAAGGTGGTGTACACCTGGATCCGCAGCGGTGAGCTCAGCGAGGTCTTCTGCAGGCGCTCGGTGGCGGAGGCGATGGCGGCGAAGGCTGGGCCCACCTCGCGATGATACGCTTCGCCGGCGTCCGTCAGGAACACGCCGCCTTGCTCTCGGATGAACAGTTTGATTCCCAGATACTCTTCCAGCGTGGCGATCTGGCGGCTGACCGCCGACTGGCTGACGAACAGCTCCGCCGCCGCCCTGGTGAAGCTTCCCTGCCGTGCAACGCATTCGAAAACGCGCAATGGATTGAGGGGTGGGACTTTTCTACTCATCTTATTGTTTCATGCGTTTGATGAATGGCGGGATTACAAATGCGAAGTAGTAACCCGGTGAAGAAACAGTTTAACTGAAGCTGTTTGGATTTGGAATGAAGCATCTTGTTTCATTTCAGTCGTGTGGCGTTCTTTTGGATGTATATATTTCTGGTCAACAACAACACATTTAATAAAGAGGTTATTATCGATGATAAAACAAAAACAATTGGCACTGTGTTTGTCGGCTATTATATCGGGCTCCTATTCCATGATTTCCCTGGCAAGTGCCGAAACACCGGATATTGATGTGGAAACCTATGGCCAAGTGAACCTGGGATATATGATGGGTGATACCGGCGATGGTTCCAAAAGTTATGTGGTCGACAACGACAACAGTGCCAGCCGGGTCGGGGCAAAGCTGAGCGGCCGGGTCGAGGAGCTGAATGTGACCGTTGGCGCTCACGTTGAGCTGGAATACCAGCACAACGCCTCCAACGTGGTGACGCCGGATGTCCGGAACGTGGATGGCGAATTCAGTGAACGGCAGCTCAACCTGTTTGTTCAGGGCGATTTCGGCAAGGTCTCCCTGGGCCAGGGGGACGGTGCCGCCAATGGCAATGTGGAGGTCGATTTGTCCGGCACCAAGGTGGTGTCGTTCACCAACCCGGCCCTGGTGGGGGGCGCGCTGGCGTTCATCGACGAGGCCGGCGGCACCCAGGTGGCGCTCAAGTCCGCCATGACCGATCAGGATTTTGAAAGCCGTTATGACCGGCTGCGCTACGACGCACCGGCCCTGGGGCCGGTGCGGCTGGCGCTGAGTCAGGGCGTCAAGGACAGCAACGACGTCACCGAGCTGGGCGCGCGCTTCAGCCTGCCGCTGGCGGGCAAAGTGTCCGGCGGTCTGGGCTATTCGGTGAAGGATGTCGGCGGTGTCACCGGCGATGTCACCACCCTCGGCGGTTCCCTGTCCTGGCTGCACGACAGCGGGGTCAACCTCACCGGCGCCTATTCCCGGGTTGAGGACGACGACAACGCCAACCCGGACTCCGATTTCTACCTGGTGAAACTGGGCTACAAGCAGGGCCGGCATGCGGTGGATCTGCACCTGGCGGAAGCCAAGGACCGGGTGGCGGACGGCGATACCGCCGAGACGCTGGGGGTTGGCTACGTCTACACGCCGGTACCGTGGCTGAACCTGTACGCCGGCTACAACCACCATACCCTGGATCGCGACAGCGGCGATTACGACGACGTGAACACCCTGCTGATGGGTGGCAACGTCAAGTTCTGATCTTGGTGCGGGGCGCGCATGCGGGGGCCTTCGGGCCCCTTTTTCGTGGTCATCCGTACCAGCGGGCAATGGCTTGGGCCACCGGGGCGCAGGTTGCCGGGGCCAGGTGCAGGTGGTGGCCGCCGTCCAGGGTGATCTGGGTCAGTCCCGGAATCGCGGCCCGGCAGACCCCGCGGGGGTCCCGTTCCGGGATAATGCCGTCACGCCCCTGAAGCAGCAGCGCCGGACAGCGTATGGCGGCCAGCACGGCGACCGCCTGGGCCTCGGTGAAGGCCATGGGCCGGGCGGCCATGACCTGGCGGTCGAGCCGGAGCCGATAGCCGGTTCGGTCACAGCCGTCCAGGTTACGAAGCACGATCGGGCGAGCGGTGTCGGCATCGATGGGGAGCAGGCTTTTGCTGACCCGGACCTGAACCGCTTGTTCGACGCTCCGGTAGCGGGGCGGCTCGGACGGCGGCCGCCGCTGGTCGGAGAGCCCCCGCCGCAGTTGCCCGACCAGGCCCGCCGTGGTTGCCAGCCGGCCCAGCAGGCCGTCGATCAGTACCAGTGCCTGGACCCGCTCCGGGTAGGTCGCCGCCAGCAGGTTGGCGACCCCGGCGCCCAGCGAATGGCCGAGCAGGGTAACGCGGGTCAGCCCCAGCGCGTCGAGGGCGTCCAGGGCGTCATGGCTGTAGCTCCACAGGGCGTATTCCGAGCGCGGTGGACGGTGTGCCGAGTGGCCGTGGCCGGAAAAATCCAGCGCCACGATCCGCAGATTCAGAGTATCGGTCAGGTCCGGCGCGAGCCGAGCGAAGGTGGCGGCGTTGTCGGCCCAGCCGTGCAGGGCGAGCCAGGTGGTGGAGGCCGTGTCCGGTCCCCAGACCTGGGCCGCCAGCCGGCCACCGGCCAGACGCCATTCTTGGCTGTTGGATTGCTGCATGTGGTTTCCCCCGATGGCATAAAAAAGCCCTCACGCTCGAACGTGAGGGCAAGGCGTCACCATGGGCTGTGCACGGTGAGGGTCTCGACGCAATGGCGTGATTCAGGTGCCGACGGTGACCAGCGCATCCACGGCCAGGGCGCCCTGGCCCTGCTCCAGCACCATCAAGGGATTGATCTCGGCCTCGACGATGCCATAGCGGTCGGAAACCGCCAGTCGTGACAGCTTGACGATGGCGTCGGCCAGCGCCTCCAGATCGCCCCGGGGCCGTCCCCGGTAACCGGTCAGCGCCTGGAAGGCAGTGACCTCGCCAATCATTTCCCGGGCGGTCTCGAGATCCACCGGCGCCAGGCGCAGGCTGCGGTCTTTGTAGAGTTCGGTGTAGATGCCGCCGGCGGCGACCATGACGATCGGGCCCACCTCGGGGTCGCGCCGGATGCCGACCAGCGCTTCGCCGACCGGCCGGGTCAGGCGCTGCACCAGCACCTGCTTGACCGTTTCCCCCGGCAGGTTCCGTTCCACGTTGTACCGGATCCGCTGGATCGCCTGTTTCAGCTCCTGGTCGTTATGGATGGGCAGAACCACGCCGCCGACGTCGGTTTTGTGGGACACCCGAGCGCTGAGTACCTTGGCCACCACTGGGTAGTCGAAGGACAGGGCGGGCAGAGGGGCGTCCACGTCGATCACCGTGAAATCGGCGTGCGTCAGGCCCACTTCCGCGAACAGGTGGTAGGCCTGGGCTTCGTCGATGGCCCGGTACGTCGTCGGCATCGGTGTCACGTCTGCGGCGAGTTCCGGATTCGGGGCCCGACGGTTGAGGGCGGCGGCGATGACGTCGCCGCAGGATTCCGGTGTCCGGAAGTTGGGAACACCGGCCTCGGTCAGCAGGGTCAGGGCCTCGGGAGCCTCCGGTACGATGAAACAGGCCAGCGGCTTGGCCTGGTGAATGCTGTCGCTGACCGGCTTGACCGCCAGGTGCGGGTGGTTGCGTGCGGAGGAGCCGACGGTGGCCAGGATCAGGTCGAATTCAGGCGCCTGGCCCAGGATATCCAGGGTCGTCTTCATGACATCGTAGCGGGTGCCGGCCAGGGTGAGATCGAGGATGCGGCCGGAACCGCCGTCGATGCCTGCCTGGCGCAACTGCTCCCGGGTCTGGTCGGAGGGCGGCACCACGTCGATGCCGCGAATGCCGAGCTGGTCCACCGCCATGGCGGCGCCGCCGCCGGTGGTGGTGACCACACCGACCCGGGGCGGCCGGTCGCCGGCCTTGCGGTAGGGGGTGCGGGCCAGCAGGGGCAGAGACTCCAGCAGGCCCTCGAAGGTGTCGACGCGGGCGATGCCGCAATCCTTGAGCAGGGCGTCGGTGACGCTGTCCTCGCCGGCGAGGGCACCGGTGTGGGACACCGCCAGCTCCGCCGCCAGTTCCGATCGCCCCAGCTTGTAGGCAACCACCGGTTTGCCCCGGGCCGCCGCGGCGAGAGCGAAGCGGCGGAGGTGCCGGGCGTTGCGGGAGGTTTCCAGAAACAGCAGGTAGCCGGTAATGGCGGGATCGTCCAGGGTGGCTTCGCAGATCTCTCCCACGGACAGGTCACATTCACTGCCCACCGAAACCAGGGCGTTGAAGCCGATCCCCCGGGCCCGGCCGCGGGAGGTCAGGGCCCCGATCAGGCTGCCGCTGTGGGAGGCGCAGAAGATGCCGCCCTTGGGCAGGCCGGGTTCGCCGAAGGCGGCGTTGGCGGTCAGGGTCAGGTGGCTGTGGACGTTGACCAGGCCGATGCTGGAGGGCCCCAGCAGGCGGACGCCGGCTTGTCGGGCGATGGCCTTGAGCCGGTTTTCCCGCTCCAGGCCGGCGGCCCCCTGCTCGGAAAACCCTCCGGCGAGGACGGTGGCCACCGGGATCCCCAGGCGGCCGCACGCCTCGACGGCGGCCATCGCCTGCTCGGTGTTGGTCAGGATGAAGGCGTGATCCGGCACCTCCGGCAGGGCGGCGAGGGACGGGTAGGCTTTTTCGCCCTGTACTTCCTCCCGAGTCGGGTTGACGTTGTAGACCTTGCCGGCGAAGCCGGCCCGGCGCAGGAATTGGAGCGGCCGGGCGGCGGTTTTCTCAAGGTTATTGGAAATGCCCACCAGTGCCACGCTGGCGGGATTGAGCAGGGCCCGGGCCAGGGCCCGGCCGGTGACTGCGTGTGCCATGATGAAACCCCTGGACAATCAGTTGGCGCGTTGGCTGAAGCGGCGTTCGAACACCGATTCGGCGATGCGGTTCTTGAGAATTTCCAGGGAACCGCCGGCGATCATCCAGCCCCGGGTCCGCTTGACGCAGTACTCGACCAGGGACTCGGTCGAGAAACCGTAGGCGCCCATGGCCTGCATCGCCTCGTTGGCGACCTGGAAACCGGCCTGGTTGCAGGCCAGCTTGGCGATGGCCGTGTCGAAGGCACTGGGCAGCCCGTTCTCGCCGTTGACCGCGGCCTTGTACAGCAGCAGCTGGGCCGACTCCAGTTGCAGCGCCATCTCGGCGAATTTCCACTGCAACCCCTGGAACTCGCAAAGCGGCCGGCCGAACTGGGTTCGCGTCAGGCAGTGTTCGCGGGCGACATTGAAGGCGTAGCGCCCCAGCGCCAGGGCGCGGGAGGCATTGCCGATGCGTTCGACGTTGAAGCCGGTGATCTGCTTCTTGAAACCGCCAGGCCCCAGCAGCACGTTGGACTTGGGAATCCGGCAGTTGTCGAAATAGAGCTGACACCATTCCTCGCCGCTCATGAAGGTGGACGGCTGCCCCACCTGCAGGCCCGGGGCGTCCCGATCGACGATCACCGAGCCAATGCCGTTGAGGCCGGGCCCGAAGCGGACGTAAACCAGATAGGCGGTGGCATCGGCGCTGTGGGTCGAGAACACCTTGGTGCCGTTGATCAGGTAGTGGTCGCCGTCCCGGGTCGCGGTGGTCTTCAGCTCGGTGGCCGCGGAGCCGGCTTCCGGCTCGCTCATGCCCAGCCCCAGCAGGGTCCGGCCGGCCAGCAGGTCGGGCAGGTAGCGTGCCTTCAGCTCGGGTGAGGCGTATTCGGCAAAGGTGCGGATGGCGCCGAAGTTGCCGGCCTGGACGATATCCGCGCTTTTGGGGCAGGAATAGGCCAGTTCCTGGATGGCGATGACCGCGTCCATCAGGGTGCCGCCAATGCCGCCGTCCTCTTCCTTGACCAGGATTCCGATCAGGCCCTGTTCCGCCAGCATGCGCGCGACCTCCCAGGGGTAGCCCCGGGCGTGGGCGCGCTCCAGGGCACCACTGGCGAGATGGGCCTGGCCGAAACGGCGGACACTGTCGGAAAAGGCTCGTTGTTCTGGGGTCAACTCGAAATTCATGTTGTCGCCTGACTTGTGTTTGTTGGTTGGGAAAGGTGCATGACCCTAGATTCGCTCCGATCCCCATGGGCGGCAACTTCGCATAAGTTAAGTCGGCCATGACTTATTGGCATGCGGGCGCGGGACCGGGCGCCGGCCTGTAACCTTCGGCGACGGTCGCCTGTGGTATAACCCCCTTACGGCACTCGGGATTTTCCGCACCCGGCCGGCCGAGGGCCGCACCCCGTCCCGGTGGCGGAGGCCCCCCGGCATTACGATTGCTCATGCCCGCATTCGAAATCGTCTGTACTCAAGGCCCCGAGAACTGGCTAGTCTGCGGTTCATAAGTTCACCAAGCCCCGTCGGTCTGCGGGGCGGCCAATCGATGATCCAGACCACCGCAGAACACCCTTGCAACTCACAACAATAGAACAACCAAGAGGTTTGCCATGAAAATAAGAACGTTTCTGAAGTCTGTTGCGTTCGTGGGCCTTTCCGCCGCACTCACCCTCGGCTCGGTCGCCCAGGCCGACGAATACCGCAAAATCGCCACCGCCTCGACCACCGGCGCCTTTTATCCGATCGGCGGCGTGATCGCGTCCATCCTCAACGATGAGATGGAGGGCTACAACTTCACCGCGGAGGCCACCGGCGGCTCCGTGGAAAACGCCCGCCTGATCGGTTCGGGCGAGAGCGACATCGGCTTCTTCGGGGGGGACACCCTGTGGAACGCCACTCATGGCACCGGGCCCTTCGAGGGCCGGCCTCACATTCCCCTGGCGCCCATCGCCAAGATCTACAGCATGCCCCTGCACGTGGTTGCGCTCAAAGGCAGCGGCATTCACACCGTGGCCGATCTGGACGGCAAGACGGTGGCGGTGGGCGCGCCCGGCTCCGGGACCGGCAGCAAGGCCAAGGTGGTCCTGGAAGGGGCGGGCCTGATTTACGGCAAGAACCTGGAGCCCCGTTACCTGAACTTCCGGGAAGGCTCCGACGCCCTGGTGGACGGCAACGTGGATGCCGTGGTCATCTCCGTGGGCATGCCCTCCGGCAACGTGCAGGAAATCGCGGCCACCCACGACATCGTCCTGGCCAGCATCGGCGAGAAGAACCTCAAGCGGATGGTGGATGCGGCGTCCTACCTGGAGCCGTTCGTGATCCCGGCCGGCACCTACCAAGGGGTTGACGAGGATGTGCAGACCATCAGCACCTCCACCTACCTGGCCGTGCGCGAGGACATGGACGAGAACGAGGTCTATGAGATGTGCATGGCGCTGTTCGACCGGAACCTGGACCGGTTCAAAAACAGCCACTCGGCGCTCAAGTCGACACCGGTGTCGGAATACCCGAAAGGCATTCTGCCGCTGCACCCCGGCGCCAAGCGCTGCTACCAGGACATGGGCCTGCTCCCGAAATAGCGGCCAATCTCTCCCGCTCCCGCCACTGGGCGGGGGCGCTTCCGTTTGCCGAGGTGACCTATGGTACGGCGCTCCACCATTTTCGTCTTTGCCATGCTCGTTTCCGGTTTCAGCCTGTATACCGGCATATTCGGTAGCCTGACACCGGTGCTGCAGCGGGGCATTCACGTGACCCTGATCGTCGCGTTGATTTTCCTGGCCCATCCCGCCCAGCGGGGCGGGCGTTTCGGCCGCGTGCTGGACATCGTCCTGTTTGCCCTGATTCTTGTGTCGGGCATCTATCTGTACGAAGCCTACCAGACCATCAACCAGCGGATCGGCTATCTCACCGTCTGGGACCGTCTGTTCGGGTCGGTCTTCATCGTGGTGCTGCTGGAGGCCTGCCGGCGGGTGGTGGGCTGGCCGCTGACGATCATCGCCGCGGTATTCCTGGGGTACGGCTTCTTCGGCTATGTGGTGCCGGGCACCTTCGGCCATGGCGGCTACAGCCTCGACCGCATCATTACCACCATGTACCTGACCACCGAGGGGATCTTCGGCCCGGCCGCGGCCGCCGCCGCCACCTTCGTGGCCATCTTCATCATCTTTGGGACCTTCCTGGAAAAGACCGGCGGCAGCCAGATTTTCATCGACTTGGCCACCGCGATCGGCGGCCGGCGCCGGGGCGGTCCGGCCAAGGTGGCGGTGTTCGCCTCCGCCTTGACCGGGTCGATCAACGGCAGCCCGGTGGCGAACGTGACCACCACCGGCATCTTCACCATTCCCCTGATGAAACGGGTGGGTTACCAGCCCCACGTCTCCGGCGCCATCGAGTCGGTGGCGTCCTGCGGCGGCTCGGTACTGCCGCCGGTGATGGGGGTGGGGGCGTTTGTGATGTCGGAAATGGCCGGCATCGCCTATTCGGACATTGTCATCGCCGCGATCCTGCCGGCCCTGCTGTATTTCCTGTCGATCTTCTTCGTGGTGGATTTCGAGGCGGCCAAGCGCCGGCTGCGGGGGATGAGCAAGGACGAGCTGCCTGACATCCGGGCGACCCTGAAACGCAGCCTGATCCTGCTGATTCCCCTGGCGGTGTTGGTGTACTTCCTGGTCTTCGCCAAGGTGTCGGTGACCCGCGCCGCCCTTTATTCGATTGCCGCCTCGATCGTGGTGGGCCTGCTCAATCCGGCTCAGCGCCTGGGCTGGCGTGACATCATCGAGATCCTGGAAGTGTCGGCCAAACGCATGCTGCTGGTGTCGGTAGCCTGCGCCGCGGCCGGTCTGGTGGTCGGCATCATCACCCTGACGGGGGTTGGCCTGAAACTGTCCGGGGTGCTGCTGAGCCTGGGCGAGAACTCGCTGTTGGTCAGCCTGGGACTGGTCATGCTCGGTACGCTGGTGATCGGAATGGGACTGCCGCCGACGCCGGCCTACATCGTGTTCTCGGTGCTGTCGGTACCGGCGCTGCTGGAGCTGGGAGTCAGCGCCCTGGCGGCCCACCTGTTCGTGTTCTACTTTGCGTCCTTCGCGCCGATCACGCCGCCGGTGTCGTTGGCGGCCTACACCGCCGCCGGGATCTCCGGCAGCAAACCCATGAAGACCGGGATGACGGCCTTCCTCTATTCGATGCCGGCGTTCCTGATTCCGTTCCTGTTCGTCTACGGCCCGGGGCTGCTGCTGGAAGGGGATCTGACCTCAATCCTGCACACGTTCGCCACCTCGGCGCTGGGCATCGTGGCGTTCGCGACCGTCACCGTGGGCTGGTTCCTCGCCGACCTGAATCCCTGGCAGCGGGGGCTGATTGCCATCGGCGCGCTGACCCTGGTGATTCCGGGCGTGCTGACCGATGTCATCGGCATGGCCATCATCGGCCTAGTGCTGGTGCAGGTCATCGTCACCACGCGCCGGCGCAAATTGACCCGTTCGATGCAGGAGTGCGCATGAGCGCCGTCCTGTTGTCCCCCATGCACTGATGCCGAGGAGCCTACGATGCCACTTCTGCTCGATGTCTCTGAAAAAGCCTGTGAGATCGCCCGGGGCGCGGTCGCACCCCGCACCCTGCACGAGACCAAGCGGGTGATCCTGGACTGGCTGGCGGCCACCCTGCCCGGTTCCGCCACGCCCCTGGTGGCCTCGCTGAAGAACGCCCTGTGCGACGAGCTGCACGACCACGATCGTGACGGCGCCACCGTGGTTGGCGATGACCGCCGGGGATCCTCCCGCACCGCCGCGCTGATCAACGGCACCGCATCCCACGTGGTGGAGTTTGACGACATTTTCCGCGACGCGATCTACCACCCCGGCAGCCCGGTGATCGCGGCCGCCCTGGCAGTGGGCGAGCCCCGGGGCGCCAGCGGCCTCGACCTGATCCGCGCCGTCATCAACGGCTACGAGATCTCCACCCGCATCGGGGCGGCGGTACAGCCGGCACACTACCGCCACTGGCACACCACCGGCACGGTGGGCTGCTTCGGCGCCGCCGCTGCGGCCGCCAGCCTGCTGAAACTGTCCCCCGAGGCCTTCGCCCATGCCCTGGCCACCGCCGGTACCTTCGCCGCCGGTTTGCGGGAAGCGTTCCAGGCGGACGCCATGAGCAAGCCGCTGCACGCTGGCCGGGCCGCCGAGGCCGGGGTGACCGCGGCCCTGCTGGCGAGCAACGGCTTTACCGGTGCCGCCCGCATCCTGGACGGGCCGGCGGGGTTTGGCGCGGCCATGGCCGAGGCCGACATCGACTGGCCCCGGGCCCTGAACGGCATCGGCGAGACCTTCAACATCGAATCGGTGACCCTGAAGAACCACGGCTGCTGCGGCCATACCTTCGCGGCCATCGACGGCGCCCTGGCGCTGATGAAAGCGCACGGTTTCACCTGGAAGGAGGTGGAACACGTGGAGATCGAAACCTACCGGACCGCGGTGCAGGTGGTCGGCCGCAGTGACGTGAAGACGTCGTTCGATGCCCGTTTCAGCGTCTTCTTCACGGTGGCGACGGCGCTGGTGCACGGCCGGGTGCGCCTGAACGCGTTTACCGAAGAGCGCCTGGCCGACCCGGCCATCCGGTCGGTCATGAATCGAATCAGCCTGATGGTGAACGAGGCGCTGGACCGGGACTACCCACGGAAGCGGGGGGCCTTGGTGCGCATCACCTATCGGGGCGGGCAGGTGGCCGAACACCTGCAGCGTTACCGCCACGGTGACCCGGAGGAGCCGCTGACGGACGCCGAACTGCGGGACAAGTTCTATGAACTGGCGACGCCGGTAACGGGGCGTCCCTGCGCCGAGGCCCTGTGGGAACAGGTGATGAACCTGGAGCACCTGCAGCTGTTCGACCTGATCCACACACTGCGCCAAGCCGGCTGATTGGCCGGCACCGCCCAGTTTTTCAACGCAACACAAGGGGGCACTCCGTTGGCTCATCCGGTTGTCTATGAACGTCACGGTCGCTTCGCCGTCATCCGCATCGACCATCCACCGGTGAACGCGCTGAACCAGTCGGTGCGCCAGGGTCTGCTGGATGCCCTGGCCCAGGCGCTCGTGGACGCCCAGGTCACGGCCATCGGCCTGATGTGTGCGGGCCGAACCTTCATAGCCGGCGCCGACCTCCGCGAGCTGTCGCAGCTGCCGCAGGGGCCCTCCCTGCCCGATGTGACCGCCGTGATCGAGGCCAGCCGCAAGCCGGTGATCGCCCTGATGCACGGCACGGCCCTGGGTGGGGGCCTGGAGATTGCGCTGGCGTGCCACTACCGCCTGGCGACCCCCGACACCGAGCTGGGGCTGCCCGAGGTGACCCTCGGCCTGGTGCCCGGCGCCGGAGGCACCCAGCGGCTGCCACGTCTGGTCGGCATGCCCCTGGCCATCGATATGGTGGCCCGGGGCCGGCGCATCGACGCCCAGCGGGCCCTGGCCTGCGGGCTGGTGCATGGCCTGGTCCACGAGCCCCTGCTTGAAGCCGGGCAAGCCTTCGCCCGTACCCTGGAGGGGCGCGATGGGCCGCCGCCAAGGGCCAGCGACCGCCCGGTTCCGGACGCCGACCAAGCCCGGGACGGACTGGACCAGGCGGCCATTGCCCTGGCCCGTTCCGCCCGGGGCCGACAGGCGCCCCTGAAATGCCTGGAGGCCCTGAGGGCCTCGCTGACCTTACCCTTTGCCGAGGGGCTGAAGACGGAACGTCAGCTGTTTCTGGCGTGCAAGGGTTCCGACGAACACCGGGGGCTGGTTCACGCCTTCTTCGCCGAGCGGCAAGCCTTCAAGGTCCCGGGCCTTGATGACCGGCTGGCCCGGCCGGTGGCCTCGGTCGCGGTGCTTGGTGCTGGCACCATGGGCCGGGGCATCGCCATCAGCTTTTTGGACGCCGGTCTGCCGGTGTGTCTGTTCGACGTGAATCCGGAGGCGCTGAAGCAGGGCCTGGGAGCCATCGGCCAGCATTATGCGCGGGCGGTCGCCAGGGGCCGGCTGACCGAGGACGAAGCCCGGACCCGCCAGCGGCGGCTGTCCTCGACCCGGGACTACGGTGCGCTGGCGACGGTGGATCTGGTAGTGGAAGCCGCCGTCGAGAACCTGGGCATCAAACGGGAGATTTTCGCCGAGCTGGATCGGGTGTGCCGCCCCGGCACGGTGCTGGCGACCAACACCTCGACCCTGGATATCGACCGCATCGCCGACGCGACCGACCGGCCGGCGGATGTCATCGGCATGCACTTCTTCAGCCCTGCCAATGTGATGCGCTTGCTGGAAGTGGTCGAGGGCGCGGCCACCGGCGCCGCCACCCAGGCGACCGCCATGTCGCTGGCCCGGCGCCTGGGCAAGGTGGGCGTGCTGGTGGGCAATGGTTACGGGTTCGTTGGCAATCGCATTCTCTACCGGCGGCTCGCCGAGGCTCTGGCCCTGGTCACCGACGGGGCCACGCCGGCCCGGGTCGACCGGGTGCTGACGGCGTTCGGTTTCCCGATGGGGCAGTTCGCCATGTCGGACCTGGCCGGCCTGGATGTCGGTTACCGGGCCCGGGAGGAACGGCGCCGGGCCGGCGATACGGTACCCCGGACCTGGCTGGACCTGTTGGTGGAGCAGGGGCGCCTGGGCCAGAAAACCGGTGCCGGGGTCTACCGCTACGAGCCGGGAGACCGGACCCCCAAGGAAGACGTGGAGGTCCTGCGCCTGATCGAGCGATTCCGGGCCGAACAGGGGGTGACGGTTCGGGCGGTGAGTGACGAGGAGATCCGGCAGCGCTGCCTGTACGTGATGGTCAACGAGGCTTTTCGCATCCTGGATGAGGGCATCGCCAGGCGGCCGGTCGACATTGATGTGATCTGGAACTGCGGTTACGGCTTCCCCGCCCACAAGGGCGGGCTGATGTACTGGGCCGAGCGGGAAGGGCTGGCCACCATCCAGGCCCGTTTGCTCGACTTCCATGACCAGACCGGCGAGGCGCACTGGCGCCCGGCCGATGGCCTGAACCGACGGCTGGCGGAAGCCGGGGCGGGCGGCGAGCGGCCCTGACGGACCGGCGTGGCGTGCCCTGGAAAAAACGGCATCCGGCACTGGGCAATTCGAAAACTTCACGGTATGCTATCGCCCCCGGAAAGCTGCAGTAGCTCAGGCGGTAGAGCAACTGATTCGTAATCAGTAGGTCGGGGGTTCGACTCCCCCCTGCAGCTCCATCCTCCGCCCTGCCTGCCACCCCGTCCCCGAATTCCAGCCCGGATCTAGATCGTCGCGATCAGAGCCGTCATAGCGCCGCCGCCCGTAATCAGCAGCAGGAACAGAATCGATCCCAGGATCAGGGGACTGACGCCGAGGGCGCGCAGTTTCTCCAGCCGGGTCTCGAAGCCCAGGGCCGCCATGGCCATGGTCAGGGCGGCCTGCCCCAACAGCGACAGGCCGTCGTGCAGAGGGCCCGGAATGGACACCAGGCTGTTCACCCCCACCATCGCCAGAAAGCCGAAGGCGAACCAGGGTACCGGCAGCCGGGCGGCCCGAGCCGGCGTGCCCTCGGGGCGTGGCTGGCGGGCGAGCCACCAACGGCCGACGATGAACAGGAACGGCACCAACAGCATCACCCGCACCAGTTTCACGATGACCGCATTGGCCAGGGCATCGGCGCCGACGGCGTTGCCTGCGGCCACCACCTGGGCCACTTCGTGCACGGTGGCGCCGATGTAGATGCCATAGAGCCCCTGGTCCCAGCCGAACAGCGGGAACAGCGCTGGATAGACCAGCATGGCCAGACTGCCAAACAGCACCACGGTCGCCACCGCCATGGCGGTGGCGGCGGGCCGCGCCCGAATGGTGGCTTCGGTGGCCAGCACCGCTGCGGCGCCGCAGATGGCGCTGCCGGCGCTGATGAGTAGAGCGGTTTCCCGGTCCAGTCCGAGCCAGCGTGTCCCGATCTGGAAACCGGCAACCAGAATCGTGGCAATGACCACGAAATCCAGCAACAGCACCCCGGGACCCAGTGCCAGCACCTGCTGAAGAGTGACAGACAGCCCGAACAGGACGATCCCGCCGCGCAGGAGCCAGCGCGTGGCGAACCTCAGCCCCGCCTCCAGCGGGCGTGGGTCCGGGCGGAGCGGCAGGTTGCCGACGAGTACCCCCAGGGCCAGGGCAAAGACCAACGGACTGATGCCGCCCCCCGCCAGCCGCGCCAGGGCATAGCCGCCGCCACTCAGGGCGGCGCAAATCGCCAGACCTTTCCACATGATGTCATCCTCGATAGTGCTTTGTGGAATAAGGTTATTCTAGGTCTGGGATTTGAATCTGAAAAATGGATAAATTGCGAGATATAAATCGATTGAATCGATGAGTGGCGCCGCCAAGCCCGTCTGGAGCGCGGCGGCGGAGCGGGGTCAGGACCAAATGACGGTGACCGGATGCCGGGTCGAAAACCGCTCCAGGTGGTCCCCCACCACCGACTTGGTTTGCTCCAGCAGTGCCTCGGTTTCGGCCTCTGAGTGGATGCTCAGCACCCCGGTGTCGGCGTCGGCCGTCAGCCGGGCGGTACCGAAGGGAAAGCGCACTTCACCGGACTGGTCGTCAAAGGTGGCCTCCACCTTGTGGCTGAAATGCCGGCAGAGCTTTTTGAGCAGAGGGCCGGGGGCGGGCACGGTCACCTGGGCGGTGGCGGATGGCATGGGGAACTCCTGTAGGCTGCATGGGGAATGTAATGATAATGATTTTCATGGCCTATGTCCTGTGGGTCAAGGCGGTGGCCGTGGCGCCGTGCGGTCAGGCCTGGGACCCTGAGAGCGAGGACCGGCCCGTTGCCATCGGTCTGCAGCGGACCCGGCCGGCCGTGATGGCGACACCGGCGAACATCACCACCGCGTGAGTCACCGTTAGGCTGTCGATCAGCCATCCGAACAACGGGGCGCCGACGGTCTGGCCAATGGCGATGGTGAGGAAACCGACCATCAGACCCGTTGCCGGCCGATCCGGCAGGACCGACACCCCCCAGATCAGGTATATACCGGTCAGCATGATGTAGGCGGCACCGAACAGGAGGCCGCCGGATAGGGCCAGAACCGGGGTGGTGCCGGCGAGACCAACCGCTAGAATGCCCACCGCCATGGCGGCGAGAAACAGCCGGTGCACCCGATCTATTCCCAGGCGAGCCGCGAGCGTGCCTGCACCGGCTCCGGCAATTCCGGCGGAACCGATGGCGATCCAAAGCAGCCCCGCGCCTGAACCTTCCCACCCCAGACGGAGCGAGACCAGTTGTCCGCCGAAGCTCCAAAGGGCGGTGCTGGACATCCCCATCAGGAAAGCGGCGATGATCAGCCGGGTGAGGGCGGCATTGAGCGGCGGCCGGCCGCCCGGGGCCTGGCTCGCTGTTCGGGTGGCCGCGGGCACCGTGAACACCACCGCAATCGCGATTGCCAGGGCCCCGAGGGCAAACACGGCGAACGCAAGCCGCCAGTGGCCACCCAGCAACAACGCCACCGGTCCAGAGATCATGACACCCACGCTGGTGCCGGCGTTGATCAGGGTGTTGGCGGCTTCCTGTCGAGCCGGCCGGATGACCGTGGCCACGGCCGCAGCCATGGGCGGTGACGCCAGGCCGGTACTCGAGCCAGCCAGAATGACGGCGCCGGCCAGCCAGAAAGCGGAGGGGGCCAGGGCAATACCGGCCATGCCGACGCCGGCCACCAGTGCCGCCCCGGTGGCCACGGCCCGGGCGCCAAAGTGCTCGGTCAGATGCGCCGACAAAATGATCGTGATGCAGTACGCCAGAAAGGACCCGCCTGAGATCAGGCCACTCAGGGTTGGACTGAGCGACAGGTCGGCATTGATGCGCGGAAGAAACAGTCCGAAGGCGAATCGCGCGAAGCCATAGCAAACCGCGATCAGTCCGAAGCCGGTGGCCCCAAGTCGTGCTCCGGCTGTCATGACCGTGCCTGTTGGATCAGGGCCACCGCCGCCTGTCGCGCGGCGTTTATGGCCCCGGTCCCACGGTAAACCGCCGCCCAGGTCGCGCCTTCGAAAAGGACCAGAATTTGCTCCGCCAGCTCGGGCTGGTGCGTTCCCCCGGTCTCCGCCGAGACGATCTTCTCGATGGTGTCGAACAGTTCTGCCTTGTAGGTTGATACGGCCTGGGCAATCTCGGGCGCGTCTCCGCCCGTTTCCCCATAGGCCCGCAGGAACAGGCAGCCCCGTCCCCCCTCGCGGCGCACCCAGGTTTCCAGCGCCGCGAACAGCGCCTCCACGCTCTGTACCCGGATCGCCCTCAGGAAGCGCTGTTGCCGCTCCGCCAGAACCGCAACGATCAGGTCGGCCTTGCTGCCAGCGTGTTTGTACAGGGTCCGGCTCGACATATCGGCGGCCCGGGTCAGCCGCCCCATGCCGGTGGCGGTAAACCCGTGCCGGTCAAAAAGCGCTTCCGCAGCGCAAAGCAACTTACGTCTGGTGTCCATGCCTGCATGGTAAAACGATCATTTTACCTTTGTCAAAGCGGCACTTGCCTGTAGAGGTTCTTATGACATTTGCGCCATTTGGGCACAGACAGAAATTTACGCCAAAATCGGAGATTTTTGTGTGAATGGGCGAAGGTCATTCCTTTAGCATTGCGCTGAACTGCCAGTAGGATGGTGGTATGACGAGTTTTTGGCAGTAATTTAATGGAGATGTTGGGTAACTTATTGAAAGAAGGCGGGAAATGGCCCGCCCGTCAGGATTCGAACCTGAGACCTTTGCCTCCGGAGGGCAACGCTCTATCCAGCTGAGCTACGGGCGGTGATTTCGAGAGCGCAATCTTACGTAGGAAGGCCGCCGTTGTCTAGCCCCTTGCATGGCGTTTGTGTCACTGGCCGGGTTGCCAGCGGGTAGGGGCGACCGACACCCAGGCCTGGGTGTTGCTGAAGGTGACGATGCCGTCTTGGATGGTCACTTGGAACACCATGGTACGTTCGGCGAGACTGGCCAGCGCTTCGGTTTCCGGGGCTTTCAGGTCGAAGACGGTCAGGTTGGTGTGGCGCGCCAGCTTGCCGCCATGCTTGGCCTGCCACACCGGCACCGCCCGGCCGCCGTAGGTATATAGAAGCACTTGGTCGGCCCGGTGGCAGGCCTTGCGCAAGCGGTCTTCTTCCGGCAGTCCCAGCTCCACCCACAGTTCGATCTCGTCGGTAAGGCTTTTCTGCCACAGCTCGGGCTCCTCGTCGGTGCTCAGGCCCCGGGTGAATTCCAGGGTGTCGCTGGCGTTCAGGGCAAGCGCCAGCAGGCGGATCATCATGCGTTCGTCGGTTTCCGACGGGTGTCGCGCCAGGGTCAGGTGGTGGTCGGCGTAGTAATGCCGGTCAAGGTCGGCGATCTGGAGCGAGGCCTTGAATACGGTGGCTTTGAGCGCCATGGAGAGTTCCTGTGTGATGCGTGGGGTGGCAATACCGCGGGGCACGGGTGCACCAGTGTATCGCATGCCCCGCCGGGAGGGCAGGGGCGCGGGGTCGGGGCCGCGCCCTAAAACGGGTCATTCATATCGCGCATAGGCGCATGTCGCAATTTCGATTGCCGTAGGGGATTTCCGAGGCTAGCTTGTTGGCCAGGCATCTGGTGCCCTTCTGGGCCGATGTTCCGTGAAAACTCCTAAAACAGCGACGGAAAACGCGATGAAAAAATTCTTAGCAGCTTTTATGGGTTCCATGGCCCTGGCCACCGCGCCGATGGCGCTCGCGGCCGAGGCCACCAAGGAACTGAAAATGGCGTACGACGCCGATCCCGTAACCCTCGACATTCACGAGCAACTCTCCGGCGGCATCCTGCAACTGTCGCACATGAGTTTCGACCCGTTGCTGCGCTGGACGCAGGATCTCGGTTTCGAGCCGCGCCTGGCGGAAAGCTGGGAGCGGATCGACGATAACACCGTGCGCTTCAAGCTGCGCAAGGGCGTGAAGTTCCACTCGGGTAACGAGCTGACCACCAAGGACGTCAAGTTTACCTTTGACCGCCTGAAACAGAGCCAGGACTTCAAGGCCATCTTCAAGCCGTTCTCCGGCATCAACATCATCGACGACTACACCTTCGAGCTGGTGACCAGCGAACCGTACCCGCTGTTGCTGAACACCGCCACCTACATCTTCCCGCTGGACAGCGAGTTCTATACCGGCACCACCGAGGACGGCGAGGACAAGAGTGCCATCCTCAAACACGGCAACTCGTTCGCCTCCACCCACATCTCCGGCACCGGCCCGTTCCGGGTGACCGAGCGTCAGCAGGGTGTGCGGGTGGAATTCGAGCGCTTCAAGGACTACTGGGACACCGAGTCCCCGGGTAACGTGGGCAAGATCGTGCTGACGCCGATCAAAGAAGACGCCACCCGCGTCTCCGCGCTGCTGTCCGGTGGTGTCGACTTCATCGCGCCGGTCCCGCCCAACGATCTGGAGCGTATCCGCAACGACAAGAACGCCAAGCTGGTGACCATGAGCGGCACCCGCATCATTCTGTTCCACATGAACCAGGAGCGGGTGGAGGCCTTCAAGAACCCGAAGGTGCGCCAAGCCATCAACCAGGAAGGCATTGCCGCCAAGATTATGAAGGGCTTCGCCACCCCGGCTGCTCAGCTGTCGCCGGAAGGCTATCAGGGCCACAACCCGGACCTGAAACCCCGTTTCGACGTGGAAAAGGCCAAGCAGCTGATGAAGGAAGCCGGTTACGAGGATGGCTTCACCATCACCATGATGGCGCCGAACAACCGTTACGTGAACGACGACAAGATCGCCCAGGCGGTGGCGGCGATGCTGGCCCGCATCAACATCAAGGTGGATCTGAAGACTCTGCCCAAGGCGCAGTACTGGCCTGAGTACGACAACCGCGCCGCCGACATGATGATGATCGGCTGGCACGCCGACACCGAAGACTCGGCCAACTTCTACGAGTTCCTGACCTTCTGCCCGAATGCCGAGACCGGTGCCGGTCAGTACAATGCTGGCAACTATTGCAACCCGGAAATCGACGCCCTGGTCGAGCAGGCCAACGTCGAAACCGATCTGGACAAGCGCGCGGCGCTGTTGCAGGAAGTGGAAAAACGGCTGTACGACGACGCGGCCTTCATTCCGCTGCATTGGCAGGACCTGGCCTGGGCGGCGAAGAACAACGTGAACATCGAACCGGTGCTCAACGTCATGAACTTCCCGTACCTGGGTGACCTGGTCATCGAGTAACACCCTGTGAGAATGAGCCGGTTCTGGAGCGATCCGGAGCCGGCTTTTTGTTTGCAAGCACGATCGGACTCAATCCATGTTAGCGTTTTTGGTTCAGCGAATTTCCCAGGCCCTGCTGGTCATGTTCGTGATCAGCGTGGTGGCCTTCGCCATCCAGGACGGTCTGGGCGACCCGCTTCAGGAAATGGTGGGCATGTCCGTTTCCCAGGAGGAACGCGAGGCTATCCGCGAGGAACTGGGGTTGAACGACCCCATGGTGATCCAGTACCTGCGTTTCGCCGGCAACGCCCTGCAGGGCGACTTGGGGAACTCCTACTTTTACAGCAAGCCGACCCTGGCGGTGATCGCCGAGCACCTGCCGGCCACGCTGGAGCTGGTGATCGGTGCCAGCCTGATCATCATCCTGTTGTCGGTGCCCATTGGCGTGTATTCGGCGATCCGGCCACAGGCGTGGCTGTCGAAATTCTTCATGGGCGTGAGTACCGTGGGCATTTCCATTCCCGTGTTTCTGACTGCGATTGTCCTGATTCAGCTGTTTTCCATTGGCGTGACGGTGAACTGGTTCCCATCCGATACCGCCTGGGGGCAGTGGCTGAACGAGGCGCTGTCCACCGAGGGTGGGCTGCCGTCCTACGGCCGGGGCGAGCACCTGACGCCGTTGTTTGGCACCTGGGAGTCCGGCTTCTTTACGTCCGAAGGGCTGATGCACCTGCTCCTGCCGTCGGTGTCGCTGGCTTCGATCATGCTGCCGCTGTTCATCCGGCTGATCCGGGCCGAGATGATGGAGGTGCTGCAGAGCGATTACATCCGTTATGCCCGGGCCAAGGGGCTGAGTGCCTGGCGCATCAATTTCCTGCATGCGCTGAAGAACACCATGCTGCCGGTGATCACCGTGGGCGGCGTGCAGATCGGTATCATGGTGGCCTACACCATCCTTACCGAGACCGTATTCCAGTGGCCCGGCGTGGGCCTGATGTTCCTGGAGGCCATCACCCGCAGCGACATTCCCCTGATTGTCGCGTATCTGATGGTGGTGGGCCTGATCTTCGTGGTGACCAACACCCTGGTGGACCTGATCTACGGTCTGGTCAACCCCACCGTCAAACTGACAGGTAAGAAAGCATGACAACGGCAACGGTTTCCCGCTGGGACCGCTTCCGCGAGTCCTTCTTCTGGTACAGCTTCAAGCGCGACAAGGTGGCGATCCTCAGCTTCCTGGTGCTGCTGACCATGGTGCTGGCGGCGGTGTTCGCGCCCTGGCTGGCGCCCACCAACCCCTACGATCTGGCGCAGATCGACATCATGAACTCGGAGCTGCCGCCGGTGGGCATGGCCGGCGCCGATCCGGCCTTTCCTCTGGGCACCGATGCCCAGGGTCGGGACCTGCTCTCCACCATTCTCTACGGCACCCGAGTATCGCTGGTGATCGGTTTCGGCGCGGTGCTGCTGCAAGCGGCGCTGGGCATCTTGTTTGGCCTGCTGGCGGGCTATCTGGGTGGCAAAGTGGACGCCATTCTGATGCGCATCGCCGATGTCCAGCTGTCCTTCTCCACCCTGATGGTGGCGATCATCGTCGGGGCGGTGTTCAAGGCCAGTTTCGGCAACCTGATGTTCGGCGAAATCGCCATCTACATGCTGATCTTCATCATCGGCGTGGCGGAATGGCCCCAAATCGCCCGCACCGTGCGCGCCTCGGTGCTGGCGGAGAAGAAAAAGGAATACGTGGACGCGGCCAAGGTGATGGGCTTCGGCACCGGACGCATCATGTTCCGTCACATCCTGCCCAACACCCTGTCGCCGATCTTCGTCATCGCCACGGTGCAGATCGCCAACGCCATCATCTCCGAGGCGGCGCTGTCGTTCCTGGGGCTGGGCATGCCGGAAACCCAGCCGTCGCTGGGCTCCCTGATCAAGTCCGGCTTTGACTACATCCAGAGCGGTTCCTGGTGGATCACCCTGATCCCCGGCCTGGTGCTGGTGGTGCTCGTGCTGGTCATCAACCTGTTGGGTGACTGGCTGCGGGATGTCATGAACCCACGGCTGTACAAGGGGTAACGCCATGGCACTGTTGGAAGTCAAAGACCTCGATGTCCGCTTCGCGGTGCGGGGCGGCGACCTCAAGGCTCTGCGCCGTATCAGCTTCTCCCTGGACAAGGGCGAGCGCCTGGGGCTGGTGGGGGAGTCCGGTGCCGGCAAGTCCGTGGCCGCCTTCTCCATTCTCAACCTGATCGCCAAGCCCGGCTACATCGCCGGTGGCCAGATCCTGTTTGAAGGCCGGGACCTGGCCGCCATGAGCGAGCGCGAGCTGCGCCGAATCCGTGGCAACCGCATCGCCATGATCTTCCAGGACCCGATGATGACCCTGAACCCGGTGCTGACCATCGGCACTCAGATGGTCGAGGCGATCCAGGCGCACCGTAAGATCAGCCGCCGGCAGGCCCGGGAGATTGCCCTGGACCGGCTGCGCAAGGTGCAGATTCCGTCGCCGGAAAAGCGTCTGGACCAGTATCCGCACGAATTGTCCGGGGGGATGCGGCAGCGGGTGATCATCGCCATCGCGCTGCTGCTGGACCCGGATATCATCATCGCCGACGAACCCACCACCGCCCTGGACGTTACCATTCAGGCGGAGATCATGGCCCTGTTGCTGGAGCTGTGCGAGCGTGAGAATGTGGCGCTGATGCTGATCACCCACGATCTTGGCGTGGTGTCCCAGGTGACCCAACGCATGCTGGTGATGTATTCCGGCCGAATCATCGAACAGGGACCGACCCGGGAAATCATCAACGACGCCCAGCACCCCTACACCCAGGGTCTGATCAACGCGCTGCCGCAGATGGGGGAGCCGGGGGGGGCGATTGTACCAGATCCCCGGCTCCATGCCGTCGCTGAAGAACGTGCCCTCGGGGTGCCCCTTCCACCCCCGCTGCCGCTTCGCCAGCGAGCAGTGCCGGCGGTCGATGCCGGATTATGTCCGTTCCGGCAACGTGGACGTGGCCTGTTACGAAGTGAGCAACCTGATTGAACAGGAGAAACGCATGCAGGAGGCCGAGTCATGACCTCCCCCCTGGTCAGTATCCGTGGTCTGGAAAAGCGCTTTGACCTCTCCGGCGGCCTGCTGGAGCAGATCACCTTCGAGAAGGGCCGGTTCCGGCGCCGGCAGGAAGCGGTGCACGCCATCAACGGGGTCGACCTGGACGTGCAGCGAGGCGAGGCCCTGTGCGTGGTGGGCGAGTCCGGCTGTGGCAAGTCCACGGTGGCGCGCACGGTGATGGGGCTGATCTCCCCCAGCGCCGGCGAGATCCACTACGACGGCCAGCGCATCGACAATCTGGAAGGCAAAGCGGCGTTGCCCTACCGGCGTCGGATGCAGATGATCTTTCAGAACCCCTACGCCTCGCTGAATCCGAGAATGACCATCCAGCAGACTCTGGAAGAGCCGATCCGTTTTCACTTCCCCACCTGGTCCGCCGCCGAGGTCCGCGACAAGGTACACGAGGTCATGCAGTCGGTGGGGATCGATCCGGACTGGGGCAGCCGCTTCGGCCATGAGTTCTCCGGCGGCCAGCGCCAGCGCATCGCCATCGCCCGGGCCCTGGCGGTGGACCCGGAGTTCATCGTCGCCGACGAGCCCATCTCGGCCCTGGACGTGTCGATCCAGGCCCAGGTCCTGAACCTGCTGATGGATGCCCAGGAAAGCCGGAGCCTGACCTACCTGTTCATCACCCATGACCTGGCGGTGGTGGAGCATTTCGGTACCCGGGTGGCGGTGATGTACCTGGGGCGGGTGTGCGAACTGGCCGACACCCGGACCCTGTTCGCCACGCCCCGGCATCCCTACACCCAGGCGCTGCTGTCGGCGATTCCCAAACTGGAAGACGATCGGCCCAACCACATTCGCCTGCAGGGTGAGGTACCGACGCCGGTGAACCTGCCGTCCGGCTGTGTATTCCACGGCCGCTGTCCCTACGCCAACGAGCGCTGCCGGCGCGAGGTGCCGAAGTTGATCGCCACCGACGGCGGAACCCGGGTGGCCTGTCACGCGGTGGAGGAAGGACGGTTGTAACGGAGCGGCGGCGGTGGGCTATGATGCCTGCAGCACCCGTTCGATGGTTCGACTCCCGGAATCACCATGGAAATACGCTGGCTAGAAGACTTCATGGCGTTGGCGCGGACGCGCCATTTCTCGCGTGCGGCCGAGTTGCAGCACGTGAGTCAACCGACGTTCAGTCGGCGCATCAAGCTTCTGGAAGAGGCGATGGGGGCCACCCTGATCCACCGCCAGACCCTGCCGCTGTCACTGACCCCGGCCGGGGAGATGTTCCTGGAACTGTGCGAGCGCGTCACCCGGGATGTCCGTGACACCCGTGAGCGCATCGCGGCGCTGGAAGCGGAAGCCTCCGCCCGCATCAGCGTCGGCTCCACCCAGGGCTTGTTCTCTCACTTCTACCAGGGCTGGGCCAGGCGCGCCGGCATCGCCGAGCGGCTGCAACTGAACCTCAAGGCCACCAACTGGATTGGCGAGCAGTTCCTGGATGCCCTGGAGGCCGGCGAGTGCGAACTGGTGCTGTGTTACTGGCATCGGGACCTGCCCTGGGGCGAACGGCTGACGCCGGAGCGCTTCGACTGGCTGGTGCTGGCCCAGGAAAACCTGGTGCCGGTCAGCGTGGCCACCGATCAGGGGGCGCCCCGCTTCCCGCTGCCCGGTAGCCCTGAACAACCGGTGCCGCTGATTGCCTACCACAGCCGTGGTTTCCTGCAGTCCGCCATCGAGGCGCACCTGGCGCGCCTGAATCAGGCCGTCAACCTGCTGCCGTTGAACGAAAACACCCAGTCCGCCAGTATCAAAGCCCTGGTCAAGCAGGGCTTTGGCATGGGCTGGCTGCCCCAACGCATGACCGAACGCAGTGAACAGTTCGGTCGCCTGGTCCGTGCCGGCGACGAACGCTGGGACGTGCCCCTGGAAATCCGGCTGATCCGGCTCCGGGAAGCCCGTTCCGACGACCTGCTGACGCTCTGGAAACAACTGGAAAGCCAACATGCCTGATCCGACCCTGCTGTCCCTGCAACGGGACCACCTGTCCGAACTCCAGTCCCGCTACGAAACCGTATTGGCCGAGCATGGCTACGACAGTGTGCTGATCGCCTCGGGCGCGGCGCCATACCGGTATGGTGACGACCAGTCCTGGGTATTTCACGGCTACGGTCCCTTCGTGCACTGGACCGGTCTGGCGGGGCAGGAGCACAGCTGGCTGTGGTTCCGGCCGGGCCGGGCGCCGGTGCTCTGGCTGTATCAGCCGGTGGACTTCTGGCATGCCACGCCGGAACTGCCCGATGAGCCCTGGCGGGCGTATTTTGAACTGCACCGCCGCCAGCGTCCGGAGGCGCCAGCCCTGACGCAGCCCGGGCGCCTGGCGGTGATCGGCGACCCGGCGCTGCTGGCCGGTGTCCCCGGCGAGCACAACCCAGGGCCGCTGCTGGCGGCTCTGGATGAAACCCGGGTGCGCAAAACCGGCTACGAGCTGGCCTGCCTGGCGGAAGCCAACCGCCGTGCCCTGGCCGGGCACCGGGCGGCCCGGGATGCCTTCGCCGAAGGTGAGAGCGAATTCGGCATCAGCCTGGCCTATCAGCGGGCGACCCGGCAGCGGGAGGCGGAGGCGCCCTATCACAGCATCATCGGCCTGAACGAGCACGCCGGTACCCTGCACTACCAATTCTACGACACCCGGCCGCCGGGCCGGTCCCGCAGCCTGTTGATCGACGCCGGTGTCCGCTACCGGGGGTACTGCTCGGACATCACCCGCACCACCGCCGGCCCGGGGGAAGGGCGGTTCGCGGCCTTGATCCATGGTCTGGAGCAGCTGCAGCAACGCCTGTGTGCCTTGGTGGCACCGGGCGTGTCGTACGTCGAGATCCATCGCAAGGCCCACCTGGGGATCGCCGCGCTTCTGAGCGCCAGTGGCCTGGTACGCGGGCTGTCGGAGGAGGATCAGGTGGCAACGGGGGTGACCCGGGCCTTCTTCCCCCACGGCATCGGCCACTTCCTTGGCATCCAGGTGCACGACGTGGCCGGCCGGCCGGTGCCGCCGCCTGCCGACGCCCCCTTCCTGCGTCTGACCCGTACCCTGGAGCCCGGCATGGTGGTCACCATCGAGCCCGGCCTTTATTTCATCCCGTCGTTGTTGCAGCCTCTGCTGGACGGCCCCCAGGGCCGCCACCTGGACCAGACCTTGCTGGCGGAACTCATGGGGTGTGGCGGCATCCGGATCGAGGACAATGTCGCGGTTCTGGCGTCCGGTGCTCAAAATCTGACACGAGGGGGGTTGTAATCCCTGATTTAAATAACAATAATTATCACTCAGTTTGTTGGTTGGGTGAGGATGTTGTATGTACGTTTGCCTGTGCCATGGCATTACCGACCGGGATATCCGGGAGGCGGCGGAAAACGGGGTGCACTCGGTACGTCAGCTTGGCAAGGAACTGGGGGTTGGAACCCAGTGTGGTCGTTGCGCGTCCATGGCGCGTGAAATCCTCCGGGAATGCCGTTCCCAGGACTATCTGACGCTGGCCAACCTGCTCGCTCAACCAGCCTGATCTGCGGAGTATGCAAAACTCCGTTTTTATTATTGGCGCCTGAGCCGCTATCCTAATGACTGATCCATCACGTCATTAGGAAGCCGGCTATGAAAGGCGACAAAAAAGTCATTCAATACCTCAATAAAGTCCTCGCCAACGAACTGACCGCCATCAACCAGTATTTTCTCCATTCCCGTATGTACCGAGACTGGGGCATCACCAAGCTGGCGGCCAAGGAATACGAAGAGTCCATCGACGAGATGAAGCACGCCGATCAGCTGATCGAGCGGATTTTGTTTTTGGATGGGCTGCCCAACCTGCAAGACCTCAACAAGCTCCTGGTGGGCGAAAACGTCCAGGAAATGCTGGAGTGCGACCTCAAGCTGGAGCAGATTGCCCACGCTGACCTGAAGGAAGCCATCGCCTACTGCGAGCAGGTGCAGGACTACACCACCCGCGCCCTGTTCCGCAGCATCCTCGACAGCGAGGAGGAGCACATCGACTGGCTGGAGACTCAGCTGGAGATGATTTCCCAGATGGGTATACAGAACTACATCCAGCTGCAGTCGTCACCGGCGGACGACTGAGCCGGGTGGATGGCACGGCGTGGGTGCTGATCAGAACCAGTCGTTGAGCATGATGCCGACGCCGAATCGTTCGATCCGGTGGTTGTAGTCGATCAGGCTCTCGCCGTAGCCGTTGTAGTACTGGAAAAAACCCTTGATGGTGTCGCCCATCGGAAAGCTGTAGCCGAACTCCACCGAGGTCCGGTTGGTGGAACGCAGATTGTTCATCAGCCGCAGGGAAAAGGTGCGATCCTCGGTCAGCTTGTAGATCACCTGGTAATTGGCGTGGCCGAGGTAGGCCTCGATGTCGGCGTTGTCGTCGTTCTTGTCCTCGGGAATCCGGTACCAGGGCTGGACCAGGAACAGCCAGCGGCCGTGGCTGTAGGCCGCGGTCCCCATGATCCGGTTCCAGCTGCGCGAGCGGGGTTCGGGCTGACCGTTGGACTGGTGGTTGAAGCCGAGGGTGAAGCCGTTCACCGTGCCCCCGCCGATGTTCCAGTCGGCGTGGTAGCGGACAAAAATCTCCGGCTCGTAGTTGGTTTCCCGGAACGGGGCCGAGTCCTCCCGATTGTAGACCTGCCAGAAGGACTGCTGGGTGTAACCGAACCACAGGGTGGTGCGGTCGTCCAGCAGGCCGGTCAGCAGGGGTACCTTGAAGCTGATCTGATACTTCGCCTCCTCATGTTCCAGCTGGTAATCGTAGCCGGTGCTGCCCAGCCGCGGGCTGGTGGGGCTGGGGTTGGGCGTGTCCACCCAGGTGATGGGCAGGATGTAGGTGGGGCGATGCCCGACGAAACTGCCGGAAAACGAAAAGAGCGCTTTCTCCACCGCCATGTAGCGGTTCACCAGTGCCCCCATCACGTTCTCCTCTTCCTCCGGCTGTTCCGGATCGGAGGCGGTTTCATCGGAGGCCAGATCGTCGGCGTCGGTCATCGAGGCTTCGGCGTCGAACAGGGCGTCGTAGCAGGCCAGTCGCTGGACGCCGTTCTCGAGGTGGGTGCAGTCGTCCGGTGCGGCCGGCGGCGCCGGCAGCAGGTCGGGTGTCTGGGCCGCCACCGGGGCACTCAGGGCGAGGGCGGCCAGGCCCAGGGTCCAGCGGGTTCTGCGGGTCACATCCATTGCGGGCATTGGGCAAACCTCCTCACGGTGTGTTCAGGCTGAGCCAAGTGTTGGTGACGCCGTACAGCCAGATGCCCAGCAGGGTGACGGCCAGCAACGCGAAGACGACCCTGGGGCGGCCCTGGTTCCTGGCTCCGGCGGCCGCCACCCAGCGCAGGTACATCAATCCGATGAAACTGGCGAACACCCCCAGGCTGGCCAAGGCGGGGAGCAGCAGCCAGCCGGGCGCCAGCGGCTCGCCGGTCTGAGCCTGGCCGGACAGCCAGGCCATACTGCCCAGCAGCAGGGCCAGGGAGGAAAATTCGAGGATCAGCAGCGGCGTGCGCCAGGGGTGGGAAGGCTTGTTGTCAAAACCGGGCATGGGAATGTCCTGGGTACGTTGCAAGAGAGCCTTGGGCGCTAGGGTAGCGAATTGTATATGCCCGTTGGCTTACGAAATGGCAATTAAAGTGGCGGAAATCAATTTCTGTCCCCGCCGTTCGGTTTTTTTGCCTGGATGCAGTCGCTATAATGCGGCGACCGACGATTATAACGCTCAAATGCGAGGTGCATTGTGAAGATGAAGAGAGTCCTGGCTGCTGTTCTGCTTGGCTTCGGCCTGACCGCCGGCGCCGTTGCCGTGGCAAGCGTAGAAGATGAGATCCGTGCGCGCATCCAGCCGGTCGGCGAGGTGTGCCTGCAAGGGGAAGAGTGTGGTGAAGCCGCTGCGCCGGCCCAGGCGGCCAGCGCGGGTCCGCGTTCCGGCAGCGAAGTGTTCAACGCTGTGTGCTCCGCCTGCCACGCCACGGGTGCCGCCGGTGCTCCGGTGGTTGGTAACCACGACGCCTGGGCTCCGCGCATTGAGAAGGGCATGGAAACCCTGATCGATCACGCCTTGCACGGGTTCAACGCCATGCCCGCCAAGGGTGGTTGCGCCAGCTGCCCGGACGAGGAGATCAAGAGCGCCGTTGAGCACATGGTCTCCCAGAGTAAGTAAGCGCCCGAGCCCTCGTCACAACCCCCGCCGGATGGCGGGGGTTTTTCGTTACAGCCCGCCGAGATCCCCGAGCAGGGCACTGAGGGTGGCCTTGCCCTTTTTCTGGTTAGCTTCCCGATCCTGTTCTCCCAGCCCTTCCCAGCGCAGGTCTTCCTCCGGCAGCTCGTCCAGAAAACGGCTGGGGATGGTCTCGATTTTTTCACCGTACTGCTTGCGGGTGGCGGCGTAGGTCAGGGTCAGGGTTTCCCGGGCTCGGGTGATCCCCACGTACATCAGCCGCCGCTCCTCCTCGATGTTGCCTTCCTCGATGCTGGTACGGTGCGGCAGGATCTCTTCCTCCAGGCCCATGATGAACACGTGGGGAAACTCCAGCCCCTTGGAGGCGTGCAGGGTCATCAGCTGGACCTTGTCGCTGTCGTCCTCCTCCTCTCGCTGCTCCATCATGTCCCGCAGCACCAGCCGGCTGATGGCGTCCTCGATGCCGATCTCGTCGGCGGTGCCCTTGCCGTCGTCGAGCATGCGCCGGATCGACTCCACCAGGTACCAGATGTTCTCCATGCGCCGCTCCGCCTGCTTGGGACTGCCGGAATGCTGGTGCAGCCACTCCTCGTACTCGATGTCGGTGAACAGCTGCTTGATCACCGGCACCGGATCTTCCTGATACAGGCGCTCGCAGGTCTTCTGCACCCAGTGGGCGAATCGCCGCAGGCGGTCCAGCCCCTTTTCGGTCACGTGGGCTTCGGCTCCCAGATCGCCGAGGGCCCGGAACAGGCTGACCTCCCGGGCCCGGGCATAGTGGCTCAGCTGCTCCAGGGTGCGCGGGCCGATTTCCCGGCGGGGGACGTTCACCACCCGCAGGAAGGCGGCGTCGTCGTCCGGGTTGATCAGCAGTCGCAAGTAGGCCATGGCGTCCTTGATTTCGTTCTTGGCGAAGAACGACTGGCCGCCGGACATCCGGTAGGGAATCTGATACGCCTGCAGTTTCATCTCCAGCAGACGGGACTGATGGTTGCCCCGGTACAGGACGGCGAAGTCCCGGAACGCCAGCCCGTTCTTCAGCTTGTGGTCGAGGATTTCGGTGGCGATCCGTTCCGCCTCGGCGTCTTCGTTGCGGCAGCGGATGATGCGGATTTCCTCACCGATGGTGTGATCGCTCCACAGCGCCTTCTCGAACACGTGGGGGTTGTTGGCGATCACGGTGTTGGCGCAGCGCAGGATGCGGCCGGTGGAACGGTAGTTCTGTTCCAGCTTGACGATTTTCAGGCTGGGGAAGTCCTCCTTCAGCTGCGCCAGGTTTTCCGGCCGGGCCCCCCGCCAGGCATAGATGGATTGGTCGTCATCGCCGACCACGGTGAAGGCCGCCCGCTCGGCCACGATCAGCTTCACCAGTTCGTACTGGCACAGGTTGGTGTCCTGGTATTCGTCCACCAGCATGTAGCGGATCTTGCGCCGCCACTTGGCAAGCACGTCCGGACAGTTCCTGAACAGCTGGACCGGCAGCAGAATCAGATCGTCGAAGTCCACCGCGTTGTAGGCCTTCAGGTATTCGTTGTAACGCTGGTAGACTCGCGCAATGCGCTGCTCCCGTTCGTCCGCGGCCCGGCTCAAGGCCTGTTCCGGGCCGCGCATGGCGTTTTTCCAGGCGGAAATGGTCATCTGCACGTCGTTCAGCTCGTCGCCGGCCTCGGCGGTGGCTTCCTGTAGCATCAGGTCCTGCAGCAGGGCCTTGGCGTCCTCCGCGTCGAAGATGGAAAAGCCGGGATGGTAGCCCAGATGCGGGTGTTCCTCGCGGATGATGTTCAGACCCAGGTTATGGAAAGTGGAGACGATCAGGCCGCGGGCCTTGTCGCGCTCGACGATGCGGCCCACCCGTTCCTTCATTTCCCGGGCGGCCTTGTTGGTGAAGGTGACGGCGGCGATGTGCCGTCCGGGAATCCCGATTTCCTCGATCAGGTAGGCGATCTTGCGGGTGATCACGCTGGTTTTCCCGCTGCCGGCCCCGGCCAGCACCAGCAGGGGGCCGTCGGCGTAGCGGACCGCTTCGCGTTGTCGGGGGTTGAGCTTGTTCACAAATTTTGGACCAGGGTGGAATCAGCGGCTGAAATGACACGATCAACCATTCTACAACAGCCGGCGACGCTGTACCTTCGCCATGTATCGTCTATGATTCCTAGAATGGACTCCGCCGTATACGCCTGAATGGACACTGTTTGATGACACTGCCCCTGGAGACGTCGAGGCCAGATCAGTTACGTGTGCTGGTGCTGACACCTCACCATGTTGACTTCCTCTGGCTGGAAGCGCTGCTGCGTGGGGCTCCGGAGCTGGACCCGGACGCCACCTGGTGTCCCGATCTGATTGACTGCGACGACCTGATCCGCAACGCCCGGTTCGATGTCATTGTCTGGGACTGCGCCTTCCACAGCGGCAGCGAGTCCTCCTTCCTCCAGTACCTGACCGTGGCCAGCGACGACAAGCCGGTGCTGGCGCTGAGCGCGGACTTGCCCGATGCTCGGGCACCGTCGTTGCTGGCCGCGGGCGCGGCGGACTACCTGTGTCGCCAGCAGCTGGACCGCTGGGGTTTCGTCCGTGCGGTCAAGTGCCTGTGGTACCGGGAGCGCCTGTTTGCCTCGGCCCAGGGCCAGCTTGGCGGCGACGTGGCCTCCGGCATCATCAACCGGGACTTGTTCTTCGACCGCCTGCAGCAGGCCCTGCTGCGGGCCGAGCGCAACGGCCAGCGGCTGGCGCTGCTGGATCTGAACGTCGACGATTTCCGCAGCATCAACGAATCCTTCGGCTACCAGAAAAGCGACCAGCTGATGGTCAAGCTGGCGGAGCGCCTGCGGCACGCGCTGCGCCGGGTGGATTCGCTGATGCGCATCGGCGGCGATGAGCTGGCGATCATCGTCGAGCGGGTCGAGGACTCCCTCGACATCACCCGGATCATCCGCAAGGTGGTCAGCCTGCTGGACGAACCGCTGACCGTGGACGGCCAGAATGTGGTGGTGAACGCCAGCCTGGGCGTGGCCACCTATCCGGAGTCGGGCGACAACGCCGACAACCTCATGCGTCGGGCCAACCGGGCCATGTTCGAGGCCAAACGCGACCCCGGCACCAGCTACCGTTTCTATGACCGGCAGCTGCACATTTCCGCCGGCTACCAGCTGCGCCTGGAAGCCGACCTGCGCAATGCGCTGCGTGGCAGCGAGCTGGAAGTTTACTACCAGCCCAGGATCGACTTGGCGACCGAAGCGGTGCGAGGGGTGGAGTGCCTGCTGCGCTGGAACCACCCGCAGCGGGGCTTGGTGGGGCCGGATGAGTTCATCCCGGTGGCCGAGCGCAGCGGCCTGATCGTGCCGATCGGATACTGGGTGATCGAACAGGCCTGCAAGCGCCTGCGGGACGCCCACGAGCTGGGTTTTCCCGGCTTGGTGTTCGCCGTCAACCTGTCGTTTCGGCAGTTCCACGACCGCAAGATGACGGAGACCATCTTCCGCATCATCTTCAACGCCAATGTGGACACCAGCCTGCTGGAACTGGAGCTGACCGAAAGTGCGATGATGCACGATCCCGAATATGCCCAGCGATGCCTGAGGGAACTGAACCAGTTGGGCATCAGCTTTGCTCTGGACGACTTCGGTACCGGCTTCTCCTCCCTGAGCAACCTGCAGCATCTGCCCATTTCCCTGGTCAAGATCGACAAGTCCTTCGTCCAGGACCTGGGACATTCGCCGGATGCCGAACACATCATCCGGGCCATCATCAGCCTGGCCCACAGCCTGCAGATGAGTGTGGTGGCCGAGGGCGTGGAAACCGAGGCCCAGCTCGAATTCCTGCGCCAGCAGCACTGTGACGAGGTCCAGGGTTACTACTATGCCCGGCCCATGCCCTGGGACGAACTCGTGCAATTCCTGAACAGTCGCGACCGCTCCGCTTGCTTGCGGAAGTGAGCCGCTGTACCTTTCCCCGTTACCTTGAATCCCGCGTTATCGACAGAGGTTGCATGAAGAGTATTTCCCTCCGTATCGCCGAAGAGCTCGGCATCCGTGAGCAGCAAGTGGATGCCACGGTCGCCCTGCTGGACGAGGGGGCCACGGTCCCGTTCATTGCCCGTTACCGGAAGGAGGTGACCGGCTCGCTGGACGACAGCCAGCTGCGGACCCTGGAGGAGCGCCTGCGTTATCTCCGGGAGCTGGAAGACCGTCGCGCCACCATCCTCAAAAGCATTGACGAGCAGGGCAAACTGACCGACGAGCTGCGGGCCAGCATCGAGGACGCCGATACCAAGAACCGGCTCGAGGACCTCTACCTGCCGTACAAGCCCAAGCGCCGGACCAAGGCCCAGATCGCCCGCGAGGCGGGGCTGGAGCCCCTGGCCGACGCGCTTTATGACGATCCGACCCTGGATCCGGAGGCGACGGCGGCCGGCTACCTCAACGCCGAGGCCGGCATCGACGACGCCAAGGCAGCGCTCGAGGGCGCCCGCCACATTCTGATGGAACGCTTTGCCGAGGACGCCGAACTGCTGGGCAGCCTGCGGGATTTCATCTGGCGGGAGGGCAAGCTGAAGGTCACCGTGGTGGAAGGCAAGGAAACCGAAGGCGCCAAGTTCCGGGACTACTTCGATCATGTCGAACCGCTGAAGAAAATTCCTTCCCACCGGGCCCTGGCCATCCTGCGTGGCCGCAACGAGGGTATCCTGAGCTACGGTATTGTGGTGGGTGACGAAGACGACGACCGGCGCCAGCCCCACCCGGCCGAGCAGCGCATCGCGGCCCACTGGCGCATCCGCGACAATGGCCGTGCCGCCGATCGTTGGCTGTCCGAGGTGGTGCGCTGGACCTGGCGGGTCAAGCTGTCCACCCAGATCGAGACCGATTTGATGGCCCAGGTGCGCGAGGCCGCCGAGGCCGAGGCCATCCAGGTCTTCGCCGCCAACCTCAAGGATCTGCTGCTGGCGGCGCCGGCCGGCCCGCGCCCGACCCTGGGCCTGGACCCGGGCCTGCGCACCGGCGTCAAGGTGGCGATCATCGACGGCACCGGCCAGGTGGTCGGTCACGGCGCCATCTTCCCCCACGCGCCTCAGAACAAGTGGGACCCGGCCATCGAGCAGCTGGCTGCCTGGTGCCGCCAGCACCGTATCGAGCTGGTGGCCATCGGCAATGGCACGGCCTCCCGCGAGACCGAAAAGCTGGTGGCGGATCTGTGCAAGCGCTACCCGGAGCTGAAGCTGTCCCGAATCGTGGTGAACGAAGCCGGCGCTTCGGTGTATTCCGCCTCCGAGTTTGCCTCCCGGGAGCTGCCGGACCTGGATGTCACCATCCGTGGTGCGGTCTCCATTGCCCGGCGCCTGCAGGACCCGCTGGCGGAACTGGTGAAGATCGAGCCCAAGTCCATCGGGGTGGGGCAGTACCAGCATGACGTCTCCCAGGTGCAGCTGTCGCGCAGCCTGGACGCGGTGGTGGAAGACTGCGTTAACGCTGTCGGCGTTGACCTGAATACTGCCTCGGTACCGCTGCTGGCCCGGGTGTCCGGTCTGAATCAGGGCATCGCCCAGAACATCGTGGACTATCGCAACCAGAACGGTCTGTTCCGCAACCGCCGGCAGCTGCTGAAGGTGCCCCGCTTGGGCGAACGGACCTTCGAGCAGGCCGCGGGCTTCCTGCGCATCGTCGGGGGCGACAACCCACTGGACCGTTCCTCGGTGCATCCGGAAGCCTACGGCGTGGTGGAAGCCATCGCCGCCAGGAACAACCGACGGGTCGAGGACATCATCGGCGACAGCCAGTTCCTACGGGGACTGGATCCGAAAGACTATGTGACCGAACGTTTCGGCCTGCCCACCGTCCGGGACATCATCGCCGAGCTGGAAAAGCCGGGCCGGGACCCTCGACCGGAATTCCGCTTCGCCAGCTTCGAGGAGGGCGTGGAAACCCTCAATGACCTCAAGCCCGGCATGGTGCTGGAAGGCGCCGTCACCAACGTCACCAACTTTGGTGCCTTTGTCGACATCGGCGTTCACCAGGACGGACTGGTGCATATCTCGGCGTTGTCCCACACTTTCGTCAAGGACCCCCGGGATGTGGTCAAGGCCGGGGATATCGTCCGGGTGAAGGTGATGGAGGTGGACATCCCGCGCAAGCGTATCGGCCTGTCCATGCGCCTGGATGACCAACCCGGCGAGAAAACCGAGGGGAGCGGCGGACGCCGGGGCGGGCGCCGCGAATCCGGAGGCCGTGCCGCCGCAGGCCAAAAGGCCCCGCAGGGCGCCATGGCGGGCGCTCTGGCCCAGGCCCTGGCTTCGGCCCGCAAGGGCGGCCGCTAGGCCGCCGTACCGATTGTTCACCGGCACCCGCCTGCATGATCCGGTGGTTGCCGAAGCAGGAGTCAACCATGGCTGAATCCCGCCATTCGCTATTTCGACAGTTTGGCCGTTCCGACTGGCACGGCTTCCTCAAGGGAATCGAAAAGGAGGGGCTGCGGGTCGACGGCAACGGCTTCATTGCCCAGACGCCGCATCCCGAGGCTCTGGGTTCGACCCTGACCCATCCCAGGATTACTACCGACTACTCCGAGGCGCTGCTGGAGCTGATCACCCCGGTATGCGATTCCACCGAAGCGGTGCTGGCGGCACTCTCGGACATCCACCGCTTCGTGCAGCGGCACCTGGGCGACGAAGTGCTCTGGGCCGCCAGCATGCCCTGTGAGCTCGACGGTGACCCCAGCATTCCCATCGCCAACTACGGCCGCTCCAACATTGGCTACCTCAAGCATGTGTACCGGCAGGGACTGGCGGTGCGCTATGGCCGGGTGATGCAGAGCATCGCAGGGGTTCACTACAACCTGTCGCTGCCGGACAGCTTCTGGCGCAACTGGCAGGCCCTGCTGGGCAATGACCAGCCGCTGAAGGACTTCAAATCAGACCAGTACTTCTGGCTGATCCGCAACTTCCGGCGCCGCAGCTGGCTGCTGATGCTGCTGTTCGGGGCCTCGCCGGCACTGGATGCCAGCTTCGTGGCCGG
Source organism: Marinobacter lutaoensis (assembly GCF_001981305.1). Classification (GTDB taxonomy): domain Bacteria; phylum Pseudomonadota; class Gammaproteobacteria; order Pseudomonadales; family Oleiphilaceae; genus Marinobacter; species Marinobacter lutaoensis. The sequence goes on along the minus strand of NZ_MSCW01000002.1, from coordinate 57,378 downwards.
CGTCCGGCATGACCTGGCCCGGTTCGACGACCGCACCTTCTACGGGGCCTGGGCCACCTCACTGCGCATGGGCGACCTGGGCTACCATAACAACGCCCAGTCTTCCCTGAACATCTGTTTCAACGAGCTGCGCACCTACACCGAGACCCTGGGGCGGGCAATCCAGACCCCCTGGCCCCCCTACGAGGCGATTGGCACCCGGCGCGGCGACGACTTCATCCAGATCAACACCAGCGTGCTGCAAATCGAGAACGAGTACTACAGCAGCATCCGACCCAAACGCACCACCCTGCGCGGCGAGAAGCCAATCCAGGCCCTGGATGCCCGGGGTGTCGAGTACATCGAGGTCCGCTGCCTGGACCTGGACCCGTTCTCGCCGGTGGGCATCAGCCGCCGCCAGGTCGACTTCCTTGACCTGTTCCTGCTGGACTGCCTGTTGTCCGACTCCCCGCGTATCTGCGATGCCGAGTGTGAACGCCTGGATGATGCCTACAAGGATGTCGTGTCCCGCGGACGGGACGAGACCCTGACGATTCACTGGCAGGGGCGGAACCAGAACGTGCGCGAGGCCGCCGGCAGCCTGCTGGAGCAGCTGGCGCCCCTGGCGGATCAGCTGGATTCACTGAGCGGTGGCAGTGCCTATCGCGACGCCCTGTCCGCTCAGCGCGAAACGCTGGCCGAGGCCGTGCCGTCGGCACGGGTGCTGGAGGCCATGCGCGGCGCCGGCCTGGGGCATCGGGACTGGGTGCTGGAACTGTCGCGTCAGCACCAGCAGACGCTGCGGCGCGACCCCCTGGCGCCGGAGGTGCAGCAACAGTTCGAACAGATGGCCCGCGATTCCCTGGCGGAGCAGGCGCGGCTGGAGGCGGAGGACGACACACCGTTCGAGCAGTTTCTGGCCGACTACCTGCGCAGCTGACCGCCGCCAGGCTCGACCCGATCACAGCGGCATCGGGCCTGGCGCACAGAATGCGCCAGCCCGGTTTGTGTCCGGGGGCGTGCCCTGTTAGGTTTTGTAACAGACAACCGGGAGGGCGCGTCAGTGGCCAGGGACATGAAGCTTGGGTGGGACGTGGAAGCGTTGAACAAGGCTTACCGCCAGGGGTACCTGGCCGGGAGCATGGGCATGGGCAAGGACCGCTGCCCATACCGGGGTGACGTGGTGGTGGCCGCCTGGGAAGCCGGCTGGGAAGACGCCGAGGCGGCCAGCCGGGAAAACAGAGAGCCGGGGGACCGGTTCTACCGCAGCGCCTGAGCCCACCGCCCGGCTTACTTTTGTACCACGAACTCCGTAAACAGCACTTCCGTGACGGCCTCGCCGGTCCGTTGCTCTTCCAGAACCTGATTGATCCGCTTTTTCGCCTCTTCCCGTAACGCCTCCTGTCCGGCCAGGGTGGTCAGGGTATCGGTGTCCGTCTGCTCACCGAACAGCATGACCAGCTCGTGGCGCAGCCGGGGCATGTGTGCCTCCACGGCGGCCCGGGTCGTTGCCCGGTTCGCCCGCAGGGTCACGGCCGCTTTCAGGTAGCTCACCTTGGGGCCTGGCTGCCCCACGTGCGTGATGAACGGCGGGTCCATGGCGATGTAGTCGGTGATGCCGGGGGCGTCCTCCTCCGTTGCCTCGTTGTCGTCCTGGGCCAGGGCGGGCGCGGCGCTGGCAAGGCACAGGAGAATGAGCAGGGACAGAAGCAGATTTGGCTGGCGTGTCATAGGCTTGAAGTTCTACCGGGTTTAGGGTGTAGTGGCCCGTCATGGGGGCAACCGGAACGGTTTGAGGATAGCAGTCCCGTTGCCTCGCTGCAGGTTCAATTCTTCACTTGAGGTGTTGCTTTGACAAGTCGATGGGTGTTTGCCGGTATTTTCCTGGTCTGTGCCGCCCTGCTGGCGGTGGCCTTCTACATGGAACACATCATGGGCCTGGAGCCCTGCCCGCTGTGCTGGTTACAACGGTTCGGTTTCATGGGGGCGGGGCTGGTGGCGCTGCTGGCGTTCCTGCACGGGCCCAGCGGTTGGGGGATCCGGGTGTACGGTCTGCTGCTGGCGCTGTCGGCGGGCGCCGGGCTGGGGGTCGCCGGTCGCCAGTTGTGGCTGCAGAGCCTGCCACCGGATCAGGTGCCCGCCTGCGGCCCGTCCGTGGATTACATGCTGGAAGTCCTGCCCTGGCTGGATGTGCTGAAGACCGCCCTGAAAGGGACCGGGGACTGTGCCGAGGTGGTGTGGCGGTTCCTGGGGCTGAGCATTCCCGGCTGGACGGCGATCTTCTTTGCCCTGCTGGTGGCAACGGGGCTGTTCCTGCTGTTTCGGCGCCGGTCATGAAACGGTTGCGGGCAACCGGTGGCATGGGGTAATTTGAGCGTCGACACGAACATAACCGGGCCCGGTGAGTCATGCCGGGCGGAGCAGACGGGAGCAGGCACCATGTTGGAAAATTGCCGCAATGCCAGGGAGCGCTGGGGCGGAGTCAGTGAGCTGATCGATCGCTGGCTGAAGGAACGGCAGGAACTTCTGGTGTGCTACTGCGACCTGTCCGCCGAGACGGAGTTCACCCGTACCGATGCCCTGACGGCCAAGTTCGTCCGCTTATGCGAGGTGCTGGTCGATTACGTTTCCGCGGGCCACTTCGAGATCTACGAACAGCTGATTCAGGAAGCCCGGGAATTCAACGACGGCGGTTTGGAACTGGCCACCCGGCTCTATCCCCGCATCCAGCAAACCACGGAAGTCGCCCTTGATTTCAACGACCGCCTCGATGGCCGGTCCCTGTCGGAAACCGAGGTGCGGGCGCTGTTCGAGGAGCTGTCCCGTCTCGGCGAGGCGCTGGAAAGCCGCTTCGAGATGGAGGATCTGCTGATCGAGCATCTGCACAACGCGCACGCCGGCAAGGTCGCCTCCGCCTAAGCGGCCGGCGCCCGCCCGAAGATATGAAAAAGCCCCGCGTCGTCCGGTGACGGCGCGGGGCTTTGGCTTCCGGGGCGGGGTTCAGTTGTCCCCGTCCTCCTGACCCGGATTGACGTCCAGCAGTTCGACGTCGAAGATGAGGGTCTCGTTGGGGCCGATGGCCCGGTTGCCGCCCGGTCCGTACGCCAGGTCCGCCGGAATATAGAGTTTGTAGCGGGCGCCTTCGCTCATCAGCTGCAGGCCTTCGGTCCAGCCCGGGATCACCTGGTTCAGGGCAAAGGTCACCGGCTCGCCACGCTCGCGGGAGCTGTCGAACACCTCACCGGACAGGAGTTCCCCGGTATAGTGCACCTTGACGGTGTCGTCCGCCCCCGGCTTGGCGCCGGAACCCGGTTCGATCACTTCATACTGGAGACCGGATTCGGTGGTTTGTACGCCTTCCTTCTTGGCGTTTTCGGCCAGGAAGGCGTCACCGGCTTCTTTGTTCTTGCGCGCCAGCTCTTCCATCTTCTTGGTCTGCTCTTCCTGCATCTGCTTCTGATAGGCCATCAGCGCTTCCTGGATTTCCTCCCGGGTCAGGCGCTTGGCGGCGTCGTCGCCGGCATGGCCGTGCTGGATGCCTTGCAGGAACTGATCCATCTGCAGGTCGGGCAGGTCATTGCTCATGCGCTCGCCCAGCACCAGCCCCATGCCGTAGCTGACTTTCTCTGCGGTGGTTTCCAGCTTCGGGTTGTCCGGCGTCTCCGGCGGAGTGGAACAGCCAGCGACAACGCCGGCCATGGCCAGTGCGAGCAGGGTTTTCTTCATCGTTCAGTCCTTAATGGGTTCTGGGGGTATTTGCGGGGCGCCACGGGCCCCGGTACGGGCGTCACCTTGGGAAGGTAACGGGTTCCAGCGGCCGATGCCACTGAACATGTGTTAACAAAACGGACCTGTTTCTCAACTTCCGTTGCTGCCGGCGCTGGGGCCCAGGGAGAAGGGCGCGTGGTACGGTGACTGCCAGTCGATGTCCGGGTCGGTGGGCGGCTGGAGGGGGCCGTCCTTATTGGGACGTTCGATGGCGAGTGTGTTCCAGGGCCCCTGGGCCGGAGGCTGGTCAGCGTAGTGCCAGTTGCCCTCGGTATCCCGCCATTTGAAAATGATGTCCGGTCCCTCGGTGGGAACCGGCGACGGGACCATCCCCTCAAAGGCAGGAATGTCCTCCTGCGGGTGTGCCTGGCCGGCGTCCGGCGCCGCCACCTCGTGCGGGTCGCCCAGGCCGAAGAAAATCAGCACCAGGAGCAGCCCCAGGGCGGGAAAGGACAACCGGATGAGCCACTTCATGATCATGGCTGAATGTCTCCGTGGGAGAAATTGGCCAGTAATCTGGCCAGTGTGTTCAGTTCGCCGGTGGCGGCGTGCGCCTGGCGGGAGGTGTTGGCCGCCCGGGCCAGGTTGTGTTCGATCAGCTGGCGTCGTCCCTGCATAGTGTCATGTTCCGGGGTGGTGGGTTTCAAGGCATTCCAGGCCATGGCCAGCTCCAGTTGCTCGGCCTGCAGCTCCAGCCGGGCCACGGCCTCGCGCAGCTCCCGGCAGGCCTCACTGCCTTTGGGCAGCGCCCGGCGGGCGGTTCGCAGCGCACCGGTTACATCTTGTCGCCACTTTGTTAACGTAGCGTCCTCCTGGCCATCGTAGCGCCGGCCCGACAGGGCGAGCCATCCTGCACACAGCAGGCGGGTCACGCTCCAGCCCTGTTCCTGCAGGGCCAAGCAGGCCTGGCGGGCCTCCGCGTTTTGCCAGAATGCCAGGGCAAAACGCCAAAGCGGATTGTCCGGTTCCAATTTCCCGGGGAGTTCCACGTGGTAATGACCCTGACCATCTTACGCTGATGAAATGGATTTATGTTAACGATAGCTGATCTCAGTTTACAACGGGGTGGTGTGTGGTTGCTAGAATCCGCCAACCTCACGGTGCAGCCCGGCCAGCGGGTAGCCCTGGTCGGCGCCAATGGCGCCGGGAAGTCCAGTCTGTTCCAGCTGATTCTGGGGCAGCTGTCGCCGGAGCAGGGGCAGGTGTCGTTGCCGGGCGGCTGCCGGATTGCCCACATGGCCCAGGAGGTGACGGCCTCGGACCGGAGCGCCCGGGATTATGTCCTCGATGGCGATTCGGACCTTCGGCGCCTGGAGCAGGCGCTGGCTCAGGCGGAAGCGGCGGGCGATGACGCCGGGATGGCGCGCATCCACGGTGAGCTGGATGTACGCGAGGCCTGGTCGGCGCCGCGCCGGGCGGAGGCGCTGCTGCGGGGGCTCGGCTTCGCCGACGGCGACGCGGATCGTCCGGTTTCGGCCTTTTCCGGTGGCTGGCGCATCCGCCTGAACCTGGCCCAGGCGCTGATGCGGCCGTCGGATTTGCTGCTGCTGGACGAGCCCACCAACCACCTGGATCTGGATGCCTGTCTGTGGCTGGAGAATTGGCTGGCCCGTTACCCGGGCACCCTGCTGTTCATTTCCCACGACCGGGATTTCATGGATCGTGTCGCCACGCATGTGGTGCACTTCGAACAGCACAAACTGGTGCCGTACACCGGCAATTATTCGGCCTTTGAGCGCCAGCGGGGCGAGCGGTTGGCTCAGCAGCAGGCCAGCTATGAACGCCAGCAGGCCCGCATCGCCGAGATCCAGCGCTTCATTGACCGCTTCAAAGCCAAGGCCACCAAGGCCCGTCAGGCCCAAAGCCGGCTCAAGGCTCTGGAGCGAATGGAGCGCATAGCTCCGGCCCACGTCGATTCGCCGTTCAGCTTCGAGTTCCCGGCGGCGGGGAAAACCTCCAATCCCTTGCTGTCCATCCGCCACGGTCAGGTCGGCCATGGCCAGGCGCTGGTGCTGGACCAGATCAACCTGACGCTGCTGCCGGGCAGTCGCATCGGGCTGCTGGGGCCGAACGGCGCGGGCAAGTCCACCCTGATCGACGCCCTGCGCGGCCAGGACACCCTGCGGGCGGGGGAACGCGTCTGCGGCGAGCACCTGGCCATCGGCTACTTCGCCCAGCACCAGCTGGAATCCCTCGACCTGGAGGCCAGCCCCTACCTGCACCTGCAGCGGCTGTCGCCGAGGGCGTCGGAACAGAGCATCCGTGACTTCCTTGGCGGTTTTGACTTTCACGGCGACGCGGCGCTGGCGCCGGTCCGTTCCTTCTCCGGAGGCGAGAAGGCACGCTTGGCGCTGGCGGTCATCGCTTGGCAGCGCCCGAACCTGTTGCTGCTGGATGAGCCCACCAACCACCTGGACCTGGAAATGCGCCAGGCCCTGACCTTGGCGCTGCAGGGGTTTGACGGGGCCATGGTGATCGTGTCCCACGACCGCCACCTGCTGCGTAACACCGTGGACCAGTTCTGGCTGGTGAGTGAGGGCCGGGTGTGTGAGTTCGAGGGGGATCTGGAGGACTACGAACGCTGGCTGGCTGATCGGCGGCGGGAACCGGAGGCCGCGACGGACGGCCGTACCGGCCCGGAAACGGCGCCCGACAGTGGCGCCGGCAATCGCGAGAGTGCGGAGGATCGCCGGGCCCGCAAACGCCGGGAGGCGGAGCTGCGGCAGAAACTGAGCCCCTTCCGCAAGCGCCTGACGGCCTTGGAAACGGAGATGGAGCGCCTGCAGGGTACCCTGGCGCAGCTGGAACAGGCGCTGGCCGATCCGGGGCTGTACGAGGCCTCCGCCAAGGCGCGCCTGAAGGAACTGCTGGCACAGCAGGCGGAGGCCCGGGGTGCGCTGGCGACGGCCGAGGCCGAATGGCTGGAGCTCGGCGAGACCGTGGAATCGATGGAGCGGGAGCTGGCCCGCTAGGCCTCGGTGATCCTGAGGCTGAAGTCCTGCCGGGCGAGGTATTCTTGCTCGTTCTTGAGATCGGCCAAGGTCAGCGGGCGGTCATCGAGCCAGCCTTCGGGGAACGTGACCGACAGGCGGTTGTCGCCGGCCTCCAGACGGAACTCGGGGGGCGGCTCCATCTTGCGCGGATGCTGCAGCAGAACCGCCAGGCGCAGCAGGATGCACAGCCGCCGCAAACGCCGTTCGGTGCCGCTGTCCAGACCTTCGAAAATGGCTGGAGCGAACTTGCGTCGGTGGCCGCGCACCAGGGTGGCCAGGTCTCGCTGGAACTGTTGGCTGAAGCCGGGCAGGTCGGAGTAGCGCAGCAGGTAGGCGCCGTGCTTGTGGTACTGGCTGTGGGAGATGGCCAGTCCGATCTCGTGCAGGCGGCAGGCCCAGCGCAGCACTTCCTCGTCGACCTCCGAATCGATCTGCCAGTCCCGGGCCACCTGCCGCCAGGCGGCGACGGCGGTCTGTTCCACGGCGGCACCGTGTGCCTGATCGACATGGTAGCGTTCCTGTAGGGCGGAAATGGTCCGGACCCGGACGTCCTCGTGCTCGATCCGGCCGACGATGTCGTACAGGAGCCCCTCGCGCAGCGCGCCGTCGGCAAAGGTCATGGTGTCGATCTCCAGCGATTGGAAGGTTCCCAGCAGAATGGCGAAACCGCCGGGGAAAATGCTTTGTCGGTCCGGGCGGACGCCCAGCTCGCCGAGCCGTTCGACCTTGCCCATGTCCACCAGCCGACGCTTCAGCTCCTGCATGGCGTCGAAGGTGATGGTGCCGTCGGTGATCTTGAGGTTTTCCAGAACGCCGGAAATGGCCTTGATGGTTCCGGAGGAGCCCACCGTGCTTTGCCAGCCCAGGCTGCGGTAGTGGGCGCGGATGTTGAGCAGCTCCTGCTCGGCGTGGGTGATGGCTTTGTCCATCTGGCGCCGGGAGATTTTGCCGTCGGAGAAGTAGCGGTTGCGGAACGAGACGCAGCCCATGTGCAGGCTTTCCAGTTCCAGCGGCTCGAACCGTTCGCCAATGATGAACTCGGTGCTGCCGCCGCCGATGTCCACCACCAACCGCCGGCCCTCGTCGTCGGACAGGGTGTGGGACACGCCGAGGTAGATCAGGCGGACTTCCTCGCGGCCGGCGATGATCTCCACCGGATAGCCCAGCACGTCCTCCGCACGGCGAATGAATTGGTGGGCGTTGCGGGCCACCCGGAGGGCGTTGGTGCCCACCACCTGAACCGAGTCCCGGGGCATGCCCTGCAGCCGCTGGGCAAAGCGCCGAAGGCAGTCCAGTGCGCGCTCCTGAGCCTCCTCGGTGAGGCGGTTGAAGCGGTCGAGGCCTGCAGCCAGCTGCACCTTCTCCCCCATCTTCTCCAGGGTCCGGATTTCGCCGTGCATGAGGCGGGCCACCACCATGTGGAAACTGTTGGAGCCCATGTCGATGGCCGCCAGCATTCTGGGTTCCTGGGCCGGGGTTGCGTCTGTCACGTCCTCGGGTAATCCTGCGGTCAGAACTTGCCCGGTACTATAAGCCATCTGTCTCCGGCGTGTCAGCAAGGATTCGGGACGAGTTGACGCGGGTCATCCGGAGTCGGGGGATGTACTGCTTCACATCCGGACGACCAATCGCGTAAAGTATGCCGTATCGCAGATAAGGGAGAACGGCTGTCTTCCCTCCGGCAGTCTTCAGAATCAGTCAACAGCATCCGCCGACGCCGCGCCCGGGCGCGGATCTGCCGTTGGTGGTGCCTGAATCAGGAAAAGGTAATGAGCGGAAATATCGTAAATGTCACCGACGCTTCCTTCGAGGAAGAGGTACTGAAGTCCGACGTTCCCGTACTGGTGGACTACTGGGCCGAGTGGTGTGGTCCGTGCAAGATGATCGCGCCGGTGCTGGAAGAAATTGCCGATGAGTACGCCGGCAAGCTGAAGGTGTGCAAGCTGAACATCGACGAAAACGAGCAGACTCCGCCGAAGTACAACATTCGGGGCATCCCGACCCTGATGCTGTTCAAGAATGGCAACGTGGACGCCACCAAGGTCGGCGCTCTGTCCAAGTCCCAGCTGGCCGCGTTCCTGGACAGCAACCTCTGATCCCGGAGGCTGCCGCGAACCGCCCCTGAAACTCGCTTTCACGGGCGGTTTTTTGTTGCCGTGAAGACACCCTCGAATGGCGTCATCGGCCTGCTGCTTGCCGGCGGCCAGGGACGGCGCGTGGGCGGCCGGGACAAGGGCCTGCTGCCCTGGCGGGGCCGCCCCCTGGCCGCCTGGGGCTATCAGGCCCTGGCAGCCGTAACGCCACAGGTGTTCATTAGCGCCAACCGCTCCCTTCCGGACTATGAACGGCTGGCACCCGGGCACCTCTTGCCCGATCCCGACTCGGTCCGTGGCCAGGGTCCGCTGGCGGGGCTGCTCGCCGGCCTGGGGGCGGCGACAGCGGCCGGTGCCCGGGCCGTTCTGGTCTGCCCCTGCGATACGCCGGGGATCACGCCGGCGGTGCTTGCGTCCCTGTTGACGGCTTGGCAGGCCCAGCCGGACCGCCCGGTCATCGCCGAACACCGGGGGCGCCGCCACCCCTTGCACGGTGTGTATCCGGTGGCGCTGGCGGAGGCGCTGGCGCGCAGGCTGCGCGCCGGTGAACGACGGGCCCTGGGCTTTGCCGAAGCCATGGCGGCCCGGCCGGTGATCTGTGCTGCACCGGAGGCGGTGTTCAGGAACCTGAACCGCTGGCGGGATCTGGAGCCGCCGGGGGTGTGACCGGGGCCCAGGCCTCGGCGCGTTCGATGTCCGAGGTTTTTTGCTCCACCCAATGCTCGCCCTGGTCGGTGATCTCCTTTTTCCAGAACGGCGCGGACGTTTTCAGGGCATCCATGAGAAAGGCGCAGGCGGCGAAGGCATCTTCCCGATGCGCGCTGCACACCCCCACGAACACGATCTGATCCGACAGCGTCAGGTGCCCGACCCGGTGAATCACCCGTGCCCGCTGGATGTTCCAGCGCCGGGCGGCCTCCGCCACCAGCCCCTGGATCACCTGCTCGGTCATGCCCGGGTAATGCTCCAGATACAGTCCCGTGACGCCGGCACGGTCGCCCTGGTCCCGGACCAGTCCGGTAAAGGTGACGATGGCGCCGGTGCCGGTATCGCTGTCGCGCAAGGCCCGGTATTCCTGAGCTTGGTCAAAGTCTTCTGCCTGCACCGAGATCATGTCAGCCTCCGGTGACCGGCGGGAAAAAGGCGACCTCGTCGCCGGCGTGGACCGGGGTGTCGGCTTTCGCCATGACCCGGTTCACCGCCACCAGCACTGGCCGGCCCGAATCCAGCTGGCGCCAGGCGCCCCCTCGCGCGGCCAGCTGCCGCAGCAGATCGCCCGTGGTCAGCCCCGGCCGGGGCGGCACGGCCAGGGTGTCGGTGCCCAGCTCCTCGCGCAGGCGGGCGAAAAAACGGACAGTCAGGGCAGGTTCGGTCATGATCAACTCAGCAGTTCGGCGAATGAGTAATAGGTTAGCAGGTCTCCGGGGTGAACGGTGCCGTGCTCCGGCACCACCGCCAGGCCGCTGGCCCAGCAGGCGGAGCTGAGCACGCCGGAACTCTGGTTGGGGTAGGCTTCCAGCTGCGGCCGGCCGTCCTGCAGGGTTTTCCGGGCACGCACGAACTCCCGGCGGATGGACGGGGAGGGAACGGTAAACAGCGCCGGCAGCCGTTCCCCTTGAACCGGGTCGGGTTGCCCCTGGCATCGGCGCAAAAACGGCATGACCACCATCAGGAAGGTCACCAGCACCGCCGCCGGATTACCGGGCAGTCCCAGCACCGGGGTGTCCTGGACCCGGCCAAAGGCCAGGGGCTTGCCCGGTTTGATGGCCAGGCGCCAGAGCGACAGGCCGCCGCTTTCCTCCAGCACCGCGCGGACATGGTCTTCCTCGCCCACCGAGACGCCGCCGCTGGTCAGCACCAGGTCCGCCGACCCGGCGGCCCGGCTTAGGGTGGTGCGGGTGGCGGCGCGGTCGTCGCGCAGGGTTTCGCACACCGTTACCTCGCACCCGGCCTGGGTCAGCAGGCCCAGCAGGGTGAACCGATTGGTGTTGTAGATCTGCCCGGGTGCCAGCGGCTGGCCGGGTTCCACCAGTTCGTCGCCGGTGGTGAGGACAGCGACCCGGGGGCGGGCCAGAACCGGCACTTCGGCGATGCCCATGGACGCCAGCAGGCCCAGCTCCTGCGGTCGCAGCCGGGTTCCCCGGGCCAGGGCCAGATCACCCCGGCGCAGATCCTGGCCCCGCCGGCGGATGTTCTGGCCGGGGCAGACCGTGGTCTTGATCCGGATTTCGCCGGCACCGATGTCGACGTCCTCTTGCATGACCACAGCGTCCGCCCCCACGGGGAGTTCCGAGCCGGTGAAGAGACGGGCGGCCGTTCCCGGCGCCAGGGCCGGGGCGGGGGTGCCGGCCGGGATTCGGGCCGAAACGGGCAGGGGGCGGTTGCCGGCCAGGTCCGCGCAGCGCAGGGCATAACCGTCCACCGCGCTGTTGTCGGCGGGAGGCACATCCGCAGGTACCCGTTGCGCGTCGGCCAGGGTCCGGCCCAGGGCTTGGCTCAGGGGCACGCGCTCGCGGGCATTGAGGGGCGGGGCTTGTTCCAGAATGTGGGCCAGGGCGGTTTCCAGGGGGATGAGCGAGGCGGTGGTCACGGTCGGTCTCCTCCGGTCATTGGCGGGCACGTCTGCCGATCACCTCGTGCAAACGGCCGAATGCCGGATTGGCCGGTTTGGCCAGGGCCAGGGCCGCGAAGTTGCAGGGGGTGTGGCGGCTGTCGAGCTGGGGGGCGAGCAGCCGATCCCAGCCGGTGCGGCAGGCGCCGGTGGAGCCGGGCAGGCAGAACACCAGGGTGTGGTTGGCGAGGCCGGCAAATGCCCGGGACTGAATGGTGGAGCTGCCGATCTCGGCGGCGGACAGGCGCCGGAATTCCTCACCGAAGCCGTCGATGGTTTTGTCCAGCAGCGGCGCCACCGCTTCCGGCGTGCTGTCCCGTTCGTGGAAGCCGGTGCCACCGGTGATCAGCACCGCGTGGATGTCCGGGTGGGCGATCCAGTAGGCCACCTGGGCTCGTACCAGGTAGGGATCATCGGGCAGGATGCGGCGCGCGAGCACCCGATGGCCGGCTTCCGAGGCCCGGTCTTCCAGCAGCTGTCCGGAGCTGTCCTGGTCCGGGCCCCGGGTGTCGGAGACGGTCAGGATGGCCAGGTTCAGGGGCAGAAGTCCGGGGGTGTGCTCAGTGCTCATGGTCGGTCTGGCTCCGTGATGAAATGGCAGGGACTCCGTGTCAGTATCCGTGTCGGCCGGCCGGAAGGGAAGGGCGTGCCGGGGGTGCGGGACGCTCTCCGGGCGGAATTTGCCGTAATTTTGGACAGCCTACTTGACATTCGCCGTCCAGGTGGCCGATTATCCTGTTTGCCCGGCGAACGGTTGTTCCCACTCTACTGGCTTTCGGCATACGAACCCGGATTTCATCTGCACCGGTTGCTCCATCTGGCCAGCACCTGTTTTCAAGCATTATTACTTGATCAATTCGTTCAGGGGCACCCCTGTCATTTCATTCCAACAGTCGTTTATTCCATTCCTGAAAATCCAACACACTATGAACCTTACTGAACTCAAGCAGAAGTCCGTGCCCGAATTGCTCGACATCGCGCAAGAGATGGGCCTCGATAACCTGGCTCGTTCACGCAAACAGGATGTCATCTTCACCATCCTGAAAAAACACGCCAAGAGCGGCGAGGACATCTACGGCGACGGCGTATTGGAAATTCTGCAGGACGGTTTCGGCTTCCTTCGTTCTGCCGACGCCTCCTACCTGGCGGGACCGGACGATATCTACGTCTCGCCCAGCCAGATCCGCCGGTTCAACCTGCGCACCGGTGACACCATTTCCGGCAAGATCCGGCCGCCGAAGGACGGCGAACGGTACTTCGCGTTGCTGAAAGTCAACGAGATCAACTTCGACAAGCCGGAAAACGCCCGCAACAAGATCCTGTTCGAGAACCTGACGCCGCTGTTCCCGCAGGAGCGACTGACCCTGGAGGCCGGCAACGGCAGTACCGAGGACCTGTCGGCCCGGGTTCTGGATCTGGTGGCGCCCATCGGCAAGGGCCAGCGCGGCCTGATCGTGTCGCCGCCCAAGGCCGGTAAGACTCTGCTGATGCAGGGCATCGCCCAGTCCATCACCCGCAACAACCCGGAATGTCACCTGATGGTGCTGCTGATCGACGAGCGGCCCGAGGAAGTGACCGAGATGCAGCGCACCGTGCGCGGTGAAGTGGTGGCCTCCACCTTCGACGAACCCCCCGCCCGCCATGTGCAGGTGGCGGAAATGGTGATCGAAAAGGCCAAGCGCCTGGTCGAGCACAAGAAGGACGTGGTGATCCTGCTCGACTCCATCACCCGTCTGGCCCGGGCCTACAACACCGTGATCCCGTCTTCGGGCAAGGTGCTGACCGGGGGGGTGGACGCCCATGCCCTGGAGAAGCCGAAGCGGTTCTTCGGCGCGGCCCGTAACGTGGAAGAGGGCGGCAGCCTGACCATTCTGGCCACCGCGCTGGTGGACACCGGGTCCAAGATGGACGAGGTGATTTACGAGGAGTTCAAGGGCACCGGTAACATGGAGGTGCACCTGGACCGCCGGATCGCGGAAAAGCGGGTATACCCGGCCATCAACATCCGCCGCTCCGGTACCCGCCGCGAGGATCTGCTGATGTCCGAGTCGGAAATCCAGCGGGTCTGGATTCTGCGCAAGCTGCTGCACTCCATGGACGACGACACCGCGGCTCTGGAGTTCCTGCTCGACAAGCTCAGGGACACCAAGACCAACGACGAATTCTTCCAATCCATGAAGCGCCGTTGAGCCCGGCCCGGGCAGCAGGGCTCCTCGCACCCGAAGGGTGCGGGAGCCGACGGAGCACGCCATGAAGTACAACGACCTGCGCGATTTCATTGACCAGCTCGAAGCGCTTGGAGAGCTGAAGCGGGTCCGCGCGGAAGTGGACCCCCACCTGGAAATCACCGAAATTTGTGATCGTACCCTGCGGGCCGGAGGGCCAGCGCTGCTGTTTGAAAACCCGAAGGGGTACGACATGCCGGTGCTGGCCAACCTGTTCGGCACCCCCCGGCGGGTTGCTCTGGGTATGGGCCAGGACAGCGTGACCGCACTTCGGGAAATCGGCAAGTTACTGGCCTTCCTGAAGGAGCCGGATCCCCCCAAGGGGTTCAAGGACGCCCTGGAAAAGCTACCGGTGTTCCGCCAGGTGCTGCGCATGAGTCCGAAGGTGCTGCGTTCGGCCCCCTGCCAGGAGGTGGTGATCGAGAAGGACCAGGTGGACCTGTACCAAATCCCGGTGCAGCATTGCTGGCCCGGGGATGCCGGACCACTGGTCACCTGGCCGTTGGTGATCACCCGCGGGCCGCACAAGGAACGGCAGAACCTGGGCATCTACCGGCAGCAGGTGATTGGCCGTAACCGGTTGATCATGCGCTGGCTCAGCCACCGGGGGGGTGCCCTCGATTATCAGGAATTCCGCAAGGCCAACCCCGACCGGCCGTATCCGGTGGCGGTGGCTCTCGGGGCCGATCCGGCCACCATTCTCGGCGCCGTGACACCGGTTCCCGATACCCTGTCCGAATACGCCTTTGCCGGACTGTTGCGCGGGGCCCGGACCGAAGTGGTCAAAGCGGCGCTGAGCGATTTGCAGGTGCCGGCCAGCGCGGAAATCGTGCTGGAGGGGTTTATCTACCCGAACGACACCGCGCCGGAGGGACCGTTCGGGGACCACACCGGCTATTACAACGAGGTGGATGAGTTCCCGGTGTTTACCGTCGAACGCATCAGCCACCGCCGCAATCCGATCTACCACAGCACCTACACTGGCCGGCCGCCGGACGAGCCAGCCGTGCTCGGGGTGGCGCTGAACGAAGTGTTCATTCCTATCCTGCAGAAGCAGTTCCCGGAAATCGTGGATTTCTACCTGCCGCCGGAGGGCTGTTCGTACCGACTGGCGGTGGTCACCATCAAGAAACAGTATCCCGGCCACGCGAAACGGGTGATGATGGGCGTGTGGTCGTTCCTTCGGCAGTTCATGTACACCAAGTTCGTGATCGTGACCGACGACGACGTGGATGCCCGTAACTGGGAAGACGTGATCTGGGCGATCACCACCCGGATGGACCCGGCCCGGGACACCACTCTGGTGGAGAACACCCCCATCGACTATCTGGATTTCGCATCCCCCGTGTCCGGCCTGGGGTCCAAGATGGGCCTGGATGCCACGCACAAGTGGCCGGGCGAGACCGACCGGGAGTGGGGGACGCCGATCCGCATGACCGACGCGGTGAAGCAACGGGTGGACGAAATCTGGGACAGTCTGGGGATTGAAACCCCCACGGCCCGCCCCGACTGAAGGGCCGGCTGCCGTGCCTCAATTTTCGACCGGTCGGCGGGTGTTTGCCGGTGTGCGGTACCCTCGCCGACCCTGAACTGGAGATACCCGCCGTTATGGCATCAGGACCTTACCAGCCCCGTTCGTTTCAGGCCCGGGTGGTGGACGTGAGTCCCATCAGCCACGATGTATACCGCGTACAGCTACGGTTGCCCCGCCGCCACGAGGTGGCCTTTCTCGCCGGGCAGTACCTGTCGGTGCACCTGCCGGACGCGGAGCCTTGTTACTTTTCCATTGCCAGCAGCCCCTCGGCCGAGCTCATCGAGCTGCATATCCAGGCGTCGCCGGACTGGGTGTCTGCGCAGCGGGTTATCGAGGCGCTGACCTCCAGTGAGGAGGTCAGCGTCCAGCTGCCCCACGGCAGGGCCTGCCTGAGCGGGGCGCCGGGGCGTCCACTGGTGTTGGTGGCGGCGGGCACCGGCTTCGCCCAGATGAAAAGCCTGGTGGAGTATCTGCGGGAGATCCGTTTCGAGCCGGAGGTTACGCTCTACTGGGGCGTGCGCCGGCCGGAGGACATGTACCTGCGGTCGCTGGCCGAGCAGTGGCAGGCGGAGTGGTCGCCGTTTACCTTCGTGCCGGTGGTCCGTGACGATGAGGACAACGACTGGGGCGGGCACCATGAGCAGCTGGTGCGGGCGGTGTTGGCGTCGGGAGCGGACTGGCGCCGGCTGGAAGTGCACGCCAGCGGTTCGCCGGCCATGGTGTATACCCTGATGGATGCCCTGACCGAGGCAGGTCTGCCCGCCGATGCCTTCTTCTCGGACGTGCTGGAGTACGCCCCCCGGCGCTGAGGCGTTGTTCAGGCCCGGGGCATGGGCAGTTCCGGTAGTCCGTTGTCCTGGGCCAAGCCCTGCATCATCAGCTGGATGCTGGCCTCCTCCTCGCCCATGTGGGCATTGAGCCGGCTCAGTTCGGCCAACGTTTCCCGGCTGCGCCGCAGCCGCAGGCTGGTTTCGAAATACTCCTTGGCCTTGCCCCACAGTTCGTTACGCAAACTCAGCCGCCCCAGGGCCAGCAGCAGCTCGGCGTTGTTGGGCCGGTCCTTCAGCCACTGCTCCGCCAGCAGCAGCTGTTCGTCGGGCTTCTGGCCGCGAATGCGGCCGTACAGGTTGATCAGCTCGTCGCTCCAGTGGTTACGCAGCACCTTGCGCAGCAGGGTCTCGGCCTGGGGTTCGTCGCCCAGTTTGGCCAGCAGTCGGGCGTAGTCGCGGATGGTGTGCTCGTCCCGCCGCAGGAATCCCGGCAATTCGTCCCACAGGCGGGTCAGCGGCTCCAGAGAGGCCTGGGGGTCTTCCCGGCGTCGACGTTCACAGTCCTGGGCCGCCTGCTCCAGCAGGTTGTGCCACACTTCCCGTTGCAGCGCATGAAACTCCCCGTCTGACATGACGTTGCGCTTCTCCAGGTCCGGCAGCAGCTTGGCCAGGGCCTTCCAGTCTTCCAGTTTCAGGTAGGTGTTCTTCAGCAGCTTGAGTACGAAGGGGTGGTGCGGTGACTGCTTGCGCAGGCGCAGCAAGGTGGCCAGCGCCTCCTCCAGCCGGTTGCCGGCCAGTTGCAGCTGGGCCTGGGTGATTCCCACCGCCAGGTCGGAGCCGGGGGTGCTCTCGTAGGCCTTGCGCAGCAGTTCGTCCACCGCGTCGTGGTCGCCCGCCTCAAACGCCGCCTGGGCCGCTGCCAGATAGTTGATCAGCGGGGTATCGGCCCGCTCCGCCGCGGAGGTCAGCAGCTTACGCGCCCGGGGCCAGTTGCCTTCGGCCAGTGCCAGCAGGCCCTTGGTGGTGCGGTGCCGTGCGCGCCGCTCGCTGCCGCGAGCCAGCCACCCGATCAGGTCGCCGGAACGGCGTCGAAACCGGCGCAGAAGATCCAGGACAAAGACGCTGGCGACCACCAGGGTCAGGAACAGCGCCAGCCCGATCCAGGCATTGGTTTCCACCAGGTAGTGGCCGTAACTGACCCGGATGTAACCCAGATCGTATTGCAGGCCCAGGGCCAGGGCGGTGCCGAGCAGCAGCGCCACCAGGACGGTCAGTAACAGTCGGATCATGAGGCGTCGCCTCCGGTAGCCGCACGGGCTTCCGGTGCGCCGTCGGGCGACGCGAGGCGGCCGGCCAGGCGCTGCTTGAGCAGTCGCAGGGACTGGCTGATGTCGGGCAGTTCCGGGGCGATGTCGCGCCCGGCAAGGTCGGCCAGGGTGTCGTTCAGGGCGGCCACCGGCGGATGGTCCGGATGGTACCAGTCGGCCAGCGCCGCCCGGGTCTTGGCCAGGGCCCGCTCATACAGGGCCTGGTTGCCCCGGAGCACGGCCATTTCCGCTTCCTCCAGCATCAACTGCAGGTTGAGCCGGGCGTAGGCGCTCTGGTCCGGGGACAGCAGCGGCTTGACCGGTTCGTCCAAGCGGCGCACCACCACCACTTGGGCCAGGGTGTTCTTGAAGCGCTGCCAGGCGCGGCCAAGGGGGCCATCGGCCGTGGTGTCGGTGCTGACTTCATCGTCCGTTGAGGCCAGGAAGCCCGGCGCCGCTTCGTGAATCAGGGCCTGATCGGTGAGCCGGTTGATGCTGTCAATGGCGGCTTCCAGGGTCAGGTACAGGCCGGTGCGGTCCACAGGCTCGATGCTTTTGAGGGCCAGCTGTTCCCGGGCCAGCTGCTGACGGACCGGATACACGCCGATGTCATCGGACTCGGCCAGGACCTCGTCGGCGGCGGTCAGTGCCGCCAGCGCGCCGCCGATGTCCTTCTCGACCTGCAGGCGCTGGTTGGCAATGCGCAGCAGATACTCGGCCTCGGCGAGCAGCCAGTCGGTGCGGGTGCGATGGCCGGCTTCCAGCAGTGCCCGGGCGTTGTGGTCGATCTGGCGCTGCTGCTGGGCGATCAGCTCGCGCTGGGCCGCGAGCTTGTCCTCCAGCGCCTGCAGGCGCTGGCCCTGGAGGCTGTCGCGGTCGCCGTACTGTGCCTCCAGCCGGCGGATGTCCTGCTGCAGGGACTGGAGCTGGGTTTCGCTGGCCTGCCGCTCCCGCCACTGCTGCCAGTTCCAGAGGGCAAGTACGGCGACGGCCACCAGCGCGAGCAGGGCGCACAGCCACAGGGGCCAGAGGCTCGGGCGCCGAGGGGTGGGTTGCGGGGTCGGGGCGGGCAGTTGTCGGGTTGCTTCAGTCACGGGCGTCCTTACTTGTCGGTTCCCGCGCCATCGGGCCCGCGTTGCAGGCAATCGGCGACGGCGCTGACGATGTCCGGGTCGGCCAGTCCCGCGGGCACGCACGTATGGCGGAACCCCGCGTCCCGGGCGGCGCGGGCCACCCGCTCGGCAGGCACGACCAGTAACTTATCGTATAGATTATGGCCGCTCTTCGCACACAGTGCGATGAGATTGTTCAAGGTTTCTCCGGACAGGGTCACCACCGCGTCGGGGTCGAAGTGGCCCAGCCGTTGCGCCAGGACGTCGGCCGGATAGTCCGGGCACCGGCGACGGTACAACGGCAAGGTGGTGACCTGGGCGCCGCGGGCGCTCAGGGTTTCCCGGATCAGTTCCCGGCCCTCCTGTCCCCGGGCCAGCAGCACCCGGTCGCCGTCGATGCGTTGCAGGGACGGCAGGGCCAACAGCTGTTCGCTGGTCCAGCCGGCCGCCGGCCGGCGCACGCTCAGCCCCTGGCGGGTCAGAACCCGGGCCGTGCCGGCGCCAACGGCGTACCAGCGGATGCCCACGGGCAGCTGTGGCCACCAGGTGTCCAGTGCCTCCAGCAGCCGCTGCGCGGCGTAGGGGCTGACCACGATGACATGGCTGAACCGGTCCAGGTCGAGCAGCAGGGTGCGTTGCTCCGGCGTTTCCGGCAGGGGCTCCCGAACCAGCAGGGGCAGGCAGCGGACGTCGGCGCCCTGAACTTCGAAGGCCCGGGCCAGCCGGGAGGCTTCGGGCTCCGGCCGGCAGATCAGGATGCGCCGGCCGGCCAGTGCCGGGCGGTCAGCGCGGGGTGTGGCCATAGATCTCCGCCAGTACCTGGTCGGCGCCCATGGTCAGCAGGTCCTCCGCCAGCTCCTGGCCCAGGCGCTCGCCTTCGTGGCGGGGCGCCCGGCCTTCGACCCGGAACATCCGCTTGCCGTCGACGGAGCCCACCAGGCCACGAAGCCACAGGCTGTCGTCGTCCTCCAGCAGTGCGTAGGCGGCAATGGGAACTTGGCAGCCGCCTTCCAGGCGCCGGTTCAGGGCCCGTTCCGCCCGTACCCTGTCGGCGGTGTCTGGGTGGTTGAGCGGCTCGATCAGCGCCAACAGCTCCGGGTCGTCGACGCGGCATTCGATGCCCAGGGCGCCCTGGCCCACCGCCGGCAGGGACACGGTGTCGGGCAGGGCATGGCGGATACGGTCGTGGAAGCCCAGGCGCTTCAGGCCGGAGCTGGCCAGAACGATGGCGTCGAATTCGCCGGCATCCAGCTTGGCCAGGCGGGTGTTGACGTTGCCCCGCAGCACCCGGATCTGCAGGTCCGGCCGGTAGGCGCGCAGCTGGGCCTCGCGGCGCAGGCTGGCGGTGCCGACCACGGCCCCCTGGGGCAGCTCATTCAGGCTCGGGTAGTGGTTGCTGACGAAGGCGTCGCTCGGATCCTCGCGCTCGCAGATGGCGACCAGGTCCAGGCCGTCGGGGAAGACCATGGGCACGTCCTTCATGGAGTGCACCGCCAGATCGGCACGGCCGTCGAGCATGGCTTCTTCCAGCTCCTTCACGAACAGGCCCTTGCCCCCGATCTTGGCCAGCGGCACATCCAGGATCTTGTCGCCCTGGGTCTTGATCTTCACCAGTTCCACCTCGAGGTGGTCGTGCAGACGCTCCAGTTCGGACTTGATGTGTTCCGCCTGCCACAGCGCCAGGGCGCTGCTGCGGGTTGCGATGCGAAGGATTCGTTTGGACATGGCACTCACTGTCGGTTGCAAAAATGTCCGCCAAGGTTAACGCGAGACCGGCGAAATGTCCCGTGGGCGATGGCGGTCAGCCGGGCTGGTGATTCTGCAGCCACTGCCGCACCGCGCCGGCGTGGCGCCGACTGACCGCCAGACACTGGCTTGAGTCCCGCAGCCGCAGCCGGTGCTGGCCGTCCCGGGTGCGCTCCAGGGCTGCCACGTGGCGCACGCCGACCAAGGTGTTGCGGTGTATTCGCAGCAGGTGCCGGGGGTAGCGGGCTTCCAGCTCCTTGAGGGTGAAATCGGAGACGGTGTCGCCACCGGTGTGGTGAATGGTCACGTACTTGTGGTCCGCCTCGCAGTAGCGGACGTCGGCGAGATCGATCAGGACCGTGCCCCGGTAGGTGCGTACCGCCAGCTGGTCGCCGCCGCCGGTGGGCTTGGCGCCGGCGGTCTGCTGCTGGACCCGGTTCAGGCGTCCGGCCCGGGCCAGGGCCTCGGCCAGAGCTTCCTTGCGGACGGGTTTGACCAGATAGGCGGTGGCCTGGACCTCGAAGGCCTGGATGGCGTAGTGGTCGTAGGCGGTGCAGAAAATCAGGGCTGGCGGATGCGCCAGCCGGCTCAGGCGGGCGGCGGTCTCCATGCCATCCAGGCCGGGCATGCGGATGTCCAGCAGCAGGATGTCCGGGTTCAGCTCCGCCACCCGCGCCAGGGTGCCGTCGCCGTCCTCCGCCTCGCCGCAGACCCGGTAATCGGGCAGGGCCTCCACCAGCCGCCGGAGGCGTTCCCGGGCCAGGGGCTCGTCGTCCGCGATCAGTACGTTCAGCGGCTGCCTGGGGGTTGCGTCCATGGCGTTACTCCGTGTCCCTCGTCTTGGCGCCGGGCGGGCGGCTGAGCGGCCGCCGGGGCAGCCGGATGGTGACCGTGTAGGTGTCCTGTTGCTGACTGTGCTTGAGGACCGCGGTCTCGCCAAACAGTGCCCGGACCCGGGCCTCAATGTTGGCCAGGGCCACCCGGTTGCCACGACGGTGTCGTGTGTCGGTTTCCACTTTGGAATTCTGCACCATCAGATACACGAACTCACCCCCCGGGGACACCTCGATCCGGATGGTACCGCCGCCGGGACGTGGCTGGATGCCGTGGTAAATGGCATTTTCCACCAGCGGCTGCAGGGTCAGGGGCGGGATGGCCTGCTGCTCAAGGCCGTCGGCGATGACCCACTCGACCCGCAGCCGGTCTCCCAGGCGCAGGGCCTCGATGGCCAGATAACGGCGACACAGGTCCAGCTCCTGGGCCAAGGGCACCAGTGGGTCGGTGGTGCGCAGGTTGGCCCGGAACAGCTCCGACAGATCCAGCACCGCCTCTTCCGCCTGCTCCGGCCGGGTGGCGATCAGGCTGGCGATGGTGTTCATGCTGTTGAACAGGAAGTGGGGCTGGATACGGGCGTGCAGGGCGGTCAGACGGGCGCCGATTTCGGCTTCCCGCTGCAGGCGCCACTGGTGCTGGAGGTAAAAATAGCGCAAGGTCATCAGCACGATCAGCAGCGCCACCAGCAATTTGCGGGCGATGCTCTGGACAGCGGTGCCCGGGGCCGGATGCAGGACCTCCTCGGCGAACAGGCTGAACGCCAGGACATCGGCCAGCACGATGGCCACCACGATCACCGTGGCGCGGGCCACCGACAGCCTGGCCAGCCAGCCCCGCAGCAGGCAGATCAGGGCCGCACTGGTGAGGGTGGTCCACTGCACGAACAGCGACAGCAGGCCGAAGTAATTCCAGTCCACCCAGCCGGTGTCCGCCTGCACGATGGCCAGCACCAGCACCAGCAGTTCGCTGGTGATCACCAGCAGGAACACCGCCCGCACCCGGCACAGGTCCGGAATGAAGAAGGTGTCCACGGGGTCGCGCTTGTTGCTGTTCAGGGGTGTCTCCTTGTCGGGGGGCGGAATGGTATACTGCCGCAACCTCATTATCCTTCAGACCCATCGCCGGCGGACGACGCCGGGCCGCCAGCAGGAAAGATAGACCATGACGGATCAGAAGAAACCCGACCAGACCACAGCCTCCGAAAAACCCTGGGGCGGTCGCTTCAGCGAGCCGACCGACGCCTTTGTCGAGAAGTTTACCGCGTCCGTGGGCTTCGACCAGCGCCTGTACCATCACGACATCGAGGGCTCCATCGCCCACGCCACCATGCTCGCCGAGGTGGGTGTGCTGACGGCGCAGGAGCGGGACCGGATTGTTGCCGGCCTGCGCGAGGTCAAGGCGGACATCGAGGCGGGGCGGTTCGAGTGGTCGGTCAGCCTGGAAGACGTGCATATGAACGTCGAGGCGCGGCTCACCGACCGCATCGGCGTCACCGGCAAGAAATTGCACACCGGTCGCAGCCGGAATGATCAGGTGGCGACCGACATTCGCCTGTACCTGCGTGATGAGATCGACGTGATTGCAGAGGAACTCAAGCGCCTGCAATCCGGGCTGCTCGACCTGGCCGAGCGCGAAGCCGACACCATCATGCCCGGGTTCACCCATCTGCAGACCGCTCAGCCGGTTACCTTCGGTCATCACCTGATGGCTTGGTACGAGATGCTGGCGCGGGATGCCGAGCGTTTGCAGGACTGTCGCAAGCGGGTCAACGTCATGCCCCTGGGCGCGGCCGCGCTGGCGGGCACCACGTATCCGATCGATCGGACCCTGACCGCGCGTCTGCTGGGCTTCGACCGGCCCACCGAGAACAGCCTGGATTCGGTCAGCGACCGGGATTTCGCCATCGAGTTCTGCAGTTTTGCAGCGTTGCTGATGACCCACCTGTCCCGGTTCAGTGAGGAACTGGTGCTGTGGACCTCGGCCCAGTTCGATTTCATCGATCTGCCGGACCGGTTCTGCACCGGGTCGTCGATCATGCCCCAGAAAAAGAATCCGGACGTGCCGGAGCTGGTGCGGGGCAAGACCGGCCGGGTGAACGGTCACTTGATCAGCTTGCTGACCCTGATGAAGAGCCAGCCACTGGCTTACAACAAGGACAACCAGGAAGACAAGGAGCCGCTGTTCGACACCGTCGATACCGTCAAAGGCTGCCTGAAAGCCTACGCCGACATGATTCCGGCGATCCGGGCCAAGGCCGACAACATGCGTGCCGCCGCCAAGCGCGGCTTCTCCACTGCCACCGATCTGGCCGATTACCTGGTGAAGAAAGGCGTGCCGTTCCGGGATGCCCACGAGATCGTCGGCAAGTCCGTGGCCTTTGGCGTCGCCGAAGGCCGGGACCTGTCGGAGATGACCCTGGACGAGCTGCGGCAGTTCTCGGACGTGATCGGTGAGGACGTGTTCGACGTGCTGACCCTGGAAGGCTCCGTACAGGCCCGCGACCATCTGGGCGGCACTGCGCCGAACCAGGTGCGTGCGGCGGTGGCCCGCGCCCGGAAGAGGTTAAGACTGGTGTAGTCCATGGCGTGTGTCATGGACTGATCGGTGTCGAAAAATGATGACAAAACCGCAAAGCGCGGTTTTGTCATAAACACAAAGTACCGGCTAGGATTGCAGGTTCATTCTTACCCGTCTTCTACCGTCAACAAGGAATGCTGACGATGAGCTTCATGAAACTGGTCAGGCCCTCGGAGCTGAGCGCCTATGATCTTCCCCTCGTTGAAACCCCCTTTTTCGCCGCCGATAAGGCCCGGCGCCTGGTTGAAGAGAGCGACCAAGTTCGTTCAAACATGCACTCGCTATTCAGGTACGACTACCGTGACGGAGGCAATATAGCCGAGACGGTCTACCGGGCGGTGAAAGACGGTGAGCTGATGTTGGTCTGCGCGGGCTGGGGTGGCCCTGTCTCCCCCATGGTGACCTGGCAGCCAGACATCAGCCTGCCTGCCGGCGGCCGGTGGCGGGTAAATGGCGGCTGGCTATACACGTCTTCTGCGATTGAGAGCGCCGTGGCGCAACTGAACGAATGCGGCGTGCCCCCCGATCAGTTGTGCCAATCCGACCCCTGGGGGGTTGGGGCGCTGGACGCGACTCTGTTCTCGACGCACACCCAGCAGTGTCAGCGTCAGGCGGCTCAGGGCCGCGAAGATGACCACCGGCTGAGCCTACCCTTAGGGGCTTCCGCGTTGGTGGCTCCCGTTCTGGCGTCTGCTTCCGCCGCCGAAGGCGCCAAGGCGGACGCCTCCCAGGAACCCTCCCCCAAGATTCACCTGGAAGTGGGCCTGTTTACCGACGGCACCATGAACAATGCCGCCAATACCCAAGCCTTCGTTGAGCAGTTGGAGCGGGAGTGCCTGATTCCCTATGAAAGCAACACCATCAGCGGGGAAGAGTGTGCGCGGCGGATGGGCCTGATGTTAGGCGACAGTTACGCCAATGCCCCCAGCAATGTGGCTAAGTTGTGGGATTTGTACGCTGAAGATGAGTTGGAAGCGGAAGGAAGTATCACCTACCGGCGAAAAATTTACGCCCCTGGGGCGGGCACCAAGACCGGTGAGGAGGATGCGTTGTACAGTGCTGCCACCGGCATGGGGGAGGCGGGGATTATCGCACAGGTGACAGGAGCATTCACCAGACTGACCCGAGAGGTGAGAAGAATCCTGCAAACGGTCTCTACTGATCAGCGGAATAAACCCATTGAGCGGTTGACCATTGATCTGTTCGGTTTCAGCCGGGGCGCGGCGGCGGCCCGCCACGCTGCGCACGAAATTAGTCAGGGGGAGAACGGTCTGCTGGCCCGGATGCTGGCTGACAGCGGTATCCTCTGGCCGAAGACGGTAGACATTCGCTTCGTGGGGCTGTTCGACTCCGTGGCCGCCATCGTTAACCCGGCCGCTGGTGATTTATCCGCTCATAACAACCGCAACCACCCGGTAAAGCTGTACCTGGATCCGGACAAGGTGGGCCACGCAGTGCACCTGACCGCCGTCCATGAGCACCGCCGGAATTTTGCCCTGAACAGCCTGCGAAGCCACGACGGCAGCGTGCCGGACAACTTCCGGGAAATCGCCCTGCCGGGCGTTCATTCCGATATTGGCGGTGGTTACGGCGACAGCCAGCGGGAGGACGTGCTGTTAAGCCCCGGGCTGCCGATACCTCGCGACCGGCTGCGCTGGCCGGACAAAACCCTGCAATGGGACAACCTGGAGGCCAAACGGAAACAGATAGAGGCAGAAGGCTGGATAGGGCCCTACAGTCTGCCGGTCCGGCAATCCGAACAGTTGCAGTCCTGGCCGAAAGACCAGGGCCCGGAAGGGCCAGCCCGACTGGAAATTGTCACCCGGCGCTATGACCACCCGGCGCCGGATGGCCGGATGGAGCTGGTGCTGCGGATGCTGCGCCAGGTGCGGGGGGAGTATTCACGGGTGCCCCTGCGGTTAATGCACCAGTTAGCGGCAGAACAGGAGGTGCCTCTGAGGGAAATTGACCCCACCGATGACACTATGTCGATACAGGATGAGCTTGTGCCCATCCTGCAACACATCCTGGAACAGGTTGAACAAGGGAGCGACGTCCCCTCACTGCCCACGGAACACGAGCACCTGTTGCTCCAGCGCTATATCCATTACTCCGCTCACTACAACGGCATCGAAACCCTGGTGGGGGGAACGCCTGCGAAGTTCGAGGGATTGCATCCCCATGCACCGGTGCTCTCCGGGGAGCGCCTAGTTTATCCACAGACGGAGGGAGAATGATGATTCGGAACATTCTGGCCATGGGCATCGTGGCCGTGGCCCTGTTGGGCAGCGGATGTTCGACGTGGTCGAAGGACGACACAAGCTGGTATATCGACGTGGCTGCCCCCAAGCACTACGAAGTGTGGGTGACCGATATGTTTCTGGAGAAGTCGGGCGAGCGGAGCTGGCGCCAGCCCATCGGTACCGTGGGCTGCTGCTGGAAGGGGCCCCATGGTCCATCTGGAGCTGGGGCTGAAGTTGACCCCTTTCCGGAACTGATTTTGATCAACTGGTTTTCCTTTGCGGAGCAGAAATATTACACCAAGATCATTCAGGTGCCGCCCGACCTGCTGGACCGAATGCGGGAGCCGGCCACCTATGTCACGCAGGTTGATGTGCGCTCTGGCCCCCGGGACACCATGACCATTGGCCTGGCGCCCGGCGGTACCGTGGTGGTGTGGATTTCGAACCAGATTGGCAACGAAATCGAGGTGATGCGCATGCAGGCCACGGAAGTGCCGGGAGATCCTTCCCGGTTCACGGAACGCACAAAAGGCTATCTCGAACGGAACGGCGACTACCTCAGGGAACATGGTGTCCCGATGGAGGGCTGGTAGGCCGGCGGGGCCCGCCATGGACGGCGCGGTGTTACTCCAACGTTCTATCCCTCATTTGGCTCACGACAACGGCATCGAAACCCGGGTGGCGAAAGGTCGCCAGCACGTCCTGGCCGGTCTGGTCCGACCGGTAGCGACGGATCACAAACTCGTTCACGGTGCGGGTGCCTCATGTCTCGGGCGTTGGTGCGGAATGGGCGCCGCTTTTATTTTTTTGCCCGTTTTGCCACGATGCGTTCATCATACTGATAGTGTCAGCACAAAGAGCCAGTTCCCCGGAGCCGCCTTGAACGCCCTCGCCTCTGCCATCGCCCTCGATTTTGACGAGGGCATCGACCGCAAGACCCTGCGTCGGCTGCGGGAGCGGTTCCTGTCGGTCAACCGGCAGCGCTGGGAACGGGCGCATTCCGCGCTGACCTACCGCCAGCAGGTGGTGCTCGACATCCTGCCGCTGGCGTTCCACCTCAACCATCCATCGCTGCCGGGGTATCTCGATGGCGACTGTCCCCATGGCCTCAGCCATTACCAGCCCCAGCCCCGGGCCCTGGATGCCGCGCGCCGACTGGCACGGACGTTTGCCCTGCGTGACCAGGGCCAGCGCCGCCCGGATCTCCGGGCACTGTTTCTGATGGGCAGCCCCGGTAGCCTGGGGCACTCGGTGGCCAGCGACCTGGACGTCTGGCTGTGTCACCGGCCCGATCTGCCCGACGCCGGCGTCCGGCGGCTTGAACGCAAGGCACAGCGGCTGTCGGAGTGGGCGGCGACCTTGGGGGTGGAGCTGCACGTGTTCGTGTTCAGTGCCGACGACTGGCGCGCCGGACGGCAGCGCGCGGAGATCAGCGGCGAGAACTGCGGCAGTGCCCAGCACTATCTGCTGCTGGACGAGTTCTACCGCACCGGCATTCATCTGGGCGGCTGTCTGCCCCTGTGGTGGCTGATTCCGGCGGACCAGGAATCACGCTACGACGAGCGCCGCCGGATGCTGACCGACTGCCGTTTCATCCGGGCGGATGAATACATCGACTTCGGGCCGGTTCCGGCCATTCCGAGGGAAGAGTTTCTGGGGGCCGGCGTCTGGCAGTTGTATAAGGGGATCGATGCGCCCTGGAAATCGATGCTTAAACTGCTGCTGATTGAGTGCTATGCCCGGGCTCCGGAATACCCCCTGCTGTCCCTGGCGTTCAAGCGGGCAGTGTTTGACGGCGTCGTCCAGGCGGATGAGCTGGACCCCTATGTGATGCTGTACCAGCGCTTGGCCGGATGGCTGTCCGAGCGGGGCGGGAGCGAGCGTCTGGATATGGTCCGGCGTTGTCTGTACCTCAAGGCGGGCCTGCCGCTAACCCGGACCGATCCTTCCCGGAACCGATGGCGGGTGCGGCTGTTGGCCCGGTTGGTGGCCGACTGGGGCTGGCCGGAGGCGACCTTGGAAAACCTGGACAACCGGCAGCGGTGGCGGGCGGAGGATGTCATCCGGCTGCGCCGGTCGGTGGTCGCGGAACTGACCCACAGCTACCGGCTGCTGTCGGGCATGGCCCGGGAGCAGGGTGCCGCCGCCGCAATCCGGCCCGAGGACATCAATCTGCTGGGCCGGAAACTGTATGCCTGCTTCCAGCGCAAGGCCGGCAAGGTGGAGCTGATCAACCCGGGGTTGGCACCGTCGCTGGCGGAGGAGAACCTGGCGTTTCACCATCAGTCGACCCAGGGGGCCGGAGGCGAGGGCTGGCTGCTGTATCGGGATCTCGAGGACCCCGCGGATGCGTTCTGGAAACCGGTGATCCGCCGTTCCGGCAACCTCTCGGAGCTGATGGTGTGGTGCTATTGCAACGGCCTGCTGACCCGGGCCACCCGTCTGAACGTCCGCGCCGGCCACACCGTGGCGTCGGTGGCGGAGCTGCGGGAGATGCTGGATGCCCTGGCGGCGTTCCTGCCGGTCCCGGTGGTGCCGGCCGGACGCCAGGCCCTGGCCCGGGGCGTGCGCCCCCTGCGTTGTCTGCTGCTGGTGAACGTGGGGGTGGATCCCCAGGCGCATCTGACCGACAAAGGCCTGCACAAGCTCAGTGCCCGTCACGATTCGCTGGGCTTCAGTGGCGGTCGGGAGAACCTGGTGGTAACCATCGACCAAGTCACCTTCAACAGCTGGCATGAGGTCAGCCTTCAGCATTACGCGGCCGGCGACACTCTGGTGCAGTGCCTGAAGAACGTGCTGGCGTCAGCGGCGGCGAACCCCGACAACCTGCCGGAGATTCAGGTACACAGCTACCGTCGCGGCCATGGTCAGGCCATCGCTCGGCGGGTTCGGGAGCTGTTCGCGGACGTCTTCGCCCGCTTCTTCGCCGGTGGCACCGGGCCTCACCCGCTGCGTTACGTCATCGAGATGGACCGGCGCTATTTCCTGCTGCAGTACAACGGCCGTGAACCCGGCTTCTTGGTGTTGGACGACAAGGACGCTCTGATGGAGGTGCTGATGCAGCCCCAGGACCAGTACGCACCAGTGGTCTTCGACCGCTACGCCATCGCCGAGGATCCGCAACTGCGTGCGGTGTGCGAGGCGAGCGAGCCGGATTCGGTCCAGGTGTTCTACCGTCTGTCCGGCGATCGGGCTAGGGTGTGGGTGGTGGATGAGCGGGGCTCCCTCAGTACCTGGGAGCAGGCGGAAAGCCCGCGCCGGTACCTGCTGTCGCCGTTGCTTCGGTTTTTGGAGAATCTGGTGGAGCGCCGGCTGCTGCGCCATCCGGACGGGCAGCTGGCCCTGTCGTCGGTCCGGTGCTATGAGCTGGTCGCGCGCGACGGCCGTTGGCGCACCGAGCCCCGGCCGGTGCCGGAGGCCACCGAGCCGCCGCAGGAACTCGAAGTGCAGGCGGTGGGCATTCAGGAAGGCGATGAACGTCTGCGTTTCGACTTGTTCTGCGACGGCCAGGAGTTCACCGTGCAGGAGCATGGCGACCGGCTGATCCCCGCCGTGGCCCACTACATCCGGGCCCGGCGTCAGGCCGGGGACCCGTACCCGGTGTACCTGTCCGACCTGCACCTGCCCCACGACATTGACCCCCGGGTCTATCAGCGGGACCTGCAGACCAGCCAATACCTGTATTATCGGAACCTGCTGGAAGCGGCGCTGAACCAGCATCTGGGCGACTAGCGCAATCCTCGCCCGTGGCGGCGGGTGTCGGGTATACTGGGCGCACAGTGAATTCCGGGGAGCGTCCATGCGTCAGCCAGTTGTCCTAGCCAGTCTTGCCCTGTGCCTGCTTCTTGCCGGCTGCGGCCAGAAAGGAGCACTGTATCGGGACCAAGCACGGGTGGCCGACACGGCTGCCCTGGCCGAGGTCCAGGTGTCCGTGCCTGGCGCCCGCGTCGGGGCATCCCGGTGACGCCCGCCCCCGCCAACGAATCAGGATACCCATGGATCACTTTACCTATCGCAACGGCGAACTCCATGCCGAGGATGTCCCTGTCGCCGAGATCGCCCGGCGTTTCGGTACACCGGCCTATGTTTATTCCCGGGCCACCCTGGAGCGCCATTACCGGGCTTACGACGAAGCCCTGAGCGGCCGCCCCCATCTGGTCTGCTACGCGGTCAAGGCCAACAGCAACCTGGCGGTCCTGAACGTGTTGGCGCGTCTGGGCGCGGGCTTCGACATTGTTTCCGCCGGTGAGCTGGAGCGGGTTCTGCGTGCCGGCGGCGACGCCGGCAAGGTAGTCTTCTCCGGTGTGGGCAAACAGGAATGGGAAATGAAGCGGGGGCTGGAAGCCGGGGTCCGCTGTTTCAACGTCGAATCCGACACCGAGCTGGACCGGCTGAACCGGGTGGCCGGCGAACTGGGCGTGAAGGCGCCGGTGTCGCTGCGGGTCAACCCGGACGTGGACGCCGGGACCCATCCGTACATTTCCACCGGCCTGAAAGAGAACAAATTCGGCATCGACATCGCCCAGGCGCCGGCGGTGTATGCCCGGGCCGCGGAGTTACCGCACCTGGAGATTCTGGGGGTGGACTGCCACATCGGCTCCCAGCTGACATCTGTGGCGCCCTTCCTCGACGCTCTGGACCGGGTACTGGCGCTCATCGATACCCTGGCCGGGCAGGGCATCCGGATCCGCCACCTCGACATGGGGGGCGGCCTCGGGGTGACCTACCAGGATGAGCGGCCGCCCGAACCCTCCGAATACGTTCAGGCCCTGGCCGAGCGGATGGGTGACCGGTCGCTGGAACTGATTCTGGAGCCGGGTCGCTCGATTGCCGCCAATGCCGGTATCCTGGTGACCCGGGTCGAGTTCCTCAAGTGCACCGGGCACCGCAACTTCGCGATCATCGACGCCGCCATGAACGACCTGATCCGGCCCGCCCTGTACGGCGCTTGGCAGGCGATCGTGCCGGTACGCCCCCATCAGGACGGCGAGGACCGGGCCTGGGACCTGGTCGGCCCGGTGTGTGAAACCGGCGACTTCCTGGGCAAAGACCGGTCGCTGTGTCTGGCCCCCGGCGACCTGCTGGCGGTGCGCTCGGCCGGTGCCTATGGCTTCGTCATGAGTTCCAACTACAACAGCCGCAACCGTCCACCGGAGCTGATGGTCGACGGTGACCAGGTGCACTTGGTGCGGCGCCGGGAAACCCTGGAGGATCAGCTCGCCCTCGAGTCCTGCCTGCCGGAAGCGGAGGGCGGAGGATGAGTCAGCCCCGCAGGGAACAAGGGCCGCTGCTCCGGTTCACCAAAATGCACGGCTTGGGCAATGACTTCATGGTGGTCGATGCCATCAGCCAGCCGTTCCGCCTGCGCCCGGAGATGATCCGGGACTTGGCGGACCGCCACTTCGGCGTCGGCTTCGATCAGCTGCTGGTGGTGGAACCGCCCGGGCTGCCGGACGTGGATTTCCGTTATCGTATCTTCAATGCCGATGGCTCCGAGGTGGAGCAGTGCGGCAACGGGGCCCGCTGCTTTGCCCGGTTCGTCCGCGACCAGCGGCTGACCAACAAGCGGGTGATCCGGGTGCAGACGGCCAAGGGCGTGATTGAGCTGAAGGTCAACCGCGACGGCAGTGTCCGGGTCAACATGGGCGTGCCGGAACTCAACCCGCCCGCGATCCCCTTCGCCGCCGAGCAGCGCAAACCGGTCCATACGGTGGAGGTGGACGGCCAGGAGGTGGAGCTGACGGCGGTGTCCATGGGCAACCCCCACGGCGTGCTGGTGGTGGCCGACGTGGACCAGGCGCCGGTGGTGACCCTGGGGCCCCGGCTGGAACGGCACCCCCGTTTCCCGGCCCGCGCCAACATCGGCTTTCTCCAGGTGCTGGATCAGAGCCATGCTCGCCTGCGGGTCTTTGAGCGCGGTTCCGGTGAAACCTTGGCCTGCGGCAGCGGCGCCTGCGCCGCGGTGGTGGCCGGCCAGTTGCGGGGCCTGCTGGGACAGCGGGTCGAGGTGGAACTGCGCGGGGGCCGGCTGCTGATCGAATGGCAGGGGGATGGGGCCCCTGTTATGATGGAAGGCCCTGCAACCACGGTCTTCGAGGGGCAGTTGCGGCTGCCCGCCGAGACGTCGGGGCGCCGTCGCCGGCCCGCTCGAGCCCAGAGGCAACGTTCCTGACAGCTCAGGAGAACACGATGACAGACTCAACGGCCCGCAAGAAGGCCGACGAACTTACCCCGGAACAGGTGGCGGACTACCTGAGAGCCCACCCTGACTTCTTCCTGGGCCAGGATGAGCTGCTGCGCAGCCTGACCTTGCCCCATGAAAGCGGTCGCGCGATTTCCCTGGTGGAACGCCAAGTCCACCTGTTCCGTGAGCAACGGGACACCCTGCGCCGGGAGCTGGTGGAGTTGGTGTCCATCGCCCGACATAACGACCGCCTGTTCGAAAAGAGCAAGCGGCTGCTGCTGCAGGTCATTGAGGCCCGCTCCCTGAGCGAGGCTGCGGCGGCGATTGACGACAGCATCCGCGGCGATTTCGGCCTGGACGCGGCCGCGGTGCTGCTGTTCATGGACGCTCCGGCGGCCGGCACCTGCCAGGGCGCGCTGCGGGTGGTCAGTCCAGACAGCGCGCGGGCGCGGCTGGGACGGCTGCTGGACTCCGAACGAGCCGTCTGCGGCCAGTTCCGGGATGAGGAACGCGCCTTCCTGTTCCCCGACCGGCAGGATCCGGTGGCCTCGGTGGCCCTGGTGCCCTTGCGTCACCAAGGGCTGATCGGTGTTTTCGCGGTGGGCAGCTGCCAGCCGGGGTACTTCGACCAGAGCATGGGCTCCCTGTTCCTGACCTACATCAGCGACACCCTGAGCCGCCTGCTGCCCCCGATGCTGCTCAAGCACATGGCCGCCACACCGGGCCCGGCGACGGAGGAACGGGCTCACTGAGCGCACCGGACCGACCATGGACCTTCCCGCCCCCCTGTCCTCGCCGCTGGCGGATTTTCTCCGCCACCTGGCGTCCGAGAAACGCTACTCCCCCCATACCTGTGACAACTACCGGCGGGACCTGACCCGGCTGGCCCACTGGCTTGCCGGCGAAGGCCGGCGGACCTGGCGGGAACTGGATAACCACGAGCTGCGTCGGTACGTTGCCGGGCTGAGTCGGGAAGGGCTGTCCGGGCGCAGTATCGCCCGGCACCTCTCCGCGATCCGTCGTTTCTATCAGTTCCTGGTCCGGGAACGGCAGGCGTCGGACAATCCGGCGCTGGGGCTACGGGCGCCCAAGAGTGGCCGGCGGCTGCCGAAGGTGGCGGATGTGGATCAGCTGGCCCAGCTGCTCGATGCGCCACCGGACGACCCGCTGGAGGTCCGTGACCTGGCCATGTTCGAGTTGATGTACTCGTCCGGTCTGCGGCTGTCGGAACTGGCGGGGCTGGACCGGTCGTCGGTCGATCTAGCGGGCGCGGAAGTCCGGGTACTGGGCAAGGGCGACAAGGAACGGCTGCTGCCGGTCGGTCGCAAAGCCCTGGCTGCCCTGACGGCCTGGCTGGCGGTGCGCGCGGCCCTGGCGCCGGAGTCGGAGCCGGCGCTGTTCGTGAACCGTCAGGGCCAGCGTCTGAGCCGGCGTAGCGTTCAGGCCCGACTGGCCCGGTGGGGCCGGCTCAAGGGAGCGGACCAGCGGCTGCATCCGCACCTGTTGCGGCACTCCTTTGCCAGCCACCTGCTGGAATCCAGTGGCGACCTCCGTGCCGTCCAGGAATTGCTGGGGCACGCGGATATCGCCACCACCCAGGTCTATACTCACCTGGATTTCCAGCACCTGGCCCGGGTGTACGACGAGAGCCACCCCAGGGCCCGTCGCAGCCGCTATGCTAAACGAAAGAACCCATAAACAAGGACGCATCGGAGCGCCTCATGGCAGCGAATCCTTCCTGGAAGGAGAAATACCTTCAGGAAATCGAAAAGGCAGACGTCCGGGAAAAGCAGTGGCAGTCTGAGCGCAACACCCTGGAGCGGATGCTGGTGCGGACCAGTCTGGCCTCAGAAGGACAGACCCCGGAGCTGGACCGGCTGCTGGCCCGGATTCGTAAGGATCTGCGCAAGAAGCATGTTGATGTCGACGCCTGGCGCGAGTTGCAGGAACAAATCGACCGCCAGATCGCGCTGCTGGACGACCGAGGCGAAGCATCTCCGACGCCGGACAGCGGAACCGCGGGGGCGGCGTCGGCAGAGCTGGATGACAAGAGCCACCGCCTGCGGATCGCCCGCCGGGTGGGACAGCTGATCGGCCAGCTGCTCAGCCAGGTCGCCCTGGAACCCACCGCCGAGGCCGAGGCCCGGCGCCTGCAGCAGGCGTTGCTGTCCAGCGAGGACTGGGACGTGCTGCGGGAGGGGTTGAACCGGGTGGCGGACCTGGTGGTGGCGGCGGTGACCCGCAGCAAGCGTGAGTTCGAGGCGTTCCTGCGGCGCCTGGACGAGCGCCTGGAGGTCCTGCGCCAGCACTTCCGGGCGCAGGCCGAAGTGCAGAATGGCCGCGCCGATGAAACCGAGGCCCTGGACCGGGAAATCCGGGCTGAGCTGCAACAGGCCCAGAAGGTGCTCGCGGGCACCGAGGACATCGGTCAGCTGCGGACCTCGGTGGGGCAGCACCTGGAAGCCATCGCCCGGGTGCTGGACCGGTTTTGCCGGCGGGAGTCGGAACGGGAGCGGATTCTGGCGGAGCAGCTGGAGGCCATGCAGGAAAAAATTGCAGCCCTGGAGACCCATTCCGAGCAGATGCAGGAGCAGGTCAACCGTGAACGCCTCCGGGCCATGACCGATCTGCTGACCCAGTTGCCGAACCGCGAGGCATGGCAGGAACGGCTGGTGTTCGAATTCAACCGGTGGCAGCGCTATCGGCATCCGCTGACCGTGGCGGTGCTGGACATCGACTATTTCAAACGGGTCAACGACTCCTTCGGCCACAAGGCCGGGGACCGGGTGCTGCAACTGGTGGCGCGGGAAATGCTCGAACGGTTGCGGTCGACCGATTTCATTGCCCGCTACGGGGGTGAGGAGTTTGTGGTGCTGCTGCCGGAGACGTCGGTGGAGGATGCCCTGGAGGTGGTGGAAAACCTGCGAGCGCACATCGGCCGGCTGCCGTTCCACTTCAGCGGGCAGCCGGTCCGCGTGACCCTGTCCGCCGGCCTGGCGGCGTTCCGCCCGGGCGACTCGGAGACGAGCGTGTTCAACCGGGCCGACCAGGCGTTATACGAGGCCAAGGGCGCGGGGCGTAACCAGAGCCGGACAGCGATCGCCTAGGCTCGCATCCGTGCGTCCAGTTCGTCGATAATCTCGGCCCAGTCGCTGTCTTCTTCGAGGCCCTCTTCCAGAAAGTGGGACTGACTGTCCGACCAGAAGGGGGCGTCCTGCAGGGCGATGTCCCGGGGCAGGGGCGAGTGCCGGCTGATGAAGTCCTGAATCGACGCTTCGTCACAGGGCAGGCCCAGCTGCTTGAACAGGGTGGTCAGGGTGTGTTTGCTGGTATCCATGGCAGGCGCTCCTCATCGTGATTGCGCAACAAAAAGCTGCGACGTTTGCGGGTATTGTGCCTTGAACTCTAGTGGACTTGCGAGGGATATCCAGTGAGGCTCGTGCTTCGCCTTGTCTTGATCGTCAGCCTGGTGCTGGCGGGCCTGGGGCCGGTGCAGGCCGACCCGCCCCAGCCTTCGCCGGCGCCGGTGCTGGGGCAGGAGGACCTGGCCTGGCTGCAGGCTCAGGAACATTTCGTGGTCGGCGTCCGGGCGGGCCAGGTGCCGCTGGTGTTCGACACCGGCAGCGGCATGCTGGCCGGCACCTACATCGACTATCTGGCGCGCCTGTCGGATAAGCTCGGCATACCGGTGCAGCCGGTGGTGGTCGATGACCAGGGCCGGGCCGAGCCGGACCGGCCGCAGCCGGACGTGCTGCTGACGACCCACGCCGCCGGTACCCGGATGCCGGAGGGCGTTGCCTATACCCAGCCCCTGATGACACTCACTTACGGCCTGTTCGTCAGCGCTGGCGATTCGGCCATTCAGTCGCTGGCGGATCTTGAGGGCGCTCAGGTCGCCATCATCGACGGCGATGCCAACCAGTTTGCCATGCTGGACCCGGTGGAAGACTTCGAACCGGTGCCGGTGTCCGGGGTGGGTGAGGCCATCAG
Source organism: Marinobacter lutaoensis (assembly GCF_001981305.1). Lineage (GTDB taxonomy): Bacteria > Pseudomonadota > Gammaproteobacteria > Pseudomonadales > Oleiphilaceae > Marinobacter > Marinobacter lutaoensis. The sequence continues at coordinate 21,412 of NZ_MSCW01000002.1, read as the reverse complement.
TCGGGTGCTCTCCGGCCAGGCCGATGCGTTCGTCGGGCCGGTGCCGGTGGTGTCAGATTACCTGCAGTCCGCCATGATCAGTGGTATTGGGCTGGCGCGTCTGCTGGAGGAAAAGCCCGTGGACGTGGTGCTGCAGGTCCCGGCGGACAGGCAGCGCTTGTTCGAGGTGTTGGACAGTGCCATCGCCGCGATCAGCCACACCGAGCACCGGGTGATCCGCCAGTCCTGGCTGCAGTCGGACGTTCCGGGGCTGGAGCGGAATGGCCTGTCGCTGTCGGTGGCGGATGTCGAGTGGCTCAAGCGTAACCCGAACCTGCGGGTGGCGTTCCGGGCCGACTGGCCTCCGTTCGAGTTTGCCCAGGACGGCCGTCCCACGGGGCTGGTGGCGGACCTGATGACGCGCCTGGAAACCCAGCTCGGCGTTCGTTTCAGCCGTATTCTGGTGGACAGCCGCAGCACCGCCGAGCAGAAGCTGGCCTCGGGTGAGGTGGATATCCTGCCGGGCCTGTCCCGGACCCCGCGTACCGAGGACGAGTTCCTGTTTTCCCGGGCCTATTTGACGGTGCCCATCGCCCTGGCCATCCGTGACGACGGCCGTTTCATCGGTGACCTGCGGGAACTGCGGCAGGAACGGGTCGGCGTGGTCAACCGCCATGCCGCCTACGACTACCTGCTGATCAACCACCCGAACCTCAACCTGTATCCGGTCCAGGATGTCGAGGAGGGCCTGCTGGCGCTGTCCAACGGCGATCTGGACGTCATGGTGACGCACATCCCGGCGGTCAGCTACACGGTGGCGAAACTGGGCCTGTCCAACCTGAGAATTACCAGCATCACGCCCTATCAGTATGACCTGCGGCTGGCGGTCCGCAAGGACCGGCCGGAGCTGCACCGGATCCTGAACAAGGCCCTGGCGAGCCTGGACTCCACCGAGACCGAGGCCATCTACAACCGCTGGATCCACCTGGACATCGAACAGGATACCGATTACACCGTGGTGCGCCGGGTGGTGCTGATCGCGGTGATGGTGGTTCTGATCTTCCTGTACTGGAACCGTAAGCTGTCGCGGGAGGTGGACGAACGGATTCGGTCCGAGAACGCCCTACGCCGCAGCGAGGACGAACTCCGGGCGGCCAAACTGGAGGCCGAGCGGCTGGCCCGGGAAGCGGAGGCCGCGAACCGGGCCAAAAGCGAATTCCTGGCCAACATGTCCCATGAAATCCGCACACCGATGAACGCGGTCATCGGTTACAGCGATCTGCTCAGCAACTGCGTCACCGACCCGCAGCAGCGGAACTATCTGGACGCTATTCGTGCCGGCAGCCGCAGCCTGCTGATGCTGATCAACGACATTCTGGACCTATCCAAGATCGAAGCCGGCAAGATGCGCCTGGACTATGCGCCGGTGTCGGTACGTCGGCTGCTGGGCGATGTCCGCCATATCTTCGACCTGCGCGCGCGGGAGCAGGGTATCACCCTGGAAGTGAGTGTCGACTCCAAGATGCCGGCGGCGATGGTGCTGGACGAGACACGCCTGCGGCAGGTGCTGTTCAATCTGGTCGGCAATGCCATCAAGTTCACGCACGAAGGCGGGGTAACGGTACGGGCCAAGGCCACCCGTCTCGACACGCCGGATGGGGGCGGCGGCGACAGCCACCCCGACCGCCAGAGTTACCGGCTGGTGGTAACGGTGAAGGACACCGGTATCGGCATCCCCAAGGATCAGCAGGACCGCATTTTCGAGGCCTTCGAGCAGCAGGAAGGGCAGAACACCCGACGCTACGGTGGTACCGGGCTGGGGCTGGCGATCAGCCGCAAGCTGGTGCGTATGATGGGCGGGGAACTGTCGGTGGAAAGTGAGCCCGGGCAGGGCTCCACCTTCACGGTGACTCTGCCTCGGGTGGAGGCGACGGGCGAGGAGGCCGGAGACGAGGGCGCGCCGAAGGAAGAGGAGCGCTTGCTGGCCCAGACCCTCAGCATGGCCGAGCGTGGCTGGCTGCGGGAGCAGCTGGGCCGGGACTTCGGTGACGAATGGGAAGTGGTTCGCGAGAGTGGCGACCCCGAGCAGATGAAGGACTTCGCCCGGCGGGTGATTGCCTGGGGCCAGCGGCATCGCTCGCCCTCGGTGGTGCGCTACGGCGAGAAGTTGCTGGCGGATGTCGAGGCGTTCAACCTGGATGCCGTCAACAGCGCCCTGGAAGCCTTCCCCAAGCTGCTGGGTCGCCAGGCCTGAGGCTGGCTCAGAGGCAGTCGAACTGGGAGCGGCGGTCGAAGGCGACCGAAACCATGTCGTAGCCGGACTGGGACAGCCGGCGGATCAGGTCCTGGTCACGCAACAGGGTCATGCAGACTTTGTGAACACTGGCCTGCAGCAGCTCCTCGGCCGGCTCGCCGGTGGCGAAGCGGAAGTCGACGATCAGGTATTTGCGCTCGATGTTGGTGGTGGCCGGAATGTCTTCCCGCTCCACGCTCTCATAGCCGATGTAGGTGGCCTGCTCTTTCGGGAACACCTGGCTCATCAGCACGTCGATGTTCTCGCCATGGGCGAAGGGACTGCCCAACAACGCGGCCAGGGCAAGGGAAGGTAGGGGGCGGGGTGTCATGGTCTCGGCTCCGGATTGTGCATAATGTAACCAAGAGTAACGGTTCGTTACATTGAATTATTGCAGAGTCTGTCGTGTTTTGCGCGCCTTCGCGGGTGAATTTTTCAATTGTTTGCATGGCCAGGCCGGGTCGTGGCGGCTGCCGGGGGCGCGTGCATCCACTATGATTGCCACTATGGCCATGTAAGGGAGGGGAAGGTCATGTATCAGCTGGTGTTCAAGGGCGAGTGTGTTCCGGGTACCGATGTGCAGGTGGCCCGCAACAACGCCAGGGCGCTGTTCAAGGCATCGGTGGAGCAGGTCGAGCGCATGTTCAGCGGCCAGCCGGTGGTGTTGCGCAACAAGCTGGAACAGGCGCAGGCTGAGAAGTACCGCGCGGTGCTGAACCGGCATGGCCTGGTGGCCTATGTCCAACCCATGCCCGGCAGCGAGCCTCCGACCCGGCCGGAGCCCGTGCAACCCCGGCCGGCGGCGCTCGGGGCGGCGTCGGCCGAACCGGCGTCCCAGGCCCCGGACGACGTCCCGGCGGCGCCGGAGGTTGAGCCCGGTGAGCGCTTGCCGGTGGCCGGCGATAAGGTGGACAGCATTCTGGCCGGCAGCCACCTGCGCCTGGATCCGGTGGGCGTTACCCTGGTCGAGCCCAGGACGGTGGAAGAGCCGATGTTCCAGCATCTGGAGGCGTGGAGTTTGGCTCCTGCCGGCTCCGACCTGGGGGTCTCCCGGCCGACACCCCCGCCCATCGTGCCCGACACGTCGCACCTGTCCCTGGTGGACGAGGACACGTCCTCCTGAACCGATGCCGGGGCAACGGAGGTCAGCCATGAAACGGCTGTTGCTGGCGCTGTGCCTGTGGCTGCCACTGTCCGTGTCCGGGCAGGAGGCGGCGGAGCGGCCGACCATCGGCCTGGTCCTCAGTGGCGGCGGCGCCAAGGGCATGGCCCATGTCGGGGTGCTGCGGGTCCTGGAGGAGATGCACATCCCGGTCGACGTGGTGGTGGGCACCAGTGCCGGGTCGGCGGTGGGGGCCCTGTATGCCTCCGGCATGTCGGTGGCGGAGATCGAGCAGCGCTTCATCAACATGGACTGGCTGTCCAGTTTCCGTGACGACCCCGGCCGGGTCTACAAACCGGTACGCCGGAAACAGGACGAGCGCCGCTTTCCGGTGGTGCCGGGGCTAGGCATCCGCGCCGACGGGCTGCACGTGGGCGGCGGCATCGTGGCGGGCCAGAACCTTGGCTTCATTCTCAATGAACTGACCCACAGCGCAGCCCTGGTGGAGGATTTTGACAAGCTGGCGATTCCGTTCCGGGCGGTGGCAACGGACCTGGCCACCGGCGAGCAGGTGGTGATCGGTGACGGCAGCCTGGCCGAGGCGATTCGCGCCAGCATGAGCATTCCCGGGGTCTACGCGCCGGTGGAGCGTCAGGGACGGCTGCTGGTGGATGGCGGCATCGCCAACAATCTGCCCATCAGTGTGGCCCGGTCGCTGGGCGCTGACGTGGTGATCGCAGTGGACATTACCGATCCGTTGCTGGACGCGGAAAAGCTGAAAGAAGCGTTCTCGGTGCTCGGCCAACTCACCACCCTGCTGACCCGCCGCAACACCGACCAGCAGCTGGCGCAGCTGGGCGATCGGGATGTTCTGATCCGGCCCGACCTGCAGGGGCTCACATCGGCGGATTTTTATCAGGCGCCGATGCTGTTTGAACTGGGCGCCTCGGCGGCCCGGGAGCACGCCGTCGAGCTCAGTCGGTTTCAGGTGTCCCGGGTCGCCTGGACCGCCTACAAGGCGAAACTCTCGTCCCGGGCCTACGGCAGTGGCCCGGTGGCACGGATCGACGTTAGAGGCGGTGGCAGTCTGGCCCGTGAGTTCATCCGGGAGCGCATCGGCCAGCGGATCGGTGCACCCCTGGATGTGGCCAGGCTGGAAGCCGACCTTAAGCGGATCTATGGCCTGGGTTATTACGAAACCGTGTCCTACGCCCTGTCGCCCTCGCCGGAGGGCACCGTTCTGACGATTCGGCTCAAGGAGAAGAGCTGGGGCCCCAACTATCTGTCTTTCGGCCTCAGTTACGAGGACAACTTTAATGGCGACACCCGTTTCAACATCGCCTCGGCGGTGCGCATGACGGAACTCAACCGGCTGGGGGGCGAGTGGCACACCGGTGTGCAGCTGGGCACCCAGCCCTGGGCCAGAACCCAGTGGTATCAGCCGCTGGGGTACGGCTACGATCGCTTTCTGGTACTCGGTGGTGAGTACAACCGTGACGACATCCGGGTCTATGACGACGACGGCCGCCGCGTCGCCGAGGTTGATGTCAGCGTCCGCAGCGCCGATCTGGGTCTGGGCATGGAGTTGGGGGGCAATGCCGAGGTCCGGGCCACCTATACTCGGGGCTATGCCACCGTGGATGAGCAGGTGGGGCAGGCGGTAGCGCCCGACGATCCGATCCATCAGGGCAATGTGCAGCTGCGCCTGGTGCACGATTCCCTGGACGACGCCTTTTTCCCGACGGACGGGGCCTTTGCCGGGCTGAAGGCCCGGTTCGAGCGGGAGGACCTGGGCTCGGAGCGGCATTTCGACACGGTCACCGCGATGGGGCTGGGAACGGGAAGCTGGCGTGGCTTCACCCTGACCGGTCTGGTGTACGCCGAAGGCGCTACCCGCGGCGAGCCGGGGGTGGAAAACCATGTGCGGCTGGGGGGATTCCGGCGCCTGTCGGCCTATGCTCCGGGCCAGATCACCGGCGAGAGTGGCGCCATGGCCGCGCTTTACGCCAGCCAGCGTTTCGGCGGCCCCCTGTGGCCCTGGTTCGCTGGGGCCGGTTTCGAGGCGGGCAACGCCTGGCCGTCGCTGGGCGAGGCGAGCTGGGATGACACCCTCAAATCCTGGAGCCTGTTCGCCGGTGTCGACACCTTCCTCGGTCCGGTGCAGCTCGCGGCGGCCTACAACACTGAGGATGACTGGACCGCCTACCTCAACATCGGTTTCTCGTTCACCCAGCTGTTCTACTGAAGCGGCGCCCCGGCCGGGGCCGCCAGGGCATCCAGCACCTGCTGGCATTGCTGTTGGGCATAGCGGTGCAGGATGTCCGCGAGCCGTTCCTCGTCGCGGGCGCGAATGGCGGCGATGGAGGCCTCCATGTGCGCCAGGTTGTCCTCGAGGACGCGGCGGCCGCCCCGCTGGAAGGCCACGAAGGCGCAGCGGCGGGCGGAGGGCCAGAGGTCGTCGATGGCGGTTTCGATGAAGTAGTTGTCGGCATACGCGAGCGAGGCCTTGGTGTATTCGATACCCAGTTCCAGAAAGGTCGTCAGGTCGCCCCGCGCGTGGCAGTCCCGCATCTGTCGATACAGCGCTTCCAGCCGTGCCATGTCCTCCGGGCACCACTGGCGGACCAACTTTCGCCCGGTGTGGGTGAGATACAGTTCCAGGGTTTCGTGCAGGCTGCGCACGAAGTGCGCGTCCAGTGGCGTGACCACCGCCCCCTTGCGAGGGATGTTGCGGACCAGATGACGCTTTTCGAGCAGCAGCAGGCCCTCGCGTATGGAACCGTGGCTGACGTCCATCTCCTTGGCCATGGCGGCTTCGTAGATGCGCTCGCCCGACCGTAGCTGGCCAAAGACGATCCGGTTTTCGAGGTGGCGGGCAACCTGCTCGACCAGGGTTGCCCGGGGTTTAAACGCGCTCATGTCGGTGACTGCGGTTGCGGTTGGCGATGCCCGCATATTCTCACATTCCGGCGGGCCCGAACCAGTCTGCCGGACCGGTCACAGCAGGGGGGCGGCCAGGCGGGCCGCCCGGCAGGCCAGCCGGAACAGTATGGAGCGGTCCTGATAGTCGCGTTCGGTCATCAGCTGACAATGCGCCAAGTCGCCCTCCAGCATGCGGTGCACGTCCCGGACAAAGTCCGGATCGGTGTTGACCGCCATGATCTCGAAGTTGAGCCGCATCGAGCGGTTGTCCAGATTGGCGGTGCCGACGGCGGCGTAGCGGTCGTCCACCAGAACCACTTTCTGGTGCATGAACCCGCGTTGGTAGCGGTAGATGCCGATGCCGGCCTGGCAGGCCTGGACCAGGTGGGAGTAAGCGGCCAGCTTGACCAGGGCGTTGTCCGAGGTCTCGGGAATCAGGATCCGGACGTCGACGCCCCGCAGGGCGGCCAGCTGCAGGGCGTTCATGACCTGGAAATCCGGCACGAAGTAGGGCGAGGCGATCCAGACGCGGTGGCGGGCGTTGTTGATGCAGTTCAGGAAGAACAGGGTGCAGGTTTCCCAAGGGTCGGCCGGGCCGGTGGGCAGAATCAGCACTTCCTGGTCACCCGGGGTGTGGCGGCTGGCGCTCCAGTCCAGGGTCGGCAGGGTGTCGCTGGCCCAGTTCCAGTCTTCCAGCCAGGCCAGCTGGAGCCCGGCGACGGCCGGGCCCTCGATGCGGCAATGGGTGTCCCGCAGCGGCTCCTGGTCCATCGCCGTGCCCAGATACTCGTCGCCCAGGTTGATGCCGCCGACGAAGCCCACCTGGCCATCGCACACCAGCAGTTTGCGGTGGTTCCTGAAGTTGATCTGGAGGCGCCGGCGCCGGATGTTGCCGTTGTCGAAGGCGGCAACCCGGGCGCCGGCCCGGGCCAGCTCCCGCAGGTACCGGCGGGGCAGCCAGACACTGCCGATGTTGTCGTACAGGAACCAGACATCAACACCCTGGGCCAGCTTGCGCTCCAGAATGGCCTTGATGCGTTGGCCAACACGGTCGGAACGGACGATGTAGAACTCCAGGAGGATGTAGTGACGGGCGTTCTCCATGGCCTCAAACAGCGCCTCGAAGGTGGCCTCGCCGTCGCGCAGCAGGGTGCAGCGGTTGCCGTCGGTGAACGGCAGGCGGCTGAGCTTGCACAGCACCTGCAGTTCGTCCCGGAATCGGTCGCTGCCCGGCGCTGGGATGGACGTGGCTTGGCGCTCGAAACGGTCGAGCAGGTCGGTGAGCGCCTGGTCCAGGCCCCGGCGGGCCTTGATATAGCCGCCGAAACGGTAGCGCCCGATCAGTACGAACAGGGGCACAGCGAGGTAGGGCAGGCCGAGCAGCCCAATGATCCAGGCCAGGGCGCCCTGGGACGTCCGGTAGGTCAGCAGGATCCGGTAGATGCAGGCCAGCGCCGCCAGGTACAGCGCGCCGACGGCCAGCGCAACCAGCGAAGAAGCGTCCATCAGCGTTTCCGTCGTCGTTGGGTGGACGGAGGCGCATTCGCCCCCCGATGTTGGGCACGGTACTGGGCCGGCGCCATGCCTGTCCAGCGCTTGAACGCCCGACTGAAGGCACTCAGCTCGGAGAACCCAAGCAGGAAGGCGATTTCACTCAGGGCGTACGGGCTGTCCGCCACGTAGCGCAGGGCCTTGTCTTTGCGCACCTGCTCCACCAGCTCGTGAAAGCTCAGCCCCTCCTTTTTTAGGCGTCGGTACAGGGTCTGCCGGCTCATGTGGCATTGGCTGGCGAGGGTTTCAGCGTCGATCCGGTCAGTGGCCATCTGCCGGGCGATCAGGCGTCGTACCCTGCGGCTGAAGGCGCGTCGCGTCCGCAGCCGGGCCAGCAGGAAATTGACCTGACGCAGCACCGCTGAATAAACGTAGGGATTGCGGTGGGGAATGGGGTGGTCTAGGTGACGGGCCGGGAACGCCACCCGCATCCAGCCGTGGCCGAAGCTGGCCGGGCCACCGAGCAGGGTGTCGTATTCGCCGGCGTAGTCCGGCCGGGGATGGCCGATCTCGGCCCAGGTCGCGCGCATCTTCGGCAGGATGAAGTGTCGGGTCCGGCTCAGGGCGGCGGCCAGGGTGCGGTCCATGTCCTGGCGGCAGTACAGCTCCGGCGTGTCCGGCTGCCAGCAGAGGATGGCCAGTTCGCCCTCGCGCTCGAACGACAGGTTCACCGACTCGTTGATCAGCCGGTGCAGGCGCACGTACTGGGCCACGGCCTCGCCGAGGGTGTCGCAGTTGAAAAAGACATGCCCGACCAGGCCCATGCGCTCCGGGTCCACCACCTGGCCGGCATGCAGGCCGATGGCAGGATCGCCGGTGACCTGCTCGGCATGTTGCCACAACCGGTAGTGCGCCTCCGCCGGAATCCGCAGATCCGGGTTTTCCAGATCCCCCAGCGTGATGCCGAGCAGGGCCTCGACCCGTTCGGGAACCAGGACGCCCCGGTGCCTAAGGTAGTGCACCAGAGCCAGGGTGCTGGACGCCGCCACCCCAGGCGAGCCGTGGGTGGGCGCGGGTTGTGGTGAACTCACGTCATGCCTTCCCGTGGTCCGGCCAGGAGCCGGGCTGATACAAAATGTCAAACCTCTGGGACAGCGAGTCAACGTCCCCCGGTGTTAACAACGATAGCATTAGCCATTGAGGAAACCGTAGCAATTCACCGATAAGGTGCAGGAGGTCACGCCATGGATCATGAAATCTTTGTCCCCCACGACGACCAGGAGCGCCGGAATGTCCGGGCGCTGGAGGAGTACCTGAACAGCATCTTCTACGGCTGACCAACCGCCCCACGTTCACTGCCTGAAGCCGGGGCCTCCCGGCTTCTTCTTCGTGTTTGCCCCCGCCAGGGTGTCCCGCCCGCGAGGCGGATGGTAAGGTAGGCCCCCTGACACTGCTGTCTGTTCGGGAGGCTGCCTGTTCATGAGCGTTATGCTGAACCATCGAATTACCGGCGAGGGGAAACCCCTGATCCTGCTGCATGGCCTGTTTGGCTCCCTGGAGAATCTGGGTGGCATTGCCCGTCGTCTTCAGGACGAGTGGCAGATCCATGCCCTGGACGAGCGCAATCACGGGGCTTCGCCGCACACCGACACCATGGACTATCCCGCCATGGCCGGGGATGTCCTGGCCTACATGGACCAACAGGGGCTGGCGCGCGCGGCTCTGCTGGGGCACTCCATGGGCGGCAAGGTGGCCATGCAGGTGGCGTTGATGGCGCCGGAGCGCGTGGAACGCCTGATCGTGGCCGACATTGCACCGGTCACCTATCAGCCCCGGCACGACGCCATTCTGGAAGGACTCAAGGCCCTGGACCTGTCCCAGGTGCATTCCCGGCAGGACGCCGATCGCCTGCTGGCGGAGTTCGTGGACTCCGTGGCCACCCGCCAGTTCCTGCTCAAGAATCTTGAACGCATGCCCCGTGACGAACAGACCGAGGGCGGGCCGACGTTCCGCTGGCGCCTGAACTTGCCGGTGATTGACGCCTGCTACGGCAATCTGGCCAAGGCCCCCGAGGGGGACGGCCCCTATGATGGCCCGGTACTGTTCCTGAAAGGGGCCGATTCCGCCTACATCCAGGACAAGCACCGGGATACCATTCTGCGCCTGTTCCCGGCGGCGGAAGTGCGCGTGATCCAGGGCACCGGCCACTGGTTACACGCGGAGAAGGCCGATACCTTTGCCGCCTTGTGCCGGCGCTTTCTGCGGAGCGATTGAGCAACGATCAAGGGTCGGGCCCGGGGAGGTCGGTGATGAAATGGATACTGCTGGGCGCGCTGGCGATGTTCCTGCTGCTGGGCGGTTTCCTGTTGACGCCCTCGCCCATCGACAGCCAGGCTTGGCAGGCCCCTCCGCCTCCGGCGCTGACCGGTGTTCTGGCGCCCAATGAGCGGTTGCGCCAGGCGGAACTGCTGGCACCGGGCCAGGTGTCCGGCCCCGAAGACAGCACCGTGAGCGCGGACGGCGTGCTGTATGCCGGTACCCTGGCTGGCGATATCGTCCGGGTCTTTCCCGATGGCCGCGTGCAGCGCTGGGTCGAAACCGGTGGTCGTCCGCTGGGTATGGTGTTCGACCACCGTGGCAACCTGATCGTGGCCGATGCCGTCCGTGGGTTGTTGTCGGTCAGCCCGGGCGGGCAGGTGACGTTGCTGTCCCGGGAGGCGGAGGGGACGCCGTTCCGGTTCACCGATGATGTCGCCGTCGCCCCGGACGGGACGATTTACTTTACCGACGCCAGCGCCCGTTTTGGTTACACGGATTACTCCCTCGATCTGCTGGAGATGCGTCCCCACGGCCGCCTGCTCCAGTATTCCCCCCGTACCGGCAAGGCCCGGACCCTGCTGGGCAACCTGTATTTCGCCAACGGCGTGGTGGTGTCGCCGGATGGCGACTACCTGCTGGTGGCTGAAACTTGGAAATACCGTATCCTGCGTTACTGGCTCACCGGCCCCAGGGCGGGACGGGCGGAGGTGTTCGCCGATAACCTGCCGGGGTTTCCCGACAACCTGGCGGTGGATGCCGACGGGCATTACTGGGTGGCCTTTCCAACCCGCCGCAACGACTCGGTGGATGCCCTGCACCGATCACCCTGGCTCAAGAACTTGGTGGCCAAGCTACCGGAACGGTTCAGGCCGGCGCCTGAGCCCTATGGCTTAGTGATGGCATTTGACGACCGCGGCTGGGCGCTGATCAGCCTGCACGACACCCAAGGTCTGCACCTGCGCGAGATCACCTCCGCCAACCCCCATGACGGGTATCTATACTTTGGTTCACTTCACAACGACCGCATCGGCCGGCTACCGTTGCCGGCGATTCCGGAATTGAGAGAGCCTGCACCATGAGCGTCGACATCGATTGGGATCTGCCCGACCCGTACGTGCTTGAAATCCGGGTGCGTGCCGAGGACACCGACCGCCTCGGGCATGCCAACAACGTGGTGTACGTGCGCTGGCTGGAAGAGGTCAGCTGGGCGCATATCGAGAGCCTGGGCATGACTTGGGCCCTGCACGAGGAAACCGGCAAGGCGATGGCCATTACTCGTACCGAGATTGATTATCTGGCCCCGGCCAACGCGGGCGACCAGCTGTTGCTGGGAACCTGGTTGACCGGTTTCGACGGTCGCTTCCGTTCCTCCAGGCAGTTCCAGTTGGTGCGTCCGGCCGACGGCAGGACCCTGGTTCGGGCTTTGTCGACCCATGCCTGCGTGGACATGCGGAGCCAGCGGCCGGCACGGGCCCCGGAGGCCTTTGCCCGGATCCTCGCCGGGGCGTCCGTGCCCGGCGGCCGCCCGGCCCTGGACTGACCTGCCGGGACGGTGGAATTCTGCTAGTCTGAAAGCGTCTGCCTGTTGCTACCCCCTGCCTGGAGAAGTTCATGACCCCGATACACGATGACAAGCCGAGTGATGCCAGCATGCGCCGGGTGATTTACCCGCAGTTCGGCGGCCCCGAGGTGCTGCAGGTCGCCACCGGGCCGGTGCCGGAGCCCGCTCCGGGGCAGGTCCTGATCCGGGTCCATGGAGCCGGGCTGAATCCGATCGACTGGAAGACCCGCAAGGGGTTGGGGTTCGCCGCCCGGCAGATTGAATCCCGGCTGCCCTGGACGCCGGGCTACGACGTGGCCGGGGAAGTGGCTGCGGTGGGCGCCGGTGTGACCACCCTGGTGCCGGGGGACCGGGTCATGGGCCTGGTCGGTTTCCCGACCGAGGGCGGTGGTTACGCCGAGTACGCCCTGGCGCGGGCGGACGAGCTGGCCCTGGTCCCGGAGGAGCTGGATCTGGTGACCGCCGGTGCCGTTCCCCTGGCGGCCCTGACCGCCTGGCAGGGACTGTTTGAAATGGGCAAGCTGGAATCGGGGCAGAAGATCCTGATCCATGCCGGTGCTGGCGGCGTCGGCCACTTCGCCGTGCAGTTCGCATTGGAGCGGGGGGCGCACGTGATCGCCACCGCCTCCGCCCGCAACCGCGACTTTCTGGCGGAGCTGGGGGTGCACGAGGTGATCGACTATCAGTCTGTTGACTTCGTCGAGGAATGCTACGGCCTGGACATGGTTCTGGACCTGGTCGGCGGCGAGGTCGGCAAGCGCTCGCTGCACACGCTGGGCGAGTACGGTGTGTTGGTCACCATCCCGACCGTGACCGCCGACGACATTGTCAGTGCCGCCGAGGCCATGGGCCTGCGTGCCCATGGCATGACCGTCCGGCCCGACGTGTTTCACTTGGACGAGATCGCGGAGCTGATCGAGGACGGGGATGTGCGGGTACACCTGGACGGCCGGTACCGGCTGGACCAGGTGCAGGAAGCCCACGAACGCCTGGAGGGGGGCCACGTCCGGGGCAAACTGGTACTCGACTGCCGCGACTGAGGTGGCGGTCAGCCCGGTGCCGCCCCCGTCTGGCCGTCGCCATCGGGTGCCCGGTCCGGAGTGTCCCGCTCCCGGCGCTCCTTGGGCGCCTGAGGCGGCACCAGGCTGATCAGTACCGAACCTTCCTCCGGACTCAGTTCTTCCACCTTGCGCACCGGTGTGACATGGCCCTTGCCGCTGACCACGAACAGCATCAGGGCCTGGTGCTGATATTCCTTGAGAAAGTCCTCGTAACTGAACGCCTCGCTCAGTTGGGTCGTTTTCACGGTGTACCCCTGGCTCGCAAGGCTGGCCAGTTTGGCGTAGCTGACGCCGCCGAACAGCCCACGGGTGGCCTGGATCTTCTCCGCGGTCTGGTGCCGCGCCTTCTGATCCTGGTCGCCTTCCGCCAGACTGAATACGCACTGGCTCCCGAACCAGTCCAGGAAGTGGTAAGTGGCCAGGGAGTTCATGTGCTTGTAGGGCGAGATCACCAGCAGCCGGCCGATGCCGGTCAGGTCCAGGTGCGTGGAGGCATGCTCGGATACCGGGTTGCCGAAGTAAACCTGCAGGTTGTCCATGCGCGCCTGGCGTACGTTTTCCCAGTTGGTGTCGGCCAGCACCACCGGCACGTCGTGCTTCTTCAGAGCCTGGGCGATCATCCGGGCCATCTTGTTGGCACCCAGGATCAGGAAACCGTATTCGGCCGGTTGCGCCACCTTGAGCAGCCGGGCCAGGGGCCGGGCGGTCAGGCTTTGCAGCGTCACGGTGGTGATGATCAGCATGAACACCAGGGGAACCAGGGTGCCGGCGCTGTCATAGCCCAGTGACTGCAGCTGATAGGCAAACAGGGCGGACACCGCCGCCGCAACGATACCCCGGGGCGCGACCCAGCTCAGGAACAGCTTTTCCCGAAGGTTCAGCTCGGTGCCGACCGCCGACAGGAAGATGCTCAGTGGCCGTGCCACCAGCATCAGGGCGGCCAGCACGATGGCCAGTGACCAGCCCAGGTCTGCGATGGCGGCGAATTCGACCCGGGCGGCCAGAATGATGAACAGGGCGGAGATCAGCAGCACGCTGAGGGATTCCTTGAACTCCAGAATGCTGTCGATCGGCACCTGTTTCATGTTGGCCATCCAGAGGCCCATGATGGTGACGGTGAGCAGGCCGGACTCGTGCGCCAGCTCGTTGGAAATACCGTAGACCCCCAGCATGAAGGTGAGGGTGCCGGCGTTATGCAGGTACTGGGGAATCCAGTGCTTGCGCAGCACCAAGCCGTTCAGGTAACCGGCGCCGGCGCCGATGGCGAATCCCACCAGCAGGGTCTTGCCGAAGATGTAAAGGGAATGGCCAAAGACATTGCCTTGGCCCCAGGACACGATGCCTTCGAATACCAGTACCGCCAGCAGGGCCCCAACCGGGTCGATGATGATGCCTTCCCAGCGCAGGATATTGGCCAGCTTGGCTTCCGGCCGCACCGACCGGAGCAGCGGCGCGATCACGGTGGGGCCGGTCACGATGGAAATGGCGCCGAACAACAGGGCCACCTCCCAGGACACCGCCAGTGCCCAGCGCGCCGCCAGGGTGCCGATCGCGCAGGTAACGAGGGCGCCGATGGGCACCAGGTTGCGGACCATGCGACCGTGACCGCGGATTTCATCGTAGCGCAGCGTCAGGCTGCCTTCGAACAGGATGATGGCCACCGCCAGCGACACCACCGGAAACAGCAGGTCGCCGAAGACCGTCGCCGGATCCAGGAAGCCCAGCATCGGCCCGGCGGCGATGCCGCCGGCCAGCAGGAACAGGATCGCGGGCATGCGTACGCGCCAGGCCAGCCACTGGCAAAACAGCGAGACCACACCAATGCCGGCGAGAACCATGACAGTGCTGAAGGGCATAAAACGTCGGAATCCTTGGCTTATGAATGGGCCCGTCTGGCGATTCGGCTCAGCAGCCGGGATGCGGCAACGAAACCGAAGGTGGCCGTCACCGGGCTGGCCGCGCCGAATCCGGAGGCACAGTCCAGCCGGACCGGCCCTCCGGTAGCCGGCTTCTGCTGGCAGACCTCGCCATCTCCGGCAGGATACGTGAGCTGCTCCAGAGAGTATACGGCCTCGATGCCGAACCGCCGCTTGGGATTTCGGGAAAAACCATACTCCCGGCGCAGCAGGTTGCGAACCTTGGCCAGCAGGGGGTCTTGGGTGGTTCGGCTGAGATCGGCCACCTGAATCTGGGTCGGGTCCATCTGACCCCCGGCGCCGCCGGCACAGACCAGCGGGATCTTGCGGCGCTGGCAGTGGGCGATCAGGGCCGCCTTGGCCTTGACGCTGTCGATGGCGTCCACCACGCCGGTCATGTCGGCGGGAATCAGCTCGGCCACGTTTTTGGGCGTCAGGAAGGCAAAATGGGTGTGCACCGTGGCGTGCGGATTGATGGCCCGCACCCGCTCGGCCATGACCTCCGTCTTGGTCCGGCCGTAGTGCCCGTCCAGGGCATGCAGTTGGCGGTTGGTGTTGGAGACGCAGATGTCGTCCATGTCGATCAGGGTCAGGGTGCCGATGCCGCTTCGGGCCAGGGCCTCGACGGCCCAGGAACCGACCCCACCAAGGCCGACCACGGCGATGTGAGCGTTGCGGAAGGCGTCAAGGGCGCGGCGACCATAGAGGCGCTCGATGCCCCCGAAGCGAAATGCGTAATCGTCTGCGAGCATGCCGTCTCCTGCTGAGCCGGCCGGAGCCGGCGGCCGAAAAGCGCCATTGTAACCCAGGGCCTGGGGACGGATGAAAAGGGGGGAATAAAAAAAGCCACGCGGGGCGTGGCTTCAAGCAAACCCTTGTCCTGAAGGACGCAGGCCGGACTAGTTCAGAGACACTAATCAACGGATCCATTATCGGGCCCGGAGCCGGCGGGCTGGAAGGTCACAAGGTGCCATTGGCCGGTCATTTGCGGCCAGTCCGCTAGCGGATGAAGGGGTTGAGCAGGCGCGTGAACCGGCCGGTCAGACGCACTGGCGCGCTCAGCACCGACAAGGTGATGCAGTCCTCGCAACCCACCGCCACGGGCGTGTGTTCGTGGTGTTGGTCCAGGGCCACGAAATCCCATTGCCGGAACACGCCGTTCTGGTCGGCGAAGGCGCCCTGAAGCACGAGGGTGGTTTCGTTGCCCCGGTGGGTGTGAGCCGGGGCCTTGCCGCCCGCGGCCAGCTTCTGCAGTACGACTCGGTCCGGCTGATCCGGGAAGCGGTCGGTGATGTCCAGCACGCTGATGTCACCGAACTGACGTTTCCAGGGCAGCTGGTTCAGGTCGCGACCGAGCAGGGCCTGCAACGGCGCCGGACGCGGCGGTGGCGCGCTGGCTGGAGGCGTCTGGTCGAGACGGGCGAGGATGGCCTCGAAGGAGCCCTCGGGCAGGCTGACCCTGGGCTGGTGCTCCATCAGAACCGCGCCAAGACTGTCCAGCATGTCCACGCGGCTACGGCAGTAGGGGCACTGATCCAGGTGCAACCGGACGCACAGGGCCAGAGGCTCGCTCAGGTTGCCCGCGCTGTACTCCATCAGGGTCAGACTGTCGGGATGATGCTGGCTCATGAGTCCTGGTCCTGCAAGATGACCTTGAGCTTGTTCAGGGCCAAGCGTACCCGGCTCTTCACGGTGCCGAGGGGGATCTCGAGTTCATCGGCCACCGCCTGGTGCGATTTGTTTTCCATGTAGACCTTGGCTATCACCGTCAGCTGTTCCTCCGGCAGCTGGCTGAGGGACTGACGGACCCGTTTCTCCGACATCAGCCGGTGCAGCGAAGTGACCGGTTCGTCCTCGTACTCGCCGGGGATCTGCCACAGGTCGTCCGTTGCCACGCTCCGCTCGACGCGGGTTCGGCGCATTTTCCGCAGCATGTCGATGCGCTGGTTCCGGGCGATGGTGAAAATCCAGGTGGACGCGGCGGCCTTGCGCCAGTCATACAGACAGGAGCGGCGCCAGATGGACACGAACACCTCCTGGACCAGTTCGTCGGCGTGGCTGGCCAGGCCGTTGGCCATGGCATAGTACTTGATCTGTGGGCCAAAATGTTCGAACAGCGCCTGGTATGCCGCCCGGTCCTGGTGCCGGCCCACATTTTCCAGCAGCTGGCCCCAGGGGTCGCGGGGCGAGTCCGTCCGCGTGGGATTCTGGTCGGTGGTGGTCACCAATCGCTCCTTGACTCTGGCGGGGGCTGAACGGGTCTTGTCCATCATTCTAGGAACTCGTCACAGGTTTGTCAGTGTCGGGTGATACGCTGACGCGGCGCCGGTGGATCAGGCCAGGCGCCGGTTCTGGCACTAGCGCCGCTGGCGCGACGTCGGTCGGGTGATTGCCGCTGGCCGCCCGGCCGCCTACCCTGAGCCTGATTCCCCGCGACCCGGAGGCAAGACCGCTGCCATGAACGTTCACGACCCGAACGGCAACCTGCCGGTGATCCGTGCGCATTACGCGGACATCCTGTGCCAGCTGGCGGAGGAGCTGGGCGTGCCCAGGGGCGCCTTGCTGGGGGCCGCCGGTATCCGACGGTCGCTGCTGGGCCATCCGGATAATTGCCTGACGGTGGCGCAGTTCACCCGTCTGTGCGAGGCGGCCCTGATCCGCACCGGTGACGACGCCCTGGGGCTGGCCTTCGGGTTGCGGCTGAAATTCACCACCCACGGTTCCCTGGCCCAGGCGGCCATCAGCTGCGATACCCTGGCGGAGGCGCTGTCTGTTCTCATCCGCTATTTCCAGACCCGTTTTGCCTACATGACCCTGGTGTTCTTCACGGATGGCGACGAGGCGGTGCTGCAGCTGGATCCCGGTCACGCCTTCCGGAACCTCTATCGCTTCAACGTGGACGTGGTCATGGCCTCGCTGGTGGATGTCGGCCTGCTGCTATTCGGAGACCGGCTGATGACGGCGGGGCGCTGCCTGGTGGATTTCCCGGCGCCGGCGGATCCTGCGCCCTACCGCCGGCTGTTTGCCGACCGCATCACCTTCTCGGCGGGTGTCAACCAGCTGCGGTTTGCCTGCACCCTGCTGGAGCTGCCGATGGCGCTGTCCAATCCGGTTGCCCGGAGGGTAGCGGAGGCTCAGTGCGAGCAGGAACTGCGGTCGTTGCAAACGGTGCTGTCCGCCCGTGCCCAGGTGCGGCGTTGCCTGGGGGCGGTCCGGGAGGGACGTTTGCCCGGACTGGACGAGGTGGCCCGTCAGCTGGGCTGGTCGTCGCGCACCCTGCGGCGTCGGTTGGCGTCGGAGGGCTGCCGGTTCCAGACCCTGCAAGAGGAGGTGCAGCACCAGCGGGCCTTGGTGTTGCTGCGCCGCCGGGCGTTGACCCTGGAGGACGTGGCGGAGGCCCTGGGCTACAGCGACCCGTCCAACTTCGCCCGGGCCTTCCGCAAGTGGGAGGGCATGGCGCCCGGCACCTGGCGCCGGCGGGGCGCCGGCACTCAGTCCTCCAGGTAGGTATAGCCTTCCAGGCCGGAGGCCAGCTCCGCCAGCAGGGTTTCCTGCAGTTGCGCGGGCAACCCGCTGGTGGCGAATTTGTGGCGGTAGGCCTCCAACAGCCGTTCCGGCTCGAAATTCACGTATCTCAGCACCTTGGCCACGGTATCGCCCTGAATCGGTGCGCCGATGTCGTAGCCGCCTCGGTCATTGAGCCGCACATCCACCGAGTGGGTGTCCCCGAACAGGTTGTGCATGTCGCCCAGGATTTCCTGGTAGGCGCCGGTCATGAAGAAACCGATCAGCAACGGCTCGCCTGGCCGGTCCTCCGGCAGCGGCAGGGTGGTCTCGATGCCCTCGCCATCCACATAGTGGTCGATCCGGCCGTCGGAATCGCAGGTGATGTCCTGAATGACCGCGCGCCGGCTCAGGGGCCGGTCCAGGCCGTTGATCGGCATCACTGGGAAGATCTGGTCGATCCCCCAGACGTCGGGCAGGGACTGGAACAGCGAGAAGTTCACGAACAGTTTGTCGGCGAGCTTCTCGTTCAGTTCGTCGATGATTTCCCGGTGAGCCCGGTTGCTCCCGTCCAGGCGATTGCGCAGTAACCGACAGCAGTGCACGTATAGGGTCTCCGCCTGGGCCCGCTCCGGCAGGGACAGCAGACCGTGGGCAAACTGGCTGTGCACATCCGCCATGGCGTACATCAGGTCGTGGTAGATCTCCGCCAGTGACCGTGGCGAGGCGGCGTCCCGCAGGCTTTGCAGATCCCGGGCCAGGTCACGGAGCGGCCCCGGAGCATCCGGGGGCAGGTCGCTCGGTTCGCGTCGGTCCGGATACTCACGGTCGATGACGTTGGTGACCAGCACCGAGTGGTGGGCGGTGAGGGCACGGCCGGACTCGCTGATCAGATCCGGGTGGGGAATGCCGTGACGGTCGCATTCCGACTGCAGGACATGGATCACGTAGTAGGCGTATTCGTGCAGACTGTAATTCATCGAGCAGCTGCTGCGGGAGCGGGTGCCCTCGTAGTCCACACCCAGGCCGCCGCCGATATCAACGGTACGGATGGGGGCGCCCAGCCGGTGCAGTTCGGTGTAAAACCGGGCGCACTCGCGCAGGCCGGTCTGAATGTCCCGGATGTTGGCAATCTGTGAGCCGAGGTGAAAGTGCAGCAGTTGCAGGGAATCCAGGGCACCGGCAGCCCGGAGAGTGTCCACCACGTCCAGCACCTGGCTGGCGGACAGGCCGAACTTGGACTTTTCGCCGCCCGTGTTCTGCCAGTTGCCCTTGCCGATGGTGGCCAGGCGCGCGCGCACGCCGATCAGCGGCTTGACTTGCAGCTGCCGGGCTTGCTCCAGAATGATCGGCAGTTCCGACTGCTTCTCCACCACGATGAATACCCGGTGCCCCAGCTTCTGGCCAATCAGCGCCAGACGGATGTATTCCCGGTCCTTGTAACCGTTGCAGACGATCACCGAGCCCGGCTGCCTGGCCATCGCCAGCACCGCCATCAATTCCGGCTTGCTGCCCGCTTCCAGCCCCACTTGGCCGGCCGAGGCGGCCGGTTCGGTGGTGAGCAACTCTTCCACCACTCGGCGCTGCTGGTTAACCTTGATCGGGTAGACCGCGGTGTAGCGGCCCCGGTAGCCTTCCGCCTCGGCCACGGTATTGAACGCGCGGCACAGCCGATTGACGCGGTCATGGAGAATATCGGTGAAGCGGATCAGCACCGGCAGCGGAACCCCGGCCTGTTCCAAGCGGCGGGTCAGTTCTGGCAGGTTGATGCTGGCGGCGCTGTGGCCCCGATCGGGGCGGATCACCACCTCTCCCTGCGGATTAACGTCGATGTAGCCGTCGCTCCAGTGACGAATGTTGTAGACCTTGTGGGCGGGGGAACCGCTGGCTTCGCTCATGCTTGCTATCCTTTCAGGAAACCGGACCGGCGCCACGCCGGAGACATGGTCGCCATTTTAGGGACAAGCGTCGCCGGCTAAAAGCGGACGCTGTGGAAAATACGTGCGTCGGGGGCCCACCTGGGGCTTTCGGCCGGCCCCGACCCGGCCCTACAATACGCTCCTTTTTGACAACAGCCATGGTGCACAGCGGGAGGCAACCAATGACAGCATTGAACGACGGCTGGTTTACCGAGGTATTCCAGAATCAGGGCACCGCGTTTTCCCTTCAGGTCAAAGGCAAGCTGCACGAAGAGCAAACGCCCTACCAGACGCTGGAAATCTATGAAACGGAAACCTTCGGCAACCTGATGGTGCTGGACGGTTGCGTCATGCTGACCAGCCGCGACAACTTTCTGTATCACGAGATGATGACCCACCCGGCCCTGTTCACCCACAAGGATCCGAAAAAAGTGGTGATCATCGGTGGCGGTGACTGTGGCACCCTCAAGGAAGTGCTCAAGCACCCGGGGGTGGAGGAAGCCTGGCAGGTGGAAATCGACGAGCGGGTCACGCGGGTTTCCGAGAAGTATTTCCCGGAGCTGTGTGAAGCCAACAGCGACCCCCGGGCCAACTTCTTCTTCGGTGACGGCATCCAGTGGATTCGCGACGTGGAGCCAAACAGCATCGACGTGATCATCGTCGACAGCACTGACCCGGTAGGTCCGGCCGAGGGCCTGTTCGCCCTGGATTTCTATCGTGACGCCATGCTGGCTCTGAGGGAAGGGGGAATCATTGTGCAGCAGAGCGAGTCGCCGCTGTTGCACACCGACACCATCATCCGGTCGATTCACGAAGACATGCGCAAGGCCGGTTTCTGCCACGTTCAGACCCTGCCGTTCCCGCAACCGGTGTACCCCACCGGCTGGTGGAGCTGCACCATGGGCAGCAAAGACAATCCGCTGAAATACTTCCGTGAGGAAGACGCCAGCAACCGTCCGTTCGTAACCCGCTATTACAACCCGGGGGTTCATCACGGGGCCCTGGCGATGCCCCAGTTCATGGTGGATGCGCTCGAGGATGAAGTGATCCCCGAAGAGGGATAACCTTACTCCGCCACCCAGATGCGTTCCAGCGTGAGCGCCTCGGCGTTGAAGCGGTAGACACTGATGCCGCCCCCGGAGCGGTGCCCCATCACCAGGATGCCGGCCTCCGGGGCGGTGGCGATGGCGGTGTTGCGGGAGTACTGACTGCCGTAGGTGACCAGCTCGGGGGCGGCGCCGAGGTCGAAGTACTTCACGGGCCAGGGGCTGCCGGTCTCGAACAGGGCGGCGATGTGGCTGTTGTTGCCGAAGCGGAGGTAGTACCGGCTGTGGTCGATGAAGGC
>NZ_MSCW01000019.1 GCF_001981305.1 Marinobacter lutaoensis | reverse complement strand
GGATCGGTTACGGGTACGCCCATGTGTCCACCCTCCCTGGCGTCGTTGTCCGGGTCAATTCCCTTGCCAGCACGGCCGCCTCTCGCGCCCGGGCCTCTCCTTCCTGCGGCACTCGTTCCCGGAATATCCGATGAACCTCCGGCGCCACCCGCGCCCAGGTATCCGGGGGCCCCAGGTACCCGAAAACCGAGCACCAGTGGGTCAGTGCCTGAAGCGAAGTGTAGCCGCTGTCGAGGGCCTCGTTCATCAATGTTCGCAAGCCGAGGACCACGTCGGCCCTCGGCCGGTTTTCCAGCCGGGTTGGGAAGTAGGTTTCGAGGTGCCGGAGCAGGGTCACCAGCGTCGCCCGCTGATCCACCGCCATCAGCTGATTGAGCGTGCGTTCGTTCAGGGGATGCGGAATCGTCACCGTCCGATCCGGGTCTGACGCCTCCCCGGAAGACGCTTCCGGACGCTGCTGGATGTGCCAGCCGTCCCAAAGGGCATCCGGCAGCATCACGCCGGTGATGTCCGACCAGGCGTCGGCGATGCCGCCGTCCCGGGCCGGCGCCAGCAGAACCCTGGCAACGGAAGGATCCGCGATGCGCAGTAAAACACGGTGCCCCAGGGGATGACGCACTTCGATAAACCGCTGCAGGTGGCTCGTCAATGTGGCCAGCGGTGCATCGCTGGTCATGGCATAGCCGCACTCCCGCTCTTTCAGTTCCGCCAGCAACGGCTCCAGACCCGGATGGTCCGGCTCCACACACAGCAACAGCGGTGCCGCCTGGCGAACCGATGCCCAGGCGGTACCATCAAACAGGTTGCGGTAGTCCGGGGTGTCGAAACACGCGTAAAGCCACCGTTCCGCTTCCGCGCGCCGGCTGCCGTCGATCAGAACGTAGTTGGCCCGGACATCCGGGTACCGGGTATCTCCGGACGCCGGAGCGCTGAACACGTCAAGCATCGGAGCCCCTCCCGGCAGGCTCGGTGTCCGCCGAGCAGATCGCCGTCAGTGCCTTGCCGTCCTGTAAAGCACGAATCTGCGCCTCGGGATCGGCGTTCGGCCGTTGCCCGACCTCGGCAAGCGACTCGGGGCCGACCGTCTCCGCCGCACCCGCAACCAGCTCCGGCCGCTCCGGTGTCCGGACCGTCGCGCCGGCCCCCCGACCGGGCGAACCGCCCGCATTGAGCTTGATGGCGGCCCCAGCCAAGGCAACGCCGCTGGCGTCGATCTTGACGAAGCTGCCCCCTGCTTTCAGGGTGATCTCGGCACCCGCTTCGAGAACCACCTTCTGACCGGCCTTGATGTGCAGTTCGGTTCCGGACTCGCTGAGCCAGGCACGCCCCATCTTCAGGTGCAGGCTGCCGCTGACATGAAAGCTGTGATCCTGAGCGACCCGTTCCCGCTTCTCTCCGGCAACGGTGTGGTGCCGGCTGCCCCGGATGTGGTCGAACCGGTTCCCGGCCACCGTCAGGTGGCTGTCATGTCCAATGCACTCGGTGCGGTCGTGACCGGTGTCCAGAACCAAGTCCCT
>NZ_MSCW01000018.1 GCF_001981305.1 Marinobacter lutaoensis | reverse complement strand
GGGGGAGGTAACTGCTTGAACTTTCTTGGGAAACGGTTGATAAAAAGTTTCCGGGAGGGGTTGACAAGGTAGCGGTTCGGAGTAGAATGCGCGCCTCGATTGAAGCAGTAAGCCGGATGAGATTTGGTGGTTTTGAGAGTTTCGAAGCTGCTGAAAACAAACGGTTGACAAGGTCGGGATTCGCGGTAGAATACGCGGCCTTGATTGAGCAGAGGCTCAACGCTCTTTAAAAAGTTAACCAAGTAATTCGTGTGGGCGCTGGCCGAGGTATTTCGGACACGAAATATCAGGACAGTGACTCGTCGAGATTGAGTTTTGTCTTGAGCATGATTTTGGAACCTTTGGGTTTCAGTATGATTTAAACTGAAGAGTTTGATCATGGCTCAGATTGAACGCTGGCGGCAGGCTTAACACATGCAAGTCGAGCGGTAACAGGGGGAGCTTGCTCCCTGCTGACGAGCGGCGGACGGGTGAGTAATGCATAGGAATCTGCCCAGTAGTGGGGGATAGCCCGGGGAAACCCGGATTAATACCGCATACGCCCTACGGGGGAAAGCAGGGGATCTTCGGACCTTGCGCTATTGGATGAGCCTATGTCGGATTAGCTAGTTGGTGGGGTAAAGGCCTACCAAGGCGACGATCCGTAGCTGGTCTGAGAGGATGATCAGCCACATCGGGACTGAGACACGGCCCGAACTCCTACGGGAGGCAGCAGTGGGGAATATTGGACAATGGGCGCAAGCCTGATCCAGCCATGCCGCGTGTGTGAAGAAGGCCTTCGGGTTGTAAAGCACTTTCAGTAGGGAGGAAAACCTGATGGTTAATACCCATTGGGCTTGACGTTACCTACAGAAGAAGCACCGGCTAACTCCGTGCCAGCAGCCGCGGTAATACGGAGGGTGCGAGCGTTAATCGGAATTACTGGGCGTAAAGCGCGCGTAGGCGGTTTGGTAAGCGAGATGTGAAATCCCCGGGCTTAACCTGGGAACTGCATTTCGAACTGCCAGGCTAGAGTATGGTAGAGGGTAGTGGAATTTCCTGTGTAGCGGTGAAATGCGTAGATATAGGAAGGAACACCAGTGGCGAAGGCGGCTACCTGGACCAATACTGACGCTGAGGTGCGAAAGCGTGGGGAGCAAACAGGATTAGATACCCTGGTAGTCCACGCCGTAAACGATGTCAACTAGCCGTTGGGACTCTTGAAGTCTTAGTGGCGCAGCTAACGCACTAAGTTGACCGCCTGGGGAGTACGGCCGCAAGGTTAAAACTCAAATGAATTGACGGGGGCCCGCACAAGCGGTGGAGCATGTGGTTTAATTCGACGCAACGCGAAGAACCTTACCTGGCCTTGACATCCAGCGAACTTTCCAGAGATGGATTGGTGCCTTCGGGAACGCTGAGACAGGTGCTGCATGGCCGTCGTCAGCTCGTGTCGTGAGATGTTGGGTTAAGTCCCGTAACGAGCGCAACCCCTATCCCTAGTTGCCAGCGATTCGGTCGGGAACTCTAGGGAGACTGCCGGTGACAAACCGGAGGAAGGTGGGGATGACGTCAGGTCATCATGGCCCTTACGGCCAGGGCTACACACGTGCTACAATGGCGCGCACAGAGGGTTGCGAACCCGCGAGGGGGAGCTAATCTCAGAAAACGCGTCGTAGTCCGGATCGCAGTCTGCAACTCGACTGCGTGAAGTCGGAATCGCTAGTAATCGCGAATCAGAATGTCGCGGTGAATACGTTCCCGGGCCTTGTACACACCGCCCGTCACACCATGGGAGTGGATTGCACCAGAAGTAGTTAGTCTAACCTTCGGGGGGACGATTACCACGGTGTGGTTCATGACTGGGGTGAAGTCGTAACAAGGTAGCCGTAGGGGAACCTGCGGCTGGATCACCTCCTTAAACGAAGCCGAACGCTTCGGTCAGAGTCCACACGAATTACTTGGTTGACTGGAAAGAGAGCAAAAGGGTCTTTGCAGGCCCGACTGGTATTGTCGAGAGGCAAGCAACACCGGGTCTGTAGCTCAGGTGGTTAGAGCGCACCCCTGATAAGGGTGAGGTCGGTGGTTCAAGTCCACCCAGACCCACCAGAATTCCTTCGGGGATTCTAGCAACCTTGTATGGGGCCGTAGCTCAGCTGGGAGAGCGCCTGCCTTGCACGCAGGAGGTCAGGAGTTCGATCCTCCTCGGCTCCACCACCCGTTTGGCGGACGATGCCGGTAGAGCAGTGTGCAGAAACAAGTGTTTCGACGTGATGGTGCGTTTGAAGCCCTTCTTTCTGATCACTGGGTCAGAATTGCTCTTTAACAATTTGGACGAGATAGAACACAGAATTTCTTCTCTCATTATCTCCGAGAGAAGGGTTCAAAGTGATAGCGATTTCAAGCGTTATCCGGTGTGTCGTTGAGGTTGTGGACGAAACGACCCCGACAGCGATCCGGACCGGGCGACCGGGAAGGACAACCGTTGTTTTGGGGTTATATAGTCAAGCAACTAAGCGCATACGGTGGATGCCTTGGCAGTCAGAGGCGATGAAAGACGTGGTAGCCTGCGATAAGGCTCGGGGAGCTGGCAAACAAGCTGTGATCCGGGCATCTCTGAATGGGGAAACCCACCGGCCTTCGGGTCGGTATCACACAGTGAATCCATAGCTGTGTGAGGCGAACCAGGGGAACTGAAACATCTAAGTACCCTGAGGAAAAGAAATCAACCGAGATTCCCTAAGTAGCGGCGAGCGAACGGGGACCAGCCCTTAAGCTGAACAACCGGTAGGAGAAGGCTCTGGAAAGTGCCGCCATAGTGGGTGATAGCCCCGTATCCGAAACCTGAGTTCAGTGAAAACGAGTAGGTCGGCGCACGTGAAACGTTGACTGAAGATGGGGGGACCATCCTCCAAGGCTAAATACTCCTGACTGACCGATAGTGAACCAGTACCGTGAGGGAAAGGCGAAAAGAACCCCTGTGAGGGGAGTGAAATAGATCCTGAAACCGTATGCGTACAAGCAGTCGGAGCACCTTCGGGTGTGACGGCGTACCTTTTGTATAATGGGTCAGCGACTTATGTTCAGTGGCGAGGTTAACCGTCTAGGGGAGCCGTAGGGAAACCGAGTCTGAATAGGGCGACTTAGTCGCTGGGCATAGACCCGAAACCGGGCGATCTATCCATGAGCAGGTTGAAGGTGCCGTAACAGGCACTGGAGGACCGAACCCACTGTCGTTGAAAAGCCAGGGGATGACTTGTGGATCGGAGTGAAAGGCTAATCAAGCCCGGAGATAGCTGGTTCTCCCCGAAAGCTATTTAGGTAGCGCCTCGGACGAATACCACTGGGGGTAGAGCACTGTTTGGGCTAGGGGGTCATCCCGACTTACCAACCCCATGCAAACTCCGAATACCAGTGAGTACTATCCGGGAGACACACGGCGGGTGCTAACGTCCGTCGTGAAGAGGGAAACAACCCAGACCGCCAGCTAAGGTCCCCAAGTACCAGTTAAGTGGGAAACGATGTGGGAAGGCTCAGACAGCTAGGAGGTTGGCTTAGAAGCAGCCACCCTTTAAAGAAAGCGTAATAGCTCACTAGTCGAGTCGGCCTGCGCGGAAGATGTAACGGGGCTCAAACTGGTCACCGAAGCTGCGGCTGCATACGTTGTATGCGGGGTAGGGGAGCGTTCTGTAAGCCTGCGAAGGTGTGTCGAGAGGCATGCTGGAGGTATCAGAAGTGCGAATGCTGACATGAGTAACGACAATGCGGGTGAAAAACCCGCACGCCGGAAGACCAAGGGTTCCTGCGCAACGCTAATCGGCGCAGGGTGAGTCGGCCCCTAAGGCGAGACCGAAAGGTGTAGTCGATGGGAAACGGGTTAATATTCCCGTACCTTGGATAGCTGCGATGGAGAGACGGAGAAGGCTAGGTGAGCCGGGCGACGGTTGTCCCGGTTTAAGCGAGTAGGGAGTGGGCTTAGGCAAATCCGGGTCCACAATCCTGAGACGTGACGACGACTGCCCACGGGCGGGAAGTCATTGATGCCATGCTTCCAGGAAAATCTTCTAAGCTTCAGGCTATTCGAGACCGTACCCCAAACCGACACAGGTGGTCAGGTAGAGAATACCAAGGCGCTTGAGAGAACTCGGGTGAAGGAACTAGGCAAAATGGTGCCGTAACTTCGGGAGAAGGCACGCCGGTGCGTACGTGAAGCCCCCGCGGGTGGAGCGGAAGCCGGTCGAAGATACCAGGCCCCTGCGACTGTTTATTAAAAACACAGCACTCTGCAAACACGAAAGTGGACGTATAGGGTGTGACGCCTGCCCGGTGCCGGAAGGTTAATTGATGGGGTTAGCCCTCGGGCGAAGCTCTTGATCGAAGCCCCGGTAAACGGCGGCCGTAACTATAACGGTCCTAAGGTAGCGAAATTCCTTGTCGGGTAAGTTCCGACCTGCACGAATGGCGTAACGATGGGGGCGCTGTCTCCACCCGAGACTCAGTGAAATTGAAATCGCTGTGAAGATGCAGTGTATCCGCGGCTAGACGGAAAGACCCCGTGAACCTTTACTATAGCTTCACAGTGAACTTTGAGCATGCTTGTGTAGGATAGCTGGGAGGCTTTGAAACCGGGACGCCAGTTCCGGTGGAGCCGACCTTGAAATACCAGCCTGGCATGTTTGAGGTTCTAACTCGGTCCCCTGATCGGGGATGAGGACACTGTGTGGTGGGTAGTTTGACTGGGGCGGTCTCCTCCCAAAGCGTAACGGAGGAGCACAAAGGTGGGCTAAGCACGGTCGGACATCGTGCGGTTAGTGTAATGGCACAAGCCCGCTTGACTGCGAGACAGACACGTCGAGCAGGTGCGAAAGCAGGTCATAGTGATCCGGTGGTTCTGTATGGAAGGGCCATCGCTCAACGGATAAAAGGTACTCCGGGGATAACAGGCTGATACCGCCCAAGAGTTCACATCGACGGCGGTGTTTGGCACCTCGATGTCGGCTCATCACATCCTGGGGCTGAAGCCGGTCCCAAGGGTATGGCTGTTCGCCATTTAAAGTGGTACGCGAGCTGGGTTTAGAACGTCGTGAGACAGTTCGGTCCCTATCTGCCGTGGACGTTGGAGATTTGAGGAAAGCTGCTCCTAGTACGAGAGGACCGGAGTGGACGAACCTCTGGTGTTCCGGTTGTCACGCCAGTGGCACTGCCGGGTAGCTATGTTCGGACGGGATAACCGCTGAAAGCATCTAAGCGGGAAGCCCCTTCCAAGATGAGATCTCCCTGGACCCTCGAGGTCCCTGAAGAGCCGTTCAAGACCAGGACGTGGATAGGCCGGGTGTGTAAGCGCTGTGAGGCGTTGAGCTAACCGGTACTAATGGCTCGTGAGGCTTGACTATATAACGCCCAAGACAATGGCGGGTAACCTTGAAAACCTATCACTTCTGTCTCGTCCCCCAGTGATCAACCTGTTTTGCCTGACGACCATAGCGGTCTGGAACCACCTGATCCCATCCCGAACTCAGAAGTGAAACAGACCAGCGCCGATGGTAGTGTGGCATGGCCCATGCGAGAGTAGGTCATCGTCAGGCTCCTAATC
>NZ_MSCW01000017.1 GCF_001981305.1 Marinobacter lutaoensis | reverse complement strand
CCGCACCGAGTGCATAGGACATGACAGCCACCTGACGGTGGCCAACCACGCTCGTAGCCTGATCAAAGGCGCGGAACACCAGACCACGGAGGGTGAGCAGAGGGTTTCCGTTGGCGCGGACTGCAGCTGGATCAGCCAGGGGAGCTGGCACCAACAAACCGGTGGCGTGACCGCTTCGGAAGCCGGAACCGAGGTTCACTACCAAGCCGGGAACCAAGTGGTGCTGGATGCAGGCGTCGAGCTGACCCTTTGCGGCGGGGGCAGTTTCCTCAAGCTCGATCCCAGTGGCGTGACCCTGAGCGGCCCGGGTATCCGAATCAATTCCGGCGGTGGTCCGGGGAGCGCGCCTCGAGCCCAGCCACAGAGCCCTGAAACGCCGGTTCCCGTTAAGCCTGTGGCCAGTGCCGGGGTTGTTGGTCAGCCGCTGGCCGAAACCCGTGATCCGACGATCTCGTCAGGACCTTCTGTGTCGCGGGAAACGGTCAGGCTGGTGGATGTTCGGGGGCGAGGCTCGGATCGGGAGTTGATAACGGCCGGATCGGTGTCTGCCAAGGAGGGCTCAGAATGAACCAGCCCCTGAAATTCGTGCATCGACAGCTCGAAAAAACGGTTCGACTCAAGGCAGAAAATGACACGGGGGAGCCTGCGAGCATGACGCTCGCCATCCCCACGGAAGATGGCGGCTTCTTTTCGGTGCCGGTTCTGGATGAGTGGCGGGCGACTGAAGAAAAGCCGGAGGGTGAGTTAGGCAACACGCTGATGAGCGTTTGTCCGGTTGCCGAAATTCATCGTAATCGCCCCATTGCCACTGGTGGCGTGACGATCATGGGCGGTCGTGCCGTATCTCT
Organism: Marinobacter lutaoensis; assembly: GCF_001981305.1. Classification (GTDB taxonomy): domain Bacteria; phylum Pseudomonadota; class Gammaproteobacteria; order Pseudomonadales; family Oleiphilaceae; genus Marinobacter; species Marinobacter lutaoensis. Next base: position 3,580 of record NZ_MSCW01000017.1, on the reverse strand, counting down.
CATGCGCCCTGGCTATCTTTACGTGTTTTGGAAACAGAGGCTTTGGCGGGAATTCAAGATCGGTGAGGATGGTGCTCTGAGGGAGGTCGATCTGGTGACCGCCCGGAGAGACACGACCGCCCATCGTTTACCGACTGGAGCGCCGGTGACGGATTTTCTTGTGCCGGTGATGCTGCATCATCGTTTTGAGCTCACTGGAATCCGGATTGCCTATAGCGAAATTCAATGGTCATGGCCCTACATTGAAACGTTGGAGTGCCGCCCGACTGTTCTGGAAAAACGGGCGTTGTCGGTTGCGCCGGCTTGGGCTGCGGCGTTGGATGATTCGCTGAACTTCGACAGTGGTTTCCCTGCCTCAGGGATAGCCTCAGTGCCACCCTTGAGGCCTCGGGACCTGGGCATTGAACTGATGCTTGGGGACCCGGCTCAATTTACTCTCGAGTTTCAGTCGCCGAACGATGACGAACTGATCTCTCGGGTTGTCGACCGGTGGTCACGAATCCCCGGAGGCCCCCACGACGCCAACCGTGAGCCCCCGGACCTGACGTTGAACGCCGAGGCGGCGGACGATGTTCTGGGGGATGCCCGGGCACACCCTGCAATCGTATGCGTTGCCATTCCAGACCCGCTGTTCCGTTTGCGCCATGCCCTGACGCAACTGCACCTTGGTCTTCACTATTTGGATGCCATTGATCTGTCACTCAAAGACCGGCCGCTGATTCACTCAGCCACCTTGATACGCCAGGCTCTATTCGACCCTCAGGTGTCGGGAGCCAGCGGCCCGCTTGAAACCCTGCGGGCAGCGGTGGACCGGGAGAAACTCGATAAAATTCTGGACCAGGCCGAACGCCAGAAGGTGCTTGAGGACATAACGCTTCATCTGGATACACTGGCGGCGCTGCTGGACAGCGGCGAGTTTGATGCGGCCTGTGGCGACTACCTTAACCACCATGGGCTTGGCCCCTGCGAAGCGTTTGCTCTCCAGGCGACCCTGCTTGATCTGGCTCAGCAATTGCCCGGCGTGTTGCGAGCCCATGGCCTGAAGCCACCGGCCACGCTGTCTCGACTACTCAAACACAGTGTCGGTAGCAACCGCCTCATTGATGCCTTGACCGGTGGCAAAAAAACAAGTCCCGGATCGCCCCCGCTATTGTCGCAGCTCGAAGAACTGGCCCGTAGCCAGGATACGCTCACGGAAGAGCGGTTGGGTGAGCTGGGACTGTCCGCCATCAGCCTTTTGGCCCAGCAGCTGAATCAGGAAGAGGGCAATGCCGGCACAAGCGTCAACGGCGGGGGTGGATCCGCGCTTCCCAGCAGTGCTCCGGGCACTGTTGCAGGGATGGTGCAAACCGCGCTCGGAGGTTGGAGCGGTGCCGTCCTCAAGGCTGCCGAACGTTTGCGCGAAAGCGGCGACGTGTCAGCGGTCAAGCTGGATCGTGTGTTTTCGTCGGTCAGGGACGTGGCAGAGGTTGCTGATCCCAATTTGGGCGGCGAGTTGAGGGTTATGCGCCGAGGGGCCGTAGACCTCACACGTTACAGCATCGTGGGTGTGCATGGAAAGGGGCTCTCGTTCGGGTTGACCGATGCGGATCGGCAGAGCGAGGCACTGACGAGGCGCAATGACTACCTGTTTGCCGACCGTGTGGATGCGACCGGCAAACGGGTCGCCTCCACCAGCCCGGCCCGGTTGCTGGACGAGACCGGCGAAGTCCTGGTGAAGGCCGCGGGCCATACTTGGGTCTTTGTGTTGCCCATCGACCACCCCGAAGCCCTGAAATTCAACGCATTAACGTTTGATTGGGCAAGTAGAGCGAAGGCCCTGGCGGATGGGCCGGGCTTGTCTCGGGTGCTGGTGGGGTTGGCGGCTTATAACCTCCTATCAGAACTACGCTCTCTTAGCGGCCTAAATCGCCAAAACTATGGAATTGCAGCTGCAAAAATCGTTGGGGCCGCCATAGATTTATCTGCAGCTTTGATGAAATTACACGTGCTTTACTCTCCTGTGGACGGCAAGCTGATTTCAAAAGTAGCCTTACGGCCCCTTTTCGAGATGAAATCTGTGCCCCTAATCGGCCCCCTTATCCAGAAAAGGCTATCCCAAGTCGGAGCTGAAACAATTGTTCGGACCCTGGGGCTTACCAATTTCATTGCGAGTGGCCTTATGGTGGGAGTCACTGCCTGGGACTACCGCAACAGTGTTGCCCGGGGCGATCTGGATGCCGCCGCCGGACATGCGCTGGCCGTCGCCGGTGGCAGCATCTTTCTGGTGTCGACGTTGCTGAGCGGCGTGCTGGGGGTGCCGGGTTGGGGCTGGGCGCTGTTTGGGCTCGGGCTCGTGCTGGGGGGCGGTGTGTTCGCGGCCGTTGCAACCGACAGCGAGATCGAGCGGGTGTTGAAGCAGGGCCCTCTGGGCGTTGGCCCGAACCAATCTGGGTTGCCTGGAGAGGATACCGTTTACTACGCCCAGCTGCTCAGCCAATTCTCTCCTGTCACCATCTCCGTCAGGCGTTACGGAGAGTTGTCCGATTCGGAGCGGGCGATGTTTGTCGGCCCGGCCCCTGCTCCAAACGACTATCGGGTGACGGTGACGTCCCCACTGATCAGCCGCTTCAAGCTTGGCCAGCCATCCCGGGGCAATACCCGTGTCCACGCCGGGCAGAAAAAACCTGACTTGCGGCTGGGTGTGCAGGAACTGGAGTATACCTGCACTACCGTTCAGACCCCCTCCGGACAAGTCGAAGAATACAGTTTGACGCGAAACACTCCGTTACAGCGGATTACCGCCTGGGCCGCCTCACCGGAAGATCATTCGGTGCACTTTCTGGTGGAGCGGCGTCTGGCTGAGGGGGAAACCCACGCGTTGGGCTATCGTGAACAACGATTTATCCGTCTCAGAGTGGTTCTGCAGGCGTGTATCGAGAGCGAAGTCGGGGCGGTTCGGTTTCCGACCCCGGTATTGGAGGAGTACGAGCCGTTTGACTCGGCCCGCCACGGGGTGCTGCCGGCCAAGAGGCCGCATGTATTGGACCCATTCAAAAATGAACCTGTTCCCTACTGGATTGTGAAAGAGGTCGCCGTGTGAGTGAGAATGATCTCGGATATTGCCATGAAAACCGGGGATTCCGGGCGGACCGGATTCCCCCGTTGCCGGGCTCGGTGAAAAGCCGACAACGCCTGGGCGAGGACCTTCAGCCGGTGGGCGACTATGCGGGCATCGAGCCCTATTTTCGAGTGTGCGCGGATGTGGGGGAGGTTCAACATCAGGACCGGAGCGAGCCGGAGGCGTTCACCTCCGACGACGCGTGGTGGTGGAACCACCGGCGGATTCGGTTTCTCAATGGTAAGGCGTTTATTGGACTTTCGGCTTTATTACTAGTGATTCCTTATGTATGGGGCATGTTCTTGGTTGCAGGAGGAGGCATTGTTACTGTTTATTATTTGATTGTTTTAACGGCCCATACGTTACATGCCTTGCAGTTTATAGTGATTCTTTTTGCTATGGTCATTTGGGTACCATTGTCTTTTATTATCCTTATAAAAACCCTGCCCTGGGTCATGGGAGGTTTCGCGCTGCTGCTGA
>NZ_MSCW01000016.1 GCF_001981305.1 Marinobacter lutaoensis | reverse complement strand
ACCGCACCGAGTGCATAGGACATGACAGCCACCTGACGGTGGCCGGGAACCGGTTCGACCACATCCGGGGCAGCCGGCACCTGACCGTCGATGGCGAGGCGCGGGAGCAGGTGGGCGCGGACTACAGCCTGACCGTCGGAGGCCATCACCACAGTCGCCAGGGGCAGGCCCAGCGGGTAGAGGCGGGTACGGAAATCCATCACCGGGCCGGTATGAAGATCGTCATTGAGGCCGGGGCGGAAGTCACTCTCAAGGCCGGCGGTAGTTTCATCAAGGTGGACCCCAGCGGCGTGACTGTGTCCGGGCCACAGGTGCGCATGAACTCCGGCGGCAGTCCGGGGCGTGGCACACCCCAGTCCGCGCAGCCGCCGGAGGCACCAAACAGCCTCGACCGCGACAGCGCCCAGGCGGAGCCCGTCGACTTGGCGGAGGTCGGCGAACGGAAGAACGCCGATCCGGATGTGCCGGCTGCGAGCACCATGAGTCCGGACACCTATTCGAAACTGTTGAGGGAAGCCGCCGAGAAGGGTGCGGCTTTGGTCTCGGCCTGTGAGTTCGATGAGCATGGACGCTGCAAACTGCATCAGCACGCTTGAACAACGAGCACCGGAAGGCGTCAGGCCTCAGGTCGCGGACTATGCGCTGATGGATCTGGCTTGCGACGACTCGTTTATGACCCGTTTGTACCACGCAATGGCGAAGGAAGCCATTGACTGGTGGAGCTTGTTTGAGGGTACGCCCTTGCAGCCGTCGTGGAAAGCCGGGCCAATATTACTGGATCTGCGCGCCGCACCGCGGTTTCAGACGGAGCTGTTGGCGTGGGCGGAGGCCACACCGGTCGGCGTGTTCCTGGCCTCCGGACAGCCGCTCTCGGAGGTCCGGAAGGTGGCTTCGCGCTGGCTGACGCAGGTTGCCGGAGGCAGTGGCACTCTGCTGCGCTACTACGATCCACGCATTCTGGCACCCTTGCTCTGCGTGCTGTCCTCTGAGCAGCGGGCCGGATTGCTGGCGCCGGCCGATACGTGGCACTGGCACGATGGTCACCGCTGGCGCCATGCGGTTGGGCCTTTGCAAGCCGGCACTGACGGCGCATTCCCAACAGACATCCAAGCGGACAAGGTAACGCGGGCCCAGCTTGATAACCTACAGCATTACCGGCTGGCCGCCGAAGCGCAGGCTCTGAGTACCCATTACAAAGCGGTACTGCCGGAATCGGAATCGCCGGCGGCATGGGTGCTGGAGCGGTTTCGGGATGGCGTTGCCCTTGGCATATCCGGCCGGTTAGCACTCGAACGCTGGCTGCGTCTTGCCATCACGCAGGGCGCCGGTTTCTACCAGGACGCTCCATTCAACGCCATTTGGGCCCGGAACGACCTGACCACACTGGAAAAACTCACGGCCATGGAACGCGAATCGGAGGCAGGGAATGCTTCAATACACAGTTCAGCCGGGTGATACCCTCTCCGGAATTGCCCACAAACACCAGGTTACCGTTGAAGCCATACAGTCCGAAAACCCCCGGATCACCGATATCAACCGCATTGAAGCGGGGTGGCAGCTGCGCATTCCCGCCAACGACCGCGACTCGGGTGGCGATCTTCCGCCCCCGCGGGCTGCCAGTAACAACGAAACCTTCGAACCCGAGTGCAAGGTTTGCAGCGACGAGTATGCCGACATAATCCATGTCACCGGTGCCACCGACGACCAATGGTGCCTGGCATTGCCTGAGTCGGCCGCTGAAGAACTCTACCGGGAAATTGAACGGGTCGATGAGCTGATGGCGGCGTTCAAAGCGGCCCAAAGCAAGGCTGAAAACGACCAGACGGAAGGCGACGCTGACCCGCGGAAGGCGTGGTTGCAGCAGGCAGCGGAAGAAGGCGTTATCGATCCGGAGCCGGAACAACCGGAGGAGCCGGTAAAGCGGGCGTCGCGAACAGCGTCACTGATTGCGCAGCTAAACGAGCAGATTGCCTGGTACGAAGCGTTTGATCCTGGCTATTTCTGGTCGTTTGCCGGCGGTGACGACGCCAAACGCGAGGCCATCCTGCAAGCCGCTAAGGAGAAACGCTTGCAGCTCCTGCGCAGCGAGCGGGATGCGCTTCAGGCTCAGCTTGCCCCGGCGAAACCCGCCGACAAAGGGGTGATCGGTGGCAGCATCAAAGCGAAAGATTTTCTCAACAACAGCAACCGTGTGGAAGTTGGAACCCTTGGGCAACGCCGAAAGACGGAGGTGGGCATTGTCGAAATCATGGTCTTCAGTCGACCGGGTCGGTGGTACTACGTTCGTAAACGGTTCTATACCGGATTCGTCCGACGTTACGCTTCCATCCGCTCCATCAAGAAAACCCGATCGATTTCGCAGGCGCTGTCCAATCCTTCCGCCACCGCCAAAGAGCTGATCGGAAAAATCCGTGACGACATCGCGGCCGATGCGGCGAAAAGCCCCATTGGCCGAATTGAGGTCAAGTTTGCTCAGGAACAAAGCTCGAAACACCTCCTGGGCGAAGAGCATTCCTCGTTTAAATGGACTCTGGACGACGCCAATCCGGCGGATCGGCGGTTTCAGGCCAGCGCCGAAGCTCATCTGATGCGGTTTGCCATGCAGGCCAGCGCCGGTATCAACAGCTTTGACCTGAGCAAAGGCGAGGTCGATATCGGCGCCAAAGCACAAGCCTCGATGGCGCTGGCGGAGGCGGAAGTCAAACTATCCCAGGTTTTCGTGCCCAACGAGGCCGGATGGGATTGCCGGTTTACCTATCGCAACCGCGATGGAAAACTGAGTGACCTGGCCTTCGGCGCATTCCGGCTCAGCGGCGAAATTACCCTGAACTGTTTTGCCGGTAGCCGCGCCAGTGGCGAGGCCAACGTTCGCCTCAGCACCGGTGCCGCCAGCTTCTTGCTCTCCGACCGCAAAAAAGTGGCCGCCACCGGTGTTGGCTTGAGCCTGTCGGGCAATGCCTTCGCCGGCGCCGAGGCGGGTGGTTCGGTCAGTGGCAGCGTCGCTTGGCTGCATCCTGACGAGCAGTTCCGCAAAAACGCCAACTGGAAGGATTTGGTCAAAATCGAAGCGGGCGGAACGGTCGCGGCGGGCGTTGGGGCTGGGTTGGATTTTGAGCTCACAGTCAGCTCAGATGGAGTGTTTTTCGTTGGAAGTGGGCGCCTAGTCTTTGGACCTGGAGCGAGTGGGAGCTTTGCCACGGTTATTGACGCTGAGGCCGCGTGGACGTTGTGCCAGACTGTCTACGATGTCTTGGATGAAACTGACTATAGTTATTTGTCCAATGTGTCTAAGGAACTGTTTACTCAGTGGTATCGGTCTCTCTACATGGGGCTTACGCGTACGGTCTCCGATTTACCCGAGATGCTTGCCGCTCCCCGGGAAGCGTTCAAAGCAGCATGGAAAACGAGGCAGAGTAAGAAAAGAGAAGCTGCGATATTGGCCCAACAAATCCTTCAAGCAGGGCGCCGAGCCCAAGGGCTGGGTGGGCTAGCCAGAATGGAGTATGAAGGTATACCGTTTGCCAAGTTGCCTCCGGAAACCCTTGGCATGATCTGTCACACCTTAGTGGCCTCTTTTGTAGACAGCTTTGAGGAAGATCAGGAAACGGCGTTGTTGCTGGTGTTGTCGACAATCGGCTCATGGAGAAAATTCTTTGAGGTATTGGAGCACATGAGTGACGACGGAGAAAAAGTCAATCCGGTTGTCAGCCTGGAGATGATCGTTGCGCTGCTGGACGATTCGCTAGGGAGTGACCAGCTTTCAGAGTTTTATCACTGGGTACTTAACGACCTTGGCACTATTAACAGGGATCAGTTGACACTTGCATGGACAAAAGCGCCAGTCGCGACAAAGAAAAAACGTATCATCGCTAAGCTAGAACATTTGGACGAAGCACGCTCAGCGCGCAACCTTGTATAAACGAAACGGAGATTGCTGGTTTACAAACCGCTGATTGCACATCGAAAGCCGCGAATCGGAGAGTATAGCTTCTGTTCAATGCGGCGAGGAGAGCGTATTACCGTAGTGTTGGTCTTTGGCGTATTACCCGTAGCAAGTCCCCGGTACACTTTTTCTGAGCCGGTCTCAGGTCCTCTGGGATCGTACTGCGGGCTGTTTTGGTAATAGTCGGCCGAGTACCAATCGTATATCCACTCGCCGGCGTTGGCCGCCAGGTCATAGATGCCGAGGGGATTGGGCGGATAACTGCCAACGGGGAGCACGTCTTCGTCCGGAGCCGGATAATTCCGCCCAGGTTCAATTTTGCCATTGTCGGTTGCATAGAGGACCTTTTGGCCCCGGTTACGGGAGACGTACTCCCACTGGGCTTCCGTGGGCAGGTCAATATTCCGGCCGGACAGGGTTCCCAGCCATTGGCAATACTCATGGGCT
>NZ_MSCW01000015.1 GCF_001981305.1 Marinobacter lutaoensis | reverse complement strand
TTTATCAACCGTTTCCCAAGAAAGTTCAAGCAGTTACCTCCCCCGGCTCCGGCCCTCAGGACCGTCCCCGTCAGAAGTGGTGCGCATTCTACAGCCCCACGGAAAACTGTCAACGGCCTGCGGGAAAAAAATTCAAAATCTTCGGTTTCCACGTAGCTGTTTGTTCAAACAAGCAGCAGATTGTGCTGTCACCCTCGTTAAAGCTCGATCTTGACCGCCGCGGCCGCCGCCCGGGCTTTCGCTCTCGCCTCTTCCAGCGTATCCGCCTTGGCCAGGGCCACGCCCATGCGCCGCCGGCCTTTCAGTTCCGGTTTGCCGAACAGCCTCAGCTGGGTGTCCAGCTCCGCCAGCGCATGCTCAAGGCCGGTATAAGCCACTTCACTGGAGTCCCCCTCCGGCAGAATCACCGCGGAGGCCGAGGGCCCCATTTGCCGAATAGCGGGAATGGGCAGCCCAAGGATGGCACGCGCGTGCAGCGCGAACTCGGAAAGATCCTGGGAGACCAGGGTAACCAGGCCAGTATCGTGGGGCCTGGGTGAGACTTCGGAGAACCAGACATCCTCGCCCTTCACAAACAGCTCCACGCCGAATACTCCGAACCCGCCCAGGTTGTCGACCACCGCACGTGCGATCTCCCGGGCGCGCTCAAGCGCCTTTGGCGCCATCGGCTGAGGCTGCCAGGATTCTCGGTAGTCGCCGTCTTCCTGACGATGACCAATCGGTTCACAGAAGGAAATGCCTCCTCGGTGGCGCACCGTCAGCAGGGTGATTTCATAATCAAAGTCCACGAACCCCTCGACGATGACGCGCCCCTTGCCGGCTCGACCGCCGGTCTGCGCATACTCCCAGGCTGCCTCGATCCCGGTGTTCGAACGAACCAAGCTCTGCCCCTTGCCAGACGAACTCATGACCGGCTTGACCACCAGTGGCAGGCCGATGGCCGCCACCGCCTCCAGGTATTCTTCCCGGGTACCGGCAAACCGGTAGGGCGACGTCGGCAGACCCAGCTCTTCCGCGGCCAGGCGCCGGATACCTTCCCGGTCCATGGTGAGATTAACCGCCCGTGCGGTGGGCACAATCCGGTACCCCTCGTCCTCGAGCTTGAGCAGCTCCGCAGTGGCGATGGCTTCGATCTCCGGCACCACCAGATCGGGCCGTTCCCGCTCGATGACCTCTCGCAGAGCCGCCGGATCCAGCATGTCGATAACGTGAGACCGGTGCGCCACCTGCATGGCCGGCGCATCGGCGTAGCGATCAACGGCAATCACCTCGACGCCATAACGCTGGAGTTCAATCACCACTTCCTTGCCCAGTTCGCCCGAGCCGCAAAAAAGCACCCGGAACGCGTTGCCTTTCAGGGGGGTTCCAATTCGGACTGTCGATGAGGTTGTCATGTCAGAGAGCCACCTTTTCTTCCCGTTTCGCCACCTCGCGCAACACCTGCCGACGTTCTTCATCGGTCATTTGGCGCCAACGCAGAATTTCATCCGCGGTTCGGTGGCAGCCGATGCACACATCCTGTTGGTCCAGGGCGCAAATACTGACACAGGGCGACCGGACCCGTTCGGAAACACTCATATCAGGGTTCACACCTCCGTAGCTGCTGCCGGTAACGGGCGGCGTTCTGAACGTAGTGCCCGGCGCTCATTTCCAGCATTTTCCGCTGAGCGTCATTCAGGGTCCGCTTGATCCGGCCAGGCGACCCAACCACCAGCGAGCCGTCAGGGATCTCCATCCCCTCGGGGATCAAGGCATTGGCGCCTATAAGGCAATGCTTGCCGATTTTCGCGCCATTCAACACCACGGCGTTGATCCCAATCAGGGAATAGTCGCCAATCTCACACCCGTGCAACATGGCCTTATGCCCCACGGTAACCCCCCGCCCCAGCGTCAGGGGAATACCGGGGTCGGTGTGCAGGATCGCACCGTCCTGGACATTGCTTTCCGGGCCGATGGTAATCAGGTCGTTGTCACCACGGATCACCACGTTGTACCAGATGCTGACGCTCTCCATCAGCTTCACGCAGCCAATGACGGTGGCGTTGTGGGCGACGAAACCGTCTTCCCCAACCGTTTCGGGGGTACGGCCATCCAGCTCGTAAAACATGTCAGGCTCCTTGAGGGGGTTCCAGCAGGTCAATGCCCGCATCGTACACAGCGTTCAGAAAATCCACCAGAACCACCGCGGACAGCCCCCAGATCTGGTAGCGCTCCCACCGGTAACAGGGCACATAGAAGGTATGATTGAGAAACGGCAGGGCGTCGGTCCGCTCGCGCCGATCCTCCAGAAAAAAGGCGATGGGCACCCGGAACACGCTTTCGATTTCGTCGGGATTCGGCGTCAGCGGATAGTCCGGTGGAATCACGCCCACATAGGGCGTCACCAGAATGCCGTAACGGGACATGACCTGACTCAGGGGGGCAACCACATCCACTTGCTCAGGCGGCAATCCAATTTCCTCGTGGGTTTCCCGCAACGCCGTCGCCACCAGCGACGGGTCGCCCGGATCCCGCTTGCCGCCCGGATAGGCCACCTGCCCCCGGTGCATCTTCAGGTTCGAGGAGCGCAGGGTGAACACCATCTCCGGATGGGCGGCGTTGTCGGTGACCGGCACCAGAACCCCCGCCTCCGGATAATCCAGGGCCAGCTGTCTTGGTGCATAACCCGTCAACCGCTCACTGAGAAAGTCGCGCAAACCTCGCCTCCTGCACAGGATACAATGTCGGATGGGACAGCGACTGCCGGTAACGTTAAACTGGTCGGAAAACTACAGAACACACGGGGAGAACCATGAAGTACTGCAGCGCCTGCGGCCATCCGGTGGAGCAGCGGATCCCGGACGGCGACAACCGGTATCGCTACGTCTGTGTCAACTGCAACACCATACATTACCAGAACCCCCGGATTGTCGCTGGTACCGTTCCCCTATGGGACGGCAAGATCCTACTCTGCCGGCGCGCCATTGAACCCAGATACGGCTATTGGACCCTACCGGCGGGTTTCATGGAAAACGCCGAAACCACCGTCGAGGCCGCGGCCAGGGAAACCCGGGAAGAAGCCCTGGCCGAGGTAAACATCGAAGGGCTGTTTTCCATCATCGACGTGCCACACATCAACCAGGTGCACATGTTCTACCGTGCCACCCTGGTCGACGGGCGCTTTGGCGCGGGCGAGGAATCCCTAGAGTCCCGACTGTTCGCCATTGAGGACATCCCCTGGGACGAACTGTCGTTTCCGACCGTGCGCAAAACGCTGGAACTGTTCCTCGAAGACCTGAAGACAGACAACTTCCAGGTCCATCTCAAGGACATCCGCCCGCCGACCGCGTCCATCCGCAGCGGCGATCAGAACGCCTCGATGCGGAACACCTCGTAGGCCGGCTCCTCGTAGGGATGAGCCTGCTTCAGGGCCCGCACCGCCTCGGCGATTCGGCTGTCCTGGCAGACCATCTCCACCTTGTATTCCGCCACCGACTCGACCTGCCCGGTTTTCCCAAGGTACGGGGTGCTGCCCGCCAGGGGTCGGAACTGCCCCTGACCCAGGCACTGCCAAGCGCAACTGTCGTAGTCGCCAATGCGACCGGCGCCGGCGTCGAACAGGGCCTGCTTGGTCTGCTCAAGGTGGGATTCGGGAACGAAGTAGCACAGCTTGTACACGCTCAACCTCCTCGTCGCTCGATCTTTTTTGCCCCTGCCAAGGGGTTAGAAACTTACCCACAGATTCTGTGGATAAGTCTGGGGAAATTTTTTGGGAACCCGCTGCCAGGCCCCGTGGTTACAGCACTTTACTCAAATTGACGACAAATTCACCCGATCATTTTTTTCTTTAATAATCAACAAGATAAAAATGTCCAGCAAATACTGAACTGACATCCCGGTTTTTGCGCATAGCGCAGCCAGGGAAGCACAATAAGTGTGCATAAAATCGCTGCTTCAAGGAAACACAGGGAATAATTCCACCCGTCTGACACCCTCCGCTGCCCCGAAAGAACGCACTCGGGATTGAAAAAAACCGGCGTCGGGAACCACGGAGCCACCCGTACGTCCCGACACCGGTTTCTCATGCCATCAGGGCCGGACCGGATCAGCCCAGCCAGCGCCGGGCGTTCCGGAACATCCGCATCCAGGGGCCATCCTCCTGCCACTCATCCGGACGCCACGAATACTGCACCGCCCGGAACACCCGCTCCGGATGGGGCATCATGATGGTGACCCGGCCATCGCGGGTGGTCACACCCGTAATACCGGCCTCCGATCCGTTGGGGTTGTAAGGATACCGAGTGGTCACCCGCCCCCGGTTGTCGACGTAGCGCAGCGCCACCAGCTCATTTTCCGCCAGGGCCGCGGCGGAGGCACCGGCACCGAACTCCACACGCCCCTCACCATGGGCAACCGCAATCGGCATCCGGGATCCGGCCATGCCGTCCAGGAAGGCCGATGGCGACGACGTCACCTCCACCATCACCAACCGGGCCTCGAACTGTTCGGACTGATTGCGGACGAACCGCGGCCAGCCTTCGCTGCCCGGAATCAGCTCATGGAGGTTGGACAGCATCTGGCAGCCGTTGCACACACCCAGAGCCAATGTGTCCTGGCGGTTGAAGAAGCCGGCGAACTGATCACGCAGGCGATCACTGAACAGTATGGTCTTAGCCCAGCCCTCGCCAGCCCCGAGCACATCGCCATAGGAGAAGCCGCCACAGGCCACCAGGGTCTGGAAGCTGTCGAGGGTCACTCGCCCGGACAACAGATCGCTCATGTGCACGTCCACCGCCTCGAAGCCGGCGCGGTCGAAGGCCGCGGCCATTTCCACCTGACCATTGACGCCCTGCTCCCTCAGCACCGCGACCCTGGGCCGGGCTCCGGTGTGGATGAACGGAGCCGCCACATCCTCGTTCAGATCGAAGGTCAGTGCCGCATGCAGCCCCGGGTCATCCTGATCCAGCAGGTTGTCGAATTCCTCCTGGGCACAATCGGCGTTGTCCCGCAGCGACTGGATACGGTAGCTGGTTTCCGCCCACAGGCGCTGCAGATCGGTCCGGGATTCGTCCACCACGGTGCGGCCGTCGAAAGTCAGGCGCAGGCGATCGTCGTCGTTCAGGGTTCCGATTACGCTGATGTGGTCACCAAGTCCGGCAGCGGAGAACTGGCCCAGCACGAAACCGGTGTCTTCCTGGCGAACTTGGATCACCGCGCCCAGCTCCTCATTGAACAGCTCCCGGGCGAACTGCGACGGGTCTTCAGCCAGCACGTCAAGCTTGATGTCGACGCCGGTGCGACCGGCAAAGCACATTTCCACCAGGGTGACAAACAGACCGCCATCGGAACGATCGTGATAGGCCAGCAGCTTGCCGTCGCCATTCAGGCCCTGGATGACTGCGAAGAACGCCTTGATGTCCTCGGGGTCGTCCAGATCCGGCGCCACGGCCCCCACCTGACCATACACCTGGGCCAGCGCCGAACCACCCAGGCGGTTCTGGCCGGCGGCCAGATCGATCAGGATCAGATCGGTGTCACCGGCGTCGGTCCGCAGCTGCGGCGTGAGTGTCCGGGCCACGTCGGTCACCGGCGCGAAACCGCTGACAATCAGCGACAACGGCGCAGTGACGCTCTTCTGCTCGCCGTTGTCCTCTTCCCAGGTGGTTTTCATGGACATCGAGTCCTTGCCCACCGGAATGGTGATTCCCAGCGCCGGACACAGCTCCATGCCTACGGCACGAACGGTCTCGTACAGATTCTCGTCCTCCCCCGGGTGGCCGGCCGCAGCCATCCAGTTGGCGGACAGGCGGATATCGGACAGGCTGGCGATCGGCGCGGCGGCCAGGTTGGTAATCACTTCACCAACCGCCATACGACCGGACGCCGGCGCATCGATGACCGCCACCGGTGTCCGCTCGCCCATGGCCATGGCCTCACCGGTACGCACGTCAAACGACGTGGCGGTCACCGCCACGTCACTGACCGGCACCTGCCAGGGGCCCACCATCTGATCCCGGGCCACCAGGCCGGTGATGGTCCGGTCGCCGATGGTGATCAGGAAACTCTTGGAACCCACCGACGGCAACCGCAGCACTCGGCGGATGGCATCGTTCAGATCAACCTGGGTGGAGTCGAAGATGGGCTTGGTGAACGACGCCCGGTGTATGCTGCGATGCATGCGCGGCGGCTTGCCGAACAGGACATCCATCGGCAGATCCACCGGTTTGTCGTTGAAGTAGGAATCGCTCAGTTCCAGATGATGACTTTCCGTCGCCTCGCCGATCACCGCATAGGGGCAGCGCTCACGGCGGCACAGCGCGTCGAACCGTTCCATGTTTTCCGGGGCGACCGCCAGCACATACCGCTCCTGGGACTCGTTACACCAAATCTCCAGCGGCGACATGCCGGGCTCGTCACAGGGAATGTCCCGCAGCTCGAACTTGCCGCCACGGCCGCCATCCTTGACCAGCTCCGGCATGGCATTGGACAGACCGCCGGCACCGACATCATGGATGAAGCAAATCGGGTTCCGGTCCCCCATCTGCCAACAGCGGTCGATCACCTCCTGGCAACGGCGCTCCATCTCCGGATTGTCCCGCTGGACCGAGGCAAAATCCAGGTCCTCGTGGCTGGACCCGGAGTCCATGGACGACGCAGCGCCACCGCCAAGGCCAATCAGCATTGACGGGCCACCCAGCACGATCAGCTTAGCGCCCACCGGAATGTTGCCTTTCTCGACGTGCTGCTCACGGATATTGCCCATGCCGCCGGCGATCATGATCGGCTTATGATAGCCGCGCACTTCCTCGCCGGCCGGGCCGGGCACTTTCGCCTCAAAGGTCCGGAAATAGCCGGCCAGGTTGGGCCGGCCGAACTCGTTGTTAAAGGATGCACCGCCGATCGGACCCTCGATCATGATGTCCAGGGCGGAGGCAATCCGCTCGGGCTTGCCGTAATCGATTTCCCAGGGCTGCGGATCGTCGGGCAGCTTCAGGTTGGAAACGGTGAACCCGGTAAGGCCCGCTTTCGGTTTGGCGCCACGGCCGGTGGCACCCTCGTCGCGGATCTCGCCACCGGCGCCGGTCGAGGAACCTTCGGCGGGTGCAATCGCGGTCGGGTGGTTGTGGGTTTCCACCTTCATGAGGATATGGATGTCTTCCTCATTGTATCGGTAGACCCCCGTTTCCGGGTCCGGGAAGAAACGACCGCCCCGGCTGCCGCGAATCACCGCAGCATTGTCCTTGTAGGCGGACAGGATGCCCTCGTTGTGCATCTCGTAGGTATTGCGGATCATCGCGAACAGCGACTTATCCTGGCCTTCGCCGTCGATATCCCAGCTGGCGTTGAAAATCTTGTGCCGGCAGTGTTCGGAGTTGGCCTGGGCGAACATCATCAGCTCAACGTCGGTGGGATCGCGCCGGAGGTCCGTGAACGCCTTCACCAGGTAGTCGATCTCGTCGTCGGCCAGGGCCAGCCCCAGGGAACGGTTGGCCGCCACCAGGGCATCACGGCCGCCCTCCAGCACCGGCACACGGCCCAGGGGGCGCGGTTCCTCATGGCGAAACAGGAGCTCGGCTCCCCCCATTTCGTGGAACACCTTCTGGGTCATCCGGTCATGCAGCAGGGAAGCGATGCGCTCCCGCTGTTCCAGGCCCAGCTTCTTGCTGGCACGCACGTAGTAGGCGATGCCGCGCTCAATGCGTTGAATCTGCTTGAGCCCGCAGTTACGGGCGATATCCGTCGCCTTGCTCGACCAGGGCGACAAGGTACCGGGCCGTGGCACCACCAGGAACAGGACGCCGTCCGGCTCTTCCACCGGCACGCTGGGGCCGTAGGTCAGCAAACGGTCCAGAGTGGCCTGTTCCGCGTCGGAAAGGCCGGACTCCAAATCCACAAAGTGCATGAACTCTGCATACACATGCTCTACTTCAGGAACCGCGTCCTGAAGGCGGGAATGCAGTTTGCGGGAGCGGAAGGGCGAGAGCGCGGGTGCGCCGCGAAGTTCAAGCATGCTATCAAACCTGTAATCGCGCGAAAGGAGGAAATCCGGGTGCTTTGAAAAGCCGCAATGATACTTGAAAGCGGAGCCGGGATACAGCCGGACGGGGACCGCCGCCCGGACCAATTGACATTGTTTTGCACATTAATTGAGCAGATTTATTGACCGGGGCGGCATGCCCGGAGATCATAGGAAAGCGCCGGCAAGGGAGGCCGCGCCAGCATGACGAAGGATCACGCGGGAAGTACATGAGCGTGCCTGGCTGACCCAGCTGTCTACGGAGATCAGGGATTTGTCGAAAAAAGTGTTTCGTTCCTGCGTCCGGCCCTGGCGGGCGGCGCTGTTTCTTGGCACGGCCCTGGTCCTGACCGGATGTTCGCGCCCCAGCACTCTACAGGAAATCCGCAACGAAGGCGTCCTGCACGTCATCGCCCGGCTGGCTCCCTCCATCTATCACGAGGGCCGGGACGGGCCCACCGGTTATGACTACGAGCTGGCCCAGCACTTGGCGGATGAGCTGGGCGTGGAACTGCGCGTCCGGGTAGCCGAGGACAACACCGAGATCCTGTCCGTACTGGACCGCAACTACGCCCACATTGGCATGGCGGGGCTCTCCCTGCAGCCCGGGTTCGAGGAGCGCTACCGAGCCCTTCCCACCGGCATCGAGGCTCAGTCGGTGGTGGTCTATCACCGCGATCTGGCGCGTCCTGAGTCCATCGACGCCCTGTCGGGCCAGGTGCTTCACCTGGTGGCAGACAGCGATCACGAGTCCCCGTTGTCCAGTTTGGTCCAGCAGGGGCACGCTCTGACCTGGGAAGTCCATCCCCGGCTGGACGCCGCCGGCATCCTGGCTCGGGTCGAAAGCGGCGAATTCTCCTACGCCGTGGTGTCCTCCAATGAGCTGGAACTCAACCACGTCTTCTACCCCCACGTCAAAGAAGCCTTCGCCCTTGGCGAGCCCAGGGAGCTGGTGTGGCTGTTCCCGAAGCAGCAGGACCCGACCCTGTACCGCGCCGCCGCCTCTCTTTTGGCCCGACTCAAGGACGACGGCGTCCTGGCACAGCTGTCCGAACGCTTTTACGGCCATCTGGACCAGCTCAACTACGTTGGTGCCCGCACCTTCATGCACCATGTCCGGAATCGCCTACCCAAGTACGAGGCCCTGTTCAAGGAGCACGCCGCGCGTTTTGGCATGGACTGGCGGCTGTTGGCCGCCATCGGCTATCAGGAGTCCCACTGGCGCCCGAACGCAGTATCGCCCACTGGCGTGCGGGGGCTGATGATGCTGACCCGGACCACCGCCAGCCACATCGGCATCAACAACCGGTTGGACGCCAGTGAAAGCATTCTGGGGGGCGCCAAGTACCTGCAAATGGTGTATCGGAAAATTCCCAAGCGAATCCCGGAACCCGACCGCACTTGGTTTGCCCTGGCGTCCTACAACGTGGGATTCGGTCACCTCGAAGATGCCCGTCGGCTCACCGAACAGGCGGGCAAGGATCCGGACCGCTGGATGGACGTGAAAGAGTTCCTGCCGTTGCTGGCCCAAAAGGAGTGGTACAGCCGGACCCGGTTCGGCTACGCCCGGGGCCACGAGCCGGTGATCTACGTGCAGAACATCCGCCGTTACTACGATGTCCTGTCCCGGATCACGGAAACCGCCCCGGACGACACCGGGGAGCTGCCCCAGTTCGCCAGCCTGGAAACCGAGACCTCAGCCGCCGCCGACACCGAAGCGGCACCGGAGCAGCTGGCGGAAGCCCCCAGCCTCGGCAGCCCGCTGCCAGACGACCTCAGCTTCATCCCACCGACACTCTAGCCGTGATCAGCCGTCGGTTTCGTCCCGACGAACCACCGACAGCGCCTGCTCGATCTGCTCATGACTGAATCCGCGGCGACTCAGAAAGCGGGCCTGGCGCGTTTTCTCCGGCCAGTCGTCACCGAGGTCCGACAGGCCAAAACGGCGCTCGCGCAGTGCCACGGCCCGCCGCCGCCAATCCGCCTCCGTCATCGCCGCCAGGCAGTCGGGGCTATGATGCACCCCCCGCTGCTGCAATTCTCCCAGAATCCGCACCGGACCGTACCCCTGTTCCAGCCGCTGCCGGGCATACATGTCAGCGAAGCGGCGGTCGTCCAGCCAGCCGCGGGCCTCGCAGTCATCCAGTACCTGCTCGATCCGCTCCGGATCGAAGCGCCGCTGGCGAAGCTTGAGGGTCAGTTCCAGGCGACTGTGTTCGCGTCGCGCCAACAGGCGCAGGGCCGTGGCCTCGAGTTTCTGCCCCTGGTCGTCATGATTTTCCTGTTTTGACATTCCGCCCCTTTCCGCAAACGTATTCAAAACGCTAGACTAGCCCCGTTTTTTTCACACGACGGCAGTGTCGCCGGCCATCCCGCCGCCACCGCCGAAGCCCGTACCCGGCTGCCCGCAGCCGACGACCGGTGGCAACGGCGCGCACTGTGCCCGACACCGAGGACTGGTTCAATCCCAAAGGACATCGTTCATGGCCGCATTTATCCAGAAACTGTTCAAATCCCGCAAGTCGTCCCCAACTCAGGACCTGCCTCGCCACCAACCCCCTGCCCACGACGGTGAGGAAAGCGGGGAAGATCCCCGGGCCGAGCAGCGGGAACGACAGCGCCGGGTCCTGGCCGGCGAGGCACCGGAGCAGACACTGGCACAACTGGCCATTGAGGGCATCACCGCGGAGATTCGACTGGAAGCCGCCAGACGCCTGACGTCTCAGGGGGTGCTGACGGACGTGATGAAACACAGCAAGGGTCGCGACAAAGGGGTCTATCAGATCGTCAAACACGCCCTCCAGACCCTCAAGGAAGAAGCGCAACGCCAGGAAGCCATCGCAAACACCATCCGCACCCTCATCGCCAGCGCCGAAGACCAAGCCCGAAGCGAAGACACCACACTCTACCAGGCGCGCCTGGACGCTCTGCTCAACCAATGGCATGCGGTCGAAGCTCAGGCCAGCGCGGAGCAGTCCCAACGCTTCCTCGAAGCCGTTCACCGGTGCCGGCAGCGCCTCCAGGACATTGAGGCCGAGCAGCAGGAAGCCCTGCGCCACGACGAGCAGCGGCGGCAGCGCCAAGAAACCCTCGCCCTTTTGGCCGAAACCCTGGACGGACTGACCGCTCCCGGCGACACTCCCCAACCGTCCGTCTCCGCCCTCGACGCCCTGCTCCGGACCCAGGAAAACCGCTGGCTGGAGGCCACCCGGGACACCGACGTCACGCGTCAGGAACAGAAATCCTACGAAGCCCGCATGCTGGCCCTGCGCAACTACCTGGCCGCCCTGCGTCGCCTGGCCCAGGCCAGGGAGTCCATCGAACAGCTGCTGGCGGCCGAGGCCGCCGCCTCGGACACCGTAGACCGACACGAACAGGCCCGCACCCTGCTTCAAGAGCTGGCCTGGCCGGCCCCCTTCCCGCTGCCGCCGCAGCTGACCCAACTCCGGAAACTGACCGGCAAGCGTCCGGAGCCCCAGCTGCGGGACCGTGCCGATCAGGCCGAGCAGGCCCAGAGCGCGGCGGCACTGAAGACCACCCTGGACCAGCTCCAGTCTGCACTCGACGCCAAGCAGTTCCGGGAGTCCAAACAGCTGCTGAAAACGGCCCAGCACCTGTTCAAGGCTCTGGACGAATCCCACGGCAAACGCTTCCAGGCCCGGCTGCAACTGCTCACCGGCCAGTTCCGGGAGCTCAGCGACTGGCAGGGCTTCGTGACCGAGCCCAAGCAAATTGCCCTGTGCGAACAGATGGAATACCTGGCGGAACAACCCATGGAACCCGAAGCCAAGGCCGAACGCATCAAGGAGTTGCAGAACGAATGGCGGGCACTGGGCGGTTCCTCCGACCGGACCCTGTGGACCCGATTCAAGACCGCGTCGGACCGGGCCTTCGAGCCCTGCAAAGCCTATTTCGAGGCCAAGACCGACCTGAAGCAGGCCAACCTGGACAAGCGCCAGGCGATCTGCCAGCAGCTCCAGACGTTTCTGGACAACGCAGACTGGAACAGCATCGACTGGAAAGGTGTCGAGCGCATCCACCAGACCGCCCGCCAAGAGTGGAAGGAGGCCTGGCCGGTCGACTTCCGGGAAAACCGCCCCCTGCAGAAACGCTTCGATGCCCTGCTGCGGGCGCTGGAGAAACCGCTGGACGAAGAGCGTGCCCGTAACGAGGCTCAGAAACGGGCCATCGTCGAACGGGCCCGGGCGCTCATTGATCACGAGCCTCTGCAGGAGGCCATGAACGAGGCCAAGTCACTGCAGGCGGAGTGGAAGTCCATCGGCATCACGCGACACCGGGAAGACCGCAAATTGTGGCAGGCTTTCCGACAGGCCTGTGACCAGATTTTTGCCCGCCGGGACGCCCGGAACCAAGCCCGTCAGCAAGCCACCGAGGCGGCGGACCGGGCCGCCGGCGAACGGCTCCGGGAAAGCGCCGGAATCACCGAGACGGCCGCCGCCCCGACCCTGGCCGAGGCCTTGGCCAGACTGGACAGCCTGGATCTGAGCCAGCTTTCCGCCCCGGTCCGGGAACGCGTCGTAGCCGAGAAACAGCGGCTGGCCAAGGCTCAGCGGCAACGCCAACTGGCGGACACCGTCGACCACTGGCGCACCCTAATTGCCGCCAGCGCCAATGGCGGTATCGCGCCGGAGCAGATTCCGGATCACTGGCGTGAGCGGATCGACGGCCAGCCAGCCTTCTCCGGCCGGGAACTGGTTATCCGCGCGGAAATCCTGGCCGGGGTCGACTCCCCGGAGAGCGACCAGCAGCAACGCATGGAAATCCAGGTCAAACGCCTGGCCGAAGGGCTTGGGCAGGGGGAGAAACGCGACGATCCCCTGGCGGAACTGGAACTGCTGGTAGCGCAATGGTGCCTGAACGCCCACACCACCGCGGAACCTGGACTCGCGGACCGTCTGGCTTCGGCCCTCGGCAAAGCCCGCGGCTGACCCCACCCGCGGCCTGAGCAGTTTCGTCAATCCGATTGGCAGGCCGCGTCATTACCCCCGTACCGCCTTCGGGGCTAAGGTTAAGTCCTCGTATCCATAGCAACAACAACCCGAGGACAGCCATGGCCACCGAAGCCTTCATCTTCGATGCGGTCCGTACCCCGCGCGGACGCGGCAAGAAGGACGGCGCGCTGCACAGCGTCAAACCCATCACCCTGCTCACCACGGTGCTCGGCGCCCTGCGCGAACGCAACCATCTGAACACCGCGGACGTGGACGACATTGTCATGGGCTGCGTCACCGCCGTTGGCGACCAGGGCGCTGACATCGCCAAGACGGCGGCACTGGCGGCGGACTGGGACGAATCGGTGGCGGGCGTAACCCTGAACCGGTTCTGCGCCTCCGGACTGGAAGCGGTGAATCTGGCCGCCATGAAAATCCGCTCCGGCTGGGAGGATCTGGTGGTGGCCGGGGGCGTCGAGTCCATGTCACGGGTACCCATGGGCTCAGACGGCGGTGCCTGGGCCACCGATCCAGCCACCAACCTGCACACCGGCTTCATGCCCCAGGGCATTGGCGCGGACCTGATCGCCACACTGGAAGGTTTCAGCCGGGAAGATGTGGACCGGTTCGCCGTCCGCTCCCAGCAGAAGGCTGCCCATGCTTGGGAACAGGGCCTGTTCGCCCGTTCCATCGTGCCGGTGAAGGACCAGAACGGCGTGACCATCCTGGAGCGGGACGAGCATGTGCGGGGGGACACCACGCTGGCGACCCTGGCCACCCTCAAACCGTCCTTCCAAGCCATCGGCGACATGGGATTCGACGGCGTTGCCCGGGAAAAATACCACTACGTGGAAAAGATCCACCACGTGCACCACGCCGGCAATTCCTCCGGCATTGTCGACGGCGCGACCGCACTGCTGATCGGCAGTGCGGCCAAGGGCCGAGCCCTGGGCCTGACGCCCCGCGCCCGTATCGTGGCCAGCGCGGTCACGGGTACCGATCCGACCATCATGCTTACCGGCCCGGCGCCCGCCACCCGCAAGGCACTGGACAAAGCCGGCCTAACCGTTGACCAGATCGACCTGTTCGAGGTCAACGAAGCCTTCGCCTCCGTGGTGATGCGCTTTCAGCGGGAACTCCAGGTGCCGGACGAGAAAGTGAACGTCAACGGCGGTGCCATTGCCATGGGCCACCCGCTGGGCGCCACCGGCGCCATGATCCTGGGCACCTTGCTGGATGAGCTGGAGCGGCGACAGCTGCGCTACGGCCTGGCCACCCTGTGTGTCGGTGGCGGCATGGGTATCGCCACCCTCATCGAACGGGTCTGAACCCACCCCCAGACAAGGAGCACCCCCATGAGCGCGATCCGTTACACCCTGGGTTCCGACCAGATCCTGACCCTCACCCTAGACATGCCCGGACAATCCACCAACACCATGAACGCCGAGTTCCGGGCCGCGCTGAGCGACACCGTGCGCCGTATCCGGGACGACTTGGCGGAGATCCGGGGCATCATCCTCACCTCCGCCAAGGCGACGTTTTTCGCCGGCGGCGATCTGAACGAACTGCATCGGGTCACCCGGGATCAGGCCGAGGCGTTCGAGGCTATGGTCAATGCCCTCAAGGCCGACCTGCGCGCCCTGGAAACCTGTGGCAAACCCGTGGTTGCCGCCATCAACGGCAGCGCCCTGGGCGGCGGCCTTGAGCTCGCCCTGGCCTGCCATCACCGGGTAGCCCTGGACGATGACCGCATCCAGCTGGGCCTGCCAGAAGTCACCCTCGGGCTGCTGCCCGGAGGCGGAGGCACCCAGCGGCTGCCGAGGATGATCGGCCTGGAAGCGGCTTTCCCATACCTGATGGAAGGCCGGAAGGTCAGCCCCAAAGCGGCACACAAAGCCGGCCTCGTGGATGCCCTGGCCGCCACACCCGAAGCCCTGGTGACGCAGGCCCGGGCCTTTATCGAGGCCACTCCCGAATGCCGGCAGCCCTGGGACCGCAAGGATTTCAGATTCCCGGGGGGCGGGCCGGGGCACCCGGCCATGGCCCAGAAACTGGCCATCGCCCCGGCCATGCTGCGGCAAAAAACCCACGGTTGCTACCCGGCGCCGGAACGCATCCTGGCCGCCGCCGTGGAAGGGGCCCAGGTGGACTTCGACAATGGCAGCCGGATCGAGACCCGGTATTTCACCGAGCTGGTGACCGGCCAGGTAGCCAAGAACATGACCGGTACTTTCTGGTTCCAGCTCAACGCCCTCAAGGCGGGCCACAGCCGCCCGCGGGACATCCCCCGGGCCCGGCTCGCCAAGGTTGGCATTCTCGGGGCCGGCATGATGGGCGCCGGTATCGCCCATGCCACCGCGACCCAAGGCATCGAGGTGGTGCTGAAGGACCTCAGCCTGGCTCAGGCCGAACGGGGCAAGGCGCACTCCGGCGCCCTACTGGACCACGCCGTCCGCCGGGGGCGCCTGGACGAGGCCGGCAAGGCCGAGGTACTCAGCCGGATCCAGCCGACCGACACCGCGGAGGACCTGAGCGGTTGCGAGCTGATCATCGAAGCGGTGTTCGAAGACGGTGATCTGAAAGCGTCGGTCACCCGGGAAGCCGAACCCTACCTGGCGAGCGGTGGCCTGTTCGCCTCCAACACCTCCACCATTCCCATCACCCAGCTGGCTCGGGCATCCGCCCGCCCCGACCACTTCATCGGGCTGCATTTCTTCTCGCCGGTGGACAAGATGCAGCTGGTGGAGATCATCGTCGGTGAACAAACGTCCGAGGAAACCCTGGCCCGGGCATTCGATTTCGTTCAGCAGATCGGCAAAATCCCCATTGTGGTGAACGACAGCCGCGGCTTCTTTACCTCCCGGGTGTTCGGCACCTACGTGAACGAAGGCATCGCCATGCTGGGCGAGGGACTGCACCCCGCCAGCATCGAGCACGCCGGCCAGCTGGCGGGCATGCCGGTGGGGCCGCTGGCGGTCTCCGATGAAGTCAGCCTGACCCTACTGCAGCATGTACGGAACCAGAGCCGAAAGGACCTCGAACGCAACGGACAACGCTGGCACCCCCACCCGGCCGAACCCCTCATCGACCGGATGGTGGATGGCTTCGGCCGCAAGGGCAAAGCCGCCGGGGGCGGGTTCTACGAGTACCCGAACAACGGTCGCAAGTTTTTGTGGCCGGAACTGGCGGCCCATTTCGTGAACCCCGGAAAAGCCCGGGCGGCGGCACTGGCTGATCTGAAGGACCGGCTGCTGTTCATCCAGGCCATCGAAACACTCCGCTGCCTGGAAGAGGGGGTGCTGCGGAGCGTCGAAGACGCCAACATCGGCTCCATTTTCGGCCTCGGTTTCGCCCCCTGGACCGGCGGCGCCGTGCAGTTTGTCAACCAGTACGGCGTCCGGGCCTTCGCCGAGCGTGCCCGGGAACTGGCTGAGCGCCATGGCGAACGCTTCACCCCGCCAGCCCTGCTGCTGGCGCAGGCCGAACGCTCCGAACCGTTCGTCTGACCCCGGCCGGAGGCGTTCCCACGCCTCCGTTCCCGCCCTCTTTCCGCGTGGTTTCGGCGCCGGTTCGACCTGACACTATCATGGACAGATTGTCACGAAGCGATACGTCCAGCCTATGGCAACGGCTGGTACGCTTGCCTACAATAATTTCATCGCTCACGGGAAGCCCACGGTCGTACGGTCCCTTCCGCTTCCCCAGCACCCTCAGGTAATCACGTATGTCCATTGCGGAAAGAATGATGTCCCGTCGCTCCCTCTCCAGCCCCCGAGTTTCCAGCCCCCGAGCCGGCGTCCTGTGCCGGGCTCTCACCGTCGCCTTGCTGTTCACCACACCCATGGGGCTGCAGGCCAAGATCGACGACACCCTGCACTATGAACCGGTGGCCCCCACCATCGAGCAGGCCCCGGCCAACATTCTGATCGCCCGACAGCTGCAGTTCACTCATTTTCGGGATCTCCAGATCAATGACGAACTGTCGAGCGACGTGTTCTACACCTATCTGGATTACCTGGACGGCCAGCGGATCTACCTGACCCAACAGGACATCAAGCGCTTCGACCGCATCAAGCACCAGCTGGGCTCGGCACTGAAAACCGGGCAACTGCAACCCGCGTTCGACATCTACAATCTGGTGCAGCAGCGCATCATCGAACGCCTGGAGTTCGCCCTGTCGGTGATCGATCAGGGCATTGACACTCTCGATTTTTCCAAGGACGAGAGCATTCTGCTGGACCGATCCAAGGCGGATTGGGAGCCGGATACCGCCGCCCTCGACCAGCTGTGGATTCGCCGCATCAAGAATGCCGTGCTTGCCCAGCGCCTCAACGGCACCGATGACGACACCATCACCGAGAACCTGCGCCGGCGCTACGAGGGGCAGCTCAAGCGAGCCTACCAGGCCCGCAGCGAGGACGCCTTCCAGGCCTACATGAACGCCTTCGCCGGCATGTGGGATCCGCACACCTCCTATTTCTCGCCCCGCACCTCGGAAAACTTCAACATCAACATGAGTCTGTCCCTGGAGGGCATCGGCGCGGTCCTGCAATCGGACAACGAATACACCAAGGTGGTGCGCCTGGTGCCCGGCGGACCGGCCGCCAAACAAGGCCAGCTGCAACCGGCGGACCGCATTGTCGCCGTCGGCCAGGAAGGCGAGGCTCCGGTCAACGTGATCGGCTGGCGCCTGGACGAGGTGGTGGACCTGATCCGGGGCCCGAGGGATTCCACGGTGACCCTGGAGGTGATTCCCGCCAATGCCTCCGACGAAACCATGACCAAGACCATCGCCATCAAGCGTGACGAGGTCAAACTCGAGGAGCAGAGCGCCTCCAAGGACGTCATTCACATTGACCGGAACGGCCGGGATTACACCATCGGCGTAATCACCATTCCCACCTTCTACGCCGATTTCCAGGCCATGCAGGCGGGCGACCCCAACTACAAGAGCACCACCCGGGACGTACGCAAACTCATTGCGGAGCTGAAACAGGAAGGCATTCAGGGCCTGGTGATCGACCTGCGCAACAACGGGGGGGGTGCCCTGCATGAAGCCAATGACCTGGTAGGCCTGTTCATCGAGGACGGCCCCACGGTCCAGATCCGCAACGCCAACAACGACGTGCAGGTCCTGAATGACGACGACCCCTCGGTGGCCTACGACGGACCGCTGGTGGTACTGGTCAACCGCATGAGCGCCTCGGCCTCCGAAATCTTCGCCGGCGCGATCCAGGACTATGGCCGGGGCCTGGTGGTGGGCTCCCAGACCTTCGGCAAGGGCACGGTACAGGCAGTGCGACCGCTGAACCATGGCCAGCTGAAGATCACCCAGTCCAAGTTCTATCGGGTATCCGGCGGCTCCACCCAGCACAAAGGCGTGATTCCCGACATCGAAATTCCCTCCCGCATCGACAAGACACGCATCGGCGAGGATGCCCTGGAGCACGCCCTGCCCTGGGACCAGATCGAGGCCGTGCCCCACACCCGTTATTTCGATTTCAGCGCGATCATTGGCGAGCTGCGCAAGCGTCACGAAGAACGTTTTGCCGCCAGCCCGGAATTCCGGCTGTTGCAGCGGGAGATCGAGTTCTTGGAACAGCAGCGGCAGATGGAAACCGTCAGCCTCAACTACGAAAAACGTAAGGCCGAGCACGACCGCATCGAAACGGTCCGCCTCAGCATCGCCAACGCCCGCCGGGAACTGCGGGGCGAGCCACCGTTCAAGTCCCTGGAGGAGCTGGATGAGTGGCAGGACGCCCAGGCAGCGGACCTGAACACCACCGACGAGGAACTGGACTTCATCATCCGTGAGGGGGGTCAGATCATGGCTGACATGCTGGACCTGGACAAGCGCATGGCATCGATTCTCGAGCCCCGGCAACTGGCGGCCCAGGCCAGCCCCCAATAACCGGCCACGGCCACCATGACCGCGTCCCGGGAGCCGGGCAGCACCGAACCGGCCAATGCCCGAGAAATCCGGGCAATGCTGCTGGATGCCCTGCACGCGATGCAGTCTCTGGATATGGCCGAACGGGCAACGACCTCCGGTGAGGCTCCGGAGTCTCTGGTCGAACGCCTGCTCCAGCTCCCCGGCTCCATGTGGCGCCTGGGCCTGCGAGCCACCGATACCTCGTTACGGGTCGGCCGCGCGCTGGTCCGATCCCAGGATCAGTTGCGCGCCATGCTGCTCGCGGGCCAGTCCCTGAAGGACATCCGCGAAGTGGCCGGGTTGACCCTGGCAGAAATGAGCGAGGCGCTGAACCTGAAGGATAAATCGGTGCTGGAGGCCATCGAAAACGGCACCGCCACCCTTTCCTTCGAACTGATCCTCCGGCTGGCGGCGCTGATCGCCCGCAATGATCCCATTCCGTTCATTCTTCGTACCACCCGCAACTACAACCCGGACGTGTGGCGGATCCTGGACGACTGGGGCATCGGCAAGCTGCCGCTGCAGTTCGAGCGGGAGCGGGAGTTCATCAACATTTTCCGCAGCCACGACGACGCCCGGAACCTGTCGGATGAGGGATTCCGGCGGGTGCTGGAGTTCACCCGCCAGAGCTTCGAGATGTCACTGCACTTCGTTGAGGAACAGGAGCGGCAGGTGCGGGAACTGCGCCAACAGCTCACCGACCTCGAACCCGGCCCCGGACGGAGCCCGCGAAAATCCGGCGGGAAATCAGCCAAATAGCGCCCGCATCCCAGCCTCCCCCGGCTGACGGACCACACCCTTCTCGGTGACGATGACGTCGATCAGGTGTGCCGGCGTCACATCGAACACCGGGTTGTAGACCGGCACGTCCGCCGGCGCCAGGGCCATGCCCCGGATTTCCCGGACCTCGGAGCCCTCCCGCTCCTCGATCGGAATGTCCGAACCACGGGCCAGCGACATGTCCACGGTACTCGACGGGGCCACCACCATGAACCGCACACCATGGTGGCGCGCCAGTACCGCCAAGCTGTAGGTGCCGATCTTGTTTGCCACGTCGCCGTTGGCGGTGATCCGGTCCGCGCCCACCACCACCCAGCTGACCTGCCCGCGCGCCAGAATCGAGGCTGCGGCACCGTCGGCATTCAACACCACGGGCAGGCCGTCCCGCGCCAGCTCCCAGGCGGTCAGCCGGCTGCCCTGCAGCCAGGGCCGGGTTTCATCCGCGTAGACACGGGCCAGCTTGCCAGCCTCATGGAGGCGGCGGACCACCCCCAGGGCGGTACCATAGCCACCGGTGGCCAGGGCGCCGGTGTTGCAGTGGGTCAGCACCTCCAGCGGGGCCTCCGGGGCCATCACCGCCAGCGCCTGGTCGGCCATGGTCAGATTGGCCTGCAGGTCTTCCCGGTGGATGCTCTCCGCCTCGGCGGCGAGGCGCGCCACCGCCTCCTCCCGGGAGGCGCAGGCTTCAAATACCCGCTCCATCCGCTGTAACGCCCAGAACAGGTTAACCGCCGTCGGCCGCGACTCGGCCAGCGCCCGCAGTGCGTGCCGGATCTCGCCACGCCAGTCGGCCCCGGCATGACGCGCCGCCAGCGCCACTCCATAGGCGGCGCTGATACCAATGGCCGGCGCGCCTCGCACCACCATGTCACGGATGCACTGGGCCACGCGGGCTGCACCCTCCGCCGTCATCCAGCGTTCCTCCGCCGGCAGCAGACGCTGGTCAAGCAGTGCCAGGGACTGGCCATCCCAGCGCAGGGCCACGGTGCCGATGTTGCGCCCGGTTGCTTCAGATTCATTCGCCATGCTTGGCAACTCCCGTTCGTGTTCACCGAAAAGCGGCAGTATACCGACGAAGCTGCCGGCCGTGACCAACTATTTTGCCAGGGTAGTCGTTGCCCCGGCCGCTGGTTATACTTCCCCGCGACGCTTCATTTCCCGGCGCCCCAGGCGCCTCAGCTGACAGGCAGTTCCATGACCACGGCAAGCTCCCAGAACCAGGCCGATACCCGAATCAACGCCCGCTGGATCATCCCCATCGTGCCCGAGGGCACCGTTCTGGAAGACCACGCGCTTATCCTGAAGGGTTCCCACATCCTGGACCTGCTGCCCCGAGCCCAGGCCGACCGGCAGTACCAGTGCCGGGAAACCCTGGACCTGAACCAGCATGTGGTCATGCCTGGCCTGATCAACATGCACGGCCATGCCGCCATGGCGCTGTTCCGTGGCCTGGCCGACGACCTGCCCCTGATGACTTGGCTCAACGACCACATTTGGCCCGCCGAGCAAGCCTTCGTGGGCGAATCCTTCATCCTGGACGGTACCCGCCTGGCCATGGCGGAAATGCTACGCACCGGCACCACCACCTTCTCCGATATGTACTTCTTCCCCGAGGTCGCCGCCCAGGCGGCCCGGGACCTGGGCATGCGGGCCCAGATCTGTTTCCCGGTAATCGACTTTCCGACCGCCTGGGGCTCGGGACCGGAAGAATACCTGCGCAAGGGCGCCGACCTGATCGACGCCTGGCGGGGGGACGACTTCATCATGCCGGCCATTGGTCCGCACGCGCCCTACACCGTTTCCGATGGTCCCCTGTCGGAGGTACGGGCACTGTCGGAGGCCACCGGAGCCCGCATCCAGATCCATCTGCACGAAACCGCGTTTGAAGTCAGCGATGCCATCGAACGCCTGGGGCAACGCCCCAGCGCCAGACTGGCCCGGGCCGGCCTGCTGGGCCCCCGCAGCCAATGCGTACACATGACCCAGGTGGATGACTCAGACTTGGCACTGCTGGCGAACACCGGTGCCCACGTGATTCACTGCCCCGAATCCAACCTGAAGCTGGCCAGCGGCCTGTGCCCGGTTCAGGCGCTGATGGACCGGGGAGTCAATGTCGCCATCGGCACCGACGGTGCCGCCAGCAACAACGACCTTGACCTGTTCGGCGAACTGGCCAGCGCCGCCATGCTGGCCAAGGTGGTCGCCGGCGACGCCAGCGCCCTGTCCGCGCACCGGGCCCTGGCCATGGCCACCCTCCACGGCGCCCGGGCCCTCGGCCGGGAGCACGAGTTGGGTTCACTGGAGGCCGGTAAGCTCGCCGACCTCATCGCCATCGACCTCAGCGACCCGTTCCTACAGCCGGTCTATGATCCAGCGTCCCACCTCGTCTACAGCCATCACGGCCGAGCGGTGAGCCACAGCTGGATTCACGGGGTACCGCAACTGCGGGACGGCGAGCTGACCCGACTGGACCTGGAAGCGCTGATGCCCGCGGTGCGGGCGTGGCGCGACCGGATACGCCAGCGCAACGCCCGCTGACTGAATTTCCCGATGTTCGAGCAGAGACAACCATGACCGACCAGAACGTAGACCGTAACGAAATCGCCAAGTTCGAGGCCCTCGCCAGCCGCTGGTGGGACCCCAGCAGCGAATTCAAGCCCCTGCACGACATCAACCCGCTGCGGCTGAACTACATTGATGAACGGGCCAGCCTCGCCGGCAAACGTGTCCTGGATGTGGGCTGTGGCGGTGGCCTGCTGTCCGAAGGCATGGCCCAGCGTGGCGCCCACGTGACCGGTATCGACATGGGCGAGGCTCCGCTTTCCGTGGCCCGGTTGCATGGCCTGGAAAGCGGCATCCAGGTGGACTACCGCCGGACCACCGTCGAGGCCCTGGCCCGGGACCCGGAGCACGCCGGACAGTATGACGTGGTTACCTGCCTGGAGATGCTGGAGCATGTGCCCGAGCCCGCGTCCGTGATCCAGTCCTGCGCCGCCATGCTCAAGCCCGGCGGCCACCTGTTTGTATCCACCATCAACCGCAACCCGAAATCCTTTCTGTTTGCCATCGTCGGCGCCGAGTACGTATTGAAGATGCTGCCCAAGGGTACGCACGAGTGGCGCAAGTTCATCCGCCCCTCGGAAATGTCCGACTACCTGCGACAGGCCGGGCTGGAAATCCGCGATCTGACGGGCATGACCTACAACCCGATCACCCGTTCCTACAAGCTGGGCCGGGATGTCGACGTGAACTATCTGATGCACGCCCAGGATGCCCGTGACGACCGATGACCGCCGCCCGGCGGCCGTGCTGTTCGATCTCGATGGCACGCTGATCGACACGGCCCCGGACTTCATCCGCTGCCTCAACCAGCTGCGCCAGCGGCATGGCCTGCCGCCCTTGCCAGCGGCGCACATCCGCCGCTCCGTCTCTAACGGCGCCCGCGCCATGATCCAGGTCGGTTTCGGGATAGAACCGGATCATCCGGACTATCAGGAACGGCATACTGCCTTCCTGGACCTCTACGAAGCGGGCATGACCCAGGAAACCACCCTGTTCGAGGGCATGGACGCACTGCTGGCCAGCCTCGAGGCCCACGCCATTCCCTGGGGCATTGTCACCAACAAACCGGCCCGCTTTGCCGATCCCCTGGTCCGGGCACTGGGCCTGTCCGAACGCTGCGCCACTTTGATTTGCCCGGACCATGTCCGCCAGCGCAAACCCCACCCCGAACCACTGCTGCTGGCCTGCGATCGCCTCGGCGTGCCGGCCCATGCCAGCGTCTACGTCGGCGACCACGAGCGGGACATCGAGGCCGGGCGCCGGGCCGGCATGCACACCGTGGCGGTGCGCTACGGCTACATCGAGGAACCGGCCGCGGTGGACAGCTGGCAGGCCGATTTCATTGCCGACACCGTCAACGACCTGGCAAAGCTGTTACAATAGCGCCCAACGATTTTCCGTGCCCGGCGGCAAGCCGGCGACAGCGACAACGGAGACAGGTTATGCACGACTACCAGGCACCGCCCGACCTTCTGAAAGACCGTATCATCATGGTGACGGGTGCCGGCAACGGTATCGGCCGGGCCGCCGCCAAGGCCTATGCCGCTCATGGCGCCACCGTGATTCTGGTGGGCCGGACGGTGGCACACCTGGAAGAGGTTTACGACGAAATCGAGGCGGCCGGCCATCCGCAACCGGCGATCGTGCCCATGAACTTCGAGGGGGCCATCACCAAGGATTACGAAGAACTGGCCATGACCATCGAGGACAATTTCGGCCGCCTCGACGGTCTGCTCCACAACGCCGCCATCCTGGGCAACCGCAGCCCGGTGGAGCTGTACGATCCGGACATGTGGAACAAGGTGATGCAGGTGAACGCGACGGCGCCGTTCCTGCTCAGCCGGGCCATGATTCCCCTGCTCCGCAAGTCGGAGGATGCCTCGATGATCTTCACCTCCTCCGGTGTGGGCCGCAAGGCCAAGGCCTACTGGGGAGCCTATGCCGTATCGAAATTCGCGATCGAGGGCCTGAGCCAGCTGCTGGCCGATGAGCTGGACGACGAACGCAACAACATTCGCGTCAACAGTCTGAACCCGGGGGCCACCCGGACCAACATGCGGGCCCGGGCCTACCCGGCGGAAAACCCGGATAGCAACCCGGCGCCGGAAGCGCTGATGCCGATCTACCTCTACCTGATGGGGCCGGACAGCAAGGGCATCACCGGGCAGCAATTCGACGCGCAACCGAAAACGTGATGCAGCTGTATTTCTACACCACCGCCCAGTGCCACCTGTGCGAACTGGCCGAAGCCCTGCTGGTGAACACGCCCATGCCGGAACCCCTACCGGTGGATGTGGTGGATATCGCCCAGTCGGAAGCGCTGGTGGCCCGCTATGGCACCCGCATCCCGGTGCTGCGCCGGGACGACACCGGGGCGGAGCTGGACTGGCCGTTCACCCGGGACCAGCTGCTGGCCTTTCTGCAATGAGGATTGTCTGACATGCTGATGGTTATCTCCCCCGCCAAGACCCTGGACTACGAGAGCCCGCGGGCCACCGAGACCTACACCCAACCGGACTTTCTGGACGACGCCTGCGAACTGGTGGACCAGCTGAAGACGCTGGAACCGCACCAGATCAGCAACCTCATGGGCATCAGCGACGCACTGGGGCAGCTCAACGCCGAGCGCTTCCGCACCTGGCACACCCCATTCACACCGGAGAATGCCCGCCAAGCCATTCTGGCGTTCAAGGGCGACGTCTATACCGGTCTGGACGCCAGCAGCTTCCAGGAGGACGATTTCACCTTCGCCCAGCAACACCTGCGCATGCTGTCCGGACTGTACGGGCTCCTGCGGCCGCTGGACCTGATGCAACCCTACCGTCTGGA
Source organism: Marinobacter lutaoensis (assembly GCF_001981305.1). Classification (GTDB taxonomy): domain Bacteria; phylum Pseudomonadota; class Gammaproteobacteria; order Pseudomonadales; family Oleiphilaceae; genus Marinobacter; species Marinobacter lutaoensis. The sequence continues at coordinate 16,281 of NZ_MSCW01000015.1, read as the reverse complement.
AATGGGCACCCGGTTCGAGAACCGCCGGGGCAAGGACCTGTACGCGTTCTGGGGCAACCGGATCACCGACGAACTGAACCGTCTGCTGGCGGAGGACGATGGCGTGCTGGTCAACCTTGCCTCCAACGAGTACTTCAAGAGCGTGAACACACGGGCCCTCAAGGGACGACTGATCACGCCGCAGTTCAAGGACTGGAAGAACGGCCAGTACAAAATGATCAGTTTCTACGCCAAGAAAGCCCGCGGCCTGATGTGCCGATACGCGATCCTGAACCGCATCACCCAGGCGGACGATCTCAAGGGCTTTGACCTGGAAGGCTACTACTTCAGCGAGGAACAATCCGACAGGGACAACTGGGTTTTTCTACGCGATCACTCATAAGTTCTTTTGGTATCGGAGCTGTCTATGAACGAAGCTGTCTTTTCCCAGGTGGCCATGCTGGTTCTGCTGACCGGCCTCATCGCCTGGATGGGATTCATCGTCTGGGATCTGGCCAAAAAATCCCAGGCGGGCCGTTTTGGCACCATCGCCCTGTTCATCGTACTGGGCGCCGGCGTGGTGGGCTTTATCATCAAGACCATTCTGGTCGAGATCCTGCAGATCTAGCGCCATCCCCGTCACTTTACGGCCATCGTCCGATGGCCGTATCATCCCCGCCCCCATTAACACCCGATCGACACCAATCCAACGCAAGGACCCTACCCGATGTGGTTTCGAAACGCCCGAGTCTACCGATTCACCAAGCCCTTCGACATTGATCCGGAGACCCTGGAGTCCCAGCTTCAGGCGGACGCCTTCAAACCCTGCGGTCCTCAGGAAACCAGCCGGCAGGGTTGGGTTCCGCCGCTGGGCAAGCACGGCCAGCAACTGGTCCATAGCGCCAACGGCTGCCTCCTGATCGCACTGCGCAAGGAAGAGAAAATCCTGCCCGGCCCCGTGGTCAAGGAAGCGGTGGAGGAACGGGCCGAGGCCATCGAACTGGAGCAGGGGCGCAAAGTCCGGCGCAAGGAAAAGGACGAGATCAAGGAGCAGGTCATGCTGGAGATGCTGCCCAAGGCGTTTTCCAGAAACCGGCGCGGCTACGCCTACCTGTCACCCAAAGACGGGGTGCTGGTGGTGGACGCCGGCTCCGCCAAGCAGGCGGAAGACCTGGCTTCGGCCCTGCGCAAGAGCATCGGTTCGCTGCCGGTGCGCCCGCCCGCGCTGCAACAGGCACCGGCCTTCACCTTCACCGGCTGGCTCAATGGCAGCCTTCCGTTGCCGTCCAGTCTCAGCCTGGGCAGCGAATGCGAACTCAAGGATCCGTCGGAAGATGGCGGCGTGGTGCGCTGCCGCGGCCTTGATCTGAAAGCCGATGAAATCCGCAACCACCTGGAAGCCGGCATGCAGGTGACCAAACTGGCTCTGACCTGGGACGACACCGTGTCGTTCGTGGTGGACGAAGAACTCGCGCTGCGCCGGCTGAAGTTCGGGGACACTCTGCAGGAACAGCTGGAGGCTGTGGACAGTGACGACGCCGTTGCCCGCTTCGACACCGCCTTCACCCTAATGACCCTGGAACTGTCGCGGCTGATTCCGGGCCTGCTCGACGCTCTCGGCGGCGAGGACCGCTCGGCCATTGTAGAGGACTGAGGCTACAGGTGAGCGCCGCCCCTGCGCAGGCGCTCCTTCTGCCAGTCCTTCTCGGGCTCGTTCAGCACCAGGCGCAGGTCCATGACCTCCTCGTCTGGGTTGTACTTGATCTCGAACCCCAGCTGCTCGGCCAGCCGCAACATCGGGCGGTTGTCGGGCAGCACATTGCCCACCATTTCCACCGTGCCCCGGGAGCGGCAGTAGTCGATCATTTTGCGCATCAGCGCCAGCCCCAGGCCCTCGCCTTTCATCTTGTCATCCACCATCACGGCGAATTCGCAGCGGAGGTTGTCGGCGTCGGTCCAGGTACGGACGGTCCCCAGAGTTTCCTCCCCCTCGCCGTCCTCCTTTGGCGCGTTGGCGATGAACACCATCTCCCGGTCGTAGTCGATCTGCACCATCTGCGCCACGTCCTCCCGGGAAAAATGCTTACGGTACTGGAAGAAACGGTAGCGGATGGACTCCGGCGACTGGTGCTCGTGAAAGGCTCGGTGGGTCGGCTCGTCCTCCGCCAGCACCGGACGGATGATCACACGACGCCCGGACTTGGGCAGCACAATCCACTCTTCCAGCTCCCGGGGATACGGCTGGATGATCGGCTTGCTGGGTTTCTCGTCCAGGTCGATGGCAACATTGACCGCCACCGCCCCCTTCTCGTTAAACAGCAGCGGCGAAATCTCCAGCCCCTTGATCCGGGGGATGTCGATCACGATCTGCGACAGCGTCACCAGCGTTTCCGCCACCGCCCGGATATCCTCCTCGGGCTTGAGACTGTGCTCCTTGAGCAGCTTGTACATGTAGGTCCGCCGCAGCAGTTCCCGGGCCAACACCATGTTCAAAGGCGGCAGCGCGATTTGGCGGTCGGTCATGACATTGATCTGCGCACCGGAGGCACCACACACCACCAGCGGGCCGAACTGCTCGTCCCGGGTAATACCGACACTGAACTCGACCCCGCCCACGTGCTGGTAGGAATACTGCACCGCAAAACCGATGAAACCGCTGTCGGGAAAATGCTCCTGATACTCGTCCATCAGAAAGCGACAGCCGTCGATGATGGCCGCTTCGCTGTTCAGTTTTTTCACCGTGCCCTTGTAGCGCCGCTGGCTCGGACTCAAGTCCAGGAACGGATGACACACCTGCTCGTGGATGATGGAGATGTCCACGGGTCGTCGTTCCACCGCGAACACCTCCAGGACTTCCTCCACATCGTCACAGTAGAGGGTATCGATGGTGTTGATGCCATAGTCCCGCACCACTTCCCGGGCTTCCCGGTTGGACAGATAACTGCGCCCGGAACGCAGCGCATTGGCCACCAGGCGCCGGGGCCGGACCCGGTCCGCAAAGTGGTCGGTGAAGGATTCGGGGGTTTCCGTCAGCAGGCGCTGCACCCGCTGGTGCCGGACGTGCTGCATGAACGCCATCACCGCCTTCTCCGGGTTGAAGAAGGACGGGATACCGGCCCGATAGAACTCCTCCCGGGAGTCCATCACCGTGCTCTGGCCCAGCCAGCAGGTGAACACATTCAGCCGCGTTCCCTTGGATGCCTGCACCACCGCATCGGCGATTCGGAGGCTGTCCTCGGTCAGACTCGGGGCGTACATCACCAACACGTTGGCAACTTCCGGGTCCTTTGCCAGGATCTTGATGGCGTTGGCGTATAGTTCCGGCGAGGCGTCGTAGTTCAGGTCGATGGGGTTTTTCCGGGTCCAGTATGGCGGCAGCAGCTTGGCCAGCGATTCGACGGTCTGCTCCGACAGTTTGGCCAGTTCTCCGCCCAGGTCCGCCAGCCGGTCCACCGCCAGCACGCCGGGGCCGACACCGTTGGCCATGATGGCCAGCGACTCCCGGCGCAGCGGGCGCATCCGGGTCAGGGTTTCCAAGGCATCGAACATCTGCCCCAGGCCATCCACCCGCAACACACCGGCCCGTCGCAACATGGCATCGTAGATGGGATCACTGCGTTTGAGGCCGGCCGGCAGGGCATGGGGAATCCATTCAGACTCGGGCACCCGGCCGGACTTGACGGCAATAACCGGCTTGGTCCGGGACGCCACCCGGACAGCCGAGATGAAACGCCGGGGGTTGGGCACATTCTCGATGTGCAGAAGAATGGCGCGGGTCTGGGAGTCCTGGGCCAGATAATCGATCAGGTCGTCATGGTCAATGTCCATGCCGTCGCCCAGGGTCAGAAAGTAGGAAAAACCGACGCCCCGGGCGAAAGCCCAGTCCAGAACCGAGCTGGCGATGGTACCGCTCTGACCGATGAAGGCGACGCGCCCGGGAATGGCCCCCATGTGGGCATAGGTAGCGTTCAGGCTGCGCGCCGGGACCATCAGGCCGATGGTATTCGGCCCCAGCACCCGCAGCCCCGTCTCCCGTGCGGCCTCCCGGACCGAGTACATGAGCGGCTGGCCGGTCTTGCTGTGGGTCCGGGACATTCCCCCGGTCATCACGATGGCGGTGCGCACGCCCAGTTCCCCCAGCTTCTTCACCAGCTTCGGCACCGTATCCGGCGGCGTACAGATGATCGCCAGCTCCGGCGTGAACTCCATCTTCGAGACCCGAGGCACGCAATGCACGCCGTGAACGTTGTCGTAGCCGCTCTGGTTCACCACCAGCAGCTGACCCGGGTAACCGCCCCCCAGCAGATTGCGAAGCACCATGCCGCCGAGGTTGTCGGCCCGTTCGGAGGCCCCGATCACGACAATGGAGCTGGGGTTGAACAGGCTTTCCAGATACCGTGTACTCAAGGCCGACTCCTCAGGGCGCGCCGCGGGGCGACTCGGATGATAATGTCAATAAAACAGGTTACTTATCACTGTATATCTTATCTTAGGCGTTCTGCGATTGATGTAAATCGGCTATCGCGCCCATAAGACCAAAGAAATACGCCCCCCGCGGGGTTTCCCTGATAAGATTGAATAAAATACAAGCACACCCGGGGCATTCAGAGACGTATGACCACCGCTTTCTTTTCCCACGATGACTGCATGAAACACAACATGGGGCCGGAACATCCGGAATCCCCGGAGCGAATATCCACCATCCTCGCCTACCTGGCGGACACCGGCCTGGAACAGAAGCTCGACTGGGTCCGTCCGGAGGAAGCCACCCGGGATCAACTGCTGACGGTGCACCCCGAGAAATACCTGCAGCAGCTGGAGATGATGGCGCCGACCCGGGGCCGGGTGTTCACCGATCCGGACACCGCGCTGATGCCGGACACGCTCCGCGCCGCCCGCCTGTCTGCCGGCGCCAACATCCAGGCGGTGGACATGGTCATGAGCAGTCAGGTCACCAATGCCTTCATCTGCGCCCGCCCGCCGGGCCACCACGCCGAGCGCAGCAAGTCCATGGGCTTCTGTTTCTACAACAACATTGCCCTGGCGGCGATGCGGGCCCTCAATTTCCACCACCTGGAGCGGGTGGCCATCATTGATTTCGACGTGCACCAGGGCAACGGCACCGTGGACATTGTCAGCGGCGATGAACGCATCCTGATGTGCTCCAGCTTCCAGCACCCCTTCTACCCCCACTCCCACGTCCACCGGCAGGCCCCCAACATCATCAACGCCCCCATCGAGGCCGGCTGTTCGGCGGCGGACTACCGCAAGGCCGTCGAGTCAGCCTGGCTGAAGAAACTCCAGGACTTCAAGCCACAGGTGGTTCTGGTATCGGCGGGATTCGACGGCCACAGGCTGGACCCGATGGCGGAACTCAACCTGGAGGTCGAGGACTACCGCTGGCTCACGGAGATGATCGTCAGCGTGGCCCACGATTCGGCCAACGACCGGGTCATTTCAACCCTGGAGGGGGGATATCACCTGCGGGCCCTGGCGGAAAGCGTGGCCGCCCATCTTGAGGTGCTGAGCGCCGTCTACTAGCGCACCGCGACGGCTCAGCTCGCGTTGCCGCCGCCGTAGCCCGATGCCTGCTGGAACTCCGGGCGCTCCCCTGCCCGCTGCAGGCGGATGGTGGTGCGGCGGTTGTCGGCGGGCCGATTGGACACGGGGTAACGGTCGCCGTGGGCGCGTACGGTGATCATGTCCTCGTCGACTCCCCGGGACTTGAGGTATTCCGCCACCACATTGGCGCGCTCCTCCGACAGGGCCCGGTTGTCGATCCGGCTACCGATACGGTCGGAGTGACCATCCACGAAGACCCGTTCAACGGTCGAATCCGCCAGCACGTAGGTGGCAATGTCATCCAGCAGTTTCCGGTCGGCTTCGGAGAGGCGGGTACTGCCGCTGGCGAAGGGGATCCGGGAGCGCTGAATCTGATCATAGTTGACCGGCAGCAGGTTATTGCTGCAATCAAGGTAGCGCTGGAACGCAGCCGCGAAATGAATGTTGGACACCCGCACCCGAACCGGCCGGCCGTCGTACCAGGACGTTCGGGTGAGGGTCGGCTGCATTCCATCCAGCAACCCCTGGGCCAGCAGCCAGGCCTGACGGGCCCCCAGCGACACCTGCCGGCGCTCCCCAGAGACCTCCACCATGCCCACTTCCCGTGGCGCCGCACCCGGCCGCCAGGCCGGTGCTTCCACCATCAGCAGACCACGCCCCGGTTTCATCAGGGCCGACTGGGCCTCCAGCTGAAACGACAGCGTCTCGCCGGCCCGGTGCCGGAACAACGCGCGACCATAACCGGGCACATCGTGCACCAGGGTACACTCGAACACCGATTCGGACAGGTACCACTGGCTGTTCTCGATGCCGGCACCGTAGCTGGCGGCCTGAGCACCCGCCGTCACCAGCCCCCACAGGGCCAGTGCCGTACACCACCTCGATTTGCGACGCCGGTCGGTCATAGTCCGGTTTCCAGGGAATCCCAACAGTTACATTCACTTGCCTCGGGTAACGGCCGCTTCGCCGAATTCTTTAGCGCCGGTAGCCAAAAACAACGCGGTGCCTTCTGGTATAATCCGCCCAATTTCCTGGCCCTTCGGATGTCCCCATGACCGATCGACTGACCATAACCCGCCCGGACGACTGGCATCTGCACGTACGCGACGGCGATGTGCTCAAGGACGTTGTCCCGGCAACCGCCGCCTGTTTCGGACGCGCCATCATCATGCCGAACCTGGTGCCTCCGGTAACCACCGCCAGCGCCGCCCTGGCCTACCGGGAGCGGATCCTGGCGGCCGCAGCCGGCACCGGCTTCTCGCCGCTGATGACCCTGTATCTGACCGAAACCATGACGCCGGAAACCATCCGCGAAGCCCATGCCGCCGGGGTGGTCGCCGCCAAGCTCTATCCCGCCGGAGCCACCACCAACTCGGCATCCGGCGTGACCGACATCCGCAACATTTACCCGGTGCTCGAGGCCATGGCGGAGTGCGATATGCGACTGCTGGTCCATGGCGAGGTGACCGATCCGGACATCGACATCTTCGACCGGGAGAAAGTCTTCCTGGACCGGGTCCTGGCCCCGACCCTGGCCCGTTTTCCGACCCTGAAGGTGGTCCTGGAGCACATCACCACCGCCGACTCCGCCGAGTTCGTGCGCGCTCACAACGGCGGCAACCTGGCGGCGACGGTGACGCCACAGCACCTGATGTACAACCGCAACCACATGCTGGTGGGAGGGATCCGCCCCCATCTGTACTGCCTGCCGGTGCTCAAGCGCAACCGCCACCAGCAGGCCCTGCGAGACGCGGTGGCCAGTGGCGACACCCGCTTTTTCCTGGGCACCGACTCGGCACCGCACGCCCGGCACCGCAAGGAATCCGACTGCGGCTGTGCCGGCTGCTACTCCGCTCCCGGTGCCATCGGGCTGTACGCGGAGGTTTTCGAGGAACTGGGCATCCTGGACCGACTGGAGGCCTTCGCCAGCTTCAACGGCCCGGACTTCTACGGCCTGCCCCGCAACCAAGACACCATCACCCTGGTTCGGGAGCCCTGGACCATGCCCGCCGAACTGCCGCTGGCAGGAGGCACCATCGTGCCCCTGAAGGCCGGCGAAACCATCCAATGGCGCCTGGAAGGCCAGCCAACCGATTTCCCAACGCAATAACCGGAGTTCGAGTGACAGACGAAAGCAAAGCACCCCACCCCATGTCGAAGCGCTTCCGCGGCTTCCTGCCCGTGGTGGTGGATGTGGAGACCGCCGGCTTCAACCCGCAGCGGGACGCCCTGCTCGAAATCGCCGCCGTGCTGCTGACCATGGACGACGACGGCTGGCTGCATCGCGGCGAAACCTATGTGCAGCAGATCGACCCGTTCGAAGGAGCCAATCTGGAGCAGTCCGCTCTGGACTTTACCGGCATCGACCCCTGGAATCCGGAGCGCGAGGCGGTGCCGGAACGGGAAGGGCTGAGCGAGATTTTCAGCCCGATCCGCAAGGCCGTGAAAACGCACGATTGCAAGCGCGCGGTGCTGGTGGGCCACAACGCCACCTTCGACCACAGCTTCGTGTTTGCCGCTGCGTTGCGGGCGGACATCAAGCGCAATCCCTTCCACCCCTTCTCCACCTTCGACACCGCCACCCTGGCCGGCCTGGCCTATGGCCACACGGTACTGGCCCAGGCCTGTAAGCTCGCGGGCATTCCCTTCAGCAACAAAGAAGCCCACTCGGCGGCCTACGATGCCGAAAAGACCGCGGACCTGTTCTGCAAGATCGTCAACCGCTGGAAAGCCCTGGGCGGTTTTCCGCCCCCGCCGGTGCCCGAGCCGGACGAAGCCTGAACCAAAAAAACCCGCCGAGGCGGGTTTTTTCATGGCCGAAAGCCCATTGCTTACCAGTAGATTCCACGCATGATCGCGGCAAACGCCACCTGTTCCGTGGATACCTTGGGCTTCTCCCCGGACTGGCTGCCTGCGGCCGCCGGCGAATCCGGAAACATGCGGTAACCGGTGTTCATCACAATTTCGCCAAACTTCGGCGCCAGCGCATGCAGGACCTGGGCAAAGATCCCCAACCGGGTGGCGATGCGCTTGGGCCGGTAGACGATAGCGTCCGCCACCATCTGCGCCGCCTCCTCCGGACTCAGGGTCGGCACCGAGTCATAGATCTTGGTGGGGGCGATCATCGGCGTGCGGACCAAGGGCATGTTGATGGTGGTGAAGGTAACGTTCCGGTCCGACCATTCCGCCGCAGCGCACCGGCTGAACGCGTCCAGGGCGGACTTGGAGGCCACATAGGCCGAGAAGCGCGGCGCATTGGTCAGCACCCCAATGGAGGAAATATTGACCACATGCCCCCGCTTCCGCTCCAGCATCGCCGGGGCGAACCCCATAATCAGACGCACTGCGCCAAAGTAGTTGAGCTGCATGGTACGTTCGAAATCATGGAAGCGGTCGAAGGACAGCGCCAAGGAGCGGCGAATCGAGCGGCCGGCGTTGTTGACCAGCACATCCACATGGCCGTGGTTGTCCAGCACCGTCTTCACGAAACGGTCACAGTCGTCCATATCGGAGAAATCGCAGGGATAGGCGTGCACGTTGCCGCCCTTGGCTTCCAACGCCGCCGCCACTTCATCCAGCTTTTCCTTGGTGCGGGCGCCGATCACCAGGATGGCGCCCGCCTCGGCCAGCTTCTCGGCGGTGGCCAGACCGATCCCGGAGGTCGCCCCGGTCACCACGCACACCTTGCCCTCGACCGTGCCCCGGAGCGTGCGGTCCTTGAACAGGTCCGGGTCCAGGTGACGTTCCCAGTAGTCCCAGATCACCGGTGCATAGTCCGGTAGCCGGGGCACTTCGATGCCGGTCCCCTTCAGGACCCGCTCGGTTTCACGGGCATCGAAGCGGGTGGGATAGTTGATGAAGGACATCACCGACGGCGGAATACCCAGGTCATCCAGCACCGCGCCGGCAATGCGCTTGACCGGCGGCAGATTCTTCAGGCTCTGACGAATGAAGGGCGGCACGAAGCCGAACATGCGCGAGTCGATACGCATGGCCATGCGCGGCGCATGCCCGGCCTCGCTGAAGATGTTGAGGATTTCGCCCACCTTGTAGGGGTCGCTGTCGACCAGGTGGAAACACTTGCCGTCCTCGCCCTCGGCGTGGGCGATGTGGTCCATGGCATTCACCACGTAATCCACCGGAACGATGTTCAGACGACCGCCCTCGATGCCAATGGTGGGGACCCATTGGGGCAGCGCGTGGCGGATCTTCTGGATCATCTTGAAGAAGTAATAGGGGCCGTCGACCTTGTCCATCTCGCCGGTTCGGGAGTGACCAATGACCATGCCCGGACGGTAGATACGGAACGGAATCCGGCAGTTTTCCCGAACCACCCGCTCGGATTCGTGCTTGGTGCGCAGGTACGGATGATCGAGCTTTTCCGCCTCCTCGAACATGTCTTCCCGGAAGGTGCCCTTGAACAGGCCGGCGGCGGCAATCGACGATACATGATGGAAACGCTTCGCGGCCATCGCCTCGGCCGCCTGCACCGCGGCCCGGGTGCCCTCGATATTGGCCGCCTGCTGGGTTTCCGCGTCGGCCCCCATGTCGTAAACCGCGGCAAGGTGGAAGAAATGATCGATCCGGCCCTTGAGTGACGCCAGCGTGTCGGCATCCAGGCCCAGATTGCTGCTGGTCAGATCACCGGGCACCGCGATCACCCGGGACTCGTCGGCCTGCCACCGTTCCCTCAGTTTCCGCAACTTGTCCTGGCTCTGCTCCCGCACCAGGAGGTAGACCGTACCGCCCCGTGCCAGCAGTTTTTCGACCAGAAAACGGCCAATGAAGCCCGTGCCACCCGTAAGGAAGTAGTTCATTGATTGTCACCCTGCTTGTTGCTCTGTTGTTATCTATCCATGCCAACGATCTACGACTAAAGTCGTAGAGTCTCGCAAACGCTGGCATTGTACTTAATTGCAACGTTCATGTATCGGACTTTTTTAGAGCTTTTACTCTGTAACTCTTTGTTTTGTATAGAGCTATTACTCTAGAACCCCCGAAAACCGGCAACTCCGGCGGGGCCGGAGGCGTCACGACACACCTTGTCAGAGACTAGCACAGACGGCGACGGGCGAGCGGTCGGCCGGTCGCAACCCGAAAATCATGAAAGACCGCCGGCGCAATGCCATAATCCGGAACTTATCGCATGTTCCGCAGTCTCTCAGTCACCATTCACACAGGCTTGTTACACACACCATCATGGCAAAAGACAACGCAAACACCGAACGCTACATCGCCATTGCCCGCGCCTGCCTGAAGGCCATCAACGACACCGCCGGCGCCGCCGGCTCCCGGGAACAAAAGATCCAGGCGGTCTACGACGCCATCGACCAGGCCTTTCAGTCAGAACTCGCCGACTACCGGCAGACCCTGGCCATCATGGCGACCGTCCTCGAACGCATCGCCTCCGGCCAGTTGGCTGCCGAACAGGCGGCGGAGCTGGCCAGGAAGACCCTGGACCAGCAACCCGAAAGCACCCGTAACGCTCGGATCCACTGATCCGGCCGCTCATTGCCCCGATGTCCGAGGACTTTGTCATGCCCCAACCACTGCGCCTTCTGACTGGCCTGCTGCTGTTGTGGTTCGCAGGTATCGTCCTAGCCGCCCAGCAGCCGGTCAAAAGCCCGAACGACCCCAACGAATACCGTTATCTGGAACTGGACAATGGCCTGAGGGCCATCCTGGTGTCCGACCCCTCCGCCGATAAGGCGGCCGCCGCCCTGAACGTAAGCGTCGGCAGCGGCGATGACCCCGAGGACCGGGAAGGTCTGGCCCACTTTCTGGAACACATGCTGTTCCTGGGCACCGAAAAGTACCCCGAACCTGGGGAGTATCAGCAGTTCATCAAGAGCCACGGCGGCAGCCACAACGCCTTTACCGCATTCCAGGACACCAACTACTTCTTCGATGTGGACGCCCGTTTCCTGGAACCGGCCCTGGACCGCTTCGCCCAGCAGTTCGCCGCGCCCCGGTTCACCCCGGGGCTGGTGGACCGGGAGCGTCACGCTGTGCATTCCGAATTCACCGCCAAGCGACGGGACGACGGCCGCCGCTTCTACTCCGTGGAGAAAGCCGTCAGCAATCCGGAGCACGCCTTCAGCCACTTCGCGGTGGGCAATCTCACCACCCTGGCCAACACCGACGAACGGCCGCTGCGCCCGGACCTGGTGCACTTCTGGGAAACCCACTACTCCGCCAACCTCATGACCCTGGCAGTCTATGGTCCGCAATCTCTGGACGAACTGGAAGCCATGGTCCGCCCGCGGTTTGGCGCCATCGCGAACCGGCACCTGGCGCCCAAGCGGCACGACCAGCCGCTGTACCGCCCCGACCAGCTGCCGTCCAAGGTGACCGCCGAAGCGCTCCGGGACATCCGCAGGCTGACCCTGAGCTTCCCCATTCCCTCCCAGAAGGCCCTGTACGAGACTAAACCCGCCAGCTACGTGGCCAATCTGCTGGGCCATGAAGGCCCGGGCAGCCTGTTCGACGTGCTGAAGCGGGCCGGCCTGGCGGAAAGCCTGTCCGCGGGTCTGGGCATGGATACCGGCTATGGCGCCACCCTCGAGGTGAGCCTGGCCCTGACTCCCGAGGGTCTGTCGCGGCAGGACGACATCCTGGCCCTGGTATTCGACTACATCGACCGGATCCGAACCGAGGGCATCAGCGAGCAGCGGTTCCGGGAAATGCAGCAGCTGGCGAGGATCGACTACCGTTTCCGGGAAAAGGGAGAGCCAGTCAATGAAGCCATGCGTCTGGCCAGCCAGCTCCAGGACTACCCGGTACGGGACCTGCTCCGGGCTCCCTGGATGATGGAACGGTACGCGCCGGAGCAGTACCGGGCCATCCTCGACCGACTCACGCCCGACAACGTCATGGTGTTCGTGCTGGCGCCGAATCCAACGTTGTCCGATCCCCAGGTCACCCGCTGGTACGACACCCGTTGGCAACGGGAGCCGCTGAACCCAGCGGCACTGACGCAGGGTGCCCCCGAAACACTGGCTGAACAGCTCCATCTGCCCGACGCAAACCCATTCATCCCGGACAACCTGGATCTGGTGGCCGGCGCCAGCATGCCCCATCCCGTCCGCCTCGGCGCGCCCGAGGGCCTGGCCTTGTGGTTCGCCCGGGATACCCGTTTTGACACCCCCAAGGCCAACGTCTTCATCGGCCTGCGCACACCGGCGGCCCGGGCCAGTGCCCGCAGCGCGGTGCTCACCCAGCTGCTGGTCGATGCCATCAATACCAACCTCAACGCCTGGGCCTATCCGGCACGGCTGGCCGGCCTGAACTACAGCGTGTACCCCCACCTCCGGGGGATCACCGTCCGGGTGGGCGGCTACAGCGACAAGCTGCACACCCTGGTGTCCCGCATCCTCGGTCAGGTGGCGCATCCGCGACTGACCGAATCGCGTTTCGAGATCGCCCGGCGCAACCTGATCGACGGCCTCGAGAACCGGGCCAAAGACAAGCCCGTGGACCAGACGTCTGAGTTCGTGCAAACCGCGCTGATCGAGGGCGCCTGGAGTACCGAGGAAAAACTCAGGGCCGCCCGGGAGGTCACCTTCGACGAGCTGCGCTCGTTCGCCGACAACCTGCTGACTGAGGTAGACCCGGTGATCCTCGCCCACGGCAACCTCACCGAAGCCTCGGCCCTGAACCTAGCCCAACAGGTGCGCGCCCTGGCGCTGTCGGGCAGCCGGACAACCGACGTTCCCCGGTCCCACGTCCGGCGCCTGCCGCCGGGTGAAACCCGGGTGTCGCTGACGGTGGATCATCCGGACACCGGCTATACCCTGTATCTCCAGGGCGACGACACCGGGTTCGCGGAACGGGCCCGCTTCCGGTTACTGGCACAGCTGATCAGCAGCCCGTTCTACGAGGACATCCGGACCAACCGTCAGCTGGGCTACATCGTCTACGCCACTCCGTTTGAAATGTTGGAAACACCAGCACTCGGACTGGTGGTGCAATCACCGGCCACCGGCCCGGAACAGATCGATGCCGCGGTCCGGGCGTTCGCGGAGCAGTTCGAAGCCCGACTGTCGAATCTGGACGAGGCTCAGTTGCAACGGGAAAAACAGGCGGTGATCAGTCGACTTTTGGAGAAGGAGCGGCAACTGGGCGACGTCTCAGGCCGGTACTGGCGGGAAATCGACCGTCAGGCCACCGGGTTTGATTCGCGGCAGCGGCTGGCCGAAGCCATCCGGGCGGTGACCCGGGACGAGCTGGTCGATACCCTGCGTCGTTCACTGCTGGAACGCCAGCACGCCCTGCGGGTCACCACCGGGGGCGAGGGGCTTGACGAGACGGCAGCCCTGGAGCAGCTGACCCGTCAGCCGGCGGTGCCGGCGGGCTGAGTTTCGCCCGCCATCTTCAGAAAGCGGGCCCAGTCCTCGGGCTCGTCCACATCCCAGCGGGGCTCCAGCAGGCAGTAACGGAGCCCCAGACGCTCCAGGCGCTCGCAGGTCTGGCGCAGCACGGCGGGGGTCCCCCACTCGATGCCCGCCAGCATGTCCGGCACCACCCGGCGGGCGCCAATCAGCACATATCCGCCATCGTCCGAAGGGCCCAGTACCACGTCATGCGTGGCCAGGGCCGATACCGCATCCCGGGCATAGCCCGGATCCACCGACGGGCAGTCGCTGCCCACCACCACGGCCCGCTCGAACGTCGCCAGAGCCTCCCCCAGCGCCGCCGTCATGCGCTCGCCCAGGGTATCCCCCTGCTGCACCCACTGCCCGATACCGGCCGCACGCACATCGTCCAGGATGAGCTCCGCCCCGGGGTCGGCGTCCAGAACCTCCCGGTCCCACCAGAACTGCACCGGGTAGCCCGTGGCGCAAAGATTGTCGAGCACCGCCCGCACCAAGGTCACATGGGCCTGCAGCGCGCCCGCCACGCCCAGCGCCGGAACAAGGCGCGTCTTCACTCTGCCGGCCTCCGGCCACTTCGCGAACTGAAGAAAAACGGCGGAGGTGACGGTATCAGGATTTTGATGCATGACGGACATCCGAGCGGTAAATCTGGGCCAGGGACTCCGGCGATTCGCCGCGCCAGTAACGCCAGCGCAACCGCCACATCAGGACGATCGTACGCCAGGGACCCAACGTTTCCCAGCGGCGGCTGTCCGTGACCACGGGATCGGCGATGCAGAACGGTGGCGACACCCGCTTGAGGCGCCGGGACAACTCGATGTCCTCCATCAGCGGAATGGGCTGAAAACCACCCTGCGCCTGGAACACCTCGCGGCGCACAAAGAGGGCCTGATCACCGGTGCAAATGCCGGTCAGCCGGGACCGCCGGTTCATAAACCAGGCAATGACCCGAAACAGCGGCCGGCGGCCGCTGAGCCGCACGTCGAACCGGCCCCACGCCCGGGGACTGGCCACGAAACGCGCCAGCCAGGCCGGTGCCGAGGCCGGCAGCCGGGTGTCCGCGTGCAGAAACAGCAACACATTGCCCCGCGCCACCCCGGCGCCGGCATTCATCTGCACCGCCCGACCCCGGCCCGACGTCACCACCCGGTCACACAACGGACGCGCCAACCCGGCCGTGCCATCGGGACTGCCGGCGTCCACCACGATCACCTCGTGCCCCGCCTCGCGCAGGGGCTGTAACGCGGACAGCGAAGCCACGATTCCCGCGGCCTCCTGCCACACCGGCACAATGATGCTCAACGACACCGTCTCGGACACAACACCCTCCGCAAACACCCCACCAGGCCGCAACTTGAGCCATAGGCCCAGGCCCGCTATGATACCGGCCTTCCCGTCGTTTTGCCCCCGTAGCTCATCTGGATAGAGCGTCCCCCTCCTAAGGGGAAGGTAGCAGGTTCGAGTCCTGCCGGGGGTACCATTGGGTGGCCCAGTACCCGCGATGGCACCTCGGGTACAAGGGATTCTCCCCCCCACTCCAAGCCCAAACACCCGCCCCGCCCACGAGCCATCGCGGCAGGTTCCGCCACGGTGCTGATCATCGAACGCCTTCACCGGACGTTACTGGACGAACACTTCCGCGTTCAGGGGCGCGTGAAATGGTATGAGAGCATCGAGGAGATGCAGGCAGACCTGGCTGACGACCTCATCCAGTACAACACCAAGCGACCACACCAGGGCCGGAATATGAACGGTCGCGTGCCTTACACCGTGTTCAAAAAAGGCCTGCCGAAACCGCCAAAAATTGGAAACACGAAAGCAGCCGAAAAAGCTGCTTAAATAGGGTGCCCGCTGGGGGCATGTGTCAGGTGAATACTGTCACTGTACAGACTGATTGCCATAGAGCCTTGCCCCGTAAACGATGTGCACATAGAAAAGAAGCGGCACAAAAATCAGAATCGCCAAACCCACGATCCCCTGATGCTCCAGAGATTGTCGATACGTCGGTTTGATAGCTCCAAGGGAAACTACGTAAAAAACAAGTCTCGACACTTGAATGAAGGGCCAAGCCACGACCAGAAAGAGTATCCACAGCACCGAAGCAACAACAAAAGCTTGGGCAAGTGACTCCAGCGTGCTGACGAATCCCGAACTATTGTCTTGCACAGGCTCCCTCAAATTTAACGCCAATGTTCAGCGGCCGGGTTGTGAAGCGTAGCGTAGCAAACCGGTCCGGTGGAGGTCCGCGAGGACCGGAATGGACTTCCCCCAATAAATTGGACACGCCCCATCATTTAATTCCCTCGAACTCTATCGGAGTCCGGTAGCCAAGGCCACTGTGCAGCCGTTGGCTGTTATAAAAGCA
>NZ_MSCW01000014.1 GCF_001981305.1 Marinobacter lutaoensis | reverse complement strand
CACACACGGGTCAGGGCAGCGGTCAGAGTGGTCTTACCATGGTCTACGTGACCAATGGTGCCCACGTTTACGTGCGGTTTACTACGCTCAAATTTTTCTTTGGACATTTGACCAATCCCCTAATCAACCTGGATCGAAACGTTGACCGGATAAAAAAGTGGAGCTCATGACCGGATTTGAACCGGTGACCTCATCCTTACCAAGGATGTGCTCTACCGACTGAGCTACATGAGCATTAAAACCAAATTGGAGCGGGCAGCGGGAATCGAACCCGCGTCATCAGCTTGGAAGGCTGAGGTAATAGCCACTATACGATGCCCGCGAGCAATTAGTGGTGGAGGGGGCAGGATTCGAACCTGCGAAGGCGATGCCGTCAGATTTACAGTCTGATCCCTTTGGCCACTCGGGAACCCCTCCCGTACAAACTCGCTTCCCGCGAATCTGCCAAAACCTTTAATTGGAGCTGGCGGACGGAATCGAACCCCCGACCTGCTGATTACAAGTCAGCTGCTCTACCAACTGAGCTACGCCAGCTCACATTCGCCTCGTCAGCGAGGGCGGTATACTACGGATTTTTTCCGGCCCTTGCAACACCTTTGCAGGGGTTGATTTCGATGAAATCGAAATCCGCTCCGAATTCCGTTTGGGCCGCCCGCACCAGCGTATCGGCGCGTTTCCGCTCAGCCTCAAAATTGAGGGCGTAGCTTATCTGATTTCGATCATATTTGACTAGTACCGCATTGAGATTCTGACGTTTTTTTTCTTCAAGCACGGATATTGCGGCATCCCGAGACTCAAACAGTCCCAGAGAAATGGCATTGCGGTACTCCCCCTGGGTGACGAGGTAGGAATCGATCCCTTGACGCTGAATGTCCCGGAACTGACGAAGCGCCTCCTCACGGGGCTGCGGCGGGATCAACACCCAGTTCAGCGGCGGCAGGACCCGCTCCGATGCAACAATGGTCGACGTCGGCTCGGACAGCGCCGGCAACCGCTCAAGCAGCGCCTGGGCACGCTCCCGGGATTCGAACCACCCCAAGGAGACGCACAGGATTTCCGGGCGGTCCGGTGGCGATTCGTCCGGGCGTTCCTCCGTGGCCACCGCCGGTGTGTCCATGGGCTTCAGGCTGGCGACACGGGGCAGCCCCCCCGACACCGGCGCCACTGACCGCTCCGGCGGGCTCAGATAGCCGGCCCCCAGCCAGGTCAGGAGATTGGCCAGGAGCAATAGGAACGCCAGCCACCTCACGCGCCCTGCTCCTCAGCATCGATGGCCGCCAAACCGTCAAAGACCAGATCGGCGCAGTGTCGTGCCCGCAACCCCAGGGCCAGCCAGCGAGGCGCGTCGCCGCCCGTGACAATCACGTCCGTCAGCCCCAGGCTTTCGGCATCCCGCTGGATACGCTCCACCAGCCCGGCTAGCAGCCAGGCAAGCCCATGGTTCACACACTCGGAGGTGCTCTTGCCCGGCGTGTCGTCCAGTACCTCGCCGGGCTTAAATACCACCCGCGCCACATCCCGCCGAAGGCTCCGAAGCATCATCCCCTGCCCCGGCAGAATGAAGCCACCCAGGTGCTGCCCGCCGGCATCCACATAATCCAGGGTCACCGCGCTGCCCGCATCCACCACCACAAAACCGGACCGGTGGCGCAGCCAGGCACCGTACATACCGTGCCAGCGATCGGCGCCCATACGGCGGGGATCCTCGTAGGCATTGCGCAGCCCGCCCCGCCCAGCTTCAGCCCAGTAGCACCGGGGCTCCACGGAGAAGCGCCGTTCCAGATGACGCAGCAACGGCGCCAACACCTCATCGGCCGTCACGGCGGATATGGCAATAGCTTTGACCGGCGCCGCCGGCGGAAAGTCCGTCAGCGGATCGGCTCCCGCCAATTCACCGAGGCCCCGCGCAACGACGGAACCTTGGCGCCGCAATTGCCACTTCAGCCGACTGTTGCCCACATCGATGAGCAGTTTCATGACACCACCCTGAGACTGATCTCGCCGGACCGGACCGGCACCAGGCCATCATCGGTTCGCAGCAAGTAGTTGCCAGCGTCATCAATTCCGGCCCCCACGCCTTCCAGCTGCCCCTGACGGGCCCGCAATGATTTGCCGAAATGAATGTCCCGGGCCTGCCAGGCCGGCCGGAAGGCATGAAATCCCTGCCGGGCAAACACCGACGTGCACGCCTGCACCGCCTGGATGAGCGCGGCTGCCAGCTGGTTGCGGCCCCAGGACCGGTCGGGGAAGGCCGCCGCCAGGCTGGTCCAGGGCTGGTCCACCAGCTCCGCCCGAGTCATGTGGACATTGACCCCGATGCCGACGATCACCTGCACGATCCCTTCCTGGAGTTCGCCCTGGAGTTCCACCAGAATGCCACCGAGCTTGCGCTCCCCGATGAAGATGTCGTTGGGCCATTTCAGACCGACATTCGTCGCGCCCAACTGTTCCAGGGTATCCGCCACGGCCACCCCCAGAACCAGGCTCAGGCCGTCCAGCAGGGCGAAACCCCCGTGAAAGGTCAGCCCCAGGCTGAGGTACAGGTTCTCACCCTTGGGACTCTGCCAAGCGTGCCCCCGCCGCCCACGGCCCGCGGTCTGGCAATCGGCCAGGCACACCGGCATGGCGCTGCCGGCGTCAGGCCAGCGGCGCAACACTTCGGCGTTGGTCGAATCGACCTCGTCCAGAACGGTGAGGTGGACGGCGGACCTCAGCTCCGGCGCAAGGTCCGCCAGAACCGCCTCTTTCTCGAGCAGGTCCACCGAACTCAGCAAACGGTACCCTCGGCCTCGGATGGTTTCGATGACATAGCCTTCATCCTGGGCCTTGCGAACCTGTTTCCACACCGCCGTCCGGCTGACGCCAAGCTGCTGTGCCAGGGACTCCCCGGAGTGGATATGACGGTCACTGAGCAGGGAAATGAGTGCCTGGATTCTCATGGGATATCCGTCCGACCTGAAGGTTTGAATCAGGCCGGATTAAACACCACCCACCGAGAAAACACAAAAGGGGGAACACCGGGGTCAGGGCATCGGCGTAGCGGTCAAATTGGCCCTGAGATCGACATTCTGCAGCCGGACACCGTACACCGCCGTCTGACGGCCTCCCGTGGGATGGATCAGATCCACGGATCGAACCGACAACTCCTTGAATCGGGTACGCGCCTGTACCGCAAACCCCAACGGCCGGTTCGCCGCCTGCTCCACCGAAGGGTTAGACACGTAGCGGTACCCCTGGGGTGCGCTCGGATCCATGATTTTCTCGTCGCCCCGGTTGCCCTGGACCCCCAGGGAATCCGGACCGTTCTGCTTTTTCACCACTCGGGTCTGGTAGACGTCGACACCAAGCTCCGTGCGGATGCCGTAGTCGTTGCTCTCGGCACCGGCACCATCCAGATCGCCACCGTCGGAGGTGTGAATATCATCGAGTACCAGGCGCATACCGGACCCATTGACCGCGTTCCCCTGGCTGTCCCGGGCACGGTGTGCTTCCCAGGTCAGCGCGTTGCGGCGCCCGTCAGCGGCCGCGGGTACCAGCAACTGCTTGAGCCGGACGGTAATCCCCTGCTCACCGCGGGCCTCCCAACGGCCACCGGATGTCTCACAGCTCGCCCCGGAACTTCCCTGGCCACCGATACACACATCACCGGCGCCGCCTGGAACGACGGTCATGACGCTGCCTTGTTCATACCGTTCCAGCACAAACCGTCCAAAACTTGCCCCAGAGTCCTTGTCACCCAGCCGTAGATTACCCACATCCAAGGTACTCCAAGCTTCGCCCTGCACCAGCGCCAACCCTTCATCGGTGACATCCAGCGTCATTTCCCGAACATGGCCTTCGTACTCCAGGTCTGCGATCCACAGGCCTTTCTGTGGAACCTCGCCCGCCCCTTCGTCATAGGGCGCCACTATGAGCGCGGCCCGGCCGTTGCCAACACGGAGGTCTGAATTGAGACGTATCCCTTCGCCACTGGCGCCGCCGGGGCCGAGCGTCACCTGCCCGTCCAGCTCAAATTCGTAAGCTGGATACACACCCAGGGCAAGCAAAAGTTCCGTTCCGCCCTGCAGAGGTGCGTTCTCGTCACCAACCCGCAGTCCGTTGATACGGTACCCGGCCTTGACGCCCTCGAAGCCGATCCGCAAGCCATCGTAAAAGCGAGTGCCGTTACGTTCCCCCGACCGGGTGACATTTACTGTGATATCCCCCTGCCCCCAGGACTGCAGGCCGCTGAACACCACTCGATGACCATCGTCCGTGTAGCTCAGATCCGCCGATGGCAGGCTCCACTCTGTCGCCAGACGAAGGCCCTGGGGGCCGGCATCCGGATGACCACCGCCCTGAAGATAAACTGCATTGCGATACTGTCTGCCGGCGAATATATGATCCTGAAACAGGAATCGGAAGTTGACTGCCCCCAGGCTTTGCCCCTGGTCACCCAGCGCCAATGCGCCGATCGAAAGCGCCCCGTCCACGCCCGTAGCCGTCAGTGCAAGAGCCGGGCGGCCTTGCCCATCCACGTCCACATCCAGACGCAGGTCATTCACCCGGAAATCGCCACTGATATCCTTGAACGCCAGCGGGTGGCCATCGTCAAGGTAGATAAAACCGGCTGTGTTCAAGCGGGCTTCATGGTCCAGCCGCACCCCCTCGCCACGGCGGCCACCGGCCTGGATCAGCGTGATGGTAGAGAGCTCGTAGTCTCCTTCCAAGCCCCCATAGCTGGGCAGCCAGTCGCCGCTACCGAGATCGCGACTGCGTCCGTGGTTCAGGGGGTTGTCACTGTAGCGAATCGCTCCCACGCGCCATTGCCCCCGGACATGCGGGGCCTCCAACCGAAGGGCGGTGCCGACCAAGTCCAGGGTCATGCCCAAGGCTTCCACGTCCATCCAGACGTCATCCAGAAACACCTCATTACCATTGGTGCGATAGCCGAGCCGGCCACCGGTCATGGTATAGGCGCTATCGAAGCTGTAACCGGCACCGCCGGTCACCCCTCCGGCTCGCAGACGGAAGGAGCCCTGCAGGGAATGATCAAAAAACACCCCGCCCATACCAACCCCCGGGGCACCCGCCAAGCGGACATCTCCGAATTCAATCCGGCGATCCGTCACCAGGTAGTCGAGATTCAACGCAGCGCCGTGGTCAATGTTCACCCGAACTTGATGATAGGCCCCGCGATCATCCTGCTCGGAGCTGCCAAGGTGTAAACCTTCCAGCTGAATGGCCTGGCCATCGTCCAGGTAACTCAGCCGGTCCAGCCCAAGCTGGAGCTCGGTTTCCAGAGTGAAGCCGCCCTGCCCGCGCACGTCAGCCAGTGCCTCATCATCCAGATGCTGCAAATCAGCCAGCACCGGCGTCGTGCCGGATACCATAACCAGGAAAAGCCAAGGGCCGTGTCTCAACCTATCCTCTCCTAAGGTGCCCCGGAGGGAAATATGAGCAGATTGCCCCGCATCAGGACTTCACCCTGCATATCCACCGTAAAGATGTCCGTCTGCCGAAAGCCGGGGTCGGTTGGCCGCGCGGTACTGCTTGCCGCCATCCGGAACCGGACATCGCTGAACCGAATGGTGTCCGGTAGCCCCAACTCGAGTACCTCGCCGTTGAACGGTTCCCCATCTCCACCGAAACCGGAATCGATCGAGCGAACCCTGAGCGTCAGCCCTTCGAAGGCAAAGTTACCCTGGATTTCATCAAGCACCATCCAGCCGCCGTTTTCCCTCAGCCGATAAGCCACACGTGCGCCACACGTTTTCTGGCGGTCGTCACAGCGCCCGAAGTAGCTGTTCTCGATGGGCCCGCCCAGCGCGTTGATGCTGATGTCGCCGCTCAAGTAGATCCCGCCCTGTCCGGACACCCGGGCCATCGCATCATCACCCAGTTCGGCCAGTTCCGCATGGACAGGCGACTGATGCAGGAAACCCGCCGTCAGGCACACGCTCAGCAGGAGGCCACGGGCGCTCATTGCCCCAAGTCCTTGGTACGGATGCTCAGGTGCTGGACCAGCATGCCCTGGATCCGGGCGGAACCGAAATCACGGTCACCCACGCTGAAATTACCAATCGCCAGCTGACTCCGGTAATCGGGGCGGGTGTAGTAGCGCTCGTAAAAGTCCCAGGCCTCTGCCTGACTGCTGCCCCTCAGCCCATCCGCGCCAATGTCACCCGGCTCGGGCTGTTGGATGGCCGCAACCTCCAGAACAAAATGGCCGCCGCCGTCGACATCGAAAAACACCGGCTGCAGGGGGTTGCCAATGGCTAGCTCAAGTTGGAAGTCGGCCATTCGGATACGGGAACCACAGGATGAACCGTCCTGGGCGCAGGCGGTGATTGAGAGCTCCGGCGTATAGAAATTCAGCCGAATCTGCCCGGCCATTTGCCGGCGATCGCCATCACCCCACAAGCGCAGATAGCTTCCATCCACCACCGCGCTTTGGGCATGCAGGTTGATGTTGGCCGATCGGTCATCCCCCACCGCCACGTTCATCTGCAGGCCCATGTCCGCCCGCTCACCCGCGTGGCCGGCGGTAGCCGGGCGACTGGAGCAGGTGCCACTCCCCATCTGCGCCGGGGCACCTAGGCAATCAAACCCTTCGGCCATCGGCACTTTGACTGGGGCGGCAAGCTGCAATATGGCCTTGCCGGCCAAGCCAAGACGGTTGCCGTCCACCACATCGATTTCCCAGGGATACAGCAAGCGTCCCAGATTCACCGGATTCAGATTTTCCCCATAGTTGCTACCGGTGCCGGAGAGATAGAGGTGGTTTACCGTGACATCCACGGCCCGGCCATCGCTACTCCGAATCCCCGAGAGGCGGAAGATTCGGGCCTGGTTGCCCTGTGTATCGGGTTCGTCCGTACCATGGGAAAAGGTGAAATTTTCCAGCACCAGGCCAATCCCCGTGCCGTCGATCCGAGACAGTTCCCGATCACTCAGATCGCGCAGTTCGGCACGGACGGGCAGGGCCGACAAGAGCAGAAGCAGCGGCATCAGAAGTTTTTGTCGGTTGCTCAGATGCACCTTCATCTCCTAGAACAGCCCCTTGCCGCGATCGATGTATTCTGTACGATAGCGCTGGGTCCCATACAGCGCCTCGCTCAAGTTCACTTCGGTGGCACCGTTGGGAATGTTGAAAAAGGCCCCCGCTGTGGCGCGGATAAAGTCCTCGGGATTCGGATCGGTGTTCCCAACGTCCTTGAGCCAGTCCAGGTCCCGGGTCTGAAACGAAATAAAAGCACCATCCACCGGGCCGGTTATCTGGCGCTCGCCCTCCACGACCTCCACCTGCCCAACCGGGAAACTGTTATAGATGTCCAGGTCGAAGCAAGAATCAATTCCCAGAACCAGGCAGTCTTCGGCATAGACATAAATGTCACCGCCGGGGCAGCTGAAAAAGGAACACCCGGGCACTTCGATTTCCGAGCTGGAGCCCCAACCGATCAAGTTCTTGACCGACCAACGGGTGAAACCGCTGGCACCTTCTAGAACGAACTTTTCACCATCCGGTACGCCGATGTACTCGGCCCGAATGGGGTCCAGTGAACCGATGTTGGGATCACCGTCCGCGCCATAGACGAGTTGAGCCTTGGTTTGTAAGGGGCTTCCCCCTTCCAGCAGAGGCGTCAGCAGGACGATGAGCTGATCGAAGATGTTTCCGCTGGAGCTGGCTTCGGCCAGACCTTCGCCGCGGTCGATGATGTCGACGTTGACATTGCCGGTCAGAGTTTCGATCTTGCCTGACAGAATGCCCATGGATTCACCAAACCCCAGTCGAAAACCGACGATTTCCTCGGTGACTTGGTCGTAGGCAAACTCAAAGAAGGGGTTGTCGATACGAAAGGGAACAATCTCCCCTTCCCCATAGGCGCTGCCGTCCGGCTTACGCATGCGGGGAGCTTCGGGGTTGTTGGCATAGTACGCGTTGTTCTGAATGTAGCCGAGAGCGAAGTCCTCAATCAGAACATCGGAGCTGCCCGTTTTTTCACCCGCCCGTTCATAGCGCCCCATCTCGAGAACATCGATGTTGGTCTGGATGTCGATATTCATCCCGAGATTGACCCGGGTGTAGGCGGTGGCATTGCCGGGGTCGGGATGATACTGGCGGTCGATGGACACGAACGCCTGGCCGGTCACTTCCGACATCTGAACATCGGAAATGGGGGTCAGCTCAGCTCGGCATCCAGCACTAAACAGGAGCAGGAGCAGGAGCAACGGGGGAAGTCTGTTTGTACCCATAGTCACGTTCCAGTGCTGCCGACTTATCACTTCGACGGCACGCCCGATGAATGACTGATGAGTGTCTCTGAGGCCTGGCTTTTGCCAGTGCGTTTTTTTGGGAAACTTTAGCGGTGTTTTGACGGGCCGACTGTGCGGAACGTCATGAAATGAACAAACTGCAGCCAATAAAAAACCCCAGCATCGAGGAT
>NZ_MSCW01000013.1 GCF_001981305.1 Marinobacter lutaoensis | reverse complement strand
CACACACGGGTCAGGGCAGCGGTCAGAGTGGTCTTACCATGGTCAACGTGACCAATGGTGCCCACGTTTACGTGCGGTTTACTACGCTCAAATTTTTCTTTAGACACGGTTACACCTCTTCCTGTTTCTCAAATCCTGGGATCAACCCTTTTTAATGATCGCTTCGGCAATGTTCGAAGGAGCTTCCATGTAGCGGGAGAACTCCATCGCGTAGGACGCCCGGCCCTGAGTTGCGGAACGCAGGTCAGTGGCGTAACCGAACATCTCCGACAACGGAACCTCGGCCCGGATGACCTTGCCCGCGGGGCTTTCATCCATACCCTGAACGACACCGCGACGGCGGTTGAGGTCACCAACCACGTCACCCATGTACTCCTCCGGCGTCACCACCTCGACCTTCATGATCGGCTCAAGAAGGGCCGGGTTCGCCTCCAGGGCCCCCTTCTTCATCGCCATGGAACCGGCGATCTTGAAGGCCATTTCGTTGGAGTCGACCTCGTGGTAGGAACCATCGTACAACGTCGCTTTGATACCCAGCAGCGGATAACCGGCCAGACAGCCGTTCTGCATCTGCTCCTCGATACCGGCCTGGACCGCAGGAATGTATTCCTTCGGCACCACACCGCCAACGATTTCGTTCACGAAGATGAAGTTCTCGCCATTCTCGTCATCCAGAGGCAGCGGCTCGAAGCGCACCTTGACGTGACCGTACTGACCACGACCACCGGACTGGCGAACAAACTTGCCTTCCACGTCTACCGCCTTACGGATGCACTCGCGATAGGCCACCTGCGGCTTGCCGATGTTGGCTTCCACTTTGAACTCGCGACGCATACGGTCAACGATGATGTCCAGGTGCAGCTCACCCATGCCGGAGATGATGGTCTGGCCAGACTCTTCGTCGGTGCGCACACGGAACGACGGGTCTTCCTGAGCCAGTTTGCCAAGGGCAACACCCATCTTCTCCTGGTCGGCCTTGGACTTGGGCTCCACCGCAACGGAAATGACCGGCTCCGGGAACTCCATCCGCTCGAGAATGATCTTGTGGCTCTCGTCGCACAGGGTGTCGCCCGTGGTCACGCTCTTCAGACCGATGGCTGCAGCGATATCCCCCGCCAGAACCTCTTTGATCTCCTGACGCTCCTTGGCGTGCATCTGAACCATCCGGCCAATGCGCTCTTTCTTCTGCTTCACGGAGTTGTAAACGGAAGCACCGCTTTCGAGCTTGCCGGAGTAAACACGGAAGAAGGTCAGGGTACCCACGAACGGGTCGGTCGCGATCTTGAAAGCCAGAGCCGCAAAGGGTGCATCATCGTCGACCGGACGGGTCTCCTCGGTGCCCTCGTCGTCCACAACGCCACGGATTGCCTTGACTTCGTCCGGCGCCG
The DNA here is from genome assembly GCF_001981305.1 of Marinobacter lutaoensis. Classification (GTDB taxonomy): domain Bacteria; phylum Pseudomonadota; class Gammaproteobacteria; order Pseudomonadales; family Oleiphilaceae; genus Marinobacter; species Marinobacter lutaoensis. Next base: position 14,123 of record NZ_MSCW01000013.1, on the reverse strand, counting down.
GCAGGAACTCGATCACAGCGTCCAGAACCGCCTGAACACCCTTGTTCTTGAACGCAGAACCACAGGTGGCTACCACGATCTCGTTGGCCAGGGTGCGCATCCGGAGGCCCTGCTTGATCTCATCGATGGAAAGTTCACCTTCTTCCAGGTACTTCTCCATCAGCTCTTCGTTGGCCTCGGCGGCAGCCTCAATCATCTGCTCCCGGTACATGGCCACTTCATCCGCCATGTCCGCCGGCACGTCGGTCTGCTCGTAGGTCATACCGGAATCCGCGTCGTTCCAGTAAATGGCCTTGTTACGGATCAGGTCGACCACGCCCTTGAACTCGTCCTCGGCGCCAATCGGCAGCTGGATGGGTACGCAGTTCGCACCCAGACGGTTCTTGATCTGCTCGACAACGCGCAGGAAGTTGGCGCCGGCACGGTCCATTTTGTTGACGAACACGATCCGGGGCACTTCATACTTGTTGGCCTGGCGCCAAACGGTTTCAGACTGGGGTTCTACACCGGAGGAGCCACAGAAGACCACAACGGCACCGTCCAGCACCCGCAGGGAGCGCTCAACCTCGATGGTGAAGTCCACGTGTCCCGGGGTGTCGATGATGTTGATGCGGTGTTCGGGATACTGCTGGTCCATACCCCGCCAGAAACATGTGGTTGCAGCAGAGGTAATGGTAATACCACGCTCCTGCTCCTGCTCCATCCAGTCCATGGTGGCGGCGCCATCATGAACCTCACCGATCTTGTGGGATACACCTGTATAGAACAGGACCCGCTCGGTGGTAGTGGTCTTGCCCGCATCCACGTGCGCACAAATACCAATGTTTCTGTAACGACTGATCGGAGTCTTGCGTGCCACGATATAAACCTCGGCTGTTTAGAAACGGAAGTGAGAGAAAGCCTTGTTGGCTTCCGCCATGCGGTGCACGTCTTCACGCTTCTTCACAGCGGCACCCTTGTTTTCTGCCGCGTCAAGGATTTCGCCTGCCAGACGCTGCGCCATGGATTTCTCACCGCGCTTCCTGGAAAATTCAACGAGCCAGCGCATGGCCAGCGCGTTCTGACGGGAGGGCCGCACTTCGACCGGCACCTGGTACGTAGCACCACCCACACGACGGGATTTAACCTCGACCATCGGCTGGATGTTCTCCAGGGCCTTCTCGAACATCTCGAGCGGCTCTTCCTTGGATTTTTCGGCAACAATGTCGAGCGCGCCATACACAATGCGCTCCGCAACCGATTTCTTACCGCTTTCCATCACATGGTTGATGAACTTGGCAAGACGTGCACTGCCGAATTTGGGATCGGGAATGATTTCCCGTTTAGCTGCAACTCTTCTTCTAGGCATCGATAAGCCCTTATATCAAAAAGGTCTTCAGGAACCCCTGAGATGGCAGATCGCCACTCAGCCTTACTCTTATCGTTCTGACAAGCAACGATAAAAGACACCCACCGGGAACATCAGGATTTGGGTCGTTTCGCACCATACTTGGAGCGGCCCTGCTTACGGTTCTGCACACCCTGGGTGTCCAGCGTTCCGCGAACAGTGTGGTAGCGCACACCCGGGAGGTCCTTGACACGACCGCCGCGGATCAGCACAACACTGTGCTCCTGAAGGTTGTGACCTTCACCACCAATGTAAGAGGTAACCTCGTAGCCGTTGGTCAGGCGAACACGGCACACCTTACGGAGTGCGGAGTTCGGCTTTTTCGGCGTAGTGGTGTAGACACGGGTGCACACACCACGGCGCTGAGGACAGGCCTGGAGCGCGGGAACGTCGCTCTTAGCCACCTTGCGCTTACGAGGCTTACGTACCAACTGATTAATCGTTGCCATGTAAGCAAACTCCAAAAAACCATACCAATGAAACTTACCCCCTGATCAGGGGGTAAAATTTAAGGGACGCAAGTGTAAGCCCGCGCCCCGACACAGTCAAGATGACTGTTCTCTTTTTAACCACCCCGGAGCGTCCGGCGCTCGGGGTGGTCAAATCCCGTCTCAACCTTCCCGATTGAGTTCGGCGCTCAGCGCTTCTTCCACATCCGCCGCAGTAACGCCTTGGGATTCCATCTCCCGCTTACGTCGCCGTTCGTTATGGTACGCCAAACCGGTACCGGCCGGGATCAGGCGGCCAACCACCACGTTTTCCTTCAGGCCTCGCAGGTAGTCGCGCTTGCCCGTCACCGCGCCTTCGGTCAGTACGCGGGTGGTCTCCTGGAAGGAGGCTGCAGAGATGAAGGACTCCGTCGCCAGCGAGGCCTTGGTGATCCCCAGCAGCAGACGCTCGAACTTCGCCGGCTCCTTGCCAGCGGCCTCGGCCTTCTCGTTCTCCTCCAGCACCTGGGTGATTTCCACCTGATCGCCGGACAGCAGGGAGGTGTCGCCCGGATCGGTGATTTCCACCTTGCGCAGCATCTGGCGAACGATAACCTCGATGTGTTTATCGTTGATGACAACACCTTGCAGGCGATACACGTCCTGGATCTCGTTGGTGATGTACTTGGCCAGCTCCACCACACCCAGCAGACGCAGAATGTCGTGCGGGTTGGACGGACCGTCGGAAATCACCTCACCCTTCTCAACGGTTTCACCTTCGAACACGTTGAGCTGCCGGTGCTTGGGAATCAGCACTTCGTACGGGTCGCCATCCTTCGGCGTAATCACCAGCCGGCGCTTGCCCTTGGTTTCCTTGCCGAAGGACACGACGCCGGAGATTTCTGCCAGAATCGCAGACTCTTTCGGACGACGCGCCTCGAACAGGTCGGCGACACGCGGCAGACCCCCGGTGATGTCGCGGGTCTTCGAGCTTTCCTGCGGAATACGGGCAACCACATCACCCGGCTCCACCTTCGCACCATTGGCCATGGTCACCAGGGCGTTGGCGGGCAGGAAGTAAATCGCCGTGGCGCCACCCGGCAACTCGACATCGTTGCCGGCCTCGTCCACCAGCTGAATGGCGGGACGAATGTCCTTGCCCGCCGCCGGGCGATCCTTCGGATCGATGACTTCCATGGTGGACAGACCGGTCAGCTCGTCGGCCTGGGTCCGGACGGTGATGCCCTGCTCCATGTTGACGAACTTGGCAACACCTTCGGCTTCGGCAATGATCGGGTGGGTATGGGGATCCCACTTCGCCACCACGACTCCGGCCTCGACCGAATCGCCGTTTTTCACGGACAGCACCGCACCATACGGCAGCTTGTACCATTCACGCTCACGGCCCTGATCGTCCGCAATCGCCAGCGCGGATGAACGGGAAACCACGACCAGCGACCCGTCGCGCTTCTCGATGGACTTGAGGTTGTGCAGGCGTACGGTACCACCATGCTTGACCTGGATGTTATCCACCGCGGAGGCCCGGCTTGCGGCACCCCCGATGTGGAAGGTCCGCATGGTCAACTGGGTACCAGGCTCACCGATGGACTGCGCCGCAATCACGCCCACGGCTTCGCCCACGTTGACTTGATGGCCGCGGGCCAGGTCACGGCCGTAACACTTCGAGCAGATGCCGTACCGGGTTTCACAGGTAATGGCGGAACGGACCCAGACCTCGTCCACACCGGCCCGCTCGATCATCTCGACGGTTTTCTCGTCCAGCAGCGTACCCGCCGGAACCACGGCGTTTTCTTTGTCGGTCGGGGTGAACACGTCACGCGCAGTCACCCGGCCCAGCACCCGATCGCCCAGGGGCACGACCACGTCGCCACCCTCGATGTGCGGCGTCATCAGCAGACCTTCACTGGTGCCGCAGTCCTCTTCGGTGACCACCAAGTCCTGAGCCACGTCGACCAGACGACGGGTCAGGTAACCGGAGTTCGCCGTCTTCAACGCGGTGTCAGCCAGACCCTTCCGGGCACCGTGGGTCGAGATGAAGTACTGCAGTACGTTCAGACCCTCACGGAAGTTCGCGGTAATCGGCGTTTCAATGATCGAGCCATCCGGCTTGGCCATCAGCCCCCGCATACCCGCCAGCTGACGGATCTGGGCGGCGGAACCCCGGGCACCGGAGTCGGCCATCATGTACACAGAGTTGAATGACTCCTGCATCAGGTCCTCGCCGTTCTCGTCCTTCACCGGCTGGCCGTCCGGACCGATCACCTTCTCTTTCGACAGCCGCTCCATCATGGCCTTGGAGACCTTGTCGTTGGCGCGGGACCAAATATCGATCACCTTGTTGTACTTCTCACCCTGGGTCAGCAGACCGGATGCGTACTGGTTCTCGATGTCCTTCACTTCCTGGGAGGCCGCCTCGACCAGTTCGTATTTCTCCGGCGGGATCTCAAAGTCATTGAAGCCGATGGAAATACCGGAACGGGTGGCGTAGTGGTAACCCATATACATCAACTGGTCCGCGAAGATGACGGTTTCCTTGAGACCGGCATCCCGGTAGCAGACGTTGATCAGGTTAGAGATCGCCTTCTTGACCATCGGCTTGTTGACGAGCTCGAACGGCAGGCCGTCAGGCACGATGTCAAACAGCAGAGCCCGACCCACGGTGGTGTCCACGACGGAGACGCGCTCGGTCTTCTCGCCGTCCTCGCCCTTGAGGACTTCGCGAATACGCACCTTTACCTTGGCCTGCAGATCCACCTTGCCGGAACCGTAGGCGCGCTGAACCTCGGCGATGTCAGCGAACACCATGCCTTCACCCCGGGCAGTGGCACGCTCGCGGGTCATGTAATATAGGCCGAGAACCACGTCCTGGGACGGCACGATGATCGGCTCGCCGTTCGCCGGGGACAGGACGTTGTTGGTGGACATCATCAGTGCCCGGGCCTCGAGCTGCGCTTCCAGGGTCAACGGCACGTGCACAGCCATCTGGTCGCCGTCGAAGTCGGCGTTGTAAGCGGCACACACCAGCGGGTGCAGCTGGATCGCCTTACCTTCAATCAGTACCGGCTCGAACGCCTGGATACCCAGACGGTGCAAGGTCGGTGCCCGGTTCAGCATGATCGGATGCTCACGGATGACTTCATCCAGAATATCCCAGACCACGCCTTCCTCACGCTCCACCATTTTCTTGGCGGCCTTGATCGTGGTTGCCAGGCCACGGTGCTCGAGTTTGGAGAAGATGAACGGCTTGAAGAGCTCCAGTGCCATCTTCTTCGGCAGACCGCACTGGTGCAGGCGCAGGTACGGCCCGACCACGATCACGGAGCGACCGGAGTAATCGACCCGCTTACCGAGCAGGTTCTGACGGAAGCGGCCCTGTTTACCTTTGATCATGTCGGCCAGGGATTTGAGCGGACGCTTGTTGGTGCCGGTAATGGCGCGACCACGGCGGCCGTTGTCCAACAGGGCATCCACGGCCTCCTGCAGCATCCGCTTCTCGTTGCGGACGATGATGTCCGGCGCGTTCAGCTCCAGCAGCCGCTTGAGACGGTTGTTCCGGTTGATGACGCGACGATAAAGATCGTTCAGGTCAGAAGTCGCGAAACGGCCACCATCCAGCGGCACCAACGGCCGCAGGTCCGGCGGCAACACCGGCAGCACGGTCATGATCATGTCGCCGGGACGGTTGCCGGAATGCAGGAACGCCTCGAGAATCTTCAGGCGCTTGCTCAGTTTCTTGATCTTGGTTTCGGAGTTGGTCTGCGGAATCTCCTCGCGCAGGGCATCAACTTCGGCCTGGAGGTCAATACGCTCCAGCAGTTCCTTGATCGCTTCGGCCCCCATACGGGCATCGAATTCGTCGCCGAACTCTTCCAGCGCCTCATAGTACTGCTCGTCGTTCAGCAGCTGCCCCTTCTCCAGCGTGGTCATGCCCGGATCGATCACGATGAAGGACTCGAAATAGAGTACCCGTTCGATGTCACGCAGGGTCATGTCCAGCATCAGGCCGATACGGGACGGCAGGGATTTCAGGAACCAGATATGGGCAACCGGGCTCGCCAGCTCGATATGGCCCATGCGCTCCCGGCGCACGCTGGCCAGGGCAACCTCGACGCCACACTTCTCGCAGATCACACCGCGGTGCTTGAGGCGCTTGTACTTGCCGCACAGACACTCGTAGTCCTTGATCGGACCGAAAATTTTGGCACAGAAAAGACCGTCACGCTCCGGTTTGAAGGTACGGTAGTTGATGGTCTCGGGCTTCTTCACCTCGCCGTAGGACCAGGAGCGAATCATGTCGGGGGACGCAAGGCCGATACGAATGGAATCGAACTCCTTGCTTTGATTCTGGCTCTTGAGAAGATTCAGCAAATCTTTCATCAGTAAAAGCTCCGGATGGCGTTAATCTCGGGCGGACACCGCAGTGCCCGCTCACGCTGCCAAAAACAATTCGGCTTACTCAGACTCCAGCTCAATGTCGATGCCCAGCGAGCGGATTTCCTTGACAAGAACATTGAAAGATTCGGGCATGCCCGGCTCCATCCGATGGTCGCCATCGACAATGTTCTTGTACATCTTGGTCCGACCGTTGACGTCGTCAGACTTGACAGTGAGCATCTCCTGAAGAGTGTAGGCGGCGCCGTAGGCTTCCAGGGCCCAGACCTCCATCTCACCGAAGCGCTGACCACCGAACTGAGCCTTACCGCCCAGCGGCTGCTGGGTAACAAGGCTATAGGAGCCCGTGGAACGCGCGTGCATCTTGTCGTCCACCAGGTGGTTCAGCTTCAGCATGTACATGTAACCAACGGTTACCGGACGGTCAAACGGGTCGCCGGTACGGCCGTCGTACAGCCTGATCTGGCCGCTGGTATCCATGTCCGCCAGCTCCAGCATGTGCTTGACCTCGGCTTCCTTGGCACCATCGAAGACCGGAGTCGCCATCGGCACACCGTTGCGCAGGTTGTTGCACAGCTCCAGGATCTCCGCGTCACTCAGGGAATCGAGGTCCTCCTTGAAGACTTCGTCCGAGTGGTTGTAGATCTTGTCCAGAAGCTCGCGCAGTTCAGCCACCTTGCGCTGCTCGTCCAGCATCCGGCCGATTTTCTCGCCCAGACCCTTAGCCGCGGCCCCCAGGTGGGTCTCCAGAACCTGCCCGACGTTCATACGGGACGGAACACCCAGCGGGTTCAGCACGATGTCGACCGGGTTGCCGTTTTCATCATACGGCATGTCCTCGACCGGCATCACCGCCGAGATAACACCCTTGTTACCGTGACGGCCAGCCATCTTGTCACCCGGCTGAATCCGACGCTTGATCGCCAGATACACCTTGACGATCTTAAGCACGCCCGGCGCCAAGTCGTCGCCCTGCTGCAGCTTCGCTTTCTTGTCCTCGAAGCGCGCCTCGTGTTCCTTCTTACGGTCCTCCAGGGCCTGCTCGGATTTTTCCAGCAGCTCGTTGAGAGCTTCCTCTTTCATCCGCAGCTTGAACCAGTCGGCCCGCGGCAGCTCGGCCAGGTAGCTCTCTTCCAGCACCGCGCCTTTTTTCAGACCCGGCCCGCTGATCACTTCCTGCCCCTTCAGAGCCGCCATCAGACGTTCGAACGTCGCGCCTTCAACGATGCGATATTCGTCCTTCAGGTCCTTACGGTACTTGTCCAGCTGTTCCTTCTCGATCGCCAGGGCACGCTGGTCCTTCTCAATACCATCACGGGTAAACACCTGCACGTCGATGACGGTACCTCGGGTCCCGGTCGGCACCCGCGCGGACGTATCCTTCACGTCGGACGCTTTCTCGCCGAAGATCGCCCTCAGCAGTTTTTCTTCCGGCGTCAGCTGAGTCTCGCCTTTCGGCGTGACCTTGCCGACCAGAATGTCACCCGGCCCCACTTCGGCGCCGATGTACACGATACCGGACTCATCCAGCTTCGCCAGGGCACTCTCGCCCACGTTCGGGATATCGGCGGTGATTTCCTCGCTGCCGAGCTTGGTGTCCCGCGCCACACAGGTCAGTTCCTGAATGTGGATGGTGGTCAAGCGGTCTTCCTGAACCACCTTCTCGGAGATCAGGATGGAGTCCTCGAAGTTATAACCGTTCCAGGGCATGAAGGCGATGCGCATGTTCTGCCCCAGCGCCAGCTCGCCCAAGTCGACGGACGGGCCGTCGGCCAATACGTCTCCGCGCGCGACCACATCCCCCTGGCGCACGATCGGGCGCTGGTTGATGCAGGTGTTCTGGTTCGAGCGGGTGTACTTGGTGAGGTTGTAGATATCCACACCCGCATCACCCGCCTCGGTTTCCGCGTCATTGACCCGGACCACGATCCGCGCGGCATCGACACTCTCGATAACGCCACCGCGACGAGCGCGCACGCACACGCCGGAGTCCTGTGCGACGATACGCTCGACGCCGGTTCCCACCAGGGGCACCTGGGATTTCAGAGTCGGTACCGCCTGACGCTGCATGTTGGCCCCCATCAGGGCCCGGTTGGCGTCGTCGTGCTCCAGGAACGGGATCAGGGACGCCGCCACGGACACCACCTGACGCGGAGACACGTCCATGAAGTTGACGGCCTCAGGCGGCGCCACGGTGAACTCGTTCTGATGGCGCACGGTGACCAGTTCATCGGTCAGTCGCATGTTCTCGTCGGTCGCGGCACTGGCCTGGGCGATGACGTAGTTGCTTTCCTCGATCGCCGACAGGTACACCACCTCGTCAGTGACCACGCCGTCTACGACCTTCCGATAGGGGCTTTCCAGGAACCCATACGAGTTGGCCCGGGCATAGGTCGCCAGAGAGTTGATCAGACCGATGTTCGGACCTTCCGGTGTTTCGATCGGGCACACCCGGCCGTAATGGGTCGGGTGCACGTCGCGCACTTCGAAGCCAGCACGTTCACGGGTCAGGCCACCCGGCCCCAACGCGGAGATGCGGCGCTTGTGCGTCACTTCGGACAACGGGTTGTTCTGGTCCATGAACTGGGACAGCTGGCTGGAACCGAAGAATTCTTTCACCGCCGCCGCGACCGGCTTGGCGTTGATCAGATCCTGCGGCATCAGGCCTTCGCTCTCGGCCAGGCTCAGACGCTCGCGCACTGCGCGCTCGACCCGCACCAGACCCACGCGGAACTGGTTTTCGGCCATTTCGCCAACACAGCGCACACGCCGGTTGCCCAGGTTGTCGATGTCGTCGACGTTACCCTTGCCGTTGCGGATGTCGATCAGCGTCTTGAGGACGTCAATGATGTCCTCATGGGTCAGGGTACCCTCGCCGGTGCTTTCTTCACGCCCCAGGCGGCGGTTGAGCTTCATCCGGCCCACGGCGGAGAGGTCATAGCGTTCGTCGGAGAAGAACAGGTTGTTGAACAGGTTCTCCGCAGACTCCTTGGTGGGCGGCTCGCCCGGGCGCATCATCCGGTAGATCTCGACCAGCGCCTCAAGCTGGGTCCGAGTCGGATCGATACGCAGGGTATCCGACATGAACGGACCACAATCCAGGTCGTTGGTGTAGAGCGTTTCGATTTCCTTGACGCCGGCGGCCAGGATCTTTTTGATGATCTCTTCGGTCAGCTCGGTGTTGCACTCCACCAGCACCTCGCCGGTGGACTGGTCGACCATGTCCTTGGCCAGGACACGGCCATACAGGTATTCGGTCGGCACCTCGAGTTCGGTGATGCCCGCTTTTTCGAGCTGCTTAATATGACGCGCGGTGATCCGTCGACCTTCCTCGACGATCACATTGCCGTCCTGATCCTTGATGTCAAAGGTCGCGATGTCGCCGCGCAGACGGCTCGGCACCAGCTCCAGCTTGCAGGTTTCTTCACCCAGCGTGAATTTGCTGGTGTCGAAGAACATCTCCAGCATTTGCTCAGAGGTGTAGCCCAACGCGCGCAGCAGGATGGACGCCGGCAGCTTACGGCGGCGGTCGATACGCACGAAAACGCAATCTTTCGGATCGAACTCGAAGTCAAGCCAGGAACCACGGTAAGGAATCACCCGGGCGGAATACAACAGCTTGCCGGACGAATGGGTCTTGCCCTTGTCGTGGTCGAAGAAGACACCCGGGGAACGGTGAAGCTGGGAAACGATGACACGTTCGGTACCGTTGACGATGAAGGTACCGTTCTCCGTCATCAGAGGCATTTCGCCCATGTAGACTTCTTGCTCTTTGATGTCCTTGATCGCCTTGTTGGACGATTCCTTGTCATAGATGATCAGACGGACCTTGACGCGCAGCGGCGCTGCGTAGGTTACGCCCCTCAGCTGACACTCTTTGACGTCGAACACCGGCTCGCCGATACGGTAGCTCACATACTCGAGCGCGGCGTTGCCAGAGTAACTGACAATCGGGAATACGGATTTGAAGGCGGCATGAAGACCGATTTCCCGGCGGTCTTCGGGAGCGGCATCCATTTGCAGGAAGTCCCGGAACGAATCCAGCTGAATCGACAGCAAATAGGGGACATCCATCACGGAAGGCAATTTGCTAAAGTCTTTGCGAATCCGCTTTTTCTCAGTATAGGAGTAAGTCATCTGCATTCCCCAGCTTTAGACCTGATACCTGGTATCAAGAAGCAAACTTTGTTCTGCTTCGGGGCCGAATTGCTCGGCATAACGCGCCGTCTTGAACAAGACTCTGGCCGTAGGTTATAGATCTGACATCAACCTGCAATTGCACACCAGACTCTATAGCATATACAACAGAAAAAGGCCGGTGGCGCTAAGCCACCAGCCCGGCCCATGCTTATCGCATGGCGTCGATCAACAGCCGACTCTTACTTGAGCTCAACAGAAGCGCCTGCTTCCTCGAGCTTCTTCTTGGCGGCTTCAGCCTCGTCCTTGGAAGCAGCTTCTTTGACGGTAGACGGAGCACCGTCAACCATTTCTTTCGCTTCCTTCAGGCCCAGGCCAGTCAGCTCGCGAACCGCCTTGATGACGTTCACTTTCTTGTCGCCCGCAGCGGTCAGAACCACGTCGAACTCGGTTTTCTCTTCCGCAGCAGCAGCTTCACCGCCTGCGGCAACCGGAGCGGCAGCAACGGCAGCAGCGGCAGAAACACCGAACTTCTCTTCCATCGCTTCAACGAGCTCAACCACTTCCATAACGCTCATTTCAGCAATTGCATTCAAAATATCGTCTTTAGACAGAGCCATGACTTTCTCCCGAAAATGTAAAAAATGGTGTTCAACAGAATCAAGCAGCGTCGCGCTTCTGGTCGCGGACTGCAGCTACGACACGCGTTACCCGACCCGGAATATCGTTCAGGCTGCGTACGAGCTTGGTGACTGGTGCCTTGGTAACCACGGCCAGCATGGTCAACGCTTCGTGCAGCGTCGGCAGCTTGGCAAGGCGGTCGATCTGTTCCGGACCCATCAGCTCACCGCCGACGGCCAGGCCCTTGATCTCAAACGCCTCGTTCTCCTTGGCAAAATCCTTCAGCAGGCGAGCCGCCGCGCCGGGATCTTCCATAGAGAACGCCAGGATGGTCGGGCCGACCAGCGCTTCTTCGATGCACTCGAACTCGGTGCCTTTAATGGCGATCTTGGCCAAGTTGTTACGAACAACCTTCAGACGCACATTTTCAGCTCGAGCCTTGGCACGAAGCGTCGTCATGTCACCGGAGGTGACACCACGATAGTCAGCCAAAACCACAGACAGAGCAGCACCAGCAGTCTCGTTGACTTCAGCGACGATCGCTTTCTTGTCTTCGAGTCTAATTGCCACTGGTTTTCTCCTCGATTTCGCCGGCAGGGTGCCGGCAAACCCATCATTGCCCTTACGGGCGCCTTAACGGTGTTTGGGTTCAGAGAGAACGTCTTCACACCGTCTGCGCAGGCGTTGCTTTAACCCGTATGGCCCTTCCGACGGGAAGGGCCTCGGGGGCCTGCGGTCTTTGACAGCCTTGGCTTCCGCCTAGACTACAAAGCAACTACCGATCAGAGACTCAGATGTTCAGGGAGCTTTGATCGATAGTCAGGCCAGGTCCCATCGTGGACGAAAGGGTGATCTTCTTCAGGTACACACCTTTCGCCGACGCGGGCTTGGCTTTTTTCAGATCCGCCACCAGAGCCTCCAGGTTTTCCTTGATGCTCTGAGCGGAGAACTCCACATTACCCAGCGGGGCGTGGATGATACCGTTCTTGTCGGTACGGTAGCGCACCTGACCGGCCTTGGCATTCTTGACCGCGGTTTCAACATCCGGAGTCACGGTGCCAACTTTCGGGTTCGGCATCAGGCCGCGCGGCCCCAGGATTTGGCCCAACTGACCCACGACGCGCATGGCATCCGGGGTTGCGATGACCACGTCGAAGTCGAGGTTGCCTTTCTTAACTTCCTCAGCCAGGTCTTCCATGCCAACCACGTCAGCGCCGGCTGCTGCAGCTTTTTCCGCGTTGGCACCTTGGGTGAACACGGCCACGCGAACGCTCTTGCCGGTACCGTGAGGCAGCACGGTGCTGCTCCGGACCACTTGATCGGATTTACGCGCGTCCACACCCAGGTTGATGGCGACATCAACGGACTCCTTGAACTTGACGCTCTGGCCCAGTTCGCTCAGAAGGGCAACGGCCTCTTCCACGGAGTAGGCACGGGTGGAGTCCACCTTTTCACGAATCAGCTTTTGACGCTTGCTCAGCTTTGCCATGTTAGAGGCCCTCCACGTTCAGGCCCATGCTGCGGGCAGTTCCGGCGATGGTGCGAACCGCCGCTTCCAAATCGGCAGCGGTCAGGTCCGGTTCCTTGGTCTTCGCGATCTCTTCCAGCTGCTCGCGGGTCACGGTACCGACCTTCTCGGTATTCGGACGGCCAGAACCGCTCTTGATGCCGGCAGCCTTCTTCAGCAGAACAGACGCAGGCGGCGTCTTGGTGACGAAGGTGAAGCTGCGGTCGCTGTAGACGGTGATGACGGTCGGAATCGGCAGACCCGGTTCCATGCCCTGGGTCTTGGCGTTGAACGCCTTGCAGAATTCCATGATGTTAACACCACGCTGACCCAGTGCCGGACCAACGGGGGGACTCGGGTTGGCCTGACCGGCAGCAACCTGAAGCTTGATATAGGCTTCAATTTTCTTTGCCATGGGTTTTCTCCTGTGGGTTCCAGCGCCTTTCGGCTCCCCTTTTCAGACACAAAAAGCCCGCGTCGCCTCGGCGCGCGAGCTTCCCTGATGAAGCGACTGATCAGTCTTTTTCGACTTGTCCGAACTCCAGCTCCACCGGAGTTGAACGACCAAAAATCAGAACAGCCACCTTGACCCGACTTTTGTCGTAGTCAACTTCCTCAACCACGCCATTGAAGTCGGCAAACGGCCCTTCAATGACGCGCACAATTTCACCCGGCTCGAACAGAGTCTTCGGTTTCGGCTTGTCGGCACCACTCTCGACGCGACGCAGGATGGCCTCGGCCTCCTTGTCGGAGATCGGAGCCGGCTTATCCTTAGTGCCGCCGATAAAGCCCAAAACCCGGGGCGTATTTTTTACAAGGTGCCAGGTTGCATCGTCCATTTCCATCTGAACGAGTACGTACCCGGGATAGAATTTACGCTCACTCTTGCGCTTCTTACCGTCGCGCATTTCGACAACTTCCTCGGTCGGAACGAGAATTTCGCCGAACTTGTCTTCCATGCCATTGAGCGCCACGCGCTCCTTCAGAGTGCGCATCACATGCTTCTCGAAGCCAGAATACGCATGTACGACGTACCAGCGCTTAGCCATTGCCCACTCCCGTTTAACCGATAAACCCGGCGACCAGCCAGCTGATCAGCGAATCCATGCCCCACAGAATCAAGGCGACAACCAGCACAAACACTACGACGATCATCGTGGTCTGCACGAGCTCCGGCCTGGTGGGCCACACGACTTTCCGGATTTCGACCCGTGCTTCCTTGAGCAAGGTCGCGAAACGACGGCCGCGCTCAGTCTGCAAAGCCACCCAGGCCGCCACAACGCCAAGACCTACGAGAGCCAGCACGCGATACAGCAGAGACTCGGCACTGAAATACTGATTACCGACAACACCTACGGCAACCAGAACAAAAACAACCAGCCATTTCAACGCATCGAAACGGCTGGTCGACTGAACGGCTTTTGACTCCATAGGAATCAACTTATGTATCCGGATGTTTAAAAATGGCAGGCCAGGAGGGAATCGAACCCCCAACCTGCGGTTTTGGAGACCGCTGCTCTGCCAATTGAGCTACTGGCCTGCACCGAAAACTCAGCGCAACAACAAATGAGTAACCCTTACGGGTTACTCAATAACCTTGGAGACCACGCCGGCACCCACGGTACGGCCA
>NZ_MSCW01000012.1 GCF_001981305.1 Marinobacter lutaoensis | reverse complement strand
AGTTGGGGGTTGGCTCAACTCATCCTGAGTCGGGGGCGATTATAACCATCGGACCATGACTTGGAAACGCCAGACCGGGCCGGTGACTGTGTGCGGTGCCACCGGCCCGGGACATCAATACAGGCTGCGCGGCAGACGATACCCCGCCAGCAACTGCTGGGTGAAGGGGTTGGTGTTGCTGCCGGCGTGCAGCCGGTATCGCATCTCGCCGTCGTCCACCCGGAAACGGACATCCACCGAGGTACTGCTGACCCCTGTCAGGTCGGCCCGGTCCAGCAGTCGGAACAGGGCCCAGGGCCCGCTCTCGGACAGGCTCCGGGGCGATCGGTTGACCTGCACCGGCACCAGGGTGATACGGCTTTCCACCGTGTCCCTCAAGGTGTTGGGCCAGACCAGCGGGATGCTCTGACGCGGCCCGTGGCTGAATTCCACCAGCTGGCCATCAAGGTTCACCACGCTCCGGCGCTTGTTGTTGGACAGGTTCAGCGGTTCCAACGCAAAGGCCACATCCAGGCTGCCGCCCCGGGTGAAGAACGCTTGGCGGATCCGATCAGCCCGCTCCAGCGCCACCCGTACGTCCCGGCGCACCAGGCTCGCCCGCTGGGCATCCCCCACCTGCTCCGGATGATCCTCCAGGAACAGTTTCAGGTTGTTGTTGTAGAAGGTGGCCAGCACGCCATCGGGGGCGAAGAAGCGTTCGAAGTCCTGCAGGGTGGCGTCCCGGGCGGATTTGGGGTCGAACGGATAGTGACGGGCCAAGTTCTGCTCGAAAGGCTGATAGACCTCCCGGTACCATTCCCTCTCCAGCTGGGCCACCGCACTGTCCAGTACCACCCGCCAGCTTTCCGAGGCCAGCCGGTTCAGCAACCGGTTCAGCGGCGCCGGCTGGTTGTCCGCCAGGCGCTGAAGGGTGAAGATGGGATCCGCCCCCTGCAGCCCCAGCCGCGCCCGCGCGGCGCTCAGGGCCGCCTTGCCGGTGTCCGGCGCCTCCTGGATGTTACGCAGGTACTGATACAGGCTGGTGACCACCTCCATCACCTGGTCCAGGTTGGTCGGCCGGTCGTCGCGGGCACGCGTCAGCTGGTTCAGCTCCGCGAACTGGCGCTGGATGTCCTGCAACATGCCCAGATGCGGGGACGCCTCCAGGGCAGCACGGGCCGCCACCGCCATTTCATTGTCCGGGCTGGCCGGCGGAATCAGCTGGGTGTTTTCCTGAACCAACGCCAACAACCGCGTCAGCGGTGCGTGGCCACCGGTCAGGGTCTCCAAGATGCGCACGCCGTGGTTGAGGTCCTCGAAGCGCCGGATATCCAGGCGGCTGAGGGCGGTGCGCCAGGCGTCCACATAGCGGTCGGCGTAGCGGGATTGCAGGCTGGCCAGCAGCTCCGCCTCATCCGCCTTGCTGAAGTTGACGTCGTCCCGGCGCCCCAGCACCCAGGCGTCGATCAGCGCCAGCTCGGTGACGGAGCCGGACCGACGCAGGAACCAGGTTTCCAAGCCCTCCCGGGTCAGCAGGGCCGGCACCATCCAGGGGTTATCGGCGTCTTCGCTGTCCTCCGGCACCGGCTCGCCGGACGCATCCAAGCGGGTGAATACGGTACCAAAGCCCGGCCCAGCAGCCCGCGCCAGGTCCAGGGGAGCCTGAAACTCCCGGTTCGCGGCCTGCGCCAGATCCTGGAACACTCGATCCGGGGTGCTGACCTGCCCCAGGCCTCGCTGGGCCCACTCCACACTGCTGCGGAAGGGCGCCAGCACCAAGTCGGCGGTGCGGTCACCCGCCCGCGCCATGGCCGCCAGGTCGGTATGGTCCATGGCATAACGCAGGTGGGCCATGAGCCGGTCCTGGACATCCCGACGGCCTGGGAATGCCCGCTGCCAGTAGTCGCTCATGTACCGGGTCACCATCTCCGTACGCCGGCCACTGGCGTCATACAGCATGCGCAACACCCGCAAATGGGGCAGACGATCGCCACGGCCGGCCGGCGCCTCGCTCAGCTCGCCCAGAACACCGAACATCAAGGCCGGGAGGTACTGGTAGGCGAGCATATCCAGGTAGGACGCTTCCACTTCCGGCCCCACCCGATGCCCCTGGTATAGCCCCATATCGGTGACTCCGGGCCAGGGCTTCCGGTAATCACCGAAGGCCAGAGTGGCCTCGCGCAGCTGGTCCAGAGGGTCCAGCAGATTGCGGCCAGTGGTGTCGGGCTCGAAACCGACCGGCTGCCAGGTGTCCAGGTAGCTGCGCACCCGGTTTTCAACGGCCTGGGCCGCCTCGGCGTTCTTGAGGAAATAGTGGTGCCAGCCGGCGCTCAGGCCCAGGCCCGCAACCGTTGCCGCCAGCGCAGCGCCGGCCAGCCGACGCTGGCGTTTTCGGGCCTGTTTTCGGTTATCGCCGGCCAGGCCGGCCTCGGGGTAGATGATGTCGGGGAACAGAGCCTGGGTGAACAGACTGGCCGACTGGCCGGCGCGCTGAGCCGGCTGCATCGGCGCCGACATCCGGTATTGCGCGGCGGCGGCGGACACGAAGGCATCCTCCGGCACCCCTTCCTGCAACACCGAGGTGAAATAGGTGCCACGCACCAGCGCCGGGGTGGAAAAGGCATCGGCGGACAGCAGGTCGGCGAGGAACTGCTCCAGCACCGGCTTCAGTCCGGCCAGCTGCCGGGTGAAGGAAAACGCGGCCGCCCGCTCCTCCAGTTCCCGGGCCTGGGCCTGGGCTTCGGGCAGGCGTTGGCCCAACGCTTTCACCCAGCCCTCGTAGCGGTCGGCAAACTCAAGCAGCCAGTCATCGGCTTCCGGACCGCCCGCGAGGCGGAAGGTGAACCCCATGGGCTGGGCGCGTTCCGCCTTGGACAGGGTCCGCAGAAAGGGGGCAAACCCATACAACCGGTCAATCTTGGTAAAACAGACGTACACCGGCAGCCGCGACCCCAACTGCTCCATCAGTTCCCGCAAACGGGTGCGGAGCCGGATTGCCTCGGCCTGCCGTTGCTCGTCGCTGGCGACACTGAGCTCGGGCAGGTCCACCGCCAGCACCACGCCGTTGAGCGGTCGCTGTGGCCGGTTCTGCTCCAGCCACTGCAGGAAGTGCTGCCAGAGGCGTCGCGGCAGCTCAGCCGATACCCCCTGCTCCGGATTCTGGCTGAGCAGCCCGCCATCCGGGTCGATCAGGACGCCGTGATCTCCGATCCACCAGTCAAAGCCCAGTGGATTGCGGTCGGTGCGCTCATTACGGGTCACGTTGGTCAGGGTGTAGGTCTGTCCGGAGCGTTGGATCAAACTGGTCTTGCCGGCATCCTCCAGCCCCATCACCAGGTACCAGGGCAACCGATAGAGTCCCTGCCGCCCCGGCAGGTGGCGTTTCAGGGACGCCAGCTGCCGATCCAGCAACCGCTGCTGCCGCCGCTCCAGGGGCAGCACCGGGTCTTCCTGCTCCCGCTGCTGCTCGGCCCGAGCCTGATTGACTTTGCGCAGGCGCACCGCCAGTCCGCCGCTCCACAGGATCACCAGCGTCAGTACCGCCACCAGGGTGACCAGCGCCCGCATCTGCCAGCTGGCCAACGGATAGTCACCACCCAGCGGCCAGCGGGGGCCCAGCCACCAGGTGGCCACAATCAGGGCCAGCAGTCCCAGTACCAGCGTCACCGGTGCCGCGCGACGCACATGAGGCAGCAGCCAGCGGGCAACCGACAGAGTTTTTTTCCACATGGTTTCCATTCCCGTACGAGCTTCCATTGGTGAGGGTTCATTCATTCATTCATCCAGCCAGCCGTTCCAGCTGGCGTATCAGCCCCGGCTCCCAGTGTTCCAAGGCCAGGCCATCGACCTGGTGTTTCAGGTCCTGCATATATTGCCGCGCCAGGGCCGGCAATCCGTTGTCCTGCAGCAGCCGGGCACAGGCCAGGCGCCAGTAGAACCGGTCCCTGGGCTCCTTGGCCTCGGCCAGTCCCGATTCCAGTGTGTGCAGGGCGGGCCCAAGCCCCTCCTGCGATGCCTGTTCCCGAGCCTGCGCCAGGGCCGCGTCCCAGGGCTGGACGCCGGCGGCGCCGGCCGCTCCGGCGGGCGCGGTCCAGAGCCATGCCTCCGCCGGTTCCGACAGGAAGGGCGTACCATCACTGAAGGTCAGGCCCGTCACCGCCGGCAAGCGCTCGACGAAGTCCTTCAGCGCCAGTCGAATGGCCTCGGCGCAGTCTTCATGCCCCAGGTCGGAGGCCGCCCGGGCACTCAGCCAGTGGCCATCCAGCCAGAAAGGGCTGACGGACAGGCTTTGTTCGATGCGCTGCCACAGCGACAGATCCGCCCCCCGCTCCAGGGCCTCCCGGTAGTCCGCCACCCGGTCGGCGCTGACCGCCGCCAGATCCGTCCGCTGGCCGTCGCGGCTGGGTGGCGCACTGGCAATGGCGTGCCAGATGGCGTACCGCCGCAGCCGGTAGCCCAGTGGATTGGCGGGTTCCGTTCCGGTCAGTAGCTCAGCCACCCGCAGCAGGCTCTGGCGTGTGGCTCGCTCATTGCCCGGGTCGAGCACCAGCTCGCCCAGCGATGCCGGTGCGGCTCCCCGGGCCAGGCCGGCGGTCTCGGCCGGCTCGGGCGCGGCCACCGGTGCCGGCGGCGTCTCGTCCACCGCTGGCAGCCGCTCCAGAAGACGCCGAAGATCCAACAACGGCTCGTCCGGCAGCCCCTGTTCGCCCACCTGTGCTATCAGGTCGGCAACCAGCTCCAGGCAGAAGCCACGGCCATCCCCAAGGCGGGCGTTGAACGACAGCCCCTCGGCCGGTTTGTGGGCACGCTGCAGCATCTGGTTGAACAGCAACCGGCGGGCCCTGGCGCCGCGTTCCCCCGGCTGCGGCCAGGCCCGCGACCACCAGCTGCCGAGGGCGCCCTGCAGTAGGTACAGGGACAAGGCAAACCGTTCGCCGTCGCCCTGCCGCTGCAGGGCCAGCATCAGGAACCCCAGAACCTTGAGGTCCTTGCTGCGGCCGGACAAGATCGCCAGGGACTCCCGCTCCACCCGGCTCCAGTCGATATCGTTGTGGGCCAGGGAGCCGACCTTGCGGATTTCGTCTTCCAGAAACTCCAGTGCCGGATCGTCCACCAGGTGTTCACCCACACCCTCACCCGTCGGCAGGGGGCTCAGTACCTGATCCACATAGGGATGCTGCTCAATGGTCTGCATGTCGCCTCCTACCAGCCACACTGTTGGCGCAGCGGCGCCACCGCCTCGGCAAGGCCGGCAAGATCGAATACCAGCCCGTCCAGCGCCGGAACGCTCGCAACCACATCGATGTCCTGCCGGTGCAGCAGGGCTCGGGCCAGGCGGATGGCCGGAAGCCCCCGGCCCGCGCTGATCACGAAGCCCTCGTCACGCACCCGCCATTGGGATGCCTCACTACCCAGGCTGACCCGCACCCGCTCCGCCGCCAGCGGCTCCGGCACCATCAGCGCCAGCTCGGTGATGTTGTTGTGGCACTGCAGCGTCAGCAACGGTCTGGGGGGCTGGGTACCCAGTGCGGACAGGGTCACCAGCCAGCCGGCCAGATCTCCGGTGTCCCGGACCCGGGCTGGCCCTTCCTGCGCCTGGGCATAGGCCTGGCGCCAGCGCTCGGAGCGGTGGGCCTCGGGGGCCATGACGGGAGCCGGCGAATCGGCCGGCGTGCCGAACAGGGCGTCGAAACAGGCCAGACGCGCCAGGCGGCTCGGTTCCTGGGTACATTGGCGGGCCTCCGCCAGGACATCGGCCCGCAGCAACGGCGCCAGCAGAAAGAGCACGGCCAGCCAAGCCAGCCGGAAAGAGCCTTGTTTCATGACACAGTCACCTGATACTTCAGACATTTATGGGCCAGGGTACGTTTCGGCATGCCCAGGCTCTGGGCAGCCTGGGCCCGATTGCCGCCGTATTGGCGCAGCCGCGCCCGAATCACCGCCGCCTCGAACGCCTGGGCGGCGGCTTTCAGATCCTGGATCTCCTCCAGCGCCGGCAGTCCCGGTATCGGTATCGGCACCGACAGGGGCACGGACGCCCCACCCCAGTCGGATGGCGCTTCCGGCAGCCCATCCAGATGCAGATGTTCCGGCTGGATATCGTCGCCGGCCGGGGTGTGCAGGCAGGCCAGCTCGATGATGTTGCGCAGCTCGCGCACGTTGCCGGGAAACGGGTAGTCCGCCAGCCGGTGCAGGGCGTGGCTGGAAATGCCCATCGGGCCGCTGCCCTCCCGCTCGGTATACAGGCGGATGAAATGCCGGCTGAGCGACTCAAGGTCCTCGGGCCGCTCCCGCAACGGCGCGATCCGCAGAGGAAATTGGCTGAGCCGGTAATAGAGGTCGCGCCGGAACCGGCCATCCTCGATTCGCTGTTGCAGTGGCTGGTGAGTCGCCGCCACCAGGCGGAAGTCGGAATGGCGCTCCTCCCGAGCGCCAAGGGGACGAAACCGTCGACTTTCCAGCACCCGCAGCAGTTTCGATTGCAGTGCCAGGGGCATGTCGCCAATCTCGTCCAGAAACAGGGTGCCGCCATCGGCCTGGGCAAGCAGCCCCTCCTTGGCCTGGTCCGCACCGGAGAAGGCGCCCCGGGTGTGCCCGAACAATTCGCTTTCCAGCAGGGTGTCCGGAATGGCGGCGCAGTTGACCACCACCAGGGGACCGGACGCCCGCGCCGACAAATCATGAACGCCGCGGGCCACCACATCCTTGCCGCAGCCAGTCTCGCCCTGAACCAGTACCGACAGTTGGCTGCCCGCGGCCCGGACGATCTGGGTGCGCAGCTGGACCATGGACTCGGAGCCCCCCACCAGGGTCCGGGCCAGGCGCTCGCAGCGCCGGCGCAGGGTTTCGGTATCGTGCAGCTGATCCAGGGATCGCTTGAGCAGCCGCCGTTGCCACGCCTGGTCCCGGGTCCGCAGCTGTGCGACCCATTGGCGTACCAGCAGTTCCCGCAGGCCGGTATACAGCGGCTGTTCCACGACCCCCTGCCAGTCGACGTCATCCCGGCACAGCACCAGAACACCGAGCAAGCGGCCACCTTCATCCTGGAGCGGCTCCAGCCACAGGGAACGAGGCCGGCCGCTGGCCTCAAACAGAGCCTGGAATCCGGCATGATCAAGGCGGTGGCTGGCGGCCCGGGACAGCGCCTGCGGCTGGCCACTGCGCAGCACGTGGGCAAAGGGGTGGCTGAAATCGCCACAGTCGAATTCGCCCGCCTCGCCCAGATCGCTGCAGTGCAGGGTCCGGCCGCTCATGTCCAGCTCCAACGCCCAGCAACGGTCGAGGCCAAAGGTCTTGCTCAGTTGCCGGGTCGCCGTCCGCAGCAGGTCGGTCAGGTTGTCCTGCCGAACCAGGGCCACCGCCAGGTCGATGCCGGTGTGCAGTTCCATCTGCATCCGTCCCATGTCACACGTTTCCTGTCCGATCAATCGTCATTGCCCGTTTCGCTTCGGGCACCCTCCACCGTGCCAGCAAAACCGTCGTCGGAGACGCCAAGAATCACCCGGCCGACCGGCTCTCCGGCGGCCAGTTTCTCCAGCAAGGCCAGCGACACCGGTGGCAACAGTTCGCCCTCGATGATCGATTCCAGCATGCGAGCACCGTTTTCGCTGCGGGTCGCGCGCTCACGGATGCGGGCCACTAGGCCCTCCTCCAGCACCACCTCGGCCTGGTAGCGGTCGCGGATCTGCCCGGCCAGCCGCTCCAGCTTGTCCTGCACGATCCGGTTCAGGGTGTCCTCGGCCAGCGGCAAGTAGGGCACCACCTCCATCCGCGCCAACAGCGCCGGCTTGAAGAAACCCGACAGTTCCGGATACAGCGCCTCCTGCAGGCGTTCCGGCGCTTCGGCATGGTCGACGATGGTCTGGTAGCCCAGGTTGGAGGTCAGGAAGAACACCACGTTGCGACAGTCGATCCGTCGCCCTTCCCCATCGGCCAGCTCGCCCTTGTCGAACGCCTGGTAGAACAGGTTCAGTACTTCCGGATGTGCCTTTTCCACTTCATCGAGCAGCACCACGGAGTAGGGCTTCTGGCGAATGGCCTCGGTCAACACCCCACCTTCGCCAAAGCCGACATAACCGGGCGGGGAGCCGATCAGGCGCGATACGGTGTGTTTTTCCTGATACTCGGACATGTTGATGGTGGTCAGAAAGCCACGGCCGCCATACAGCAGCTCCGCCAGCTGCACCACGGTTTCGGTCTTGCCGACACCGCTCGGCCCCACCAGCAGGAAGGCACCCAGCGGCCTCCCCGGCCGCCTCAGATCGGCCCGTGCGGTGAGCAGATGCTGATGCAGCCGACGGATGGCCAGGTCCTGGCCACGGATGTGTCGCTCCAGATAGCTGGGCAGATGGGCGATCTTCTCCAGCTCATCCACCGTCATCCGATTGACCGGGATGCCGGTCCAGTCGGCGATGACTTCCGCCACCTGATGGGCATCGACACGGGCATGCACGAGGACTTGGTCCGACGACAGGGCCGCCAGTTCCTGCTCGATGGCGGCGGCCTCGCTGCGCGGATCCGGATGGTGTTCACCCGGACGTGCCTCCGGAGCACCGGCCTCGGCCTCAGCGCCGGCACCCAGCAGTTGCTGGCGCAGCGTCACCAGCCGCTGCACCCGCGCCTTCTGGTACTGCCACTGCTGCTCCAGCGCGGTCGCCGTCTCGGTCAGTTGTGCCTGTCGGGCGGCCAGGGCCTGCTCACGCTCGGCCTCGACCGGCAGACCCAGGACGCGCTCCCGGGAGAGCAGTTCCTGCTCCAGGGCCAGCTGGTGCTGTTCGCTGCGGGCGTGGCTGAGGCGCCGGGGCGGCGAGCTCAGGTTCAGGCTGACCCGGGCACAGGCGGTGTCCAGCACGTCGATGGCCTTGTCCGGCAGCTGCCGGCCGGCCAGATAGCGGGCCGAGAGCTCGGCCGCGGCCTGCAGGGCGCTGTCGGCGATCAGAACCTGGTGCGCCTGTTCGTAGACCGGTCGCAGGCCCCGCAGGATATGAACCGCTTCCGCCGGGCTGGGCTCCGCCAGGGCCACGGGCTGAAACCGGCGGCTCAGGGCGGGGTCCTTCTCGACGTATTTCTTGTACTCCCGCCAGGTGGTGGCAGCGATGGTGCACAGCTCGCCCCGGGCCAGGGCCGGCTTCAGCAGGTTGGCGGCATCGGCGCCGCCCTCATGGTTGCCGGCCCCGATCAGAGTGTGGGCCTCGTCGATGAACAGGATGATCGGCGTGGCCGCATGCCGGACCGCGTCGATGACCCCTTTGAGGCGCTTTTCAAACTCGCCCTTGACCGAGGCGCCGGCCTGCAGGGCTCCGAGATCCAGAGACCAGAGCTCAACCGCGCGCAAGCGTTCCGGTACCTCGCCCTGGACAATGCGCAAGGCCAGGCCCTCGACCACCGCACTCTTGCCGACCCCAGCATCGCCCACCACGATGGGGTTGTTCTTGCGCCGCCGGCATAGGATATCGATCATCTGGTCGATCTCGGCGTCCCGGCACAGCACCGGATCCAGCTTGCCATCCCGCGCCAGCCGGGTAAGGTCGGTGGCGTAGCGGGTGAGCGCCTCCGCGTCGGGCACCGGGCCGTCCACCCGCTCCGGGCCTTCATCCAGCCGGGGCTGCTCCACCGAACCTTCGGTCAGCCGGTCAAAGCCGGTGCGCAGCTGCTCCCGGTTGATCTCCCGCAACGCGGCCACCACATCCGGCATCAGGTAGCGGCCGGCGTTCAGCAGCAGTGCCAGGAACACCACCCCCGAGCGCAGCTCCCGATGCCCCAGTTCCGTGGAGGCCAGCAGCCAGGCATCCTGTAACAGCTCCACCAGCAACGGCGAGAACGACGGATAGGGATCGGCGGTTTGCGGGGCGCCGGTGAGACTGTCACCCACCTGCTGCTGCAGCCGGTGGGGTTCGATACCCGCGTGCTCCAGAATCCGCCGCACATCGGAAAACGGTGTGTCCAGCAACGTAAAGAGCAGGTGCGCGGGCAGGATTTCCGCGCCCTGGCGGCTCAGGCACAGGGCAGCGGAAGCTTCCAGGCCCTGGCGACATAGGGGATTGAGGCGCCCAATCAGCGCCGGCAGTTCGACCCGAATCACAATGATGTCCTTATCTGTCGATGTCTATTTGGGAAGTTGTTCCAGCACGCTCAGCACGCTCTGGATTCGCTCGTCCAGGGCGATCCGGTACAGGCTGTAGACGCCCGCCATGGCCACTACGAACAGGGCGGCCAGCCCCCACAGCGGCAGGCCGCCGCGCCGCAGGTGGCGGGCGGGAACCACGTTGGCCCGGGCATCCGCCAGCGGCGCCGGCTCCGGCTCGCCGTCCAGCGCTCGCAACTGCTGGTGCAGGCCACGAACTATCTGCTCGTATTCCTCGCGCCCATTGGTCATGACCTTGTAGCGCCCCTCGAAGCCAAGGTTCAGGCACAGGTGGATGAAGGCCAACATCTCCCGGTAACGGGCCGGCTCCTGTTCCATTCGGGCGAGAATGGCAAACACCTTCTCACCGCCCCAGGTCTCGTTATGGAAACGGGACAGCAGCGAATGCTGCGACCAGACGCTGTGCGCGCCCCAATCGGTGCCCAGCACCGCCTCGTCGATAAAGGCACACAATACGTAGCGGTAGGCCACCAGAGTCGGCCGGTCGTAACCCTGCTCCACCAGCTCACGATCGATGGCCGAGATTTCGTCCACCACCTGTTGGTACAGGGACTCGACGGCGTCAAAGTGGGCCAGGCGCCGAACCCGGATCACCAGCCCCAGCAACGGCGTAGCAACAGCGACCAAACGGTTCTCCTCCAACCCCTTAAGCTGGAAGCGGGTGTTGTCAAAGCCGGGGTCCCGGTCACGCTCCGTGATTGCCGGATCGGCAAACGCCAAGTCCGCGAACTCTGCCGCGGCCGGTCCGGCGCCCCCCGGGTGATCAATTACCGAATGCTCTGTCATGACTTAGCTCCTGATCGCCCAGAACTGCATTTCCATGCCCGGGAAGTTTCCGGCCACGTGGAAGGCGAAACCGCTGGCGTTCGTCATCATCTGCCACGCCTGGCTCTCATGGTCGAGGCGGAAGTACACATACCCGGCGTGATAGGGCAGCTGGCGTGGGGCTACCGGCAACGCGGTCAACGGAATCCCCGGCAACTGCAGGCTGATCAGGTCACGGATTTTCTCCACCGAGGCCACCTTGCACTGCTGCAGGAACTGACGACGCAGGTCCTCCAGCGGCAGGTCGGCCTTGACGGCCAGCACGAACTCCGCCTCGCCGATCAGCTGGTTGTCCTGCAACGGTGCCACGGTCAGCCCGTACTGCCGCTGCTGCAGCTGGATCGCCAGGGCCCGCGGCTCGAGCACGGTGCTCAGGGACTGGCGCAGCACCTGAATCAGAGGCGCGAAACACTGTTCCGGCAGGTCGTGGTCGTAGGGCACCGGTTCCCGGGGCAGGCGGTTTTCGTCGGTAAAGGTGACCAGCTCGCCACACAAGGCCAGCAAGGCCTCAAACAACCGCTCCGGATGCAACTGACGCAGACGGGCCAGGTGCTGGAACCGGGGGTGCGCCCGGTTCAACATCTGCAGCAGCAGGAAGTCGGAGACGTCGGCAACGCCCCCCTGCCCGGGCGAACCGACCCGCTCGGCAATGTTCCTCGCCCGTTCCCGCATCAGTCCGGCCATCTCTCCAATGAACCGCTGCAGACGGGGGGCCGCCCGCACACTCAGCATGGTGGGCAGAAAATTGGGGTCCATGACCAGGCTGCCGTCCGGGCGCTTCTCCAGGATGCGCCCGACCGCCAGCGAGGCATAGGCGCTGCGGTCATCGCGCTCCAGCATAAGCCGGGGTGCCACCTTGGCCAGGTCGATGGCATGGCTGTCGCCATCGATTGAGTGGAGGTCGCGGACCTCGACACTGGTCACCCGATAGCGACCGGTGACGGCAGCCTCCGGCCACTCCATCTCCGCCAGATTGTCGCTGGCCAGCGGCAGGGCCAGGTACACCACCTGGTTGGCCACGGTGGCGTCCGCGATTTCCAACGGCTCCGGCATGGCGTCCTGTTGCGGCAGGTGGAAACCTGTACCGTCCGGGAACAACCCCGACGCCCGCACCAGGCCAACCCGCCCAAAACTCAGGTACTCCGCGTTCAGCTCCAGGTCGCTGAAACCGTAAAGATAGTCGGACACCGCCAGTGCCCGTTCATGGATCTGCTGTTCCAGGTTGCGTTGCTGTTGCTGGAAGTGCTGCGGCTTGATGAACAACCCGTCACTCCAGACCACTCGATTGGTGACGGACATCAGGACTCTTCCGAATGTTTGAGTTGAACTTCCCGTTCCCGGAGATTGATCAGCAGGTGGTAACGACCGCCGATCGGGTCCACCTTCACCACCTTCTTCCACTGCGACAGGTTGGGGAACGCGTAGAATGCGATGACGCCGATGTAGCGTGTCTCGGCGCTGATTTCGAAGGGCTCGACGAACTTGAACTGGCCGGGCACCAGGGAGTAGTCGCTGTGATCGACGTAGTTCTGCCCCAGCGATTCCTCCAGGTCATTCAGCAGCTGGTCGAAGTCCCCCGCCATCAGCAGCGAGCTGTCCCGCAGTTCAATGACCTGAAAGGCGATCGGCGTGGGCGCGAGGGACACATTCGGGTTGACGTTCGGCTCGGCGACCATGGTGAGGTCCACGCGGCTGGGCTGGTCCTCCGGATACCCCACGGGAATGTCCGGGTCCCAGAGGACCTTGGCGGTCTTGGTCACCGCCTTGTAGGGGGTGCTGCAGCCGACCAGCAACAACACCAGGATCAGCAAACTCCATTTGCCTTGATTCACGACAGATTCTCCCTTTGCAATTGACGCATGTGTTGGTCGTACGCCTGGTCGAACACCTCCTGGAACAGACGTTCGAAGCCCTGCTGACGACGCGACTTCAGTTCCTCGTAGTAATGCTGGTACATGTCCCAGGCCCAGCGGCCTTCGTCCTCCCCTGCCCGCAGCCCTCGGCGGTAACCGTGAAACCGGCGCAGCAGCGCCTGCGGCGAGAACGCATGCAGGACGGCGTCCAGCGCTTCCCGGATGGCGGCCTGGGTGGCCTGCTGGTGGCAGTCCAGGCTGGCCAGGCTTTCCCGCACCGCGGCCGGTGCCGACAGGTGCACTGGGCTGCGCTGGCCGGCGAACAGGGTCTGCACCGTGTGTGCATAGTCCTGCCCCAGCCGTAGCGGATTGTCCTCGATCGGCTGCCAGCGGGTGCGCAAGGCCCGGTGGCGACGGTCCTCCCCCTGATGCAGCGCCAGCAGCCCCTCCAGGGTAGCTTTCAGAGTGGCCCCCGCCTCTTCCAGAAACAGGCTCATGGCCTCGGTATCCTCGAACCCGATCTCGACGCCCAGCCCCCGCAGCAGGGGCGCGCCGCTAAGGTGCTGGCGGCTGTTGTCGACCGCCACGCCCTCGTTCCGCCGGTCGCACACTCGGTTCGCCCCTTCCGCCGAGCGCTGCCGACCGATCACCGGCAGCTCCATGACACCGTCGCGGGCCTCGCGGTAGGCATCGCCCTCGCGTTCGGCCACCGCCCCGACACCGGGGTGCGGGCACCAGTCCGGCAGTGGGTCTTCGGGCTGGCCCGGCGCCGGCTGCAACCGGCCCAGAGGCTCTCCCCCGTCCCGCTCCGCCGCCGGACCCGAACGCAGCAGACCGGTCTCGTCACCGACCGGCGGCAGCATCGACGTCTCGTCGTCCGTCGGCGCCGACCAGGACTGGGCAACCCGCCCGTTCATGTCTGCCCGCAGCCGATAGCCGCCCAAGCGGATCTCGTCACCCTGCTGCAACCGGGCCCGACGCCCCCGACCCACCGGTTCGCTGGCACTGTTGATGTAGGTCCGGCCGCTGCGGTCGATCAGGCAAAAGGCGCCATCCGCCCAGCGCACTTCGGCATGACCGGGCATTATGCCGGTGCCCTGGGCGGACAGGCGCCAAGTGTCGCTGCTGGCGCTGCCGATCGAGCCGCCCTGCACGCCAAAGGTGCAGGCCGGTTCGGGAGTGGTGGGTACCGCTGACGCATTGGCGATGGTCAGGGTCAGTGTCGGTGTGTTTGCGTGTTCCATCGTGTCCTTCCCTGGCGTGTATCAGCGCCGGATCTGCAGGCGCACCGCCGGTCGGCGGCTGGCCTTGTCCGGCGTTACGAACGAGTTCCAGCCGAGACGGGCTTCCGTCCCCAGCTGCAGTGGCCGGATGTCCCGGGGACGCATCTGCAGCTCCAGATCGTAGGCCAGCTGCTCGCGCATGATGAATTCCACCAGCTTGACCAGGCGCTGGTGGTCCCGGCCATTCGGCAGGAAGTCGGCGAACCGCTGGCGGCTCAGGTTGCGCAGCCGCAACACGAACTTGCCGCTGCGGTCGCGAACCGATGCGCCCACCAGCGTGGTCTCGCCCAGGCAGGCATTCGCCCGGCCCAACCGGGTCTGTTGAGACTCGTCGATAGCCACCTTGCGCAACACCCAGGACTCGATGCTGACATCGTCCAGGTCGAAGCAGTGGGCGACAATGCCCGTCACCACCTCCGGCGAGCGGCTGCGACCGGCCATCAGCCCGGCATAGGCCAGCATCTTGGACCAGTTCACCGGCGTCGCCGAGCGTACCCCGGGGTCACCAAGCCCGACCAGCGCAAACACCAACTCGGAGAAGCCGTCACGGGCACCGGGTTGGAACCGGACGTAGTAGCGATACTTGCGCCAGGCACGGTGCAGCAGGGTTACCAGGCGATGATTGAAAAAGTCGAGAAAGTGGCGACGTACCCCCTGCTCCTGACTCGCCTCCCAGGCCAAGTCTTCCAGATAGTAACCCGGCAAAGGAGACTGGGCGCCGTGCAGGCCGAGAAAGCTCACCTGCAGGTGGTAAGGCGCGTGCTCATGGGCCGGCGACGCGGCGGACACCACATCGCTGCCAGGAAAGCCCAACCCGGCAGTGGCGCTGAAGCGAATGCGCTCGGTCCGGGAGGGTGTGTCCCGGGACCGCTCCAGGTCATCCCCGTGATGCCGGTGAATCAGGTCCACCAGCTGGAAGAAACTGTAGCGGCGAGCATTGCCGAGCACGGGTTGCAACCCGGCTACATCAGCGGCTGCTGACCTTGCTGTAACGTCCATGTGTACCGTTCCTGATTGTCCGTATTCACCACATCCAGCTGGTGAAAGGCATTGATGCTGGCGTACAGAGCAAAAAACCGGCTGAGCACCGTGCCAAACAGATAGAGATCCCCTTCGCTGGCGAAACCCTGCTGGTCCAGGTACAGCTCCGAGCGGATGCCCCGCACCGGCAATCCCCGAATCATCCGGTCCACCGGCCGGGTTTCAATGGCGTTGATCGCTGCCAGCCGCTGCTGGGCGATACGCTCGGCCTGCCGGTCCACCAACGCCCGGAAATCGTAGACCCGAAGCACCGTGCGCAAGGCATCCACATCCAGCATCGACAGATAGTTCAGCGACAGGTTGGACACCAGTGTCCACAGCAGACTGCCATCCAGGGTCGGGCGCACCGTGGCGGTGGGCCGGGTGATGTTGCTGAAGGTGGCGAAGGCCGGTGACGTCTCGGTGGCCATGCAGATGTCCCCCACCGCCAGCTGTCGGGGCAACTCCCGGTTGGTACAGGTCAGGGTGAGGGAAACCGCCTCCTGGCGCCCCAGACACGCCGACTCGTCACCCCGCACGAAGGCGATGTGATGGTCGAAGCCATCCCCGCGCACACTGTCCCGGACCCGCACCCGGTAGTACAGGGCGGTACGGCCCCGGTCCCGTTCCACCTCGTGCTGGAAACTCTCGAAGGCGGTATAGACTCGGGGTTCGGCGCGGCCGCTACGCCCTTCCAGCCATCCTTCCACCCGGTCCACGCTAAACACCTCGTAGTGGTCCGGCGACCGGCTCGACGGCTGAATCCGGTACTCGGTCTGGCGACCGTTCAGGTCCACCGGCTCGCCCTCGTGGCTGAACAGGTTGATGGCCGGGGTGCAGTGGAGCTGGAACGCATCCCGGGTAATCCGGGCATCCGCCGGCAAAATCCGGTTAAAGTGGAAACGCAACCGCATCTCGTCCGCTGGCAATGCCGGCAACCGGCTTGCCAGCGACTGCACATCCACAAAGCGGAAGGCTTCCGGATAGCTCAGGTATTCCTGCAGGATCCGATAACCGGGAAAGGCGTTGCGGGGATACGGCAGCAGCGCCTCCTCTTCCGCGAAGCCCACCGGCTGCAGCGCCGACGCCGGCAACCGGCAGATTTGCCCGGCCACCTCCAGCTCGATACCGCTCAGGTAATGGTTGAGCCACAGATACAGGGTCTGGGCGGTGTAGTCGTCGGCCCCCAGATAAAACCGGAGCGGGTCCAGCCCCAGGGCATTGAGCGGCTGATCGGTATGCAGCGCAAGGTCCACGGTGACCGAGGACACCTCGCGGGAATGCTCCGCCGTTACCTCGGCCACGGTCATCGGAAACACGGCCACCGACCGGCAGGTCCGGAACCGGCACTGAGTCTGACGCCCGGGATCGCCCAGGGGGCGGCTCTTCACCTCGGTGTGCCGTGCCACCACTTGGCGCTCGCTGATGGCATGCAGCTGCGGATCGAACCGCAGGACGGTGCCGCTGGGCACCGGCCTCAGGTAGTTCGGCCATAGCATGTTCAGCAGCGAGTGCGTCAGTTCGGGGAACTCATCCTCCACCTTTTCCCGCAGTTTGCCGGTCAGGAACGCAAATCCCTCCAGCAGTCGCTCCACATCCGGATCGGTGCTTTGCTCGGAGAGAAAGCGGGTCAGCTGCGGGTGAGCCTCGGCAAACTCCCGTCCCTGCAGCCGCAAAAAGCTCAGTTCGTCCCGGTAAAACCGATTCAGTTTCATCGTGATTGCACCCTTGTCGGCCGAAGGTGACGCCGGTTCACCGAGCCGGCTGCACCTTCATTCCATGCCGTCTAGACCACGCGATAGTAGCGTTTGTCGTCCAACACCAGGTCAATGGTGGTCCGGTCGTCGCCGTCTGCGACATTCAGATACACCGTGACCTGAAACCTCAGTTGCAAGGGATCCGGCCCCTGGGGCAGATCCACCACCTCCACCCGTCGAACCCGGGGTTCGAAGGTTTCGATGCAGCGGCGGATCGCGCCCCGGATCTGCAGTTTCAGGTCGTGGGTGCCAAGGGTGGCGTCGTTGAAATCCAGCAACCCCAGGTCTGGCGCACTGGCACTGTTGCCCGGATGCGCGTTCAGCAGCCGCACCAAGTGTCGCTTGATGGACTCGATGACATGGCCACCCGCATCAGGCTCGGTGCCGGCGGCCTGCTCCAGACGTTCGAACAGGCTGCCCCCGCCTGGGGATGCCCCCCCGGGGACGTTGCCACCACCCAGCATTGGCTCAGTCCTTGTCCAGTCGACCGACCAGCGACAGCTCGAAGTTAGCCCCCATATACTTGAAGTGAGGCCGAACCGCGAGCGAGACCTGGTACCAGCCCGGATCCCCGTCAACATCGGAGACGGTGATCTTCGCGGCCCGCAGCGGACGCCGGCTACGCACTTCTGCGGGCGGGTTTTCCTGATCGGCCACGTACTGGCGAATCCAGGCATTCAGCTCCCGCTCCAGGTCCTGGCGTTCCTTCCAGGACCCGATCTGCTCGCGCTGCAGCACCTTGATGTAGTGCGCCAGGCGGTTGACGATCATCATGTACGGCAGCTGGGTGCCCAGTTTGTAGTTGGTCTCCGCTTCCTTGCCTTCCTTGGTGTTCGGGAACAGCTTGGGCTTCTGTACCGAGTTGGCGGAGAAGAAGGCGGCGTTGTCACTGCCCTTGCGCATGGTCAGGGCAATGAAGCCTTCATCGGCCATCTCGTATTCGCGGCGGTCGGTGATCAGTACCTCAGTGGGAATCTTGGCTTCGAGCTGACCGAACGCTTCGAAGGTGTGAACCGGCAGGTCCTCCACCGCACCACCACTCTGCGGACCGATGATGTTCGGGCACCAACGGTACTTGGCAAAGCTTTCGGTGAGGCGGGTAGCCAACAGGAAGGCGGTGTTGCCCCAGAGGTAGTGCTCGTGGTCCCCGGACACATCTTCCTTGTAGTTGAAGCTGCGTACCGGGTTCTCGCTGGGGTCGTAGGGCACCCGCAGCAGGAACCGGGGCGCCGTCAGGCCCAGGTAGCGGGCATCCTCGGACTCACGCAGAGCGCGCCACTTGGCGTATTTCGGTCCCTCGAACACGGCTTTCAGTTCCTTGATCGCCGGCAGTTCCTGATAGCTGTCGACACCGAAGAAGCTCGGCGCCACCGAGGACAGGAAAGGCGCGTGGGCCATGGCGCCAACCGAGGCCACATACTGCAGCAGCTTCATATCCGGCGTCGCGGGCGTGAACGCGTAGTTGCCAATCACCGCCCCCACCGGCTCGCCACCGAACTGGCCGTATTCGTTGGAATAGATGTGCTTGTAAAAACCGGTCTGGGTCACATCCGGCGCGAACTCGAAGTCCTCCAGAAGCTCCGCCTTGGTGGCATGCAGGATGTCGACCTTGATGTTCTCACGGAAGTCGGTGCGATCGACCATCAGCTTCAGGCCACGCCAGGCCGATTCCAGTTCCTGCAGCTCCGGCGCGTGCAGGATCGCATCCATCTGGGCACTGATCTTGCGATCCAGTTCCACCACCATCTGGTCCACCAGAGCCTTGTTGACCGGCTGACCTTTTTCATCGCTTTTCAAAAGGTTGGCAATGAACGTCGCCACGCCCTTGCGGGCAATATCATAACCTTCGTCGGCGGGTGCCATGCGGCTGTTGGCCATCACCTGATCCAGCAGGGAGCCTTCGGCCACGGTTTCGGAAGCAGCAGAATGCTGCACAGCAGTATCGGACATACCAAATCCCTTCAGTACGTGATGAGCGTTAGGGGTGTCACCGCGAATGCGGCGGGGTGATTACTGGCCGTCGGTGGCCAGTTCCAGCTCAGCCAACAGTTTGGCCCGGGCGTCGTCGTTATCCAGCAGCTCCTGCAGCTTGGTACGGAACGCCGGCACGTTGCCCAGAGGTCCCTTGAGTGCGACCAGGGCTTCCCGCAATTCGATCAGCTTGCGAAGCTCGGGCACCTGCCGGGCGATGCTGTCCGGAGAAAAGTCCTCCAGCCCCTGGAATTCCAGGTTTACCGGCAGATCGTCGGCACCGTCCTCCAGCTGGTTGGGCACCGTGGTGGACAGGGTCAGACCGGCTTCCTTCATGACCGAACGGAAATTGTTCTTGTCAACGGAAATGGCCTTGCGTTCCTCGATGGGGGTATCTTCGGCGTGTCCCTTGAAATCGCCAACCACGAACAGCTTCAGCGGCAGTTCGGTTTCAGCCTGCTGATCTCCGGTGGCGGGGACGTATTTGATATTGATGCGCTCTTTAGGCGCGACGGAACCGTCTTTGGACGACATGGTGGCGTGCTCCCTGTGTGCAAGTCATTTGCAAGTGTTCAGTCCCTTGTGCCTACCCTCCTGGCAGGCGACGGGCCTCACTTTACACAGAAGACCGCCCGTTCACAAGCAAAAAATGGCCGGACATTGCGTGGAATGTGCGCCAGGGCAAACTCTTGCCAGCGCTGGTCTGGCGCTCGCTACCACCGATGAAGACGGCAGGGTCAATGACGGAGACAGAGGCACCTGACTATACTGCGGGGCATAGCCATTGGCGGCCCGTCAAACCAAGGAGAGCAACGTATGAGTGACCTGAAAGCCAAATTCGACGAAGCGGTTCATTTCATCCAGACCGCCGAGGGTGATTTTAAACCGTCCAACGAGATGAAACTGGAGTTTTACGCCCTGTACAAGCAAGCAACCGAGGGTGATGTCTCCGGCAAACGGCCGGGTATGATGGATTTTGTGGGCCGGGCCAAGTACGACGCATGGGCCAAGCTCAAGGGCATGTCGAAGGATGAGGCCATGCAACAGTACGTCGACAAGCTGGCGGCGCTGAAGTGAGGCCAGCAGAGGCCGGCGCTCCGGCGCCAGCCGACCTGTTTTGCGGCCTTCAAGAGATTGTCATAAGATAGCGTCACCATAACAACAACAATGTCGCGGAAGAGTACACCATGACGATTACCCAGGCACTGGAACAGTCCAAACCCGGACTGGTTCGCCGTATCACCGATGCCATCCACAAGCGGCAACTGAACCAGCGGGCGGAACAGACCTATCTGCATTGGATTTCCCGTTTCGTCCTGTTCAACGATCCGAAGGACCCGGAAACCCTGGAGAGTGAAGACCAGCAACGTTTCCTGAGCTATCTGAGCGACGGCATGCGGGTTTCCAGAGCTCGCCTGAACCAGGCGCGACAGGCCCTGCGTTTCTTCTACGAAGACGTTCTCGGTAAACAGACGATCCCGGGCGGCACCGCTGCGGCCTGATCACGGCTCAGCGTTCCCGGAGCGTGGTATTCAAGGTGTCGTAGGCACGGTTTTCCGGCGGTCGGATCAGATAGTTCCCACTGTGGCTCTGGCCGGGAATCACCTTGGGATTGCTGAACCGGATGTCCACCGGTATCTCCGTGCGACCGAGGTCGGTCCGCTCGTCCCGGGGCTGCAAGGCCAGCGGGTCCAGGTAGAACTCATCCTCGGCCCCGGACGCCACCGGCACACCCGCCGCCGGAGCCGCCAGCCCGCCCTCCACCACGGTGTTGGCCAACGTATCCTCGTCGATCGAATGCAGGGGAATGGTACCCAGGGTGGAGCGCTCCTGGTAACCGAAACCGCTCTCGGGAGTGTCCGGGGCCGCCCCCGTCTCGGCGAGGGTGGCGCCGGCACCGAACAACAGTACGCCCCCCAGCCAGGCCGACCGGACCACCCCCTTGTAGGTCAAGAACCGACTCGTCATAGCATTCCACGCCTTGCCCGGAGACACCGGGCCGCCACATCCAGATTGTCATTTTTTGATCAGTCTAACGCCAGGATACGCGCAAATCCCCGACAATCGACGGAATTGTGACGGCAATCACGTGTCGGTTTGTGCCTCCTGATACTGGATGTCGGTCACCACCACGGTCTTGAAGCCGTCCGGTGTCCGCACCCGCACTTCCTCATCCAGGCGCTTACCCACCAGGGACCGGGCCAACGGCGAGTTGATGCTGAGATAACCTTTGGACAGGTCGAACTCGTCGGCCCCAACCAGGCGATAGGTCTGCTCCTGCCCGTCGTCGTCCTCAATCGTCACCCAGGCACCGAAGAACACCCGGGTACGATCTTCCGGCAGACGATCCACCACGGTGACGTCCTCCAGCCGCTTGCTCAGAAACCGGATACGGCGATCGATCTCCCGCAGCTGCTTCTTGCCGTAGATGTATTCGGCATTCTCGGAGCGATCGCCCAGGGCCGCAGCTTCGCGTACCGCCTGGGTGACCTGTGGCCGTTTCACTTTCCACAAGTACTGAAGCTCCTCTCGCATGGCCCGCTCCCCCTCCGGGGTAATGTAGCGGGGCCGGCCACCGTTGCCGGATGCCTTGTTCATCAAGCCTGCCACTCCTCTCGGGAAAAAGACTGAAGATACCTGGACGGAGCACATCGGGATAGGGGGGAACCAGCAGGTTCCGCCCCTCCCACACCACCCGGCATGCGGGTCCGCATCGGGCGGTTGGAATAGTTGAGGTCATCAGGCTTGTGTTCTCCCGGCCTGACGCCTGAGCTCCCCTTGACTCGTTCGGCGGGGGCGGTTTCTCACTGCCGTTGCTCTCCAGGCTTCACCCTTCAAGACAAGATCGGCGAGCTTCGCTACGCGAACATCTGAGACTGTCCTTCCCCGATAACCAGCGGGTTCGCTCTCCCACTCCTTCGGCCCTTCGCCCTGTATGAGCAGCGACTATGGCCTCTGCTGACTTCTCGCTCCGTGTTGCCACGTCGCCCTTTCAGGCATTAGGCGAGATCTCCCCGGGTAAGAACACACGCCTTCACCGCACAACCGCCGGATTTACACCACCTCGCCTTGGCCACAAGAGCTTCGCGGCTTTTGGCCCACTCGCCCTGCTTGGCAGTGCCTCGTATCCGGTTCTTGTTCATCGGCTCACGGTTTACGATCCACGCGTCCTCCCCACGGTCGGTCACCCTTCCGCAGTTGCGCTTCACTTCGTTCGCTGTAGCCAGCTCACGGGAGGACTTGCACCTCCAGGCGTGCGCCCGTGCCGGGCGCACAAAAAAAACCCCGCGGAGACGGGGTTAAGGCTAGCGCTGTGCTGGAGGGCGAAGCAAGTGGCGGGGGCCACCGGCTTCTGTCTACACTTGCCATTCTCCACAGCTGAGATTACCCCGGCGTGGCCGCCCGGTTACCGTTTGGTCAGGGTTGCCGGCCGACCGGATTAGGTTGCATTCCCTAGACCCAGCGACGTAGCGTGCCAGACCAGACCGATTGGGATACATGACCGGAGATGCCATGATGAACACACAAAAACTGCTGCAACTGGCCCTGGAGGGGGTCGACACCCTCGGCTACCAGCTGGATCAGCTGGGCCTGACCAGCAGGGTGAACCGCCACAACCTGGCGGCGTTTCTGTTCACCGAACAGAAACATCTGGAGGGTGAGTGGGACAGCCTGCAGGCAAAGGTGGATTACCGCCGGGCCCAGCTCGAGCACCTGGCGGCAGCTCTGGAGAGCCGCTGGGACACGCTGACGGGGGCGCTACTGGGCCGTTTCAAGTCCACTTCCTGAGGCACCCTCCGTCGCCTCGGCCCCGGCCTTGCCCTCTGAGCCGGCATGGCCCGGGTCAGCCGGGGTGGCCTTGATGCGTTTATGAACGCCGGTGAACGCCGGCATCCGCACGGTGACCGTCAGCCCCGGCGCCGCTTTGCCGGGGTAGGTGTCACTCAGCACAATACGTCCCTGATGGATTTCCGCCACCGCGCTGACCAAGCTCAGTCCCAGGCCGTTGCCAGGCAGCGAGCGGCTCTTGCCGACCCGGTAAAAACGCTGAAATACGTGCTCTTTCTCGTCGTCCGGGATACCGATGCCACTGTCGCTCACCTCGAAGATCGCTTCGGAGCCCTCGCGGCGAACCGCCACTGCGATGCGACCGTGTTCCGGGGTGTACTTGATGGCGTTGTCAATCAGGTTGCTGACCATCTGAAACAGCAGGTCCCGATCTCCCTCGATCATCACTCCCTGCTCCAGGGACTGCTCGAACACCTGCTGCTTGTCCTCGGCCGGGGCCTCGTACAGTTCACAAGCGTCGGTCACCAGTTCGTCCAGGGACACCACTTTCATGTCGGCGGCATTACCCCGGGTCTCCAGGCGGGCAATACGCAGCAGGGCGTTGAAGGTCGCCAGCAGCTGGTCCGCCTCGGCGACCGCCTGGCCGACGTGCTCCCGGGCTTCCTCGTTATTTACCGTGATCAGGGTGTTTTCCAGCTGGTTGCGCAACCGGGTCAGGGGCGTGCGCAGGTCGTGGGCGATGCTGTCGGACACGTGCCGAATCCCCTCCATGAGGTACACGATCCGGTCCAGCATCTGGTTGAGGTTTTCCGCGAGCTGGTCGAAATCATCGTCCGTGCCCCGGGTGGGAATCCGCAGGGAGAGGTGCCCGTTCATGATCCGGCGTGAGGTGGTGTTGATCACTTCGATGCGCCGGGTGGTACTGCGGCTCATCAGGCCCCCCCCCAGCAATGCCAGCGCCAGGGTGATGCCCATTCCCCAGTTGATGGCCGCCTCGATCACCCGCTTGAGGTTGGTCAGCTCGTCAACGTCACGCCCGACCAGCAGGCGCAGACCTCCCTGAACCTCGAACACCCGGGCCCGGGCCAGCCGGGTACTGCCCGTCCAGCCGACGGATTCGTCCAGGGTGAAGTTGATCCAGCCGCTCTCGGAGCGGGAATCCTTAGGCCAAGCGTCGATGTTGCCGGCCAGTTTGAGAAAGTCGTCGGTGGTCAGCAGATAGATGGATTTGGCGTTAGGATCGCGGGCCACGCGCTCCCGGATGATGGTGATCAGGCCGTTGACGCCCCGACTGCGGTACTGTTCGGCCAGACCGGCGATTTCCGCCTCGATGGTCTCGTCGGTCTGAGCCGCCATGAACCCCGCCGTACGCCAGTAGATGAACGCCAGTAGCAGAAACACCGAGGTGGCAAACACCACCATGTACAGCAGGGCAAGCTGGAAGGTGGACGTCCTGAGCTGGCTAAGTAGTTTCACGAAGCATATATCCCGCGCCCCGGACGGTCTGCAACAAGGGGGTGTCGAATTCCTTGTCGATCTTGGCCCGCAGGCGGCTGATGTGCACGTCGATGACGTTGGTCTGCGGATCGAAATGGTAGTCCCAGACCTTTTCCAGCAGCATGGTGCGTGTCACCACCTGCCCGGCATTGCGCATCAGGTACTCCAGCAACCGGAACTCCCGGGGCTGGACATCAATGTTCTTGCCGGCCCGCTTGACGGTCCGGGCCAGCAGATCCATTTCCAGGTCCGCCACCCGCAGCACCGTTTCCGTCTCCGCGGCTTGGCGGTGACGGCGTATCAGGGACTCGATCCGGGCCAGCAGCTCGGTAAAGGAAAACGGCTTGGTGAGGTAGTCATCGCCGCCGCCCCGCAGGCCCTCGACCCGGTCGTCGACGTCGCCCAGGGCACTGAGAATCAGCACCGGCGTCTGGTTACCCGTGGCCCGCACGGTCTTGATGATGGACAGGCCATCCATGCCCGGCAGCATCCGGTCCACGATCATGATGTCATACTCTTCACTGGCGGCCATCATCATGCCTTCCTTGCCGTCCGCGGCATGGTCGACCACGAAATCGGATTCCTTCAATCCCTTGACGAGATAATTGGCTACATCCTTATCGTCTTCGATTACCAGCGCTTTCACCAGTTCCCCTCCTGATCGTGAATAACATTAACCGTAAGGGTACGAAGAAGTCCAAATACCGGCAGGTTACGATCTTGTAAGAGGGTGTCGCCTATGGCGACGGTCATCCCCGGCCACGAAACCAATCCAGACTCTCCTCGGTACGACCCGTGGGCCGGTACTCCGCACTCACCCAGCCGTCGTAACCCAGCCGGTCAATGGCGTCGAAAACCTTCGAAAAATTAATCTCCCCGGTACCCGGCTGATGCCGGCCGGGATTGTCGGCAAATTGGATATGGCCAATCCAGGGCAGCAGACATTCCAACGAGCGGATCAGGTCGCCTTCCATGATCTGCATGTGATACAGGTCGTACTGCAGGCGGACGTTGTCCCTTGCCACTTCGTCGATCAACGTCATCACCCGGCCGGAGCTGTCGAGCAGAAAACCGGGCATGTCCACCCGGGAGTTGATCGCTTCCAGGCACAGGGTGAGATCCCACTCGGCCAACCGATCGGCGGCGTAGCGGACGTTGTCCACCAGAGTCACCCAGGCCTGGTCCTCGTCCAGGTCGCCCGGACGCACACCCGCCAAGCAGTTAAGCTGCCGGCAGCCCAGGGCCTGAGCATACTCCAGCGCCTGCTCCACGCCCTCGCGGAATTCAGTCACCCGGTCCGGCAGACAGGCGATGCCACGCTCGCCGGCGTCCCAGTCCCCCGCGGGCAGGTTGAAAAGCACCTGGGTCAGGCCGTGGTCGCGCAGGGCCCGGGCCAATTCGGGGGCCGGATGGTCGTAGGGAAACAGGTATTCCACCCCGGAAAACCCTGCAACCCGGGCCCGTTCGAACCGGTCCAGAAACCCGGCGTCCGTGAACAGCATCGACAGATTGGCGGCGAATCTCGGCATGATCAGTCCTCCCTCGGGCCTCGGCCGATGGCGCCCATCCGGGCCCCGTTCAGGCGTTCCAGCTCCAGCAGCAGGCCACTGTGATCCACGTCCCCATGGCCGTCCGCCACCAGCGACTGATACAGGGTGTGCGTCTGCTGAGCCAAGGGCAGCGTCAGCGACTCGGCCCGGGCCTCGTCCAGGATCATACGCAGATCCTTGAGCTGAATCCGAGCCGGGGCACCGGGCTCGAACGCCCGGTCGATCATGCGCTGGCCATGCAGCTCCAGAATCCGGCTTCCGGCGAAGCCGCCCAGCAGGGCCTCGCGCACCGCCGCCGGATCCGCGCCGCCTTTGCTCGCCAGCAGCAGCGCCTCGGATACCGCACCGATGGTAATGCCGACGATCGCCTGATTGGCCAGCTTAGCCAACTGGCCGGTGCCCACCGGCCCGATCCGAGTGCAGGTGCCCAAAGCCTCGAATACCGCCCGCGCCCGGTCGATGTCCCCTTCGCTACCGCCGGCCATGATGCTCAGCCGGGCCTGCTCGGCACCGACCGTTCCGCCGGACACCGGAGCGTCCACATAACCCAAGCCCCGGGCCTCCGCCAGGCGGGCATGGCGACGAGCCAGCGACGGTGGCACCGAGCTCATGTCGATCACCAGGGCGCCGGGCCGAAGCGCCTCCAGGACCCCCTGCCCAACCAGAACCTGCTCCACTACGTCTCCGTTTTCCAGCATGGTGATGACCACATCCGCCTCCCGCACCGCTTCGGCCGGTGTCCCGGCAATACGGGCATCACGCGCGAAGGGGGCGCACTTGCTTGCGGTGCGGTTCCACAGAGTCATCGGGAAACCCGCGGCCAGCAGGTTCCGGGTCATGGGGGCGCCCATCAGGCCAAGGCCGAGAAACGCGATGTGGGGTCGGGAATCGGTCATGTTCGGGAGCTCTCTATCCGATGACGGCCAGCCAGACGCCGCCGCTTGTCGTGAAAACAAAAACGCCACCAACCGCGAACGGTGGTGGCGCTTGGAAAACCTGTAGGCGGGACGGCTCTCAGGCCGCTTCCGCCATCTGCACCTTGATCTTCTTCATGGCATTCTTTTCGAGTTGCCGGATGCGCTCGGCCGAAACGCCATATTTTTCTGCCAGCTCATGCAGGGTGGCCTTGTTCTCCGACAACCAGCGAGCCCGCAGAATGTCCTGACTGCGCTCGTCGAGGCTTTCCAGCGCCTGCATCAGCCGGCCGTTGGCGTCCTCGGACCAGTCGGCGTTTTCCAGCTGCACCGCCGGATCACTGCGCCGGTCCTCCAGATAATAGGCCGGTGCCTGGTAGGCGTTGTCGTCGTCATCGTCGAGGGGGCCATCAAATGCGGTGTCCTGGGACGCCAGCCGGCCTTCCATTTCCCGGACCACCCGGGGCTCGACACCCAGCTCCTCAGCCACGGCGTTGAGCTCGTCGTGGGTCAGCCAGGCCAGCTTTTTCTTCTGACTGCGCAGATTGAAGAACAGCTTGCGCTGCGCCTTGGTGGTCGCCACTTTCACGATCCGCCAGTTGCGCAGGATGAACTCGTGAATTTCAGCCTTGATCCAGTGCACCGCGAAGGACACCAGACGCACCCCGTACTCCGGGTTGAAGCGCTTGACCGCTTTCATCAAGCCCACGTTGCCTTCCTGAATCAGATCTGCCTGAGACAGGCCGTAACCGGAATAGCTACGGGCAATGTGAATCACGAAACGAAGATGCGAGAGCACAAGCTGACGGGCAGCCTCCACATCGCCGTGATAGTGGAGCCGCTCAGCCAGTTCCCGTTCCTCGTCCGCGGACAGGACGGGAATGCTGCTGACCGCCTGAATGTAGGACTCGAGATTGGCCCCCGGAACCAGCCGGTTAGCCAATTGCAAACTCGTACCCATTCTCCGTTACCTCCGTACCTGACGACCCGTTGCAATCGTTAGCAAGCGTATGACCGCCAAGAATGTGAAAAGTTCAGAGCTTTCCAAAAATTCATTCAAAATCAAAAAACTGGAAAGTTCCTGATTTCCTCTTCCGAGCCAACGTATAGCGCCGGCGCACCCAGACTCAATACGGTGTTTCCGTAATACCGGACGCCGGGTCACCCTCCGGCAGTGTCGCCGGGCTCGATGTCATCCAGATGACGTTTGACCGCGACCCAGGCGCCCAACCAGCCTAGCACCATCGCCATAATAATCAACGCAAGGCCGCCGTCAATGCCGAGACCGGCCAGGGTAAAGCGGCTCTGATACAAGCCGGCCAGCCGTTCCACCGGGCCACCGAGCCACCACAGGGACACCTGTAGCAGGACCCAGGCCACCAGCCCCCCACCGAGCCCATACCAAGCACCGGTGTACAAAAAGGGGCGACGGACGAAGGCGTCGGTGCCGCCCACCAGCTTGGCCACCACGATCTCGTCGCGCCGGTTTTCGATCGCCAGCCGCACGGTGTTGCCGATCACCAGAACCACTGCGGCGCCCAGCAGCACCGCAAGCGCCCAGGTGGCCCGGGTCAGCAACTCGGTGATGGCGTTCAGGCGCTGCAGCCAGCCCAGATCCACCTGCACCCGCTCAACACCGGGCAACCCCTCCACATAGGTGACCAGGGTCTGCACACCGGCAGCGGAGCGGCTGCGCTCCTCCGGGGTGATCAGCAGTGTGTGCGGTAAAGGGTTCTCGTCCAGGAAATCGAGCGCATCCGTCAGCCCGGACGATGCCCGGAACTCGGCCAGGGCCTGGTCCCGGTCGATCAAATCCACCTCGGCGACGCGGCTGTCCGCCCGCAACTCGGCCACCAGCTCCCGGGCCGCCGATTCGCTGGTTTCCAGGGCCAGATAGGCCGTGATTCGAGCACTGCTTTCCCAGCCCGAACTCACGCCCTGCAGGCTCAGCAACAACAACAGCAATGCCACCGGCAGAGCCAGGGCCACCCCCATCACGGTCCAGGTCATGAGCGCGGAAACCGGCGCCCGCCACAGCCGCCGGGCACTGTCGGTGGCCACCTTGCGATGGTGCTGGAGATAGCTCCGGACCTGTTCGCGCCAGGGCATGACCTGACGCCCGGCGCCCCGGGGCGACTCCGCGCGGCGACGGTTATCAGCGCCCATGGGATGCTCCGGAAGAGACCGGGGCGGAGGTCACCAGACGACCGTGATCCAGGGTCAGGACCCGCCGATCCATCGCCTTCACCAGCGCGATGTCGTGGCTGGCAATAAGCACGGTAACGCCCACTTGGCTGAAACGGGCAAACAGGTTCATGATGTCGGCCGACAGCTCCGGGTCCAGGTTGCCGGTCGGTTCGTCCGCCAACAGAACCGGGGGCTTGTTGACCACGGCCCGGGCGATGCCCACCCGCTGTTGTTCGCCTCCGGACAACTGCATCGGGTTCATCTTTTCCTTCCTGAGCAGTCCCACCTTGTCCAGGGCTGCCCGTACCCGACGGCCAATGTCGCGGTGAGGGACACCCATGACTTCGAGGGGCATGGCGACGTTGTCGAACACCGTGCGGTCAAACAGCAGTTGGTGATTCTGGAACACCACGCCAATGTGCCTGCGCAGGTAGGGAATCTGCCGGCGCGGCAACTGGTTGAGGCGCTGACCACCGACGATGACCTCTCCGGCAGTGGGGCGCTCCATGACCATGATCAGTTTCAGCAGGGTGCTCTTGCCGGCCCCGGAATGCCCGGTCAGAAACACCATCTCGCCACGGTGAATCAGGAAATTGACCTGGGCCAGCGCGGTGTGATCGCTGTCGTAACGTTTGGTGACCTGGCGGAATTCGATCATGCTGGGCCCGGGCTCCGGCATCGGTAGTGTCAATCGAACAGGGCGTCCACAAAGGTTTCGGCGTCAAAGCCGCGCAGGTCCTCGGCCTGCTCGCCAACCCCGATGAAGCGGATCGGCAGCTGCAGCTGACGGGCGATGGCGAACACGATGCCCCCCTTGGCGGTGCCATCGAGCTTCGTCAGGGTGATGCCGCTGACACCGACCGCCTGCTGGAATACCTGGGCCTGGCTCAGGGCGTTCTGGCCGGTTCCGGCGTCCAGTACCAGCATCACCTCATGGGGCGCCGATTCATCGAGCTTTTTCATCACCCGCACCACCTTGGCCAGCTCGTTCATCAGGTTGTCTTTATTTTGCAAGCGGCCGGCGGTATCGGCGATAACCACATCAATGCCACGGGACTGGGCCGACTGGATGGCATCATAAATCACCGAGGCACTGTCGGCGCCGGTGTGCTGGGCAACCACCGGCACGTTGTTGCGCTCGCCCCAGACCTGCAACTGCTCGACGGCGGCGGCACGGAAGGTGTCGCCAGCGGCCAGCAGCACCGACTTGCCCTCGGCCTGGAACTTCCGGGCCAGCTTGCCGATGGTGGTGGTCTTTCCGACGCCGTTGACGCCGACCATCAGGATAACGAACGGTTTCTTGCCGGCGTCGAGTTGCAGGGGCTTGGCAACGTCCCGGAGCAACCCGTGCAGCTCCTCCCGCAGCGCTTTTCGCAACGCCTCGCCGTCTTTGAGCTGGTTGCGTTCCAGCTTGTCGGTGAGGG
Organism: Marinobacter lutaoensis; assembly: GCF_001981305.1. GTDB lineage: Bacteria > Pseudomonadota > Gammaproteobacteria > Pseudomonadales > Oleiphilaceae > Marinobacter > Marinobacter lutaoensis. The sequence continues at coordinate 110,596 of NZ_MSCW01000012.1, read as the reverse complement.
ACTCGATGATCTCAGAAGTGGCGGTCACGCCGACATCCGCCATCAGCAGCGTGGTCTCGATCTCCTCCAGCAGCTCTTCGTCGATCTTCTTGCCGACCGAGAACAGGTCGGCCAAGCCACTGGTCAAGTTGGCGCGGGTCTTGCCGAGCCCCTGCCGGATCCGCTCGAACACGCTGACCTCGGGAGTCTCGACCTCGACCGGCGCCTCGGCGACACGGGCGTCTCCGGGCTCGGGCGCGGTCTCCCCCGGCACCGCATCGGCAGCGGGCACTTCCGGCTTCGGCGCTTCGGCCGGCGCGGGGCCGACGGCCACCTCCGGCTTGCGCTGCGGCACCGGTCTGGGCCGGGGAATCCGGCGCCGGTTGCTCGCGACATCCAGCACGAAGAAAAGCACGAGAAGGGCCAACAGGCCGATAGAAATCCACTCTGCCGTCATAGTCTTTCCATTTGTCTGAACATGGGCGGGCAAAAAACGAGGCGATCATTCTAGCAGACTGACGGGACTAAGCGAGGGGCCCACGGTATCGAAGCCCGGCCGGCTTCCGGTACCATAACGGACTTCCAGGCAATGACCCACGGAGCCCGTTCATGGCACGCAAACCCACCAAGCACCGACCGTCCGGCACCGACCCTGGCCGAATGTCCGGCCAGGGTGAGCTGCGCATCATTGGTGGCGACTGGCGCAGCCGCAAGCTGCGTTTCCCCGACGCCGGCGGCGTTCGACCGACCCCGGCCCGAACCCGGGAAACCCTATTCAACTGGCTGAACTTCCACCTGGCCGGCGCCCGCTGCCTGGACCTGTTCGCCGGCTCCGGGGTTCTGGGGCTGGAGGCCCTGTCCCGGGGCGCGGACTCGGCCACCCTGGTGGACCATACCCCGGCGCTGGCCAAGGCATTGCGGGACAATCTCCGACAGCTCGGCGCCCGCCGTGCCGAGGTGGTCTGTCAGGATGTGGCCGCGTTTCTGGCCGAGCGCCGGCAACCGCCCTTCGACATCGTCTTCATGGACCCTCCGTTTCGCCAGGGCTGGCTGGAACGACTGATTCCGTTGCTGGACGCGGGGCAATGGCTCCGGCCCGGCGGGTGGATTTACTTGGAATACGAAAGCGAACGGACACCGCCCCGGGTACCGGCTGACTGGCACCTGCACCGGCAGAAGACCGCCGGCCAGGTGACCTACGCTCTTTACCGGATCGACGGTGACCGCGCAGCAGCGGCAGGCCCGGAGGCAGACAGCTAGCCTGCGGGCCGCAGGGAGTAAGCCCGCAGGTGCTCGGCGAACTCCGCCAGGTAGCGGATGCCGCTGGCCTCGGCTTCCCGGCACCAGTCCAGCAGGGCCTGCAGCTTCTCCTGGGGCTTGAGGCCACGCTGGCGCCACAGGCGCTGCAGCTCGTGGCTTTTGTCGTACACCTGCCGGAGCATGGCATTCTGCGCCAGCACTTGGTCGAGGTGCGCCCGTTCCCGGGCCGGAAGCAGCGTGACCTCCCGCGCCAGCAGCTTACGCAGCCGCCGGTAGCGGGCACGAAGCTCGCCGTCCAGACGGGCTTTCTGCTGCCGCAGTGCCGGCTCGATCACCCGCTTGCGGTACTGCCGCATGATGTCAAAACGGTTGTTGGCGATGGCCATCACCGTGTCGGTGTCCAGCTCCTGCTTGCCCGGAATCCGGTGGGCAATCGGCCGGACGCCCTTGGGCCGGGCTAGGCCAAACAGCTGGAACAGACGAATGTAGGCCCAGCCGATGTCCACCTCGTACCAGCGCCGGGACAGCTTTGCCGAGTTGGGATAGGTGTGATGGTTGTTGTGCAGCTCCTCGCCGCCCACGAGAATGCCCCAAGGCAGGATGTTGCGGGCATTGTCCAGGCATTCGAAATTGCGGTAGCCCAGAGAGTGGCCGATTCCGTTGATCACACCGGCCGCCCATACCGGAATCCACAGCATCTGTATGGCCCAGATCCAGATGCCATTGACACCGAACAGCAGCAGGTCGATGGCCGCCATCAGCACAATGCCCAGGCTTTTATAGGGGGTGTACAAACGACGCTCGATCCAGTCGTCCGGCGTCCGCTGCCCGTAGCGTTCCAGCGTCTCGGGGGTGGCCGCCCGGGCGTAGAGCTCGGCGCCCTCGAGCAGCACCGTACGGAGCCCGAGCACCACCGGGCTGTGGGGATCCTCGCCGGTTTCGCACTTGGCGTGATGCTTACGGTGAATGGCCGTCCACGCCTTGGTGTTCTGGGCCGTGGTCAGCCACAACCAGAACCGGAACACGTGCTGCAGTACCGGGTGCAGGTCCAGCGCGTTGTGGGCGGAGTGGCGGTGCAGATAGAGGGTGACGCTGACAATGGTCACGTGGGTCATGCCCAGCGTTACCAGAATCAGCTGGGTGACCGAGAGGTCGAGGAGACCGTTGAACCACATGGGGCATTTTGTCCTTGATGTCGTTTCGGGGGCGGGCACGGCACACAGCCGACCCGCCGTGCCAATTTAGCGTACACCTGTTCACCGAAACAACCGGATTTGGTGGCCAATTTGTAACGAAGTACACTGATGCGCCACCCTCGGTCATGGCGAAGCCCCAACCACCGGAGACCATCCCAGTGCCAGAACTGCCCGAAGTCGAAACCACCCGCCAGGGTATCGCCCCCCATTGCGAAAGCCGGCGCATCGCCGGCGTCACCGTCCGCAACGGCCAGCTCCGCTGGCCAGTGCCTGACGATCTGTCGCAGCGGCTGACCGGCCGGACCGTCGAGCAAGTGGCACGCCGGGCCAAATACCTGCTTCTGCATCTGGACGACGGCGGCACCGTCATCGTGCACCTCGGCATGTCCGGCAGCCTGCGCGTCATCACCGACCACAGCCCACCCCAGCGCCACGATCACATCGACCTCCAGCTGGACTCGGGCGCCTGCCTTCGGTTCAACGACCCCCGGCGCTTCGGCTGCTGGCTCTGGAGCCCCAACCCCGAACAGCATCCGTTGCTGGCAGGCTTGGGCCCGGAACCCCTGGCACCGGAGTTTGACGGCGTCCATCTGCACCGGCTGGCCCGGGGCCGATCAACCCCGGTGAAAGCGTTCATTATGGACCATCATGTGGTGGTGGGCGTCGGCAACATTTACGCCAACGAGGCCCTGTTCCAGGCGGGCATCCACCCCCGCCGGGCCGCCGGCCGCATCAGCCTCGACCGTTACCAGCGGCTGGCCGAGGCCATTCGGGACACCCTCAGCGCGGCCATACTCATGGGCGGCACAACACTGCGGGATTTCGTCAACAGCGACGGTAAGCCGGGCTACTTCGCCCAGTCCCTGCAAGTCTACGGCCGGGGCGGGCAACCCTGCACACGCTGCCAAACCCCGCTGCGGGAGGTCCGGATCGGCAACCGCAGCACAGTGTACTGCCCGGCCTGCCAACGCTAACGGGCCACACCGCTCCGGGATGGAAAAGCGTTTGAAAATGCACAAATATGATTCATAGTTAACAGAGAATTCAGGCTCAGGGTCTACACTAAGGTCGATTCATCCAGGGAACGTCCGGATACCGGTGACACCGGGGCCACGAACACAGGGCCAACTCAGCTCAGGAGACAGTACGATGACCCGCAAGATCTACCGCACACTCATGGCCACCATGGCCGCCTGCCTGCTGGCGTTTTCCAGCCTGGGCCACGCTCAGGCCATCGACGAGACGCCGTCCGCCCTGGCAATGGCCGGAGATGCGCTCTTCGTGCGCCCGGTGCTGCTGGCCACCACCCTGGTGGGCGGCGCGATCTACCTGGTCTCCCTGCCGTTCTCCGCCCTGGGCGGCAACGCCGCGGAAGCGGGGGAAGTCCTGGTGGTCGGTCCGGCCAAAGCCACCTTCGTGCGCTGCCTGGGGTGCAGCCGCACCGGCCGCAAGCAGGACACCGTCGAAACCGACCAGTGAGTTCGAGAATCCGTAGTGTTACGGCTTGCCAGCCGGCCCCGACTCCGGCAGCCTGAGGGAAATTTCCCCGGGCGACGTGACCCATGACGGTGAACTGGACACGGGTCGAGACAGTGTTTCTCGATATGGACGGCACCCTGCTCGACCTGCATTTCGACAACCACTTCTGGCTCGAACACCTGCCGCGCCGGTACGCGGAGCGGCACGGGCTGTGCCCCCGGCGGGCCAAGGACACCCTGATCCCCATGATCATGGCCGAGCGGGGCTCCCTGAACTGGTACTGCACCGACTACTGGAGCGAAAAGCTGTCCCTGGATGTCGCTGCGCTGAAAGCCGAGATCCGCGATCGCATCGGCTACCGCCCGCACGTTCCGGCGTTCCTGGCGGCGGTACGCGGGGCCGGACTGCACACGGTCATTGTCACCAACTGTCACCCGAACCCGCTGGCCCTGAAACTGGAGCGGACCGGCCTGGACCGCTGGGTGGACTGCGTGGTTTCCAGTCATCAACTGGGCAAACCGAAAGAGGATCCCCAATTTTGGTGCGACCTGGCGTCAGTGGTCCCTTACTCCGCGCCTGAAACACTGCTCATCGATGACAGCCTGCCGGTTCTGGCCAGCGCCCGCCGGGCCGGCATCGGCCAGTGCCTGGCCATTCTCGCCCCAGACAGCCGCCAGCCCGCCCGACCGGCCACCCCGGACTTTCCCGGCATCCACCATTTCGACGAGCTGTTGCCGGCCCTGCTGAACCAGCCCCTGCCCACCCGCCCCTGAGGTCGCTATAATCACGACATGCGCACATCCGGTGAGGAGACATGACGGCAACATCCGCTGACGACCACAAGGTACGGCTCGACAAATGGCTGTGGGCCGCACGGTTCTACAAGACCCGGACCCTGGCCAAGGAAGCCATCGAAGGCGGCAAGGTCCACTACAACCATCAGCGCACCAAGCCTGGCAAACTGGTGGAACCCGGTGCCACCGTCACGCTGCGGCTTGGCTGGCAGGAAAAGGTGGTGGTGATCGACGATGTCAGTGATCGCCGCCGCGGCGCGCCGGAGGCCCAGAAGCTCTACCACGAGACCGAGGACAGCGTGAAACGCCGGGAGGAACTCGCCTGGCAGCGCAAGACCCTGCAGGCCGCCCAATTGCCGCCGGCCCGGCGCCCGAACAAGAAGGACCGCCGGGACATCCGCCGTTTTCGTGAGCAACAGGGCCTCTAAGGCTCCGCTCGTCCCGACGTTTCAGGAGATACACATGGCATCCCGTGACCAGTTCCAACGGTTCCTGTTCGAGCACAGCCAGGTGCGCGGCGCCTGGGTGCAACTGTCCGACAGCTACCGCCAGATCGGCGATCAGGCGCCCTACCCCGATTCCGTCCGCCAACTGCTGGGCCAGGCCCTGGTGGCCAGCGTGCTGATGAGCGCCTCGCTCAAGTTCGAGGGCACCCTGTCCCTGCAGGCCCAGGGTGAGGGTCCGGTACGCACTCTGATGGCCGAGTGCAGCCACGATCGTCACATCCGGGGGCTGGCCCGCTTCGACGAGCAGTCCATTGGCGAGGACGGCTTCCGGGCCCTGCTCGGCGAGGGGCGCATGGCGATCACCATCACCCCGGCCACCGGCAAGCGCTACCAAGGCGTGGTACCGCGGGAACGGGACGACCTGGCCGGTTGCCTGGAGGACTACTTCGAGCGTTCCGAGCAGATTGCCACCCGCCTGTTCCTGTTTGCCGACGAACAGCGGGCCGCTGGACTCATGCTGCAGCGCCTGCCCGGACACACGGCGGAGGACGACGAGCTGTGGGAGCGGGTCAACCACCTGGCCCGTACGGTGGAGCCCGAGGAACTGCTGACGCTGGACAGCGAGACCCTACTGTTCCGCCTGTTCCACGAGGAAACGGTACGCGTGTTCGACCCGGAACCGGTGGCCTTTCGCTGCAGCTGTTCCCGGGAGCGTACCCTGGGGGCGCTGGAGGCGATCGGCAAGGACGAGTGTTATCAGCTCCTCGACGAGCGGGGCGCCATCGAGATGGACTGCCAGTTCTGCCACACCAGCTATCGCTTCAATAGAAATGATATTGATCACCTTTTCACCGGCCACACGTTACACTAAGGCCCGGTGAATTTGCCGGGAGGCCAGAACTGGCGCGGCTTCCCGGGCAGTCGTTTTTTACCGGCATCTCTGGCATAATAGCGCGCCTGAATTGACCCGATTGCTCAGAATTTCGTCAATGTTGGGGCGACGACCTGAGCAGTCACGAAGACATCCCGAGGGCGAGGTCGAAGTGAGCAACACTTATACAGATCTGAGTACAGCACGACTGGTCGAGCTGGCACTGGCACGCAACGAGGGCCAGCTGGCCTGCAACGGTTCCCTGGTGGTGAAAACCGGTGATCGCACCGGCCGCTCCCCCATGGACCGCTTCATCGTCGAGGAGCCCAGCACCGCCGACGACATCCACTGGGGCCCCATCAACCGTCCGTTCGACGCCGACAAGTTCGACGCCCTCTGGGATCGGGTTGAGGCCTACATCGCCGAGAAGGACCAGTTCATCGCCCACGTCCATGTCGGCGCCGACCCCGAGCACTACCTGCCGGTGAAGATGGTCACCGAGACCGCCTGGCAGAACCTGTTCGGCCAGAACCTGTTCATTCGCCCCGAAACCTATAACCCGGCCGACAAACAGGAGTGGCAGATTCTCAACGCTGCCAATTTCCAGTGTGTTCCGGAACGGGACGGCACCAACAGCGACGGCTGCGTGATCATCAACTTCGCCAAGCGCAAGGTGTTGCTGGCCGGCATGCACTACGCCGGCGAAATGAAGAAAGCCATGTTCTCCGTGCAGAACTTCCTGCTGCCGGAGAAGGACGTGCTGCCCATGCACTGCTCCGCCAACGTCAGCGAAACCGGCGAGACCTGCCTGTTCTTTGGCCTCTCCGGCACCGGCAAGACCACCCTGTCCGCCGATCCGCACCGTTATCTGATCGGTGACGACGAGCACGGCTGGGGGCCGGGCACCGTGTTCAACATCGAGGGCGGCTGCTACGCCAAGTGCATCGACCTGAGCCGCAAGAACGAACCCATCATCTGGGACGCCATCCGCTTCGGCGCCATCGTCGAGAACGTGGTGATCGACCCGGAAACCCGAGTGCCGGACTACACCGACACCTCGCTCACCGAAAACTCCCGCTGCGCTTACCCGCTGGAGCATGTGGAGAAGCGGGTCATCGAGAACCGGGCCGGCGAGCCGTCCCACATCGTGTTCCTGACCTGCGACATGACCGGTGTACTGCCGCCGGTGTCCATCCTGAGCCGTGAAGGTGCCGCCTATCACTTCCTGAGCGGGTACACCGCGCTGGTGGGATCCACCGAGATGGGCTCCTCCGCCAAACTCAAGTCCACCTTCTCGACCTGCTTCGGCGCGCCCTTCTTCCCGCGCCCGGCCGGGGTCTACGCCGAACTGCTGATGAAGCGGATCGACGAATTCGGCAGCAAGGTGTTCCTGGTCAACACCGGCTGGACCGGCGGCCCTTACGGAGAAGGTCAGCGCTTCAGCATCCCGACCACCCGGGCGATCATCGCGGCCATCCAGAACGGCGACCTGGACGATGTCGAAACCGAACACCTGGAGGCCCTGAACCTGGATATCCCCAAACACGTTCCGGGCGTCGACACCGAGCTGCTGAATCCGCGCAACACCTGGGTCAGCCCCGAGTATTACGATGCCAAGGCGCAGGAACTGATCGCCCAGTTCACGGAGAACTTCAAGAAGTTCGACGTCGCCGACGCCATCGTCCAGGCCGGTCCGAAGCTGCAGTAAGCCTTCGCCCCAGACAAAAAAGCGCCCTGCCCACCGGCACGGCGCTTTTTTTCCGACCGGATTCAGGCGTAGAACAGCAGAGGCACGAACGCCACCAGCAGCAGGGCGAGCCCCATGGCAATGAGGGGCATGATGATGCGCTCGTGGCGCTGATAGAAGCTCTCACCCTCCCGCAGCGCCGCACTCACTTCTGCCTCACCCACCACCTGCCGGGCCAACAGGTGGTTCAGGGCCACCGGCGGGCTCAGATAGCCCAGCTCGAAAGCCACCAGGGTCACCATCCAAAAATGCACCGGGTGGATGCCGCTGGCGTAGGCGATGCTGGCCACGGTGGCGGTCACCAGGATCACCGCGCCAAAGGCGTCCATGATCATGCCCAGCACCACCAGGATCAGGACCATCAGCAACATCGCCGACCAAGCGCTGTCAAAGGCCTGTGGAAAACTCTGCATCAGGTGAGAACGCTCGATCACTCCGCCGATGCTGACGGACAGGCCCAACAGCAACAGCAGTGCACCAATCTCCGCCGTGGTGTCGTTGGTGGCACTCCGCAGGCTCCACTCCAGTCCCTGATGACGGCTCTCCCCCGGCTCCCGCTGCCGACCCCGGCACACATGCTCGTATCCGAGAATGGCCAGCAGGATCACCGGCAACAGCCGGGGCGCCGAGAACTCGTCCATGCGCACATCCAAGGCGACGCGGTACACCAGCACCACACCGGCAATCACCAGTACGTAGGGCAGCAACGGCTTCAGTGCCGCCCGCATCGCCGGCCATGCCTGCGATGCGGGTGCCAGAGCTAGACGGCTGTGACGGTTCAGGCCCATGACCACCAGACAAAACAGTGAGGCGGTGAGCAGGAACACCCAGCGCCCCCAGCCGAACAGCTCGTCGGTGGTGACTTCCCGGTTGAGGTAGGCAATCACCACCACCAGCAGGCAGGGACGCAGCACCACTCCGAGGGATCCGGACATCGCCGTCGCCGCCAACGCCAGCTGCCGGCGGGCACCGGCGGCCCGCAGTTCGGCGTAGATGACGGCACCGGCGGCAATGACGAAAATGCCCGAGGCGCCGGTATAGGCGGTGGGCACCGCCGCCACCAGCACCGCCACCACCGCGAGCAGTTCGGGAGGCATACGCCATGGCCGGAACACATTGAACACCCGCGTTGCCAGCTGGGTCTGCTTGAGCATCATGCCAACCCAGACGTAGAGCCCGACGTTCAGGAACATGTCCGCCAGCTCCATCATTTTCCCGAGGTAGATGCCGATGCCCGAGGCATGGCCGATGACGGCGAAATAGGTGCCCGAAATCAGGCACATCACCGTATACAGGGGAACCGCCAGCAACGCTTGGTTCAGGCTGCCTCCGGGCCGGAGGTCGTCCGGCACCCGGATCAGCCGGTACAGGCTGGCCAGAACCAGGGCGGCAAAGCCCAGAATCCACAGGTCATGCAGCAGCAGGGCCTCGGAGGTGATACCGGTGTCCGCCGCCAGGCTGGCGTGGCGGAAGATGACACTGGAACCCAGCAACATGACATTGGCGATGGTCTGCAGGGTATGGGACACGGTGTAGTCCAGCCGGGTCTCCATGGCCCGCATGGCAATGTGGTGCCGGGTCAGGGTGGCCGTTACCGCGCACAACATCACCAGAATCACCAGAATGCGCTTTTGTGCTGACAGTCCGAATGCGATCAGGTCGGCGACGAACAGCTCCACCGCCCGATAGGCCCGCACTCCGGGCGTCAACTGCGCCTGCAGGGCCTGGTAACCGAGGTGGGCCTCCCGGCAGTCGGCCAACGCCCGTTCCAGCGCCAGCCGCACGTCAGCCGGGTTCCTGTCCGCCGCCCCCAGCAGCGCCGCCATGGGATCGTCCGGCGCGGGTGCGGCGGCGAGTTCGGCCGCCAACGCGGCCTCAAGGTCCCGGTTCGGGTCGCAGGAGGGAGCCACCGGCTCCATCCGTAACTTGTAATAGCCGCTCCAGAGCTGCTCGCCCAGCTGCAACATCCGGTTGTGGATATCACTGCTGGTGGAGAAGAGCACAACCGAGAGCAGCAACAGGCAGGCGGGCAACGAGGAAAACCATTCGAGCCCGGTGCGACGAAAGGCCGGTCCGGCCATGGAGGGGGAATGGGAGCGGTTCATGGCTCAGAGCAGACCTTCCAGGTCCATGGTCTCGACCGCGGCCGGCGCGTCGTCCCAAAAGCTTCCGAACCGCCCAAGCGGGGTCCGGTGGCCGGTGTTCTCCATCCACAACCGGTCGGAAATCGCCACCATCATGTGGGTGGCCATGGCGTCCACAAACCGCCAGTCATCGCTGGCGCTGTCCGTTTGCAGGGATTCGGCGTGACGACGGATCACCTCCCGAATCCGGGCTTCATCGCCGGTGTTCAGCGCGGCGATCGCGTGGAACACGTGGGCCAAGCGGACACCCGCCGCCTCGCCTTGGGCGTCGGCCATGGCCAGGCGTTGGAATGGGTCCTCGCCCTGGGGCAGCGCGCCCGGAATCATCGCCCATACAGTGGCCCGCAATGCCATCGGAGCCCCCCACCATTTGTCGTTGGACAGGCACGCCGTGCCACGGGCGACCACCGCCCCCAAGTTGGCCGGAACCCCAATGGCAGAGGTGGACTGTACCTGGGCGTTCAAGGCCTGGAGCCCGGACAAGAGCCCGGCCAGGTAGATGAACTCGTCCAGGTCGTCGTCGAACTCCGGGCACCCGCCGGACCCCACTTCGCCGTAAAAGGCGTTATGATGCCGCCACGCTTGGTAGTAACGGCTGGCGGCCCGTTCGTAGGCCCGCTTCTGCCGGATCATCGCGTCTTCGGCATCGTCGACACGTACCGCCTTAAGCGCCGCCAGGGCCGTCAACTCGTGTTCCCGTGCCTGGTCTTCCGCACAACTTCCCGCAGACAGGTACAACATGACCGCGAGCTGGTCCGGCTGGTCCGTCACCCGGCCGAAGGACATCAGCAGGGGCGCGGTCGCCTCGCTCATGGCGCAGCCCATCGCCAGGTCGTCGGTCGCCAGCAGGTAGGGCATGGTGTGGTCCCTCGAAAAGCCTTCCATGACATCGCCGGTGGCGCTGTACATCATCCGGTCGACCACGCTGCAGCCGGTGCCCAGGGCGGTGACCAGCCAGAGCACGGCCAGGATCCGCGCGCCACGGATCAGGAACCGGAAGTCATGGGAGAGCGTCGGGAGTTCCATCATGGTGTCTGCCCCTTTGGCGTTCTTCTTGTTCTCCGGGCCCATGGCCAGGCCCGCCGCACGAAATGTAATTTTATGTAAACAAAGCCTGCATTATGGCCCACGCCGGACCGGCGTTATGAGACCGGCGCCGCAAATGTGCCAGCGCCCGGGTTTGCACATCCCCGCTCCAGCCACTATAGATTGGGGAAACACCACAACAGAGCAGGGGGCCCCCATGCGTAAGCCGGAACTCGCCGCCGCCATCGCCGACCGGACCGGCCTCAGCCGGGACAAGGCCGGCGAAATCATCACGGCGTTCACGGATCAGATACTGGCCGCCGCCGCCCGGGGCGAGGATGTCACCCTGCTGGGCTTCGGCTCCTTCTGCGTGCGTCAGCGCGCGGCCCGCAACGGCCGCAACCCGAAGACCGGCGAAGCGCTTCAGGTCCCCGAGGGACGTACCGTCGCATTTCGGGCCGGCAAGGGGCTGAAAGCCGCCCTGCGGTGACTCCGCTCCGAATCAGGACGCGCACTCAGCCCGGCTGGCGTCCACCCGGCAACGGATGGCCTTCATCAGCTTGATGGCCCGTTCGTCGTACACACCGTCCGCCAGCAGGGATAAGCGCACCTGACGCAGCATCTTGTCGTACTCGGCAGTGTCTTCCTGAGGCAGCGTCATCCACACCGAGGCCGGAATGTCCGCCTCTGCTTTGGCAATGATGTCGTAAGCCTCGTCCAGACGTTTCGTGGCTTCGTCACGCACCATCTGACCGGCGTCGTCGGGGAACCGGTCCCGGCGGATGATCACCTGAAAGTTCATGTATCCCAGCGCATACTTCACCACCGCGCCATGGGGCGTCACGCCCTTGTACAGTTCCAGCGGCTGGTAGGCCACCGCCGGCGCATAGGCCAGGTCGACACTGCCGTTGTTGAACTTGCCGGCGAAATTGGCGGAATTGGAACCCACCACCGACGCCCCCACATGCCGGACCATCCGTACCGAGGCCGCGTCGTAGTCCAGGGTGGCAATGCGCTTGCCCTGGAGCTTCTCCACCGTATCGATGCTGCGATCCCGGGTGAACAGGTATATCGCCCCACCCGGGAACAGGCCGGCCACCTCGTACGGCCCCTCGATCAGGAACGGGCGCGCCTTGGGCTGGCTCAGGGTGTTGTACAGCAACCGCATTTCAGCCTCGCCGGGGACGGCGCCGATGGCCTCAAGACTGCCGGTGAACCGGTTGAACTCCCGGGCCCGGGTACCCGTCAGCAGAACCGCGTCGCACTGGCCCGCCTTGAAGTCCTCGGCAGCCACCTTCTCGTCGGTGTAGGCCCGAAGATCCAGACGGATGCCGTGCTTCAGGGCCACCGGCTGGAAGGTCTTGGTGATGGCGAACAGGGGGCCGTTGGCGCCCACCGGATCGAAGACACAGAAACTGCGTTCCAGAATGGCGGGGGATTCCGGCTCCTGGGCCTGTCCCAGGGACGGCAGCCACAGGCCGGCGAGCAACGCCGCCACCAGGCCGACCCGCGCGGGGATGGGGATCGTTTTCACGGGATGACTCCTGTTTATTTTTTTTGACGCCGGCCAGCCCGCTGGGGCCGGACGGGCTTTCCTTGTCGGACCATAGGTCGTCAGGCGCTAGGATACGTTGGCACAGGTGCCGGTCATCAAGGCCTTTTCGGCAAGAGGGAAGGAATCTGTGATGATGTCGACAGGGGTTGAACAACCCCTGCCGCATTTTTGATGTTCAGGTCGGCAACGCGTCCCAGGCCCGGCGCCCCTCGACCAGGGTCAGGCGGACCACCCCGGGCAGCGCCCGGTCATCCACGGGAACGTGACGGCCGGCGGAGACCAGGCTGGCCTCGCCCGGCCGCCAGTGGGCCTCCGGGTCGAACAGGCAGAGATCGGCCACCTCGCCTTGGGCCAGGCGGGCGCTACGCCCGATCACCGCGGCCGGGCCGGCGGTCAGCGCCCGGATCAGCGCGCCCAGTGCAAGTTCCCCGCGCTGCACCAGTTCCAACCCCAGGGACAGAACGCTTTCCACGCTCGACAGGCCGGGCTCAGTAGCCGCCAGCGGAGCCTGCTTGGCGGCCGGATCGTGGGGCTGGTGCTGGCTGACGATGGCGTCGATGACCCCGGACTGTACCCCGGCCACCAGCGCCCGACGATCGGATTCGGCGCGCAGCGGCGGGCGCACGTGAAAGCGCCCGTCGAAGCCGGCCAACGCCGCCTCGGTAAACACCAGCTGGTGCATCGCCACGTCCGCCGTCACCCGCACGCCGCGGGCCTTGGCCTCCGCCACCATGTCGACACTGCGGCCACAGGACAGCTGGCTCAGGTGCAGGTGCACCCCGGTTTCCTCGGCCAGCAGCAGCATTTCCATCACCGCCGCCGTCTCTGCCACCTCCGGGATCCCCAGCAGGCCCAGACGGGTCGCCACCAGACCATCGTGGGCATAGCCGTCGGCCGCCAGCGCGGCGTTCTCAGGATGCAGCATCACCGTCAGCCCAAAGGTCTGGGCATAGGCCATGCACCGGCGCAGAATGCGGGCATTGCGAACGGGCCGGGCGCCGTGGCCGACCGCGACACAGCCGGCATTCTGCAGACCGGCCATGTCACTGAGCAGCTCCCCTTCCAGGCCCCGGGTCATGGCGCCCACGGGCAGAACCCGGATCGGCGACCGGCTGGCGGCGCCATCGCGGATCAGATGGGTGACGGCGCTGGAGTCGTTGACCGGAGATGTTTCCGGCGAAGCGCACACCGTGGTGAACCCTCCGTGGGCCGCCGCCCGGGCCTCCGAGGCAATGTTGCCCTTCTGGCCGTTGCCCGGCTCGCGCAGGTTGCAACACAGGTCGATAAAGCCGGGGGCGATCACCCAACCGTCGGCGTTCACCCGTTCGGTTGCGGCACGGGTGGCCGCCAGGGCATCCGCCCCCAACGCCACCAGCCGCCCGTCCCGCACCCGCACCCCCGGGTTGTCCCGCTGGCTGCCATCGCCATCCACCAGGCGGCCACCAGTGATCAGCAGGTCCCCGGATACCTGGGAAGACACCGAATTCATGCTCGTCCCTCCTCCGCCTGCTTCGCCTGGCGATCCGCCAGCTGGCCGCTCATGGCCATGGACATGACCGCCATGCGCACGGCGATGCCGTTGGTCACCTGATTCAGAATCACCGATTGCGGCCCGTCCGCCACCGCGGACTCGATTTCAACCCCCCGGTTGATCGGTCCCGGATGCATGACGATGCAGTCCGGGTGGGCCAGGGCCAATTTTTCCCGGTTCAGACCGTAAAGCCGGTAGAACTCCCGCTCGCTGGGCAGCAGAGCACCTTCCATTCGCTCCTTCTGGAGCCGGAGCATGATCACCACGTCCAGATCCTTCATGCCCTTACGCATGTCATATTCCACCGTGCACCCCAGACTCTCCACATCCCGTGGCAGCAGCGTGCCCGGTCCGATCACCCGGACCTCCGCCACGCCCAGCTCGTTGAGCGCTCGAATCTGGGAGCGCGCCACCCGCGAGTGCAGAATGTCCCCGACGATGGCCACCTTCAACCCCTCGAATCCCCCCTTGTGCTGCCGGATGGTCAGCATGTCGAGCATGGCCTGGGTCGGGTGGGCGTGGCGACCGTCGCCCGCGTTGATGATGGCCACCCCCGGCGTCACGCTTTGGGCGATGAAATGGGGCGCGCCGCTTTGGGAGTGGCGGACCACGAACATGTCGCTGGCCATGGCCTCGAGGTTGAGCAGCGTGTCCGACAGGGATTCTCCTTTGGACGTGGCCGAGGTGCTGATGTCCAGGTTCAGGACGTCGGCGGACAACCGCTTGGCGGCCAGCTCGAAGGTGCTGCGGGTGCGGGTGCTGGATTCAAAGAACAGGTTGACCACCGTGCGCCCCCGCAGCAGGGGGACCTTCTTGATGGTGCGCTCGCCCACTTCGATAAAGGAGTCGGCGGTATCCAGAATGTCGGTCAGGAGCTCACGGCCCAGGCCGTCCAGCGTCAGGAAGTGCCGCAACTGACCGTCCCGGGTCAGCTGCAAGTGGTGCGGGGAGGGTTCGTTCGCGGTCATGGCTCGCCTGTGTGCTGTCGCGCGGTGTTTAGGAGGTTGTTTCCTGAAGCTCGATGCGCAGGGGGTCCGGGCCGCGCAGTTTGATGCGCTGATGCGCGTCCAGCGCCAGTACCTTGCCGGTGACATCCGGCTGGATCGGCAGCTCCCGCGCACCGAGGTCGATCAGGGTCGCCAGTATGATACTGGCTGGACGGCCATAGTCGAAGATTTCATTCATCGCGGCACGGATGGTGCGGCCACTCATGATCACATCATCGATCAGGAGAATATCCCGGCCTTCGGTGTCGAAGGGCAGGCTGGAGGGCTTCACCCGGGGGTTCAGGCCGATCCGGCTGAAGTCGTCGCGATAAAAGGAGATGTCCAGTTCACCGAACGGTTCCCGGATATCCAGGCGTTTGCTCAGGACATCCGCCAGCCAGACGCCGCCGGTACGAATGCCGATCACCACCGGCGAGTGCACCTGGCGTTCGCTGAGGATGCGGCGCACCCCGGCTTCCATTTCATCCAGCAACCGGTCAATGTCCAACTGTGCGGTCATGGTGTTCTCTCTCGCTCTGTCATTGGCTCAGGGTGCGACGCCGGCCCCGGGGTCCCGGAACCAGGTTTCCAGAATCAGCACCGCCGCCCGGTCATCGACACCATGGCGGCCGAAGTCGCGGCTGCCACCGCCGGCGATCACCTCGCCCTTGGCCTCGAAGCTGGTCAAGCGCTCATCCACCATCGTCACCGGACAATGGAAGCGGCCGTGCAGGCGCTTGCCAAACTTGCGCGCCCGGGCGCACATGTCATTCTCGCTGCCGTCCATGTTCAGGGGCAATCCCACCAGCACCCTGTCCGGTCGCCATTCGTCGAGCAGGCCCTGAATCCGGGCCCAGTCCGGGATGCCGTCCCGGGCGGGAATGAGCGCCAGGGGCTCGCCGGTTCCCAGCAGCTCCTGGCCGACCGCCACGCCGATCCGGCGCAGGCCGAAATCGAACGCCATCACCCGGCGCAGCCCCGTATCAGGCATGCCCCACCGTGTCCGTCAGTTGATTCAGGTCGATGCCAAGCCGCGCCAGCACCGCCTGGTACTTCTTTTCCGGCGGCGTACCGAACAGCAGGTCGGCTGACGCCGGGCAGGTCAGCCAGGCATTGCCGGCCAGTTCCTCCTCCAGCTGACCGGCGGCCCAGCCGGAGTAGCCCAGGGCCACCAGAAACGACGACGGCCCCTCGCCCCGGCCGATGGCCTCGAGGATGTCCCGGGAGGTGGTCAGCCAAACGTCATCGGCAACCGGTGCCGTGCTCTGCCAGAAACTGCCCGGCACATGCAGAACGAAGCCCCGCTCCTGTTGCACCGGACCTCCGTTGTATACCGGCTCCGCCCGGTCCGCACCCGGCATTTCCAGCTGGGACAAAATCTCACCCAGAGCCAGGCTCATGGGGTGGTTCACCATCAGCCCGAGGGCCCCCTCCTGCGAGTGGTCACACAGGTAGATGACGCCACCGTGGAAGCGGGGGTCGGCGAGCCAGGGCGAGGCCACCAGGAAATGATGGCGCAGGCTGTCGGCGTTTGCATGGGTCGCGGTCATCCGGATGTCAGCCCCCGTTTCTGGAAGGACCAGGTTCGTATGATTTCAAGCTCATCCACTTCCTTGCGCATGTCTTCCGGGAACGGCGCGAAGGGCGAGGCCATCCGCACGATCCGAATGGCGGCATCATCCAGGATACGGCTGCCCGACGACTGCAGGATGGCCACTTCCTTGATTGTGCCATCTTTCCTCAGGGATACCAGCATTCTCAGCGTTCCGTAGATACCGGCCCGGCGTGCCTCGGTGGGGTAGTTGATGTTGCCGACCCGGGTGACCTTGCTCACCCAGTTCTGTACATACCAGGCGTTGGATGACTTCAGGGTGGAGGCGGCGGTCACCCGCATCACCCGGGGTTTGCGGGCATAGGCCCGCTGCTGGGCATCGAACCGCGCCTCCAGGCTGGCGATTTCCAGGCTGCGCTCCATCAGGCTCCTTTTTTCACGGACCGGCAGCGGCGCATCATCGACGCGGGGCGAGGGGTCGGCGGCGGTGCGCTCCGACGGCCCGGTGGTGCGGACCACCGCCCGCTCCTGCCGGGGCACGGGCTCCGGTCGAGACGCGGGTTCCGGCTGCACCGGGGCCGGCTCCGGCTGGCTCAGCTCGGACGGCTGTGGCGTGGTCATCTCCTGCACAGTTTCCTCAGTGCCACTGCCCTGCTGGTTGGTCTGGGCCAGGAAATCCGCCTTGTCCGGCGCTTCCGCGTCATCGAACTGAGACAGCGTGATCTCCATGGTCTGCGCGGAGGCGCGGGGCGACTCCGGGGAAAAAGTGATCCCGAGCACGATCACCGCGTGCACCGCCAGCGCCACGAACAGCGTGAAGGAAAACCGGTCGAAATCGCTTACCTGAACCGACATGCCTGTTTCCGATCCGTTGGTGATGACCCGGCCGCGGCCGTCAGCCTCGCAGCCGCGCCTCGATGGCGTCCATCAGCAGCCCGGCGATATCGATGCCGAAGGCGGCATCCAGCTCACGGATACAGGTCGGGCTGGTGACGTTGATTTCGGTCAGATAGTCGCCGATGACATCGAGGCCGACGAACATCAGCCCCTTTTCCCGGATCACCGGGGCCACCCGGGCACAGATCTCCCGGTCACGCTCGGTCAGCTCCCGCCCCTCGCCACGACCGCCGGCGGCCAGATTGCCCCGGTTCTCGCCCTGGGAAGGGATCCGGGCCAGGGCGTAGGGCACCGGCTCGCCATCGATCAGCAGGATGCGCTTGTCGCCGTCGCGGATTTCGGGAATGAACTTCTGCGCCATCGCCTGGTGGGCACCGTACTGGGTCAGGGTTTCGATGATGACCCCCAGGTTGGCGTCGTTCTCCCGCACCCGGAAAATCGAGTGGCCGCCCATGCCGTCCACCGGCTTCATGATGATGTCACCGTGACGGGCGTGGAATTCCCGGAAGCGCCGGGCCGAGCGGCTCACCAGCAGCGGCGGGGTCAGGTCCTCGAACTGGGTGGCGAACAGCTTTTCATTGCAGTCGCGCAGTGCAGCGGCCGGATTGACCACCAACGCGCCCTGCCGTTCGGCCGCCTCCAGAATGTAGGTAGCCATCAGGAACTCGCGGTCCACCGGTGGGTCCTTGCGCATCAGGATGACGTCCAGGTCGCCCAGGGCCCGGTCCTGGCTGCCACCGAAGCTGTACCAGTTTTCCGGATCCAGATGCACCGTCAGGTCCCGGGTGTGGGCCATGGCCCGCCCCCCCTCCAGGTACAGGTCCGGCAGTTCCATGTATTCCAGTGACCAGCCCCGCTTCTGGGCGGCCAGCAGCATGGCCAGGGAACTGTCTTTCTTGAAGTGGATGTCGGCAATGGGATCCATCACGATCCCGAGTCGGATAGTCATAGCGCCTCGTCGGTACCTGGAAGAAAAAACACGAACCGGTCAACAGAGAAAACCGGACATCAATGCTATGCTGAATGAGCTGATGGTATTGTACCCGAGTCCGGAATGCATCCGGAGATCTCTTTCGATCACGCCGTGACCACGCGGGCAGAAGTACATTTGGTCACAAACAAACACTTTTTATATCGCCGTTCATAATCTATAACTGAGCGGGGTTTATAGAAGAACCTTAAGGTTTGTGCTAAAAACCCTCGCTTGCAAACAAAGACAGTCGCTGAGCGCAAGGCAGTTGGACAATGGATGACAACTTCGAGAACTTGAAGATCATGGTGATCGACGATAGCAAGACCATCCGTCGCACCGCGGAAACCCTCCTCAAGAAGGTCGGCTGTGAGGTCATCACCGCGACCGACGGCTTTGACGCTCTGGCCAAGATCGCCGACTCCCAACCGGACATCATCTTTGTTGACATCATGATGCCCCGCCTGGACGGGTACCAGACCTGCGCGCTGATCAAGAACAACTCCTCTTTCAAGAAAACGCCGGTTATCATGCTTTCCAGCAAGGACGGTCTGTTCGACAAGGCCAAGGGGCGCATCGTCGGCTCCGACCAGTACCTGACGAAACCGTTCAGCAAGGACGAACTGCTCAATACCATCCGCCAATACGTACCTCAAGCGGAAAAGTAACCCTGCAGACAGCTAGAAACATCGAGGAAACCATGGCCCGCATTCTGATTGTTGACGACTCCCCCACCGAGGTGAAGAAAATCTCCAGCATTCTGGAAAAGCACCAGCACGAGGTCCTGACCGCCGACAACGGCGCCGACGGCGTGGCCAAGGCCCGGGCGGAAACCCCGGACCTGGTGCTGATGGATGTGGTCATGCCCGGTCTCAATGGCTTCCAGGCCACCCGGCAACTGACCCGGGCCCCGGAAACCGCGTCCATTCCGGTGGTGATCGTGACCACCAAGGACCAGGAAACCGATCGCGTCTGGGGCACTCGCCAGGGCGCCAAGGGTTACCTGGTCAAGCCGGTCGACGAGGATGACCTGATCAAGACCATCAACAGCCTGATCGCTTGACCCCCAACCATGGAGTAAGCATGTCCGCCCAGGCCGCCCCCTTCGCCGTTCTGACGGATATCGCCCAGCGCAGCCGGTCCATGGCCGCCGGCCTGCCGGAACAACAGGAAGTCGTCGAACTCTGGAACGGCATTGGCTTCGTGCTCTCGGGACAGCGCTATGTCGCGCCCATGGGCGAGGTGACGGAAATTCTCCATGTGCCCAGGTTCACCCGGGTTCCGGGCGTCCGGTCGTTCCTGCTGGGTGCCGCCAACGTCCGCGGCCGCCTGCTTCCCCTGGTCGACCTGGCCAGTTTTTTCGAGATCCCCCGCTCTTCCCGCAGCCAGCGGGAACGGCGGGTTCTTGTTGTTGAGCAGGGCGAGATATTCAGCGGCCTGGTGGTCGACAGCGTGCTCGGCATGCAGTATTTCGCCGCCGACAGTTTCCGGGAAACGCCCGACGGCGTGCCCGATACCGTTCGTCCGTTCGTGACCGGCGGATACGAACGCAACGAAGAAGTCTGGAACGTGTTCTCGGCCGCCGACTTGGTGACCGACGAGCGCTTTCTGGACGTCGCACAGTGGTGAGGGTGACGACTTTGGCAGGTGCATCGCCCTGACCGTCCGAAGCCATTCGACAGACTTGCCAAAACCTTGGAGAGGCCGGGAGCCAGAAAATGAAAAACAGAGCCGGAAGATTCAGTAGGGGACAGGGAGGCAACAAGCTGGTTGCCGGCCTGATCGCGGCGCTGATCGCACTTACCGTCCTGCTCGTTGTCGTGCTGTTCATCATCAACCGGGACAGCCAGAACGACCAGCGATACATCGCCCACACCGCGGAACTGCGGGTACTCTCGCAGGCCATCGCGAAGAACGCGACAGAAGCGGCCGGAGGCACCGCGGAAGCCTTCGACCAGCTGCGTCGCTCCCGTGACGAATTCCAGCAGCTCTGGTCCTACGTAACCGAAGGCAACCCGGAAACCGGGCTGCCGGCCAGCGACATGGCCAAGCAGAGCGGGGTTCAGCAGAACTGGGACACCGTCCGGGCCAATGCCGACAGCATCCTGTCGACCCGGGACGCGGTCCTGGGCCTGCATGAGGTGGCCCGGACCCTGAACGAGACCATCCCGCAGCTTCAGGTAGAATACGACGACATCGTCCAGATTCTGCTGGACAACGACGCTCCGGCCGAGCAGGTGGCCCTGGCCCAGCGCCAGGCCCTGCTGGCCGAGCGTATCGTCCGCTCCGTCAACAACGTACTGTCGGGTGATGAGGACGCGGTCATCGCCGCCGACCGCTTCGGCCGTGACGCCAGCCTGTTCGGCCGGGTACTGGACGGCCAGCTGAACGGTAACGATGCCATGGGCATCACCAAGGTGACCGACGAGGACGCCATCTACGGCCTGGAAGCTGTGGATGAGCTGTTCGAATTCGTGTCCCAGAACGTGGACGCCATCCTGGAAGCCTCCCCGGACCTCTTCAAGGTACGCACCGCCGCCAGCGAGATCTTCCAGAACTCCGAAATCCTGCTGTCCGAGCTGTCCGATCTGGCGGAAAGCTTCCGCAACCAGTCCTCCTCCCGGCTGGTCAGCCCGACCCTGGCCTTCGTGATCCTCGCGGCCATGGTCGCCATCGTCGTGATCATCGGCCTGGCCCTGTACCGTGAAGCCCAGGCACGCCTCGCCGCCACCCAGGCCCAGAACGAACAGAACCAGAACGCGATCCTGCGACTGCTGGACGAATTGGCCGACTTGGCCGACGGTGACCTCACCACCGAAGCCACGGTTACCGAGGACTTCACCGGCGCCATCGCCGACTCCATCAACTACGCGATCGACCAGATGCGCGGCCTGGTACAGGCCATCCGGAACACCGCGGTGCGGGTAGCCTCGGCAGCCCAGGAAACCCAGGCCACCGCCATGCACCTGGCCGATGCCTCCGAGCACCAAGCCCAGGAAATCGCCGGCGCCTCCGCGGCGGTGAACGAAATGGCGGTTTCCATCGACCAGGTATCCTCCAACGCCGCCGAATCGTCCGCGGTGGCGGAGCGGTCGGTTGCGATCGCGAAGAAAGGTGCGGAGGTGGTGCAGAACACCATCCGCGGCATGGACAACATCCGTGAGCAGATCCAGGAAACGTCCAAGCGGATCAAGCGGCTGGGTGAATCCTCTCAGGAAATCGGCGACATCGTATCGCTGATCAACGACATCG
Source organism: Marinobacter lutaoensis (assembly GCF_001981305.1). Classification (GTDB taxonomy): domain Bacteria; phylum Pseudomonadota; class Gammaproteobacteria; order Pseudomonadales; family Oleiphilaceae; genus Marinobacter; species Marinobacter lutaoensis. The sequence continues at coordinate 88,911 of NZ_MSCW01000012.1, read as the reverse complement.
CCGACCAGACCAACATCCTGTCCCTGAACGCCGCGATCCAGGCGTCCATGGCCGGTGACGCCGGCCGGGGCTTCGCGGTGGTCGCGGACGAAGTGCAACGGCTGGCGGAACGCTCCTCCGCCGCCACCAAGCAGATCGAGGCTCTGGTTAAGACCATCCAGTCCGACACCAACGAGGCGGTTATCTCCATGGAACACACCACCGCCGAGGTGGTCCGGGGAGCCCGCCTGGCCCAGGACGCGGGTATCGCGCTCGAGGAAATCGAGAACGTATCCATGAGTCTGGCGGAACTGATCCAGAACATCTCCAACGCGGCGCGTCAGCAGTCGTCCTCCGCGGCGCACATTTCCAACACCATGAACGTCATCCAGGAAATCACCTCGCAGACGTCCGCCGGTACCAACGCCACCGCCAAGTCCATCGGCAACCTGGCAGAAATGGCCGCCGAACTGCGGGCTTCCGTGGCTGGCTTCACCCTGCCGGACGAGGACGAGACCGACCAGGAGCTGAAGGAAGATACCGACGTTCCGGTGGTGAGTTGACGGCACCCGGTCTCTGGTTGTTGACGGCTTATGGCGCCCATGCATAACAACCTGTCACCGGCTGACGGCCTCTGGTCGCTGCGCCGGACGCCCGACATGGACGAGGCACAGTTCAGCCAGTGGCAGGCCCTGCTGGAACATCGGACCGGCATCACCCTGTCGCCCGAGCGCCGCTCGTTTCTGGAGACCAACCTGGGGATCCGGATGCGGGAAATCGGCTGTCCCAGCTACCAGGCTTACTACGAGAAAATCGTGTCCGGACCGGATGCGATCGTGGAGTGGGCCACGCTGGTCGACCGGCTGACCGTTCAGGAAACCCGCTTTTTCCGGGACCCCGACGCCTTTCGCCTGGTTTCCGACTATGTCCTGACGCGGCCGCGTGAGCAGCTGCGCCGGCGCCCGCTGGAAGCCTGGAGCGTGGGCTGCTCGACCGGCGAGGAGCCTTACACACTGGCGATGGTACTGAACGAGTGCATGAACCAACTGGCGCTCAAGCCGCTGTTCGGGGTAACCGGCTCCGATATCAGCCAGCCGGCCATCGAAAAGGCCCGGCGCGGGCAGTTCAACGCCCGCAAGTTGCAGGGCGTGGAGGAAACGCTGAAACAGCGCTATTTCCGTCCCGCCGAGCGCAACACCGTGGAGGTGGTCGACAGCCTCCGGGAGCGGGTGTGCTTTGCCAGACTCAACGTACTGGATCTGGACACGGCCCCCATGCACGGCATGAACATCATCTTTTGCCAGAACCTGCTGATCTATTTCCGCCGCTGGCGCCGGCGGGAAATCGTGAAACGGCTTGCAGAACGGCTGGCGCCCGGGGGACTGCTGGTGCTGGGCCAGGGTGAGCTGACCGACTGGCAGCCACCCGGCCTGCAACGGGTCCCCTCGGAACATGTCCTGGCGTGGATCAAGCGCCAGGCCGACGAAGAATAACCGGAGTGGTTATGGGCAATCACCATGACAGCATCGCCCTCGACTGGGTTCGGGGGGAAATACAGGACACGCTGACCCAAGGCCAGCATGCACTGGAAGCGTATGTCGAAAACCGAGACGACACCGCGCGCCTGCGCTTCTGCCTGAACTACCTCCACCAGGTGCACGGCACCCTGCAAATGGTGGAGCTGTACGGTGCGGCCCTGCTCACCGAGGAAATGGAAAAGCTCACCCAGGCAATCCTGAACGACCAGGTCAGCAACGTCGATGACGCCGTGGACGTACTGATGCAGGCCATCCTGCAGCTGCCCCATTACCTGGAACACCTGGCCAGCAGCCGGGACGACTTCCCCATGGTGCTGCTGCCCTTGCTGAACGACCTCCGGGCCGCCCGGGGCGAGTCGCTGTTGTCCGACACCTCGTTGTTCAAACCGGACCTGAGCCGGGCCCGGCAACCATCGGGCAACCCCAGGGCCGGGCAGCGGCTGCGGGACCCAAACGTTCAGGGCCACGTGCGCAAGCTGCGCCAGATGTACCAGTTCGCACTGGCCGGGGTGGTGCGCGAGGAAAACCTGGACGCACAGTTCGACTACCTGCAGAAGGTCCTCCAGCGCCTGATCCGGCTGTGCCAGAAAACCCCCCAGGGCGAGCTCTGGAAAGCCGCCGGCGCCTTCGTCGAAACCCTCCAGGCCAAGGTCAACCCGGTCAACGCCGCGGTCAAGTCCTTGCTGCGGCAACTGGACCTCGAAATCCGGCGCCTGACCGAAGAGCCCGACCGCATCCTGCAGCAGCCGGTCCCGGAAACCCTGCTCAAGCACCTGCTGTACTACGTAGCCCGCGCCCGTGACCTCGATACCCCCCAGGTCAACGCCCTGCGCAGCGACTATCGGCTGGATCTGGCGCTGCCCTCCGAACACGACGTCGACAGCGCCCGCAGCCGGGTGTCCGGGCCTGGACGCGAGGCCATCCACTCCGTGGTCAGCGCCCTTAACGAGGAGTTGGCCAAGCTCAAGGACCAGCTCGACCTGTTCGTGCGCTCGGAGATGCGCCAGAACCGTGAACTGGACGAACTGCTGCCGGGCCTGCGCCAGGTGGCCAACACCCTGGCGGTCCTGGGTCTGGGCATTCCACGCAAGGTGGTAACCGAGCAGATCGAACTGGTACAGCGACTGATCGCCCAGACCGAACGGGTCGACGACGGTACCCTGATGGACATCGCCGGCGCCCTGCTCTACGTCGAGGCCAGCCTGGCCGGCCTCGACGCCGATCGCCGGATCGAGCCGAGGGCCGGCGGCGACGGCGGAACCATGCCGGAGGGCTCCCGGGAGCTGGGCGAGGCCAATGCCGCCCTGCTCCGGGAATCCCGCAACACCCTGGAACAGGTGAAGTCCGCAATCGTCAACTTCATCGCGTCGCAGTGGGATGCCCGGGAAATCGAGCATGTCCCCGGCCTGTTGCACAGCATTCGCGGCGGCCTTGGCCTGATTCCCCTGGAGCGGGTGGCCAGCATGCTTGCCTCCGCCGAGCGCTACGTCACCGACGTGCTGCTGACCGGCCGGCAGGTGCCCGACTGGAAACAGCTGGATACCCTGGCCGACGCGGTGACCAGCATCGAGTACTACCTGGAACGCCTGGCCGAGGGCATCGACGACAACGAGGCGGTGCTGCGTATCGCCGAGGACAGCCTCGCCACTCTGGGCTTCCCGGTCGGTGCCGAGCCGACCTGGCAGGCCAGCGGGCCCGAGGCAGAGCCTCCGCTGGCGGAGGCGGAGGCGCCGGCCGCCGCCGTCGAGCCCGCCAAGGCGTCCGACGAGGAACTCCTGGACGACGAAATCCTCGGCATTTTCGTGGAGGAAGCCGAGGAAGTCCTGGACACCATCCGCGAACACTACCCACGCCTGAAGCAGAACCACGACGACCGGGACGCGCTCACGGAAGTGCGGCGCGCGTTCCACACCCTCAAGGGCAGCGGCCGTTTGGTGGGGGCCACCAGCATCGGTGAACTGGCCTGGGCAATCGAGAACCTGCTGAACCGGGTCATTGACCAGACACTCAAGCCCACCGACGACCTGTTTACCCTGGTGGACGACGTCAACGCGCGCATTCCCTCGCTGATCCAGGAATTCCGCGCCGGCCACCCCGATGGCGACGTCGAAGCCCTGATCCGTCGCGCCGAGGCAATGGCCGACACCCGCCGGGCCGAAACCGGGACTGGCCAGGCCCCAGCCGCCGGGGTCCCCGAGGCCGTTCAGCATGACGACGGCGAGCACGACCACATCGACCCCGAACCGGCCAGCATGCCCCAGGAGGACACCGGTGGGGACGACGACCTGATCGACGACGAAATCCTGGAAATTTTCGTGGAGGAAGCCGGGGAAGTCCTGGACACCATCCACGAATACCTGCCGATGTTGCTGCGTCAGCACGACGACCGCAGTGCCCTGGCGGAAGTTCGGCGGGCCTTCCATACCCTCAAGGGCAGCGGTCGCATGGTGGGCGCCACCGTGGTCGGCGAGCTGGCCTGGGCCGTGGAAAACATGCTGAACCGGGTCATCGACGGCAGCATCTTCATGAACGACGACATCGCCGGCCTGCTGCAGGACGTCACGGCAGCGCTGCCCGGGCTGGTGGACGACTTCGAGAAACGCCGCCCGACCTCGGTTGATGTGGCGCCCATGGAGGCACGGGCCAACGCCCTCGCCAACGGGGAGATCCCCGACGCCAGCGCCATGCCCGACGGCGATGCCCTGCCGGAAACCGACGACGATGCCCAGGATGAGCGCGGCGTCGACCCGGTTCTTCTGGAGATCTTCGAGAGCGAAGCGCAAACTCACCTGGAGACCTTGCGTGCCTTCCTGGCCGCCGCGAACGACAAGCCCTCGGTGGCCTACACCGACGACCTGTCCCGGGCTCTGCACACCCTCAAAGGCAGTGCCCACACCGCCGGCATCGAGCCCATCGCCACCGTGATCACGCCGCTGGAGCGTTTTGTCAAGGAAGCCCGGGCCCAGAACCGGCGCGCGGACCGCACGATACTGGACCTGATCGCCCAGACCTGTGAGTTCCTGGGACAGGGCTTGGCCCAACTCCGCCACTCGCCCCAGGCACCGCTGGCCGGCACCGAGGACTTCCTGACACGGCTCGACGAGGTCAGCCAGAACCTGTTGCGCAGCCACGACGAGACCCTGGCCGAGCCCCCCGAGGTTCGGCCCCGGTCGCAGCTGGTCCAGCTGTTTCTGGGCGAGGGCCTCGACATCGTCCTCGACGCCGAACAGATCCTGGACCAGTGGGCCCGGAATCCCCAGGAAACCGGACCGCTACAGTCGCTGCGCCAGGAGCTGGAACAGCTTACCCAGGGTGCGGCCGAGGCCGGTCTAACCGATGTTTCCGCCCTGGCAGGCGCGCTGACCCGTGTCTACCGCCATATTGCGGACCGGCAAGACGTGCCGGACGAGGGCTTCTTCAGCACCGTGCGCGAGGCCCACGAGCAGCTGATCAACATGATGGACCAGGTGGCCGCCGGCCTAGCAACGGAGCCGGCACCGGACCTGAACGCCCGCCTGGAAGCCCTGGCACCGGAAACACCGGCGCCGGATGCCTTCGAACAGGCGTTCACCGACGATTTGGAAGCGATCGACCTGAGCCTGGATCAGGACGAGCTGGAGCCGGCCGCGCCGGTGGACAGCGACGCCTCCGACAACGGCCCGCGGCCCCTGCCGGAGCTCGACGAAACCGACCCGACCATGGACCAGGAACTGGCCGACATCTTTTTGGAAGAAGCCCGCGACCTGGTCGACAGCACCGCCGAGGCCCTCCAGAGCTGGAGCGAGCAGACCGGCAACCTGGATCTCCTGCGCCTGCTCCAGCGTGACCTGCACACCCTCAAGGGCGGAGCCCGCCTGGCCGACATCCCGGCGATCGGCGACCTATCCCATGAGCTGGAAACCCTGTTCGAGGGCCTGACCGACCAACGCCTAGCCATCACCGATTCCCTGGCCGACCTGCTGTTCCGCTGCCACGACCGGCTGGCGGGCATGGTCGAAGCCCTGGACAACGGCGAAACACCGCGCCCTGCGCCGGACCTGATCGCAGAAATCCATGCCTACATGGGCAACGCCACCGGGCAGCGCCCGGTTACCGATGTCCAGGCCACCACTCCGGAGCCCGAGCCGGAAGCCACTCCCGAGCCCGCAGCCCTGGACCCCGAGCTGGTCGGCATCTTCCTGGAGGAAGCTTACGACCTGATCAACGCCACCGGCAGCGCCCTGCACAGCTGGAGCGAGGACCCGGCCAACACCGAGGTCGCCGCGGCACTGCAGCGGGACGTCCACACCCTTAAGGGCGGTGCCCGCATGGCCGGTGTCGAGGCCATTGGCGATCTCAGCCACGTACTCGAGGATCTGTTTGAGCGGGTCGCTCAAGGCCGTCTGGCCGCCACCGACGACATGCTCGACCTGTTGTTCGCCTGCCACGACCGGCTCGCCAACATGGTGGAACACGTGGCCACCCACAAACCCTGCGCACCGGCCACCGACCTGATTGAACAGGTCCAGGCCATCCTGCGTGGCGTCCCCCCTCGGGCCTCCCACGAGGCAGCCTCGAGCGCTGACGACACACCGGAGGCCGGCGCCGGCGACGACCTGATCGGCCTGTTCCTCGACGAGGGCCTGGAAATCCACGAGGCCATTGACGAATACCTGGCGCAATGGCGTGAGGCCCCGGACCAGTGGTCCGGCCTGGCCCAGCTGCAACAGGAGCTGCATACCCTCAAGGGGGGCGCCCGGCTGGCCGACGTGGACCCGGTCGCGGACCTGGCGGAAGCCTGGCATAACGCCCTCGAGACCCTGATCATCAGTAACCTCCCGCCGCAGACCCTGCTGGCGCTGAGCGACCGCGCCAGTGCCCGTCTCAGGGCCATGCTCGCGGCCCTGGAGGAGGGCCAGCGGCCGGAGCCGGAACCGGCGTTGCTCCAGGCGCTGTCCCAGGCGGTCTCGGAAGCCACCGACGGGGAACCGGCGACGCCGGCGGCCCCGGCCGCCGGCCCGACCGAGCCAGCGCCAGCCGAGGACAGCGTGGATCCGGAAGTGCTGGAAATCTTTCTGGAGGAAGCCGGCGAGATCATGGACCAGCTGGAGCAGCTGCTGGACGACTGGCGCAAGGAGCCGACGAACTACCATTTCAACCAGGAAGCCCAGCGGGCGCTGCACACCCTGAAGGGGGGCGCACGCCTGGCGCAGCTGACGGCGCTGGGGGATCAGGCCCATGCCTTCGAAACCCGCCTCATCGACCTCGGCGGCAACGCCCCCGACGAGAGCCAGTGGCAGGCCATCACCCAGGATCACGACGCCATCATGAGCCTGCTGGCCGAGGTTCGCGAGCGCTATCAGGGCGGCGCACCCGCCGCTCCGTCGGCACCGACCCCGACCACCGCCCCGGCGGCCGAAACACCGCCCCCGGCCCCCAGGCCCGCGCCGGTCCGGAACGAGTCGCGCAAACGGGCGCCGGAACCCCAGCGTTCACAGGAAACCATCCGGGTATCCGCACCCCTGCTGGACGAGCTGGTCAACCTCGCGGGCGAAACCAGTATCACCCGTGGTCGCCTGGAACAGCAGACCAGCGACTTCAGCCATACCCTTGAGGAAATGGCCGCCACCATCGAGCGTCTGCGGGAGCAACTGCGCCGCATGGAGATCGAGACCGAGGCCCAGATCCTGTTTCGGGCCGAACAGGAGCACGGCCCCAACTACGGCGACGAATTCGACCCGCTGGAGATGGACCGCTACTCCTCCATCCAGCAGCTGTCCCGGGCCCTGACCGAGTCCACCTCGGACCTGGCCGACCTGAGGGAAACCTTGGCGGAACGGGTGCGGGACGCAGAGACGTTGCTGGTGCAGCAGTCCCGCATCAACACGGAGCTCCAGGAGGGTCTGATGAAGACCCGAATGATTCCGTTTGCCTCGATGGTTCCCCGACTGCGCCGGATCGTGCGCCAGATCAGTACCGAACTCGGCAAGAAAGTGGACTTCGATGTCCGCAACGCCGAGGGCGAAATGGACCGCAACATCCTGGAGCGGATGATCGCGCCGCTTGAGCACATGCTGCGCAACGCCCTGGACCATGGCATCGAGGCGCCCGCCGACCGGCGCCAGGCCGGAAAACCGGAAACCGGGGAGGTTGTTCTTTCCCTGACCCGCGAAGGCGGCGACGTGGTTCTGCGCATGATGGACGACGGCCGGGGCATCCCCTCCGAGGTCATCCGTGACAAGGCGATCCGCCTGGGCATGATGCGCGAGGACGAGGAACTGAGCGAACGGGAGATCCTGCAGTTCATTCTCCAACCCGGTTTCTCCACCGCCGAGAAGGTCACCCAGATCTCCGGCCGGGGCGTGGGCATGGACGTGGTGGCCAGCGAGATCAAGCAGCTCGGGGGCAGTCTGGACATCGACTCGGCCCCCGGCCGGGGCACCACCTTCACGGTCCGCCTGCCGTTCACGGTGTCGGTGAACCGGGCCCTGATGGTGACCACCGGCGAGGACTTCTACGCCATTCCGCTGAATACCATCGAGGGGATCGTCCGGGTCAGCACCTATGAACTGGAGGAGTACTACAAGCCGGATGCGCCCCTGTACGAATACGCCGGGCAGAAGTACCGTCTGCAGTATCTGGGCAGCCTGCTCAACAGCGACCATCAGCCGAAGCTGCAAGGCCAGGCCCTGCCGCTGCCGGTGATCCTGGTTCGGGGTGCCGAGCAGCCCATGGCACTGCAGGTGGACAGCCTGATGGGCAGCCGGGAAATCGTGGTGAAGTCACTCGGGCCCCAGTTCAATTCGGTGCGGGGCGTGTCCGGAGCCACCATCCTCGGGGACGGCAACGTGGTGGTGATCCTCGACCTGCCGGCCATGATCCGTTCCGACATCCTGGCCGAGCGCCAGCGGCTGGCGAATCTGGAAAAAGCCCGGGAGGCAGCGCTGTATCAGGAACACGTCACCACGGTCATGGTGGTGGACGACTCGGTCACGGTACGCAAGGTGACCTCCCGTCTGCTGGAGCGCAACGGCATGGAAGTCATTACCGCGAAAGACGGCCTGGACGCGGTCGCCCAGTTGCAGGACCACAAGCCGGACATCATCCTGCTGGATATCGAGATGCCCCGGATGGACGGTTTCGAGGTGGCAAGCTTCGTGCGTCACGACGACAACCTGCGGGACACACCGATCTGCATGATCACGTCCCGGACCGGGGAGAAGCACCGGGAACGGGCGCTGGCCATCGGCGTGAACGAATACCTTGGCAAGCCGTTCCAGGAAGTCGAGCTGCTTGACACCATCAAGCGGCTGACCGGTGCCGAGTGATGACCGGCCGAAACGGCCGGCCGAAGGTCGGAATTCTCTCCGATAAGGTGCTGCAACGGCACCGCCTTCAGTCCGCCGCCGGCAAGTTCGGCCTGGACGTCAGCTTTTCCGGGGATCCGGAGCGGCTGCTGGGATACCCGGACTTCCCGGAAGCCAACCTCTGGCTGGTGACCCTGGCCGATGAAGTGGATCATCCGGCGCTGTTCGACCACCTGCTGGAGCAGGCGCAGGGCCCGGTCCTGTTTGGCCTGGACCTGGCGCCACGCCCCGGCAGCACCGACTATTTCCGCTGGGAACGGCGGCTGCTGGGGAAACTGGAACAGCAGCTGGGCCCGCTCGAGGAGCTCGAGTCCGAGAGCAACCTCCAGGCACTGGCCAACACGGTAGCGACGCCGGCCGGCGTGCCCCCCAGTCCCCGCTGGCTGGTCCCTGCCACCCCCGGCAGCCTGGCCGAGGAGGTGTGGGTGCTGGGCGCCTCCCTGGGCGGCCCCGCCGCCGTCAAGGCCTTTCTTGATCACCTGCCCCCGGGCCTGCCAGTGGCGTTCCTGTACGCCCAGCATATCGACGGCAACTTCACCGAAGTGCTGGCCCGGGTCCTGGGGCGTCATTCTCACTACACGCTCCGGGCCGCCGAGGAGGGCTACCGGCTGAAAAACGGGGATGTCGTCCTGATTCCGGTGGAGCGAGAATGGAAACTGGACGAGACCGGCGCCCTGACCGAGCTCAATCACCCCTGGCCCGGCCCCTATGGCCCCTCCATCGATCAGGTGCTGCTGAATGCCGCCGACCACTTCGGCAACCGCTGTCACGCCATCCTCTTTTCCGGCATGGGCAATGACGGCGCCATCGCCGCGCCCATGCTGAAGGCCTACGGCAGCCGGATCTGGGTGCAGGAGAGCCGCAGTTGCGGCAACAGTTCCATGCCCGAATCCGTGGCCGCCACCGGCTGCGTCAGCTTTTGCGGCACCCCCGAGGAGCTGGCCCGGGAACTGGTCAAAACCATCGAAGAGTCCTGCCTGCTGAAAAGCCGGCAGAAACGTGATTCCGCCTGAGGACACAAGCAATGCCCGATAACAGCCAAACCCTCTCCTGCGTCATGATTCCCGTGAGTGGACGGCAGCTGCTTCTGCCCAACGTTTCCATCGCCGAGGTGGTCGATTTCGCCGGCGAGGATGCCGGCGCCAGCACGCCGGACTGGCTGGTGGGATACCTCAACTGGCGCGGCCTCGACCTGCCGGTGATTTCCTACGACGCCGCCAACGGCGGCCACCTTGCCGTGCCCGGCGATAATCGGGGCCGGGTGGTGGTGCTCAACACCATCGGTGAACACCATCACGACATGCCGTTCATGGCCCTGGTGACCCAGGGGATACCCAGCCAGGCCCGTCTCACGGAAGCGGACATCCGCCAGCGGGAGGATGAAAACGGCCCCGCCGACCTGATGCCGGTAGCGGTCCAGGACGAACCCGCCTGGATTCCAAACCTGGAATATCTGGAGGGACTGGCCCGGCAGGCGCGCCGCTGACGGCAGGAAGCCCGGGCTCTGGCGGGCCGGCCTGAAAATGTTATAGTATTTCAAATTTTTCAGGATTCCCGGACACCATGGTAACCCGAGCCCTGCCCTATCGGCCCCATAACCACCAGGCCTGCGTCAATCAGGCCCTGGATGACGCCCGGCACATTTGCCAGCAACACAACGCCCGGCTGACACCGACCCGGCAGCGGGTGCTGGAGCTGATCTGGCAATCCCACCGCCCTCTGGGGGCCTACGACGTGCTCGCCCAGCTGGCGGCTGAAGGCCAGAACGCGGCGCCGCCCACGGTGTATCGGGCCCTGGACTTTCTCCAACAGCACGGTCTGGTCCACCGCATTGCCTCGCTGAACGCCTTTGTCGGCTGCGCCCACCCGGGCAAGCCGCACACCGGCATGTTCCTGATCTGCCACCAGTGCGGCAACGTACTGGAGTTGTCCGCACCGGCGGTGTCCGAGGCGGTCCGGGCCGCCGCCGACCGCGAGTCGTTCCGAACCGACGAGGTGACACTGGAAATCTCCGGCGTGTGCCCCCGCTGCCAGGCGGAGCCGGCCGATGACTGAGCCCCTGGTCACGCTGGACGCCGTGACCGTTCGCTTCGATGGCCGCACCGCGGTGGATCGGGTCACCCTCAGCATCCGTCGCGGCGATATCCTCACCATCATCGGCCCGAACGGTGCCGGCAAGACCACCCTGATCAAGGCGCTGCTGGGCCTGCAGCCGCCCACCGCCGGCACGGTCACGCGCCAGCCCGGCCTGGTGATCGGTTACGTACCCCAGAACCTGCACATGGAGGCGACCCTGCCCCTGAGCGTCCGGCGCTTCATGGCACTCAGCGGCCGTCCCGCCGAGGAATGCGCCCAGGCGCTGGCGCGGACCGGCATTGGCCACCTGGCCGACGCCTCCATCCATCACCTGTCCGGCGGCGAGAAGCAGCGCCTGCTGTTGGCACGGGCCCTGGCCCGGCGCCCGGACCTGCTGGTGCTGGATGAGCCCGCCCAGGGGGTCGACATCAACGGCCAGGCGGCCCTTTACCACCTGATCCGGGAACTGCGGGATCAGCTGAACTGCGGCGTGATCATGATTTCCCATGACCTGCATCTGGTGATGGCGGCCACCGACAAGGTCATTTGCCTGAATCAGCATGTCTGCTGCAGCGGCTACCCGGCGGACATTTCCCACGACCCCGCCTTCATCGAGACCTTCGGGCGCTCGGTGGCGGAGTCGGTGGCGGTCTATCACCACCATCACAACCATCGCCACAATCTGCACGGCGATGTCATTCCCACGATCCCGGAAACCTCCGATAGCCACGGGCACCGCTGTTCCCATGAGCCTCATTGACAGTCTGTTGAACGATTTTTTCTGGCGCGCCCTGCTGGGCGGCGTGGGGGTCGCCCTGGTGGCCGGTCCCCTGGGCTGCTTCGTGGTCTGGCGCCGGCTGGCGTACTTTGGCGACACCCTGGCCCATTCCGCGCTGCTGGGCATTGCCCTGAGCTTCCTGATCAGCCTGCCGCTGAACCTGGCGGTTATCCTGACCTGCGTCTGCATCGCCCTGCTGTTGGTGCTGCTGTCCCGCACCCGGACCCTGGCCACCGACACCCTGCTCGGCATCCTGGCCCACAGTGCCCTGGCCATCGGTCTGGTGACCCTCAGCTTCATGCCGGAGGTCCGGCTCGACCTCACCGGTCTGCTGTTCGGCGACCTGCTGGCGATGTCGCGGGACGACCTGCTGTGGATTTATGGCGGCGCGGTGCTGGTGCTGGCGCTGCTGGTCCGGCTCTGGCGCGGCCTGCTGATGAGTACCATCCACGAGGAACTGGCCCGGGTCGAAGGGGTGCCGGTGGAACGGTTGCGGCTGATCCTGATGGTGATGTTTTCGCTGGTCATCGCGGTGGCGATGAAAATCGTGGGCGTGCTGCTGATCACGGCACTGCTGATCATTCCGGCCGCCACCGCCCGGCGCCTGGCCCGCACCCCGGAGCACATGGTCGGCCTGGCGATGATCTTTGGCTGCCTGGCGGTGGCCGGCGGCCTGGCGCTGTCCTGGTACCTGGACACCCCCGCCGGTCCCTCCGTGGTGGTTACCGCCTTCGCCACCTTCCTGCTGACCTACGCGGCCACCGTCAAGGCCACCGCCTGACGCCTTTCCATCCCGCCACCGCTGGTCTATGGTAGACACTTCCGATGCCGATACCGGTCGGGAGTGTCGCCGCTCCCGGGGAGCCTTGCCCATGCCACGTCAGACGCCTTGCCGGGCCAGACTCTGGCCGTCACTCTGGGTGCCCCTGGCCCTCCTGCTCACAGGCCTGGCCACCACCGCCGCCGTGGCCCGGCTCGAATCGGCCCAGGCCCGGGCCCTCGCCGAGGCCCGTTACCAGGCGCAGCACCTGGCTTTGGTCAACCGCTTGCTGACCCTGGCGCCGGAGCATGTCGGTGACGACTCGCCTCCCAGCAGCTGGCTGCCGATCCTATTCGGCGACGCCCTGCCGGACGATCTCGGCCTGCGCATCGACACCCTTCAGCGACACACCAAGACCCCGCTGCTGGAACTGCAAACCCGGCATCTGGACGACCCCACCCGCGCCCTGCGCACCGAGGTCCAACCCGGCCCTTACCACTGGATGCTCACCACGGTACCCACCGAGGCCCTGCTGGAGGGGGCATCACGCCGGGTCGGTGCGCGGGTGTGGTTGGCGGGGCTGACGCTGTCGCTGCTGGCGTCCGGCTTGGCGCTGCTGCTGTGCCGCCGACTGGCCCGGCAGGCCGCCCGCATTCAGGCACTGATCGCCAGCGAAACCCGCGCCAGCCGGGGCATCAGCAACCTGGAAACGGAGCAGTCGATCCTGCGCCAGGCCCTGGATGACAGTGAAACCCGAAGCCGGGACCTGGTCCAGCTCTCGGGGGGGCTGACCAGCGAGCTGGACGAGCGGGGCAGGATCGATTTCATGTCTGAGCAATGCGCCGACTGGCTTGGCCGGGCGCCGTCGGATCTCGCCGGCACCCCGTTCGAGGCGTTGGTCTCGGCCGTGGACCGAGACAACTTTCGGCGAACCCTGTCCGAGGCGGCGGCCACGACCCGGCCCCAACGACTGGACCTGCGCCTGCGCGCTGCCCTGGCGGGCGACCTCGCCGCCACGGTACGGGTGAAGGCGATCAAAGACCCGGTGCACGGCCTGACCGGTTTCCGGGTCACCGCGACACCGGTGGGATCCCGGGACACTTAGTCCAGGGTTTTGTGGGTGCCGTCGCACAACGGCGGCGAACCGGTCTGCTTGCAGCCGCAGAACCAGACCCATTCGGTCTTCTCCGCCATATAGGGCACCGGGCTGAAGCCGGTGCCGCGGTGGGAGCCGTCACAGAACGGCTGGCTGGCACTGCGGCCACAGGCGCACCAGAAGTAGCGCTTACCGCCCTCCACCTGCACGCTGTAGGGGCTTTTTCTGGCCATGAGAGGCTGTTGCTCAGGCATGGGACCTCCCGGATCCGCTGGCTGTGCTCTCCAGTATAGACAACGCTGGCGGCTACAGCGGTCGCAGCCGCTCCACCAGGCGCCCCGTTTCCACCAGTTCCAGGAACTCATCGCCCAGGCGCTCACTTTCGGCGATTGCCCGCCGCCAGGCCCGCTCCCGGCCATCGTCGTCGCCGGCATACCGTTCAAAATCCTTACGGTCCGGCAACTTGCGATCCGGCAGGCTGGCCAGGTATTCCCGGGACGGGGCGATCAGCAGGACATCCTTCAGGCGTTGGGCGTCGCCCCGTCGCCAGGGCAGTGATTTGTCGAACCAGCCCGGCACCACCTTGTCGGTGAAGTGGGGATAGAGGATCACACCCGGCTGCTGGTACGGCAGGTCCAAGTGGTAGTCCAGTAGGCCACCGTCCCGATAGACGCCTTCCGGTGCCCCCGGGAGGTTACGCACCCCGGACATCACCAGCGGAATGGAGGCGGAGGCCAGCAGCGCCGGCAGCAGGTTGTCCCGGGTCAGGGCCACCTCGTGGCTGGGAAAGTCCACCAACTTGGCCACTGGCATCTTCACCCGGGTATCGCGCACGATGCCGCGCTCCAGGAACCGCCCCAGGTGGCGCCGGCTAACCATGTTGGCGGCAATCACGTTGACCAACCCCAGCCCCAGCCGGCCCCGGCTGTCGTGGGCCAGCAGTCCGAGGCTGCGGACCACCACGATGTGCAGGCGATAATAGGGGTGATTGAGAATCGCCTCCTCCCGGCCACCGATCAGGGCTTCCAGGAACAGCAGGCTCTTACGGGTCACCTCAGCCGCGCTGACCCCCCGGGCGAAGCGCTGGCTCACATAGAGGTCCGCCAGCCGGGCGAGCTGCGCCCCGGGATCGTCGGACGACGCCACCGCGGCAAAACGCCAACTGCCGATGGACGATCCGATCAGCACCCGCTCCTGGGGCACCCGGGGCAGCCAGTCGCCAAAGATGGCCCGGTCCAGGCCCGAGATGCCCAGCGCCTTGGGGCCGCCGGCGGCACCGGGGATGACGTGAACGTCCTCCGGCGCCAGGGGTTTCTCCTGCAACCGTTGCAGCGCGCGCCGGCCGGCGCGGAGGGTCAGGGCCGGCGTCCGGATGTGTATGGCGGTCATGGTAAGCTCCCTATCCAAGTCCGCCGAGTGTAACCAACCCCCGTCAGCGCGGCCAACTGAACAAAACTAATGGTGGCCATAAACGGCGCTTTCTGCTTCATTATTACTAACAGGGCATACCAGACCCGACCACCGGGCTCACGGAACGAACCCAGAGACCAACAACAGCAGGAGCAGGCTGTGAACTACATGCCAACCCCCGGCTCGCTTGCGCCGACCCCCACCCTGGCGGTACTGGGATTCAAACGCCAACTGGTCTATCACCTGCATTTCTGGGCCTTTGTCGCCGTTGCGCCGCTGGTGCTGGTGCAATGGCAGCAAGGCCACGAGCTGTTGGCCGGGCTGTTGGTGCTGTTTTGCGTCAACGCCCTGCTGGTCATCGCCTTCCTCCGCTTCCGGCAGACCTATTTCCTGAAGGGGCGGCTTTTTCCCTTGCTGGCCGTGGTGTGCGCCGCCTATTCCACCAGCATCAACGGCCATGCCGGCCTGTATTGGTCCTATCCCGCCGCCACCGCGCTGTTCTTCCTGCTGCCGCTGCGCGAGGCCATCGCCAGCAACGTGGTGTTCGTGGTGATCATGGCGGTGGTGTCGTTCGTCAAGTTCCCGGAAGCGGACTTCTGGCGGATCACCTTTTCCCTGGGGCTGACCTGCCTGTTCGCCATGATCTTCGCCTGGCTGGTGGGCAAGCTGCAGCAGGAGCTGACCCGCCTGGCCACCACCGACCCCCTGACCGGCTGCCTGAACCGGACCCAGTTGTCGGACATCCTGAATAGCCATATCCAGATGCGGGAAAGGTACGAGCGGGTGTCCAGCCTGATTCTGATCGACCTGGACTATTTCAAGACCATCAACGACCAGTGGGGGCACCTGGCCGGCGACCGGGTGCTGACAGAAATGGCGCGGCGCCTGCGCAAGCGGCTGCGGGAGAGTGACCAGCTGTTTCGCATTGGCGGCGAGGAGTTCATGATCGTCCTGCCGGAGACCCGCCAGAAAGACGCCGACAGCCTGGCCCACCAGCTGCTCAGCAGCATCAGTGCGCGCCCGTTTCTGGACGACATCAGCCTGACCGCCAGCGCCAGCGTCGCCGAGGTCAGCCAGGGTGAGACCTGGTCGATCTGGCTCAAGCGCGCGGATCAAGCCCTGTACGAAGCCAAGTCCCGTGGCCGCAATCAGGTGGTGACCGCGCCCAGACCAATCCACTCACAGGAGCAGGGGCAGGCGCCGGCCCGGGACGACGCCTCCGACCCGGTTTCGGGCTAACGGCCGGCCAGTTTGCGGAAATCCCGGTACGCGCTGAACACGTCCCAGGGGCTCTCGAAATGAGGGTAGTGGCCGACGTTGCGAATGCTCACCACATCCGCCTCCGGCACCAGCTCCCGGTAGCGCCGGGCCATGGCCGCGCCGGACACCGGGTCCGCCGTGCCGGAGACCAGGCGCATGGGCTGCCTGGCCTGCTGCAGCGCACCCACCCAACGGTTGCGATGGCAGCGGCGCTCTTCCATGAACTGGATCAGGTGGTGCAGGATGCCGCGGCCGTTGTTGTAGGTCAGCAGCTGCCAGAAGTCCTCCAGGTCCTGCCGCCCGGGCGGGTTTTGGCTGCCAAACAGGCGCCGGAAACTGACCTCGAAGGCACGCCGGGTCAGCCCCCGGCTGATCAGCCCTCCCAGCGGGCTGCGCAGCAGGCGCTGGATCAGCAGGGGATTGTGCACTTCCGGGAACAGCGCACCGTTGAGGAAACACACGGAGCCGATGACGAACGGCAGGCGCCCTTCCTGGTCCCGGGCCAGGAGTTCCTGGGCCACGCTGCAGCCGTAGTCGTGCGCCAGCAGGTGCACCCGGCCCAGATCCAGGCCCTCGAGCCAGCCCTGGACCAGGTCGGCCTGGTCCTCGATGCTGTAGGCGTAGTTCCAGGGTTTGTCGGAAAACCCGAAGCCAAGCATGTCCAACGCCAACACCCGGTACTGTTGCGCCAGCATCGGCCAGATCCGGCTCCAGTCCCAGCTGGCGGTCGGGAAACCGTGCAGCAGAACCAGCGGCTCGCCCATCCCGCCCATGCGGCAGAAAATGGCGTGCCCCTCGTAACTGAACCACTTGCCCGCCTGCTGCCAGCCCTCCAGGCTGCCGTCCTCGTGCCGGCGGGCGACCTCGCCCTCGTGTCCGGATAGCACTTCAACCATGCGTCGTCCCTTGCCTCCGATCAGACTCTGCCACTGTAATGCAAAGCGGCCGGTGCCGCCATGGCCGGAACGCCACCCGACAGGCGTCCATTGCCACCTTGGCACCGTATACCGTGGAGATCACGGGCGAATTCCCTTAAGCTTTCACAATTCGGTAAAACAGTCAGTTGGACACATCTATGAGCAAACTCCTTGATGACCTCGCAGGCCACTACCGGGCCATTATCGAAGGCCTCGGTGAAGACAGCCACCGCGAAGGTCTGCGGGATACCCCCATGCGCGCCGCCAAGGCCATGCAGTTCCTGACCCGGGGTTACCAACAGGACCTCGACGAGCTGGTGAACAACGCCGTGTTCGAATCCAGCATGGACGAAATGGTGGTGGTGCAGGACATCGAGCTGTACAGCATGTGTGAGCACCACATGCTGCCCTTCATCGGCAAATGCCACATTGCCTACATGCCCCAGGGCAAGGTACTGGGGCTGTCCAAGTTCGCCCGCATCGTCGACATGTACGCGCGGCGTCTGCAGATCCAGGAAAACCTGACCCGGGAAATCGCCGAGGCGATCGAGCGTGTCACCAAGGCCAAGGGGGTGGCGGTGGTGATCGAGGCCCAGCACATGTGCATGATGATGCGCGGCGTCGAGAAACAGAACTCGCGGATGAAAACCTCGGTGATGCTGGGGCAGTTCCGCACCTCCCAGGCAACACGCACCGAATTCCTGAACTTGATCGGCCACAACCGCTGACCCCGAACCGTTGCAGGAGGTAGCCATGGGCGAAGTCATCGCATGCAAACCGGCGCGGGTACGGATCAAAAACCTGCTGCTGAGGGCCTACATCGGCATCAAGGAGGAGGAAATCCGCAATCAGCAGGACGTGCTGATCAACGTGGAGCTGACCTACGACGCCACCGAGGCCATTACGCGCAACGAAATCGAGGCCGCGCTGAACTACCGAACCATCACCAAACAGGTCATCCGCCACGTCGACGGCAACCGCTTCGCCCTGCTGGAGCGCCTGACCCATGAGGTGCTGAGCATCGTGATGGCGCATCCGGCGGTCCACTGGGCCCGGGTGGAAATCGACAAGCCCCACGCGTTACGCTACGCCGAGTCGGTTTCGGTCACCCTCGAAGCCCAACGCACCCCGGACTGAGGAACCCCCATGCCCACCGAAGCCCCTGAACAGCTCCGCGGCATCCTCGAACGGGTGCGTACCATTGCCCTGGTCGGTGCCAGCGAAAAAACCTCGCGCCCCTCGCACCAGGTGATGGCCTACCTGCAGTCGCATGGCTACCGGGTGATCCCCGTCAACCCACGCCTGGCCGGCCAGACCCTGCTGGGCGAAACCGTGGTGGCGGACCTGAACGATCTGCCGGAACCGGTGGACATGGTGGACCTGTTCCTGGCCCCCGAACGCACCGACCCGGTCATCGATCAGGCCATCGCCCTGGGCGTGCCGGTGCTCTGGCTGCAGATCGGCGTGATCAACGAAGCCGGCGCCGCCCGGGCGGAGGCGGCCGGTCTCACCGTGGTGATGAACCGGTGCCCGAAGCAAGAGATTCCCCGGCTCGGAGTGCGCCGTGGATAACACGGCGGCGCCCAGCAGCGCCCTCGCCCTCGCGCTGCTGAGCCCGGCGTTTCCGGTTCTCATTCTCCTGATTTTCCTCGCCCTCGCCGCCGGTCTCCGTTTTGGCCTGAGCCACCAGGACAGCAGCCAGATCCAGGCCAGCCTGGCCAACGAGGCGAAGGCCATGGCCCGTCACCTGGAGCGTGAATTCACCATTCACGCCGAGGCCATCAACCGGATGGCGGCACGGCTCGAAGCCGACGCCGACATGACCGAGGCCACTTGGCGCGCCGACGCCCGGGCCTACCTTCGGGATTTCGGGACCTTCCAGGCGATCGAGTGGATCGACCGCAACTTTGTCATCCGCTGGCTGGAACCCTACGTTGGCAACGAGGAGGTCATCGGCTACAACGTGGCCTTCTCCGAGCAGCGCCGACAGGCTCTGGAGTCGGCCCGCCGGGACGGCCACTACGACATTTCCGGCGTCATCGACCTGAAGCAGGGCGGCAAGGGCATGGTCATCTATGCGCCGGTCGGCCGCGGCGACCACAACAACGGCTTCATCGCCGGGGTCTTCCGCATGGAGACCCTCGCCCGGCAACTGCTCGACCGTCGCGTCCTGCAGACCTTCCAGATCGACATCCGGGACCGGGGCAGGCTCAGCTATCAGCTCAACCAGTCCGACAACATCCACACCGGCTTCGCCCACACCGAATCGGTGGACCTGCCCACCCTGGACTGGTCCCTGACCTTGTCCCCACCCCTCCCCTGGGTGGAGGAACAGCGCAGCGACTGGCCCCAGGTCACCTTTTTCTCCCTGCTGTTCATAGGCGTGCTCACCAGCCTGAGCACCCTGCTGGTGCAGCTCATCCTCAAGCGCAACCAAGCGCTGCTGAAAACCCGCAAGGAACTGGAGCGGGAAATCCACCAACGCAAGCGCATCCAGCAGGACCTCGCCCGGCTGGAGTCCACCGACACCCTCACCGGCTTGGCCAACCGCCGTTTTTTCATGGAAGACCTGGCCCACACCCTCAGCATCGCCGACCGGCAGATGCGGCAGGTGGCCTTGATCATGCTCGACCTGGACCGTTTCCAGACGCTGAACGACTCCCTCGGCCACCAATTTGGCGACGAGCTGTTGATCAAGGTGTCCGAACGGCTCAACCACCTGAGCAACGAATGCGTGCTGGTGGCCTACTCTGGCGGCGACGAGTTCATGCTGTGCCAGCAGCAGCTGGACGACATCGACGAGGTGATCAACCTGATCGGGCAGGTCAAGCAGTGTTTCCAGGAACCTTTTCTGGTGCAGGGCGAGCGGCACCAGATTACCGCAACCCTCGGTGTTGCCGTCTACCCCCAGAGCGGCTTGGACGCAGACACCCTGCTGCGAAACGCCGACATTGCCCTCTACCGCGCCAAGGAGCAGGGCCGCAACAGTTACCAGTTCTACACCGAGGGCATGCAGGAGCGGGAAGTGATGCGCCTGCAGCTGGACAAGGACCTCAGCCAGGCCCTGGCGAACAACGAACTGTCGCTGTACTACCAGCCGCAGCTGAACCTCGAGACCGGTGCCATCGACAGTGTCGAGGCCCTGATTCGCTGGCACCACCCCCGCCGGGGCTTGGTACCGCCCGCCGAGTTCATTCCCCTGGCCGAGGAAAGCGGGCGCATCCGGGACATCGGCCGCTGGGTCATCCAGGCCGCCTGCAACCAGCTGGCACAATGGCGGGGCACGCCCTGTGAACACCTGCGCATTGCCATCAACCTGTCCGGCCGTGAACTGGAAAACGAAGACCTGGTGGATGATCTCCGCCAGTCCCTGCTGAACGCCGGTATCGCCCCCAACCGGCTGGAAGTGGAGCTGACGGAAGAGTCCTACATCCGCAACATCGAGCACAACCACAACCAGCTGGCGCGCATCCACGACCTGGGCATCCATCTCGCCATCGACGACTTCGGCGTGGGCTACTCCTCCCTGGGCTACCTCCGGGACTTCCCGGTGGATGTTCTCAAGATCGACCGCTCGTTCATCACCGATGTCCCGCAGCGCCACGAAAGCGGCATCATCACCCGGGCGGTGATCAGCCTGGCCCACAACCTGGGCATCCGGGTCATTGCCGAGGGCGTGGAAACCGAGGAGCAGCTCGCATTCCTGAAACGGTATCGCTGCCACCTGGCCCAGGGCTACCTGATCAGCCGGCCGATGCCGGCCGCGGAGCTGGAACGGGCCCTGGCCGCGGGGCTGCTGGTGACCGGTCCGGAAGACGGCGGATTGTAATGCAGCGGCCACCGCCGCATCATAGGGATCCTCACAGTCTTGCATGATGGGAGCCATGGCTAGCCACTACCTGACCCCGGAACAGGATGCGCAACTGCGGCGCTGGGAGCGCTGCAACCGCCTCTATTTCCTCTTCGCCTTCGCGGCCCTGACCCTGCTGCTGGTGTTCAGCAGCCATTTGGGCCTGTCCAGCGGCGACCGCTGGAGTCCTCTCGGTTACCTGTTCGCGGCCCTGATCGCCCCGATCATCGTCCTGCAACTGCGCCTGCGCTGCCCCGCCTGCGGCCGCCGGATCGGCTGGCAGGCCAAGCTGATGGCGCCGGACCAGTGCCCCAGCTGCGGCGTGTTCCTGCGCGCCCGGGGCCATTGACGGACACGGTCGGCGACATCCCCCTTTGACTTGTGAGCAACTCACAGGTTTTACGCTAACCTGCATGATATCCCCCGGTGGGCCGCCACCACCGCCGGTGCACTGCAGGAGGTCCCGACCATGAAAGTCAAGGAACTGGCCGAAGCGGCCGGTGTGACGCCAGACACTGTGCGTTACTACACCCGTGAGGGGCTGCTGAGGCCCAGCCGCAACCCGGACAACCGTTACCAGCAGTACGACGCCGACGACCTGCGCCGGCTGCGGTTCGCGCGCAAGGCCCGGCAACTTGGGTTTTCGCTGTCGGAAATCCGCGCCATTCTGGACCAGGCCGACGAGCACCACTCCCCCTGCCCGATGGTCCGGGACCTGTTTGAGCGGCGTCTGGCGCAGGTGGAACGGGAGATCGCCCAGCTGCAGCAGCTGCGTCAGCGCATGCGGACCGCCCTGAACGTGTGGCGGAGCATGCCCGACGGCACCCCCGACGGCCACACCATCTGCCAGCTGATCGAACACTGGGAAGACGCCACCGACACCGGACAGGAGGCCTGAGCCCATGACCGAAACCACCGCCCCGCAGCCCGCCCTGAGCATTTCCGGCGCGTCCTGCCAGGGCTGCGCCCGCAAGATTCGCCAGGCGCTGGCCCCGATGACCGGTGATCCGGAACGGATCGCCGTGGACCTGGAGCACCAGACCGTCGCCCTGCCCCCCGGATTGGATCTGGCGGAGGCCGCCCGGCGCGTCACCGACGCCGGTTATCCGGGGCAGCCCCTGGCCGATGCCCAACCCTGCGGCCAGAACACGCCCCGGACGACACCGCCAGCATCCGACACCACCTCTGGCCCGGTGGACACTCCGGAGCCGGCCGCCAACGACGGGGAGCCGCTCGCCCTCGCGGTGTCCGGTGCCACCTGCGCCTCCTGCGTCCACACCATTGAACGTGCCTTGCGCTCGGTACCCGGCGTCCGCGATGCCCACATGAACCTGGCCGACCAGGTGGCCACCGTCACCGGCGACGCTGAGCCGGAAGCCCTGGTTTCCGCCGTCGAAGGGGCCGGTTACGGCGCCGAGCTGATCGAAGACCCGGACCGGGCCGACGAACGCAAGCGGCTGCAGGACCGGCGCCAGTACCGGCAACGACTGATCAACACAGCCATCAGCCTCGGTTTGGGGCTTGGACTGATGGTCTGGGGCATGGGCTTTGGCGCCATGGCGGTCACCGACGGCAACCGTCTGACCTGGCTGGTGCTGGGCCTGCTGACCCTAGTGGTCATGGCCGGTACCGGCGGTCACTTCTACCGCGGCGCCGTCCAAGCCTGCCGCCACCACAACGCCAACATGGACACCCTGATCGCCCTCGGCACCGGCACTGCCTGGCTCTATTCCATGGTCGTGGTGCTGCTGCCCGATGCCGTGCCGGAGATGGCCCGGCACGTCTACTTCGAGGCGGCGGCCATGATCCTCGGTCTGATCAATCTCGGACAGGCCCTGGAGCTGCGGGCCAAGGGCAAGACCTCGGAGGCGGTCCGCCGGCTGCTGGACCTGCGCGCCAAGACCGCTCGGGTCATCCGCGACGGCCGGGAGCAGGATCTGCCGGTGGAGCACGTGCGCCGGGGCGACCGCATCCGGGTCCGTCCCGGGGAGAAACTGCCGGTGGACGGCATCGTCCTGGAGGGGGAAAGCCGCATCGACGAAAGCATGCTCACCGGCGAACCCATGCCGGTGGCCAAGGGGGCCGGCGACGAGGTGGCCGCCGGCACCCTGAACACCCAGGGCAGCCTGATCTACCAGGCCACCCGGGTGGGACGCGACACCGCCCTGGCCCAAATCATAGCGCTGGTGAAAAAGGCCCAGGGCTCGAAGCCGCCCCTGGGCCGGCTGGCTGACCGAATCTCGTCGGTGTTCGTCCCCTCCGTCATGCTGATCGCGGTGGCCGCGGCCCTGGCCTGGTACAACCTGGGCCCCGAGCCGAAAGTGGTGCATATGATGGTCGCCGCCACCACCGTCCTGATCATTGCCTGCCCCTGCGCCCTGGGACTGGCCACGCCCATGTCGGTGATGGTCGGGGTGGGCAAGGCGGCCCAGTACGGCATCCTGATCCGTCAGGGCGAGGCCCTCCAACGTGCCGGCCAGGTCGATCTCGTGATCCTGGACAAAACCGGTACCCTGACCGAGGGGCGGCCCACGGTCACCCACCTGCACGCCGTGGATGGCCAGGAGGACACCCTGCTCGCCCTGGCCGCCGGACTGGAACAACACTCCGAGCACCCCCTGGCCAGCGCCATTCTCGAACGGGCGCGTCGGAACGGCATCGAACCGGCGCCGGTCAGCGCGTTCGAGGCCCTCAACGGCCAGGGCGTGCGCGGTACCCTGGACGGCGACATCCTGCGCCTGGGCAACCGGCGCTGGCTGGAGGCCGAGGGCCTGTCTCTGGCACAGGTGACGGAGGTCGCCCGGACCATCACCGACGCCGCCGGCACGCCGCTGTTCCTGGCTCGGGGGGATCGGGTACTGGGCGTCATCGGCGTCGCCGATGCTCTCAAGCCGGATACCCGGGCCGCCATCGAACGCCTGCACCGGGCCGGCGTCCGCGTGATGATGGTCACCGGCGATGTCGACGCCACTGCCCGAGCCATCGCCGCCCAGGCCGGCATCGACGACTACCGGGCCGAGGTGCTGCCCCGGGACAAGGCGGAAGTGGTGACCAGCCTGCGGCGCCGGGGCCACACCGTGGCCATGGTCGGGGACGGCATCAACGACGCCCCGGCGCTGGCCGCCGCCGACGTCGGCTTTGCCATCGGCACCGGCACCGACGTGGCGATCGAAAGCGCCGCCATCACCCTGATGCGGGGCTCACTACACGGCGTGCCGGACGCCCTGGAAATCTCCCGGGCCACCGTCCGCAACATCCATCAGAACCTGTTCGGCGCCTTTATCTACAACGCCCTGGGCATCCCCATCGCGGCCGGCCTGCTGTACCCGCTGTGGGGCATCCTGCTGAACCCGATCCTGGCGGGCGCGGCCATGTCGCTGTCCTCCGTCACCGTGGTCGGCAACGCCAACCGGCTGCGCCGGTTCCGGCCCGGGCGGCCCGCCGAATCCGACACCCAGGAGGCACGCGCATCATGACTCCCCTGCTGGTCAATCTGGGCGGCCTGGCCCTGATGGCCGCCATCGTCTGGTGGTTCTGGCTCTCCGGTCCGGACGATCCGGACTCGCCGCCCACGCATCATCACTGAACCTCGAGGAAAGCCGACATGAAAACCGTCACACTCGCCACCCTGCTGGCCACCACGCTCGGCGCCAGCACGCCACTGCTGGCCGATGACGCCGGCCGGGGCATTCACGTCTACAAGTCGCCCAGTTGCGGCTGCTGCACGGACTGGGTCCGTCATCTGCAAGATCACGGCTTCAAGGTGACCGTCAGCGAAACCGGGAACCTCAACCCGATCAAGGCCGGTGCCGGTCTCACACCCGCACTGGCGAGCTGTCACACGGCCTTCATCGACGGTTACGTGATCGAGGGCCATGTCCCGGCCACGGATATCCGGCGGCTGATCACCGAGGCCCCCAAGGCCCGCGGTCTCAGCGTTCCGGGCATGCCCGCCGGCTCCCCCGGCATGACGATGGGAGGACGCCAGGATCCCTATCAGGTGCTGCTGTTCAATGACGCCGGGCAAACCCGCGTATTCGCCGAGTACCGCTAGGCACCGCCCCGGGGCCGGCGCCGGTGGTCTCCGGCGGCCGGTCCTGTTAGCATCGCCCGTCCTGAGTTGATGCAACCGGCGAGCGCCCCTATGACCAAGACCTTCATTCCAGGCAAGGACGAAGCCCTGGAAACCTCCATTGCCAACATCGGCCAAGCCATCCAAGACCTCGGCTTCCACATCGAGGAAGCCCGCTGGCTCAACCCGGCCCCCTACATCTGGTCCGTACACATCCGGGACCGGGACTGTCCCCAGGTGTTCTCCAACGGCAAGGGCGCCAGCCGTCAGGCGGCGCTGGCCAGTGCCTACGGCGAGCTGATCGAGCGGCTGTCGACCCGTTACCTGTGGGCCGACTTCATGCTGGACCCGGTCTACCGGGACTACGGCCACATCCATCAGGCGGACGAGCGCTGGTTCCCGGTGACAGCCGGTTGGCCGGCGGACCTGCTGGACCGGCACTGGCTGGAGCGTTACATCGAACCCCAGGGGCTGCGCCCGGACCAGCTTCTGGACATGAACGGTGGCGGCACCGGCCAGGGCCTGTGCGCCCTGCCCTACGTGCGCCAGCGAGACGGTGAAACGGTCTATGTGCCGGTCAACCTGATTGCCAACCTGTTCGTCTCCAACGGCATGAGCGCCGGCAACAACCGGGAGGAAGCCATCGTTCAGGGGCTGTCCGAGCTGTTCGAACGGGCCATCAAGAACCGCATCATCAGCGAGGCCATCGCCCTGCCGGAAGTACCGGCCGAGGTGCTGGCGCGCTACCCCCACATCCGTGCCGGTATCGCGGCCCTGCAGGCGGCGGGCTTCGGGGTCCGGGCGCTGGACGCCTCCCTTGGCGGGCGCTACCCGGTCATGTGCGTGCTGCTGCAGCATCCGGACGGCGGCGTCTATGCCTCCTTCGGCGCCCACCCCACCTTCGCGGTGGCCCTGGAGCGGGCCTTGACCGAGTTGCTGCAGGGGCGGGCGCTGGATGAACTGGAAGGCTTCCCGGCCCCCACCACCGACATGGACATGGTGGCCGAACCCCATAACCTGGAGCTGCACTTCATCGATTCCTCCGGTTACGTCAGCTGGGCCCTGCTCAGCGACCAGCCGGATCTGCCGTTCGTCGACTGGGACGCCAACCGCCCCTGGGCCAGCGACAACCACACCGCCTGCGCCCAGCTGATCGACCAGCTGCACGACGAGGGCCACGAAGTGTACATCGCCGAGCACACCGGTCTCGGCGCCTACGCCTGCCGCATCCTGATCCCGGGCTTCTCCGACATTTATCTGCCGGACGAGCTGGTGCTGAACAACAACAACGCCTGCCTGCCGGTGCGGCCGGTGTTGTTCCACCTGCCCAACGCCGGCCCCGAGGGCTGGCAGCAACTGCTGGACACCCTTGAGGAACAGCACGTGAACGACCAGCTCAAGGTGCTGGAGTGGGCCGGCATCGTCGGCGACGCAAGCCGCTGGGGCCGGATTCGGGTGGGCGAGTTCAAGGTCTGGCTGCGTCTGGCCCTGGGTGACCTGGAAGGCGCCTTCGAGCACCTGCCCGCGGTGCTTGCGTCGGGCGACCTGGCGGCACCGGACCGGGCGGACTACGCCGCCCTGCACGCGGTGCTGGAGCTGCATCTGGCCTGCGATGATCCGTCCCCCTACCGGCGCGCGCTGGACTTCTACCATGGCGAGGCGAAGGTGACGGAGGCCCTGGCCTGGGTGCGTGGCGAGGTCCGCTTCCCCGGGCTGCCGGCACTGGACCCGGAGGCACCCACCGAAGGCCACCGTCAGCTGCTGTTGGCTTACCGCAAGGTGCTGGACGGCCAGCGCCGGCAACGCGGCGGCTGAGACGACTGTCTATTTTTTCTACACCACATCCGGCCGATGTTCTATGATGGGGGCTGAAGCCCCCACAGCGCACGGCAAGGACACGACTTGAGTCTCAAAACCCGCATCCTCGGCCTCGCGGCCATCCTGATCATCAGCGCCGCGACCGCCTCGTGGCTGGCCTATCGCCAGTTGTCGTCCAGCATCATCGAACGGTGGGGCCAGCAGGTTGCGGAAATCCAGGTCCGGTACGACAGTGCCCGGCTGCTGCAGTCGCTGGAACGGGAAATCGGCCTGGCCCGGCAGATGGCCAAGTCCTCCGCTCTGGTCCAGTGGGCCCAGAACCCCGACGCCCCCCAGCGGCAGGCGGAAGCGATTCACCAGATGGAGAGCTTCCGCACCAACTTCCGGGACAAGAGCTACTTCGTCGCCCTACGCAGTAACGGCCACTATTTCTACAACAACGCCAACAACGAATACGCCGGCAACCAGTACCGCTACACCCTGAACCCGGACAACCCCGACGACGCCTGGTTTTTCCAGCTGATTGCGGAAGGCCGGGACTTTCACCTCAACGTCAACCCCGACACCGAGCTGGGCGTGACCAAACTCTGGATCGACGTGCTGATGCGGGATCCCCAGGGTGAGATTCTTGGCATGGTGGGCACCGGATTGAACCTCGACAGCTTCCTGCAGGACATCGTCGACATCGGCCAGGCCGGCATCACCACGCTGTTTGTGGATTACAACGGCGCCATCCAGCTGTACCGGGACCGCAACTACATCGATTTCGCCAGCATCATCAAGCCCGAGGGCCAGAAGAACACCGTCGACCTGCTGTTCGACACCCCCCAGGACAAGCAGAAAATCCTCGGCATGCTGCAGCTGCTCAAACACCGCCAGGGCCAGGCCGGCGCCGTGGAAAGCGGCTTCGTGACGGTCGATGGCCGGGAACATCTCGCCGGCGTGGCGTTCCTGCCCACCATCGGCTGGTTCGAGATCACCCTGATCGACCTCGACACCCTGTTGCCCGCCAGCTACCTGTGGCCCCTGATCGGCGTGTTCCTGATCAGCCTGCTGGTGTCGCTGTTGCTGTTTCATATCATCATCCAGTCCCGCATCCTTCGCCCCCTGCTGGCGTTGGAAGGCGGCGTCAAGCGGCTGCGCGAGGGGGATTTCAACCTGCCCTACATGCCCAAACCGGACAACGAGATCGGGCGTCTGGTGGACCACTTCGAAACCATGGCCAACCGGCTCCAGTACAACACCCACGAGCTGGAAACCGAGGTCAACCTGCGCACCGAGGAGCTGCACCGGCTGGCCCGCGTCGACGCCCTCACCGGGCTCAAGAACCGCCGAGGCATCGATGAACTGCTGGAACAGGAAATTCAGCGCGCCGCCCGGCAGAACCAGGGCTTCGGCCTGATCTGGCTGGACATCGACCATTTCAAGGCCATCAACGACCACTACGGGCACCAGGCCGGGGACGAGGTGCTCTGCCGGGTGGCGCTGTGGCTGAAAACCTGCCTGCGCCCCTACGACCACCCCGGGCGCTGGGGCGGCGATGAGTTTGTCATCGTGCTGTCACCCTGCGACCCCCAGACCCTGGACCAGATTGCGCACCGCATCCGGGCCCACGTGGAAGTGGAAAGCCAGCGCACCGGTACCCCGGTCACGGTCAGCGTCGGCGGCTATTACGGCCAGCCCGGCGAGGGTCTGGACACCCTGCTGCGCCACGCCGACCAGGCGCTGTATCAAGCCAAGCAACGGGGCCGGAACTGCGTGTTCATCCGGCGCCCGCAGAACGAGCCCATCCGCCCCGCCTGACGAATCTGACTCCCCCCGGCAGAACCGTTATACTCGGCCCCAACATCCATTTTCACAGCCAGGTTCTCTTCATGCTCAATGCCGACGCTCTCAAACAGTTGCGCCAGCTGAAATCGGAAATCAAGGAACGCAAGGTGGTGTACTCCGGCACCGTCAAGGCCACCAACGGCCGTTTTGGCTTCGTCGCCCTGGACGAAGGTCGGGACGTGTTCCTGCCGCCGGAGGAAATGCAGAAAGTGCTGCCCGGGGACCGGGTCAACATCACCGAGCAGGAGGTGGAAAAAGGCAAGACGCAGGGGGTGGTGGACGAACTTCTGGAAACCCACCTGACCACCTTCGTCGGCCGCTACCTGGTCAAGGGCAAGGGCCACTTCGTGGCGCCGGACACCCCCGGCATCAACCGCTGGATTTTCATCCCGCCCCAGGAGCGCCAAGGCGCCGAACCGGGGGATTTCATCTACTGCCAGATCCACCGGCACCCGTTCCGGGACGGCAAGGGCCAGGCCAAGGTGCTGCGGGTCATCGGTAAGGCGGACGAACCGGGCATCGAACGGGCCCTGACCCTGGCCAGCTTCGACCTGGCGGACACTTGGCCGGACCCCGTGCGCGCCCAGGCCGAGGCCCTCTCCGAAGACAGCCTGAGCGCTCACATCGAGGGCCGGGAGGACCGGCGAGATCAGCCCTACGTCACCATCGACAGCCCCGGCACCCAGGACATGGACGACGCCCTGATGGCCACCCCCAACGCCACCGGCTGGACCCTGTCCATTGCCATCGCCGACCCGACCGCCCTGATCGAGCCCGGCTCACCGGCCGAAGAGGAGGCGTTCAATCGGGCCACCGCCATCTACTTTCCCGGCGACCCCCTGCCCATGCTGCCGGAGGCCATCAGCACCCGGCTGTGCTCGCTGATGCCGGAGGTGGACCGCCTGGCCCTGGTGTGCGACCTGCAGGTGAACAACGACGGCAGCCTGGGCAACTACCACTTCCGGCAGGCGGTGATCCGCTCCCGGGGCAAGCTCAGCTACGACCTGGTGGCGCACCTGATCGAAGGCCGCGAGGACGACGACATCAAGGCGCTGCCGGAGGCGGTGGCCAACAGCCTCGATCAGCTGCACCAGGCCGCCACCGCCCTGCGCAAGTGGCGTGCCGAGCACGCCCTGCTGAGCGCCGACCGGCCGGAGTTCCGGCTGCGGCTGGACGAAAACAAGCGCATCCGCCTGATCGAACCGGCAATCCAGAACGAGGCCCACCGCCTGGTCGAGGAATGCATGGTGGCCGCCAACCGCTGCGCCGCCGACTTCCTGAAACGCCACGGCCAGGGCCTGTTCATCCAGCACCCCGGGCTGCGCGACGACCGCGCCGACAACATCCGCAAGCTGCTGGAATCCCACGCCCCGCATCTGGCGGAGCTGGACGCGCTCAGCGCCGAGGGCTTCAAGGTCCTGATGAAACAGAGCGAGACACTGGCCTCGGAGGTGCCGGTCAAGGCCATCCTGTCCCGGCAGCTGGCCCGCGCCGAGCTGGGGTTCGAGGCGGCACCGCACCAGGGCATGGGGCTGGAGGCCTACACCACCTTTACCTCGCCGCTGCGCAAGTTTTCCGACTTCTACGTGCACCGGCTGATCAAGTCGATCCTCTGGGACACCCCGATGAAGGCGCTCAACGCCCAGCAGCTGGAGGCCCTGCAGGCCAGCCAGCTGCGGGCCCGGCAGGCGGCCAACGCGCTGGAAACCTGGCTCAAGAGCGACTATGCCAAGTCACTGACCCCGGAGCCCATGGCCGGCACCATCAGCCGGACCCTGCCCTCCGGCTTCTTCGTGCGCCTCGACAGCAACGGCCTGGAAGGGTTTGTCAGCTGCAAGGACCTGGACGGCAAGTACAGCTTCGACCCGGTCACCCTGCGCCTGATCCACAACAAGAACGGCCGCATCTTCCAGCTGGAGCAGCGGGTCACCGTCACCTTTGCCGGGGTTGACGAGGAACGGCGTCAGATCCACTTCACGCTGGTGGACGCCGAGGCGGTCGGCGCCGACGGCGACTGACTCAGTCGCGCCGAGTCAGCAGTCGCTCCAGGCGCGCGTCCTTGTCCTGCCAGAGCCCGGCCAGCCATTCCTTGACGTTGCGCCGGTGCTCGGCGTCGGCGGTGTAGTCCCGCCCCTTCAGATGAGCGGGAATGTCCCGGGTGTCGATGACCAGATGAATCTCCGGCACCCGACCGCACAGGAACTGCCAGAAGGTGGGCGCGCCCGCCGGGTAGGCGATGGTCACGTCCACCAGGGTGTGGATGGCGTCGCCCATGGCGTCCAGCACAAACGCCACTCCGCCGGCCTTGGGCACCAGCAGGTGCCGGTAGGGCGAGGCCTGCCGGTCGTGCTTGGCCTGGGTGAATCGGGTCCCCTCGACGAAATTCATCACGCTCACCGGAGTGTAGCGGAAACGCTCGCAGGCCCGGCGGGTGGCCCGAAGATCCTCGCCACGCTTGTCCGGATGCCGGAGCAGATACTCTCGGCTGTACCGTTTCATGAACGGGAAATCCAGCCCCCACCAAGCCAGGCCGATCACCGGCACCCAGATCAGCTGCTGCTTCAAAAAGAACTTCAGGAACGGTGCGCGTCGGTTGAACACCCGCTGCAACGCCAGGATGTCCACCCAGCTCTGGTGATTGCTGAGCACCAGATACCACCCCTCCCGGGCCAGACGATCCGCCCCGTCCACCCGCCACCGGGTGTCTTGGGTGAGCGTCATCCAGGCCACGTTGCCGGCCACCCAGGCCTCGGCGATGGCAATGATCAGGCGAGTGCAGAGCACACGGAACCTCTGGATCGGCACGATCAGCTTGAGCAGCGCCGGAATGTACAGCAGCAGACACCAGAAAAGCGTGTTGAGTCCCAGCAGGAGCGCATTGAGCACCCCCTTGACCGGAGCAGGCAGGAAACGGAGCATGGCAACCCTGTTCTTTTATCGTTTCGATTCGGAGTCCCGATGATAGCAAGCCCGCCCGCAAAGCACAGCCACTGACCCGGTTGCCCGGGGCCGGGGACATCCCTGCCATAGCCCGGCGGCGCCGTCCGTACTAGGCTTGGCCGGTTGACCCACAGGACCGACGCGCCCGGAAAGACACCATGCCCAACCCTGTCAGACACGCCACCCGCCTGGCCGCCACCGCGTACCGGCGCAGCGCCACCTATACCAGCAACGCCTTTGACCGGATGTTCCGCGCCGCCAGCCTGGTACAGGCCGGCCAGACGCCGTTCGAGACCCTGCACCACGACGGCCTGGTCAGCCTGCGCTACTACCCGCCGTTGACCGAGTCGACCATCCAGCTCGACGATCTGGAACGGCCGGTCCGGCAACAGCGCCACCGCACCCCCGTCGTCATCGTCCCGCCGCTGGCGGTCAACATGCTGATCTATGACCTGTTTCCCCAACGCAGTCTGGTACGCTTCCTGCGGGCCCAGGGATTCGAGGTCTACCTGATCGATTGGGGGGTGCCGGGCCGGGAGCACAGCCACTACAACCTGCACACCTACGTTGCCGAATTGCTGCCCGCCTACCTGAACCGGGTACGGGCCCACAGTGGCGAGCGGGAACTGTCCCTGCACGGCTGGAGCATGGGCGGCATGTTCACTCTGTTCTACTGTGCCCTGAGCCGGGACCAGCACGTGCGCAACGCCATCGTGCTGGGCGCGCCGGTGGACAGCCACGCCTCCGGCGTGCTCGGGCTCCTGAACCAGGGCCTGGCGGGCATCGCCGAGCGGGTCCGGCGGCGGACCGGCTTTCGCCTGCACAACCTGAAACCGGAATGGTTCCATTCCCCCGGCTGGGCCAACACCCTCGGTTTCAAACTGACCAACCCCATCAACAGCCTGCTGGGCTACTGGCAGCTGGTGGTCCACCTCGGTGACCGGGACTTCGTCAGCAGCCACGCCACCACCTCGGCGTTCCTGGACCGCATGGTGGCCTATCCGGGGGGCATCGTTCAGGACACCGTGGTTCGAGTCTGGATTGACAACCAGCTGTCCCGGGGCGAGATCCAGATCGGCGACGATCTGGCCCGGCTCGACAACGTCAACGCCAACCTGCTGGCGATTGCCGGCTCGGAGGACACCCTGGTGACACCGGCGGCAGCCCGGCGGGTGATGGACCTGGTCCGGTCCACCGACAAGACCTTCCAGGTGGTCCCCGGCGGCCACATGGGCATCCTCGCCGGCCGCAAGGCCCCCCAGGCAAGCTGGCTGGCCCTGGCGGACTGGCTGGCGGCGCGCTCCGACTGACGCTCCGGTTGGCGCCTCCCGGGCGGCGGGTTACACTCCAATCCATGAACCCTGTTGATACATTGAATCTGGATTTCCGCGCCCTGGGCACCTTCCTCGCGGTTCTGGACGAAGGCAGCGTATCCCGGGCGGCGGTGCGCCTGGGCGTGACCCAGTCGGCGGTCAGCCATACCCTGGAGCGGCTGCGCCAGGCCCTGGGTGACCCGCTGTTCGTCAAATCCGGCCGGGGCATCGCGCCCACCCGCTATGCCTTGCTGGTGGGCCCACACATCCGCCAGATCCTGGCCGACCTGCAGGCGCTGCCGGCCGGCCCGCCGTTCAGCCCCGCCACCGCCGACTTCACCTTCACCGTCGCCGCCAACGACTACCAGCGCGACCTGCTGCTGCCGGGCCTGGTCCGCAGTCTGCGCCAGCAGGCACCGGGCATCCGCCTGCACGTCATTCCCTCGGGCATTCCCTCCGCCGAGATGCTACGCCGGGACATCTGCGACCTGATCATCTCGCCGCACGCACCCGAGGCCACGGACATCATGCAACGGGGGCTGATGGCGGACCGGATGGTGGTGTTCTACGACCCGGCCCGGCGGCCGCCGCCGCGGGACCTGACCGACTACCTGAAGGCGGATCACATCGCCCTGGTGTTCGGCACCGGTGAAAAACCGGCCCTGGAGGGGGCGCTGAAGGCGCGCGGGCTGGAACGTCGCAACGTGGTCACGGTGTCCAACTTCTCCGGCCTGCCCGAGTTCCTGCGTGGCACCGATATGCTGGCCACCGCGCCGGAGCGGATGAGCCGGCACCTGCTGCGGGACTTTGCCTGGGTGCCGCTGCCGTTCGAGCACAAGCCCTTCACCCTGCTGATGATTTGGCACAGCCGCAACCAGAACGATCCGGCCCACCGCTGGCTTCGCAACCAGGTGAACGCGGTGGCGGCCACCATGAACGGGCTGAACGAATAATCAATCAATTTTGCTCATACGTTGTATGAGCCGCCCCACCATTCTTTTCCCCAGCGACCGCCCCTAAACTGCCAACGCATGACTCACCCGACCGGAACTCCGATGTTTGCACTGACCAGTGTCTGGACAACCCTGCTGCTCGCCGCCGCCGTGGCCCTGGGGCCTCTGGCCACGGACATGTACCTGCCGGCGCTGCCGCAGATCGGCGCGGATTTTCACAGCGGCACCGACCAGGTGCAGCTGACCCTGAGCCTGTACCTGGTGGGCTTTGCCCTGGCGCAACTGGTGTGTGGCCCGCTGGCCGACCGCTTCGGCCGCAAGCCCATCATGATCGGCGGCATTCTGATCTTTGCCCTGGCCAGTGTCGGCTGTGCCCTGGCCGACAGCATCGAGACCCTGCAGCTGTGCCGGTTCCTGCAGGCCGTGGGTGGCTCCGCCGGGCCCGTGCTCGGACGCGCCGCGGTGCGCGACATCTATACCCCGCGCGAGGCCGGCCGGATCCTGGCGATCCTGGCCAGCCTGATGGCCCTGGCACCGGCGCTGGCCCCCACCCTGGGCGGCGCGCTGCTGGCTCAGCTGGGCTGGCCGTCCATCTTCCTGGCCCTGGCCGCCTATGGCCTGCTGGTCACCGGCCTGATCGCCTGGGGCATGCCCGAGCCCCTGCCCCGGGCCTATCGCCAGCCGCTGCGGCCCGGCCACCTGCTGCGCAACTACCGGACCCTGGTCATTGATGTCCGGTTCCTCGGCTACACCCTCACCAACGCCGCCATCTACGGCGGGCTGTTCGCGTTCCTGTCCGGATCTTCCTTCGTCCTGATTGATTTTCTCGGGGTCGAGCCACAGCATTTCGGGCTGTATTTCGCCTGTATGGTGGTGGGCTACATTCTCGGCAATCTGGCCTCCGCCCGCCTGAGCCGTCAGCTCCTGGCCGACCAGATTCTGGTCCGTGGCCTGCTGGTGGCAGTGACCGGCGGCGGCGCCATGGCCATTCTGGCGTACCAGGGCGTTCACACGGTCTGGGCGGTCATCCTGCCCCAGACCCTGTTCATGATCGGTGCCGGCATGCTGCTGCCCCAGGCCCTGGCCGGTGCCCTGGCCAACTTTCCCACCATGGCCGGCTCCGCCTCGGCGCTGTTCGGTTTCATCCAGATGGCCGTCGCCGCCGGCGCCGGCGCCCTGGTGGGCCGTCTGCACGATGGCACGCCCCTGGTGATGGCCAGCATCATCGCCGCCTGCGCCGCCATCGCCCTGGCCTTCCACATGCTCCTGGTCCAGCGCCGCCCGGCGCGCGGTTTCGAGCCACGGCGGGCCCCGGGCCAGTCGCCCCTGTGAACGGCCGTGCGCCCCTGAACGGCGGGGATGACAGTGCCCGTCTTCCACACTAGTCTATGGGGAGTAGCACGGCACAACGCCAACCCGAATCAACAAGGAGCCACCATGAGCAAGGTTACCCTGGACGGCAATCCCATCGAGCTGAGCGGCACCTTCCCGCAGCCCGGTGACAACGCGCCCCCCTTCACCCTGACCAACAGCGGCCTGGAAGACGTGAAACTCGAACACTGGGCCGGCAAGCGCAAGATCCTCAACATCATCCCCAGCATTGACACCGGCGTCTGCGCCACCTCCACTCGCAAGTTCAATGAAAAGGCCGGAGGCCTGGACAACACCGTGGTGCTGGTGATTTCCGCCGACCTGCCGTTCGCCGCCTCCCGCTTCTGTGGTGCCGAGGGACTGAAGAACGTGGAAACCCTGTCCACCTTCCGCAATTACAGCTTCCAGCAGGACTACGGCGTCGCTATCCAGACCGGCCCTCTCGCCGGCCTGTGCGCCCGCGCGGTGGTGGTGCTGGACGAGAACGACCGGGTCCTGCACAGCGAGCTGGTCAGCGAAATCAAGAACGAGCCCGACTACGACGCGGCCCTGCAGGTGCTCTGATCCTGCCCCCGGCACGCCCCGCCTCGCGGTGGCGTGCCGATCGTCGTATACTGCGCCCCCACACCGTCTGACCCGACACCACATCCCTTGAGCACGACACACCCCCCTCACAGCCTGGGCCGGCAACTGGCGGCCATGACTTGGCCAATGCTGTTCGGCGTCCTGTCGCTGATGACCTTTCAGCTGGTGGACAGCGCCTTCATCGGCCAGCTGGGCCGCGACCCGCTGGCGGCGCTCGGTTTCACCCTGCCGATGCAGCAGCTGATCATCGGCCTGCAGGTGGGGCTGGGCATTGCCACCACCGCCATCATCGCCCGTACCCTTGGTGCCGGCGACCCTCTCCGGGCCGAACGCCTGGGCGGCCTGGTGGTGGCGCTGGGGGGACTGCTGGTGTTCGGGCTCTGCCTTGCACTCTGGTGCCTGCAACAGCCGATCATGGCGGCCCTGGGCGCCGAGCCCGCGCTGTTGCCGCTGGTCCGGAGCTACTGGCTACCCTGGCTGGTGGCGGCCTGGAGCGGCGCCATGCTGTACTTTGGCTACAGTGTCTGCCGCTCCCACGGCAACACCCGGCTGCCGGGATACTTGATGATGGCCACCAGCCTGGCCAACATCGGCCTGGACTACCTGTACATCTTCGAGTTCGGCTGGGGGCTGCCCGGGGCCGGCTGGGCCACGGTCACCGCCTTCGCCCTCGGCGCGCTGGTGATCTACCCGGCCCTGGCCCGGCGCCACTGGCTGCGCTTCGACCTGGCCCGGCTGAACTTGGGGCAGGCGCTGCGGCAGCTGACCGGCATCATGGCACCGGCCATGGTCAGCCAGCTGATGCCGCCGGTGTCGGCGATGCTGGCCACCGCCCTGGTGGCCGGGTTCGGGTCCGCATCGGTGGCCGCCTGGGGCCTGGGCACCCGGCTGGAGTTTTTCTCCATCGTGGTGGTACTGGCCCTGACCATGTCGATGCCACCGATGATCGGGCGCATGCTCGGCGCCGGCGAGATCGAGCGCATCCGCCAGCTGGTTCGGATCGCGGTACGTTTCGTGGTGGCCTGGCAGCTGGCCATCGGCCTGCTCTGGCTGGTGCTGTCCGGGGTCGCCGCGCACCTGTTCAGCAGCGACGTGTCGGTGCGCTCGGTGCTGCAGGACTATCTGTTGCGGGTGCCACTCAGCTACAGCGGCCTGGGCGTGTGCATGCTGATGGTGTCGGTGTGCAACGCTCTGGGCCTGGCGCTGCGGGCACTGACCATCTCCGCCCTGCGGCTGTTCCTGTGCTTCCTGCCGGCGCTCTGGCTGGGTGGCTGGCTGGGCGGCATGCCCGGGCTGATGAGCGGCGCTTTGCTGGGCAACCTGGCCGCCGGTCTGCTGTCCTACCGGCTGTATCGGGCCGGCATGGCCCACCTGCGTCGGCCGCCGGTTGCGGCCGACGCCTGAGCCACGCCCGGCGGGCGCGCCAAGACGAAACCGGCAAAATCCGGTATCGTGCGAAGTGGACCCAACACGCCATCGCCAAAAGACGGGGAAACCATGGACATCCGCCCTGCCGCCACGCTGGTTCTGACCCGGGACACCGCCGAAGGCCCGGAGGTGCTGTTACTGCAACGCAGCTGGAACGCCGCGTTCCTGCCCGGTTACTTCGTATTTCCCGGCGGCGCCGTGGACGAACACGAGCCCGGGGGGCGAGCCCATGCCCTGGGCCCAGACGACGCCGAGATCAGTCAGATCATGAGCTTGGACGAGGGCGGGGCCGACTACATGCTGGCCGCCGTACGGGAGTGTTTCGAGGAGGCCGGTATCCTGCTCGCGGTGGACCGCCGGGGCCGCCTCATCGACGCCGACCACCCGGTGCACGGTGACCGCCAGGCCCTGTTCGAGGGCCGCCTCAGCCTCGCCGACCTGTGTCGGCGCCATGACCTGATCCTGCCACTGGACCGGCTCGCCTACCTGAGCCACTGGGTGACACCGCCGGGGCCACCGCGCCGGTTCGATACCCGCTTCTTCGTCGCCCGTGCCCCGGAGGGCCAGATCGCCAGTCACGACGGCGTCGAGACCATCGACCACCTCTGGATCCGGCCTACCGAGGCCCTGGCGCAACACCGCGAGGGGCACCGGCTGCTGGGGCTGCCCACCCTGCGCACGCTGCGCCTGCTCAGCGACTTCGACAGCACCGAGGCCCTGCTGCGCTACGCCCACGCCCATCCACCGGAGGCGCACCCGAACCAGCCCTGGCCGGCCCGAAAGCAGGGCCGGCCGGTGTTGCTGGAGCCAGGGGCCCCGGCCTACGACGAAGCGGTCAAGTTGGACCCGGAAGGCGAAGGCAGCACCCGGGCGGAGATTCTTCCGGGCGAACCGGTGGCCATCGCCGCCGGCGTGCTCCGCCTGACCGCCCCCAACCCCGGGCTGATGACCGGCCCCGGCACCAACACCTACCTGCTCGGCCACGACCGTTTCACGGTGCTGGATCCGGGGCCGGACGACCCGACCCATGTGGCGCGCATCCTTGAACTGACCGGCGGCGTCATCGATCAGGTGCTGGTCACCCACACCCACCGGGACCACTCCCCCGCCGCCGCCACGCTGAAGGCCCGCACCGGTTGCCGCCTGTTTGGCTGGCCGGCGCCGCCGGGCAGTGCCCAGGACACCCGGTTCCGGCCGGACGACCAGCCCGGGCATGGCGACCTGATCGCCACCGAGGCCGGTATCCTGAAGGTGCTGCACACGCCGGGGCACGCCTCCAATCACCTTTGCTACCTGCTGCTCGAACAGGGCCTGCTGTTTTCCGGCGATCACGTCATGCAGGGCTCGACGGTCGTGATCAACCCGCCGGACGGTGACATGAAGGCGTATCTGGACTCGCTCTACGACCTGCTGGCCGAACCGCTGCGCACCCTCGCCCCGGCCCATGGTTTTCTCATGGCTCAGCCGGAGTCGGTGATTGATTTCCTGATCAGCCACCGGCTGTCCCGCGAACACAAGATCGCCCGGGCCCTGGCGGCACTCTCGCCCGCTCCCCTCGAGGCCGTAACGGCCCAGGCCTACGACGATGTCCCGGCCGCCATCCACGGCTTGGCGGCGCGCTCGGCGCTGGCGCACCTGCTCAAGTTGCAGGCGGATGGCCGGGCCCGGGAAGTGGACGGCCTGTGGCAGCATCTGGCGCCGGCGGGCCGACCCTAGCCCCCGGGCCGTCATGACGGTCGTATTAAACCTTTGTCACAGCGGTATCCCGTTCGGCCGGAAAGCCTCTATCCTTGGCCTCCGACGCAACCCGAGGTGAAATCCCCATGCCCCATGCGACCCGCACCCCCCACTCCCTACCCCCGCTGCTGCTGGCCTGGCTGCTGCCGGTCACGACCGGTGGCGCCTGGGCCGAGGCCGGTGCTCCGGCCAACGCCGCGACACCGGCGCTGGCCATTGCCGAGCTGGCAGAGGACGAAAATGTCGAGGACGTGGAACACTCCGCGCCGCTGGCCGGCGGTGACACCACCGCCGATGCCCCGGCACCCGCCGCCGAAGCCGAACCGGTGGCGGAGCCTCCGGCGCGCAGGGTGGCGCCCCATGTCGACCTGAAAGAGGTGGCTCCGGCACCCGCGCCGGAATCGACACCGGCGCCGGCCGCCGCCCCGCCGGCCGGAACCGACACAACACCGGCACCGGCGGACCCGCCGGTGGCCGCCGAACCGCCACCGCCCGCTGCGGCCGGCCGTTTCGCCCTGCTGGGCAACGAAGTGCTGCCGGGCACATCCACCCGCCTGGCCTGGACCCCGAACATCCAGATCGCCGGCCTGTCCCAGACCACCCCGGTGCTGGTGGTGAACGGCGCCCATGTCGGCCCCACCCTGTGCCTGACGGCAGCCGTCCACGGCGACGAACTCAATGGCATCGAGATCGTCCGCCGCACCCTGTATGACCTGGATCCGGAGAAACTGAGGGGGCGGGTGGTGGGCATCCCCATCGTCAACCTGACCGGATTTCACCAGGGCAGCCGCTACCTGCCCGACCGCCGCGACCTGAACCGGCATTTCCCCGGCTCGCCGGACGGCAGTCTCGCCGACCGTGTTGCCCATTCGCTGTTCGAAAACATCATCCGCTACTGCGACATGCTGGTGGACATCCACACCGGCTCCCTCAAGCGGACCAACCTGCCCCAGATCCGGGCGGACATGAACAACCCCGAGGTGGCAGCCTTCACCCGGGGTTTCGACCGCATGGCCGTGGTGCACAGCACCGGTACCCCCGGCATGCTGCGCACCGCCGCGGTGGCCGCCGGCATTCGCGCGGTGACTCTGGAAGCCGGGGAGTCTCACCGCATCCAGGAGCATCAGATCGAGGCCGGCGTGAACAGCCTCACCAGCCTGATGGAAAAGGAGGGGATGATTTCGCGCATGTTTGTCTGGGGCGAGCCGGAGCCGGTGTACTACGACTCCACCTGGGTCCGGGCCGACCACGGCGGCATCCTGTTCAGCGAGGTGGCCCTCGGCGACACCGTCTCGGCGGGTGAAATCCTGGGCTACGTAGCCGACCCCATCACCAACGCCCAGTACCCGATCCGCTCCTCCGCCGACGGCCGGATCATCGGCATGGCGGTGGACCAGGTGGTGATGGCCGGTTTTGCCGCCTACCACATTGGTACAGAGGCGGAAGTGCCAGGAGAGTAGTATCCTAGGCAATTTTCAGCGATACCCCCTGACACTCGCAGGAGATTGCCGTGACATCCAAAACCACCACCCAATCCCTCTGGCTGGCCTATTTCGGACTGGTGGTCACGCCCCTGTTCTGGGCCGGCAATGCCGTGCTGGCCCGCGGCACGGTCACGCTGCTGCCGCCGCTGTCCATGTCGTTCTGGCGCTGGGTCATCGCCCTGGCCATCCTGTTGCCGGCGGGACTGCCGGGCCTGCTCCGGCACCGCGCGGTGCTGCGCCGACACCTCGGCACCATGCTGGTGCTGTCCACCTTCAGCGTCGCCGCCTTCAATTCGTTGCTGTACTACGCGGCCATCACCACCAGCGCCACCAACATCGCCCTGATCAACGCCACCATTCCGATTTTCGTGGCACTGCTGGCATGGCTGCTGCTGGGGGACCGGACACGACCGCTGCAGGCTCTCGGGATCGCCCTCGCGGTGCTGGGCATTCTGGTGGTGGTGGCGCGGGGCCAGTGGTCGGTGCTGAGCGGTCTGCAGATGCAGGCCGGCGACCTGTTGATGGTGGCGGCGGTGTTCTGCTGGGGCCTGTTCTCGGTGCTGCT
Organism: Marinobacter lutaoensis; assembly: GCF_001981305.1. Taxonomy (GTDB): domain Bacteria; phylum Pseudomonadota; class Gammaproteobacteria; order Pseudomonadales; family Oleiphilaceae; genus Marinobacter; species Marinobacter lutaoensis. The sequence goes on along the minus strand of NZ_MSCW01000012.1, from coordinate 47,805 downwards.
GCGGCGCCACGCGGTGCCGGTACCCGCCCTGACCTTCCTGACCGCGCAGGTGCTGCTGGGTACCCTGGTGCTGCTGCCGGTCTACCTGGTGGACCTGCTGTTCATCAGTGGCGGCTTCGAGCTGTCCGGCCGCACCCTGCTGCCACTGCTGTACTTCGCCATTTTTCCGGGCATTCTCGCCTACGGCTTCTGGAATCACGGTGTGCACACCCTTGGGCCACGGAGCACGGCCCTGTTCATGTACCTGACGCCGGTGTACGCCTCGGTGCTGGCGGGTCTGTTTCTGGACGAGTCCCTGAGCTGGTATCACCTGGCCGGCGGCGCCCTGATCCTGCTTGGCCTGGTTCTGGCTACCCGGATCGGCCGGCCAGCGCCGCCTCGATCCGCCGCAGCACCGTCTTCAGAGTCCGGCGTGGACACCCGATGTTCAGACGCATGAAGCCCCGGCCCGGCTCGCCAAAACTGGCGCCCGGATTCAGGCCCACACCCGCGTTCTGCACGAAGAAGCGCTTGAGGGCGGCATCCTCCAGCGCCAGTCCGCGGCAGTCCAGCCACACCAGGTAGGTACCCTCCGGCACACACGCCGACAGCCCCGGCAGGTCCCGGTTCACCCGGGACACCAGCCAGTCCCGGTTGTCCCGCAGGTAAGCCAGCAGCTCGTCCAGCCAGGGGCCACCGTGCCGGTAGCCCGCCTCGAAGCCGGCCACGCTGAAGGGGTTGCACTGGGGCAGGTGCATGCCTTCAAACACCGAGGCGATGGCCCGCCGAAGCCCGGCATCGGGGACCACCAGGGCGGACAGGCCCAGACCGGGCATGTTGAAGGTCTTGCTCGGGGCCACCGCCGTGACCACCCGTTCGGCGGCCCCCGGCAGGCTGGCCAGCATCCGGTGGCGGGGGCCGCCCGGGTAAACCAGATCGCAGTGAATCTCGTCGCTGAGAACCACCAGGTCGTGGCGCCGGGCGATGTCCAGTACCGCCGCCAGCTCCTCCTCGCGCCACACCCGGCCCACCGGGTTGTGGGGGGAACACAGCAGCAGCACCCGCGCCTCCGGCCGGGCGGCGCAGGCCTCCAGGTGTTCCAGATCCATGCGGTAATGCAGCCGGCCGTCCCGGTCGGTGTCGGCCACCAGCGGATTTTCAATCAGGGATCGCCCGGTCAGGCGTGCCGCGCCGAAGAACGGCGGGTAGACCGGCGGCTGCACGATCACGCCCTCGCCGGCACCGGCATAGGCCAGGCAGGCGGCGTGCAGAGACGGCACCACCCCCGGGGCCATCCGTATCCAGTCGCGCTCGATGGCCCAGCCATGGCGGTCGCGAAACCAGTCGATCATGGCCTGGTACAGGCTCTCCGGGAACAGGGTGTAGCCATAAACGGGGTGATCCGCCCGCTGCCGCAGGGCACGGGTCACCGCCTCCGGCGCGGCGAAATCCATGTCGGCCACCCAGGCCGGGATGACATCGGCACGGCCGAACACAGCCGCGCGGGCATCGTACTTGACCGAGTCGGTCTGCGCTCGGTCGATGGGGTCGTCAAATCTGGACATGGTACGGGTTTCTCCCTGAGTCAAGGCCAACCTTGGCCTTTGGTCGAAGGCGCCGTCAAGCCATTTGCCAATCGGCCGGATACTTGCGAACCTAACCGTTTTGATACCCGACCCGACACCAGCCGGAGCCATCCCCCGATGATTGGCCAGATTCTCTCGACCCTGTTGCCCGTTTTCGTCATTGCCGGATGCGGCGCCCTGTACGGCCGCTACCGTACCCCCGACATCCGCGGCCTGAACCTGCTGAACATGGAGCTGTTCGTGCCGATGCTGGTATTCGCGGTGCTGGCGGACCAGAAGGCGCCGTTGCAGGACTACGGCTGGCTGGCCCTGGGCGGGACTCTGGTGGTGCTGGGTTCGGGGCTGTTGCTGTATCCCCTCGCCCGGTGGCTGAAGCTGGACCTGAAAACCTTCCTGCCACCGATGATGTTCAACAACTCCGGCAACATGGGGATTCCGCTGCTGGTGCTGGCATTCGGTGATGCCGCCCTGCCGGCGGCGATCGTGCTGTTCATCGTGGAAATGCTGCTGCACTTCTCAGTCGGCCTGTACATGCTGGACCCGCATTCGTCCCTGGTCCAGCGCCTGAAGCTGCCCATTGTCTTTGCCAGTCTCGCCGGCCTGGCGGTAAACTTCAGCGGGATCGCACTGCCCGGCTGGCTGCTGGAGTCGCTGAACATGCTCGGTGGCGTGTGCATTCCACTGATGCTGTTCGCCCTGGGCGTACGCATGCTCGATGTGGACTTCAGTGACTGGAAACTGGGGTTGCTGGGGGCCGTGGCCTGCCCCGCCAGCGGCCTGCTGCTGGCCTGGCCTTTCCTTGCCCTGATGGAACTGCCGGGGTTGCAGGTGGCCTGCCTGTGGGTGTTCGCGGCGCTGCCGCCGGCGGTACTGAACTACATGGTGGCGGAGCAGTACCGCCAGGAACCGCATAAGGTGGCGTCGCTGGTCCTGCTGAGCAATCTCGGCAGCTTGGTGGTGATGCCCATTGTCCTCGGCCTGGTGTTCGCCGCCGGCTACGTGTAAGGAATCCGACATGCAGCACGCGGTTGCCGTCGTCCGCGCCTTCCGTCCCAACTTTCTGATCCTCGCCCCCCTGTGCGCGGCCGGCGGCATTGCCGTGGCCTGGCGCCAGGGCGTGCCGCTGTCCGTGCTGGATCTCGGCCTGGTACTGCTCGGCGCCCTGCTGGCCCACGCCGCGGTCAACCTGTTCAATGAATACGACGACTTCCGCTCCGGGCTCGACCTGCTCACCCGACGGACACCGTTCTCCGGCGGCAGCGGTGCCTTGCCGGAAACGCCGGAAGCGGCCGGCGGCGTGCGGGCCGCCGCGCTCGGCACCCTCGCCCTGGTGGTCGCCATCGGCCTGTATTTTCTCTGGCACGCCGGCTGGCCCATGCTGGTGATCGGAATCGCCGGCCTTGCCCTGATCCTCACCTACACCCGCTGGCTCACCCGCCACCCGCTGTTGTGTCTGCTGGCGCCGGGACTGGGGTTCGGCCCGGTCATGGTGCTTGGCTCGGTGCTGGCCCTGGGGGGCCGGATCGACGCCATGGCCCTGCTGGTTGCCCTGGTTGCCCTGTTGCTGGTCAGCGAACTGCTGCTGATCAACCAGATCCCCGACGCCGAGGCGGACCGCCAGGTTGGCCGCCGCCACCTGGTGATCCTGGCGGGTCGGGACCGGGCAGCCCGGGTGGTGGCCCTGCTGTTGCTGGGCGGCTATCTGGTGGTCATCGCCGGGGTTGCCGCCGGCGTGCTGCCCGGCACCACGCTGTTGGCCCTGCTGCCGCTGCCAGCAGCGCTGTGGCTGGCGGCACGGCTGCCCGGCGCCTGGCGGGTGCCGGAACGGCTGCACCGGGTCCTGGGCACCAACGTGGCGGTGCTGCTGTCCACCCTGGCCCTGCTGGCACTCGGCCTGAGTCTCTGACCCCCGCTTGGCCCGGTGCCACCGGGCCCCGGCTTGCAACTGCCCGCGCTTTGACCGATGGTGTAAGGGCATACGGTCCCGCATTCCCTCACCCATGACAGGGAGGTTCGCCCATGAGTGTTCTGCTGCTGTTACTCAGCGCGTTGGTCCTGATCTACCTTGGCGTCGGCGGTACCGTCGCCGCGGTGGTGATGGCCGTCGCCACGGTCCTCGGGCTGATTCAGGACGACTGGCACCTGCTCAGCGTTCTCGCCGGCGGTGTCCTGCTGGCCCTGGCGCTGATCCTGGTGCTGCCCGGCGACCTGCGCCGGAACAAGCTCAGCCGGCCGCTGCTGGGCTGGGTGCGCAGCCGCCTGCCCAAACTCTCCGACACCGAGCGGGAAGCCCTGAAATCCGGCTCGGTGGACTGGGATGGTGAGCTGTTCTCCGGCCGCCCGGACTGGAACCGGTTGCTGGACGCGCAGCCAGCCCACCTGACCCAGGAGGAACAGGCGTTTCTGGACGGGCCGGTGGAAACCCTCTGTGCCATGCTCGATGACTGGAAAATCACCCACGAGCACTATGACCTGCCGGACAAGGTCTGGAAGTACATCCGCGAGCACGGCTTCTTCGGGCTGGTGATTCCCAAGGCCGATGGCGGTCTCGGCTTTTCCGCCACCGCCCATTCCGAGATCGTCATGAAGATCTCCACCCGCAGCGTCTCCACCGCGGTAACGGTGATGGTGCCCAACTCCCTGGGTCCCGGCGAGCTGCTGATGCACTACGGCACCGACGAACAGAAGCAGCACTACCTGCCGCGCCTGGCCAAAGGTGAGGAAATCCCCTGCTTCGCCCTGACCTCACCGGTGGCCGGTTCCGATGCCGGCGCCATTCCGGACAAGGGCATCGTGTGCAAGGGCACCTGGAACGGCGAGGCGGTGCTGGGTCTGAAGGTGACCTGGAACAAGCGCTACATCACCCTGGCGCCGGTGGCGACCCTGATCGGCCTGGCCATCAAGGTGTACGACCCGGACCACCTGCTGGGCGAGACCGACGAGATCGGCGTAACCTGCGTGCTGGTGCCCCGAGACACCGAGGGCGTCAACGCCGGCGCCCGGCATCTGCCCATGAATACGGTGTTCATGAACGGACCGACCTGGGGCACCGATGTATTCATCCCCATGTCCCAGGTGATCGGTGGCCAGGATATGCTTGGCAAGGGCTGGACCATGCTGCTGGAGTGCCTGTCCATCGGCCGCTCCATCTCATTGCCGGCCCTGGGCACCGGCGCCGGCAAGCTGGCCAGCCTGGCCACCGGCGCCTATGCCTACACACGGGAACAGTTCGGCCGCTCCATCAGCCAGTTCGAGGGAGTACAGGAAGCGCTGGAACCGATCGCCGGCTACACCTACATGATGGACGCCGCGCGCCTGTTGACCAGTGGCATGCTGGACCGGGGCGTGCGGCCGTCGGTGCCGTCGGCGGTGCTGAAATACCGCAACACCGACCGGATGCGGGAGGTGATCAATCACGCCATGGACGTGGTGGCCGGCCGGGGCGTGATCACCGGCCCGCGCAACTTCCTGGCCCGGGCCTACCAGGCGGTGCCCATCGGCATCACCGTGGAAGGCGCCAACATCCTGACCCGCAGCCTGATGATCTTCGGCCAGGGGGCGATCCGCTGCCACCCCTTCATCGTCCAGGAAATCGAGGCGGCCGGCATGGACGACGAGGAACGGGCGGTCCGCCAGTTCGACGGCACCTTCTACCGGCACCTGGCCCACACCACCCGCAACGCCCTGCGCGCCTTCCTGCTGGGCCTGACCCGGGGCTGGCTGGAGCCGGTGCCACGGCAGGGCGGCATCGCCGGCTGCTATCGCCAGCTGGCTCGATTCTCCGCCGCCTTTGCCTTTCTCACCGACGTGACCTTGCTGACCGTCGGCGGCGGTCTCAAGGCCCGCCAGCGCCTGTCCGGCCGCATGGCAGATGCCCTGGTGCACATGTACTATGCCAGCGCGGTGATCAAGCAGTGGCACGACGAGGGCTATCCCGAGGATCAGCGACCGCTGGTGACCTGGTGCCTGCAAACCTGCCTGCGCGACCTGCAGCAGTCCCTGCGCGCGGCCATCCTCAACTTTCCGGTACCGGCGTTGCGCTGGCCCCTACGGCTGCTGGTCTTCCCCCTCGGCGCCACCGGCCTGAACGGCCCCGACGACCGCCTGGGAACCGAAGTGGCCCGGACCATCGTCGACGACACCCCGGTGCGCGAGCGTATCGGCCGAGGCACCTACATCAACACCGCGCCGGACGACCCGCTGGGCCGCGTTCTCAATGCCTACCGGCTGGCCCGGGAAACCGCCGACATGCGGGCACGCCTGCACGAAGCCATCCGCAACCGCAACGAAGACGAGCTGGACAACATCGCCCTGCTGATGGGGCACGAACGCAAGGAACTGGTGGACTGGGCCTGCGCCCAGGGAATCGTGACGGCGGACGAGTGCCCGAAACTGGAGGCAGCGCTGACCGCGCTGTACGACGTGATCCGGGTGGACGCGTTCGACGGCGACGGCCTCAAGGCCCTGGCCCGGTGCGCCAAGGGCAAGCGCAAGGTGGTGGAACGACCGCCCCGGGAATAAGCCCGGGCGGCCGGCGGCGGTCAGTCGCGACCGTTGAGGATGTCCACGATCTCCCGGGTATCCCGGAGAATGGTGTAAACCCGGTCCTCGAGTTCCACCCGCTGGCGGCGGCCGTCCAGGTCGATGACCCGACCATAGCGGAGCAGTTCACGGTCCAGGTGGTCGCCACGTCGGTAATGCAGTTTCTTCTGCCAGCCCGGCGGCAGCGGCTCACCCCGCTGCACCTTTTTCTGCAACCCCGGCGGCAGGCCGGCGTCGTGGCCGGAATGTGCCAGGGCAACGGTGGGGAACAGCAGGATCGCGCACAGAACCGGTTTCAACAAAGCCTTCATCTCTTTCCTCGCATGGCAGTGACTTTGCCAATCACACGCCGGCCGTCAGCCCCCCGTTCCTTACCATTCGTTCAGGCACCGCCGTCTATACCGACGTTTCTCAGCCCCGAGCGGCGGGCTTCGTCCACCAGCCAGCGCCGCAGGATCTGAATTCCCCGTTCACGACGACGGCTGGTTTTCCAGGCGAAATAGAAACGGTCGCCGGTGACCACGGGGTGGCAGGGCAGGCGCACGAAGTCCTCGGAATCCTTGCGGCTGGAGAGCATGTAGTCATTGGTCAGGGCGATGCCCTGATGGAAGCGGGCCGCCTCCAGCGCCAGCAGCATGTGGCTGAAGTGCTGGAGGCGCGCATCCGGGGGTAACGCCTGCTCCGCCGCCTGGAACCAGGCCTGCCAGTCCCCCGCCGCCCGCTCGAAAATGCTGTGGGTGGACAGCAGTGGGAAGCGCGCCACATCCGCCGGCGTCAGCGCACCATCCTCCCCTTCGGCCCGCCCCAGTTCCCGGCACATACGCTGCCAGTAATCCTGGCTGCAGACCGGGAACAGGCGCTCGACATACAGCAGCTCGTAACTGTAGGCCGGGGAGTTGCGATGAATGGTGATGAAACAATCCGCCACCCGATCCGACAGCACCGGGTTCTCGGTGCTCATTTCCAGCGACAGCTCCACCTGGGGGTGCAGCCGTTGCAGCTCCGGCAGCCGGGGCACCAGCCAGCGCACCGCGAAGGAGCTGAACACCGACAGTCGCAGGCGCGCCTCCTCGCGCCCCAGCAGCTGCTCGCTGGCCCGCTCAATCTGCAACAGCGCGGATCCGACGGCGTCCAGATACTGACGGCCTTCGTCGGTAAGGGTGAGCGTCCGGCCCTGGCGCCAGAACAGTTTCTCTCCCAGATAGGTTTCCAACTGCTTGATCTGGTGACTGACCGCGCTCTGACTCACCGACAGTTCCTCGGCCGCCAGGGAAAAACTGTTGAGCCGGGCTACGGCCTCGAACACCGGCAGGGCCCGCAAGGGGGGCAGCTTCATTATCCAATTTCCTAATGGCTGGTGAATAAATATCATTTTATCGGATAAATGGACGGGCATAGACTCCCTCTGCTCAGGTCCGGCTACACGGAGGCCACAACGCCTTCAACGGGCCCGCTGGAATTCAACGAGGTGCAAGGGTATGTCTGGCAAAACCGTCCACAGTGCCATCCTGCTGCTGGTCATCGGCAACGCCATGGCCATCGTCTCCGATGTCTTCATCAAGCTGCTGGAGCCGGGTACCCCGGTGTTTCAGTTCGCGTTCCTGCGCTGCCTCGTCACCCTGCTGCTGTTGCTGCCCCTAGCGGGACAGCTGAACCGGCGGGCGCTGTTTGCCGGGTTCCGGGTGCATGCGCTGCGCGCGCACGTCCATCTGGCTGGGATTCTGTGCATGGTGGTGGCGCTGGAACATCTGCCGCTGGCCACCGCCAACGCGGTGTTTTACGCCGCCCCCTTCCTGGTGATGGTGTTGTCGGTGCTGGTGTTCCGGGAAACCCTGTCCACCCTGAGCGTGGTGGCGGTGGTGAGCGGCTTCGCCGGTATCCTCCTGATCCTGCGCCCGGTGGCGGTGAACTGGGCCGCGCTGGCGGCACTGGGATCGGCACTGGCGCTGGCGATCAACGCCGTGCTGGTCCGCAAGCTGCCGGGCCAGCAGTCGACGGTGCACACGCTGTTTCTGAACTATCTGCTGATCCTGCCGGCCGCTGGGGCCCTGGCATGGTGGGAAAACGCGCCCTGGGACAGCGGCCTGCTGGTCAGTGCCTTCGGCTCGTCACTGTTCATCCTGGGCTACAACGTCACGGTGCTACTGGCCTACCGGCAAGTGGCGGCCAACCAAGTCACCAGCGCCGAATACACCGGCCTGATCTGGGCCGTGGCCATCGGCTGGATCGGTTTCAATGAGGTGCCTGACCTTTACTTCGCCGTAGGCAGTGCCATGATTGTGGTGCCGCTGATCATGATGGGATTACGTTCCCGTCAGCGGAGCCAACGGGTGCGCCAAGCCAACCCGGCGAATGGTTGAGCCCCCCTGTCCTCATGAGGCTCAGGTAAGCCGCCGTTCAGATATCGAGCACGAAAGGCGCCCGCTGGCTCAGGACAGGGCTTCGGTCGTGGCCAGGAAACCGGCGATGCCGGTGAGCACGATCTCCGCCGCCATCGCCGACAGAATGAGGCCACTGACCTTGGACATGATGTTCAGGCCGGTCTTGCCCAGCAGGGTTTCCAGGCGCCCGGACAGGTGCAGCAGCAGCGCCAGGATCAGCAGCCCGGACACCAAGCCCAGCAAACCGCCGGCCACTTCCGGCACCGATTTCAACTCGGCCCCGTACACCATGATGGCACCGATGGTGGCCGGACCGATCATCACCGGGATGGCCAGCGGCACCACCGCCACATCGTCACGCTCTTCCTCCGGCAGTCCGGTGGCATGGCTCCGGGTGCCACTGCTGACCAGGCTCACCGCGGTCAGGAACAGCAGACAGCCGGCACCGATCCGGAAGGAGTTCAGGGTAATGCCGATGGCGTCGAACAGCACCGGGCCGGCGAAGAACAGAATCAGTCCCAGAACCAGAGCCGACACGATGGCCCGGTGGATGATGGACACTTTCTCGGCCGCGGGCAGCCCGCGCGTCAGCGCCAGGAACATGGTGACGACGAAGAACGGAGCCAGCAGGAACACAAAGCGGATGGTGCTGTTGAGGTAGGTGCTAAAAAAGGTTTCGAACATCTCAGGGAAATCCGGCCAGGAAAAGCCACAAGCATAGTCCGGCCACGCGACGGCGTCCGTACGCAACAGAACGTACCCAGGAGTATCGCCAGAAGTATTAAGCATAGTTTCCTAATGTCATGGTACGATTGCCAGCTCGTCTACGTAGTTTTCCGGAGCCGCCATGACCAACGCCACCCGTATTCTCTGCCCCAAACTGCGGAATCGCATCATGAGCGCACGCGAAGCCGCCGCCCTGATTCCCGCCGGCGCCAACGTCGGCATGAGCGGCTTCACCGGTGCCGGCTACCCGAAAGCGGTTCCTCAGGCACTCGCCGAGCACATCCGTACCCAGCAGGCCCAGGGTCGGCGCCATCGCATCAGCATCTGGACCGGCGCCTCCACCGCCCCCGAGCTGGACGGAGCCCTGGCCGAAGCCGACGGCATCGAGTTGCGCCTGCCTTACCAGAGCGACCCCACCTGCCGGCAAAAAATCAACGAAGGCCGCATGGACTACATCGACATCCACCTCTCCCACGTGGCCCAGCACGCTTGGTCCGGCTTCTTTGGCAAGCTGGATATCGCGGTGATCGAGGTGGCGGGCATTGCCGAGGACGGGCGGCTCATTCCGTCGTCGTCCATCGGCAACAACAAGACCTGGATCGATCAGGCGGATCGGGTCATTCTGGAAGTGAATTACGGCCAGAGCGCAGGCCTGGAAGGCATGCACGATGTCTACTACGGCACCGCCCTGCCGCCCCGGCGGCGGCCGATCCAGATCCTCCGCCCGGAAGACCGCATTGGTGAGAAATACCTGTTCTGTCCGCCGGAGAAGGTGATCGCGGTGGTGGAAACCAACGCCCCGGATCGTAACTCACGCTTCAGCGAACCGGATGAAACCTCGCGGCGTATCGCCGGGCACCTGCTGGACTTCTTCGAGCACGAAGTGGCGCAACGGCGACTGCCCCCCAACCTGCTGCCGCTGCAGTCCGGCGTTGGCAACATCGCCAACGCCGTCATGATCGGTCTGAATGACGGCCCGTTCGAGAATCTCACCGCCTACACCGAGGTGCTGCAGGACGGCATGCTCGCCCTGCTGCGCTCGGGCAAACTGAGCATGGCCTCGGCCACCGCCTTTTCCCTAAGCCCCGAGGCGAACCAGGAACTGGCCGACCACATCGACTTCTACCGCAGCCGGATCATCCTGCGGCCCCAGGAAATCAGCAACCACCCGGAGGTCATCCGCCGGCTGGGGGTCATCGCCATGAACGGTATGATCGAGGCGGACATCTATGGCAACGTGAACTCCACCCACGTCATGGGCAGCCGTATCATGAACGGCATTGGCGGCTCCGGGGACTTCGCCCGCAACGGCTACCTCTCGGTGTTCATGACCCCGTCCACCGCCAAGGGCGGCGCCATCTCCACCATCGTGCCAATGGTGTCCCACGTGGACCACACCGAACACGACGTGCAGATCATCGTCACCGAACAGGGTCTGGCCGACTTGCGCGGCCTGTCCCCCCGGCAGCGGGCCCGCACCCTCATCGAGCGTTGCGCCCATCCGGACTACCGGGACCGGCTGCTCGACTATTTCGAGCGGGCCTGCGCCAGTGGCCGTGGTATGCACACCCCGCACCTGCTGAGCGAAGCCCTCAGCTGGCATCAGCGGTTCGAGGAAAGCGGGCAGATGTGAGCGGCAACACAGCGTGCGCGCATGGCTCACTCTTCAGGTTGGTTTGGCAACGGGCCCGGCGTCCGGAGAGGCGGGGCCGCATGGGCTGGAAAAACGCTGAGGCCGGGAATTCCAGACGGGCCCGTTCGTTGCCGGACAAATGCCCCGGGGCGCCTATTCCGTGGTGTTGAACACATAGGACGCTACGGTGCCATCGTCGTTGAAACGAACCACCAGATCGGTGGTCTGCGCCTCTCCGAAGGCCGACCAGCGGTATCTACCGTAGGTCCAGGTGCGCTGACCATCCTCGACGCCGGTGCGCCAGGGTTCGCCGAACATGGCCTGGATGTCGGCACGCGTGGTTTCACCAATCCGGATCTGGTCGACATTGTGGGTGGGGAAGTCGCGACCGACGGTGGCGCAGCCCGCCAGGACCGCCAACATCAGGGCCAGCAGGGCCGGTTGAAGGAAACGCTTTCCAGTCATCGGATGCTCCTGTTGCGTTGAGACTGTCCTTGCCATGATAACGAAGACGGCGGATACCGCGATTACAAAGCGGACAGCTAGCGCCGGACAAAAAAAGCCGCAGCCCTTACGGTGCTGCGGCACAGTGGGATCGAAGGGGATCGATCAGTACAGGGTTTCCAGGGATTTCCGGGCGAAGGCCTCGATTTCGTCGAAACGGCCATCCCGGACTTTGACCAGCCACTCCGGGTCCTGCAGCAGGGCGCGACCCACGGCGATCAGCTCGAACTCGTGGTTGTTCATGCGCTCCACCAGCTCGTCGATGCCGGCTTTCTCCACCGCCGCCTGGGTGCTGGCGAAGGTGCCGCTGATGAAGTCTTCGGTCAGGCCGACGCTGCCCACGGACATGGTGGGCTTGCCGGAAAGCTTCTGGGTCCAGCCGGCCAGGTTCAGATGGGAGCCCTCGAACTCCGGCTCCCAGAATCGGCGGGTGGAGGCATGGAAAATGTCCACGCCGGCGGCCACCAACGGTGTCAGGAACCGCTCAAGCTCATCCGGGCTGTGCACCAGACGGGCCTCGTAGTCCTGCTGCTTCCATTGCGAAAAGCGCAGCATGATCGGGAAATCCGGCCCCACCCGGTGCCGCACTTCCTCGACGATCTCCACCACGAAACGCAGTCGGTTTTCCAGGCTGCCGCCGTACTCGTCGTCCCGCTGGTTGGTGCCTTCCCAGAGGAACTGGTCCAGCAGGTAGCCATGGGCACCGTGGATCTCGACCCCATCGAAACCCAACGCCTTGGCATCCTGGGCGGCGTCACCGAACGCCTGGATGACATCCCGGATGTCCTCCTTGGTCATGGCCTTGCCGTTGGGCTTACCCGATGCGAACAGGCCGGACGGGCTGTAACCGGGCACCGACGGGTCCGGTTCGGTGCCTTCCTTGCGCACCGCACCGACGTGCCAGAGTTGCGGGAAGATGGCGCCACCGGCCTCATGCACCGCGTCCACCACCTTCTTCCAGCCAGCCAGGGCCTGCTCGCCGTGAAACGCCGGTACGTTGGGGTAGCCGTTGGCCGCCGGATGGTTGACGGTGGTGCCCTCGGTGATGATCAGGCCGACCCCGGCCTCGGCGCGACGGCGATAGTAGGCCACCACGTCATCACCGGGCACGCCACCGGGCGAGAAGTTGCGGGTCATGGGCGCCATCGCCACACGGTTGCGCAGGGTGAGGTTGTGGATTTCGAACGGTTCAAACAAGGGTCCCAGGTTCATGCTCATATGTGGTGTCCAACCTCGTCAATTTGGTTTCGTAAAGCAACCCTATTCAATCTGGTTTTAAAATGCAACCCTTTTCGATACAATCCGCCCATGGCCAGAAAACGTTTCGATGACTCCCGCTGCTCCGTCGCCCGCGCCCTGAACGAAGTGGGCGATTGGTGGTCCCTGCTGATCGTATTGCACGCGATGTACGGTACCCGCCGCTTCGTGGACTTTCAGCAGCAGCTGGGCATCGCCAAGAATATCCTCTGCGACCGTCTGACCCGCCTGGTGGATAACGGCGTGCTGCGCAAGGTGGACGTGGGCGAGCACGGTTCCCGCTACGAGTACCGCCTCACCGAGAAGGGCCGGGACCTGTTCCCGGTGGTGGTGGCGCTGCGGCAGTGGGGCGATCGCTGGAACCCCGCTCCCGAGCAGGGCCCGCTCGATCTCCGCGACCGGGCCAGCGGCCGCCCGATCCGCGACGTCCAGGTACTCGACGCCGACGGCCAGCCCCTGGACATCCGGGACGTGTTCGTACCCGAGGACAACGAACCCACCGCCTGACCATCCGTAGTCGCCACCGTCCCGCCGTTTTTTTGAGTTGCGTCAATCCACTTGCGAAAGCGCCGCCGGCCCCAGGCGATTCTTGCGCTAAATCAAGTTTGTCCGCCCCATGGTCATTACCCTGAAGCCATTCAATGTATGGTCAAGGAGATGTGCTATGTCCCGTTCATTCAAACTTGGAGTCCTTGCCGCCGCCGTGATGGCCGCGGCGCCCGCCGCCCAGGCCTTCGAAGCCGGTGACTTTGTCGTGCGCGCCGGCGCGGTGCACGTGGCCCCGGACGATTCCAGCGACTCCATCACCGTGGGCGGTGCCCCCCTGCTGGGCCCGGGCGTTGACTCCAGGGTGACGGTGGACAGCAACACCCAGCTGGGCCTGCGCGCCACTTACATGTTCACCGATCATCTGGGCCTGGGCGTGCTTGGCGCCACCCCGTTCCGGCACAACATCTATGGCGGCGGTGACCTTCCCAGCGATCTGAAACTGGGCGAAACCAAGCACCTGCCTCCGACCCTGACCCTGCAGTACTACCCGCTGGCCAGCAGCTCCCAATTCCAGCCCTACGCCGGCATCGGGGTGAACTACACGGTGTTTTTCGAAGAGAAGACCACCTCGGCGCTCAGCGGCGCGGTGGCGACCCAGTACGGCATCCCCGGAGCCGACACCGAGCTGGAACTGGATGACAGTGTCGGCGTCGCCCTGGAGCTGGGCATGGACTACATGCTGAGCGACAACTTCGGCCTGAATGCCGCCATCTGGTGGGCGGACATCAACACCGACGCCACCGTCAAGGTGTACGACGCGGCCGGCAACTACGCGGCGGAGACCGACGAATTCGAAGTGGAGCTGGACCCGATGGTCTACATGGTGGGCTTCACCTACACCTTCTGATCCCCGTGTCTTCCGGCCGCCTGGGTCTGTTGGCGGCCGGAGGGTGCGTTCTCCTGTGCGGGGCCTCGGCTCCGCTTTTTTTGTGGCGGATGCGCCTTCTCCTGGCATCGCGACGGAACCGGTGACCGGATTTCCCGTCCTACCCCCGCGTAACCGCGCTCCGACGTCCCATCCCCTGCCCATGGAGAGTCCGCCCGATGAGTGTCAGCCTCGGTCCCCTGAGCCTTGCCCTCGGCCACCTGCTGGTTCTGCTGGCCTTCGTCCTGGCCCTGCTGGTCGGCGGCCTGCTGGGCCGGCGCTACCGGCAACCGGTGGCCGGCCAGGTGGCGGACATCGCCTGGGGGGCGATCCTGCTGGCCCGGATCGGCTTCGTGATCGCCTATTGGCCACACTACCGCGACCAGCCATGGGGCGTGATCGACATTCGCGACGGCGGATTCGATGTGGTCTGGGGGCTGACCGGTGCCGCCATCACCACCGCCTACAAGCTCTGGCGACAGCCGGCGGTGCGCCGCCCGCTGACCCTCGCGGCGGGCGCCGGCCTGCTGTTCTGGAGCTTCACCGCCGGTACCGTCGCCCTGATCGAACGGCAGGCACGGGGACTCCCTGCCCTGTCGCTGCCCACCCTGTCCGAGGCTTCGGTGCCGCTGTCAGGCTTGGCGCAGGGGCAGCCCATGGTGATCAACCTCTGGGCCACCTGGTGCCCGCCCTGTGTCCGGGAAATGCCGGTGCTGGCCGAGGCCCAGCAGCGCTACCCGGAGATCCGTTTCGTGTTCGTCAATCAGGGAGAGCCCCCGGAAACCATCCGCCGTTTCCTCCAGAACCACGGACTGAGGCTGGAGCACGTGCTCCTGGACACCCGGGGCGAACTGGCCCGGGCGGTCGGCAGCCACGGCCTGCCCACCACCCTGTTCTACAACGCCCGGGGCCAGCAGGTGGCCAGCCATATGGGCGCCCTGTCCCAGGCCACCCTGGCCCGGGGCCTGGAGCGGCTCAGGCCAGCCACGCCGTAAGCCCGGCCGCCAGCAGGCTGGCCAGCGTCAGCCCGAACAGCGACAGCCCCAAGCTCCAGCGGAACGAGGCATCCACCGCGCGATAGCCGGTCAGCCGTTCCATGATCAGGGCGTTGGCGGCAAAGGGCGTGCCGAAGGCGGTGATGCCCCAGCCGGTCACCATCGCGATCCCCAGCCCGATCAGGGCGCTCTCCGGCCACAGGGAGCCGAGGATGCCGCCCAGGAGCGTCCCGGCCACAATCGGGTTGATTCCCCCCAACCCAGCGACAAAGTAGACCCAAGGTACCGCCGCCGCCAACACCGGCCAGAGCCCGTCCGGCAGCACCAAGCCCCCCTGAATCTGGCCAAGCACCGCACCGCTGATCACCGAGCCGATGAACGCCGAGCCGCCCACGATGGCCAGCTCGTTGCTCACGTTCGCCATGCTCACCAGGGGGGGATTGTGGCCACGACTCCAGGCCCACAGGCGGCTGCCCAGGACCACCGCCAGGCAGCTGAGCGTCACCGCGTGGGCGTAGCTGATCGGGTAGGCGTGACTGAGCAGGAACACGCCCGCGCAAATCGCCAGCACCAGACCGCCAAAACGCAGCCAGCTGGCCAGCCCCGCGGTTTCCGCCCCGGGCGCGGACTCCGGTTCCGTTTCCGGCTCCCGCCAGACCAGGCCGGCGAACACCATCAGGATAGCGAAGGGAATGGCCAGGGACAGCAGCTGAAGGCTGCTCAGCCCCGGCAGCAGGGTCAGGGTCAGCACCACGGAAATGGACAAGGGCGAAAAGGTGGGGGACGCCCCGAAGCCCCGCAGCACCGCCCGGGTGGCGTTGCGGGTCGCCGCCGAATCGCCGTCACGACGCAGACGCTCGGACACCAGGCTGCCAACCACCGCCACGGCACCAAAGTTCAGGGGAATGGACACCAGGGCGGTGCCGAAGGCCAGGCTCAGGTAGCGGCTGCCGGGGCGGCCACCGAACAGGCTGGCGGAGATCCGCTGAAGATCCCGCGACCGGCCCAGCACCGAGGACAGCAGCATCACCGACAGCACCAGGCCCGCCAGGCGCGTCATGTTGCCCGCCGCCTCGGACACCAGGGCGGCATCCCGCCCCAGGGCGAACACCAGCGCCAGCCCCGCCACCGAAAACACCACCCGCGGCACCCGACGCATGTCGCGCCAGCCCAGCAACACGGCCAGGCCAACCGCCAGGGCACCGGCCAGGGCCATGCCCGGCCAGAATGCCAGGACCGCGGCAAACAGGGCCAGATAGGCCAGGAATGAACGGAGTGCGTGCAATGGCGTGCTTCCTCAACCGGTGAAGCACCGATGTTAAGGAAGCTATCGACCCGGGGCCATCCGCAATTATGGGGATGCCCCGTCCAAGCTCAGGTTCCGAACAGTGCGGAGCGCAGCGGCGCCAGCACGCCGGCGGCCCGCCCCTGACCGACGCGGGTGCGGACCCCATCGAACTCCAGGTAACCGTCCTCGATGGGCTCGAAGCGCAGCACCTTCACGTCCTCCAGATAGTTCTGGTTGGACTTCCACGGACCGTGGGTGCCCTGCCTCGGCAGGCGATCCGCCGCCCGCTTGATGTAGCCCGCGTCCAGGGAGCCCAGGATGGTCTCTTCACCCCGGCTGTTTTCAGTGTCCCGGGCCACCACCACCTGGTGCCCGCGCCGGTCCATCAGGTTCATCAGGCGGCACAGGTACTCGGCGGCGATGTCCACCTTGAGGGTCCAGGAGATGTTGGTGTAGCCGAAGATCATGCCGGCGTTGGGCACCCCTTCCACCAAGACATTCTTGTAGATGATCTTGTCCTTCATCACCACCGGCTCGCCATCCACCGATACCGCCACCCCTCCCAGCATCTGCAGGTCCAGCCCGGTGGCCGGGACGATCAGGTCGGCCTCCAGTTCCGTTCCGGACGCCAGGCGGATACCGGTTTCGGTGAAACGCTCAATGCGATCGGTGACGATCGAGGCCCGGCCGCTCTTGAGCACCTGGAACAGGTCGCCGTCCTTGACCACACAGAGGCGCTGATCCCAGGGGTTGTAGTCGGGGCTGAAATGGCGCATGTCCACCTGGCCGCCGAGCTGCCGCCGGATGATGGCCAGCAGCAATCGGCGCATGGCTTTCGGGCTCCGGCGGGAACGCTCGTACAGCAGGCGGGCGATGGAGATGTTGCGGGCCCGGGTCAGCCGATAGGCAACCTTCTCCGGCAGCACCTTCTGCAGGGCCAGGGTCACCTTGTCGATGGACGGCAGGGGCATCAGGTAGGTGGGCGAGCGCTGCAGCATGGTCACGTGGGCGGCCTTCTCCGCCAGGGTCGGCACCAGCGTGACGGCGGTGGCGCCACTGCCGATCACCACCACCCGCTTGCCACTGTAGTCCAGATCCTCCGGCCAGTGCTGCGGATGCACCACCTGCCCCCGAAAATCCGCCTCGCCGGGGAAGTCGGGTTTGTAGCCCCGGTCATAGTTGTAGTAGCCGGTGCAGCCGATCAGGAACCGGGCGGTATAGGTTTCGGTGTTTCCGGACGCCTCGTCGCGGACGGTCAGCGTCCAGCATTTATCGGCACTGGACCACTCGGCGCGCTGGACCGCCCGCTGGAAGCGGATGTGCCGCGTCACCCCATGTTCGCGGGCGGTGTCGGTAACGTACTGTTTGATGGCGGCGCCATCGGCCAGTACCTTGCCGCCGGTCCAGGGCCGGAAGTTGTAGCCGAAGGTGAACATGTCCGAGTCGGAGCGGATGCCCGGGTAGCGGAACAGGTCCCAGGTACCGCCGATGGCCTGGCGCCGCTCCAGAATGGCGAATGAACGGCCCGGACAGGCCCGCCGCAGGTGGCAGGCCATGCCGATGCCGGACACGCCAGCGCCGATGATCAGTACGTCAAAAGGGTGTTGGCTCATGGTTCAGAACTCCCGGTTCCTTGTCGTTATGGTTTTACCCTACGCCGGCCCCCGGGGCGTGCAATTGGCCCGCCCTACCCGCGCCGGCGGTATTCGCGGCCAGTCAGGCCCGCCGGTGCCCCATGACCAAGACCAGGAACCAGGAGAGCAGAGCCATGAAAACCCTGTATTCTCCCGATCACGCCCTGCGCGCCGTCACCACGGAGCTGGACGGCGGCATCCTGATCGAGCCCCATGAACGGCCTTCCCGGGCCGAGACCTCCATCGCCCAGGGCACCTGGGAAGACCGCGCGGCCTGAGCACTCCGGGCAATGGCATTGACCGATCCGGCCATTGTCCCCGGCCCGCTCATTGGCAAAGATGAACGTTCGTTTCCCGATTCCGGATCAAGATCATGGACCTTTACCTTCGAGCCACCGAGTTTTTCGACTACGACACCCCGGCAGTGCAGGCCTGGCTGGCGCGTCAGCTGGAAGGTCTGCCCGAAGATCCGGTGACGCGGATCCGGGCGTTGTACTTGGCGGTACGCGACGGCATCCGCTACAACCCCTATGTGTTCCATACCGACCCGGCCACCTTCAAAGCCAGCCACGCCCTGGCCCAGGGCGAAACCTACTGCATCCCCAAGGCGGTGCTGCTGGGCGCCGCCGCCCGTGCCATCGGCATCCCCAGCCGGCTGGGCCTGGCTGACGTGCGCAACCACCTGTCCAGCCCGAAGCTGATCGAATGGCTGCGTTCGGACATTTTCCGCATGCACGGTTACATCGAGCTGTACCTGAACGGGCGCTGGGTCAAGGCCACGCCGGCGTTCAACGCCGATCTGTGCCACAAGATGAAGGTGGCCCCCCTGGCGTTCGACGGCGTGCATGATTCCCTGTTTCAGGAGTACACCGAAGACGGCCAGGCGCACATGGAATACATCGCCGACCACGGTACCTTCGACGACCTGCCCTACGCCTTCATCGTGTCGGGCGTCCGTGCCGCCTACGGCCACCTGTTCCCACCGGAGGGGGAGTCCCGACAACCGGCATCGGCCAGCCTGGAGCAGGACCTCGCCCAGCGCTGATGTCAGGCAAAAAAAACCGGCGACCACATCCCGTGGCCGCCGGTGTTCGGGGTCAGCGTGCGGGCCCGGCCCGCGGTCTCAGCCCTCGGCTGAATGACGGATCAGGTAGTCGAAGGCACTCAGCGCCGCCTTCGCACCCTCACCCATGGAAATGACAATCTGCTTGTAGGGCACGGTGGTGGCATCGCCCGCCGCGAACACACCGGGAATGGAGGTTTCGTTGCGGTCGTTGACGATGATCTCGCCGTACTGGCTCAGCTCGATATCGCCCTTCAGCCACTCGGTGTTCGGCACCAGGCCGATCTGTACGAACACACCCTCCAGCGCGACGTGGTGCATCTCTCCGGTGTTGCGGTCCTTGTAGTTCAGGCCGCTCACCTTGCCGTTCTCACCGGTGATTTCGGTGGTCTGGCCGGACGTGATGATGTCCACGTTGTTCAGGCTGCGCAGTTTTTTCTGCAGCACTTCGTCCGCCCGCAGCTCGGCACCAAACTCAATCAGGGTGACATGGCCAACGATGCCGGCCAGGTCGATGGCCGCCTCCACGCCGGAGTTGCCACCACCGATCACCGCCACGCGTTTGCCCTTGAACAGCGGGCCATCGCAGTGCGGGCAGTAGGCCACGCCCTTGTTGCGGTATTCCGCCTCACCCGGCACGCCGAGCTGGCGCCAGCGGGCACCGGTGGCCAGGATGACGGTGCGGGACTTCAGGGACGCCCCATTGGCCAGACGCACCTCATGCAGACCGCCTTCCCGGGAGGCCGGCACCAGTTTCTCGGCCCGCTGCAGGTTCATGATGTCGACGTTGTATTCGTTGACGTGCTGCTCCATCGCCGCCACCAGTTTCGGGCCCTCGGTGTAGGGCACGGAAATCAGGTTCTCGATGCCCATGGTGTCACCCACTTGGCCACCGAAGCGCTCGGCGGCAATACCGGTGGCGATCCCTTTACGGGCGGCGTAGATGGCCGCCGCGGAACCGGCCGGGCCACCGCCGATCACCAGCACATCGAATGCGTTCTTCTGGTTCAGCTTCTCGGCTTCCCGTTCCTCGGAGCGGGTGTCCAGCCGGGCCACGATCTCTTCCAGGGTCATCCGGCCCTGAGCCCAGGGCTCGCCGTTCAGGTAAACGCTGGGCACCGCCATGATTTCACGCCGCTCCACTTCGTCCTGGAACAGGGCACCGTCGATGGCGGTGTGCTTGATACGCGGATTGAGCACGCTCATCAGGTTCAGCGCCTGCACCACGTCCGGGCAGTTCTGGCAGGACAGCGAGAAGTAGGTTTCGAACTCGTAGTCGCCGTCCAGAGACTGGATCTGCTCGATCAGCTCCTGGGACACCTTGGGCGGGTGGCCGCCCACCTGCAGCAGGGCCAGTACCAGCGAGGTGAATTCATGGCCCATGGGGATACCGGCGAAGCGCACGCTGATGTCCGTGCCCACCCGCTGGATGGCGAAGGACGGGCGGCGAACGCGCTCGTCACTCTCGGTACGCAGGCCGATCTTGTCGGACATCGGCTCGATCTCTTCGAGCAGCGCCTTCAGTTCCGCGGATTTCGGGCTGTCATCGTAGGCTGCCACCAGCTCGATCGGCTGCTGCAGCTTGGCCATGTAGGCTTTCAGTTGTTCCTTGATGTTGGCATCCAACATAGTGTCCTTCCCCCTGAAACGGTGTCTTAGTCGGTGAATGTGGAACTCGGTGAAAAAACGTGTGATGCCGCTAACGATAAGGGCTCACCAGGAAAGGCTCAAATTAATTGACCCAAACCGTTTAATAGGGCCTTGCTATATAACCCGACGTTCTTGCCGGCGCAGCCGCAACCGCAGCTGTTTCTCCGACTCCACCAGCACGAACAGCAGCACACCGGCAACCAGGGGCCAGAGGTGCGCCTCCAGCGGCACCGCCTCGGTGCCGAAGACCGACTGCAACGACGGCAGGTAGGTCAGCACCAGCTGCCCGGCGACCACGAGCGCCACCGCCGCCCAGACCACCGGCGTACCCCGCAGGGATGACCACCGGAGCGCAACACTGTTCAGGTTGCGGATGAACAGCAAATGAAAGATTTCCATGGTCACCAGGGTGTTCATGGCCAGGGTCCGGGCCAGTTCCAGAGAGTGCCCCTGCGCCATCGCGTAGCGGTAAACCCCAAACACGCCCACCAGGAACAGCCCGGTCACCAGCACGATGTGCCACGCCAGGGCGCCCGTCAGCAGTGGCTGAGACCTGGGCCTGGGCGGACGGGCCATGGCCATCGGGTCGGTCGGCTCAAAGGCCAGGGCAATGCCCAGGGTGACCGCCGTCGCCATGTTCACCCAGAGAATCTGGATCGGCGTCACCGGCAGCACCATACCCACCAGCAGGGCCAGAATGATGATCGCCGCTTCTCCGGTGCTGGTGGGCAGGGTCCAGCTGATCACCTTACGGATGTTGTCGTCGATGGTGCGGCCTTCCCGGACCGCCGCCACGATGGAGGCAAAGTTGTCGTCTGCCAGTACCAGCTCCGCCGCCTCCCGGGCCGCCTCGCTGCCGTTGCGACCCATGGCGATGCCGGCATCCGCCCGTTTCAGCGCCGGCGCATCGTTGACGCCGTCGCCGGTCATCGCCACGATCAGGCCCCGGGCCTGCAGCGCGGTCACCAGACGCAGCTTGTGCTCCGGGCTGGTCCGGGCGAAGACATCGGTCTCGAGCGCCGACTGCTGCAGCGCGGCGTCGTCCAGCCGGTCCAGATCGGCGCCGGTCAGGACCCGGCCGGTATCGGCCAGGCCGATCCGGCGACCGATGGCGAGTGCGGTGGCGGCATGATCTCCGGTGATCATCTTCACCTGGATGCCCGCCGCCCGGCATTCCGCCACGGCGTCAACGGCTTCCGGCCGGGGCGGGTCCATCAGGCCGACCATGCCCAGAAACATCAGCCCGTCATCGAGATCCGAGCGTTCCAGCACCACCTGCTCCGGCGCCACCGGTTTCATGGCAAACGCCAGAACCCGCTGCCCTTCGCCGGCGATCGCCTCGGCCCGCCGCCGCCAGGCCTCCCGATCCAGAGGCTCGGCCGCCCCCTCGCCGGTGAACGACTGCCGGCACAAGGCCAGCATCGCCTCCGGCGCGCCCTTGACCAGAATCGCGGCATGCCCCTCATGGTCGTGGTTGAGGGTTGCCATGAACCGGTGCCGGGTATCGAATGGAATCACGTCCGAACGCCGCCACGTGGCACGCAGATCCCCGGGCGGCAGCGCCGCCCGGCCGGCCAGGGCCAGCAGGGCCCCCTCCATGGGATCCCCCTCGGTACGCCAGAGACCGTCCGCGTACTGGAGTTCCGCGTCGTTGCACAACGCCGCCACCCGGGCCAGCCACTGAAGCCCCGGGATCGCGTCGGCCGACACCGGCGCGCCGTCCCGGCTCAGGGCCCCCTCCGGTGCATACCCCTCACCCGTCACCACCAGCTGCTGATCGGGCAGGGCCACGGTGACCACGCTCATTTCATTGCGGGTCAGGGTGCCGGTCTTGTCCGAACAGATCACCGACACCGCGCCGAGGGTCTCGATCGCCGGCAACCGGCGGACAATGGCGTTGCGCCGGGCCATGGCCTGGACCCCGACCGCCAGGGTGATGGTCAGCACCGCCGGCAGCCCCTCCGGGATCGCCGCCACCGACAGCCCCACCACGGCCATAAACAGGTCGTCGAACGGCATCTTCGCAACGCCGTAGCCATAGGCCAGCAAGCTCGCCGCCACCACCAGAATGACTGCGGTCAGCCAGCGGGCGAACACGGTGGTTTGCGCCACCAGCGGCGTGGTCAGCGGCTCCACCCCCGCCAGCAGGCCACTGATGCGGCCAATTTCCGTGCGGGTACCGGTGGCCACCACCAGCCCCATCCCCTGGCCGTGGCTGACCGAGGTGCCGCTGAAGGCCAGGCAGCGGCGATCGCCCAGGGCGGCATCGGCCGGCACCGGTTCGGTCTGCTTCTCCACCGGTACCGACTCTCCGGTGAGGATGGCCTCCTGGATACGCAGATCATGGGCTTTGAGCAGGCGCAGATCGGCGGGCACCTTGTCACCGGCCTCCAGCAACACGATGTCACCCGGCACCAGCTGCTCCACCGGCAACGTCTGGCGGTGGCCGTCCCGCAACACCGCCGCCCGCTGTGCCAGCAGCCCGGAGATCGCCGCCATGGCCTGCTCCGCCCGACCCTCCTGGAGATAGCCGATCAGCGCGTTGACCAGCACCACCGCCAGGATCACACCGGTGTCCACCGCATGGCCGAGGGCCCCGGTGATCACCGCCGCGCCCAGCAGGACATAGATCAGGACATTCTGAAACTGAGCCAGGAAACGCCGGATGCGACCGGGTTTCGGCGCCGTCGGCAAGCGGTTGGGCCCCTGCTGCCGCAGCCTGCGGTCGGCTTCGGCCTGGCTCAGGCCGGCCGGCGAACTGGCCAGCAGCGACAGTGCCTCCGGCTCGGGAAGTGTGTGCCAGTGGGCACCGGGGGGAAGATTCATGGCAGGTTCCCTGACGGCTGGAGTGCGTGGACACTAGGACAAATAGCGCATTGGGGCCAACGGACGACTCCACTATCATAGCCGGGTTTGTTCCGTTCACTTGCCCGCCAGACCTGGCATCGGGAAAGGTAGCCTATGTTTCTTGAACGTTTTCATTCTGTCCGGGATGGACGCATCCACATTTCCGCGGTCCAGGCCAGTCAGTTCGCCAAGGAAATCGCCGGCGACTTCAACCCGATACATGACCCGGACGCGCGCCGATTCTGCGTGCCCGGAGACCTGCTGTTCGCCCTCGTGCTGTCTCGCTTTGGTTTGTCCGGCAACATGACCTTTAAGTTCCGCAACCTGCTCGGCGACGGCGTGCCGGTCACCTTCCGGGAGAACGGCGACGGCAGCATAGAGGTGTGTGACGACGCCGGCAAAGTCTACCTGGACGTCACCCGCAACGGCGCCTGCAGCCGGGACCCGGAGGTTCTCGAAGCGGTGACCCGCTGCTATGTGGCGGCCTCGGGCAAGAACTTTCCCCACACCCTCAAGCCCCTGATGGAACGCCACGGCGTGATGTTCAACCCAGAACGGCCGATGGTGATGTATGAAAGCATGAGCGTGAACCTGGACGACCTCGACGCCCGAAACCCCGAACTGACGCTGCACCAGGCCACCCTGGAAGCCGCCGGCAAGCGTGGTCACGTGACCCTGGAGTACCATCTGCACGCCGACGGGCGGCCGGTCGGCACCATGGCCAAGCAGCTGGTGCTCGGCGGCCTGCGGCCCTACAGCCCAGAGGCAATGGCCGGCGTGATCGAGGAATTCTACCGGCTCAAGGCTCGTGGCATCCGCTAAACCGTCGCGGGTACCCCGTGGAATTCACATGGCGCGCGGGCCCCAAACGCAACGAACCCCGGAAAACCGGGGTTCGTCAGCCGTCTTAAACCCCGGCCGAACCGGGGTTTTCCGTGGTTCGAGGAAGGCTTAGATCTTGCCAACCAGATCCAGGGACGGAGCCAGGGTCGCTTCGCCTTCTTTCCACTTGGCCGGGCATACTTCACCCGGATGGTTGCGGACGTACTGAGCAGCCTTGACCTTACGCAGCAGGTCGTCGGCGTCGCGGCCGATGCCTTCGGCAGTGATCTCAACGGCCTGGATGATGCCGTCCGGGTCGATCAGGAAGGTGGCGCGGTCGGCCAGGCCCTGACCTTCACGCATGACACCGAAGTTGTTGGTGATGGTGCCGGTCTGGTCGCCCACCATGTAGTACTTGATCTTGCCGATGGTCTCGGACGTGTCGTGCCATGCTTTGTGGGTGAAGTGCGTGTCGGTGGACACGGAGAACACTTCAACGCCCAGCTTCTGCAGCTCTTCGTACTTGTCGGCCAGGTCGCCCAGCTCGGTCGGGCACACGAAGGTGAAGTCCGCCGGGTAGAAGAAGAAGACCGCCCACTTGCCTTTCACGTCGGCTTCGGTGATCTCAACGAACTCGCCCTCTTTGAAGGCGGTCGCTTTGAACGGCTTGATCTCGCTGTTGATGATACCCATGTCGAAAACTCCTGTTTCCAGTTGGTGTATTTGGGTGAAGACAATACGGGGACAACGATACGGATTTTTCCAGGTTCGTTAAAATTGATAATTTCCAAATTGCAGATAGGCAGTGTCTATCCGCCCACCCGGCCAACGAACCCGCCACCGCCGGGGTCGCCCCCCTGAATAAACCGCATGGGCTGATATGGGGACGTTCCAGACAACTTCAACCAAGCGTGCCAGGGGCAGGTTACGGGTTTTTTACGCCCCGGCGCTCATACCTGCTACATTGAAACATACCGATTCGCCTGCAGCTCCGGGAACCGTTCACGATGTCGATTCCAGCCTTGATTGCCTGCCGCGTCCGCCGGGTCCTCGCCCCCGGTCTCCTGGCTGTCTGCCTGGTTCTTCCCCTCGCGGGGCTGGCCAGCCCCTGGCCTTGCGAACGGCTGCTGATCGCGGGCAACTCCGAGTATCCCCCCTTTCTCTGGCAGCCGAACGACGACTCCAACGAGCTCAAGGGGGCTCTGCCGCAGCTGCTGACAGAAATTTTCGACGGGCTCGAGGTGACAGCCAACGTCCGCCACATCGGCTCTTGGGCCCGGGTCCAGAAGCTGGCCCGCAACGGCGACATCGATCTGGTGGCCGGCGCCTTCATGACCGAGGAACGCGCCGGCTATCTGGACTACGTGCGCCCGGCGATCACCCGGATCCCGACGGTGGTCTGGTTCCCCCGGGGGCGGGAATTCCCCTTCCGCCGCTGGTCGGACCTGGAAGGAAAGGTCGGCTCCACCCTGATCGGCAACAGCTTCGGCCAGGCGTTCGATGACTACGCCGCCAATCACCTGCGCCTGGAAACGGTCCGTTCCATTGAACAATCATTCCGGATGGCCATGGCCGGACGGGTCGACTATGTACTCTACGAAGCCCTCCAGGGGCGGGTGAAACTCGGCCGCAACGACTGGCAGGACCAGTTCACCGCCTCGGATCAGGTCGTCAGCGTGGAAAACCTGTACTTTGCCTTTCCCAAGCGGTCTCGCTGCAACACCCAGGCCCTGCGCGAGGCCTTCGCCAACGCGCTGCGGCTGGCGCAGAATCAGGGCAGGATCGACGCCCTGATCGAGGAAAACATCAGCCGTTACACCCACCACTGAGGAGCCAAGACATGCCGACCATTGGCTGGATCATCCTGCTGCTGGCGCTGGGGCTGATCGTCGGCAACCTGTTGTTGTTGCGCGACTCCGCCCGCACCCGCCTGCCCCCGGAGACGCTGGAAAAGATCCGGCGGCGCCAGGCGGAAATGGAAGCCCGGGACGCGGAGGAAGACGACTGAGCCGGCCCCGGTGGCCGCTCAGCAACCGGTGACCCGGGTCACCCGGACCCGGAACTCTTCCGCCGTGCAGCCGATGCCCTTGGGCACTTCGGTGGTATCGCCAAAGCAGCCGCCGGCATTGCTCACCATGTTGTGCATGACGCCCTGGTGCTGAACGCTGGGCGACCCTGGGCAATAAACGTTGAAATGGACGTCGATGCAGGCCACCTCTTCCGGCCGGATCCTGGGAATGACGCCCAGCACGTGCTTCTCCCCATAGCAGGTCTTGCCACCGAGCTGAATGCCCTGCTGCAGGCTGGCCAGATACGCCGTGCGCCGGGCCTCGCGCTCAGCCTGCTCCCGCTCCCGGGCCCGTTGCCGTTCCAGTGTCTCCTGTTGCCGCGCCAGTCGCGCCGCCTCCTCGGCTTGCCGGCGCGCCGCTTCCTGGCGCCGGGCTTCCTCGGCCGCCCGTTGCCGTGCCTCAGCCTGACGGCGGGCCTGGTCGGCCTGCTGCCGCATCGCCTCCAGTTCCGCCTGTTGTTGCTCCGCCACAGCCACCTGCCGCGCCCGCTGGCGTTCCCACTCCCGGCGCTGGGCCTCACGCTGGCGCTCCCGCTCCTCCTGCTGGCGCCGTTGCTGCTCGTAAAGGCGCTGTTGCTGCTGCAGCTGTTGCTGGCGCTGCGCCAGCTGGTTCTCGGCCTGACGCTGAAACTCCTGCAACGCTTGGTTCAACACCACGAAGGTATCGTTCGAGTTGGAACCGGCGGGGGGATCGTAGGAGGGCTCATCACAGTACCGGGGGCTGAGGTCACCCTCGACGCAGTCCTCGAACTGATCGGGCATGGGGCACCGGTCACTGCATTCCTGAATCCGCGCCTGCCGCGCCAGCCGCTGTTGCTCCTGCTCCGCGATCCGCTGCATATCGCCACGGTATGTGCGGGCGTCGGCCAGGGCTTGGCGCGAGGCATCGTCGTAGACCAGCGTCCCGGCCGTCGCCAGGCTGCCGTCGGCGCATCCGAAGTCACGGGCATCCGAACAGGCGTAAACCTTGGCGATGGCCGCCTCGAAGTCCTGCCGGTCCAGCTGGTCCAGTTGATCCAGCATGTCCAGCTGTTCCAGCATCCGGGCCATGTCGCCCGCCTCTCCCGATGACTCTGCCTGTGCCGCCGGCACGCCCGCCAACAGGGTCAACAGGGTCGCCACCAGACTCATGCATAGGTGTCGTGCGTTCATTACATCGCCCTCAATTGCGCCAGATTCTCGTGGGTCTGCTCCAGTTCCCGGTCAATGATCCGCAACCGTTGCACCGCATGGTGGTCAGCCGGCAGCCAGTCCGTCAGCAACTGTCTCGCCCGGTGCAGGTTGCGCCCGTCGGCACAGGTGGCCGAAGGCACCGGGTAGCGGTCAAGGAAGTCCGGCCCCGGGATACCCGCGGATACCGGCAATCGCTGCCGGAACCGGGCCAGGGGACGAAGGTAGCACTGTGCCAACAGCTGGCGGTCGTCGTGGTCCGGAAGGGACGACACGTAGCGTTCCAGGCGTGCCACCATGCCCTCTTCGGCGACCAGCGCCAGCACCGAGTGTCGCTGGGCATCGGCCAGTGACATCAGCGCCTTTTCCTCCAGCAGAACCTGGGCCTCCCAGGCATGCCGGTCCCGGGCATAGGTGGTCAGCAAACGATCCGATGTGAGCAGCTGCAGCCGGCGCTCGCGGGCCGGGGTGGCCAGGTACGCCTGAAGGGAATCCGGACCGGACCACCCCGGCGCCTGCCGGACGGTCTCGAACGCCTGCTGGTAGTAAGGCCGGGCGCTGCGGAAAAAGTACCCCCGGCGCTCCGCCTCGGTCAGCGAGTTCAAGACGTCGTACTGCACCAGATCGCTGTCACGCAAAGCGGAGAAGAAGGCGTCCGGCCGCAGATACCCAGCCGCCAGCGCCTCCGGTTCCGCCGCCCCGGCCAGTGCGGCGGCCAGCGTGTCCTGCAGCAGAGTGGCGCAGTTGTTGGTGAAGAAGCGGTAGTCGCCCCGGAAGCTCCAGTGGATCTCGGACAGTTCGCGGACGATCTGCTCGGTTTGTTCGGAGGTCAGCCGCAGCGGCACGGAATAGATATCCCGGTCCGCCAGCAGCGTGTTGGCACGGTACGCCTCCATGAACGAGAAGCCGCTCAGGTGGGCGTCGTACCCCCCGAGCACGCCCTTCACCAGGCTCAGGTGAAACTCGTTGACCCGAGCCACGTAGCCGAGCACCACATGCTGAAGCAGGTTCTCGTCGCACGCCTGATCGCTGGCTCCCACGTCGGGACAGACCACCAGTCGGAGAGATACGTGGCCAAAGCGCGAGGCCACCCCGTCGCCGGCGGTGGCGAACATGATGTGAATGCGCCGCACCCGTGATGGCGCCACCCGCACCAGATAGCCACCCCGATCACGGTCCAGCAGGAAGAACGGCACCGTGGCGGGGCAGGCACGGTAGTCCAGTGTGTGGCCGAACCGGTGGGCAAAATAGTAGGCAAAGGCGGGACGACGGCAGGCGTAGGCCGGGTCCGCTCGGTAGGCGGCCAGCTCAGCGGCAAACCCCGGGCCGGACTCCGGATCCGTCCCGACCAAACGGGCGAGTTCGCGAAACCGCGAGTCCGGCGCCGGCGGCGACACCGGGCCGAGGCCGGCGCAACCGGTCAAGGCCGCCAGCACCAGCAGGCAGCACGCACGCAACCAGGACATCGGCGACCCCGTCAGTGTCCGTCCGCCACCCTCGCCACCAGGGCTTGCGGATTGGCCCAGCGGGTGGCATGCGCCTGCTGCCGCAGGGCTTCAATGTCACTGTCGACCATCATGTTCTGGGTGGTGGTGACGGGCGAGGACAGCACCTCGGCGAAAAACGTCGGCGCGACAAGGGTGGGCGCCACCATGATCACCGTGAAACTGGGCTCACCGTCGTCCCCGTAGATCGCCATCAACGCCGACTTGGTCATGTCGAGGTATTCCATCCGGCTCGCTTCCAACCGGTTGATTTCCTGCTGTCGCCGGTACTGCTCACGCCAGTGGCTCGCCTGGTCCGGGTCCTGCTCGACGCCGTCGCCCTTGTCGTAGCGCTCGGCCATGCGCTGCATCGCCGCCACCTGGCCCTGGCGCGCCAGGGCCAGATCCTGCTCCAGTGCCTCGCGGGCCGCGGCCTCTGCAGCCAGGCGCGCCCGTTCCTGGCGTTCCTGTTCCGCCTTCTCCGCGGCGATCCGGGCCTGCTCACGGCGCAGGGCCTCCTGCTCACGGCCGTATGCGGTCAGGGTCCGGGCTGGCAACGACACCCGTACCCGTTGCGGCTCACCGGCACGGAGCTCAAGGGTCTGGGTAAACACCCGTTCGTACTCCCGGTCCAGCGGTTTGACCACCGTCACCTCATGCTCGCCGGCCTGGGTCAGGATGGGGCGTTTGGCAAAGGGCTCGCAGTCGAACTGGTACTCGCCGTCGAGGTAGACGGCAGCCCCATCGGTCTCGTCCAGGCAGTCGATTCGAACCAAAGAGTCGGCGGCGTAGGCGGCCGGGGTGACCACCGCCAACAGCAGGGAGGCAAAAAACTTCATATCGGGTTCCCGAGAGTCCAGGTGAGGAAGAGCGCCCGCCCGCCGACACCATGACCGCCGAGAAGACCCTGTGTTCATGACATCTTAGTAAGTTGGGCAGAGAATGACCATGTTCCGTTGAAAACACCCGCGTCCTCCCCCACTACCAGAGAGAGAGACTCCATGCACGAGGCACGCCATGACCGGACACCAAGGGACACCGTCGACCTGGCAACGCTCCGCTTGGCGCAACCGCATCCAGAGCATTCTGCTGATCCTGTTTTTGCTGGGGCTGGTGGCGCTGTTGGGGGAGTTGCTGTTTGGTGAAAGCGGCCGCTGGCTGGCCCTGGCCGCCGGCCTGATCGCGGTGCTGAGCGCCCCGGCAGCCGGGGGACGGCTGACCCTGGCCGCCTACCGGGCACGCGTCCTGCCGCCGCAGCTGGCCCCGGACCTGTGGGCCCTGTTGCAGCGGTTGGCGGAACGGGCGGAACTGCCCCGCACCCCCCGCCTGTACGTGGTACCCAGCCACACCATCAACGCGTTCGCGGTGGGCAGCCGTAACGAGCCGTCGGTGGCGGTCACCGAAGGTCTGCTGCGCAGCCTGACGCCCCGGGAGATCACCGGGGTACTGGCCCACGAAATGTCCCACATCGCCCACGGCGACCTGTTCGTGATGACCCTGGCCGATGCCGCCAGCCGCCTCACCAGCCTGCTGTCGCTGGCGGGCCTGCTGTTGCTGATTCTGGCGCTGCCCCTGATGCTGCTGATGCCGGTGGATATCCCCTGGATCGCTCTGATTCTATTGGCGGTGGCTCCGCAGCTGGCGTTGCTGGCGCAACTGGGCCTATCCCGGGTCCGGGAGTTCGACGCCGATCTGGCCGCCGCCCGGCTGACCGGCGACCCCGAAGGACTGGCCTCGGCCCTGGCCAAAATCGAGCGGGCCAACCTGTCCTGGCGCGGCTGGCTGCTGCCCGGCTGGGGTAACCCCGAACCCTCCTGGCTGCGCACCCACCCGGCCACCAGCGAACGCATCCGACGCCTGCTGGCCCTCACCCCCGCGGCCCGAGACTGGCCGCACCACCCCCGCACCTGGCCGCGCACACCGGAACACCTCCAGCCCCCCCGTTGGCGGCCGGGCGGCATTTGGCGCTAGCCCCCCCACCCATCGGGATTGTCTATTTTGTATACACCAGCTAAATTGCAAGGAAACAGGGAGCGAGGTAAGGCAAGGGAATGGCGGGCACTGACGAGCAGTTTTCGTTCATCGACGACGAACAGGATACGGCCCCACCCGACGCGACCGGGGAGCGGGGCCAGAGGGCGCCCCCCCTGGAAAGTGCTGAGTGTCGAGGACGACCGGGGGTACCAGGCGTCCCTGACCTACGGCCTGCGCGGGCTCACGGTGCTGGGCCGGCCGGTGGAGCTGCTCAGCGCCAACTCCGCCACGGAGGCGGCGGTGCTGCTCGCCAACCAGACCGACATCGGCCTGATCCTGCTGGATGTGGTGATGGAGGAGGAGGACGCCGGGCTGCGCCTGGTGGAGACCATCCGCAACACCCTGGGCAACCAGACCGTGCGCATCGTGCTGCTGACCGGCCAGCCCGGCGTCGCGCCCCGGGCCCGGGTGATTCAGGAATACGACATCAACGAGTACTGGAACAAGTCCGAACTCCAGGACCGGCTGCCCTCCATCGTCACCACCAACCTGCGCACCTGGCAGACCATGGCGGAGCTGGAACAGGCCCACATGGGCCTGCAGATGGTGGTGGAAGCCAGCCAGCATCTTGCCGACCGATACGATCTGCAGCATTTCTCGGACACGGTGCTGCAACAGATTGCCCAGGTCATCGGGCTTGGCGAAACCGGCGGCGAGGGCATTCTGTGCCTGGAGCACAACCCCCGGCAAGCCGGCGGCGTGAGGGTCCTGAGCAGCTTCGGAGCCTTCCGGCACAGCCACCGGCAGTCGCCGGACGAACTCAGCGGCACCCTGGCGACGTTCGCGCCGGCCATCGACGAGGCCCTGCGCTCGCGCCGGCACCAGTTCCAGGACAACTACGTGGTGCTGTATTTCCCGCAGAATGCCCTGCTCCATGAACCGGGAGACGAGATCGTCCATACCGTGCTCCTGAAAACCCCGGGGCCCTTGAGCGAAAGCACCATCCGCCTGCTGTCCGTGTTCAGCGAAAACATCAAAACGGGCTTTACCAATCTGATGCTGGTTGACCGGCTCCGCGCCCTGTCCTACTTCGACGCCTCCCTGGACATCTACAATCGCAACTGGCTGATTCGGGAACTTCGCCGGCTGTCCCGCCGCCAGTGGCAGGCTGGCACGCTTCTGCTGTTCTCGCTCAACGACTACGCCGAACGCACGCTGACCTTTGGCCATGCCGCGGTGGAGCAGTTCATGACCAAGCTGTACCGGCACCTGAACACCCGATTGCCCCCGGGAACGCCGTTCGTGCGCATTGGCCTGGACACTCTGGGGGTCCTCAGCCCCAGCGACCGGTTGCCCGACGACGGTGCGCTGCGCGGGCTATCGCTGGTGGACATTCCGTTGGAGGGTGCCACCCGCAAGGTCCGCCTGACCCTGGCCCGGCTCAACCTGGCGGACGTGGAACGGGAATGCCCGGCCGAGGAGGTGCTGCACCTGGCGCAGACGGTGCTGTACACCGCCAAGCGGGAAAAGCAGCCCCTCGGCGTCTACCGTCCGGAGGTGCTGACCCGCATCCAGAATGATTTCGACCTGCTGCAACAGCTCATCCAGGCCTTGGAGGAAGACCGGCTGACGATCTTCCTGCAGCCCAAGATACGCCTGAACAACCGCCAGGTCGTCGGCTTCGAAGCCCTGGTGCGCTGGCCCCAAGAGGACGGCAGTTTCATTGCCCCGGGCGCCTTCCTGCCCCTGGCCGAGACTTCCGGCCTGCTGAATGCTCTGGATCTGCAGATCCTGCGCAAGACGGTGGCCGCCACGCAGTACCTGTCCAGTCTGGGTCATGCGCTGCCGATCTCCTTCAACGCCACCTGGAGCGACCTGTGCAACCCGGACTACGTCGGCAAGCTGCTGTCGATTCTGGACTCCGGGCAGGTCGATCCGGCCCGGCTGGAAATCGAGATCACCGAGACCCAGGCCATGCAGGGCTACCATGAGGTGGCCCCTCTGCTGGCTACCCTGCGCGAGCGCGGCATGGCCGTCAGCATCGACGACTTCGGCACCGGGCATTCGTCCCTCGCCTACCTGGCCACCCTGCCCGCCGATACCATCAAGATCGACCGCTCCTTTGTGCAGGAACTTGGCTCGGGCAGCATCGGCGAACATGTCACCGAAATCGTGATCGCCCTCGGCCGGCGCTTTGGCTACACGGTGGTGGCCGAAGGCATCGAGACCGAAGCGCAGCGGGCACACCTGGTCAACATGGGGTGTGCCATCGGCCAGGGCTTCCTGTTCGCCAGGCCCATGTCCGTTGACGATGTCGTCGACTGGCTGGCCCAGACATGAGCGTCGTCCGGGACGGCCTCAGAAAACGCGTCCTGTTCCACCTGCCGGTGCTGGCCGCGGTCCTGGTGCTGCCGCTGTTGGTGGCGGCGATCGTTTACCACGACCGCATGTCCGGCACCCTGGACAGCCTGAGACAGCAGCACGACCGTAAGCTTGGCCTGGCGTTGTCGATAGTGCACAGCCGGCTCGGCGACATGCGCCACACCCTGCGCCTGCTGGCCCACGACCGGCAGCTGGCCGAGGCGCTGTCGCAGGAACCGATCGACCGGGCCCGGGCAGAAGCGGTCATGGTCTCGTTTAACGATGCCGTGGAAGACCTGATCCAGCTTCGCTGGCTGGACCCGACCGGCCAGGAACAAGTCCGCGTGGATGTGGCCAACCGGGTTGCCTATCCGGTCCCCGAGCACCAGTTGCAGGACAAGAGCCAGCGCTACTACTTCCAAGCCGGCATCCAGACCCCACCGGACCGCATCTATTTCTCGCCCATCGATCTCAATGAAGAATGGGGCCGGGTGGTGGTTCCTCTCCAACCGACGGTCCGTGTCTCCCTGCAAACCGGCCAGGACGGCCGGATGCCGCCCGGACTGCTGATCCTGAACTACAACCTGGCGTCGATGCTGGCCGCCCTGCGGCAGCTGAACGACGACCAGGTGCAGCTGAGGCTCGCCAACCCCGACGGCTATTGGATGCTGCACCCCGATCCGGCGCAGGAATGGGGGCAGCAGCTGAATCACCCGGAAGCGACCCTGGCGCGCACCCGTCCGGCGCTCTGGCAGGCACTGCAAACCCATGAGGTGCTCACGGACCTGTTCGACACCGGCGTGGTCAGCGCCCAATCCCTGCGGCTGCGGCCGGAAACCGGACAGGTGGACGCCTACCTGCTGGCCCATACCCCGCGGTCCCTGATTCAGGGTTACCGGTCCAGGGCGCTGATGCAGGCGTCGCTGGTGGCGGCGATCCTGCTGGCGGTGGGGGGTGTGGTGTTGTGGCGGGAATACCGGCAGCAGCGGACCATGCTCCAACTGAACCGGCAACTGGCACAGGACAAGGTCGCTCTGGAACAGGCTGGCCAGCGCCAACAGGAACTGCTCGGCCAGCAGCAGCTGTTGCAGCAGGATCTGGTGCAGGCCTCCAAGCTTTCGTCCCTGGGCATGATGGTGGCCGGCGTCGCCCATGAGCTGAACACGCCGATTGGCGGCGCCATGCTGGCCGCCGCCCGCCAGCAACAGAACCTGGACAGCTTGCGCCAAGGCTTCGAGCAAGGCCTGTCACGCGCGGACTTCAAGGCCTACCTTGAGGACACCGAACAGGGAATCGAGCTGATCCGGCAGAACCTGACCCGGTGCGCCGAGCTGGTGCACAGTTTCAAACGCCTGGCCGTTGACCGGGGCAACGAGGACATCGTCGAGTTTTCGCCGCGGCAGGTCGCCGAGGACCTCATCCATTCCCTGAAGCCGCAACTGAAGCAGCATTCGGTGACCATCGACAACCGGATCGACCCCACCCTGACCCTGCAGGGCTACCCCGGGGTGCTCTCCCAGGTGTTACAGAATCTCCTGGTCAATGCTCTGGAGCACGGGTTCCAGGCGGCCGAGCCGGGCACCATTACCCTGACAGCGCGGCCGGAGGGACGGCGGTTGCTGATCACCGTGGAAGACAACGGCCGCGGCATCGATCCGGGCATCCGGCCCCGGTTGTTCGACCCGTTCGTGACCAGTCGCCGGGGCCAGGGCAACACCGGGCTGGGCCTGCACTTCGTGCACCAGTGGGTCACTCAGGTGCTGCAGGGCAGCCTTGACGTGCAATCCCCCTGCGACCACGACCGGGGCACCCGGTTCACCCTGCGCCTGCCGGTCGCGCTCGACAAGGTCGACGTCTAGCCGTCGCCGCTTACAGGAAACTCAGGCCCAGACTGATCACCACACCGGTGACGATCAGCAGAACCAGGCAGTAGCCCATGATGTCCTTGGCCCGGAGACCGGCGATCGCCAGCACCGGCAGTGCCCAGAACGGTTGCAGCAGGTTGGTCCAGGCATCGCCCCAGGCCACCGCCATCGCCACCCGCGGCACATCCGCGCCCAGGGCCAGGGCCGCGGGCAGCATCACCGGGGCCTGCACCGCCCATTGACCACCACCGGACGGCACGAACAGGTTGACCACACCGGCGCTGATGAAGCTCCAGAACGGCAGGGTCTGTTCGGTGGCGATGGACACAAAGCCCTGGGAAATGGTCTCGGCCAGGCCGGACTGGGTCATGATCGCCATGATGCCGGCGTAGAACGGAAACTGGATGACGATCCCCGCCCCACCCTTGACCGCTTCGTTGAGGCTGACCAGCAGGCGGTGGGGCGTCTGGTGCAGCACGATCGCCAGGAACAGGAACATGAAGTTGACGATGTTGAGGTTCAGGCCACCGCCCTGGACAAAGTAATACACCGCGTAGGCCACACCGCTGAAGCCCACCAGCCAGGCCAGCAGGCGACTGTTTTCCAGGTGCTCGGCGGGCCGCGACGGTGTCACTTCCGGCACCTCCGGGTCCTGAATCTTGCTCGGGTCCGCGAACACGCTCTCGTCCTGGGGCGGCAGCATCAGCCGGTTGATCAGCGGCACCACGATGAACAGGGCCACCACAATGGCCAGGTTGAAGAACGCAAAAATGGTGTCACCGGTGCCGATCACGCCAATCTGGCTTTCGGTGAAGTGCCCCGGCGTGGCGATGGTCAGCGGAATGGAGCCGGCCAGACCGCCGTGCCAGACCACGAAACCGCCGTAGGCACTGGCGATCAGCAGCGGATAATGCACCTGGATGCGCCGGGCCAGCGCCTTGGCGAACAGGGCACCGACCACCAGGCCAAAGCCCCAGTTGATCCAGCTCGCCACCAGGGACACGTAGGTCACCAGCAGGATCGCCTGGCCCGGGTTGCGGGCCATCGAGGCCAGCCGGTCCAGAATCCCCTTCACCAGCGGCGTGCTGGCCAGCATGAAACCGGTCACCAGCACCAGCAGCATCTGCATCGAGAAGGTGAGCAGCCCCCAGAAGCCCTTGCCCCACATGTCCATGACGGCAACGGGGGACTGGCCTTCCACCAGCATCGCGGCAACGGCGGCCACCAGGGTCAGGATCAGAACGAAGATGTAGGGGTCCGGCAGGTAGCGTTCCACCAGACGAACCAGGGGTTGAGACGCACGATTCAACATGGCAAGCCTCTCCGGTTGTTTTTGTGTTATTTCAGAGCCGGCTGCATTATCCCTGCTCTTTGGCCAGGGGGCAATTCCGTCGCAGCGACGGGCCCGGGAGGTGTACCGAGACCGTCAGCCCAGAACCCGGCGGTGTACCCGGCGGGTGATGCCGGTGAACAGGGTGTAGGCGATGGTGTCGCACCAGGGCGCCACCTCATTGGCCAGGAGGTTCCTGCCCCAGAATTCCACGCTTGACCCGACACCGGCCTCCAGACCGGTCAGGTCCACCATCAGCATATCCATGGACACCCGGCCAAGGAGCCGGCTGCGCTGGCCATTCACCAGCACCGGCGTGCCATTTCGGGCCTGGCGAGGGTAGCCGTCGGCATAGCCCATGGCCACCGTGCCGACACGGGTCGGCGCCTCGCAGACCCAGGTGCCGTTGTAGCCGATGGCCTCCCCGGGCCGCAGCTCACGCACGGCAATGACTTCGGAGGTGAGCGTCATCGCCGGCTTCAGCTGGGCCTGCACTTCCGGGTCGGCCACGAACGGCGACGCCCCGTACAGGATGATGCCCGGCCGCTGCCAGTCGTGGTGCGCCTCGGGCAACGTCATGGTGGCGGCGGAGTTGGCAAAGCTTCTGGGCGACGGGCAGTCGCGGCTGACGCGCTCGAACCGTTCCAGCTGATGCCGGGTGGCCGGGCTGGCGGGGTCTTCCGCCGAGGTGAAATGACTCATCAGGGTCAGGCTACGCACCTGCGGCAGGGCCTTCAGGCGCCGGTACGCGGCCCGATACGCGTCCGGCGCGAAACCCAGCCGGTGCATGCCGGTGTCCAGCTTCAGCCAGACGTTCAGCGGCGCGGACAGATCCGCCCGCGCGATGGCGTCCAGCTGGGCCTGGTTGTGTACCACCGTCCAGAGATCGTGGCGGCCGATGTCGGCCAGCTCATCGGCCTGGAAAAAACCTTCCAGCAGCAGGATCGGGTTGCGGATGCCGGCCTCGCGCAACTCCAAGGCTTCCTCGATGCAGGCAACGGCAAAGCCGTCGGCCTCCGTCTCCAGTTTCCGGGCGACGTCGATGGCACCGTGACCATAGGCGTTGGCTTTAACGACCGCCAGCGCTTTCCGCGCCGGCGCCTGGGATTTGGCGACCCGGTAGTTGTGGGCGATGGCGTCCAGGTCGATGGTGACGGTTGCCGGTCTGGCCATGGTGACGAACCTCGTACTCGAACGTTTCTGGCATCAGCGGTGGTAGCGGGCGACGGACAGGCCGTCCGGATCAATGTCCGGCGTTCGGCCGGTCACCACATCCGCGACGAACCGGGATGCGCCCAGGGACATGGTCCAGCCCAGGGTGCCGTGGCCGCTGTTGAGGACCAAGTTGTCATAGCGGGTCTCGCCCAGAATCGGCACGCTGTCCGGCGTCATCGGGCGCAGGCCGGTCCAGAATTCCGCCCGCTCCAGGTCGCCGGCCCCCGGGAACAGGTCCCGGACGGAAAACTCGATGGCGCCGCGGCGTTTCGGAGTCAGGGCCTTGTTGAAGCCGGCGATCTCGGCAATGCCACCGACCCGGATGCGGTCGTCGAACCGGGTCACCGCGACCTTGTACTTCTGGTCCATGACGGTGGAAACCGGAGCCCGGCGCTCGTCCAGAATCGGCATGGTCAGGGAGTAGCCCTTGAGGGGATAGATCGGCAGGCGGATACCGATGCTGTCCAGCAGCGCCGGCGCGTAGGTGCCCAGGGCCACCACGTATTTGTCGGCGGTGAGCGCACCGGCGGAGGTGGTCACGGACATGACCCGCCCCCCGACAACGTCGATGGACAGAATCTCCGTGTTCATCCGGAAGACCACGCCCAGTTTCCGGCACTCGTTCGCCAGGGCGTTGGTGAACTTGAAACAGTCGCCGGTGCCATCCCCCGGCAGGTACAGACCACCGACGATTTTTTCCTGCACGTTGGCCAGGGCCGGCTCGTGCCGGATACAGGTGGCGACATCCACCATCTCATGGGGCACGTTGCAGCGTTCCAGAACCGCCACGTCCTTGGCGGCGGCATCCAGTTCCCGGTGGCTGCGGAACACTTCCAGGGTCCCCTTCATGCGCATGTCGTAGTCCAGGCTGAGCTCGCGGTTCAATTCCCGGAAGCACTCGGCACTGTAGCGGGCCACCCGCAACATGCGCTCCTTGTTCACCTCGAAGGCCTCGGCGGTGCACTGCCCCAGCATCTTCAGCATCCAGCCAAGGGCCCGGGTGTCCAGATCCCCCGGGCTGAAGTAGAGCGGGGAGATGTCCTGCAGCATCCACTTGACGGCCTTGAGCGGCACACCGGGAGCTCCCCAGGGCGTGGAATAGTCGAATGACAGCATACCGGCGTTGGCGTAACTGGTTTCCGTGGCCGGGGTGTCCAGCCGGTCGACCACAGTCACCTCGTGCCCCGCCCGGGCCAGATACCAAGCGGTGGTCACTCCGATAACGCCGCTGCCCATCACCAGAACGTTCATGAAACGGCTCCCTGACAATGGAAATCAAAACATGTGATATCCCCAGTGTATTACCAAATTGCCAGAAGAAAATTTTGTTTTTCATGAATAATCAGGCTAAAACAACAAACAAACTCACATTAACAGTGGAAATAAATTCATGCCCGACAGCAGGAAACGCCCCCTGGACAAACTGGACATCCGCATCCTCAGAACCCTGCAGAACGATGGCCGGATCAGCTATGTGGACCTCGCCGACAAGGTCGGCCTGAGCTCCACCCCCTGCATCGAACGGGTACGGCGGCTGGAAAAGGAAGGCTACATCGAAGGCTATTACGCCCGCCTGAACCCGAAGCTGCTGGGCTACAACATGCTGGTGTTCGTGGAAATTTCCCTGTCCTACCAGTCTCCGGATTCCTTTCAGGAGTTCAGCCAGGCCGTCGAGCGACTGCCCTACATTCTGGAGTGCCACCTGGTGTCCGGGGACTCGGACTACCTGATCAAAGCCCGCATCAGCGACATCTCCGAATACCGGGCCCTGCTGGGAGAGATGCTGCTGACCCTGCCCGGCGTCAAGAACTCCAAAAGCTACATCGTGATGGAAGAGGTAAAGGAAAGCCTGGCCCTGCCGCTGGATGACAGCCGGGCCGGGAAATGACACGGCGCGGCCCCGGGCACCCGCGTCAGCTGTGCCCCTTCAGCCCCAGCTGATGCTGCCACAGCCGCTCCACACCCGGCGGCCGCGTGGCGCCGTAGATGGCCCGGGGCTCGCCCCGGTGCAGGGCCCAGAGCTGGTTGCCAAAATCGTAATGCCACCATTCACTGGGCAGATTGGTGAAACCGGCACCGGTCATTGCGTTATAGAGAATGCGCCGATGGACCCGCGCCTCACCGTACCGGTCGTCGTGCACCGGGTCTTCGAGGGCCGCGCTCCAGGACAGCGGGCTGGCTTCATCAAACAGCGTGCCCATATCCAGCAGGCGCCCGTCGGCGTCACTCAGGGTGACGTCCACCGAGCCTCCGGTCAGGTGCGGGCTGGGAGCCTCCGGATCCGTACTCGGGGGTGAAACCAAGGTACGGGTGAACGCATACCGGGCATCGGCGTCCAGGTCCGGTCGGGCGTGCTGGAGCAGGTTGATCAGGGTATCGAACAGGTACTGCTGCACGATGAATGGGCGCCAGCCGTCCAGAACCACCAGCCGCATGCCGGCGGGCAGCCGTTGGCTCGCCAGCATCAGCCGGTCAAACACCTCGCGGCGGACAAAGCACTCGTCGACCGCATGGGGAACCCCCATCTTGTAGTAGGCGGGATAGGTGGCCAGCCCCGGACTCAGGCTGGTCGGCAACAGCGGGTCGTTCCGCTCCACAATCGGGATGTCACGCAGGGCACTCCAGTCCGGCAGAGGGTGATCGGGGATCGGGGCTTCGGCAAGTGGGGTTTTGGGGTTGGTCATGGTTATTCAAGAAGGTTGGGTAAAAACAGGGTGAGTTGGGGCATCAGGATGAGCAGCACCAGCGTGCACATCGCAACCAGCACGAACGGCCATATCGACCGGAACATCATGCTGAGCTCCACTTTGCTGACAGCGGCCGCGACGAAGACACAGGCGCCCATCGGGGGTGTGATCAGGGCAATGGTGATATTCATCGTGATGACAATTCCCAAGTGGACAGGGTCGACCCCCGCCTGCATGGCAACCGGTACGAACACCGGGGTTAACAGCATCAGGGCAGAGACTTCCTCCATCAACATGCCGGTAACGAAGGTGATCAGGCTCAACAGCAGCAACGTCAGTGTCGGGCTATCGGCGAACGGTTCCAGCAGAACCGAAAACTGGCTTGGCACCTGACCGAACGCCAGCAACCAACTGACCACGGCCGAGGCCGCAATGATCATGAAGATAGCGCTGGTCAGGCGCACGGTTTCGGCAACCGCCTGTCGAATTCCCTGCCAGTTCAGGTTCCGGGTAACAAGGCCAAGAATCGCAGCATAGGCCACGATCAACGCCCCCGACTCCGTCGGTGTCACAAACCCGAAGACAATGCCCGCCACAATGATGAAGGGGGCCATCAGGGCCGGGGCGGAACGATACAGGGCAACCAGAATCCCCCCGAGGCTGGGTTTGCGGCCGGTTACTTGGAGGTTCGCCCGGTGAGCATACACTCCGTTCATGATCATAAATGCCAAACCCAGGATCAGCCCGGGTATTACACCGGCCAGGAACAGGTCGCCAACCGATGTGTTGGTCAGCGAGGCATACAGGATCATGAAAATACTGGGGGGGATGATTGGCCCGATCAGAGAGCTGCCAGCAGTCAGGCCGGCTGCGTATGCCTTGGAGTAGCCCTCTTTTTTCATGGCTGGCACCAACAGAGAGCCGAGTGCCGACGTGTCGGCCACTGCCGAGCCATTCACGCCGGCGAAAAATACGCTGGACACGACATTGACATAACCCAGTCCCCCTTTCAAATGGCCCACCAAAGCCTTGGCGAGGTCGATCAGCCGTGGAGTGAGTCCAGCGGCGTTCATCAAGTTGCCCGCCAGGATAAACAGCGGGATGGCCATGAGCGAAAACGCATCGATTCCGGCGAACATCTGTTGAGGCAGCATGCGCGGAATCAGCGCCGGGTCAACAAACAGAAACCCTGTCAACGCAGCCAGCAGCAAGCACACGAACAGGGGAAGCCCTAGAAGTACATTGACGACGAAGGCCGCCAGCATTGCAGCTAACATCATGGATCAGCTCTCTGTTGGGGGCACGCTGTGTAGGACCGGACCACGGAGCAGTGTCAGCAGACACAGAGCCCCGAAACCCATAGGCAGACTGAACAGTGGAATGCTCTTGCTGATACCAAGCCCTGGGGTCATGAAGCGAGAGATAGACAGGGCATAGCGCGCACTGATCCAGGTGATGAAAGCACTCAGCAGCAGCACGACCAGCCAGTGGTAAAACGACACCAGCAGCCCCCAGCGGCCCTTGAAGAAACGCTGCATGATCGCCACCCGCATGTGCTCATCGTCCAGGTAAACCGTGCCGGCACAGAGCATCACACTACCGATGACCAGATACCGGGCGCCTTCATCCATCCATATCGGTGAAAAATTAAACAGATAGCGAGCAGACACGCCATAGAGTAATACCAGAAGGTTGACGACCAGCATCGCACTGGCAAGAACCAGCAACCCCTGGGACAGGCGCCGACGTATGGACTCAATCATGGGACGGGTCTCGGGGCGGATACCCGGTATCCGCCCACTCTGAAGGTTATTTCAGGCCGGCGTCCTTGAGCGCCAGATCGATCCACTTCTGATCGATGCCCTGCTCTTCCAGCCACTGGAGATAGGATGGACGACTGATACGACGAAACTCATCCAGCTCTTCGGCGGTCGGGCGGTACACCTCCATGCCCTTGTCGGCGAGGAACTGAATACGCGCCTCGACCTGGGACTCGACGGCTTGCCGGTTGAGAGCATTGGCTTCAGCCACCGCCTCTTCCAGCGCCTTGCGTTCGCGCTCGCTCAAATTGTCGAACCACTCACCGTTGGCGACCAGAAACTGGTCGGAGTATTGGATGTTGGCCAGTGTCAGGTACTTCTGCACCTCAAACAGGCTGCCCAGAATGATGTACATGGGCGGGTTCATCTGACCATCAGCCACGCCCGTACGCAGCGCCATATAGACCTCGGTCCAGGGAATTGGGGTACCGGACGCGCCGAATGACTCGTACAGGGCAACCTGGCTCTTATCCATGGCCCGGAAACGCAACCCCTCGAAATCGGCCGGTTTGTGGATCGGTCGCTTGCTGTTGGTGAACGCCAGGAATCCGCCCTCTTCGACAACCGCCAAGATCCGGGTACCGGTGCGCTTGTAGAACTCTTCTTGAGAAGCTTTCCAGTATTCACCCGTGTCAAAGAATGCGCGGGCACTGTCGAAGCCGTCAAACATGAAAGGCGTGGCGCTAACGAAAATCTCCGGGAACTGCGGCGCAATGCCGGCGAAAGAGGCAATGTTCAGGCTGGGCGTGTTCATCACCTGTTCCATCCGCTCTTGCTCTTCACCCAGCATACTGTTGGGATACAGATTCAAGGTCAGATCACCATCCGTTTTCTCCTCCACCAGCTTTTTCAGATTGGAGGCGAACAGGTGTACTGCATTTTTATCGGGATCCGGAGCACCGTTGTAGCTGAGGTTGATCGTTTGCGCCTGCAGAGTGCCGGCCACCGTCAAACCCGCCCCGAGCACAAGCCCTTTCAACAGTATCAGGACATTTTTCACAGATAGCTGTTTGGTCATGATCTCTCCTTAACATCTTATGTGTCGTTTGAGATGACCGTAGCTGTTGCTTTGTTGACGAGTCAATACGGTTTATGTTGCCAAAAAATCAACGCAAATGTGCAGGGACATCACAGTTCAAAAAGTGGGCATGGCTACGCAGGTGGTTGAGCAACGCCTGGGCCGGCAACGTCATCTCCCGGTCCGCGATACTGATCACCCGGGCACGTGCATTGGCCAATACCGCGTCGGCCAGGGGCAACGCCTTGATTCGCCCGGCCTCAATCTCTGTACTGACCGTCAGCGCGGGCATGAACGTGATGCCAATGCCAGACGAGACAAAGCTCTTCAGAACCGATACAGAGTTGGTCCGCAAGCGCGGCTCAAGACGTAAATGATTGGTTTCCTGTGCCAGATTGACCAAGCGCCCCATACCCGTGGTGCTGTCGATCAACGCCAGTGGGTAGTCGACGATCTCATTGAGTGCAATGGGAGCCGGCCTGAGGCTCAGGGGATGGTCGGGAGGGACAATCAGATCGAGAGGGTGCAGGGTTTCCACATGGGTCCGCAGCTTGGGATGGGGCGCGGACGCATAGGTCACGGCAAAATCAATCTGATCCTCCTCCAACAGCTGTACCGCCTCCAGGGCCCCAGCCATTTCAATGTTGAGACGGATCCCTGGATAGGACGCCAGGAAACTCTGCAATGAGTGAGAAATCAGGTCGGAGATGAACCCTTCACCGATCGCGATACTGACCTCGCCCCGCTGCAGCTCTTTCAGATCGTGAATTCTAGACAAAGCCGCCGCCTCGTTGGCACACATCTGGCGGTAGTACAGCAGCAGCTCGTGGCCTGCGGCGGTAATCGGCTTACGACTGTTGCTGCGGTCCCAGACCGGCAACCCTATGGATTGCTCCAGCTGGTTCAACAGCCGACTGACTGTGGCCGGGTCCACGCTCAGGCGCGCGGCCGCCTTGCGCAGGCTGCCGAACCGGGAGAGCGCGTTGAGGTATTCCAGAGCCCGGGGATTCAGTTGCCGCATGGTGATCCGCCGTTACACCGGGTGCCGGGCCAACAACACCGAGATCCCTGCTGAGGACAGCAACGAGCCGCCGACCGGCTCTCTTCGACATGACCCATGTCGACACGATTCCTCTTCATGCGTCACCCAGCTGTTGCTAAGACTCTATAAATTTTGGCAGGGCCATTAGCACTACCCCTACAATCAAAACTGCATACCTGTTATCAATAAAATATGGATAGAACATGAGCGCGATACCGCTATAACGCGCCACGATGTTTGATTGCTTCTTACCGTAGATAAAGTATCCCAGCCCAATGGAACCGAATATCAGGCCGAACACGATGGACCAGCTATCAATCAATTTCCTGCACCTCCATGATCCTTGCCCTTACAGTGGGCTTAGAGACAAACGCATCCAAGTGACGCGCCTGGTTAGCTGCTTCCAAGCATGTACGCACGAAGCTGCCGCTCCTCTCGCATGACATAGAGGATGAGAGCCCGCTTCTCATCCTCACGATAAAAAATACGACACGGTGGAACCACTACCTCCCTGTATACCGAATTGGGGAGTTCGGGAGGAATCCGCCCGGATTGAGGAAAGT
Organism: Marinobacter lutaoensis; assembly: GCF_001981305.1. Lineage (GTDB taxonomy): Bacteria > Pseudomonadota > Gammaproteobacteria > Pseudomonadales > Oleiphilaceae > Marinobacter > Marinobacter lutaoensis. Next base: position 2,887 of record NZ_MSCW01000012.1, on the reverse strand, counting down.
TTTCCAAACGCTCGGTCTTATAGAAAATCTGTTGGACCAGATCGCTTGCGGCAGCAGGATTGTCTAGAGCAATGTACTCAGCGATGGCATCCAGTTCTTGAAGGGCGGGCTCTGCCCAGATTACTTCAGCCACTTACTCATTTTCTCCCTGGCCTCACTTTGGCTGTACGTTCTTCCCTCAAGTACAGCTCGCTCTCCTCGTGAGAGCCCCTCAAGCAGCTCAAGTCGGCGCTGCATAAACTCGTAATCTTGCACATCGACAAGGTATGCGGATGGCTGACCGTGCTCCGTGATCAGTATCGGCTCTTTAGACACATGCAGATCTGCCAGAATCTTTGTGGCTTGACGCTTAAGGTTCGTGACAAGCTCAACTTTCATGGGCTCACCCTGATCCAAATTGATAGTGACACTATAGTATCACTTTACGAGTGCGGCAATCACAGCTAACGAGGCTGTAGAAAAACTCTCGCCCCAATGTCTGATCCCGCGCCTATGCAAAACCTGGAAGTGTTTTCAATGATGAATACTCCAGATTTTAAGAATCGGCCCTATTTTTAGATCATTTATTGATCAGCTTCGACTAGAAACAGGTCTTCGACCTTGACGGACTCCGCGGCCCATCCTTGGGCGGTTCTTCTTTAGGAAACGGTCGACTTTGTTCAGCGATTCATCCCGCGAGAGGGTGTTTTTGGTCCGGCGGATATCGCGGTCCAGTTCGGCTTCGGTTTCCGCATCGCCCTTTTCGTTTAGTGGCAGCTCATCACACAAGCGTCAGACGGCAGCCCCCGACTTGGAGGGCTTGAATCAGACTATGTGCTGGCTCGAGGCCCGTTCATTAAGCGAAAGCGGTTTCTTTGACACTTGCACTGTAATCCCCCCATTTTTAACCGCTTTTTAGAGTAGAGGTTAAGCCACTTGCAACAGCCTCGATGGGGGTATTCCTCCAATAGCCGTATTCGGTCGTTCGTTGTTGTACTGCCAAAGCCACTGAGTGGCCAGAAGCTGAGCATGAGCAATGCTTTCGAACTGATGCAAATCCAGCCACTCATGCCGTGCGGTCCGATTGAAGCGCTCAATGTAGGCATTCTGAGTGGGCTTGCCGGGCTGAATGTAGATCAGCGTAATCCGGTTTCTGTTAGCCCAGTTGATCAGTGATTGTGAGATGTATTCTGGCCCGTTATCACAACGAATAGCGGCGGGCTTGCCGCGCCATTCAATGATCTGATCCAGTGCACGAATCACCCGTTGCGCGGGCAAGGACAGGTCGACTTCAATGCCGAGGCCTTCCCGGTTGTAGTCGTCGATCACATTGAATGTCCGGAACGTCTTGCCGCTGATCACTCATGAAGTCCATCGACCAGACCTGGTTGGGCGCCGTTGGAACATCCCGTTCGCCCGGATAATCCCGCTGGATTCGGCGCCGGGGCTTGATGCGTAAATTCAGCTCCAATTCCCGATAAATGCGATACACGCGCTTATGGTTCCAGCTGTAGCCCTTCACATTGCGCAGATACAGAAAGCACAGGCCAAAGCCCCAGCGTTTGTGGGTCTGAGTAAGTCGCAACAGCCAGTCAGCGACCAGCGCGTTCTCGCCACTGAGTTTCGCCCGGTAGCGATAACAGGTCTCGCTGATGCCATACACCTCGCAGGCCAACCGGATACTGATGCCGTGCCTGGCTACGCCCTTCCTGGCCATCTCCCGGCGTTGAGATGGCCTTACAACTTTCCCTCCAAGGCTTCCTGACGCAACTCGGCCTTGAGTCTCTCTTCGGCGTACATCTTCTTCAGGCGGGCATTCTCTGCTTCCAGTTCCTTCAGACGCTTCATCATGGACGCGTCCATGCCGCCAAACTTCGAGCGCCACTGATAGATCAGTGCCGTGCTGACATTGTGTTCCCGTGCCAGCTCAGCCACCGAAACTCCGGCTTCGTGCTGCTTCAAGATTGCCATGATTTGGCTGTCGGTGAATCGAGACTTCTTCATCTGTCGCTCCCTTTGCGATCATTGTAAAAGTCTCTACTCAAAACCTCGATTGTTATCTGGGGGGATTACACTACGTAAAATCTGGGTACATTTTCGATGACGAGTACTCCAGATTTTAAGAGTAGCCCCATTTTTTAGTTCATTTATTGATCAAATTCGATCAACCCAGCACCGCCGGCGTTTTCCTACAGCCTCAACGCTTGCAGCATGCGCGCCCATGGAATGGAGCCGAAGGCGCAATGTAATGGGCGTCGCCATGCCTGCCTTTGTTAGGCATTGATTAATTTCACCGTTGGAGGCTTTTCAGAAACAATATCTATGATTTGGTTTAGGCAGCAAAAGCCGTAGTGTACAAACGGACCTGGGTACTCTGCTGTAGCGAATGTACCTTGGCTAATATAGTTGAGAAACGCTGACTCCGAATAAACCCGTGCAAGTCTTCCCTCGAATTTTTCTTCCATGCCTCCAGCATAACTCTCATTCGTTACTGCATATGCTATGTAGTCATCGAAGACAATTTCATAGTGGGCACTGCTGTCGGTCACCTCTATGGGCTTGCTCTCGTTTAATATCTTTCGTAGAGCCTCATTTGGCTCGTCTTCTGATGATGTTGCTGGGGCAGCACCAGATACACAAGCCTCAGCTATCACTATCCTGAGACAATCTTTATAGGTCTCTTGTATCTCAATCATATCGAGATACTTATGCTGATTCATTGCACTGAACATAGAAGGTATCTACTGTCCGTGGGTAACTCGGTGCCTAACGCCTGAGTTAAGCCGCGCCGCGAAGCGGCGTGGACTTCCCCCAATAAATTGGACACGCCCCATCATTTAATTCCCTCGAACTCTATCGGAGTTCGGTAGCCAAGGCCACTGTGCAGCCGTTGGCTGTTATAAAAGCA
>NZ_MSCW01000011.1 GCF_001981305.1 Marinobacter lutaoensis | reverse complement strand
TACAGCCCCACGGAAAACTGTCAACGGCCTGCGGGAAAAAAATTTATTTTTTCTTCTCGGAGGCCCATTTTCCGACCACTCCGGTCAGGAAACGATCAAAACCCGTGCCACTTTCTTCTTGCCCGCCTGAATGACACAGTCATCACCCGCGACAAAGGCGCGCTCTCCCTCGAACTTCCGGCCATCGACATAGACCGCACCACGCGCCAGGACATCCCGGGCGGCGGCAGCGTTCTTAACCAGGCCGGCCAGCCGGAGAACCGCGGTGATCGGCAGCTCCGCCTGCCCTTCCAGGGAGACCCTGACTTCGGGGACATTCTCCGGAATTTCGCCCAGCGCGACCCGATTGCCCGCCGACTTATGGGCGGTACGCGCCGCCTCCGCGCCATGGAAGCGCGTAATGATTTCTTCCGCCAGGAGTTTCTTGTAGTCCTGTGGATTGGCGCCCTCGGCTACCGCCTTGCGGAACGCCTCCACTTCTTCAATAGGGCGAAAGCTGAGCAGTTCGAAGTAACGCCAAATCAGCTCGTCTGGCATCGACAGAAGCTTGCCGTACATTTCCCCCGGAGCATCGTTGACCCCAACATAGTTGCCTAGCGACTTGGACATCTTCTGGACACCGTCCAGCCCTTCGAGGATCGGCATGGTAAGGATGACCTGAGGCTCTTGGCCGTAATGCTTTTGCAGAATACGCCCCATCAGCAGGTTGAACTTCTGATCGGTCCCCCCCAGTTCCACGTCCGCCTCAAGCGCCACCGAGTCATACCCCTGCACCAGCGGGTAGAGGAACTCATGGATAGCGATGGGCTGCTCGGCGCGATAGCGCTTGGTGAAATCATCCCGCTCCAGCATGCGCGCCACGGTGTATTGGCCGGCCAGCTTGATCATGTCGGCGGCGGTCATCTGGCTCATCCATTCGGAGTTGAAAACAACCCGGGTCTTTTCCGGATCCAGAATCTTGAACACCTGCTCTTTATAGGTCACCGCGTTCTGCCGCACCTGTTCTTCCGTCAACGGCGGTCGGGTAGCGCTTTTGCCGGTCGGATCACCGATCATGCCGGTAAAGTCACCAATGAGGAAAATGACCTCGTGCCCCAGGTCCTGGAACTGCCGCAGTTTGTTGATGAGCACCGTGTGCCCGAGGTGAAGATCTGGCGCTGTGGGATCAAACCCGGCCTTGATCCGGAGCGGGCGCCCCTGCTTGAGCTTCTCGACCAGCTCCTCCTCCGGAATCAGCTCGTCAACACCTCGCTTGATGATGGCCAGTGCTTCATCGATCGATGCCATGAACAACACGTCCCCGCTTCTGTAGTGATGGATTCAGACCGTTACAGACCTCAACAAAAGAAATCTGTGCGTTACCCGCTCGATTGTTAAAGTGGGATATCCCGCTCGCACTCGCCGGTGCGAAGGCGGCGTATTATAGCAATCGCGCCAGGAGAAATCCGGAGGTTGGAACAGCAACCGTAATGTTCCACGCTGTCCCGTTTACGCTTTATACGGTAACCTGTTGGTCTATAGTTGAACAACAGCTTTAATAAGGTGGCCCAAGCCGCCGGAATACCGATCAAAACGGGTACCAGACGTGCTGAAAATGTTTCCCAAGACCCACATCACCATAGCCGCAGTCGCCGGCGTGATGGTGACTGCCGCGGCGCTGATGAGCCCAAGCAGCAATGTTGAGGCCAAACGCATCTCCTACGCGCTGGACCTGGAACAGGGCACCCTGGCCGTTTCTGAGCTCATTGAAGGCAGTGGCGCCAGCGGCGGCCCTCTCGCGACACTCGAGCCGCAGAGCCCGGCAGCCGTCATCCCTGCCCGGGGTAAGATCACCGAGCCGGAGCATCAAGCAGCGGTGGAGCCGGAGCTGCAGTGGCAGGCATTCGAGATCCGGTCCGGCGACACCCTCTCCACCCTGTTCAAAAAGGCCGGGTTCAACGACCGCATCATGCTTTCCGTGATTCACGGTGACGGTGAGGCTGAAAAGCTTCAGCGTCTCTACGCGGGCGAAACCATCCGCTTCGCCACCGACAGTCTGGGCGATCTGGCTGCCGTGGAGTTGCAACGCAACCGCCTGGAAACGCTGAAGATCCAGCGTACGGAAGACGGCTTTCAGGGGCAGACCCACCTCCGTGAGCCCGAAGCCCGTCCCGCCTTCGCGGCCGGAGAAATCGACGGTTCACTTTATCTCGCCGCCCGCGAGGCCGGGCTGGATGATCGCCTGACCATGGAGCTGGCCGGCATTTTCGGCTGGGATATCGACTTTGTGTACGATGTCCGCAAGGGCGACCGGTTCGAAGTGCTCTACGAAGCCTTGTATCTGGATGGCGAACGGTTTGGCACCGGCCGCATCCTGTCGGCCCGATTCGTCAATCAGGGCGAGGAGAACGTGGCGATTCTCTATACCGACAGCCAAGGAGAGAGCGACTACTACACTCCCACAGGCAAAAGCATGCGCAAGGCCTTCCTGCGCACCCCCATCAACGCCCGGATCTCCTCGCCGTTCAACCTTCAGCGCCGGCATCCGGTGCTGAACGTGGTTCGCCCCCACGAAGGTACCGACTACGCCGCGCCCCCAGGGACGCCGATCAAGGCCGCAGGCAGTGGCCGTGTGCGTTTCGCCGGGTGGAAAGGCGGCTATGGCCGTGCCGTCGTACTGCAACACGGCGACAACATCACCACGCTCTACGCCCACATGAGCCGGATCGGCAAGGGCATCAAGAGCGGGGTCAAGGTCAAGCAGGGGCAGACCATCGGCTATGTGGGCTCGTCCGGCCTGGCCACCGGCCCTCATCTGCACTACGAATTTCGGGTCAATGGCGCCCCCAAGAACTCCCGCACCGTGAAGCTTCCGGATGCCAAGCCGATCCCGGCATCGGAAATGTCCCGGTTCAAGCAGGTGACCGGACAGCGGATCGCCCAATTCGACCGTTTCCGGGAAAGCAACCAGCGCGTTGCCCTGGCTGGAAACGAGTAGTCCCATGGCTGCCTGGCTCGGGCTTATGTCCGGCACCAGTATGGACAGTGTTGACGCGGTGCTGGTTTCGTTCCGCGACGGCCAAGTGGAGATGCACGGGAGCCACGCCCAGTCCTACCCCACCGATCTGCGCCAGCGGCTGCTGCTGGCCAGCCAGAACCAGGCCACACCGGATGACCTGGGGGAGCTGGATACCCGGGTCGGCCAGCTATTCGCAAGCGCCGCCCAGGCGGTCATTGCCAAAGCGGGCCTCGCGCCGGAGCAGATTCGTGCCATCGGCAGTCATGGCCAGACCCTACGCCACCAGCCGACAGGGTCAGCCCCTTTTTCCCTTCAGATCGGCAACCCCGCCATCATTGCTGAGGCTTGCGGCATTCTCACTGTCGCGGATTTCCGTCGCCGCGACGTGGCCGCCGGCGGCCAGGGTGCGCCGCTGGTTCCCGCTTTTCACCAGGCCTTCTTTGGTTCCCGGTCTGAAAACCGCTGCATTCTGAACCTCGGCGGTATCGCCAACATCACCTGGCTGCCGGCCGACGCCCATGCCACCGTGTTCGGTTTCGACACCGGGCCGGCCAACGCCCTACTCGACGCCTGGTGCCAGCACCAGACCGGTCGGGCCTATGATGCGGACGGCCACTGGGCGGCCGAGGGAACGGTCGACGAAGCGCTGCTGGAGGACATGCTGTCCGATGCCTATTTCGATCGCCCCGCCCCCAAGAGTACGGGCAAGGAGCGGTTCAATCTGGACTGGCTAAAAACCGTTCTGACCCGGCACCCCGGGCTGGCCCCAGAGGATGTTCAACGCACCTTATTGGAGCTGACGGCCCAGTCGATCGCCCGGCAGCTGCCGGAGCCGGGGGCAGATACCGTGTATGTCTGCGGTGGCGGCACCCGGAATCCGCTGCTGATGGCGGCGCTGGCCCGAGCCCTGGCACCCGCGCGCTTGGCGTCCACCGAGGCACTGGGGCTGGCGCCGGAATGGGTGGAACCCGTGGCCTTTGCCTGGCTGGCCAAACAGGCCGTGGAAGGGAAGCCCGGCAATTTGCCGGAAGTGACCGGGGCACGAGGGCCGAGAATTTTGGGCGCCCTGTACCCCGCCTAAGCAGGGTGTCGGGATTCAGATGGAGAAGGAGCTCCCGCAGCCACAGGTCGACTTGGCGTTGGGGTTCTGGACGACGAACTGGGATCCTTGCAGTCCCTCCTGGTACTCGATGGTCGCTCCAACCAAATACTGATAGCTCATGGAGTCCACCAGCAGCGTGACCCCGTCACGCTCAATGGCGGTATCGTCCTCCTCCTGATTCTCATCGAAGGAAAACCCGTACTGGAACCCCGAACAGCCTCCGCCTGTCACGAACACGCGGAGTTTGAGGTCGGGATTACCCTCCTCCTCAATAAGCTCACGTACTTTGGCGACGGCGCTGTCACTGAAGAACAGCGGTGTGGGCGCCTGTTGCTGAACAACTGTCAAGCTTGCCTCCGGAAGTGTGACCCGCGACGACGGAATTATGGTATTCCTGACCAAAACAATCAACTATTCTATTGGGCCCCCGCCTCGCCAGCGCCTTCCCCGGCCTTGTCTGTCGCCGGTTCCGGCACCTTGGGCGAGTCCTTACCCAGCAGCCCCACCGGCTCCTTCTGGTGCACCAGGTTGCCGTTCACGGTGGCCCCCATCGCCATTTCGATCAGGTTGTAGTAAACGTTGCCATTAATGGCGGCTTTTTCCGCCAGTTCAAGGTGGGCCGAGGCGTAGACATCACCGTTGACGGTGCCATTGATGATCACATGCGGGGCAACGATGTCCCCGGTGATCTCTCCCACCTCCGACAGCCGCAGCACGGCATCACTGCCCTCCTCCGCGACCACCCGGCCACGAACCCGGCCGTCGATGTGCAGGCCGCCCGAGAAGTTGATGTCACCGGCCACCGAAGTCCTGGACGAAATCAGGGTGTCGAAGTGGCCCGTGGTGCGACGAGTCTTCTGCTTTTTCTTGCCAAGCATGTCAGCTCTCCGTTAATTCATCCCAGTCAAAGGTTCGTTCCGCCTGCGAGGACTTACGGCCCTGGGCCTGGGCGACCACTTGCACTTCCAACGGTTCAAACCCTTCGGGAAGCACCAGGGTACCCTCCACATTCTGGAAAAACCGGAAGCGGAACTTGATGCCCAGGTCATCGATGTCCTGAGACAGGTCACGTAGGGCGATGACTTCTTTTTCTTCGTCGCGCATGCCGATGACGTTGACCGCCACGACACCGGAAATATAGCTTTTGTTGTTACCCACCTGAGTGAGGACGAGCTTGAACTTCCAGGCGCCGGATGGATGGTCGGGAGACAGGGCCAGGCTGTCCACCTGCAGCCCTTTGCTGACCTCCGACGGCGCCATGATGTTTTTATAGAAAGTCAGGTCGGATTTCAGTGACGAAATCCGGGTTTCCAGTTCGACAATGGTCCGGCGGGCCTCGTTCATGGCTTGTTGATCAATCGCCCGCCCCCGTTCCAGGTTGACCAGCTGCTGACGCGCCTCGCGGTATTGCCCGCGCAGGGTCTCCAGCTCGTCTTCCAGCACCTCGTTGGAGGCCTGGACGCTGGAAAAGCGAAAACCGCCCTTGGCCAACCCCGCAGTGTAGCCAGCCGCGGCGGCGACGACCGTGAACGCGACCAGGATCAGGGTCCGGCGGATTTTGTAGCCCGGCCGGTGGCGAATGACCACATATTCCTCGGCCGGCCGGCGCCGTTCGCTCACCACCGCCCCCTCACGGCAGCAGCGCCGGCGCACCCAGGCCGGCGGCTTCGTCGAATCCGAACATGATGTTCATGTTCTGCACCGCCTGTCCCGCAGCGCCCTTGACCAAGTTGTCGATGACCGAGGACACGATCACCACCGGACTGTCCTCCTGCCGGTGCAGGGCCATGCGACAGACGTTTGCACCCCGCACACTGCGGGTTTCCGGGTGACTGCCGGCGGGCATGACGTCAACAAAGGGCTCGTCGCGGTAACGGGATTCATACAGGGCCTGCAGACGGTCGAAGGCCGACGGGTCGTTCAGTTCGGCGTACAGCGTGGCCTCGATGCCGCGGATCATCGGCACCAGGTGCGGTACGAAGGTGACCCGGACCGGTTGCCCCGCCGCGGCGGTCAGGCCCTGACGGATTTCCGGCAAATGGCGGTGGCCGGAGGCGCCATACGCCTTGAAACTCTCGCCGATCTCTCCATGCAGCATACCAACCTTGCCCTGGCGGCCGGCCCCGCTGGCACCGGACTTGGCATCGGCGATCAGGTGACCGGGGTCCACCAGTCCCTGCTCCAGCAGCGGCAGGAACCCCAATTGGACGGCGGTGGGGTAGCAGCCGGGGTTGGCCACCAGCTGGGCCTTCCGGATCGACTCCCGCGCCACTTCGGGCAGGCCGTAGACCGCCTGTTCCACCCACTCCGGCGACTCATGGGCCATGCCGTACCAACGTGCCCAGGTGTCCAGATCCTTGAGCCGGAAGTCCGCGGACAGATCCACCACCCGAACCCCCGCAGCCATCAGTTCCGGCACCCTGCGCATGGCCACTCCGTGGGGTGTGGCGAAGAACACCAGGTCGCAGGCCTTGAGCACCTTAGGGTCGGGCTCGGAGAAGGAGAGGTCGAAGTATCCCCGCAGGTTGGGGTAGAGCTCCGCGACAGGCAGGCCGGCCTCCGATCGGGAAGTGATGCAATGAACGCTGACCTGCGGGTGAACCGCGAGGATTCTCAACAATTCCACACCGGTGTATCCAGTACCGCCAACGATGCCGACTTTAATCACCCTGCCCTCCCGTCATATGGTTTCCGTCTGTCGAGGTTGACGCCGTAGTCTACCATGATAAACCAGGGACTTATTGCAGCATCCCGGACGACGACTAAAATGGATGCCCGCCCCTCGTTGGGCGACCACCACACGGAAACCGGAATCCCCGCCTCATGCAGACGTTCTGGCAAAAGATGAGTGAAAACCTGATTGCCGTCTTTCGGCGCAGGCTGTCAGGGGTGGATGCACTGCCGCAGCTGGCCGTGCTGGGACTGCTGTCCGGCCTGATCACCGGCGGTGTCATCCTGCTGTTCCGGCTCGCCATCGAGTGGCCTCTGGAATACTTTCTGCCCGGCACCGGTTCCGAATCCTTCGAATCGCTCAGCCTGATCACCCGCGCCCTGCTGCCCCTGGCGGGGGCCGTTGGCCTGGGCATCATGCTGCACCGGCTGGCGACACACGACCGCAAGGTCGGCATTGTCCATGTCATGGAGCGCCTGAACTACCACCAGGGATACATATCCCTGCGCAGTGCCGTGGTGCAATTTGTCTGCGGCGTCACCACCGTGGTGACCGGCCAGTCCGCCGGCCGGGAGGGGCCAGCGGTGCACCTAGGCGCGGCCTTTTCCAGCCTGATGGGACAATGGATGCGGCTGCCCAATAACAGCATCCGTACGCTGGTGGCCTGCGGCTGTGCCGCCGCCATTTCCGCCTCGTTCAACACCCCCATTTCCGGGGTGCTGTTCGCCATGGAAGTGGTCATGATGGAATACACCATCGCCGCGTTCACCCCGATCATCCTGGCGGCGGTGAGCGCGGCCATCGTGCTGCAGGCCGTCTACGGTTCCGAGCCGGCGTTCAGCGTGCCGGCGCTGACCATGAACTCCCTGCTGGAAATCCCCTGGATCCTGGTGATCGCTGTCATCATCGGTATCGCGGCCGCCCTGTTCATCCAGCTGGTTGATACCATGGGGCGATTTCACCACCATCCAGTCATGCTGCGGGTCGCCGGTGCGGGGCTGCTGATGGTGCCGTTCGCGGTTTTCGTACCCGAAACCATGGGCATCGGCTACGACACGGTAAATGCCACGATCAACGGTCAACTGGGCTTTTGGCTGTTACTGACGGCGGCGCTCGCGAAACTGCTGATCACCGCCCTGACCATCGGCCTTGGCATGCCCAGCGGCGTCATCGGCCCCACCCTGTTCACGGGCGCGACATTGGGCGGCGCATTGGGGTTGGTGGGGGCTCACATCGCGCCGGATACCGCCTCCTCGGTGGGTTTCTACGCCATGCTGGGCATGGGGGCCATGATGGGCGCCGTGCTCCAGGCGCCATTGGCCGCGCTCATGGCCGTGATGGAACTGACCCGCAACCCCAACATCATCCTGCCCGCGATGCTGATCATCACCACCGCCAGCCTGGTCACCAGCGAAGCCTTCGGCAAGAAGTCCCTGTTCCTGACCATTCTCAAGAGCCAGGGCCTCAGCTACCAGAGTTCACCGGTCATCCAGGCATTGCGACGGGTCTCGGTGGGCGCCATCATGGACCGCAACATCCTGCGCACCGAACGCCACCTGACGCCGGACGAAGCCAGAAAGGTGCTGAAAGCGGAGCCTAAGTGGCTGATCGTCGAGGGCAGCAACGGTCCCACGGCACTCCTGCCGGCGGTGGACCTCGCCCGTTTCCTGGAGGACACCGACGCCCTGGTGCGGGAAGGTGACACCGAACCACCGGAGTCCATCGACCTAATGGATATCCCGGCTAACCGCCGCGACGTGGCACCGGTACAATACCAGGCCACGCTCGAGGAAGCGCTCCAGGCGTTCGACGCCAGCAACGCCGAAGCACTCTATGTCCAGCGACAGGTGGCACCGATGATCCAGCGGATCTACGGCGTGGTCCTGAAGTCCGACATTGAGAATTACTATCAATACCGACGGAGTTGACACATGCTGTGGGTGAAGGCTTTCCACATCATTGCCATGGTTTGCTGGTTCGCCGGCCTGTTCTATCTGCCCCGCCTGTTCGTCTACCACGCGGCCTGCGAGGACGAGCCCGGCCGTGAACGGTTCAAGGTCATGGAGCGGAAGCTGTACCGGGGCATCACCACGCCGTCGATGATCACCACGGTGGCACTGGGGCTCTGGCTGATCAGCTACAATGTCACCGGCTACCTCAGCCAAGGCTGGCTGCATGCCAAGCTGGTTCTGGTGGCCCTGCTCATCGCTTACCACATCTATTGCGGGCACCTGGTCCGGGTTTTCCGGGACGACCGCAACACCCGCAGCCACGTGTTCTACCGCTGGTTCAACGAATTGCCGGTACTGGTGCTGCTTTCGGTGGTAATCCTGGCTGTCGTCAAACCGTTCTAAGGAGTGTGACCATCAGACGCTACACCCGCCCCCACGTACTTGTCCTGTCTGGACTGGACCCCTCCGGCGGCGCCGGCATCCAGGCGGACATCCAGGCCATCACGGCCCTGGGCTGCCACCCCTTGCCGGTGGTGACCTGCCTGACCGTACAGGACACCCGCAATGTTTACCAAGCGGAGCCGGTGGCGGCGGAACTGGTCCGCCGCCAGCTCGAGTGCGTGGCCGCCGATGTCCCAATCCACGCCATCAAGACCGGAGCCCTTGGCACCGCCGATATCGTCGACGTTCTGGTGGCGTTTGCCCAGACCCGGTCGGGCATTCCCCTGATCGCCGATCCGGTGATCAAGGCCGCCGGCGGCGGCGACCTGGCCGATGCCGCGCTGGTAGAGGCGATGAAATCGCGCCTGTTTCCGCGGGCGGAAATCATCACGCCCAACGGCATCGAGCTGGCCATGCTCGGTGGCAGCGACGACCCGGAAACGGCCGCGCAAGCACTGCTGGCCCAGGGGTGTACCTCCGTTCTGGTGACCGGAGGGCACGGCACCGGGCTGCACATCATCAACACCCTATACAACCATGGCCCGCGCCCCATGCAATGGGAGATCGAGCGCATTGGCGGTGAGTATCACGGCACTGGCTGTACCCTGGCCGCCGCCATCGCGGCGGGGCGGGCTCTCGGCCTGTCGCCAAGAGCCGCCATTTCCCAGGCCCAGAACTATGTGCACCGGACCATCCTCCATGCTCTGGAGGTCGGCCAGGGACAACCGGTGCCCGACCGGGGAATTCCATGGGAGCGCTAGCCAAGGGTCTGAAACCCGGACTGTATGCCATCACCGATGCCCGCCTGACACCGGACGATCGCTTGGTGTCCTGTGTCGAGGCGGCGTTGAGGGGGGGCGCGGTTCTGGTGCAGTATCGCGACAAGTCCGCCAGCGCCCGTGAGCGGCTACGCCAGGCCACCGAACTGCAGGCGGTCTGCCGTAACGCCGGGGTCCCCCTGATCATCAACGACGATCCCGAGCTCGCCCGACGCGTTGGCGCCGCCGGCGCTCATCTTGGCCAGCGGGACGGCTCGCTGGCCGAAGCCCGGCGCCTGCTGGGCGAAGACGCCATTCTGGGGGCCACCTGCCATGCCCGTCTGGACTTGGCCCATCAGGCAGTGGCCCAGGGCGCGGACTACCTCGCCTTCGGGCGCTTCCACCGGTCCGCAACCAAACCCGAGGCGCCCGCTGCGCCGCGGTCGGTGCTGACCCATGCCCGACACCTGGGCCGCCCCGTCACGGCCATCGGCGGCATTACCCTGGCCAATGCCAGACCGCTGATTGAGGCCGGCGCCGACCTGCTGGCGGTGGTCGGCGGCTTGTTCGGGGGCACCCCGGAGCAGATCGAAGCAACCGCCCGGGCCTTTCAGCAGCTGTTTACCGAACATCATCCATCGTGTTTATCCCAGTCCACAGGAGCCCAACCATGACGCAGTCCGAAACCCTGTTCGAACAGGCCCAGAAATACATCCCCGGTGGCGTCAACTCACCGGTGCGAGCCTTTCGCGGTGTGGGTGGCACCCCTATTTTCTTCAAGCACGCCGAAGGCGCCTATCTCTATGACGAGGACGATCGCCGCTACATTGATTATGTGGGCTCCTGGGGCCCCATGATCCTGGGCCATTCCGATCCCAGAATCCGCCAGGTCCTGCACGCCCAGGTGGATCTCGGAGTCGGCTACGGTGCCCCGACCGCCATCGAAACCGACATGGCGAAAAAGGTGTGCGAGCTGGTTCCCTCCATTGAACTGGTGCGCATGGTGAACTCGGGCACCGAGGCCACCATGAGCGCCATCCGACTGGCCCGCGGCTATACCGGGCGCGACAAGATTGTGAAATTTGAGGGCTGTTACCACGGCCACGTGGACTCCCTGCTGGTGAAGGCAGGCTCTGGTGCCCTTACCCTGGGCGTGCCCAATTCCCCGGGCATTCCAGCCAGCCTGGCGGAGCATACCCTGACGCTGACCTACAACGACATCAACGGGGTCCGCGAGGTGTTCGACCGGATGGGAGACCAGATTGCCGCGATCATTGTGGAGCCGGTGGCGGGCAATATGAACTGCATCCCCCCCGTACCGGGTTTCCTGGAAACCCTGCGGGAGGTGTGCGACGCACACGGCAGCGTGCTGATTTTCGACGAAGTCATGACCGGCTTCCGGGTGTCCCTGGGCGGCGCCCAGGGCTTCTATGGCATCACCCCGGACCTGACCGCCCTGGGCAAGGTCATTGGCGGTGGGCTGCCGGTAGGCGCCTTTGGCGGCAAACGGGACATCATGGAGCAGATCGCACCGCTCGGGCCCGTGTACCAGGCCGGAACCCTCAGCGGCAACCCGCTGGCCATGGCCGCAGGCCTGGCCACCCTGAACGCCATTTCCGAGCCCGGCTTCCACGACCGGTTGACGGCCAAGACCCAACAACTCTGCGAGGGCCTGAAGCAGGCCGCGGACGAAGCCGGCATCCCTCTGACGGTGCAACGCGCCGGCGCCATGTTCGGGCTGTTCTTCACCGACGCTCCCAGCGTCACCACCTTCGACCAAGTCATGGCCTGCGACGTGGAACGTTTTAAGGCCTTTTTCCAGGGCATGCTGAAGGAGGGCATCTACCTGGCACCTTCGGCGTTCGAGGCCGGTTTTGTCAGCGCAGCCCTGTCCAGCCAGGACATCGAAGCCACCGTGAACGCCGCCAGAACGGTCCTCGCTACCCTGTAAAGCGGTCCGTCAAAGCATGACCTCCAGTGTCAGGGCAAGCACATGGCGCTGGAAGTCATAACGGTCGATCCGGCTCCGGTTGTCGCTGAACCGCCACTGGCCACGGGCGCGCCAACTCCGGTTGATGTCATACTCGGCGTACAGGGTCAGGTCCCGGCGCCGGTCTACCCGGCGCTCCGCCACCGGGGTGCCATCCTCAAGCCAGCGGTCGGTCGTGGCATAGCGGCTGTACCGGAAATCAACCCGGGAGCCAAGCGTCCAGTCCGGTGACACCCGGTAGCCGAGCTCCAGATCCAGCCGGTGCTGCCAGGGGGACACGCTGACCCGCTCCGGGCCGGACTCCAGCTCAGTCCGGTCATTGCCTTCCCATTCATAGCCCAGGCTCAGGCGCCAAGCATCCCGCCGGCTCTCGGCACCGGCGCGTAACCGCCACCAGTAACCGTCATAGGCTTCGTACAGGCTGCCACCCTCTACCCGGGCCAGGTCCGCCACCCCCTGACAGTGGTCCAGCCAGACCAAGGCACACCGGCGCCAGCGCCACCGCCCCTCGAGCCCGTAGCGCGACTCAAAGGCCCGACGGTCGAACCAGGACTGGCTGAGCACCACTCCCCACGCCTGTTGTCTCGTTTCACTGCTGGCCTGCCGGATCAGTCCGGATTGGAGCCATTGGCCGTTGTACTGGGGATGGCCGGGATAGAACTGGGACCAGCCGGCCCCTTCGAGGCGCCAGGCCGGGCTCAGATCAACGCTGCCGGCAAACACCGCTTCGGTCATTCCCCCCGCCTGGCGGGAGGCCGCAGTATCGGGCAGGCCGGCAATATTGGAGTCGTAACCGACGCCGAGGGAAAGGTAGCCCCGGGCCGGCACAGGACGCGTCCCCTCCAGCTCCGACAGACGCTCCCGGGCCAATTGGGCCAGCGCCGCCGGCGGCCTGGCCGCCATCACGGCAAGAAACTCGGACCGGGCCTGCTCATGGTCGTCCCTGGCCAGGGCGACCAGTCCCAGATTGTAGCGGGCAAGGGCTTCATGGGGGCTCGACAGCAATTGCCGGAACGCCTGTTCCGCCGCCGGAAGCCGTCCCAGACGGTAATAGACGACGCCAAGATTGTAGGATAGGGAAAGGGAGTTCAGGCCCATCGTCCTGGCGGCCTCCAGACAGTCGCGCGCAGCCTCCAGGTGTCCCTGCCGGAACAGCTGGACGCCCTGCTCGAACAGGGTCTGGCCGGAGGTCCCGGGCCGGCAGCCGGCACCGGCATCGACCGGCGACAGTGCCAGCCAGAGCCCCACCCACAGCCAGGGCGGCAAGGTTCGAACGATCGTCAGGGCCCGTACCACGCCGGATTGATACACCGTGATCAATGGCCGGGCCGGGCCGGTTCCGGCAGCCGGTTGCGGGCATCGCGGGCCGGCTCAGGGAGTTCCGGTCGGGACTTTCCCAGGTCGTGGGCCTCCTTGGCCCGTTCCCGCATGTCCTGCCCCAGGGCGCGACCACGCTCACGGGCCTCCGAGGCCGCCTCGGCCGCCGAGCCCCCGCGCCCCAACCCCTGAGCGGGTGTCTCCGGGACTGGCAATGGGATTTCCCGAACCACGGAACGGGTCAACTCGTCGTCGTCCACCACCATGCGCATCGTGACATCCAGATCGTCGTCGGCCCACAGTGGAGCCGACACCACCAGCAGCAGGCCGATGCCCGCCAGCAACCGTCTCATGACGCAGGATCTCCCCCAGTATCCGTTCCCACACCCGGAATTTCGACCCGGAAGCTCTTGTGCTGTTGCCCCAGGTTGAGCCGGGCCACCAGTTCCCCTGAACCGGGGAACAGCACTTTCAGCGGCAGGGCCAGGACATTGTCCCCAGCCTCCAGATCAACCTGCCAGCTCAACCGGTGCTGGCCGGGCCAATGTGCCAGTTCCACATTCGGCGGCAGCTCCAGGGTCAGGGTGACCCCCTCAAGCCGCTGGCCCGAGTGGAACGCCAGCCGCACCGTCTGCTCGACCGGCGCGGATACCACGGGGGCGGAGGCTTCCGGCGCCGGCTGGAGCGCACCCTGACGCTGCCACGCCACACCCAGAGCGACACCGAATACCAGCGCGGCCGCCACCGCACCCACCAGGGCCCGGTGGCTCCAGCGGGCACCGGAGCCGGCAGCCGCGGCGGCCAGGACCCGGGCTTCAAACCCGCGGGACGGCGGCGGTACCGGGCAATGGGCGGCCAGCGCCTCGCGCATGTGCCTCTGATCCGCCAGCGCCCCGGCGCAGGCGGGACATTCGGCCACATGCTCGGCTACCTGCCGGGCCTCGTTCTCCGGCAGGGTTTGATTCAGATACGCGCCCAGGTTCTCCCGGGTTTCTCGACACGACATAGTCATCACCTCACTTCCCCACACGCTCGGAACCGGACACCGGTTCCAGCCGCCGCTGCAGCCGTTTTCTCAGGGCTGAGCGCAGACGATGCAGGCGGGATTTGACCGTCCCCAGGGGGATCCCCAGAACATCGGCGATGTCCTCCTGACGCCAGCCATCGACATCGTGCAACAGCAGCAGCGCCCGTTGGTCCGGCGCCAGGGTCGACAACGCCTCGTCCAGCGCGGGCCCGAGCTGGGCCCGGGCCAGTTTCGAGACCGGTCCGTCGTCCTCGGCATCCAGAGTATCCAGCCAGTCGTTTTGGCCGTCGCCGTCCACCAGATCGGTCAGCGCATGTTCGCCCTGACGGCTGCGGCGGCGCAGCTGATCGACGAACTGACGGTACAGCACCCGGTTCAGCCAGGGCCGCAACTGGTCCACGGACTCCAGCTCCGACAAGCGCGGGTAGAGCTTGACCACCACATCCTGCACCAAGTCCTCCGCATCCTGCTGCTGCCCGGTCAGGCGGAAGGCAAACCGGTACATCCCCTCCAGGTGTGGCTGGACGAGCGCTTCGAACCGTTTCTTCCGACTGGTTTGGAAAGGGAGAATGGACAAATCCTGATTATCCTGACTGCGCGTTCGTGGGCGGCCAAGTCTATACCAGACCTGGATCCCGTTGAATCGTCCGGCCGCATTCGCTCCGGCCATGGACGGATCGTGAGCAAAGGTTAACAAAAAGCGGGGAACGCGGGGCAGCCCCGGGACGTGAACAGGAGGTCCCGGCGGGGGAATACACCGAACTGCGCCTATTGGTGGATACCGACGCCTCCTACGTGGCGGAAAGCAGCCAGCCGGATGTGCAGCAGACCCTGGCGGTGCCGTCCGGTGAGCAGAGCGGGCTCAAGCTCAAGGGCCGCTTCGTAGTGGCGGCGGACACCCGGACCGACTTCACCGTCGATTTCGACGTGGCCAAATCCATCGTCAACCCCGAGGGCCCGTCCCTCGGGGACTACCTGCTCAAGCCGGTACTCCGGTTGGTGAACAATCTCGAGGTGGGCTCCATTTCCGGCAACGTGAACTATGCGACCCTTCAGTCGGTCCGGTTGAGTGACACCGAGCAGGCCGACTGTGCCTACTCCGGCGCGGTGTATGTCTACGAAGGGGCCGATGTCACCCCCACCGACCTGAACGTCAATGCCGAGACCGATGGCCCGCTGCTGGTGGTGCCGGTCAGCGACGACGACAACGACGGCCAATACCGTTACACCGCCGCGTTCCTGCCTGCAGGCGACTATACGCTCGGCTACAGCTGCCAGCTGGATGACAATGAAACCGACGACGTCCTGGAGTTCGACGGAATCCAGACCGTGACGGTCGTTGCCGGCAACGAAACCATCGCCGCGCCCATTCCCCTGCAACCCTGAGCGGTTGGCCTTTCGGCACCCGGCCCCGTCTGACGGGTCCGGGTGCGTCCGGTTTCCGGCCCTACAGGGCCGCCGCCCTCGCTTCCGCCTGATCCGCGCCGGCAACATTCCCCCGGGCCCGACGGATATCCGCCAGCAGCAACCAACCGGCCCTCTGCAGCCGGGTATTGTTGCCTGCCAGCGACAGCCCCTTCAGGGTAAATTGCTCGGCACGGGCCAGCTGGTTGGCCTGGACGTAGGCCTCGGACAGTTTGAAGTAGACTTCCGCCGAGCGGGGCGCAATGCGCTGGGCCCGTTCCAGACGGGTAATGGCTTCCGCAACCCGCCCCTGGGCCAGCAGCCGGTCCGCCTCCCGCACCAGACTGAGTGCGGCCGGCGACAGCGTATCCCCCGACTCTCGATAGCTTGGCGATGGGGCTCGTTCCGGCACCTGGGCCGGAGCCGGTGCCTCCGGTTCCGGTGACGCAGGCGGCAGCCGGGGCGGTGGCGGGGGTTCGGAAGTGCTGCCCGTGCCACCGCCGACCGGCACGTAGATGGAGCCCGGACTGCCGGCACACCCCGCCAACAGCAACAGCGTGGCCAGGGCTCCGACCCGGGTTGATCGACCCATGTTCATTGAAACAATCCCTCAAACCAGCTTCGGATTCGCCGTTCCAGGGCACCGGAACAGGACACGTGCTGCTCCGGCTCGCTGCCTGTAATGAACGGCATGTAGCGCGCGTTCTCGCAATGCTCACCGGTCAATGCCTGGCGCTCGTCGTTGACCCAGTGGTAGCTCACACCGTCCGGCACCACCGGCGAGAAACTGTGCTGTGGCAGGCTGGCCATGAAGCGGGCCCAGATCGGCAGGGCGCCGGTGGCGCCAGTCAGCGAGGTCGGGCCATTGTCATCCCGGCCAACCCAGGCCACCGCCAGCAGGTCGCCACTGAAGCCCGCGAACCAAGCGTCCCGGCCATCATCGGTGGTGCCGGTCTTGCCGGCCAGCGTCAGCTGCCGCGGCACCGTGTAGTAGGCCGAGCGCCCGGTTCCCTCCTGCATAACCTCCTGCATCGCGTACTGTACCAGGTGCACGGCCGCCGGGTCCGCCACCTGATCCACTTCCAAGGGGTAGCGGCTCAGGGGCTCGCCCTGGGCATCCGTGACCTCGCGAATGGTCCGCAGGGGCGTGTTGAAGCCGGAGGTGGCCAGCCCCTGGTAAATCTGTGCCACGGTCACCGGCGTCATGGAGACCGACCCCAGCAGCATGGAGGGATAGCGCGAGATCGGCGAGGTCACGCCAAAAGCCTGCAATGTTTCGGCCACCGCGTCGACGCCGAGATCCAGCCCGGTCCGTACCGCCGGCAGATTGTAGGATTTCGCCAGCGCCCGATGCAAAGGCACCTCGCCGTGCTCCTCGCCGTCGTAGTTCTTGGGCTGCCAGCGGCGACCGTCGTCGAACTCCAGCACGAACGACTGGTCCCGCACCGGGGTAATCAGGGTATAACGATCCGGGTGCGACAGCGCCGTCAAATAGATGAAGGGTTTGATCAGGGAGCCGATCGGACGCTCCGCGTCCAGCGCGCGGTTGAACCCGGCGAACGCCGGATCCCGGCCGCCCACCAGGGCCAGCACCTCGCCGGTGTCCTTGGCGGTCACCACCATCGCTGCCTCCAGGGCGTCCCGGACCTCACCGGTGGCCAAGCGTGGCACCGTGTCCCGGACCGCATATTCGGCGGCGTACTGGATCGACGGATTCAGCGTCGTAAAGATCCGCAGTCCTTCGCTCCGGAGGTCTTCCTCCCGGTAGTCCCGGGCAAGGTGACGGCGGACCAGGTCGATGTAGGCCGGATAGCGGTTCTCCGAATAGGACGGCCGCTCGCTGACGCCCAGAGGCAGCCCGCGGGCCCGGTTCGCTTCGGCGGCTGAGATCAGGCCCGCCTCCTCCATTTCCGAAAGCACCAGGTTTCGCCGCTTCAGGGCACGTTCCGGGTGGCGCCGGGGGTTGTAATAGCTGGGCCCTTTCACCATGCCCACCAGCAGGGCGATCTGGTGGGCTTCCAGGCCCGCCAGGGACTCCCCGAAATAGAACTGGCTGGCCAGCCCGAACCCGTTGATGCTGCGGGTTCCCGCCTGCCCCAGGTAGACCTCGTTCAGGTAAGTTTCCAGGATATCGTCCTTGTCGTAGTGCCACTCCAGCAACAGCGACATCAGCGCCTCGTTGGCCTTGCGCGCCAGAGTCTGTTCCTGGCTCAGGAAGAAGTTCTTGACCAGCTGCTGGGTCAGGGTGCTGCCGCCTTGGACAATGGCCCCCGCTTTAAGGTTCGCCAGCATTGCCCGGGCAATCGACAGCGGCGCCAGGCCGAAGTGCTCATAAAAATGGCGGTCTTCCACCGCCATCAGCGCAGCCGGCAGCAGAGGCGGCACCTGATCCAGGCGCACCAGTATCCGGTCTTCCTGATGCGAAGGATAGATACCGCCGATCTGGGCCGGCTCCAGACGGACGATGGGCGACGCTTCACCGGCCAGCACACGCAGGTCGACCACCTGGTCGCCGGCGATGGTCAGGGTCAGCCGGCGCCGGGGTTCCTGGCCATCCGGGAACCGGAACCCGCGGGTGCTGATCCAGAACTGGCCGCCCCGGCGACGATAGCTGCCCGGCTTGACGCCATCACCCTGGCGGAAGCCGGACAGCGCCAGTTCCCTCTCCAGCGCGGCGGCGCTGACACTGGCGCCGTCATACAGTTCCAATGGTCGCGCGTAGACCCGGGAAGGGACCTCGAACCGCCGTCCCTCGAAGCGGGAAGTGATGATGGCGTCCAGATACACCATCCATCCGGCCAGCAGCACCAGGCCCACGGCCGACACACGGAAAAACAGACGCCAGAACCCGGCACGGGACCGAGTTCGGGCGTTACGGGGTGATGGGGGGGGAGTCTTCGATTTTGCCATGGCGT
The DNA here is from genome assembly GCF_001981305.1 of Marinobacter lutaoensis. Classification (GTDB taxonomy): domain Bacteria; phylum Pseudomonadota; class Gammaproteobacteria; order Pseudomonadales; family Oleiphilaceae; genus Marinobacter; species Marinobacter lutaoensis. The sequence goes on along the minus strand of NZ_MSCW01000011.1, from coordinate 77,996 downwards.
GAAGTATACCCAAGGGCCCACCCCGCAAGGCAGACCCACCATGTGTTATTTCTGTAATCTGCCCGTTATGATAGGGCTTCAAAAATCAACGACTTCAGGCAAGCCAAGGAGCCGAACGTGAGCGAGACCTCCGGCCAAACGCTGATTCAGGCACTGCAGAATCCGGCACTCTATGACCATCCCGTGCAGGATTTCCGGGTGATCGAAACTCACATTTCCCACGTGCTGCTGACCGGGGACTACGCCTACAAGATCAAGAAGCCCGTGGACTTCGGCTTCCTGGACTTTTCCTCGCTGGCGCGTCGCAAGCATTTTTGCGAGGAGGAGCTGCGCCTCAACCGGCGTCTGGCCGACAACCTCTATCTGGACGTGGTTGCCATCACCGGCACGCCGGAGCAACCGGTTCTGGGCGGCGACGGCGAAGCCATCGAGTACGCCATCAAGATGCGCCAGTTCCGCCAGGAGGACCTGCTGGACCGGCGACAGGAGCAGGGCACCCTCGCCCCCGAGCTGCTGATCAACCTGGCACGCCAGACCGCTACCTTCCACGAGCAGCAGCCCCCGGTGCCGGAGGACAGCCCGCTGGGCACTCCCGACGCCGTGTTCGCGCCGATGCAGGACAACTTCGATCAGATCCGCCCCCTGCTGTCCGATCCGGCGTTGCTGGCGCAGCTCGACGCCCTGGAGGACTGGACCCGAACCACGTTCGAACGCCACCGGGAGCGCATTGCCCGACGCCGGGCCGAAGGCTTCGTGCGGGAATGCCACGGCGACCTGCATCTGGCCAACATGACCCTGTTTGAAGGCCAAGTCACGGTGTTCGATTGCATCGAGTTCAACGAACCCTTCCGCTGGATCGATGTCATCAACGACCTGGCGTTTCTGCTCATGGACCTGGAAGCCCGCCGGGAGCCTGGCCTCGCCAACCTGGTGCTCAATCACTACCTGGAATACCGGGGCGATTTCGAGGCCCTGCCGCTGTTGCCGTTGTATAAAGCCTACCGGGCCCTGGTGCGGGCCAAAATCGCACTGTTCACCCTGGCCAACCCGGGGCTGACCGACGGGGAAAAAGCCGAACTGATGCAGCGCTACCGGGACTACGCCCAACTGGCGGAGGACTACAGCGCCATTCCCAACCGTTACCTGCTCGCCACCACCGGCCTGTCCGCCAGCGGCAAGTCCTGTGTCAGCGCCGCCATGGCTCAGGAACTCGGCCTGATCCGGCTGCGCTCCGACGTTGAACGCAAGCGCCTGCACGGGCTCGGCCCGCTGGACGCCTCCCGCTCCGGTACCGGAACCGGCATTTACACCCCGGAAGCCACCGCCAAAACCTACCAGCGGCTGGCAACCCTGGCTGGCCAACTCCTCGCCGCAGGCCTGCCGGTAATCGTCGACGCCGCCTGCCTGCGCCGCCAGGAGCGAGCGCTGCTGGCGTCCGTGGCGGAGAAACACGGCGTGCCCTTCGCGCTGCTCCACTGTGAGGCACCGGAAGCGCTGCGCCGAGCCTGGATCCGCAAGCGCCAGGGCGATGCTTCCGAGGCCACGGAAGCCCTGCTGGACGCCCAACAGGGCTGGTTCGAGCCCCTCGACGCCGAGGAGAAGGCGCATACCCTGCACCTGAAAACCGACGAATCGCACGTGGCCGAGGCGGTGGCGGACCGGATACGGCAGCATTTCGGCCTGCGCCACGGCTGAGTCGGTCAGTCTTCCAGCACCACCGGCACCGGCAGGGTCAGCGACAGCTGCCCGGACGGCTCCCCGTCCGGAGCAGCCAGTCCGGCCCGGTACGCCAGCACTTCGACCCCGCCCGCCACGGCCTCGCGCAACAGCTCACCATACCGGGAGTCGATGTGGTCGGCCGGCCGCACCGCCTCGATCCCGGTGTGATTGACCACAAAGAAGAGTACCGCCCGGCCGCCCTTGTTCACCTGCGCCATCAGCTCCCGCAGATGCTTCTGGCCCCGGCGGGTCACGGCATCCGGGAAATAGCCGCGGCCCGGGGTCTCCTCCAGGGTCACGTTCTTGACCTCCACCCAGGCGTCCGGGTGCTGGTCATGCCCCGACAGCAGCAGGTCAATGCGGCTGCGCTCGTCGCCATAACGCACCTCCGACCGGCATTCCCGGTACCCCGCCAGCTCCGGCACCCGCCCCGACCGTACCGCCTCCCGGGCCTGCGCATTCGGCCGGGCGGTATTGACACAGGCCAGCACGCCCCGGCGAACCTCCACCAGCTCCCAGGTGTACGCCAGCTTGCGCCGGGGATTGTCACTCTGGCTTAACCAGACCCTGGCACCCTCGGGTTGGCAGCCCTTCATGGAGCCGGTATTGGGGCAGTGAGCCGTCACCGTCCGGCCATCGGCCAGGCGGACATCGGCCAGAAAGCGCTGGTAACGGCGCAGCAGCTGGCCCGGGATCAAGGGTTCCGGAAACTTCATGGGATCTCCGTGCAAAGTGAGGGTTGCAAGGCTGGCACCCCCGTAACTTATCTGCTATTTTCCGCAAATTCCCGTTTCAGGACGAAGGACGAATGCTTCATCCAGGGTAAGGCCGGGCAAGCCCCAGGGCAGCGCGGCGGGAAGCAAAGCGTTCTTGTGTAGTACAAACAAGAGGCCGGGTTCAATGGCAAACACTGCAGAACAACCACGTGAACGTTTTACCAACTTCACCCCCTATGAGATGAAGAAGGGTGAAGAGTACATGAGTCCCGAGATGTTGCAGCACTTCAAGACCCTGTTGCTGCAATGGAAACAGGAGCTCATGGAAGAAGTCGACCGCACCATGCACCACATGCAGGAAGATGCGGCAAACTACGCGGATCCGAGCGACCGCGCAACCCAGGAGGAGGAATTCAGCCTGGAACTGCGCACCCGGGACCGCGAACGCAAGTTGATCAAGAAAATCGACCAGACCATCGACCGCATCGACAAGGACGATTACGGCTATTGCGACCAGTGTGGCGTCGAGATCGGTATCCGCCGCCTGGAGGCTCGCCCCACGGCGACCCTGTGCATTGACTGCAAGACCCTGGCGGAAATCCGGGAACGTCAGACCGGCATCTGAACCACCGGACCAGCCGACCGAGCTCCCCTGGGGCCGGTCGGCGTGAGTTCCCATGCCCGAACCACGCTACCGCGGTCGTTTTGCCCCCTCGCCCACCGGCCCGCTGCACTTCGGGTCGCTGGTCACCGCGCTGGCCAGCTATGTCGAAGCCCGGGTTCACCGGGGCCAATGGCTGGTCCGCATTGAGGACCTGGACCCCCTCCGGGAACCCCCGGAAGCCACCGGACAGATCCTGCAGGCTCTGGAAGCCCATGCCCTGGCGCCGGACGAACCGGTCCGTTTCCAGTCGCGCCGGCACTCCGCCTACCAAGCCGCCATCGACGATCTGCTGGCACGGGGCCACGCCTACCGCTGCCCGTGCTCCCGCAAGGAACTCCAGGCCCATGACGGCCGCCACCCGCACGCCTGCCGGACCCGTCCACCAAGCCCCCTGCAACGCCCCTTCGCGGTTCGTTTCAAACTCCACGACGAAGACTGCCACTGGCAGGACCAGCTGCTGGGTCCGCAACGACACCCGGTCCGGGCCGAGCTGGACGACCCAGTCATCCTGCGCAAGGAAGGCTTCTACGCCTATCAGCTGGCCGTGGTGGTGGATGACATCGACCAGGGCATCACCGACGTGGTCCGCGGTTCCGACCTACTGGATATGACCGCCCAGCAACAGCAGATCTACCGGGCCCTGGGCGCCCGACCACCGCGCTGGCTGCACATTCCGGTGATCCGCAACGAGCAGGGCCAGAAACTGAGCAAGCAGACCCATGCGCCGGCACTGGACAACAGCCGGGCCTCCGCCAACCTGGTGGACGCCCTTCGGGCCCTGGGCCAGAATCCGCCCAACGGACTGGCCCAGGCCCGGCCCGAGCAGATCCTGGCCTGGGCCTGCAGCCACTGGCGGCGCCAGGCCATCGACCTGACAGCCCGCTAGCGGGCATGGTATAACCCTGACTCACACACGCGAGCGGACTGCAAGGCTGATGTACATCTACCGTCTGGTCTTCCTGCTGGTTCTGGCCATTTACATCTTTTCGCCCAACATCCTGGACTGGTGGACCGCTCCCGGCAATGCCTGGTACAGCCCGTACATCATCTGGGCCGGGCTGATTGCCATTGCCTTCTGGCTCGAGTGGCGACGGGATCCCAATGAGTTTTAGCGCCACCGGCTTGGTCCTCACCAGCCTGCTTTACCTGTTGCTGCTGTTTGGGGTGGCCTGGATCACCGAACAGGGCCTGTTGCCTCGCCACTGGGTCCGGCATCCGCTGGTCTACATTCTGAGCCTCGGGGTTTACGCCGGCATCTGGGCGGTCTACGCCGCGGTCGGCATGGCGGCGGACTCCGGCTACGGCTTCCTGGCCTACTATCTGGGCATCAGCGGCGCCTTCCTGCTGGCGCCGGTACTGCTGAACCCGGTCATGCGCATCTGCCGGGCCTATCAGCTGACCTCCCTCGCCGACCTGTTCGCCTACCGCTACCGCAGCCAGTGGGCGGGCACCCTGGTCACCTTGTGCGCCGGCGGAGCCCTGCTGGCGCTCCTGAGCATGCAGATCCAGGCCGTCGCCCTGTCCGCCAGCATCCTGGCACCGGACAGCTCGCCCAAGGCCATGAGCGTCCTGTTCTGCCTGATCGTGCTGCTGTTCGCCATCCTGTTCGGAGCCCGCCGCAACCAGAACTCGGAAAATCACCAAGGCTTGGTGCTGGCGATCGCCTTCGACTCCGTGGTCAAGGTCAGCGCCCTGCTGGCGCTCGGCCTGGTGGTGCTGTTCCAGGTCTTCGGCGGCATGGACGGGCTGGACCAGTGGCTGGCCCTGAACAAGCCCGATGCCGGCAGTCTGACCCTGACCCTGGATGACGGCAGCTGGCGGGCGCTGATGCTGATGTCGTTCGCCGCCGCGCTGGTGCTGCCCCATATGTACCACATGACGTTCAGCGAGAACCCCTCGCCCAAGGCGCTGGCCAAGGCCAGCTGGGGGCTGCCGCTGTATCTGCTGCTACTGGCGCTGCCGGTGCCGGTGATCCTGTGGGGCGGGCAGGCGCTTGAGGTCGATACCGACCCAAATTTCTTCGTGCTGGGCATTGCCCTGGCTCTGGACAGCCCCGCTCTGGCACTGTTCATGTACGTTGCCGGCCTGTCCGCCGCCAGCGGCCTGATGATCGTCAGCACCCTGGCCCTGGCCGGAATGGTGCTGAACCATGTGGTGCTACCCCTGAAGACCCCCCGGGACCAAGGGGACATTTACCGCTGGCTGCAGTGGGTGAAGCGCCTGCTGATCGCCGTCATTATTTTCTGCGCCCTACTGTTCCATGAAGCCGTCGGCCAGCACCTGGACCTTGCCATCCTCGGCGCCATCTCCCTGTCCGGCATGCTTCAGCTGCTGCCGGGCGCCCTCGGCGTCATCTACTGGCCGGAAGGCAACCGCCGTGGTCTGATCGCCGGCCTGATCGCCGGCCTGGCCGTGTGGCTGGTGGCCCTGGTGTTGCCGTTCTCCCACACCATCAACCCGCTGGCCTGGCTCGATCTGCCGCTGGTGCCCAACTACGACAACTGGCACATTTTCACCTTCATCAGCCTCACCGTGAATGTCGCGGTGTTCGGCCTGTTCTCCATCCTCAGCGCCAGCTCCGCAGAAGAAACCAGCGCGGCCCAGGCATGTTCTCTCGGCGCCCTGTCCCGCCCCCAGCGCCGGGAACTGCTGGCCAGTTCCTCCGATGATTTCATCAAGCAGCTGGCGGAACCGCTGGGTTACGGCGTGGCCCGGCGCGAGGTGGAGCGGGCTCTGGCGCAGCTGAAGTTGCCCAACGTGGAGTACCGTCCTTACCAACTGCGCCGGCTGCGCGATCAGATCGAAGCCAACCTGTCCGGCCTACTGGGCCCCTCCGTGGCCCGCGACATGGTCAAGCGGCACCTCGGCTTCAAACCCTTGGCCCGTGGCGCCACCGGGCAGGATATCCGCTATGTCGAGCGGGCGCTCGGAGACTACCAGAACCGCCTGACCGGGCTGGCGCGGGAGCTGGACAACCTGCGCCGCCACTACCGCCAGACCCTGCAAAACCTCCCCATCCCAGCCTGCTCGGTGGGCGAGGACGGCGAGATTCTGATGTGGAACCAGGCCATGGCGACGCTGACCGGCATCACGGCCGACGACGTCGTCGGCGCACGCCTGGCGGCCCTGCCGGAACCCTGGCACCAGCTTCTGGAGGACTTCAACCGGGGCGAAGACCAGCACCGGTACAAGCACCGGCTGGACCTGCGTGGCAAGCCCCACTGGTTCAACCTGCACAAGGCCGCCCTCAGCGGTCCGGACCACCCGGAGGGGGGCAACATCATTCTGGTGGAGGACCAGACCGAAACCCGGCTGCTGGAGGACGAACTGATGCACAGTGAACGGCTGGCCTCGGTCGGCCGCCTGGCCGCCGGGGTGGCCCATGAGATCGGCAACCCGGTCACCGGCATCTCGTCGCTGGCACAAAACCTGAAACTGGAGACCGACGACCCGGCAATTCTCGATACCGCGGACCAGATCCAGCAACAAACCCGACGGATCTCCACCATTCTGCAGTCGCTGATGAACTTCGCCCGCACCGGCAACCACGCCCAAGCCAACCGCTATGAGCCGGTCTCCATCCGCCGTTGCGTGCAGGAATCCATAAATCTGCTGTCGCTCAGCGACAAGGGAACGCGCGTGCACTATCTGAACCAAGTGCCGGACGACCTGCAGGTGCTGGGGGACGAACAGCGCCTGGTCCAGGTGTTCGTCAACCTGCTGACCAATGCCCGCGACGCCTCCCCGGATGGCGGCCACATCCGGGTCAGTGGAAACCTCGACAGCTACTCCGCTATCATCGAAGTTATCGACGAAGGCTCGGGGATTCCCGAGGACCAACTCGACCACATCTTCGAGCCGTTTTACACGACCAAGGCCCCGGACAAGGGCACGGGCCTGGGTCTGTCACTGGTTTACAGCATTGTTGAGGAGCATTACGGCAACATCCAGGTGGAAAGTCCGGCCGATCCCGAGTCCGGCGCGGGAACCTGTGTGCGCTTGAGACTGCCCGCTTACCAGCCGGAATCCGGCGACACCGCTGCCGCCATGAACGAAAGGTCGTAATACAGCCATGCCTCGCATCCTGATCGTAGAAGACGAAGACATCATTCGCTCCGCCGTGCGCAAGCTGCTCCAGCATGCCGGCTATGACGTCGCGGACGCCCGTTCGGTGGAAGAGGCGGAACGGGAACACGAACCGGACCAGTTCGACCTGATCATTTCCGACCTGCGCCTGCCGGGCGCGGCCGGTACCGAACTGATCAACCGCGCCCCCAACACCCCGGTGCTGATCATGACCAGCTACGCCAGCCTCCGGTCGGCGGTGGATTCCATGAAGATGGGTGCGGTGGAATACATTGCCAAGCCGTTCGATCACGACGAAATGCTGGCCGCGGTCGAGAACATCCTGGCCAGCAAGGCGCCGTCCGGCCAGCCCGGTGATCGCCCGGACGACCGCACGGACAACGGCGAGGGCAAGGACCCGGCGGCCATCATGTATGGCGAGTGCGACGCCATGCAAAAGGTGTTCAGCCTGATCCGCAAGGTGGCCCCCACCGAAACCACGGTGCTGATCCAGGGCGAATCCGGCACCGGCAAGGAACTGGCAGCCCGCGCCCTGCATCTGCTCAGTCCCCGGGCCGCCAAGCCGCTGATTTCCGTCAACTGTGCCGCCATCCCGGAGAGCCTGATCGAGTCCGAGCTTTTCGGCCATGAAAAAGGGGCCTTTACCGGTGCCGTCTCCGCCCGCACCGGCCTGATTGAGGCGGCCGACGGCGGCAGCCTGTTCCTTGATGAGATCGGCGAGCTGCCGGCGGAGGCCCAGGCGCGCCTGCTCCGGGTCCTCCAGGAGAACGAGATCCGCAGGGTCGGCTCCACCCAGAGCCGGAAAGTGAACGTGCGAATGATCGCGGCCACGCACCGCAACCTCAAAGCCATGACCCGCACGGGCGAGTTCCGGGAAGACCTCTATTACCGGCTCAATGTCATGCAGATCCGGATTCCGCCGCTGCGGGAACGCCAGGGCGACATCCTGGGCCTGGCCAAACGCTTCCTGAAACGCCAGGGAGAAAAGATGGGCAAACCGGACCTGCAGCTCAGCCCGGAAGCCATGCGCGCCCTGGAGCGGCATCGCTGGCCGGGCAACGTGCGGGAACTGGAAAACGCCATCGAACGGGCCACCATCCTGTGTGACGGCGATGTCATCACCCCGGCCCTGCTCGACCTGGACAGCGAAAGCCACGACGAGCACATTCCGGAGACGCTGGTGGAAGGCAACAACGAGCAGACCCGCAGCCGCAGCGGCGATGCCGCCACCGACCTGTCGCTGGAAGACTACTTCCAGCACTTTGTCCTGGAGAACCAGGACCGGATGAGCGAGACCGAGCTGGCACAGAAGCTCGGCATCAGCCGCAAATCCCTGTGGGAACGTCGCCAGCGACTGGGCATCCCCCGCAAGAAGTCCGGGAACTGAGCCGGCCTCCCGGCGGATCGCCCCACCCGATCAAAAAATGAACCACGACTCAGTTGTTACCCTGTGTTCCCCAGGGTAACACTCCCCCATCAACCCCCGTGACCTCGGTAACACTTTCCCCGAATACGGGGTAACACTTATACACCACGAAAAACATAACCTACTGTTAAAAAAGGATTTTTAAAAACTGGCACGCGGTCTGCACTCTCTAAGGCGCACAACAACAAAAACAAGAGTGGCAACCGCAGCGCCAAAACAAAAACAAAAAGCTGCATGACGACGTCCGGCAACAAAAACAAGAACAGGACGTCAGCGAACTGAGTGTTTTGGGTACTCTGCTTTTTAGTGGTCCCACGGCACACGTGAGTGGTGGATGTAGAGAAGAATCGCCTTCCAGACGACACTGCATCTGCCTGAAAACTCACCCCGTGTCCCTGACCGCTCTGTGTATTCAAAGCTTTCCGTTTGCATTGCCTTCGGTCCCTGAGTTTGGGGACACACAGTGGGGTACAAAAACCAAGAAAAATCCCGGCAACAACAAGAACAATGCAGATCGTCAACGCTTTCAGGGCGGGTTCGTGCAAACGGATCCGCCTTTTGATTATCTGGCGTGTGCAAATCCTGTCCAAACCGTTAAACTCTCGGTTTTTGCTCACCGCAACGACGGATTGCAATGCCTAAAACACCCAATTTCGTTGACAAGCTGATTGATAATTTGAAAGCCCTGGTCCCCAATGGGCGGAAACGCTCCCGCACCTACGTTCGCCGGGTCATCCCCCGGGACCAGCACAATGTCTCCCGCTCCGTGATCAGTGAGTCCGCCAAGAAAGTCCTGTACCGGCTCAACAAATCGGGCTATGAAGCCTATCTGGTGGGCGGCGGCGTCCGGGACATTCTACTCGGTGGCAAACCCAAGGATTTCGACATTGCCACCAACGCCACCCCCGAGGAAGTGCACGCGCTGTTCCGGAATTCCCGCCTGATTGGCCGACGGTTCCGGATCGTCCATGTGGTATTCGGGCGCGAGATCATCGAGGTCACCACCTTCCGGGGCAACGCCGGCGACGCGGAAGACGGCCAGGACGACGAACGCAGGACCAACGAACACGGCCTGCTGCTCCGGGACAATGTGTACGGTACCCAGGAAGAGGACGCCCTGCGCCGGGACTTTACCGTTAACGCCCTGTATTACTGCATCCGGGACTTTACGGTCATCGACTTCGCCAACGGCATCGAGGACCTTCGCAACCGGAGGATCCGGCTCATCGGCGACCCGGAGACCCGATACCGCGAGGATCCGGTGCGCATGCTGCGGGCGGTGCGCTTCGCGGCCAAGCTGGACTTCGAGATCGAACCCGAGACCGAGGCGCCGATCCGAGAGCTGGCGCCGCTGCTGTCCCTGATTCCGCCGGCACGCCTGTTCGACGAGGTGCTCAAGCTGTTTGCCGCCGGACACGGGGAAAAGACCTACGACCTGCTCCGCCGGTACAACCTGCTGGCACCGTTGTTTCCGGAAACCGCCCGGGCCATCGACGCCGGTGAGTCGGACGAGCTGATCCGGCAGGCCCTGCGCAACACCGACGCCCGGGTCGCCCAGGGCAAGTCCGTCACCCCCTATTTCCTGTACGCCGCCCTGCTGTGGCCAGCCCTGCAGGCGGAGTGGCACCGGCGCCAGGACAACGGTGAACCGGTACAACCCGCGCTGCATGCCGCCATCGGCAAAGTGCTCGGTCGCCAACTCCAAGCCACGGCGATTCCCAAGCGCTTCTCCGGCCCGATGAAGGAAATCTGGGAGCTGCAGATGCGCCTGCCCCGGCGCCAGGGCAAGCGTGCCTACCTCACCCTGCAGCACCCCCGGTTCCGGGCCGCCTACGATTTTCTGCTGGTGCGGGAAGCCGCCGGCGAGATCGAACCCGGGCTGGGCGACTGGTGGACGGAGTTCCAGCAGGCGGAAGAACGGGAACAGGAGCGCATGCTGTCCCAGCTCGCCAGCCCGAGTCCGAAGAAGCGCCGGCGCCGGCGCAAGCCGGTCAAGCGCCAGGCGGCACCATGACAGTCGATGCCTTCGTCGGGCTCGGCAGCAATCTGGCCGACCCGGCGACCCAGCTGGCCCGGGCCGTTGCCGAGCTGGCCTCGCTGCCCGCCACCCGCCTGGTGGCCCAGTCCCCGTTCTATGCCAGCCAGCCGGTGGGACCACAGGATCAGCCGGACTTCGTCAACGGCGCGGTCTGGTTGCGTACATCCCTGAGCCCCCACGCCCTGCTGGATCGGCTGCAGGCCATCGAACAAGCCCACGGCCGGGTACGGCTGCGCCGCTGGGGGCCGCGCACCCTGGATCTGGATCTGCTGCTGTACGGCAACCAGACCCTCCACGACCCGCGCCTGACGGTTCCCCACCGGGAACTGCCGAACCGGGACTTCGTACTGCAACCCCTGCTCGACCTGGCGCCGGATCTGGCCCTGCCCGACGGCCGGACCATCGCCGAGTTGCGCCGGCGCTGCCCCGACAACGCCCTGCGCCGGCTGGCGCCGCACTCCCGCGGCCCGGAGTCGACGGGCTAGAGGGGGTGGCCGGGCGGCTCTTGCCTCGGGCATACCCCCGGATTACCCTAAGTGCACCGTGACACCGAAACCACCCGGCGCGGTCGGGCCCCATCCACCCACAAGGCAAGGATTTTATGGCGGTTACCATCAATACCCTGCGGGAATACAAGCAGAAGGGCGAAGCGTTCGCCGTTCTGACCTCCTACGACGCCACCTTCGCGCAGATCGTCAGCGAAGCCGGCGTGGATGTCATCCTCATCGGCGACTCCCTGGGCATGGTGCTCCAGGGGCACGACAGCACCCTTCCCGTCACCCTGGAACAGATGGTCTACCACACCCGTTGCGTGGCCCAGGGCAACCGTGGCGCGCTGATCATGGCGGACATGCCGTTCATGTCCTACGGTACCGTTCAGCAGGCACTGGACAATGCCGCCCAGCTGATGCGGGCCGGCGCCCATATGGTCAAGCTCGAAGGCACCGACTGGATGAAGGACACCATCCGTGCACTCAGTGAGCGTGGCGTGCCGGTCTGCGCCCATCTGGGCCTGACGCCCCAGTTCGTCAACAAGTTCGGAGGCTACAAGGTCCAGGGCCGCGACGAAAAGGCCGCTGAGCTGATGATCGAACACGCCTGCGCCCTGGAGGACGCCGGTGCCGACGTTATCCTGCTGGAATGCGTACCGTCGCCCCTGGCCGCCCGGATCACCCAGGCGGTGCAGGCCCCGGTCATCGGCATCGGGGCGGGCGCCGATACCGACGGCCAGGTGCTGGTGGTTCACGACATGCTGGGCCTGACCACCGGCCGCACGCCCAAGTTCGTGAAGAACTTCCTGGCCGAGACCGGCTCGGTGCAGGAGGCCATCGCCGCGTACGTCAAAGCCGTGCGCGAGCGCACCTTCCCAGCCGAGGAGCATACATTCAAGGCATGAGAACCGTTCACTCCCTGAAAGAACTGAGAACCATCCTGCGCGGCTACCGCCAACAGGGCAAAACCATCGGTCTGGTGCCGACCATGGGCAATCTGCATGAGGGCCACATATCTCTGGTCCGCAAGGCCGCTGAATCCGCCGACGTGGTGGTGACCAGCATTTTCGTCAACCCGATGCAGTTCGGCGCCCACGAAGACCTGGACAAATACCCCCGCACCCTGGCGGAAGATCAGGAAAAACTGGCGGAAGCCGGCAACACCCTGGTGTTCGCACCGCCGGTCGAGGAGGTGTATCCGGAAGGACTGGCCCGGCAAACCAAGGTGGTGGTCCCAGAAGTCAGCGAAGGCCACTGCGGCGCCAGCCGTCCCGGCCACTTCGAAGGCGTCGCCACAGTGGTGACCATGCTGTTCAACATGGTCCAGCCGGATCTGGCGGTGTTCGGCGAAAAAGACTTCCAGCAGCTGGCGGTCATCCGCAAGCTGGTCCGTGATCTGCGCATTCCGGTAGAGATCATCGGCGCGCCGACCGTGCGCGAGGACGATGGCCTGGCCAAGAGCTCCCGCAACGGCTACCTGTCGGAAACGGAACGCCGGATCGCCCCCCGGCTCTATCAGATCATGCGGGAGACCGCCGACCGGATCCAGCAGGGCCGCACCGACTATCCGGCGCTGGAGCAAGAAGCGTCGGCGGCCCTGGCCGAGGCAGGGTTCCGCCCCGACTATGTCAACATCGTCAACAGCGTGACCCTGAAGCCGGCCGCACCTGATGACCCCGAGATCACCCTTCTGGTGGCCGCGTTCCTGGGGACCACCCGGCTGATCGACAACCTGTCGCTAACCCGTTAACCGTAGGACAAAGGAAGGACCCGCCAATGACCGATCACTCGTCAGGACTGACCTCAACCGAACAATGGCAGGCGCTGGCCCGGCACCGGGACCGGTTCCGGGACCTCACGCTGCGGCAGCTGTTCCGCGAAGACCCGGATCGGGCCAGCCGCTACTTCATCGAGGCAGCCGGCCTCGGCCTCGACTTTTCCAAAAACCTGATCACCGATGAAACGCTGGCCCTGCTGGTCGAGCTGGCCCAACGCCAGGGCCTGGAATCGCGCCGGCGGGCGCTACTGTCGGGCCAGCGGGTCAATTGCACCGAGGACCGGCCCGCGCTCCACACCGCCCTGCGGGTCCCCGGCAACCGCGAGATCCTGGTTGACGGCGTGGACGTGGTGGCCGAGGTCGGACGCACCCTGGATCACATGGCGCGCTTCGTCGACGCGGTGCTCGGGCAGCGGCAGACCGGGTTCACCGGGCAGGCTTTCACCGATGTGGTCAGTATTGGTATCGGCGGTTCCTACCTGGGCCCGAAACTGGTGACCGAGGCTCTGCAACCCTATTGGCACGGCGCGATCCGTTGCCACTACGTGGCCAACATCGACGGCACCGACATCTGCGAAACCCTGAAACAGGTCCGGCCGGAAACGACCCTGTTCCTGATCCAGTCGAAGTCCTTCCGGACTCAAGAAACCCTTGAGAACGCCAAGGTCGCACGCCAGTGGTTCCTCGACAACGGCGGCCACGAACAGGCCATCGGCCAGCACTTTCTGGCGGTCACCGCCAACACCCAAGCCGCCACCGCGTTCGGCATGGATCCGGACAATGTGTTCCCGATGTGGGACTGGGTCGGTGGCCGCTACTCGCTCTGGTCCGCCATCGGACTGCCGGTGGCGCTGACGGTGGGCATGGAACACTTCCGCGCCCTGCTGGCCGGCGCCCACGCCATGGACCGCCACTTCGAGGAGGCACCCCTGACGCGTAACCTGCCGGTCGTCCTGGGCCTGCTGAGTGTCTGGTACAACAACTTTTGGGGTGCCGAAACCCACGCCATCCTGCCCTACGACCAGTACCTACGCAGCCTGCCGGACCATCTGCAACAACTGGACATGGAGAGTAACGGCAAACGGGTTACCCTGGATGGGTGCGCGGTGGACTACCAGACCGGGCCGGTGCTCTGGGGTGGCGTGGGCTCCAATGGCCAGCACGCCTACCACCAACTGATTCACCAGGGCACGCGCCTGATTCCCGCCGATTTCATCATTCCGCTGACCAGTCACCACCCGGTGGCCAATCATCACGCCGATCTGTTCGCCAACTGCCTCAGCCAGTCCCGAGCCATGATGACCGGCAAAACCCTGGACGAGGCGCGGGCGGAACTGGCGGCGGAAGGTCTGGACGAGGCCAGCATCGAACGGCTTGCCCCACACAAGGTGGTTCCCGGCAACAAACCGAGCAACACCCTCATCATGGACCGGCTGACGCCGGAAACGGTGGGTGCCCTGATTGCCCTGTACGAGCACCGGACCTTCGTGCAGGGGGTGATCTGGGACGTGAACTCATTTGACCAGTGGGGCGTGGAACTGGGTAAGCAGCTGGGCAAGGGAATTCTCGCGCAACTGGAAAGCCCGGAGCCGCCGGGCAGCGCGGGCGACACCTCGACCGATCAGCTGATTGCCCGGTTCCGGTCAGCCCGCCGCCCGTGACACCCAGCGGCCACGCCACTGGAAGTCAACCGGCCAGAGCTTCTGGTCTTCCCGGTAGTCCCGCCACAGCTCCCGGTAGCAGCGGCCACAGACAGGGTGCGTGTCCTCGGGGGCAAGATCGGCCAGGGGCCTGAGCACGAACGCGTTCCGGAGAATCTCCGCCCGGGGCAGCTCAATGCCATCCAGAGTGCCGGCTGCCTGGCCGTAGGTCAGGATATCGAGATCAAGGGTTCGGGCACTGAACCGGGGCACATCACGGCGGCGACCGTGGTCGGCCTCCAGCTGCTTGAAGTAGCGCGACAGCCGGCCCACCGGCCAGTCGGTGTCCAGGCCCACCACCAGGTTGTAGAAGGGCGCACCATCAAAGCCCACGGCCTCGCTTTCGTACACCGGGGAAATCCGCAGCTCGCCGAAGGTGTCCGCCAGGGCGTCCAGGGCGGCGGAGACATGACGCCGCCGGTGGATGTTGGTACCGATACTGACGTACACCCGGACCCTGTCCGCCATCACCGCCACTCCCGTTCGATTCGAACGCCCACGGCCCGGGCCGCCGGCACCGCTCCGGGCTTGCGCAGGGTCAGCGTCAGCCGGCGGACGCCGAACTCGGCCATCAGCATCTCGGCCAGAACCTCGGCCGCGTGTTCCAGCAGTTTCGGCTTGAGGGACTGCAGACGGGCGGCGACCCGTTCGCTGACCGCGGCGTAATCCAGCGCATCCGCCACGTCATCGGAGCGGCCTGGCCGACGATTGTCCCAGGCCATCTCCAGGTCGACCAGCAAGCGCTGGGACACCTCCCGCTCCCAGTCGTACACGCCGACGATGGTTTCCACCGCCAGCCCCTCGATCAGGACACAATCGGTCAAAGCGTCTCCCCGGGTCTTCCACTCTTTGCTGATTGAAAAGCACACAGCCGGCGGATACTGTGGGTCCAAGCCGGCTGTCACGATAGGGCCGGCATTTTCGCACAGATTGGGCCGCCCCGTCTTCGCCCGAGGATCGACGCCATGGAACTGACCGGCCACCCCGCCGTGACCGTCGCGCTCTGCCTTGCCGCCTACCTGTTCGGATCGGTGCTGTTCGCGCTGCCGGTCTGCCGGGCCTGGAAGCTGCCCGATCCCCGGGCCCAGGGCTCGGGCAACCCCGGGGCCACCAACGTCTACCGCACCGGAGGCTGGGCGCCGGCCGCCCTGACCTTGGCGCTGGATGCGTTCAAGGGCTGGCTGCCGGTGTGGCTGGCCCATCAGCTCAGCATGCCGGTCATGGCCCAGGCCATGGTCGCCCTATGCGCGGTCACCGGCCACATGATCCCGGTCTTCCACCGGTTCCAGGGGGGCAAGGGCGTTGCCACCGCCCTCGGGGCCGGTTTGGCCCTGGCGCCGCTGACAACGCTGATCATCGCGGGCATCTGGCTGCTGGTCATGTGGCGCTGGCGGATTTCCGCGCTGGCCTCGCTGGTGGCCGTGGTCTGCGGACCGGTCGTCAGCGCCTTCCTCGACCCCGAGACGCTGCCGCTGTTCGGACTGCTGGCACTGCTGATCGTGGTACGCCACCGGGCCAACCTGATCCGACTGGCACAGGGCCGGGAAACCGGCTTTTAACCCTGGTTCAGTCCACCAGCCCGGTGCTTCTGGGTTGGTGGATCGGCGGCAGCGTATCCATCGGCCAGCGCGGCACGGTGACAATGCGGTTACCGTCCCGCTGGCCGGCCAACAGGCGCTGTGCTCCCGCATAGGCAATCATGGCACCGTTGTCGGTACAGAATTCCGGACGGGCATAAAACACGGTTGCTGCAAGCTTCTCCGCCATACCTTCCAGGGCCGCCCGCAGCCGCTTGTTGGCACTGACGCCACCGGCCATCACCAGCCGCTTGCAGCCGGTGGCTTCCAGAGCCCGCCGGCACTTGATCACCAGGGTATCGACCACCGCCGACTCGAAGGCCAGGGCGATATCGGCCCGGGTCTGTTCGTCCAATGTGCCGGCGGCGCTGGCTTCGTTCACGGTGTTCAGGGTGTAGGTCTTGAGACCGCTGAAGCTGAAATCCAGCCCCGGCCGGTCGGTCATGGGGCGGGGGAACCGGTAACGACCGGCCCGCCCCTTCTCCGCCAGCGCCGCCACCCGGGGACCGCCAGGGTAATCCAGCCCCAGCATCTTCGCGGTCTTGTCAAAGGCTTCACCGGCGGCATCGTCGACCGACTCCCCCAGCATCTGGTACTGACCGATACCATCGACACGCACCAGCTGGGTATGACCGCCGGACACCAGCAGGGCCACGAACGGAAACGCCGGCGGCCGTTCTTCCAGCATCGGTGCCAGTAGGTGCCCCTCCATGTGATGAACCCCCAGCACCGGCACGTCCAGGGCCAAGCCCAGGGCATGGGCGACCGCGCCGCCAACCATCAGGGCACCCACCAGACCCGGGCCAGCGGTATAAGCAATGCCCTCGATGTCGCGCCGTGTCCGCCCCGCGGCAGCGAGAACCTGGTCGCACAAGGGCAACAGTTTACGCACATGGTCCCGCGAGGCCAGCTCGGGCACCACGCCGCCGTAGTCGGCGTGCATGTCAATCTGACTGTACAGGGCATGCGCCAGCAGCCCCTGCTCCGTGTCGAACAGGGCCACGCCGGTTTCATCACAGGAGGTTTCAATACCGAGAACGAGCATAGGTGTCGAGCCTGCCAGGGTTGGTGACTGTGGGGCGCGCATTTTAGCAGAAAGCCCAAGGGGGCTGGATATTCATCGAACAAACATTGACCTTTCCACCACCCAGGGGCTATCATTGCCGCCCTAAATTGTGCACTGGTCGAGTTTTAGCCAATCCGACCCCGAATCATGCCGCGGGCAGGCAACGCCTGCGGACGACATACAAACCGAATCCATCAGGTAGGTGATTTTCGAATGCCAGCTGTTAAAGTGAAAGAGAATGAACCGTTTGACGTAGCACTGCGTCGCTTCAAGCGCTCCTGCGAAAAGGCCGGTATCCTGTCCGAAGTGCGTCGTCGTGAGTACTATGAGAAGCCGACCTCCGTCCGCAAGCGCAAAGCAGCTGCTACCGTCAAGCGTCATCTCAAGAAGCTTCAGCGGGAACAGCGCAAGTTCGAGCGTCTGTACTAAACTTCTTCCAGACGCCCTTTGACTGCCGGCAGCTGGCCACGCCAGCACCGGCAGCCGATAGAAAAATGCCGCCGAGGCTTGGCTTCGGCGGCATTTTTGGCTTTGGCCATGTGCCGATCCCCGGTTTCCCGACAACCTGGTTGACCTGGAGCCTCCATGAGTGGACTGATCCCTCAGCGCTTTGTTGAAGATCTGCTGGATCGAACCGACCTGGCGGAACTGATCGGTTCACGGATACGGCTGAAGAAGGCCGGCGCCAACTACAAGGCCTGCTGCCCGTTCCACGACGAAAAGACGCCCTCTTTCAACGTGCGCCCGGACAAGGGGTTTTACCACTGCTTTGGCTGTGGCGCCCATGGTGATGCCATCAGCTTCCTTCGGGAGTTCGACGGCCTGGGGTTTACCGAAGCGGTGGAGGAACTGGCCAAACGCGCGGGCCTGGAAGTGCCCTACGACCGAGCCGCCCGGCAGGAAATGCAGCAGGCCCGCACCTTGACCGACGCCCTGGACTTCGCCACCGGCTTCTACCGCAACGCCCTGCGCAGCCCGGCCGGGCAGTACGCGCTGGACTATCTGCGCCAGCGCGGCCTGGATGACGCCATCATTGAGCGCTATCAGCTGGGCTATGCTCCGGGTACCGGCACCGCGCTGCACGACGCCGCCAGTCCCGACCTGCGGGGACCGCTGATCGAGACGGGTACCGTCTCCGAGCGCTACGGCCGCCCCCGCGACCTGTTCCGGAACCGGGTGATGTTTCCCATCCGCAACACCCGGGGGCGCACCGTCGCCTTTGGCGGACGCACGCTGGGCGACGACAAGGCCAAGTACATCAACTCCCCGGAATCGGACGTGTTTCACAAGAGCCGGGAGATCTACGGCCTGTACGAAGCCCGGCAAGCCGTGCGGCAACTGGACAAGCTGCTGGTGGTAGAAGGCTACATGGACGTGATCGCCCTGGCCCAGCACGGCATTCACTACGCCGTCGCCACCCTAGGAACCGCCACCAACCAGGACAGCCTGCAGGCACTGCTGAAGCAGGTGCGCCATCTGGTGTTCTGCTTCGATGGCGACACCGCGGGGTTCCGGGCCGCTGACCGGGCCATGGAGAACGCCCTGGAACTGCTCGCCGACGGCCTGCACATCCAGTTTTTGATGCTGCCTGAAGGCGAGGACCCGGACAGCCTGGTGCGCAAGGAGGGTGCCGACGCCTTCCGTCAGCGGATCGAACGGGCCACGCCCTTCTCCCGCTACCTGTTCGAGCGTCAGAGCCAGGGCCTCGATCTGCAACTGCCGGAGCACCGTGGGGAGCTCCGGGCCAGGGTTGAGCCACTGCTGAACCGGATGCCCCGCAGCACGCTTCGGGATGCCATGTGGCAGGAGATGCTGCGGTTGTGTGGCGGCCGTCAGCCCTGGCGCCGGGACACCGCCCAGTCGCGCGGTCGGGGCAACGGGCAGCCGGCAACCGGAGCGGAGCGGGTGGATGTCAAGCTGAGCAAGGACAGCACCCTGTGCTTGGCCCTGGTGGAGGCACCGGAGTTGGCCACCGAGGTTCTGGAGGCATCCCGGCAATCCCGCCAGTTTCCCCAGGCCCGGCACTTTGCCCAGTGGATTCTCGACAACGGCATCAGGGACCGGCTCCGGCTGGTGCTCCGGCTGGCCCGGGACGGTTCGGCCCGAAGCCGTTTCTACCACCTGTTCGACGGCATCGAGTACATCCCGCCCCGGGAAAATACCCTGGCTTCCGCGCGCGAGCTGATCAGCCCCAGCGAGGAGGCCACCAGGCAGCAGCGTCTGGCCGAGCTGCTGCGAAACCTGGCCAACCTCTCGCCGGAACAGCGAGCGGAGCTCCGGGAGTTGAGTGGCGGCAGTCCGTAGTCACCGCAACCCCACTTGAAACTTTACCGACTGGCCACAATCTAAACAGTCGGTGGCAGAGCAATCAACCGACAGCTATAATGGCTGTTTAACTTTTTTCCTTCTAAAGCGAGTTCACAGGGTGTCTATGTCAGGCAATTCGCAAAAATCACGTTTGAAAGACCTCAATGCCCGAGGCAAGGAACAAGGTTACCTGACTTACGCCGAGGTAAACGACCACCTCCCGGAAGACATCGCCGACCCTGACCAGGTCGAAGACATCATCCGCATGATTAACGACATGGGTATCCAGGTGTGCGAGGAAACCCCCGACGCCGATACCCTGCTGATCACCGAGGGCGACTCCACGGCCGATGAGGCGGTGGCAGCGGAGGCTGCGGCGGCACTGGCGGCCGTGGAATCGGACGCAGGCCGCACCACCGACCCGGTGCGCATGTACATGCGCGAGATGGGAACGGTGGAACTGTTGACCCGTGAAGGCGAGATCGTTATCGCCAAGCGCATCGAGGAAGGGATCCGCGATGTGATGGCGGCCGTGGCCCACTTCCCCGGCACCGCTGACAAGGTGATTCAGGCCTACGAGAGCATCATCGAGAACGAAGGCCGGATCAGCGACATCGTCACCGGGTTCCTTGATCCGGACGACGCCGAGCCGTTCATGGGCGATGACTCCGGTTCCCAGGACGACACCGACCTCGATACCGCAGCCGATGACGACGACGACACCACGGCCACCACCGAAGACGATGGCGACAACGGGCCCGACCCGGAAGAAACCCGCCTGCGCTTCGAGCTGCTGAAAGAGAAGCTGGCCGCCGCCAACGCCGCCCTTGAGAAACACGGCCGTTCCGACAAACGGACCCAGGACGCCCTGAACGAGCTGGGGCAGGTATTCGCCCCCTTCAAACTGGCCAACAAGGCCTTCGACGACCTGGTGAACATGGTCCGCTCCACCAACGACCAGATCCGCGAGAACGAGCGCGCCATCATGGAAATCTGCGTGCGTGACTGCAAGATGCCGCGCAAGGATTTCATCAAGTCGTTCCCGGGCAACGAGGTCAACCTCGAGTGGGCCGACAAGATCGCCAAGAGCAAGAAGCCTTACGCCACCGCCGTCGGCGAGCGCATCGACGAGATCGTGCGCCTGCAGAAGCGCATCCAGAACGTCCAGACCGAGGTTGACCTGGACGTGGCGGACATCAAGGAAATCAACCGCCGGGTCTCCATCGGCGAGGCCAAGGCCCGTCGCGCCAAGAAGGAAATGGTGGAGGCCAACCTGCGTCTGGTCATTTCCATCGCCAAGAAATACACCAACCGAGGCCTCCAGTTCCTGGACCTGATCCAGGAAGGCAACATCGGCTTGATGAAAGCGGTGGACAAATTCGAATACCGCCGTGGCTACAAGTTCTCCACTTACGCGACCTGGTGGATTCGTCAGGCCATCACCCGCTCCATCGCGGACCAGGCCCGCACCATCCGGATTCCGGTGCACATGATCGAAACCATCAACAAGCTCAACCGCATTTCCCGCCAGATGCTGCAGGAAATGGGCCGAGAACCGACCCCGGAAGAGCTGGGCGAGCGCATGGACATGCCGGAAGACAAGATCCGCAAAGTCCTGAAAATCGCCAAGGAGCCGATCTCCATGGAGACCCCGATCGGCGACGATGAGGACAGCCATCTGGGCGACTTTATCGAAGACGTTCAGGCCCTGTCTCCGGTGGACTCCGCCACCGCTGAAGGCCTCCGGGAGGCGACCCGGCAGGTCCTGGCTGGCCTCACCGCCCGCGAGTCCAAGGTGCTGCGGATGCGTTTCGGCATTGAGATGAACACCGACCACACCCTGGAGGAAGTCGGCAAGCAGTTCGACGTGACCCGCGAGCGGATCCGGCAGATCGAGGCGAAGGCCCTGCGCAAGCTGCGCCATCCGTCCCGCTCCGACCACCTGCGCGGTTTCATCGACGACTGACCCTCCCCTAGCGCTAGCGGGCGCCAACCCTCATGGGTATAATGGCGCCCGCTTCGCGTTTCCGGTCCCGGAAACGTGCCATGCCCTCACCACGTCACGACGGGCCTATAGCTCAGTTGGTTAGAGCAGGGGACTCATAATCCCTTGGTCGCAGGTTCGAGTCCTGCTGGGCCCACCATTTTTCAAGCACTTACAGCCCCCCTAACAACGACATCGACAGCAAGTGTCAACCAAACGTCAACGGCCCCCTGTCAATCACCTCATTCAGGAAATCGGGCGCCAAGTGTGCATAGCGCATTGTCAGTTTCAGGTCTGAATGCCCCAGGACTTTTTGCAGCGTCAGTATGTGTCCGCCGTTCATGATGAAATGACTGGCGAAGGTGTGCCGGCAGACGTGGGTTAACTGCCCTTTCGGCAGTTTGATCCCGGCCCTATCGATGGCCTCCCGGAAAGCGCTGTAGCACGATTGAAATGGCAAATTTTCTGTGATTTCTTCGTACAGCTTTTTATCCATTGGTACGGAACGACTCTTCCCGCTTTTGGTAGCCGTGTAGGTTACACGGTACGGGGTGAAGGCAGCCGGCTTTACCTTTTCCGCTTCTGACCACCTGGCTCCGGTCGCAAGGGCCAACCTGGTAACGTGATACAGGGACGGATTGCTGGATGCTTTGCATTCTTCCAGAAGCCGGGTGATTTGTCCCCGGTCCAAAAACGCCAGTTCTGTCTCATCGGTCTTGAGCTTTCTTAGCTTGCTCAATGGGTTTTCGCCTTTCCAGTGACCCTGGCGGTTGAGTTCGTTGAATACCGCTGAGAGATACGCCTGCTCATGGTTGAGGGTATTGGCGGATAACCCTTCTTGCAATCTCGCCAGGCGATAGGCAGCAAAATCTCCCGAGGTGAAATGCGACACTCTAGGATTGCCAAGCCGTTCGACCAGCGAATTGAGTTTCCTCTTTCTGGATTCGCCATCTTTTAGCGCGTGGCCGTGATGCACATACCAAAGCTTTACCAGATCCTGGAGCGTTCGCTTGTCATGCTTTGGGTTCCAGTCTTCGCCGGCCTCATGCTTGTTGAGCACCCAACGTTCATATCTCAGAGCCTCAGGCTTCGAATCAAAGGATTTCCGGACACGCTTCTGCCCTCTTCCGCCTGGCTGGATGTCTACCTGCCATCGTCCCGACGGTAGTTTCCGGATCATGCAGCCACCTTGGTCAACAGTCGTCGTTTAATCAGCCCGTCTTCTACGATCTTGTAAAGCTCGTTCTCGTAGATTTCCCGGCGTCGGTAGTAGGTGCACAGGTCTTCCCATAGGCCGGATTTCTTGAGGCAATCCCACGCCTGGCGGGTGTTAAAGCGGTTGCGTGCATAGATGGACAAGAGATTGCCAAAGGCGAGAGAAATGTTTTTCTCGTTGCCACAACCAGGTTCCTTTTTTGCACGTTTGTAAAGCAGATCCGGGGCCGAGTACCCAAAGCCAATGTCATCCCGCAACTTGGTCCAAATCGGGTGGACCCATTCACGCTTGACCTCGTAGCGGTTACCGGTGAGGGCGTAGCGCCAGAGCCCGGTCATATGCGGTACCGCGTCCATGTAGGTGTAGATGGGTTTCATGCCCTTCGTACCCTGGGAAATTTCATTCACGATCCGGTGATGAAAACGCACTTCCAGACGCCAGACAGGCTTGTCCGGGTCGTAGCAAGTGTCAGGGAAGCAATCTTCATTGCTGGCGCATTCCCAGATGCTTTCCATGAAAGCGCGCTTGTCGGAAACGTCGACTTCCTTGGACTTGTCGTACAGGCAGATTTGCAGGCTGTTGGCTTTGCCGAAGGTGTAGGTTTCCCCTCGCCCGTTGATGGTTGCGCCGTCCAGGCCCTTAAAGATCAGGTCAGACAAGCCGTTGTGCACGGTGACCGTTTTGGCCCGCGTAACGAAATGCTGCGCAAAATCCTGAGGCGGCTCCCACCCCTGAAAGTCCACAGCCAGATGCAAAGCAATGCCGGTCGGTTTGCAACCGTTAAGGAAGTACAGGCCCCATTCCGCCAATTCATCGTGAATCTGCTCACTGGAACGCTCATAAAGCCAGCGGGGAGAAGTCTCAATTTTCAGATGAGCACCCTGGGTTTCCGCATCGGCGTAGAAACTTTGAACCAACAACGTCAGGCCGTATTCCCGGTTCTGAAGAATGTAACGGTACCCCCCTCGCCGTCCGGACTGTACCCGGAAAAGGATGCCGCGAATTTCGATGTTGGCGTCGTAGCCGCTTTCGTACGCATGAGCAATCTGAGCCAGTGGCTGAGGTTTCAGCCGACCCTCAAAGAGCTGGCGCACGGTATCAACGCCGGTCCAGAGCACATTGACACCTTGCAGATTGACCTGATGACCGTCAGGGCCAATGAAAAGATCCCCTTTCCCAATTTCCCCAGTTCGGATGTCCATGCGCTCAAAATCTTTGATTTTCATATGTGGCCTTCTGTGGTTGTCTGTGGTGGAAAATCGACGTTCGTCGTTTTCTATGAGACGTGTTACAGGGACGTCTCCCGACGAAGGCGACGGCGCGTGATGGTCGCTCCGCTCGCATTCACGCGCCGTCGCCTTCGTCAGAGTCCAATTCCAAATAACTGCGCCTACTAGAGCTATCAACGTCGCGCTCCGGTTCCCTAAAGCTGTAGTAAGTCACCAGCTTCCCTTCAATGACACAGAACGGTTCTCCCGTTTTCAGGAAACGAGCACAATTACGAGAATGAATTTTCCGGGTACCAGTTTCACCCCAAATCCAATACACGCCGTTAACTTCACCGACAATGCGCCAGCGGTCAGAAAGCGGAAGCCAACCGGGCTCAATCTCAAACTTCTGCTGATACGAGGCCCTACCCTCAAGAGTGGCTCTAACGGCTCGAGTTTCTCGTGCAGTTACGACGCTTTGGGTCACGGTGACGAATTGCTGGTTGTTGCGTGATGTTGTTTGTTCGCTGGCTGGCGTTGTTTCGTGAACGTGTTCTTCCGGGCTGAAGTAAGCGATGACTCTCCATGCTCCGACGACCATGATCAGAATCGACACAGGAATACCGAACTTGATCAGGGGATGCTTCAGAACGTTGGCTCGATCATCAACCTTTTCTTCCATCCCGGCAGCAAAGTCAGTCCGGTTGCGGGTGTGACTTCTGTAATACTGATAAATCTCAGGTTTATAGGTGCCGTAGAGTTGACGCATCGGTTTTCCCGGCTTCTGACCGGTGGCAGCCCCCATGAAGACATCAACCCGATATTTGTTTTTCTGACCAATCGCAGTGAGTTTAACGGCCCGGTACGTTTCTTCTACCAGGCCCCGGACGAAGGCGCAGAGCTGAGCCAGGTCCTGGGTCACCAGGACGATCTCATTAGTACGGCCATCCTCACCGACACAATGACGATGTTCGGTGAAAAATTCCTTCTGATTCTGAGGGATATTCACGGCTTTCATGCCGCTTTTCCAGAAACGCCATGCTTCATCGATGATCCAGATAACACCAGCCGGGTGGCGTTCCAAGTCGAAAAATGTCGGGTCGTCTTCAGCCTCTTTGTTATCGAACATCGTGACCTTCCCCTGGGGATAATCGTCGCTCAGTCGTCCAAGCTTCAGGGGAATGTTGGTGATAATGTGCCGGCCGGCTTCCAGGGCGGGAATGACTACGTTCTCGACAACGCCATAGCTTTTTCCTGATCCCGGAAGACCCGAATACGCGACAATGGACACCGCAATTACCCGATAAACGGAATTCGACGGAGAATAAAGCGAGCGATCAGGGCGGTCATCATAGCCGTCATGCCGTAATCAAACTCCATGACAGTGAGAAAATACAGCAGCTGACCACCCAGCCCATTAAAAATGCCTTGGACATCTACAATGTGAATTTCCGGTATCCAAATGAGCATCAGCTCAACAGCATCGACAAGAAGGCCAAAGAGCTGGCGAGGTACCCACAGGACAATATCAATCAGCGCATCAATCAGTTTCTGGATCATGTTAAGCCCTCAAAAAGACAAAGACGGCAGCCAGGGTCCAAACAGCGGTGAATATATTGGACAGCAAGCCACGGTGGTCATTAAGTATCTGGCAGTGACTGTCCATCGTCATCGCAGACCAATAATCTGTGGCCGGTATAGTCCAAACCGGACACGTATTGTTACTGGCGATACTCGGAATTGTGGTCACCGCCTGGATGGTAGGATTAGTGGAAATAATCGTTTTCAACCGTTCAGCGCTTTCCTCGAAAGTAGGCGCATTACCCAAGCCATCGGTGTTATAGCCACCCTCCGGACCATCCAATTTGTCATTGATATCGCCGAGAGTTTGATTAGCAGTACCCAGCCCGTCGGCCAAGTTATCATTCACAGCGTCAAGAGCATTAACAACCTTATCTAAACGCTGATTAGAACCGTCGAGCAAATCGTTGGTGTCAGAAATGCCATCACGAACTTTATCCAAGCCCTTGTCAACACTAGTTGGGTCATTCTCCCGGCGGTATTCATCGGGCTCACCATCACCGTCAGTATCGGTATTAGGTTCTTCCGAGATTTCAGTTTCCTCAGGGGCGTCACTGACGGATTCGCAAACAAAGCCATATTCATCAATGACCACAACACCATCAGAGGGACACGTTGGCGGGCCGTATTCATCGGGGATACAAGCCGGGGTACCGTTCAATAAGCCAAACGAACCACCCTCACATTCCATATTTGAAGTACAAAGGTTGTACCTCGTTGCGCCATTACCGATATAACCTTTATAGTCAGCGGAATCCGAATTGCATTCCTCGGCATTGTCGCCGATATCCTCAAGGCAAACTCCATTCAATTGCCCATTTGGACAATCAAGAACACAACGGCCATATTCCGCATCATAAATCTGGCCGTTCTCATAGCATTCTTCCGGCTCTTGTGGAGAACGACACTCCCCAGTATCGGGATCAACAAACTTGGGAGGATTACACGGAGTGACAACCAAGGCATTACAACTAATCAACCCGGAAGTACAATCCTTCAAAGCATCGCCATCCCCATCCCAGCGATAGCCACTCCAACGACCACAATACACATAAGCGGAGCATTCAGAAGAATGCCTCGACATCACAGCATAAGCAGCATAACCCTCCTCTTCCTGAGCCTGAACCCACTCCTCAGAAAGTGCCTTACAGCCTTCCCAGTCCCAACGCTCGTAAAGACATCCAACATGCGTATAGGTCCAATACGCCGATGCAGGAAGGGAATAAACAAAAAGGCAGAGCCCCAGGATTAAGAATCCACATCTTTGAAAAGGTAAACGCACAGCGCGACCCCCATCATGAAGAATGTCCAATCCCAGAGCTCTGCCACCGGCCACCCCCTTACTTGATCATACTCAGCAGAAGCCGAGCGCCTTTCCGAACAACATAAAAGCCAGCCAGGACACCGACGACGGCCATCACACCGGTAATTTCACCGGAAAAATCCAGGGCGCCAGTAACAGTAGACCAATCCGCAGCAGCAGCAGGACCACAAACGACAGTGAACGCAAACGCACAAAGCGCAATCAGTTGCTTTTTCATGGCATTACCTCAGCATTTTCAGAATTTGGCGGCCGCCCCATGCGACCACCATTAAAGGCAATGTCACAGTGAAACCATGGAAAATGGCCTCCGTGATCATCGCCGCGGTGTACTCGACAGGTACCGTGTACACCACCTGAGTGATGGCGCCGGTGCAGTCCCAGCCAGAGGCTGTGAGTGTCCAGTCGCCGTCACACAGGATTACTTTGCTCACGGGTCAATCTCCTGTTCCCGTTAAGCAGATTTCTTAATGGGTTCCTGGGGCTTCAGCTCCAGGGCCTTGAAAGTGATCTTTCCGCCCGCTCCGGCTTTCATCTGAGCTTTCACGGTGAACATGGCAGGCAGACGGTCCGCGTGGTTGCGCAGCTGGTCGATGTGCTTGTAGTCACAGGCAATTTTCATCACTTCGTTACCCACGCGGTTATCATCATCAGCTTCAGCCGGGGCATAGGCCCACAATGAGCCCCCTTTGTTCCCGTCAATGTCGTAACGGGTGGCACCAATAATCATCAGGTTCAGGTAGTTTTCCATGATGTTTGTCCTCTAGGTTTTGGTTGGTGTTGCTGTTTCTTTGAAACTGTGCGACCCCTCCGGGCCGGGCCCTACTCGCTTCGCGAGCCGCGACTAAGGTCGCGGCCCTTACGGGTAACGGTCCCTGTCGCCTACGGTCACTCCGTTCCCTGCGCGCTCCGCTTGCTTCCTTTGCTCATGGCTCCGAATCAAAGGGCGGACGTCCGCCCCCGACATCCTCACCACTCCTTTCGCGCACTGTGGCCCAGCCAGTGACCGCCGCAAGGCCAGGGGGCCTACGGCCCTGGCGCTGCGCGCCAGCCTTGCTGCGCTCACTGTCCGGCCCCCTTCTCGTGCGCGAGTGGTGACGATGACGGGGGCGGACTCGAAGGCTTTTCAGGGTGTTTGGACTGATGGCCAAAGGTCGGACAGCCGGCCTCCAGCCAGGCACGCAGGACGGAACCTCCAAGGGTCCAAAGGTCGGTGCCGCGCTGGATAGCTTCCTGCTGCAATTGCAGGTAAATGGAGGACGGAGCGCACACATAGAAACGGCGCTCTTTGTCTTCTACCTGGTCTTTTCTGGGAGGTATGTAAGTCATGGTTGAGTCTCCGTAACATTAGGCAAGTCCAGTTGGCCGCAGTCCCAGGCGTCCCTCAGTTGAATGAGGCGATCAAACGCCGGGCTGTGATAGCCGCTGGCTTCCAGTTCCTGGATCAGGGCATCGGTGAAGCCGGCTTTGCAGCGGGCCATGTAGTCGCACGGGTAGTCGGTGCGCACTTCCTGCAGGTGGCTCAGCCGCTGCAGGAGGTTGGATAAAAGGCCTTCCAGGGTGGCTGGGGTGAGTGCAGAGGACGGGCGCGGGCCCTGGAAGGCAAAACTGGTATCTAAACGCGCGTCCAAGTGATGACATTTCATGACATCACCTTCAGCGGCACATCCCGGTAACAGGTGCCCGGTTGCACGCCCAGGGCAGCGAGTTGTTCCGGGCGCAGCAGTACCGAACGGGGTTTGTGGCCCTCGGCGCGCTCGAAATAGGTAATGAACCGGTCGATGTAGTCCAGCAGGTTGATGGCCTGCCTGGTTTGCCGGAACTCGCTGACGGGCTGAATGGGCTTGTGGGTCATGCCCTGCCCTGGCTGGCCGTAGGTTACCTGGATCATACGGCGGCCCTCAGTGCGGCGCAGGCCTGACCTACTGCCCAGGCGTCAAAGTCACGGGTGTCGTCCTGAAGAGTGAATTCGCCCCAGGAGATGACAAGACGGATGCCGTACCAGTAAAGATCAGAATCGGTGCGCATATACGAGGCGGCCATGTCAGAAACCTGGCTGACACGATAGGCCGCCAGTTCGTAATCGCCAGTACTCCAGGCTTCGCAGGCTTGCTTGAAACGCAGGCGCATGTTGGTTTTCTTCTGGTTGCGAATGTCCGGGGTCATTGCCAGTCCTCCTTGTTCAACGCTTCCTGGGACAACGCCGCCACATTCACCAGCCGAGGCTTGCCAATCTTCATTGACGGAAGGTGCCCCTTATCGATCATTCCCCTTACCTGCCCTTCCGTGAGCCCGGTCAACTGCGCAAACCGCTCCTGCGTCATGACCGGTGTCGCCATCAGGATGATGTGTTTTTGCTCGTCCACTGTTCTGCACTCTGATACACTGATTTACACATATTCACTCAGTAACCCAAACTAAGTACTGAGTACTTTTTACTTACTATAGCAGAGTGAGTATATTTTACTATTCTAAGTTAACTATGATCAGAGACCGAATAATAGAAATATTCGATGTGCTCGACCTGACCTCTAAGCGGATGGAGGAGTTGACCGGGATCGACCGGTACAAGTGGGGAAACATCAGAGGAAGAAAACAGAAGGTGAACGAGGACTACCTGGAAGCACTAAACCAGGCATTCCCTCAGTTCTCATATTGGATCATGACAGGGCAAACCATTCCGGAAGCTGGTCAGATCAGCCCTCAGATGGAAAAAGCACGCAAAGAAAACAACCTGAAAATCGGGTAGGGTTCTGCCTGGCATCAAGAATCACCCAGGCATGGTATCGAGGAAATCAAAAAAGCAAAAAAGGATCAGAATAACAACAAATTATAACGCCACACCCGGAAAAGGATGGCCGGGAACCCCGGCCAGGTACATGCAACCTTGCTTAAATCAGTGACACTCCAGCGACCTATATGTGATTCGAAAGGCGGTTTGAGTTGGGAAAGACCTGTAGTAGATACCAACTAAAGACGCGAACAGGCAGAGTTCATATATGCCTCATTCTGACTGCTAGGATCTTCACGATACTGCTGACGCCAAAAATCACAAGTCTGACGATTAATGCGCCTCGCATTAGCCTCATTTTCTCTACGCAACTGGGCTTGTCGAGCTTCACGAGCCAACTGTTCCTTCCGCAGCCGCTCTCGCTCTTTTTGAGCTTTGATATCCTGAGGAGACAGAGGTGGCGGCGCCACGATTTCTGGAAACTCAATTTCCGGAATTGAGGACATTCTGCGCGCAAGCTCATCATCTAACGCATCGAAAAAAACAAAAAAGACAAGCCATCCAATAATGGAAACAATCACCCATGAAACGATATTGGCGACAAGAACCGCAGAAAAAATTCTAAACCACGACATAGCTTACTCCCTGTAAACACTCCTCATGAACCACGAGAAAGGCCATATGACCAAAAAGGTTCAAGAAATTCTGCGAAACTCCCACGTACTTAGCAACCAAAACACGTGTCACTTTTCGGAATCTGTCTGGAAGCATACAGAACTGCAACCACAGCCCCTTGTTGAAGAAACCCGAGTCTTCATAAAACCCCGTCTTTGAGTGGTGTCAACGATGTGTCAACGACACCGCGTTTTTCTGTGGCGGACTGTGGCCAGCCGTTTTTTTAAGCTTTTGTTTTGCCGAAAATAGTGTTTTTTTGTGGTGGTAGTACATACTACTGCAAGGCTCTCATAATCCCTTGGTCGCAGGTTCGAGTCCTGCTGGGCCCACCATTTTTCAAGCAGTTCTATAGCTTCGTACACCGTCTGAGACCGCTCCCCGCCGTCACATATCTGACATACAGCGGGAGCATACTCAGCGTCTGGAAAAGCGCGATCTGCATCCTGGATGGTCGGAGTTTTTCTGGAAGTGCGCCAACTTCAGGCCGGGGTCACCCCCCCGGCTTTTTTCGTTCCCGCGCCGCCCCATGTGGTCCTGTCGACACACGGCTCTGTCAAAAAAGCCAACGTTCTGGCCCCTGTAGCCTCATACACTTGAACACTGACATACTGATGGCACTGCAACCCATGCCCGGATGCACGGTTCGGATGCAGCAATAAAAACAATGAAATGATGGAGTATCGCAATGGAATCAACCTCCCGGTTCTCAGTACGGGCGATGTCCCTCGCCGTGGCGGCCTTCTCGGCAGGCGTCACGCTCCCTTCCCATGCCAGCATGGGCAACATCGGCACCACTTACGGCGTCATGCCGGTGGACGTGGCTACCGCGCAGTCGCTGTCGATGTTCAACGACCAGGTGTCCGCCACCTACTACAACCCGGCCTACCTCACCAAGGATGAGCGGGGCGAACTCACCACCGGCCTGTTGCACGCGGAACAGGAGCTGCGCGCCTCCAACCCGAACGCCGACGGCGACATACTCTCCAACTCGCCCAGCCAGCATGTGCTGATCGGCATGAAAACCAACCTCAGTTCCCTGACCCGGTTCGGACACCCGATCTACCTCGGGTTCATCGCCGGCGTCGAGAAATACGGCAAGGAAATGCTGGCGTTCACCTCGGAAACCACCGAATCCGGGCAGTTTCTGCAGTACGGTAAAGAACCCCTGTTCCTGAACATGGGGGCCGCGACGCCGTTGTGGCGAGGCATCTCCGCCGGCGCGTCGGTGCGCATCACCCTGGACGCCACCGCGAATCTGGAAGCCGTCTCCACCCTTGGTGGAGAAACCAGCCGGGAGCAGCTCTCGGTGACCGCCGAACCCTCCCTCAAGGCCATTCTCGGCACCACCATCGACCTGGGGGACACCTTTTGTCCGGACGGTGACTGCTTCCTGAGCGGTTGGGAAACCGCCCTGGTGTACCGCACCAAGTCCTCCGCCTCGACCACCATCGACTCCAACATCGTGGTGACCCAGACCATTCCCGAGCCCGGCCTGAGCCTGGCCGTTTCCACCATCGATTCGTTCCAGCCGGAAACCTTCGGCGTCGGACTCCAGTTCCGTGGCGACCGCTGGCGCATCGGCGGCAGCCTGGAGCAGCAAAACTGGTCCGAGCTGGAAGAGGAGTTCGCCGTCGACACCATCAACGACCAGGCCTCCGTCCCCCCGGACAGCCGGATCCGCTTCGACGACATCCTGATCCCCAGACTGGGCGCCGAATACCAGCTCACCAAGAACTTCGCCCTGCGGGGTGGCGTGGCGTACGAGGAGTCTCCGCTCTCGTCAACGCGGAACCCGGAGATCAACTACCTGGACACCGACAAGATTGTTGTCGGGCTCGGCATCAGCGCCACCTATGACCGCACCCGCTGGCTCGCCTACCCGGTGCGCATGGATCTGGGCTACCAGTATCAGCAGCTCCAGGAACGGGACTTCACCCTGGTTGACCACGACGGAAACGAAACGCCGATCACAGCAGACGGCGACATTCATGTCATCAGTGGCTCCGTCACGCTGAAGTTCTGAGGGGAGAATCCGCCATGAAGTCGACGAAAGCACTGGTGCTGGCGCCGGTTGTCCTGCTCGCCGCATGCGGCGGTGGTGACGAACAGACGCTGCACACCAAGACCACACCGGGCTCTGTCATCTATTCCTATCCGATGGACGGACAGGTCAACGTCAGCCCGAAAACCGACCTGATCATCCGCCTGTCCCACCCGGTCACCGAAACCGAGCAGGACCTGGCGGACAAGATTCACTGGAGCGCCGACGGCACCGAGGTCGCATTCACACTCACCCTGGTGGACGGAGGCCGCAGTCTCAAACTGACCCCGGAGAACCCGCTGGCCACCGGCACCGAATACGACGTCACTTTCGATGACCCGCTCCAGGCCGAGGGTGGCCGGAGCATCGGCACGCCCAATGCCGTCGGCCCCGACGGCATTCAGTTCCAGACCCGCCCGGCCTTGTCCGGCATCGCCGGCCTGGCCGATACCGACGACGAGTTCGGTGTCGCCTGGCAGGTTCCCGCCAACGGGTCCGAATTCGAGGCCATGAACTTTTCCACCTTCCGCCTTGCCATGACCCAGCCGGTGCACCCGCGCTGGCGTGACCTGGGCGGCAGCATCACGCTGCTGGACGACGCGGGGCAGCCGGTGTCCGCCACCGTTCTGGTCAAGGGACACCGGATCAGCGTCGACCCCTGTGTGACCCCCGACCCTCTGGATTGCGGCGGCAAGCAGGACATTCTGGACGCCGGCCAAACCTACACCCTGCGCCTGGACAACCTGGCCAGCCTGACTCATCCGGACGGCCCCCGCTTCAGCGGAACGTTTGAGTTCACGCCCAGGGACACCGGCCCCACCGTAGTGCTCCAGCAGTCCGCCGTGGATTCCGGCCTGGCCTCGGGCGTCGACGCCGACCGTGCCATCCGGTCAATCCTCAATGGCCAGATCATCAACGGCGTAACCCTCAACTCCGTGCTGCAGGGGCAGGCCGGGCCGTCCCAACAGACCGGCGACCTGTTCGCCGAACTGGCCTACGCGCCCGCCTTCGAGGCTGATGAAGCCCTACCCCTGCGGATTCCCAAGGGCAGCGTCCTGCACAGCACCAGTCTGGACGTTCTGGTGGGCGGCGTGGTGCCGGTACTGGAAGCCACCCGCCCCGGCGACCCCGTGGGCGATCCGCAGGTGACCGGCGACATCAAGGTCACCATGCTGTCCGATGCTTCCGGCTACATGAGCCCGAACCCCTACACCGACGACTGGAACGCGCCCCGGCACGTGACCCTGTTCATGGACGTATCCATGAACACCGAAGAGGCGCAGCCGAACGCGGCCCTGTCGCAGGATCTGATGGGCGTGGAACTGCGGGGCATCGCCCTGGTCCAGGACGGCGTCCTGACCATCGACGCCATCGGCATGGTGGAACCTGAACTGCTTGGGCAGGAATACACCGATGCCACCATTGCCTTCCACCTGGAAGCCGCCACCGACGTGGACTCCGCGCTGGATGCCGAGTTCCTGCGGGAGCTCGACAGCACACCGCCACACCTAGTGAGCTGGATGCCCGGGCCAGCCGACGCCATTCCCGCCACTCGCCAGTCCATGCAGCGCCCGGGCGACCCGGTCATCCTGTTCTTTGACGAGCCGCTGGACCCGGCGACCCTCGATGCCGGCATCACCCTCACCGAGAACGGTACCCCGGTGACCGACCTGCGCCTGAAGCAGGACGGCACCGCCGTGGTGCTCAACCCGGCAAGCGGTCTCAGGCACGGGGTCGAGTACCAGGTGCAGGTCAATGGGATCACCGATCTGGCCGGCAACGTTGCCGCGGTGCCCCCCCTGACGTTCCATCTCGATGACATCGGCGACGCCTCCGTCACCCGACGCCCGCCGCTGCCCCTGACCACCTACCCTGGTTTCCCCTGCGAGACCGACCATACCCTGCTGGATCTGGACGCCGGCATCCTTGGTCAGTGTTACTCGGCCGGAGGCGTCAACGACATACTGCCGGTGTCGACCCTGCCGTCGGACCGTCCCATCACCGTGGTGTTCTCCAAGTCCATGGATCTCGACTCAATCATCCTCGGCGACACCTTCGTGGTCGAGCGCGTGACCCAGGCAGGGGATGGCACTGTGTCCGTCAGCAACGAAGTGACCGGCCGGCTGGAGAAGAAGCCCCAGCAACTGCGCTTCTTCCCGGACCAGCCCTGGCAACCGGGCAGTCACTACCGTTATACCCTGCGGTCATCGGAGGACAGCGGAACCTGCACGCCCGGAGCCTACACCTCCATCTGCGACACCGACGGTCTGGCCTTGAAGACCGACCTGCTGGAAGGCCTGGACGACGGCGGCGGCAACAACGGCCCCGATGACCTGGTGATCTACTTCACCGGCACCGAGTCCGTGCACACGGTGTTCACGCCACTGAGAAACCTGCCAGTCCGGGACACCAACTCCAATTTCCTGGTGGACTGCGACGACAACGACAATCCGGACTGCCTGGAACCGTTCGATCATGCGGGCAGCGATGAGGAGGGCTGGGCACCATCCGCCAACTCCACCAAGCTGCGGGTGAAGGACAACCAGGCCTCGGCTTCCCCGCCCCTCGTGGTTGCCAGCACTGCGGCGGCCCGGGTGGGCTGTGAAACCGGGGAGACCTGTCCGAAGAACAAGTTCATCTACCAGACCTACGCCCTCAACACCGAAGTGCTGGGCCCCGGGGTCTACGAGCCCACCGGCGACGAGGGCATTCTGGTGAACCTGTACCCGACCCAGCTGGCCACCACCTCCATCAGCGTGTTCACCGAGCTGAAGGTACTGGGCTTCATCCCCATGCAGGAAGAGTCCATCACCCACACCCAGGTCCTGCGCATGCGCTACACCAAGGACGACCCCAACTGCACGGGCCCGGACTGCGCCCGCTCCGGCCTGATTCCCGGGGTCATCACCCAGGGCGATCAGGGACAGCCGGTGTTCAAGACCCGGGCGGAACTGATGCTGGATGCCCCGGACATGGAAATTCCCCTGGGCGGGCGGCACGATCTCTATGGCCGGGAGTTCACCCTGGAGCTGGAAGGCAATATCACCTTCTTTGACGACGGTCGGATGCAGATCGAGCAGCGTAACACCAACCTGGTGGACATCAACGTCGAGGCCCGCGCGCTCGGTGTCGAGGGTGGCGAGCTGGTAACCATCAACCTGCCGCTGCAGATCCCCGAGCAGGGGGTCTACCTCAACTTCATCTCCAACCCCGTCAAGGACCTGCCAACAGAGCCCTAACCGGTCCCGGAACAACGGCCAGCCTTCGGGCTGGCCTTTTTCATTCCCGTTCCGGTACTGCTGCAGACCGGCAAAGGCTGCTACTCTGGAAACGGACAACAACAAGACCCGGGAGAGGCCATGAACAACGGAACCCACTACCGCACCTGTCACCTGTGCGAGGCCATGTGCGGCGTGGCCATCGACGTGCGGGACGGGCGCATCACCCGCATCCGTGGCGACGAACAGGACCCGCTCAGCCGGGGCCACATCTGCCCCAAGGCCGTGGCCCTACAGGATCTGCACCAGGACCCCGAACGCCTGCGCACCCCAATCCGCCGGACCGACAAGGGCTGGCAGCCAATTACCTGGGATGACGCCTTCGACCTGGCCGCCCAGCGCCTGGACGCGATCCGCCGCCAACACGGCCGCAACAGCCTGGGGGTCTACCTGGGCAATCCCAACGTCCATAACCACGGTGCCATGATCGCCATGACACCGTTTTTGCGGGCCCTCGGAACCCGGAACCGCTTCTCCGCCACCTCCAACGACCAGCTGCCACACATGCTGGCGAGCCTGGAGATGTTCGGTCACCAGATCCTGCTGCCGATACCGGACCTCGACCACACCGACGTGCTCATCTGCATCGGCGCCAACCCGGTGGCCTCCAACGGCAGCCTGATGACGGTTCCGGACATCCGGCGGCGTCTGAACGCCCTGCGCGAACGAGGCGGCAAACTGGTGGTGATCGACCCCCGGCGCACCGAAACCGGCCAGCGGGCGGATGAATTCCACTTCATCCGCCCCGGCACCGATGCTTTGCTGCTGATGGCCATGGTTCACACCCTGTTCGCGGAAAACCGGGTCGAACCGGGCCCGGTGGAACCCCTGTTGCGCGACCTCGAATTGCTGCGTCTGGCGGCCCTGCCCTACGCACCGGAGGCCGTCGCAGCTCACACCGGACTGGCCGCTGACAGCATCCGCGGTCTGGCTCGCCAGTTGGCCGGTACAAGAAAAGCGGCCCTGTACAGCCGCATGGGCACCAGCACCCAGGCCTTCGGCGGTCTCGCCACTTGGCTGGTGTATTGCCTGAACATTCTGACCGGCAAGCTTGACGCCGTGGGTGGGGTTCGCTTCACCCAGCCCGCCATCGATCTGGTGGCGCTGGGCGCTCTGGCCGGCCAGAACGGCCATTTCGACACCCGCCGCAGCCGAGTCCGGGGGCTGCCGGAGTTTTCCGGCGAATACCCCGCCAGCACCATGGCGGATGAAATGCTCACCCCCGGCGATGGCCAGATCCGCGCGTTTGTCACCGTGGCCGGCAACCCGGTACTGTCCAGTCCCAACGGCCGACGGCTGGAGCAGGCCCTGGAGGGTCTGGAATTCATGGTGTCGGTGGATTACTACCTGAACGAAACCTCCCGCCACGCCGATCTCATCCTGCCACCGACGACGGCGTTGGAGCGCAGCCACTACGATCTCATTTTCAGCCTGTTCGCGATTCGCAACGTGGCAAAGTTCAGCGACCCTCTATTCCCTCCGGCACCGGATCAGCGCCACGACTGGCAGATTCTGCTGGAGCTGGCCCATCGGCTGGAAACCCGGCGCGCCGGCGGTCGCCTGCCGCTGCGCTCGGAACTGGGTTGGCGCGCGTTTAAACGGCTGGGCCCGGACCCGCTCCTCGACCTGCTGCTGCGCACCGGCCCCTACGGAACCGCCCCCGGCCGGTTGCGGCCCTTGGTGCAACCGGCGGTGGACCTGATCTTGGATCTTTTGCCCGAGCGCCATCCGCTGCACGGGCTGGCAATGCTCAGCCCGGTGAACCGACGTTGGCAGGCGCTGCCCAAGGGCCTGTCGCTCACTGCACTGCGCGACCACCCCCACGGTGTCGACCTGGGCAGCCTGCAAGCCACCCTGCCCGAACGGCTGTTCACCCGGGACGGCCGCATTCATCTGGCACCCCGCCGTTACCTCCGGGATGTGGAGCGACTGTATTCACTGCTGGCGACACCCCCGACGGACGACCTGCGGGTGATCGGCCGCCGCCACGTGCGCAGCAACAACTCCTGGCTGCACAACAGCCGACGCCTGGTGAAAGGCAAGGACCGGTGCACCCTGATGATCCATCCCCAGGACGCCGCCCGGCTCGGTCTCCAGACCGGCGACCCAGCCCAGGTCAGTTCCGGTGAACGGCACATCGTGCTGCCGGTGGAGGTGACCGGGGATATCATGCCCGGCGTGGTATCCATCCCCCATGGCTGGGGCCACAACCGCCCGGGCACGGAGCAGACCGTCGCGGCCGCCCACGCCGGTGCCAGCCTCAACGACCTGCTCAGCGACGAGGCCGTCGACCCACTGTCGGGCACCTCGGTCTTGAATGGACAACCGGTTACTGTCAAAGTCTGGCTGCCGGCCCGGCAACGCCAGCCGGCCTAGTCAGACCCGGAGGAATCCCCCATGCCCCCATGGTTGCAATGGACCCTGATCATCGCCGGCTTGGCCGTCATCGGCCTGCTGCTGGCGTTTATTCGCCGCCAGCTGAAACTGCTGGGCGACGACCGTCGGCGCCGGCAGAAAACCGAAGCCCTGCAACGCCAGCGCCGGGAACACATGATCGAGAGTATCCGGGTGATTGCCCTGGCCGTGGAAGAGGATCAGATCGAAACCTCGGAGGCCTGCCTGCGACTGAAAGGGCTGCTGGACCATGTCGCCCCGGAACTGCTGGAACGGGCACCGTTCCAGATCTTTTTGGAGGTCCACGAAAAACTCAAGCATATGCCCACCCACCGGGCCCGCCGGCAGGCCGATCCCGAGTTGCTGGCAACGATGGATGAAGAGCGATTTGCGGTGGAAGCCCGCCACGCCGAGGCCATTCTGGAAGCCGCCCGGGCCATCCGGCACTTTCCCTTCCCTGAGTCGGCACCGCTGAGATGATTTTTGTAACTTTTTGTAACCGAATGTCCGTCACAAAAACACAGGTTAGCAAAGCAAATCAACAAGTTCCGTATCCGATGTACCCGCAAGCGCCGAGACACCGTAAGCCTGGCGCCCTCCCATCACGGCGCGCTTTTGCCCGGCCTTGTCTAAATTAAAAGACAGGGTCGGGTTTGCCCCTTCAAACCCGACCCTGCGTTGTTTCTCCTGGACACGTTTGGACGACTCTGCAACAAGCGGGTGAGCTTGCCGGCCATGAGCCGGCCTTTTTCTATTGCCCCATCATCCCCGCCATGGCCATGATGCTGTCCTTGCTTTCGACCAGCTCGTCAAACTGTGCTTCCACCCGTGTCCGGTCCAGCCCGAGACCGTCGTAGACATCATCGCCGACCACCTGGCCCGCGCCCAGGGCCACGCCCCGCTGCGTCAGCAACTGCCGGCCCAGCCACAACAAGCGGGCATAGACATTGTGCGGACCGTCATAGCCAGGGTTTTTCTGATAGCGGATCGCCAGCGTGACTTCGTCCGGCATGCCCCAGTTTTCCATCAGCTGCGCGGCCATCTGCTCACGGGTGATGCCAAGCAGATAGTGCTCGGTCACGGAAGAGTCGATGTCCGGGTTGACTTCCAGAGAACGGCACACCAGTTTGAAGTGCGGCGGGAATACCTGGGCCAACAGCAGATAGCCAAAGTTGTGCAGCAACCCGGCCAAGTAGGCCAGGCCAAACAGCGGCCGCCGGTCCCGGGGCATCATGCTGGCCAGGACACCGGCCGACTGGGCCTGCCAGATGGCCTGCTGCCAGTAATCCACGTACCCGTCCGGGTGGTCCTTCGGGTGTTTCAACGCCCGACCCAACGACAGTCCCATGGCCAGGTTCATCACCAGATCGAACCCCAGCACCCGGGACACGGCGTCGTGCACGGATTTAACCTGGCCCGCCGCGGCATAGAACGAGGATGACGCCCAGCTCACCACCTGCGCCGCCAGACTCGGGTCACTTTCAACGATGTCCACCAGATCCCCCATCACCGCATTGGGGTTGACTCTCAGATGAATGATGCGTTGGGCCGTCTCCGGCAGCGGTGGCAATTCCAGAGTGTCATCCAGCCGCTGCTGGATGCGCAGGCCCGTGAACTTCTTTATGGCGGAGTGGAGCTGGTCCCGGTCCTTGCCCGGTTCATTGAGGTTAACGGCGATTGAGGACACGTCCACCGCGAAACTGCGCCGCGCCGCCTTGTGGGTCAGAGACTGGAAGTCCGCCGCCGGCATAACCATGGCCAGGTTCTGCTCACCCAGCTCCAGTGCCACCGACTCCAGTCGATCGACCTTGTCATCGATCACCGTCGGCCAGCCGGTCAGGGACGGCAGCGCGGGCAATGCCTTCAGGCCGGCTCGTTCACGGACCCGGAGCTGGTCCCGACTCTTCATCAGCCGGTAGTCACGATGGAGTTCCTTGTTGAGTTGCTCCAGGTCGATCAGGTCCTCCTTACGACAGATGACCTGCAGGTTTTCCTGGCCATCGGTCAGCAGGACCATGCGCAACAGCTGGTGCGCATTGGCCTGGCTGGCATCCCGCAGTGATACACCCGCAGCCGACTCCCCAAGGGCCTGCTGCACTGCGACAGGTAAGTCCATAAACTTCTCCCGACTGTTGTTGTAAACCCTCCTGGCGCCCTTTCCCTCTTCATATCCCAGTGTTCAGTATAGGGTAAGGAATCCGGCCAGGCTTTGACACCGCTCCATGTTTGCCCAATTACATACGCAGCGAGCCGCGCAACAGACGTTGATCAGACATCCCCATATCGAATGTTTTCACCCAGCCATCGCCTGATCAGAGCCCCCGTGGCCCGGTGATCCGCCATCAGCCGTGGCGCCATGTCCCGGACCGTCTCGATCCAGCCCTTGTCCCGCTCGAAGTCCGCCAGCCGGAACTGCATCATGCCGGTCTGGCGTGTACCGAGCACCTCACCGGGCCCGCGGATTTCCAGGTCCTTCTCCGCGATGACGAAACCGTCCTGGCTGTCCCGCAGGGCCTGCAACCGGGCCCGGCCGTTGGCCGACAGGGGGGGGTGGTACAGCAGTACACAATAGCTGGCCTGGCTGCCTCGGCCAACGCGGCCTCGCAGCTGATGCAACTGGGCCAAGCCGAGCCGCTCGGGGTTCTCAATGATGATCAGGGAGGCATTGGCAACATCGACGCCCACCTCGATGACGGTGGTGGCCACCAGCAAATCCAGCGTTCCAGACTTGAACTCGTCCATCACCCGGGCCTTCTCCTGAGCCTTGAGCCGACCATGGACCAGACCGACCTTCAACTCCGGCAGACGCTCGGCCAGTTCCCCAGCCGTCACCTCGGCAGCCTGGCACTGCAGCGCCTCGGACTCCTCAATCAGGGTACAGACCCAATAGGCCTGGCGTCCTTCCCGGCAGGCCCGCCGGACCCGCTCGATGACGTCGTCCCGCCGAGTATCGGGCACGACGATGGTTTCAATCGGCTGGCGCCCCGGCGGCAACTCATCGATCACCGACGTGTCGAGATCCGCATAGGCACTCATCGCCAGCGTCCTGGGTATGGGCGTCGCGGTCATGATCAGCTGGTGCGGTGCCAGGCGCCCCCCCACACCCTTCTCCCTCAGGGCCAGGCGCTGATGCACACCGAACCGGTGCTGTTCGTCGATGATCACCAGTGCCAGCCGGTCGAAGGCGACTTCCTCCTGAAACAGCGCATGGGTACCGATTACCACGCTGGCCGCCCCCGTGCGTACCGCCTCCAGGGCCTGCTGCCGGGCACGCCCCTTGATCTTTCCGGACAACCAGGCCAGGGTCAGCCCCAGTGGCGAGAACCAGCCACGGAAGTTCTGGTAGTGCTGCTCGGCAAGGATTTCCGTCGGCGCCATCAGAGCCACCTGGGCCCCGGCACCGATGGCCTGCAACGCGGCCATCGCCGCCACCACCGTCTTGCCCGAACCCACATCCCCCTGAACCAAGCGCAGCATGGGTACAGGCTGGCTGAGATCCTGGCGGATCTCGGCGACCACCTGGCGCTGGGCCCGAGTCAGCGTGAACGGCAGGTGGTCCAGGAACCGCTCCACCAGGTCACCGGCCGGCAACAGCGGCAAGGCTTCGCGCCTCTGGATCTGCTGGCGGACCTGCAACAGGCTCAGCTGGTGCGCCAGCAGCTCTTCCATCACCAGCCGTTGCTGGGCGGGGTGCCGGCCCGCCATCAGCAGATGAACGGGTGCGTCGGCCGGCGGGGCATGCACCAATTGCACCGCCTCGGTAATGCCGGGCAGCTGGTACTCCGCCAGCAATTCCGGTGGCAGCCAGTCGTGGATGGGGTAGCGGTCAAGATAGGTCAGGGCCTGTCGGCACAGGCTGCGCACGCGGGGTTGTTGAATGCCCTCGGTCAATGGGTAAACCGGAGTCAGGGTGGCCTGACCCGGCGGCGGCATCGGCGCCGGGTTGACCTGATATTCGGGATGGTAGAACTCGTAGCCCGCGCGCCCCGGGCGCACCTCGCCAAAACAGCGAACCCGGACGCCCTCGGCCAGCTGAGCCTTTTGCGCCGCGGTGAAGTGAAAAAAGCGCATCACCAGAAAGCCCGTGTCGTCCCGGAGGGTCACCTGCAGGCTGCGGCGGCGCCCCATCACCAGGTCCGCTTTCATCACCTCGCCCTCGACCACCGCGACATCGCCGATCCGCAGCTGCCCCATGGGGATCACGCGGGTCCGGTCCTCGTAACGGTGCGGCAGGTGAAACAGCAGGTCCTGTAAACTCGAAATTCCCAGTTTGGCCAGCTTGCCCGCCAGGGCCTCGCCGACCCCCTTTAACTGGGTGACCGGAATATCTTCCAGTGAGGTCATCGGTTGCCTCAGGAGGCTGCCGCCACCGCCGGTGTTTCCGTTTTCGCCTTCTCGATGACCCGGCACTGGCTGGCTGCCAGCGACAGTACATCAATGGCCTTTGGCCGGGGGAAGGTCACCCGCCAGGCCAGCGCCACCGTCCGGAACGGCACCGGCGGTGCGAACGGACGCACGGCAAGGATTTCTTCCGGATACTGCATGGCGGTCGCTGCGGACATCGGCAGCACGGTCACGCCCAATCCCGAGGCCACCATGTGACGGATGGTTTCCAGG
The DNA here is from genome assembly GCF_001981305.1 of Marinobacter lutaoensis. GTDB lineage: Bacteria > Pseudomonadota > Gammaproteobacteria > Pseudomonadales > Oleiphilaceae > Marinobacter > Marinobacter lutaoensis. Next base: position 35,383 of record NZ_MSCW01000011.1, on the reverse strand, counting down.
GAACTGCCTTCGGTCACCAGCGACGGCGAGCCCTGGTCCACCCGTTTGGTGATGGCCTCCACCAGCGGTGGGCAGGATTCCAGCACCTGGTCCCGGAAACAGTGCCCGGGGCCGAGCAGCAGCAACTGCTCACGGGCCAGCTGGTCGGCGGTGATCTGGGTTTCCCGGGTCAGCGGGTGGCCGCCCGGCAGCAGAACCACGAAGGGCTCGTCATACAGGGGCATGGTCACCACTTCCGGTTCCTCGAACGGCAGCGCGATGATGATCGCGTCCAGCTCCGACTGGCGCAGTTTCTGGCGCAGGTTGGCGGTGTAGTTTTCCTCGATAAACAGCGGCATCTCCGGAGCCGCACGACGCAACTCCGGTAACAGATGGGGGAACAGGTAGGGGCCGATGGTGTAGATTGCCCCGACCTTCAGCGGTGAATTCAACTGGTTCTTACCGTCCTGGGCGATGTCACGGATCACGTTGACCTGATCCAGCACCCGCTGGGCCTGCTCTATGATACGCTGGCCAGTCTCGGTGACCCGAATGCTGCTCTTGCTGCGCTCGAACAGCGGCACCCCGAGCTCATCCTCGAGCTTCTTCACGGCGACGCTGAGGGTCGGCTGGCTGACATGGCAACGCTCGGCCGCCCGGCCAAAATGCCGTTCGCGGGCCAGGGTAACAACGTATCGTAACTCCGTGAGAGTCATGGCGAGCTCCGGTCGGGTCTGTCGGTAGGAACCAGTTGCGAATTTATGAGTAAAAGCATAAGGATTGAAATTGCCTATGGCAATCACTGAAAACACCCACCCGACAAAAATCCTGGTCGCCGGCTGCGGCAAGTTGGGGGGGCGGATCGCCCAGGCGCTGGTGGGGCGGGCCCAGGTGTTCGGGCTGCGCCGGGACATCCGCCGGATTCCTTCCGGGGTCACCGGCATCGCGGCCGACCTGAGCCGGCCGGGCAGCCTGCGCCCGGCATTGCCGGACGCCTTGGACGTCGTTATCTACTGCCTGACGCCAAGTCAGTACGACGAGGCGGGTTACCGGACCGCCTACGTCACCGGTCTGCGCAACCTGATCGACGCGCTGGGGTCCCGGCCCCTGACCCGGCTGCTGTTCATCAGCAGCACCAGCGTGTACGCCCAGCATCACGATGAATGGGTGGACGAGAGCAGCGCCACCGAGCCCCGCAGCTTCAGCGGCCAGCAGATACTGGCTGGCGAACAACTCGCCCTGGGCAGCGGCCATCCGGCCACAGTGGTGCGTTTCAGTGGCATCTACGGGCCAACCCGAACCCGGTTTCTCGAGGAGGTGCGGCAAGGGCGGGTGGCCCCTGTGAGCCCGGCGCCCTTCAGCAACCGGATCCACGAGGAAGACGCGGTTCGGGTGGTTACCCATCTGACGGCTCAAGCCCTGAACGGGCAGGCGCTGGCGCCGGTGTATCTCGCCAGTGACAGCGAGCCGGCCCGGCTGGATGAGGTGGTGGCCTGGTTGCGCCGGCAGGTACCCTGCCGGCCCCCGGCCGAAGATGCCCGCCAGGGTGGGCGGGCGGGCAGCAAGCGTTGTGATAACCGACGCCTGCGGGAAAGCGGCTTCGAGTTCCGGTACCCCAACTATCGGGCGGGGTACCGGCAGGTGATCGACAGCCTCAGCTGATCAGCTGAGTACCATCACCGCATCCATCTCGATGGGCACGCCCTTCGGCAGCGCGGCGACGCCGATGGCGGCCCGGGCCGGGTACGGTTCCTGGAAGTAGGTGGCCATGATCTCGTTGACCGTGGCGAAGTTGGCCAGGTCCGTCATGTAGATGTTGAGTTTGACGATGTCCTTCAGACCACCGCCGGCCGCTTCGCACACGGCCTTGAGGTTTTCGAACACCTGCCGGGTCTTGGCAGCGAAATCCCCCGGCACCACGTCCATGGTTTCGGGATCCAGCGGAATCTGGCCGGACAGGTATACGGTGTCACCGGCCTTGACCGCCTGTGAGTAGGTGCCGATGGCCTGAGGCGCGTTTTCGGTCTGGATGACGGATTTGTTGGTCATGATTGTCTTGTCCTCTCGTCCAAAACGCCAATGCTCGCCCCTGCGCGAGGCGGCTGTCAACTGTCTTGCAACGGGCTTCAGTGGCGGACCCGGCTGATATGGGTCACCGCCCGGATGGTCCGGATGCGCCGCATCACCCGGGCCAGGTGTTTGCGGCCGCTCACATGCAGTACCAGGCTGACGACACTGAACTTGGCGTTCTGCTCTTCCACGTTGATCCGTTCGATGTTGCCGTCCGCCTTGGCCACCGCGTTGGCCAGCTCGGCGATGATGCCACGCTGACGTTCAAGCTCGACCCGCAACTCCACCGCGAACTCGTTGGTGATGTCCTTCGCCCACTTCAGGTGGGTCAGACTGGCGCGGCCTTCGTCATCGTCCGGCAGCCGTGAGCAGGTGTCGGAATGAATCACCATGCCCTTGCCGGAGTCCATCACCCCGACCACCGGATCGCCGGGGATCGGCTTGCAGCAGCTGGCGAACCGCACCAGCAGGCCTTCCGTGCCACGGATGGTCACCGGGCCGCCGTCCACCGGCTGGGCTTCCTCCACCGTCGCGGTGTCCGAGCCCTCGGCGCCGTGCACCAGCTGCCGGGCCACCAAATACGCCATGCGATTGCCCAGCCCGATGTCGCTGACCAAGTCATCGAAACTGCTGACTTGGTTGTGCCGGACCACAGCCTGGATCTGGGCATCGCTGATCTCCGACAGCTTGGTGCCAAAGCCTTTCAGGGATTTTTTCAGCAGCGTGCGGCCCAGCTCCAGAGATTCGGCCCGCTTCTGGGTCTTGAGCGCGTGCCGGATGCTGCTGCGCGCCTTGCCGGTCACGACGAAACTGAGCCAGGCAGGGTTCGGCCGGGCGCCGGGAGCGGTGATGATTTCGACGGTCTGGCCACTTTGCAGGGGCTGGCTCAGGGAGGCCAGGTTGCGGTTGATCCGGCAGGCCACGGCGGCATTGCCGATGTCGGTGTGGATGGCGTAGGCAAAATCCACCGGTGTGGCGCCGCTGGGCAACTCCAGAATCCGGCCCTTGGGCGTGAAGACGTAGACTTCATCCGGGAACAGGTCTACCTTGACGTGCTCGATGAACTCCAGGGAATCGTCCGCCCGTTCCCGCATTTCCATCAGCCCCTTCAGCCAGCGGTCCACCCGGGCCTGGTTCACGCTGGTGACATTGGACGCTTCGTTCTTGTACATCCAGTGCGCGGCGATGCCGTTGTTGGCGATCTGTTCCATTTCCTCGGTGCGGATCTGGATCTCGATGTTCACGTGCATGCCGAACAGCGTAGTGTGCAGGGACTGGTAGCCGTTGGCCTTGGGCATGGCGATATAGTCCTTGAAACGCCCGGGCAGGGGCTTGTAAAGGCTGTGCACGGCACCGAGAATGCGGTAACAGTCGTCCTCGGTGTCGGTGATGATCCGAAACGCGTAGACATCCATGATCTCGTGGAACGACTTGTGCTTGAACTTCATCTTGTTGTAGATGCTGTTCAGGTGTTTCTCGCGCCCCAGGATGCGCCCGGGCAGGCCACGCTCCTCCAGCTTGGCCTGCAGCTTGCCCCGGATTTCCTCGATGATTTCCCGGTGGCTGCCGCGCAGCTTCTCCACCGCTTTGCGGATGTAGCGCGCGCGCATCGGATACAGCGCCGCGAACCCCAGGTCCTCCAGCTCGGTACAGATCGAGTGCATCCCCAGGCGGTTGGCGATGGGGGCGTAGATATCGAGGGTTTCGGTGGCGATGCGCTGGCGCTTTTCGTAGGGCATGGGGCCCAGCGTGCGCATGTTGTGCAGGCGGTCGGCCAGCTTCACCAGGATGACCCGGATGTCCTTGGCCATGGCCAGGGTCATTTTCTGGAAATTCTCGGCCTGGGCCTCGGCGCGGGAACGAAACTCGATCTGGGTCAGCTTGCTGACCCCATCCACCAGCTCGGCCACATCCTCCCCGAACTGCTCGGCCAGGGCGTCCTTCGGAATCCCCGTATCCTCGATGACGTCGTGGAGCATGGCAGCCATCAGGCTCTGATGGTCCAGTTTCAGCTCGGCGAGGATGCGGGCGACCGCCAGCGGATGAGTGATGTAACGGTCGCCGCTCTTGCGCATTTGGCCCTCATGGGCCTGTTCGGCGTAATAGTAGGCCCGTCGCACCTGATTGATGCGATTGGTATCCAGGTAGGTACTGAGCTCCTTCGCCAGCCCTTCGACCGTAGGCTCTGCCGACACCGCGCCTCCACATGTTTCCGTATTTCAGGGACAAAAAAACCCGAATGCACGCATCCGGGTCCTTCCTGATCCTTCCAGCAACTCTATAGATACACTATAAAACTGCGGGGGCGGATTTCAATGCTTCTTATTTGCGAACAAGCCAATAAGGCTGCCAGGCGTCAATCGTCGTCGTCTTCGTTCAGCAGGTCGCGAGTGATCTTGCCTTCGGCGATTTCACGCAGGGCAATCACTGTCGGCTTATCGTTCTCTTCCGGGACCAGCGGCTCCGCGCCCTTGGTCGCGATCTGGCGGGCACGCTTGGTCGCCAGCAACACCAACTGGAAACGGTTGTCGACGTGTTCCAGACAATCTTCAACGGTAACTCGTGCCATAACTTCCCCGACAAATAGAATGACTGATTCAGCAAGCCGCACAGTTTACTGCCGGCGGCTCAATTTGTATACAGGAAATCCCCGTATCAGGCGCTTTCGCACAGTCCCGCCAGCAACGCCTGGTGCCGTACCTGCTGCACCGGCATCCGCAGACGGTGGCTGCGGACAATCGCCTGTAGATCGGCAAGCGCCACCTCGAACGCGTCGTTCACCACCAGGTAATCGAACTCAACCGCGTGACGGCATTCCTCCGCGGCCTCCCGAAGCCGGCGTTCCACCACCTCCGGCGCATCGGTACCCCGCCCGGTCAGGCGGTTGCGCAACACGTCCGCGGACGGCGGCACAATGAAGATACTTACGCATCCGGACATCAGCCGGCGCACCTGTTCGGCACCCTGCCAGTCGATCTCCAGGATCACATCCCGGCCCTGGGCCAACGCCTCGCGCACCCACACCTGGGACGTGCCGTAGTAATTGCCGAACACCTCGGCGTGCTCCAGGAAATCGCCCCGGGCGATCATCGCCTCGAATGCCTCTCGGGTGACGAAGTGGTAGTTGACCCCGTCGCGCTCGCCCTCGCGCATCGGCCGGGTGGTATGGGAAACCGACACACTGAGCGCCTCGTCGCGGTCCAGCAGCGCACTTACCAGGCTGGTCTTGCCAGCCCCCGAAGGCGCGGAAATCACGAAAAGAGTCCCCTGCTCTCCAGCCTGACGCATCACACTCTCTCCCGAACAGAATTGGGCGGCCAAGGGTATCGGCCCGAAAAGCCGGCCATTATACGGCCTTTGCTCGCCCCCCGCACCCCGGGGGCACCTTCAGGCAAGCGCCTGGCAGACCGGAGCACTCAGGCATCACCCCGCCTCCGGTGGGGCCAGCACCGCACGGTTGTTTTCAAACCGTTCGATCACGACCGTCATGCCATCCCTGCGCTGCGCTTCCGGAAGTACCTGCGGGTTGGCGATCATCCAGTAGGTCCCTCGGGCCGACACGCGCATTTCGCCCGAAGCACTGACTTTCAGCTCGCCCGGCCCGCCACTGAAAGTGTACAGGGTATCGGTTTCCGCGTTGCCCCTGGCCACCCAGCGATCACGGAACAAAAACATCAATACCGCCCCGCTGAGAACCGCAATCAGCAGCTGGACCCCCAGATGCAGCTCGGGCATCAGCAGCGTCAGCAGGCCCGAGAGTACAGCACCGAAACCAAACCAGAGAATCACGAAGGAACCGAGGAACGCTTCGGCCGTCACCAGCAGCACCCCGGCGGAAATCCAGATCCACCACGCCCATGTCATTGTCGTCCCTCCGGACACGGGGCTCGGGCGGGAGCGCCCGGGCCATCGCATCAATCCACTTGTCGGTGTGCCTTGGGCGGCTCAACCATGTTTTTCAGCAGCGACAGACTGCCCAGCAACTCCGCCGCTTCATAGGGCACCACCACCTTGTTCCGGGAGTCCGAGGCGGCGATGCCGTTCCAGGCCTGGATACGGTCCTTGGCAAGCAGAAACTCACCGGACTGAGGATTGTCCCGCAGCGCCTGGGCAATGAGTTCGAGCGCCTGCTTCTGACCCTCGGCATTCAGGATTTCCCGCTGGCGGGCCGCTTCGGCCAGGAGAATTTCCTCTTTCTTCTTCGCTTCGGCCATCCGCTCGATGGCTTCAGCCTCCAGAAACACCCGCTGGCGGTCACCTTCGGCTTTAGCGATGGTGGCGTTCTTGTCCGCCGCCGCCTTGGTCTCGATCGCCCGGCGTTCACGGGCCGCACGCAGCTGCAGCTCCATGGCTTCCTGAACGTCCTGCGGCACGGAAATGTCGCTGATTTCAACACGGGTCACTTTGGCGCCCCAGCCGCCCGAGGCTTCGTCCAGCGCCCGTTGCAGGGACTGGTTCATTTCTTCCCGGCTGGACAGCGTCTCGTCCAGCTCCATCTTGCCGATTTCGGCCCGGAGCGTCGTCTGCGCCAGCTGCGCGATTGCCGTCTGAAGGTCATCGATCTCGTAGGTGGCCTTCATCGCATCATTGACCCGCAGATAAACCAGGCCATCGATGGTGATGCTCACGTTATCCTTGGTGATCACACTCTGCGGATTCAGATTGACCAGCTGCTCCTGGGTGGTGAACTTGGCCCGCACCGTGTCCACAAACGGCACAATGAAGTTGAGCCCACCGCTGAGCACCCGGTTGAACCGCCCCAGCCGCTCGATGACATGCAACTCCGCATGCGGCACGATCCGCATGGATTTGGCGATGGTGACGACAACCAGAGCCGCGATCACTCCTGTGACGATCAGTGTAATGTCCATATTGTTCCCTCTTGTCAGCGGTAGGGTTGAGGTGAGGCCGTGATCTTATGCGAAACGACGCCGGTCGCGCCAATTCAAACGTCCACTGCGTGGCTTGCTACTCAACATTCTGCACCTGCTCGCGCATCTGCTCGATGAGCACCTTCAGGTCAACCGCCGAGCGGGTGACGTCGGCATCGATGCTCTTACTGCTCAGGGTGTTGGCCTCGCGGTTCAACTCCTGCATCAGAAAATCCAGACGCCGGCCGATGGCCTCGTCCCGCTGCAGGGTCTCGGTGACTTCGCTGATGTGGGCATCCAGGCGGTCCAGCTCCTCCGCCACGTCACTTTTCTGGGCGAGGAGCACCATTTCCTGAGCCACCCGCTCCGGGTCCAGCTCCACCCTGGCCTTTTCGAAGCGCTCTCTCAGAGTCCGTTCCTGGGCGTCCAGCAGGGCCGGCATGCGGGCGCGGACACCGGCTACCAGACGGCGCATGGTGGCCAAGCGGTCTTCGAACAGCGGCCGCAACCGCTCTCCTTCCCGCTCCCGGACCACCACCAGTTCCGTCACCGTGGCGTCGAACAGAGACACCGCGGCTTCCCGGGCAGGGGTATAATCCTGTTCGGGCACCGACAGCACCCCGGGCCAACGCAGGATATCCAGGGCACTGATGTGGGCCGGGTTGTCGAGCATGCGATTGATGTGATTGGCAGCGTGGTTCACCGCCTTGGCGATGTCGTCGTTGATCTCGAACGCTGGGGTCGATTCCTCGGCGCCCTGCAGACGCAGGGAGACATCCACCTTGCCCCGACGCAGGCGTTGACGCAGCGTCTCGCGGAACCGGTTTTCCAGTTCCCGAAGCGCTTCCGGCAACCGGAACGAGGGCTCCAGGTAACGGTGGTTCACGGTGCGGATCTCGCAGGTCAGGACACCCCATTCACCACGGGCGTCCTGTCGGGCAAAGGCGGTCATACTCCGGATCATAGGTTCTCCAAGGGTCAATCCTGAATGGCTGATGGCAGCAGTTTAGCAGGATGGGGCCGGCGGGGGTGACCCCGACCAAAGGGGCAAGGCGCGGGCCCCGTCATCACGGGGCACCATGCTATACTCACGCCCCTTCCCTGATTCCCCGGACCCGGTCCGGTTATTCACAAGCAACGAAGGATACACTATGCGACCAAGCGGCAGAGCGCCCGAACAACCCAGAGACATTCGTATCACCCGGCACTACACCCGCCACGCCGAGGGCTCGGTGCTGGTGGAGTTCGGGGACACCAAGGTGATCTGCACGGCCTCCGTCGAAAACAAGGTGCCGCCGTTTCTGCGCGGCGAGGGCAAGGGCTGGATCACCGCCGAGTACGGCATGCTGCCCCGCTCGACCGGCAGCCGCATGGGCCGGGAAGCCGCCCGCGGCAAGCAAGGTGGGCGTACGGTGGAGATCCAGCGTCTGATTGGCCGCTCCCTGCGCGCCGCCGTGAACCTCGAGGCCCTGGGCGAACACACCATCACCGTGGACTGCGACGTCATCCAGGCCGATGGCGGCACTCGCACGGCGTCGATCACCGGCGGCTGCGTGGCCCTGGTCGACGCGCTGAACTTCCTGGTGGCGGAGAAGCGCCTGCCCCGCTCGCCCCTGAAGCAAATGGTGGCCGCGATTTCCGTCGGCATCTATCGGGGCACGCCGGTGGTGGACCTGGACTACCCGGAGGACTCAGAGGCGGAAACCGACATGAACGTGATCATGACCGATCAGGGCGGTTTCATCGAAATTCAGGGCACGGCGGAAGGCGCTCCGTTTGACCAAGCGGAACTGGACCGGATGCTGACGCTGGCCAGGCAGGGCATCGACCGGCTGTTCGAGATCCAGAAGGTCGCCCTGGCGGACTGACCGTCCCTCTGGCGAGGAACCCTAACAAACAGGGCGCCCGTGGGCGCCCTGTTTTGATGCGTTATCCGTCGGCGCGGGTTGTTTGGGTGCGTCGACGGGACGGCTCCGGTACTCAGAACCCAATGTCGATGTCGTAATCCATAATCACCGGCGCGTGGTCGGAAAACCGGGTGCTGTCGTCGATCCAGCCGTCGAGAATGGTCTTGCGAATACCCGGGGTCAGCAGCTGATAGTCCACCCGGATGCCCGCGCTGCGGCGGCCGCCCCCGGCCTGCTCCGGCCACCAGGTGTACTGGTTGCTCTGCTTGTTCACTTCCCGGAAGGCATCGACACAACCCATTTCATCAAACAGGCGATCGAGCCATGCCCGCTCGTGGGGCAGGAACCCGGAGAAGTCATGCTTGTGGTACAGCGGGCTGGCGTCGGTGACATGGTGAGCGGTCTGCAGGTTGGCGCAGAAAATAAACTGACGCCGCTTGCGCAGGGTCTTCTGCATATGCAGTCCAAAGGCTTCCATGAACTCGTCCTTGTGGTCCAGGACGGTCAGGTCGTCCTCGCCGATGAGCTCCTCTTCCCGGCCCAGGGCGCAGGGAGCCAACACGGAGGCCACAGAAACCTTATCGAAATCGGCCTGCAGGAACCGGCCTTCACGATCGGCCTGCTCGTTGGCGAAGCCATACATGATGGCCTTGGGAAAATGACGGGTGTAAATGCCCACGCCGCCGTGCTCGTTCTTCTCGCCGTCGATGAAGTAGGCCTCGTACCCTTCCGGAATCAGGTTCTTGTCTTCTACCTCGTATGCCCGCATGCGGTGATCCTGAACGCATACCACGTCAGCATCCTGTTTCGCCAGCCAGTCAAAGAAACCCTTTTCAACAGCCTGTTCCAGGCCATTGACGCTGATTGATACTACCCGCATACGTGTTCCCTGATTCGGTTTGTGTGTATGATACCGTTTTTACGCCTTAATTAAAGTTCCACACCCGCCAGAAGCCTTGCCATGCACGACTATCAGCACGCGTTCATCGAGTTTGCCATCCGACGGAATGTCCTGAGATTCGGAGAGTTCACGCTCAAGTCCGGCCGGACCAGCCCCTACTTCTTCAACGCGGGGCTGTTCAACACCGGGGACGACCTGCTGCAGTTAAGCAAAGCTTATGCCGCCGCCATCGCGCGCAGCGGGCTGGATTATGACATCATTTTCGGACCTGCCTATAAGGGCATTCCGTTGGCCACCGTCACCGCCATGGCGCTGGCCGGCTCGGGGACCAGCAAACCTTTTGCCTTCAACCGCAAAGAGAAGAAGGACCACGGCGAGGGGGGCAATATCGTGGGCGCGCCCCTCGCGGGCCGAGTCCTGATCGTGGACGACGTGATCACCGCCGGTACCGCCATCCGCGAGTCGATCGACCTTATTCGTGGCGCCGGCGCCGAACCCGCCGGCGTCCTGATCGCTCTGGACCGGCAGGAGAAGGGCAATGGCGAACGTTCCGCAATCCAGGAAGTGGAGCAGGAGTTCGGGATTCCGGTGGTCAGCATCATCCGCCTGGAGCAGATCCTCGACTACCTGAAAAGCCGTCCCGAATTCGCCCCGTACGTGGATACGGTTGCCCAGTATCGAGACCGTTACGGAGTCTGAACATGGACAAACGCCCGTCGCCCTACGCCTCCGCATGCCTTCTGCTCGCCGCGCTGGTGCTGACGTCGCCGGCGCAGGCCCAGATGTACCGATACACTGACGAGCATGGCCAGATCGTGATCGGCAACACCATCCCTCAGGAAGCCACCAGGCGGGGCTACGACATCCTGAGCAACTCCGGCCGGGTCATCGAGACCATTCCCCCCGCCCCCACGCCGGAGGAGATCGCCGCCCGGGAGGCGGAGAAGCAACGGCAGCGGGAGGCGGAACGCCAGCGCCAGGCCGACGAACTGCTGCTCAAGCGCTTCACCACACCGGACCAGGCAGTTCAAGCCATGCACCGGAAGATCCGCGAACTGGAAGGGCTGATCAAACTCAAGCGGGGTAACATTTCAGTGATCTCCGCCCAGCTCGACAACGAGCAGAGCAAAGCAGCGGACCTGGAGCGCGCCGGCCGGGACATCCCGGAGTCGGTACTGACCAAGATCCAGCGCCTGGAGTCACAGATCCGGGACATTGAGCGGGAAATCGCCAGCCAGCAAAAGGAAATCGAGGCACTCAAGCAGGACTTCCTGGCCGACATCAAACGTCTGGAGGAGATCACCGGAGAGTCCCGGACCCTGCCTCTGGAACTGTCCGGAAGCGAATGACCGCGCCGCTGTCCCGTCAACGCATTTCACATGAAAAAAGGCGTTGCCCATCGGCAACGCCTTTTTGTGCTGCAGCCCGTATCAGGCCGAGGCCGTAGAGCTTTTCTTGGCCGTGGCAGCCGGCTTGCGGGCCGGTGCCTTGCGGGCGGCCGGCTTCTTCTCGGTCACGGATTTCTTCGCTTCTTCGGCGGCTTCGGCCACTTCCCCGGCCACCTCGGAAACCGCATCCGCGCCTTCCGCCACTTCCTTCTCCAGCTTGGCCACCAGCTCGGCCGCGAAGTTGCCGAAGCGGCTGTTCAGGCTGCGCAGTTGCTCAAACAGGCTTTCGGCGTAGCTGTCGTAACGCTTGCGCAAGCTCTTGACGCTGTATTCCCGCGCCTCGGACTCCAGCTTCTCGGCGTATTCAAACGGCTTGGCGGCCAGCTTCTTCTGCTGCTCCTCGGCGGCGTTGATGCCTTTTTCGACGATGTCCTGCAGCTGTTCCTGATAAGTCTTGAGTTTACCCATGATCCATCCTCCGACGTTTCCCAATGCGTGCGCGGCTTCAGCCCGGCGGGCCCCGCCGCTCTCAAAGCTCAGGAATCACGTTACGGAGAAAAATTAGAATGTTCATACTAAAACTCACCACCGGAACAGCACCCAACTGGGCACCAGCAGGTCGGACTCCGTTTCACGGATCCAGCCGCCGGTATCGGCCGGCACCAGGTAGTAAGGCACACCGACTTCCGGCACCACCTTGATTTCCATCAGCTGGCCATTGACCCGGTATTCGTAGAACACCTCATGATCACCGGGGCGAATGACAATTTGTGGCCCGTCCGAACTGGGCTGATAGTCCGAGATCACCACCGGCTCCCTGGGCGTCTCCACCGGCACCGGATCCGACGCGGCATGTTCGCTGCCCTGGGCCTGGAGACAGGTCGGCGCCATCGCCAATACCACGGCCGGCACCAGTGACAGAACCGGACAAGCGATGCGTTTCATTTTCGTGATACCCTTTCGTTCATTGAATTCCCTGTAGAGTTGCACAAGCCAACCCGCGCTTCAATCAGAATTCGGATCCGTACCCCTATGACCGAACAGAAGATCCCACCCGTTGTCCTTGTCGACGGTTCCTCTTACCTGTTCCGCGCTTATCATGCGCTGCCCCCCCTGACCAACAGCAAAAACCACCCCACCGGTGCCATCAAAGGCGTGATCAGCATGATCCGACGCCTGGAACAGGATTTTCCGGGCTCAAAGATGGTGGTGGTGTTCGACGCCAAGGGCAAGACCTTCCGGCACGAGCTGTACGAAGAGTACAAGGCCACCCGGCCGCCGATGCCGGAGGACCTGGCGGTCCAGATCGAGCCGATCCACGACATCATCCGGGCCATGGGGCTGCCACTGTTGATCGTGCCCCAGGTGGAAGCCGACGACGTGATCGGCACGCTGGCCCGGGAAGCCACCGACAAAGGCATCGATGTCGTGGTGTCCACTGGCGACAAGGACATGGCGCAGCTGGTCAGCAACCACGTCACCCTGATCAACACCATGACTGAAACCCGGATGGACCGGGAGGGCGTCATCGAGAAATTCGGCGTAACGCCGGAGCAGATCATCGACTACCTCGCCCTGGTGGGCGACAAGGTGGACAACATTCCCGGCGTCCACAAGTGCGGTCCCAAGACCGCCGTCAAGTGGCTGCAGACCTATGGCGATCTGGACACCCTGATCGCCCACGCCGACGAGATCAAGGGCAAAATCGGTGACTACCTGCGCGAGGCGATCGAGACCCTGCCCCTGAGCCGGGAACTGGCCACGATCAAGACCGACGTCGACCTACCCTTCAGCCTGGAAGACCTGTCGCTGCGCCAGCAGGACAACGCCCGGTTACTGGAGCTGTTCAGGGAATACGAATTCCGCAGCTGGATCGACGAGCTGGAACAGGGCCAGGACCCGACGCCCCAGGCCCGCGACCGGGAAACCGCCGCCCCCCCTGAGAAACGCTACAGCGTGATCACCGAGCAACCGGCGCTGGACGCCTGGCTCGAACGACTGCAGGCGGCGGAGCTGTTCGCCTTCGATACCGAAACCACCAGCCTGCGCTACATGGACGCCGAAATCGTTGGCGTCTCCTTCGCCGTGGAACCGGGCGAAGCGGCTTACGTTCCCCTCGCCCACGACTACATGGGCGCCCCGGACCAGCTCGACCGGGAGGCCGTACTGGCCCAGCTCAAGCCGCTGCTGGAGGACCCGGAACAAAAGAAAGTGGGCCAGAACCTCAAGTACGACATGAACGTCCTGGCGAATCACGGCATCGAGCTGCGGGGCATCGCCGAAGACACCATGCTGGAGTCCTACGTCTACAACTCCGTGGCCACCCGCCACGACATGGACAGCCTGGCGCGGGAGTACCTGGGTGAACAGACCATCACCTACGAATCCATTGCCGGCAAGGGCGCCAAGCAACTCAGCTTCAACCAGATCGAACTGGAGAAGGCCGGCCCCTACGCCGCCGAGGATGCCGACATCACCCTGCGCCTACATCAGACCCTGCGGCCAAGACTGAAGGAAACCGGGCGCCTCGATGCGGTCTACCGGGAGATCGATCTGCCCCTGGTGCCGGTGCTCTCGCGCATGGAGCAGCGGGGCACGTTGATCAGCGCCGGCACCCTGCGCCGCCACAGCCAGGAACTGGCGGAACGCATGGCCGAGCTGGAGGCACAGGCCCACGAGGTGGCCGGAGAAACGTTCAATCTGGGCTCCACCAAACAGCTGCAGGCCATCCTGTATGACAAGTTCGCGCTGCCGGTGATCAAGAAGACCCCCAAAGGGGCCCCCTCCACCGCCGAACCCGTGCTTCAGGAACTGGCCCATGAACACGAACTGCCCCGGCTGATTGTCGAACACCGAAGCCTGAGCAAGCTGAAATCCACCTACACCGACACCCTGCCGGAGCTGATCCATCCCCGGACCGGCCGGGTCCACACGTCTTACCACCAGGCCGTCACCGCCACCGGGCGGCTGTCGTCCTCGGACCCGAACCTGCAGAATATCCCGATCCGTACCGAAGAAGGCCGGCGCATCCGCCAGGCTTTTATCGCCCCCGAGGGCTTCAAACTGCTGGCTGCCGACTACTCCCAGATCGAGCTGCGCATCATGGCCCACCTGTCCGGCGACCGCGGGTTGCTGCAGGCCTTTGAGCGAGGCGAGGACATCCACCGGGCCACCGCCGCCGAGGTGTTCGGCGTTCCCCTGGACGAAGTCACCGGCGAGCAGCGACGCAGCGCCAAGGCGATCAACTTCGGCCTGATCTACGGCATGTCCGCCTTCGGCCTGTCGCGCCAGCTGGGCATCGAGCGGAAACTGGCCCAGCAGTACATTGACCGCTACTTCGAGCGCTACCCCAGGGTGCTCAGCTACATGGACAACATCCGCCGCCAAGCGCATGACGACGGGTTCGTGGAAACCCTGTTCGGGCGCCGGCTGTACCTGCCCGACATCAACGCCCGCAACAAACAGTTGCAGCAGGCCGCCGAACGGACCGCCATCAATGCGCCGATGCAGGGCACCGCGGCGGACATCATCAAACGGGCGATGATCGAGGTGGACCAGTGGCTGCGCGAGCGGTACCCGGACGACGCCCGCATGACCATGCAGGTGCACGATGAGCTGATCATCGAAGTACGTGACACGGTGGCGGACGAAGTCCGCGAAGGGCTGGTCAAGCGCATGTCCCGAGCCGCCAGCCTGGACGTGCCGCTGCTGGTGGAAGCCGGTATCGGCGACAACTGGGACCAGGCCCACTGACCCCAGTCCCCCCTCCGGCCGCCGCCGGACACCCACAACAGTGCAACAAGCCGCGTCCTGCACCAGTTGCGGGCGCGGCCCCACTCCCGGCCTTGCCACTGTCACCCCGGAACGCGCGTAAACCGGCCCCCGAAAGCCTGCCCAGACAAGCGGCATAAAATTCGCATGTCCGATGGGGTCGGTGGCGCCTTCACCGAACACCGCCAAGGCGCACCAGGTTGTGACACACCAATGCGAGGCTGTAACCATGAACACCCTGGCACCCCAACGAAGCTGGCTCCTGGATCCTGACCTGTTGAAACTGGTGCACCAGTGCCGACGCCTGATCCACTCGGAGTTCGGCGTCAAGCTGCACCTGACAGAGGATCACCTGGAACAGCGCCTGGCGGACTATGCCAGCAAGAGCCGGTCAAGCCATCTGCTTCGCACCTGGGAGGCGCTCAAGAGCCGGGTTCCGGAACTGGATGTGGAAACGGACGAGGCGGAAATTCCCAAGCGCGTGTACCGGGGGCAGGTAGTAGAAGAGGCCGAAGCCAGGAAGGATACGGGACCTGAAGAAGAAGCGCCGCGGCGGAAAAAGAAAATGATCTACCGCGGCCATGAAGTGGGCTGAGCCGCAGCCTGCGGCCCGGCCCGAAAGGAATCAGAAAGCCTTGCTGATCTGGACAGACGCACTCCAGGCACTCAGATCATATTCCCCTTCATAGCTGGACAGGGAAACCGGGGCACCGGTCGGATCCGTGTGCGCATATTCACGGTCATAGACCTCGGCGTCGTCATTGAAGATCAGGGTACCTACGGCGGCATCCACGGTCCAGCCGCTGGCCATATCCTTCCACTGGGCTCCCAGGGTCAGCCAGTGCCGGTCCTCGGACGGGATCCGGGCGGTGACATACTGATCCACAGGTGATTCGTCAAAGGCATAGCCGGCTTTCAGGGCCCAGACCGGATTCAGCTGCCAGACTGCGCCCACATTAAACTGCCAGGTGTTCTTCCACTCTTCGGTGATGTGCGTAATGGGGTTTTCATCCCCCGTGCGCCCCTTGAGTGCGGAAATAGCACCGGAATCTCCCTCGCGGCTGAAAATATCCAGTTCCTCGAAATTGCTCCAGAGGGCATAGGTGGCACCGGCCAACAGGGTCACCGAGTCGTTCAGCTGATGCCGGATGCCGACCGTAATGCTTTCAGGAATGGCCAGAGGCACTGTCACGTCTTCCTTCAGGGTAGTGCTTGTGAATGGTGCCGCCGGGTTGCCCGTGGCTACCGGAAGCTGGCTGAGCTCCATATCTCCGTCAAGCTCAAGCTCGGTTCCGGTCTGGGCAGTCAGCCCGATACGGGTGGCCGAGGACAGGTCATACTGAAAGCCTACCCGCATGGTGACACCTATATCGTCCCCCTCTACGTCCGCATAGGTATCGTATGTATCGGCCAGGTAGTTCGCTGTCGCCGGGTCAGCTCCCATTCTACCGACGGCCAGAGCCCGCACATCCTGATAACGGGACAGCCGCCCTTCCGCGTACATGATGTTCAGGGCCACGCCCATGGACAGCCCCTTGCCGTTGTTTACCGCCAGCGCCGGGGTGAAAGAGATCACCGTCAGCTCGGTCTTGTCGGCAAAGTAGCGGCCGGTGAAGTCATTGTCATAATCCGCAGCCAGACCGTAGGGAGCGTGGATGCCGAAGCCCACATCAATGGAATCGCTGACTTCGTGGGTAATGTAGATATTGGGCAGCAGGGCCGGGTCGGCAATATCACCGCCGCCACTGCCATAGTATGGCTGCCCCAGGGAATCCGTCGCCGAGTAGGTGCCGGACTTGGCTTCGGCATCAATATCCAGATAGGCCGCACCAAAGGAAACATTGGTACCGGACAGCTGACTCATGCCAGCCGGATTGAACAGTACCGTGGTGGCGTTCTCGGCGTTGGCCGCCATGCCGGCATTGGCGACGCCCATGGCGCAGGCACACTGCTCGTTCAGGGAAAAGCCGCCCGCCAGGGCCAGCGATGGCGCGGCTACGGCGGCGAGGGTCGCCACGCGCACCGCTGTTGCAAGTGCAGGGATCTTCTTGTGCATGGTATCTCCTTGTTTGAATCCGCGCGGAGTATACGCAGCACAAGGGAATGGCCTCAAATGCCAAAACTACTGGTTTGAGGCCCTAATCATTTGCGACTTTAGTCGAATGCCGGCAGCGGCGCGGGCTCAGTCGTCCTGGATCGACAGCTTGTCCACCGTCGACGACAGTTTGTCCGCGCCCTGGGCATCCGCGCCCAGTTTGATCATCAGGCGCAGGTCGTTGGCCGAGTCGGCGTGCGCCAGCGCATCCTCATAGGTGATTGCCCCCTCGGAATACAGGCGGTAGAGCGCTTGGTCGAAGGTCTGCATGCCCGCCTCGGTCGACTTGGCCATCAGTTCCTTGAGCTTGTGCACCTCACCCTTGCGGATAATATCCGCCGCCAGCGGGGTGTTGATCAGAACCTCGATGACCGCTTTGCGGCCCTTGCCATCGGGGGTGGGCACCAGCTGCTGGGCGACGATGGCCTTGAGGTTGAGCGACAGGTCCATCCAGATCTGGTTGTGCTGTTCAGGCGGGAAGAACTGGATGATCCGGTCCAGCGCCTGGTTGGCGTTGTTGGCGTGCAGGGTCGCCAGACACAGGTGCCCGGTTTCGGCGAACTGGACCGCGTACTCCATGGTCTGACGGGTCCGGACCTCGCCGATCAGGATCACGTCCGGAGCCTGACGCAGGGTGTTTTTCAGGGCCACCTCGAAACTCTCGGTGTCGATTCCCACCTCCCTCTGGGTGACAATGCAGCCCTGGTGCTGGTGCACAAATTCGATCGGGTCCTCAATTGAAATGATGTGCCCCCGGCTGTTGCGGTTGCGGTACCCCAGCATGGCCGCCAGCGACGTGGACTTACCCGTCCCGGTGGCGCCCACGAAAATGATCAGGCCGCGCTTGGTCATGGCCAAGTCCTTGACGATCTCCGGCAATCCCAGGTCATCGATCTGCGGGATCTTGACCTCGATCCGCCGCAGGACCATACCGCACAGGTTGCGCTGGAAAAAGGCGCTGACCCGGAAGCGACCGATGCCCCGGGCACTGATGGCGAAGTTGCATTCGTGGGTCTCGTCGAACTCCGCCCGCTGTTTGTCGTTCATGGCGCCGTACACCAGCTCCCGGGTCTGCTCGGGCGTCAGCGCGTTCTTGGTAACCGGCACCACCTTGCCGTTGATTTTCATGCTGGGGGGAACCCCGGCGGTGATGAACAAGTCCGAGCCGCCCTTTTCCACCATCAAGCGCAGCAGTTTCTCGAATTCCATGACTGTTTACCTTCCTCAGAAGTTGTCCGGCATCTTGGCCTTGGCGCGGGCCGCCTCCCGGGTGATCAGGCCCTTCTGCAACAGCCGCTCCAGACACTGGTCCAGCGTCTGCATGCCGACCGCCCCCCGGGTCTGGATGGACGAGTACATCTGCGCAATCTTGTCTTCCCGGATCAGGTTACGGATAGCCGGTGTGCCGATCATGATCTCATGGGCGGCGATCCGGCCGCCGCCCACCTTCTTCATCAGTGTCTGGGAAATAACGGCCTGCAACGATTCGGACAACATCGAGCGGACCATGGATTTTTCCTCCGCCGGGAACACGTCGACCACCCGGTCGATGGTCTTGGCCGCAGAGGTGGTGTGCAGGGTGCCGAACACCAAGTGGCCGGTTTCCGCGGCGGTCAGGGCCAAGCGGATGGTTTCCAGGTCCCGCATCTCACCCACCAGGATAATATCCGGGTCCTCCCGCAAGGCCGACCGCAGGGCCTCGTTGAAGCCGAGGGTGTCCCGGTGCACTTCCCGCTGGTTGACCAGGCACTTCTTGGACTCGTGCACAAATTCGATCGGGTCCTCGATGGTGAGGATGTGCTCATAGCGAGTGTCGTTGATATAGTCCATCATCGCCGCCAGGGTGGTGGACTTACCGGAACCGGTCGGCCCGGTCACCAGCACCAGGCCCCGGGGCACCGAGGCGATGTCCTTGAAAACCTGGCCCATGCCCAGATCTTCCATGGTGAGCACCTTCGAGGGGGTGGTCCGGAACACCGCACCGGCGCCACGGTTCTGGTTGAAGGCGTTGACCCGGAACCGGGCCACACCGGGCACTTCGAATGAAAAATCGGTTTCCAGGAACTCTTCGAAATCCTTGCGCTGCTTGTCGTTCATGATGTCGTAGATGAGCCCGTGGACCTCCTTGTGCTCCAGGGGCGGCAGGTTGATCCGGCGCACATCGCCATCCACGCGAATCATCGGCGGCAAGCCGGCGGAAAGGTGCAAATCGGAGGCACCCTGTTTCGCCGAAAAGGCAAGCAGTTCAGTAATATCCATAGGTTCCTCGGAGGGCTTTTTCTTTTATTCCAGAAGCGGCAAACTCACACTATGAGCAGCATAGCAGACAACCTCGGGAGCGTAACCCGACGCATACAAAAAGCAACATTGGCGGCGGGGCGGGCGCCGGGCAGCGTGCGGCTGCTGGCCGTCAGCAAGACCCGGCCGCCGGCGGATCTGCGCCAGGCCCACGCGGTGGGCCAGCGGGCGTTCGGTGAGAACTACCTCCAGGAAGCTCTGGAAAAGATCGAGGCCCTGCGCGATCTTCCCGATCTGGAATGGCACTTCATCGGCCCGATCCAGTCGAACAAGACCCGGCAGATCGCCGCCCATTTTCACTGGGTGCACAGTGTCGATCGGCTCAAGGTAGCCCGTCGGCTGAGCGAGCAGCGTGACGACACTCAGCCGCCACTGAACATTTGCCTACAGGTCAACATCGACGACGAAGCCACCAAGTCGGGTTGTCGACTCGCGGAGCTGCCGGAACTGGCCGGCGCCATCGCCCGCCTGCCCAACCTGCGGCTGCGGGGTCTGATGGCCATTCCCGATCCCAACCAAGCGGACTCCGGCCGGCGGACCAGCTTCCGGCAACTGGCACAGGCCCTGGAGCAGCTGCGGCTCCAGCTCGCCGGCGGCGCCCCCCTGGATACCCTGTCCATGGGCATGTCCGACGACCTGGAACTGGCCATCGCCGAGGGTGCCACCTGGGTCCGGGTCGGCACCGCGGTGTTTGGCGAGCGGTCTGCCAAGGCGCCATGAGCCGAACGCCCAGGTTCCTGCTATCATCCGGGGCACACGTTCAACCGATCAGACGCTGGAGTGAACCTTGAGCACATCACCGACCATATCCTTCATCGGAGCCGGCAATATGGCCAGCGCCATCATTGGCGGCATGCTGGACAACGGCTACCAGGCCAGTGACATCTGGGTCAGCGCGCCGGACGACAGCCACCTCCAGGCCATCCGCAAGCGCTTTGGCGTCAGCGTGACCACCGACAACCGCTACTGCGCGCAACAGGCGGACATGCTGATCCTGGCGGTGAAGCCCCAGGTCATGGCGCAGGTGTGCCAGGATATCGCGCCAGTGGTCCAGAACACCCGCCCCCTGGTGGTTTCCATCGCGGCGGGGCTGACCGCCGACACCCTTGATGCCTGGCTCGGCGGCGGCCTGCCGCTGGTGCGGGTCATGCCCAACACCCCGTCCCTGGTGGGCAAGGGCGCAGCGGGCCTGTACGCCAATGACGCGGTGACCGAGGAACAGAAACGCAGCGTGCAGGCGGTGTTCGAAAGCATCGGCTCCGCGCTCTGGGTGCAGGATGAGCACCGGCTGCACGGCGTCACCGCGCTGTCCGGCAGCGGCCCGGCCTACTTCTTCCTGTTCCTGGAAGCGCTGGAGGCGGCGGCGACCGAGGCGGGCATCGACTCGGCCACGGCCCGGGCCCTGGCCATCCAGACCATGGCCGGTGCCGCGGAGATGGCAGCTCGCAGCGAACACGACCCGGCGCAGCTCAAGCGCAACGTCATGTCTCCCGGAGGCACCACCGAGCGAGCCATACAGGCCTTCGAGACGGGGGGATTGAGGGACCTGGTCAAGCAAGCCTACGACGCGGCCTACCAGCGCTCGGAAGAGATGGCCACCGAACTGGCCAGCCCACAGTAACCGGAGACGGAGAGACCGCGCCATGCTGGCAGACATCCTGATCACCATCCTGCTGATCGCCTCGACGTTCTATATGACCATCGTGCTGCTGCGCTTCCTGTTGCAGCTGGCCCGTGCGGATTTTTACAACCCCATATCCCAGTTCGTGGTCAAGGCCACCAATCCGCTGCTGCGCCCCCTGCGCAGGATCATTCCGGGCTGGGGCGGTGTCGATGGCGCCTCACTGGTGCTGGCGATCATCATCCAGGCCATCACCTTCTTCCTCATCCTGGTACTGCTGAACGGCGGCATACCGATGTTCAATCCGGTCACTCTGCTGGTTTGGGCGGTTCTCAACGTGCTGGATCTGATCGTCAAAATCTACTTCTGGTCGGTCATCGCGGTGGTCGTGGTCAGCTGGATCGCGCCCCACAGCGGCCACCCGGCCATCCAGCTGGTGGCCCAGATCACCGAACCGGTGATGCGCCCGGTCCGCAATGTCATGCCCGCCATGGGGGGACTGGACCTGTCTCCGATCGTGGTTTTCCTGATCCTGAACGTGATTTCCGTGGTTATCGACCACATGAAACTGGCGGCCGGCCTCGGCGCCATCGGGCTCGGCATGTAACCTGCGTCTCAAAAATACATATCGTTACACGACGACACCAAAATCCTCATCGCAGGTCCGTCAGATCAACCCATTGATCTGACGGACTTTTTTATCCCCACCCCGGAAACATGCCGTCAAACTGTGACTTGACGGCACGCAATCCCGAAAAAGACGGGATAAGATTACCGCTAGTTCATGAACAACGGCCGTCACCCAGGCCCACGCTTGCCAGGGCCGCCAGGCTATGGGTGCAGACATACCGGGACGTCGCGCAAAAGGAAATTCCAATGAACCCACAGGGAACCCTGTCGCAGCAGGTAGAGGCTTACCATAACTGGAAAAAGGAGCTGATCCGGCAGATCGGCCGCTATCGCCTCTGGCTCCAGGACAACAACCTGTTTTCCGATGACATCAGTACCCGGATCCGCCATGGCCTGGAACTGCTGATCGAGGACGAGCTGACCATCGCGTTCGTGGGTGAGTATTCCCGGGGCAAGACCGAACTGATCAACGCCCTGTTCTTCTCCGACTACGGCCAGCGCATGCTGCCGTCGCAGGCCGGGCGCACCACCATGTGCCCCACCGAGCTGTTCTTCGACCGGAGCACCAACCAGAACTACCTGATGCTGCTGCCGATTGAGACCCGGACCGGCGACCTTTCCCTGCAGCAACTGCGCAAGCAGCCCGAACACTGGACCCGCCATGAACTGGACGCCCGCGACCCGGAGGTGATGCGCCAAGTCTTGGCGGAGGTGGCCCGGGTCAAGAGCGTGTCGCCGGAGCAGGCGCGGCAACTCGGCTTCGACGAGGCCATGCTGGAACAAGATCGTGACACCCCCGGCAACGTACTGATTCCGGCTTGGCGCAACGCCCAAATCAGCATCCGTCATCCGCTGTTCGAACAGGGTCTGCGCATCCTCGACACGCCGGGCCTGAATGCCCTGGGGTCGGAGCCGGAGCTGACCATCAGCATGCTGCCGAGGGCACACGCGGTGATTTTCGTGCTCAGCGCCGACACCGGCGTCACCGCCAGCGACATGACCATCTGGAAGGAACACATCGACACCGCCCACGCCGACCACCGTGCCGGTCGTTTTGCGGTGCTGAACAAGATCGACGTGCTCTGGGACGACCTGCAGGGCGAACAGTACACTCAGGAAGCCATCGAACGGGTCCGCGACTACACCGCCGACCATCTGGGCATGCGCCACCAGGATGTCATCCCGCTGTCCGCCAAGCAGGGGCTGCTGGCGCGCGTACGCCAGGATGAGGCGCTGTTCCAGCGTTCCAACCTTGACCAGCTGGAGCAGCTGATCATCCGGCGTATCCTGATGCACAAGGAGCAGCTGATCACCCAGAGCCTGATCAACGACCTGCTGGGGATGCTGCAGAACAGCCAAGCCGCCATGCAGTCCCGGCTCGAATCCCTGGAAGAGGAACTGCAGGCTTGCGCTGGCGCCACCATCGACAAGGCAGCACTCGGACGCTTGGCAGAACGGGTGCAGAAGGATTACGACTTCTACTACAAGAAGCTCATCACCCTGCGTTCGAGCCGCCGCCTGATGGATTCCCAGGGGGAAACGCTCAAGGCCCTGGTCAGCGAGCAGCGTTTCGAGTCCCATGCCGGGAAAGTCCGCGCCCTGATGTCCCGGAGCTGGACCACCGCCGGCATGAACCGGGCCATGGACCACTTCTTCGAGCTACTGGAAGCCGACCTGACCAACCTGATGAGCGAGGGACACCTGGCGGAAAAAATGGTGGCCGCAATCTACCGTCGTTACAACGAGGACACCCGCGCCCGCCACCTCGAGCCCATCCCGCTGCGAGCGGGCCGCCACGTCATCGCCATCCGCGAGCTGCGCAAGAAGGCAAGACGTTTTCGGGTCAGCCCGAAAAACCTGCTAACGGAGCAGTCCCTGCTGGTCCGGCGCTTCTTCAACGTCATGGTCAGCGAGGCGCGCACCCTGCACAACCGTGTCCGCAAGGACGTCGAACGCTGGCCGCAGGAGGCACTGCTGCCGATCCTGCAGTACTCCATGGAGCAGAAACAGCTGCTGGAGCACCAGATCCGCCGCCTCCGGGACATGGTGCGCAACGACCGCGACAGCCGCGCCGAACGCCAGCGCCTGCAGCACGCCATCGCCGACCTGCGGCGTCAGCTGGAGCTGGCCGACGCCATGCAGCGCCAGATCCGCAAACCCGCGCCCACTCTGATCCAGCAGAAGGTCGTCAACATCTCAGGCGCGGTCTAGCCCTTGCCATCCGTGCCCTGACCGCGGTTGCAGCCATCCCGGCCCGGCTTTAAACTGCTGGGCTGGCGACGGCTTTTGTCGTCCCAGCCCCAGCTGAGTTACGGACCGAAACAGGAACCTGTCGCGCCGATGCCCGATTCCCTTCCCGCGGATTCTGTCGGGATAGTCTCCCCGCAGACCTATCACTTCGACACCCCCATCGAGCTGGCCAGCGGCCGGACCCTCGACAGCTACGACCTGATGGTGGAAACCTACGGCGAGCTGAACGCCGATGCCAGCAACGCCGTGCTGATCTGTCATGCCCTGAGCGGCCACCATCACGCCGCCGGTTACCACAGCCTGGACGACCGCAAGCCCGGTTGGTGGGACAGTTGCATTGGCCCGGGCAAGCCGATCGACACCAACCGTTTTTTCGTGGTGTGCCTGAACAATCTGGGCGGCTGTCACGGCAGCACCGGCCCGAACAGTCTCAACCCCGCCACCGGCAAACCCTATGGCCCCGATTTCCCGGTGGTCACGGTGCGGGACTGGGTCAAAAGCCAGGCCCTGCTGGCCGACCGTCTGGGCATCCAGCGCTGGGCCGCGGTGGTCGGGGGGTCCCTTGGCGGCATGCAGGCTCTGCAGTGGAGCCTGGACTACCCGGAGCGACTGCGTCACTCGGTGATCATCGCCTCGACCCCCCGCCTGACCGCCCAGAACATCGCCTTCAACGAAGTGGCCCGGCAGGCGATCACCTCCGACCGTGAATTCCACGGCGGCCGCTATTACGAACACGGCACCCTGCCCCGCCGCGGCCTGATGCTGGCGCGAATGGTCGGCCACATCACCTATCTGTCCGATGCCTCCATGGGCGAGAAGTTCGGACGGGAGCTGCGAGAGGAAGCCTACAAGTTCGGCTACGATGCCGAATTCCAGGTGGAAAGCTACCTGCGCTACCAGGGCGAACGCTTCTCCGAGTCCTTCGACGCCAACACCTACCTACTCATGACCCGGGCACTGGACTATTTCGATCCCGCCTACGAATACGGCGGCGATCTGGCCAAAGCGCTGGCACCGGCCCAGTGCGAGTTTCTGGTACTGTCGTTCAGCACCGACTGGCGCTTCGCGCCGGAACGTTCGGAGGAGATGGTCAACGCCATGATCTCGGCCCGCAAGAAGGTCAGCTACGCCGAAATTGATGCCCCGTGGGGGCACGACGCCTTCCTGATCCCCACGCCCAGATATACCGACATTTTCACGGCCTACATGGACCGGGTGGCCCGGGAGGTGGGCGTATGAGACCCGATTTGGACATCATCCAGCAGTGGGTCAAGCCCGGCGACCACGTTCTCGACCTGGGCTGCGGCGACGGCACCCTGCTCGACTTCCTGCAACGGGAGCGCCAGGCCACCGGTTTCGGTCTGGAGATCAACCCCGATCACATCACCACTTGCATGAGCAAGGGGGTTGCGGTGATCGAACAGAACCTCGACACCCAGGGGCTGGACAACTTCGACGACGGTATGTTCGACATCGTACTGATGACCCAGGCCCTGCAGGCGGTCCGCCGCCCGGACCGGGTCCTGGACGAGATGCTCCGGGTCGGCCGCGAAGGCATCGTCACCTTCCCCAACTTCGCCTACTGGCGACTGCGTTGGGGGCTGGCCCTGAGCGGCCGCATGCCGGAATCCGAGGCCCTGCCCTACAAGTGGTACAACACCCCCAACATCCGCCTCTGCACCTTCAAGGACTTCGAGGCCCTGTGCCGACAGAAGGGCATCCGGATCAAGAGTCGCCGGGTGGTGGACGGTCAGCACCAGAACCGCTGGACCGCCCGGCTGTGGCCCAACCTGTTGGGCGAAATCGCCATTTACCGCATCACTCGGGAGAACACGAAATGATCCGCCGATCTCTCTACCCTCGGGTGGCCGCCTTCGCCGCCCCCCTGCTGTTACTGGCCAGCCTGGCCGCCCACGCCGCCGGGGCCGAGGACTTCGGTGACTACCAGGTTCACTGGAGTGTGCTGCCCAGCACCTTCCTCGCCCCCGAAGTGGCCGAGGCCAACGGTCTCCGGCGCAGCAATGGCATTGGTATCATCAACATCGCGATCATGCGGGAGCAGGCGGACGGCACCCTGAAGCCGGTCACCGGCCAGGTCGAGGGCAAGGTCACCAACGACATCCAGCAGGTCAACTTCCTGGCGTTCCGTCGCATTCAGGAGGGGGACGCCGTTTACTTCATCGCCGAATACCAGTACCGCCCCGGCGAGCTGATGACCTTCAACATCACCTCGCGGCCCAGCGGACACGGCCAGGACCTGCCGATCCGCTTCGCTCATACACTGTTCAGCGAGTAACCCATGACCCGCAAGCTCGTCATCGCCAGCAACAACCGCGGCAAGATCGCCGAACTGACCGACCTGCTCGCCCCCCTGGGGCTGAGCCCCGTGGCCCAGGGTGAGTTGGGCGTGACTGAGGCCGAGGAGCCCGCGATCACCTTCGTGGAGAATGCCCTCATCAAAGCCCGCCACGCCGCCCGCGCCACCGGATTGCCCGCCCTGGCGGACGACAGTGGCTTGGCGGTGGACGCCCTGGACGGACGCCCCGGCGTGCGTTCAGCCCGGTTTGCCGGGGACGGTGCCTCCGACGCCGACAACATCCAGGCCCTGCTGACCGCCCTGGCCGATGTGCCGGAACCCCGGCGTAGCGCGCAGTTTCACTGTGTGCTGGTCTACCTCCGGCATGCCGACGACCCGACCCCCATCATCTGTCACGGTCGCTGGCCCGGCCGGATCCTGACCGAGCCCCGGGGGCACGGCGGCTTCGGCTACGACCCCGTGTTCTGGGTGCCGGAACAGGGCTGCAGTGCCGCCGAACTCAGTCGCGAGCAGAAGGGGCGCATCAGTCACCGGGGCCGCGCCCTGCGACAACTGCTCGATCACCTGGGCGATGAGCTCTGAGCCAATGGCCACTGCGGCACCGGTGGCGGTGCACCCGCCCCTCAGTCTGTACATCCACATCCCCTGGTGCGTGCGCAAGTGCCCATACTGTGACTTCAACTCCCACGCCCTGCGTGACCCGGGCGTCCCGGAAGCGGCCTACCTGACAGCGCTGCTGGAAGACCTGGAGCCGGATCTGGGATTCGTTGGCGGCCGCCCGATCCGCACCGTATTCATTGGGGGCGGCACGCCGTCCCTGATGAGCGGCGACTTCTACTTCCGGCTGTTCGAACGGCTTCGACAGACCCTGACCTTTGCCGAGGAGGCCGAAATCACCCTGGAGGCCAACCCCGGCACGGTCGACCAGGGACGCTTCCGCGACTTCCGACAGGCGGGCATCAACCGGCTGTCCATCGGCATTCAGAGCTTCGACCCGGAGCAGCTGCGCGTGCTGGGCCGAATCCACGACCGCGCCGCCGCTCACCGGGCCGCCGAGGCCGCCCGCCTGGCCGGTTTCGACAACTTCAACCTCGACCTGATGCACGGCCTGCCCCAACAGACTCCGGATCAGGCACGGGCCGACCTCCGCGAAGCCCTGGCCCACCAGCCACCCCACCTGTCCTGGTACCAGCTGACCCTGGAGCCCAACACCGAGTTCTACAGCCGCCCCCCGCCGTTACCGGACGATGATCGGCTCTGGCAGATCTACCAGGCCGGCTCGGCGCTGCTCCGGGACCATGGCTTCTCCGACTATGAGGTTTCCGCCTGGAGCCAGCCCGGCCGAGCCTCCCGCCACAACCTCAACTACTGGACTTTCGGCGACTACCTCGCCCTCGGCGCAGGGGCCCACGGCAAGGTGAGTCTGGCGGACGGGCGCATACTGAGATACTGGAAAACCCGTCAGCCCGAGGCCTACCTGAAACGGATCGGCAGCCGCACCGCCGGTTCCGAGCCAATCCAGCCGGAAGAGCGGGCCCTGGAGTTCATGATGAACGCGCTGAGGCTGAAAAACGGGGTGGACGAGGATCTGTTCACGGAGCGTACGGGTTTACCCCTTTCGTCAGTTGCGGTACAACTTGAGCAACTGCGAAATGAAGATCTGCTGGTGGACGGGCGGCTGCAGGCAACGGACCTGGGACAGCGCTACCTCAACAGCCTGCTGGAGCGTTTTCTGTGATGGAGCCGGAACAACATGGATGGGCGAGCCTGCCCAAGGCACTGAAGACAAGCCTGCTGTCGGCGGCGGTCATGCTGGCCGCGCTGGTGCTGATCAATCTGCCGCTGCAGACCGATTCGGCGCCCCAGGGCATCGTCAGTTTCCAGCTGGCGGTAACCGCCGACCAAGCCCACGATATTCTCAACAGCTGGCACAGCGCCGGGCACCTGTGGGCACAGACCTCTCTGTGGTTGGACTTCGTGTTCATCACCACCTACCTGATGGCGCTGCTCCACCTGACCCGCTTCCTGATGCGTGACCGACCCGGCATCCGCGAACGCAAGGTGGCCCGCTGGGTGCGCAGCCTGTTCATCACCGCCGGCCTGGGCGACGTGGCGGAGAACATCCTGCTGCTGAACAATTTCAACCCACCCACCGATCTGGTCAGCCTGGCCGCCACCGTCTGCGCCCTGATCAAGTTCACCGGCCTGACGCTCGGCTTGGCCGGGCTGGTGGTGATCCGGGCGGCACGACGCCACCCGCTGCCCTTGGGCTGAAGACGAAGGATCAGTTGGTCCGACGGAACAGCAGGTCCCACACCCCGTGGCCCAGGCGTTCACCACGCTGCTCGAACTTGGTGACCGGACGATCCTCCGGACGGGGTGAAAACTGGCCCGGCCCCTGGGTATTGGCGAACCCCTCCGCCTCGCTCATCACCTCCATCATGTGCTCGGCGTAGTTTTCCCAATCGGTGGCCAAGTGCAGCAGGCCACCCACCCGCAGCTTGTGGCGGAGGCGTTGCACGAATCCGGGTTGGATCAGACGGCGTTTGTGGTGTTTCTTCTTGGGCCAGGGGTCCGGGAAGAACACCATCACCCGGTCCAAACAGGCGTCCGGCAGGCACAGATCGATGACGTCATTGGCATCGATGTTGTAAATGCGGATATTCTCCAGCCCCCGGTGCTCGATTTCTTTGAGCAAGGCACCGACGCCTGGCAGGTGCACCTCCACGCCGATGAAATCCTGCTCCGGGGCCGCCTCGGCCATCTCCGCCAGCGACTGGCCCATGCCGAAGCCGATCTCCAGGTTGAGCATGGCGTCCCGGCCAAAGACCTCGCGCGGGTCGATCATGCCGTCTTCCCGGCTCAGCCCATACTTGGCCCAGCCTCGATCAAACGCTTTCTTCTGGCCCTCGGTCATACGCCCCTGGCGTAGCACGAAGCTGCGGACACCGCGTCGGGTAGTCACCGGTGACTCACCGGCCTGGCTCGGATTCTGTTTCGGTTCGTTCTGCTCAGTCATCGGGTTTCCTATTCCCAGGCTTGGGATCTCATGGGCAAACAGCTGCACAGTTTACCAGAGTCGGCCCGGTTACGAGGAAACCCGCACGCCGGCCCCCGTCTGCCGGTCGAGCTGGCGATAGCCCAAGGCTTCCACCAAATGCGCCTGGGTCACCGAGGACGCGCCCTCCAGATCCGCCAGCGTCCGGGCCACCCGCAGGATCCGGTGCAACGCTCGGGCCGATAACCCCAGACGTTCCATGGCGCCGGTCAGCAGGCGTTCGCCGGCACGGTCCAGGGCACACGCCTGTGTCAGTGCCCGCCCCGACAGCACGGCATTGAGCCGGCCCCGAGCCTGTTGACGGGCTCGGGCCCGCTCGACCCGGCCTCGTACCTCGGCGCTGCATTCGTCCCCTGCCCCCGGGTGCATCAACACATCACCGGCCTGCACTGGCACCTCTACGTGCAGGTCGAAACGGTCCAGCAGGGGGCCGGAAATCCTGGCACGATACCGGGTCACCTGGGCGGGCGTGCACTGACATGGCACGGTGGGGTGGCCCAGATAGCCGCACGGGCAGGGGTTCATCGCACCAATTACCTGGAACCGGGCAGGAAAGCGGACCTGCCGGGCGGCCCGGCTGATGACGATTTCCCCCGATTCCATGGGTTCGCGCAGCACCTCCAGAACCCGGCGCTCGAATTCCGGCAGCTCGTCCAGAAACAGAACCCCACGATGGGCCAGGGAGATTTCCCCAGGCCGTGGGCTGCCGCCGCCGCCCACCAGGGCTACCGCCGAGGCGGTGTGGTGCGGGGCCCGAAACGGTGGCTCCCGCCAGCGGCCCTCACGCACCGGCTGTCCGGCCACCGAGTGGATGCTGGCCACCTCCAGCGCAGCCTCGTCCGACAAAGGCGGCAGTATCCCCGGCAGGCGGCTGGCCAACATGCTCTTACCGGTTCCCGGAGGCCCGAACAGCAACAGGTTATGGCCTCCGGCGGCGGCCACCTCCAGCGCCCGCCGGGGAACCGCCTGCCCCCGGACGTCGGCCAGGTCCGGCAATTCCGCGACGGCCTTGGAAAACGATTCCGGCGATGCCGCCGCAACCGGCACCAGGGTGGCCCGGCCACACAAGTGCTCGGTAACCGCCAGCAGGTGCGACGCCGACAACACATCGCCCCGGCTGGCCAGCGCCGCCTCCTCGGCATTGGCCTGAGGAACCAGCAGCCCGCGACCCTCCGCCCGCGCAGCCAGTACCGCCGGCAGAACCCCTTTGAGAGGGCGCAGCGCACCGTCCAGCGACAATTCACCGACAAACTCGTAGGCACGCAGACTGTCCGGTGGAATCTGGCCCGACGCGGCCAGGATGCCCAGGGCTATGGGCAAATCGAAACGCCCGCCCTCCTTGGGCAGGTCGGCGGGTGCCAAGTTGATGGTGATGCGCCGGGCAGGAAACTCGAAACCGGCATTGAGCAGAGCACTGCGGACCCGCTCCCGGCTCTCGCGCACGCCGGTTTCCGGCAGGCCGACAATCGACAGGGCGGGCAGCCCCCCGGACAGGTGGACCTCCACGGTCACCGCCGGGGCGGACACGCCAAGACTGGCGCGGGTGTGAACAATTGCGAGCATGATCCCTTCCTTGGTGGTTGTCAGGCGAGCCTCCTGCCCGCCTTCAGGGCATTATTGGTCGAGCAGACGCCGTTCCAGTTCCGCTACCCGCGCCTCCAGAGCCTCCACTTTCTCGCGGGTTTTCAGCAAGACCGCCTGTTGAGCATCAAACTCTTCACGGGTCACCAGCTCCAAACGCGACAGGATGGCCATGACCGTGGCCCGGGCCTGGGTCTCGATATCCTCCCGGGCGGCGCGGGCCATGTCGGGAACGAACTGGCCAAGCTGGCCCTGGAGCTGGGCAAGGATATCCTGGGGACCTTTCACGATGTACCTCGTCTGCCTTCGGTTGGGGTTGCTGTTGCGGGCCCGGGTATGGCGGCAAAACGCCCGGCGCCCAACGAATCGCGGTTTCGTGAGTGTATCACAGACTCGGCCCTGCCATACTGTGGGAGGACGGCGCTATAATGCCGGCCGTTCCGGATCGCTGGCCCGATATTGGGTCACGGGAGGGTTCTTCGCCCCATCGTGGTGCATCATTTTGCGCCAATCTGGAACGTTTAAAGGTTATCACTTTGTTTTAGAAAGTTTTTTTTGCGTCGGCATAACCGATGCTAAAGCTCTCGTACGCAATCCGCACATTTGAGGTGCGAGGTGGCAGCATCCCGAACTCAACAACTGGCCGACGGGCCCTCACTGTTGGGGCGGCTTTACCAAGGAGAAAGCAATGAAACTTGTGACAGCGATCATCAAGCCTTTCAAATTGGATGATGTCCGTGAGGCACTATCCGAGATTGGCGTTCAAGGCGTAACCGTCACTGAAGTCAAAGGCTTCGGTCGGCAAAAGGGACACACCGAGCTCTACCGCGGCGCTGAGTACGTGGTGGATTTCCTGCCCAAGGTCAAGGTTGAGATTGCCATCGGCGACAGCCTGCTGGACCAGGTCATCGAGGCCATCACCAAGGCAGCCAACACCGGCAAGATCGGTGACGGCAAGATCTTCGTGACCGAGCTGGAGCAGGCAATCCGGATCCGGACCGGCGAAACCGGCGAAGAAGCGATCTGATTCCGACCTGACCCTCGAATCAGCCAACGCAAAAAATTTATAACCAAGAGCCTTGTGCGGAGGGCTTCAAATGGAAAGCAATCTCTTTCACCTGCAGTATGCTATAGATACGTTTTATTTCCTTGTCATGGGCGCATTAGTCATGTGGATGGCTGCCGGTTTCGCCATGCTCGAATCCGGTCTCGTGCGCGCCAAGAACACCACTGAAATCCTGACCAAAAACGTGGCCCTGTACGCCATTGCCTGCATCATGTACCTGGTGTGCGGTTATGCCATCATGTACGGCGGCAATATCTTCCTGGCCGGCATCGGTGACGTCGACGTTGCCAGCGTGCTGAGCGACTTCGCCAGCCGTGAGGACGGCTTCGAGGGCGGCTCCATCTACTCCGGCGCTTCCGACTTCTTCTTCCAGGTCGTCTTCGTCGCAACCGCCATGTCCATCGTTTCCGGTGCCGTGGCCGAGCGTATGAAACTCTGGGCATTCCTGGTGTTCGCCGTCGTCATGACCGGCTTCATCTACCCGATGGAAGGCGCCTGGACCTGGGGCGGGGCCTCCGTGTTCGGCATGTACACTCTGGGCGACCTAGGCTTCAGCGACTTCGCCGGTTCCGGTATCGTGCATATGGCGGGTGCCGCCGCGGCCCTGGCGGGTGTCCTACTGCTCGGTGCCCGTAAAGGCAAGTATGGCCCGAACGGCGAAATCCGGGCCTTCCCGGGCGCCAACCTGCCGCTGGCCACCCTGGGTACCTTCATCCTGTGGATGGGCTGGTTCGGCTTCAACGGCGGCTCCGTGCTGAAACTGGGCGACATCGCCAATGCCAACTCGGTGGCCATGGTGTTCCTGAACACCAACACCGCTGCCGCTGGCGGCGCAATCGCAGCCCTGATCACCGCCCGGCTGATGTTCGGCAAGGCCGACCTGACCATGCTGCTGAACGGCGCCCTGGCCGGCTTGGTGGTGATCACCGCCGAACCGTCCACGCCCAGCGCCCTGACCGCCACCATCTTCGGTGCCCTTGGCGGTATCCTGGTGGTCCTGAGCATCGTCACCATGGACAAGCTGCGCATCGACGACCCGGTCGGCGCCATCTCCGTCCACGGTGTCTGCGGCCTGCTCGGCCTGCTGCTGGTCCCGGTCACCAACGGCGACGTCAGCTTCAGCGGCCAGATCATCGGTGCCATCACCATCTTTGTCTGGGTGTTCGTCACCAGCCTGATTGTCTGGGGCATCATCAAGGTCGTGATGGGCCTGCGGGTTTCCGAGGAAGACGAGTACGAAGGTGTCGACCTCTCCGAATGCGGTATGGAAGCCTATCCGGAGTTCGTCAGCGGCAAGCAGTAAAACTGCCTCGAACTCAAACCAACAAAGGGGAGCCCGTCGGCTCCCCTTTTTTCATTGCCCTTCGCAGGAAAACGGCCGCCGCGGGGAGCGCCCCTCCCCGACAGGTCATCGTCAGGTGACAGTCCGGCCGGACTTTTCTATCATAGGTGCCGACTGCAAGACCCATGTAAGGACGCATCATGGACATCAGGACCGATGTCAGCCAGCGCAGCGCCAACGCTGCCGCGGAAGGGACGGAATTTCGCTATACCACGGAACGGCCTGCCGACACCCCCTGCGGGTTCCTGCTCGACCTCGCAGCCTACCCGGATGCACTGCGGTTGCTGTTTGCCAACGACCCGGCCCCGGTTTACGACATGCCCTGGATGTACACCCGGAGCCCGGAGGAGGCTTCCGCCGGCCCCGTACTCATTCTGCCGGAGCGGGAAGCCTGCAGGGAGTGGCTGTGGGCCAGCCACCGGGCAGGCAAGGCCCTCGCGTTGTATGGCCACAAGCTGACGCTTAAGACCCTCTGCCAGCACTGGGTTACCCTGAACACGGTCAACACCCCGTTCGGTCCCAGCCTGTTTCGTTATGGCGATCCCGCCTCGCTGGGCACACTCGGCCCGTCGCTCACCGCACTCCAGCGCCACCGGATACTGGGGCCACTGACGGCCATTGACGGACACTATGGCGACCCGTTCCGGCTGCTTCGACATCGGCTCCCGGCCGGTGATGTCCCACAGCCCGTCGAGACGGAACCGCTGACCCTGACCCAAAACAATCTCGTCGCCACGGAGCGCTTCCGGAAAGAGCGTCTGATTCGCGCGTTCGCCGAAACGCATGGCGTGCCGGAAGCCCTGGTCCAGCGGTGGTGCCAGCAACTGGAAACACTCGGTGCGCCCAGCGAGCAGGGACTGCTGGAAGGTATGGAGGTACTGAACCAATCCGGCCGAGGCCGGCTACTTTCGGACGAAGAGGTAAGCATCGTCCGAAACAGT
Source organism: Marinobacter lutaoensis (assembly GCF_001981305.1). GTDB lineage: Bacteria > Pseudomonadota > Gammaproteobacteria > Pseudomonadales > Oleiphilaceae > Marinobacter > Marinobacter lutaoensis. Next base: position 1,297 of record NZ_MSCW01000011.1, on the reverse strand, counting down.
TCTGGAGCTTGGTCCGGACGGCTTGAAACATTGGCGCACATGACACATCGGGAGGGCCGCTGATGGACCGTTCAACCCCGCTGCCCTTCGAACCCAACACCACGCCACTGGGCCGGTACGGCGCACCGGCCTGCTGCCAGGAAACCGCCCGCGTGTCACTGCGCCGCACCGACAACCTCGGCCGCCCCCGGCGCTTCACCGACCCCGGAAAACTGCGCAACGTCCTAGGGCAGGCATACGCCGGTCACCTTCGACCGGACCCACACGCCCACGACGACGCCCTCGCCCGCTTCGATAACGTCACGGTCGGCCACGTCTGGTGGCACTGGCCGGAGAACCCCATGGGCGAGCACCTGATCGGCGTTGACACGATCAGCCGGAAGCAACGCTACGTCCCAGGCGAGATACTGACGGAGGGCGTGCGCCTGGATGTCATTCCGGGTGAACGCAAGGCCACGGCCATTCATCTGCCGCCGCCCGTGATCCTTAATCTGAGGGAGGACGCCAGCCCGCAAGGCGACAGACTGTCGCCGGACCAACTGGCGTATTTTCGCGCCAACGGTAACAACGCCCTTATTTTTGTGCACGGCTACAACGTGGCCCACGGCGACTGGGGACGTTTCCTGAACGGTGATCGTCGCAGCCCGCAGTGGCATGGCAATACCCGCTCATTCAGCCGCGGCCCCAAGTGGCATCCCTACAAGGCCACGATCAAACAGGATCCGGAGGCGCTGGCCGAAGGTTATCCGTTTACCTTAGACGATGGCGACGTCAACGGAAGTGGCGCCCATAACTGGGCGGTGCACATGGAATATCAACTGAATAAAGCGGCCGGCTTCGATGGCCGCGACTGGATGCCCTATAGCCGGATCATCACCGTCTCCTGGCCCGGGGACACCGGTGCCACGGATTTCCTCCAGGCGGAACTCAAGGCCATGGCGGCCGGCCGGCGGCTGGTGCCCTTGCTGCAACAGCTGCAGGATGCGGGCGTTGCCGTCAACCTGATCACCCACTCTCTGGGCGCCCGCGTGGCGCTGACCGCCCTGAACATTCTCGGCACCACCGGCCGCTACAACTGGGTTGACCACCTGTTTCTCTGGCAACCGGCCGTGGCCGACAACGCCCTGAGCAACGATCCGGAGCGGGATGTTCACCCCCTGGGACTCGGGGTGTTTCCTGCGGCCTATAAAGCGGCCCGTCAGATTGTCGTTCTGCACTCGAAGAAGGACGGCGTCCTGGGGCCGGATGAGCGTTTTAGCAATAGCTGGGGGCAGCAAATTGCCGAGAACGTGTCGTC
>NZ_MSCW01000010.1 GCF_001981305.1 Marinobacter lutaoensis | reverse complement strand
CGCCGATGGTAGTGTGGCATGGCCCATGCGAGAGTAGGTCATCGTCAGGCTGCTAATCCCTAACCCCAGGATCGTCGATGCTGGGGTTTTTTATTGGCTGCAGTTTGTTCATTTGCCATGCCCATCTCCGCTCACGAGCGGTATCTGTACCTGTTGTTTCCGCACCGGCTGTATCTGTTCCCCCTCTCGAAAAGATCTAACCTGTTCTTACGCCCCGTTCCATACGTCAAATCCCATTTGCCTGATTTGAACGTTTGACGGGCAAGACGAGTGGCTTGATTGACAGCGCGTGTGGCAGGAGGGGGACATGACATTGGATATTGGCTGCTACGCCACCACGATGGCCCGTTACAACCGATGGATGAACGAGCGCCTTTACTCTGTGGCCGGAACGTTGACGGAGCAGCAGTTGCGTGAGGAACGAGGCCTGTTTTTCGGGTCGATCTACGGTACTCTGAACCATCTGCTGGTCTGTGACCGGATGTGGCTGGCGCGTTTTGCCGGTCAGCCTTCGCCGGTGACCAGCCTGACCGAGGAGCTGTGCCGCGACTTTACCCGGATGACTCGGGCCCGGGAGCAAACCGACCAGGATATCAGCGCATGGGCCCGTACTCTGGTGTTATCGCCACCGCCCGAATGGTTGCACTACGTCAGTCTGGCAGACCGTGCGGATAGACGGGTGAATTTTTCCCGGGCCATTGTCCATTTTTTTAATCACCAGACCCACCATCGTGGCCAGGTCACCGCGGCTCTTTCTCAGCAGGGGCTGGACTTCGGGGTCACGGACCTGATCTTCATGCCGGAGAACGAATGACCGTCGCCATTCCCGTCCCTATGGGCCATGCTTCAGCGCCAAGGGGAGAGGGGCACCCGTTTGAGTGAAAGGACATGACAAGATGACACCCCAAGATCCGGACTATGAGATCCGAACCCACGAGAGTTTTGGCCGTCAGGCGGTGATGCATACTCTGGGCGCGGCGTTGAGTATTCAGGAGCCGGGAGCGGTATCCATCCGTTTCCCCTTTGCCCCCCGCTACACCCAGCAAAACGGTTACGTCCATGCAGGTATCGTGGCCACCATCCTGGACAGTGCCTGTGGTTATGCGGCATACACCCTGATGCCGCCGGACGCGGATGTGTTGACCGTGGAATTCAAGGTCAACCTGTTGCGACCGGCCAAGGGCGATGTCTTTACCGCCAAGGCGACGGTGGTGAAAGCCGGCAGGACGATTTCCGTGGTGGAGGCGGCGCTGTACAGCCCTGAGTACGGCGAGCAGAAACCCGTGGCCACGATGACCGCGACGATCATGACCATGGGACCGTCGTCGCAGGGATGAACGCTCCAGGCCCGTGTTAGGGTAGCCAGATTTCAAACACCCCGCCCCCGAGACTGCCGCCATTGCGTAGCCGGATGAACCCCGTCCGGTCGCCTTCCGTATGGAGCTTGGCGACGGATGAGGCGAAGAAAAGCCCGAGACTGGTGCTGCCGCTTTTGAAATCCAGGGACTTGAAGCTCAGTGTGCCTGAGTGCTGCATGCTCTCGGGATAGCCCTGTCCGTCGTCCTCCACGCCAATAACCAGGTAACCGTCTTCCTCCCGGGCGGTCAGCCGGATCAGGGTCCGGGTGTAGCGAATGGCGTTGTTGATGGTGTTGTTGAGGACACCGGTGAGCAGATCCTCATCGAAGAAGCCGCTGATATCCTCCGATGCCACTTGATACTGGATCCCCAGGCCCTCAAGCAGCGGTGTGTGTCTGGCGAGGTGCTCGTTCAGGAAGTCCGGAACGAAGTGCTCGTCGATGTGGGCGGACAGGTTGTTCTCGCCCAGCCGGTAGATGCCAAGTAGCTGCACCAAGTCGTTGTGCATGCGTTCGGCTTCATAGTGCAGGGTATTGAAGCGCTTGGAGGTTCCCAGGCTGTCCTGATACTCCGTACGCAGCTCATCGAGTGAGTTGAGAAGCATGCCCAGGGAGTTTTTCATGTCATGGACCGCGGATGCGAGCACCATGGAAAAGTCGATGTTCTGCTTGTTCTCATCGCTCATGATGTCAGGCCTTCTATCTTCCTCAGGAGGGCTTTGTAGCGCCGGTGCTGGCGATGCTGCTCCGGCAGGTTGGCGAGCCGCTGCAGCAGGCGCTGGCACTCCTGCAGGTGCTCCCGCCGCTGCGGCTGGTGTTCGTACTCCTTGACCAGAACCTGCACCAAGTTGAGGTTCAGGGCCGCGTGGTCGGGGACGATGGCGAGGGCCTGTCGAAAGGCTTCCGCTGCCCCGGTCAGATCTCCGCTTTCAAACGCCTGGATGCCATCCCGGTTCAGGGCCCGGGCTTTCAGCTTCTGGCGGAAACCGACCGGTTCGTCCAGCAGGTTTTCGATCTTCTGCAGGATGGCCGGGTCGGAGGCAAAGCGCTCGGCAAGGTTGCCCAGTAATACCTTGGCCTCAGCGCCCTGGCCGAGCCGGAACAGGGTCCGGGCATATTCCAGCCCCATCTCCGGTTGCAGGTTGTCGGCCTCACCCAGGGCTGGCTTCAATTGTTCCAGAAGTTGGCTGGCTTCGTTCATGCGTCCCTGTCCGGCATGGACTCGGCAGCGGACCAGGTCGCCGCGGAGTTTGAGTTCCGGTTCCTCGGCGAACCGTTTTTCCATTCGGCCGAGGACTTCCAGGGCTTCGTCAGCCCGATCCGAGGCGGTGTCATTGTCGGGATCGTCACTGAGATCCGTCAGGGTCTGCGCCAGTGCCAGGTAGTGCCGGCTGCTGTCGTGGATCGAATAGGTGCCCAGTATCACTGTCTGCTTCCAGGCTTGGTAGGCGGTGTCCATATCCTGATTGGCTCCGGCCAGTTCTGCCAGGTGGCGCTGCCGGAGCAGGGCGTTGGGGGAGTGCCTGGCGGCCTGCTCCAGAACCTTCTGGGCCCGGGCGGGTTTGCCCTGCTTTTCCAGACCCTCCGCGAGCAGGTCGTAGGCTTCCATATAATCCGGGTGTTTTTCGATCAGCAGCTTGAGCCCCTCGACCGCCTCGTCGTACTGATGATTGGCAAGCAGCACCCGGCACCGCCCCAGACGTGCCCAGGAAATTTCCCGTTGCGCCAGCACGTCGTCATAGGTCTTGAGGGCGTGGGACAGGTCGCCCAGCTGAAAATAGAGATCGCCCAGGGTCTTCATCAGCCAAGTTTTGTACCTGGGCTGTTTGGGGAGCATTTGCAGGCACAATGTGATGGCTTCCGGCAGATTCTCCCGATCCAGCTCGCGGTAGATGGGTAGAAGCGCGCTGCGCTGCAGCAGCAGGGCCCCCAGGCGCTTTTCCAGCATGGCCCGGTTGATGGGCTTGGTCAGGTAGCTGTCGGGTTGGTATTCCCGGGCCCCCATAACCATTTCCTTGGAGGTTTCCGCCGTGACCATCAGGAACAGCGACGAACGTTTGAGCAGCTTCTTGTGACGCAGCTCTTCCAGGACATGCTGACCGTTCTTGCCCTCGCCCAGGTTGTAGTCACACAGCACGACATCCACATGGTTGTAGGTGCAGTACTGAATGGCCGGCGTGGCATGGGCGACCAGCTCAATCCGGTCGGCGCCGCAGCTACGCAGCATTTGCCGCATGGACAGCCGGAAGTTCTCGAAGTCGTCCACCACCAGGAAACTCAGTTTGGCGAACAGGTTGGTTCCGGCGGTTTGGCTTGAATCTGTCATGAGCGCATCTGTTTCAGGAGTTTATTGACAAGTGCCCGCAGCGCCGCGGGTTTGACCGGTTTGTAGAGTATCTGGTAGCTGCGGGCCAGCGCGTCTTCCCGGACCTCGGGGGCCATGTACCCGGTGATCAGTATGCCGGGAATGTCATGACAGATGGAGGCTCGCAGGCTGTCCATCGCGTCCAGTCCGTTCTTGTTCTCGTCCAGCTGGTAGTCTGCCAGCATGATGTCCGGTTGTCGGCCGTCCAGCTTCGCCAGGGCATCCTCAAGGCTTTCCGCAGCGGTAATCTCGCACTGCCAGTTGCTCAGCAGGGCGACCATGCCCTGGAGGATGGTGGGATCATTGTCGATGCACAGGACATGCAAACCAACCAAGTTGGAGACCCGGCGGGAGGCCGTTGTCGACGGTCGGTCCTGGCTCTGGCTGGCCTGTTCAGGCGGCGCGGTGGGGACTGTGACGCCAAAGACGCTGCCCCGGCCCTGGACCGAGTGGACGCTGACCGGGTGATTGAGCATACCGCTGATCCGGTCGACGATGGCCAGGCCCAGCCCCAGTCCTTTCTTGTCGCGGCCCTGCTGGAAGCGACGGAACTCCTCGAAGATCTGGGTCAGCTGGTCTTCCGGGATACCGGGGCCGGTGTCCCACACCTCGATGCGGATGAACCCCTTGAGGCGGCGACAGCCCAGCAAAATCTTGCCGTGGGGGGTGTAGCGGATGGCATTGGACAGGAAGTTTTGCACCACCCGGCGCAGCAGTTTGGCATCGGAACGGATCCAGGCGCTGCTGTGCACGACATGGAGCTCCAATCCCTGATCCTGCGCGATGGCGGAGAACTCCGTGGCCAGGTGCCGGAGCAGCTCGTTGACGGGGAACACGCCGATATCCGGCTCAAGGGCGCCGGCATCCAGCTTGGAAATGTCGAGCAGGGTGCTGATGATCTCCTCGGCGGCCCCCAGGGAGCTGTCGATGTGATTCACCAAGTCCTTCATTTCGCTGTCGGTGGCCTTGCCGGCGAGGGCGGAGGTGAACAGGCGCGCGGCGTTCAGCGGCTGCAGCAGGTCGTGACTGGCGGAGGCCAGGAAGCGGGTCTTGCTCTGGTTGGCCTGTTCGGCCACCGACTTGGCCTTGAGCATCTGTTCATTGATCACCTGGAGTTCCTGGGTCCGTTCCTTGACCCGTTGTTCCAGGTAGATGTTGGTTTCCTTCAGGGCCTGTTCGGTGCGGCGCATCGCAGTGATGTCCTGGAACGTGGTGACGTAACCTCCGCCGGGCATCGGGCTGCCGTCGATGCGCACCACGGTGCCGTCCGGTCGCTGTCGCTCATAGGACATGGGCTTGCCTTCGCGCATGCTGGCCAGCCGGTCGGCAATGATTTCGTCGATCCGTCGTGCCGACAGGTTGGCGTTGGTCAGGTTATAACGCATCAGGTCTTCCACCGGCCGGCCAACCCGGACAAATCCTTTGGGATAGTTGAACAGCTCCAGATACCGGTGGTTCCAGACCACCAGCTGCTGCTGGTGGTTGACCACCGACACGCCGATGCTGATGTTCTCGATGGCCGACTGCAGCAGTTCCCGGCTGAACGTCATCGCCTGAGAGGCCTCGTCGACGATGCTGACCACGTCCTCGATCTGCATGTCCCGGCCGGTGAGGGTGGACTCCATCACCACGCGGGCGGTGGAGGCGCCGATCACCGAGGCCAGCTGCCGCTCCACGTATTTCATCAGGTGGGTGGAGGCGGGCCGGTGCGGATGAAGGCGGATGGCGTTGCGGCGTTCGTAGTTGCGGAATACAGCTTCCGAGCGCTCCTCGCCCATGAAGCGGTCGGTCAGAGCCTGCAGGTCGGAGGTCAGGATCTCCCCCTGCCAGCTCTGGTGATGGGCGGTCTCCGGCTTGGGTTGGGGGTCATGGAAGAACGACGCAATCTGGATTTTCTCCCGAACCCGCTGCCGGGTAAGCATCGACAGGACGATGTAGGTGACGGTGTTGACGCCCAGGCTCCAGACAATGCCGTGGCTGGTCTGGTCCAGTTCCAAGCCGAACAGCGCCGTAGGCCGGGTCCAGGCGAGCCCCCAGATGCCCTCCCGGACCAGGCTGTCGGCCACCCAACCGGTGGTGGCCAGCGCGGGCAGCAGCAGGGTGTAACACCACATCAGGAACCCCAGACCCAGTCCCCACACCGCGCCGGTGTAGTTGCCCCGGCGCCAGACGATGCCCCCCACCAGGGCCGGCCCGAATTGCGCCGCGGCGGCGAAAGAAAGCAGGCCGAACGCGGTCAGGCTGTAGTCTTCGCCCGCCATGCGGTAGAAACCGTAGGCGGTGAGCAGGACCACAAAGATGGCCACCCGGCGGATGCTCAGCAGTAGGTAGCTGAGGTCATTGCGCCGGTTCATGCCCGGCCGGAAAAACTTCAACAGAGCCGGCATGATGATCTCGTTGCTGACCATGGTGGCGATGGCCACCGAGCAGACGATGACCATGGCGGCGGCGGAACCCCCGCCCAGGAACGCCAGGATCGCCAGCCACTCTTCACCGGCCAGGATGGGCAGCTGCAGGATCAGAATGTCCGGGTTGCTGTAGGGTGCCTCCGGCATCAGTAGGCCGGCCGCGGCGATGGGCAGCACGAATGCGCTGGCCACCACCAGATAGATCGGCATGGCCCAGCGGGCCACATCGAAGTCGCGGTGGTCGGTGTTCTCCACGACCATGACATGGAACTGGCGGGGCAGGCAGATAATGGCGAGCATGGCCACCAGGGTCTGGGTCAGGAAGGCGGGCATCTCCACGTGGTCGGTGGTCAGCACACCCAGCAGGTCCGCGTCCCGGGCCTGCCCAAGCAGGTCGCCAAAGCCGTTGAACATGCCGTAACCCACGAACAGGCCGACCGCCACAAAGGCGACCAGCTTGATCAGCGACTCGAAGGCAACGGCCTGAATCATGCCCCGGTGGTGTTCCGTGGACTCCAGATGCCGGGTCCCGAACAGCACGGTGAAGACCGCCAGGGCCAGGGTGATGTACCAGGCGGAATCGTTCCAGGCGGCGGAGCTCATGGTGCGATAGTCCTGCCCCGTGTCCGACAGGATGTTGAAGCCCATGGCGATGGCCTTGAGCTGCAGCGCGATGTAGGGAACGCTGCCGATCAGGGCGAAGGTGGCGATCATCGCCGCCAGCAGCTGCGATTTACCGTAGCGGGAAGCGATGAAGTCGGCGATCGAGGTGCTGTTGTTGCGCTTGCTGATGTAGATGATCCGGCGCAGCAGCGGTGTGCCGAAGACGAACACCAGTAATGGGCCGAGGTAAATGGGCAGAAACCCGAGCCCTTCCTGAGTGGCCCGTCCGACCGCTCCGTAAAAGGTCCAGGAGGTGAAGTAGACCGCCAGCGACAGGGCGTAGACGTGGGTACGCGCCAGCCTGCGGCGATACAGCCCCGGGTGCCGGTCGCCCGCCCAGGCAATGACGAACAGAACGGAAATGTAGGTGATGGAGATTAAAATCAGCAGCCAGGCGCTAATCATGGCGCGTTTTACTCACGATAGCCGTCAAAGGTCTCGGGACCGTCACGGCGTCAGGACCGGCAGACCGTCTGGACCAGCGGATCCTGAGCCGGCAGGACTTTCATGTTGTCCACCCTGGGCGTGCCGTCGGAACCGAGTGGCACCAGCTCCCGGGTCCCGCAGTGCATCAGGTGGACCCGGTGCGAGACGGCGTCGGTCATTTTCTGCTCAAAACGGTAGAGCGTAAACCGCACGATGTTCGCATCGCGGGTATCCCGGCTGATGCTTTGGGTGTCGACGGCGGAGAAGGCCGTCACATACGGGAAGGCAAAGGTCCAGGGCCGCCACAGAATGCCGTCGCTTTCAGTACTGACGATCACCGCTTCCTCCGGCAGCAGGGATTTCTTGTGCTCATACCAGGTGTATTCGCCCTGAATCAGGTAGCCGAGCATGCCGGCGCCGGCAAAGACGGGAATGATCCAGCGGGGCGCCTTGTTGCGGGTAGCGGCGCGGATGCCGAGGGCGATGCCGGCGGCGCCGAGGCCGCAAAATATCGTGGCGATAAAGGTCCAGAACATACTTCTACTTTCCTCAAAAAAGAACGGGCTCCCTCGATGAGGAAGCCCGTTCAGGTTCAACCTCCCGCCAAACTCAATGAGTCCGGCTGAGTTGTTTCTTAGTGGTCGTGAGCGGAACCGGCACCCCGCGGGTAACGGACGCTTTCGACCAGCTCCTGGATTTCAACGGGCGGCTCTTCCGTAACATTGGATACCACGAAGGCTACCGCAAAGTTGACGATGGCACCAATGGCTCCGATCGACAGCGGCGAAATGCCCATGACCCAGTTATCGGGAGTGTCCGGCAAGTTGTTGGTGCCAGGGATGAACAGCCAGCCCTTGTACACGAAGATGTAGATCAGCGTGAAGGCGAGGCCGGTCAGCATGCCGGCGATGGCGCCGATGTTGTTCACCCGTTTGGAGAAGATCCCCATCATCAGGGCCGGGAACAGCGAGGCGGCCGCGATACCGAAGGCCAGGGCCACGACCTGGGCGGCGAAGCCCGGCGGGTTGGCTCCCAGGTAGGTGGCGACCACGATGGCGACCGACATGGAGATCCGGGCGGCCAGCAGTTCGCCTTTTTCCGAGATGTTGGGGTTGATCGAACCCTTGATCAGGTCATGGCTGACCGCCGAGGAAATGGCCAGCAACAGACCCGCAGCCGTGGACAGCGCCGCCGCCAGACCGCCCGCGGCGATCAGGCCCACGACCCAGCCGGGCAGGTTGGCGATTTCCGGGTTGGCCAGAACCAGAATATCCCGGTTGACGGTCAGCTCGTTGCCGGCCCAGCCGCGGGCTTCGGCTTCGGCTTGGTAAGCCGGGGTGTCATTGTAGAGCTGGATGCGGCCGTCGTTGTTCTTGTCCTCGAACTTGATCAGGCCGGTGATCTCCCACTCCTTGACCCAGTTCGGCCGGTCTTCGTACAGGATCGGCGCGGCGTCGGTGCCATCCGGATAGATGGTGGTCATCAGGTTCAGGCGGGCCATGGACGCCACGGCCGGGGCGGTCAGGTACAGCAGGGCGATGAACACCAGGGCCCAGCCGGCGGACCAGCGTGCGTCAGCCACCTTGGGTACGGTGAAGAACCGGATGATGACGTGGGGCAGACCGGCGGTACCGATCATCAGCGACAGGGTAAACAGAACCATGTTCAGCTTGTTGTCGATGTCCGCGGTATAGGAGTTGAAACCGAGATCGGTAATGACCTGGTTCAGTTTCTCCAGAATGGGCATGCCGGAATCGATGTGAGTGGAGAACAGGCCCAGCGGCGGCAGCGGGTTGCCGGTCAGTTGCAGGGAGATGAACACCGCCGGGATGGTGTAGGCGACGATCAGTACGCAGTACTGAGCCACCTGGGTGTAGGTGATCCCCTTCATGCCGCCCAGTACGGCGTAGACGAACACCACCACCGCGGCGATGATCAGGCCCATGGTGGAATCCACTTCCAGGAACCGGGAGAAGGCGACGCCGGCACCGGCCATCTGGCCGATAACGTAGGTCACCGATGCCACGATCAGGCAGATAACCGCCACCAGTCGGGCATTCTTGCTGTAGAAGCGGTCACCGATGAACTCGGGCACGGTGAACTTGCCGAACTTCCGCAGGTACGGCGCCAGCAGCACGTAGCCACCGGTCCAGCCCATCAGGAAGGTGGAGTTGGAGTAGCCCCCGGCGGCGATCAGGCCCGCCATGGAAATGAAGGATGCCGCGGACATCCAGTCGGCACCGATCGCCATACCGTTGGTGACCGGGTGAACGCCGCCGCCGGCGACGTAGAAATCCTTGGTGCTACCTGCTTTTGCCCAAATAGCAATGAGGATGTAGAGGAGGAAGGATCCCCCAACGAAAATGATGTTGATCGCAAACTGGCTCATGCGTCCTTACTCCTCGTGTACGCCGAATTGTTCGTCGATCTTGTTCATGCGCCAGGCGTAGAAAAAGATCAGAGCGATGAAGGTAAGGATCGAGCCTTGCTGGGCAAACCAGAAACCGAGATCGGTCCCTCCGATGGAAATGCCGGCCAGCAGTGGACGGAGCAGGATCGCGAAGCCGTACGAGACGAGCGCCCACACGATCAGGCATCCGAATATCAGGCGGAGGTTCGCCTTCCAGTAGTTTTCAGCGTCGTAGCTATGACCTGACATAGGATCACTCCTTGGTTGTTGTTGTAGAGCTTGGGTGGTTTTCCGGTGAGGTGCTTCGGGTAGAGAATTTATTATTCATATAAGTACTTCTCCGACTGTCGTCTCTCCCGACTTTACTGGTCAAGCAATTTATAGATATTGGCAAAAGGTCTAATTCTCAGTCATTTGCCTGCCCGACGGCCGTTTCTGTGACGCAGGTTTGGGTTCAGAACCGGTGCATGTTTTGCAGACGACGGTGATACCGAAGTTTGTTGTTCAGCTCTTTGAGAGTCTTCACGCCGTCCTTGTTTGCCTTGTTCAAGGCGATCAGTGTCAGTTCCGCGGTGGCCAGCGCGTCGGCGGCGGCGTGGTGGCGCTCGCTCACCTCCAGACCAAAGTACTCGGCCCAGTGGTCGAGGCCCTTGCCACCGGGCTTGGCGTCGGGGAAGAACGCCGGCAGCAGGTCGGCCACGTCCATCCAGGTGTGGGGGCGGCTGTAGCCCAGGGTTTTTCGGAGCGTCTTCTCCAGAAACTTCTGGTCGAAGGCCGAGTGATAGGCCAGCACCGGGTCGCCGTTCATCCAATCCAGCAGATGCAGTAGGGCATCCTCGGTTTCATGGCCTTGGGTCAGGGCTTCCGGGCCGATGCCGTGAATCAGCACCGTCTCGCGGATATCCAGCTCGGGACGTCGCAGAATCAGGTCGAACTGGTCGTCGAGGGGAATGACGCCTCCGGCAATCGCCACCGCGCCGATGGCAATCACCTCGTCTTTGGCGACATTGAGGCCGGTGGTTTCCAGGTCGAGCACGATCAGGCGGCAATCCGACAGGCGTTGATCGCCGGGGCTCTTGGGCTGGGGCAGGTTGCGGCCGTCCGGGTCCGTGCCGGGGCCGCGCCGGCCGTTCAGCCAGTGTTTGAGTCGTTCCAGCATAGCGTGTGCATCACAGTTGATAGGCGACTTCCAGCTTCTGCTGAAGCCGCTGCGCCTGGCGGAAAGACTCCCGGAGGATGCGTCGATCCAACGGGTTGAGATCGTCTGGGTCGATGTAGTTGGTCAGCGCTTCTCCGCGGTTGAGCATTTCCTGGTGGGCCCGCATGCGAATGGCCTGAATCAGGCTGTAGGCTTCCTTCCAGGCGTTGGCGTCCTTGGCGTCAAACACCCCTTTCCTGGCCAGGGCGTCCATGCGCTCCAGCGTGTTGGCGGTTTCCACGCCATGGGCAAGGGCGAACACCCGGACGGCCTCCACGAACGGCGCCAGGCCCTGGCGCTTGAGGTCCAGAGCGTGTTTGTTGCCGTCGTTAACGTAGCGAAAGCCCCGGAACACCGTAAGCGGCGGCCGGCGTTGCAGCGCGTTGCCTGCCAGCATTTTCTGGAACAGTGCGTTCTTGCGGATGCGGGTGAGCACTTTTTCCAGCAGGTTGTGCAGGGGCTCGGTGGGTCCGAACACCGCACGCATGTCCAGAAAAATGGAGGAATAGACCAGATTCTGGGGGGTGGAGGCATCGATGAAACGGATGAACCACTCGTCCCACTCCCGTTCGCTCAGGCACAGTTTCGGATTGCTGGCCATGATGTTCCCCTTGCACAGGGTGAATCCGCACTCCGCCAGTTCCTTGTTGACGTTCTGGGCGAAGGGCAGCAGGCGTTCCCGGACTTCGTCCTCGGTCATGCCGTCCGGGGTCTGGAACAGGATGCCGTTATCCTGGTCCGTCAGCAGGGTCTGCTCCTGCCGCCCCTCGGAACCGAACGTCAGCCAGGTGAAGGGAATCCCCGGGTCATTTCGCTTAAGGTTGAGTTCCAGCACCCGGCGCACGGTGACGTCGTTGAGCGTGGTGATGATCTTCACCACCTGCCCGGAGTCGGCGCCGTGGGCGAGCATGGCGTCCACCAGCCGGGATACGTCGCTGCGCAGGCTGACCAGCGTCCGCAAATGGGTGGCGGTACCGATGGTGCGGGCCAGGTTGACCAGGTCCACCCGCTGCAGGGAGAACAGATCCCGCTCGGATACCACGCCGATCAGCCGTTCCTCGTCATCGACCACGCACAGGTGGGCAAAGTGGTGCTCGGCCATCAGCATGGCGGCCTCGAAGGCATCGGCGTGAGCCGGCAGCCGGCACGGATCCGGGGTCATCACCTGCTGGATCGGAACGTCCAAGGGGGCTTTTTCTTCCGCCACCAGGGTGCGCAGGTCCCGCAGCGTGAAGATGCCCTTGGGGTGCCGGTTGTCGTCCGTGATGATGATGCTGCCCACGTTGTTCTCGTGCATGCGTGCCACCGCCTTGCGCACCGGCAGGTCCGGCGAGCAGACGATGGGGTTGCGCAGGGCGTAGCGTTCCAGGGGGGTGTCCAGGGAGTTGCTGGACCCGATGGACGCCATGGCGCTGGACTGGATGCGCTGGTTCACCTGGTCCAGCAGGCTGCTGACCCCCCGCAGGCAGAAGTCCCGGAACGGCTCGCTTTCGGAAAACAGCGTAATGAAGGCATCCTGCTCGATACTCAGACAGAAAGTGTCGCCGTCCGCCCGGTGCAGGGTCCGGGTGGGGCGTTCACCGATCAGCGCTGCCAGGGGAAAGCATTCGCCCTGGCTGATTTCGAAGGTGGTCTCGGTGCGGCCTTCCTTTTCGTTCACGCGTTCGCCCCGGATCCGCCCCTGCTTGACCACATAGAACCGTTTCACCACCCCGTCGTCCGGAGACAGCACCGTGTCACCGTCGGCATAGAAACGCAGGGCGGCATGCTCGGCGAAATGCGCCAGGTGGGCGTCGTCCATGTTGGAGAACGGGGCGTGCTCCCGCAGAAATGCCATGATTGCACGGGTGTTCTGGGGGCGGTTGTTGTCCGGGTTCGCTGCCATTGTTGGAGGTCCATCGTATCGTTCTTGTTGTCTGCCTGAGTGTAGTCCAGGGCCCCCGGCGGGGCCCTACGATCTTGGTCGCAGGCAGAGCTGCCGATGCCGCTTCTTTAAGGCAAATCGGGCCGGTGGTAAAGTGCTGGCATCCATTGGTATCGAACGAAGCAAACCATGACCAGTAAAGAAGAGCGCCTGGCTTTCCTGGAAGAGATGAAGGGCGTCCGGCGTATCCGCAAGCCTAACCGAGTCGAGACTCCGGTGCCACGGGAGCTGACGCCGGGTCACCTGGAGCGGCAGCGGTCCGCCGTGGCGGCGCCGGCCCTGGATCGCAACCCGCTGACCGCGGACGTCGTGGAGCCGCTCGGGGCCCATGACATTCTCAGCTGGCAGCGGCCGGGCGTCCAGCATGGCGTGTTCCGCAAGCTGCGCCTGGGCCAGTATCCCATCGAAGCGCGCCTGGACCTGCACCGCATGACCGTGGCCCAGGCCAGAAAGGAAGTGTTCGATTTCATTAACGATTGTGTTCGCTACGGTCTCCGCTCGGTGATCATCCTGCATGGCAAGGGCGAGCGGAACCCTGACGGCATTGCCCAGCTTAAGAGTTACCTCGCCAAGTGGTTGACCGAGCTGGATGCGGTGCTGGCCTTTCATTCGGCCCAAAAGCACCATGGCGGGACCGGGGCGGTCTATGTCATGGTTCGAAAAAGTGAACGGGACAAGCAGCACAATCGTGAGCTTCACGGCAGCCGCTAGGCGCCGGTTTATCAACGCCCGGCAGGCAGATGCCGGAATTTCATCGTGAATATCAGGAGGTAAGTGTGCTCAGAACCCTGGGAGTAGTGGTATTGGCCGTGGTCGCTCTGGCGGGCTGTCAGGACCGCGTGATCTGGGACGACAACGGAAAACTGGGGCGAACCACTGAAGATCGGGAAATCTGGAACAGCAATGGCCGGCTGGAAAACGGTGAGCGCAAGATCTGGGTAAACCAGGACGGCAAGGAAATCATCAAGTAAATATGGGTGCGACGGGTTCGGCGGTGACCACCGTTGAGGGGCTGTCCCGGGATGACCGGCTGCATCCCCTGCAGCAGGCCTGGATCGAGCATTCCGTACCACAGTGCGGGTACTGCCAGTCCGGCCAGCTGATGACCGCCGCGCACCTGCTGGCCACCAATCCCGCACCCAGCCGGGAGGACATTGCCACGGTGATGTCGGGCAATCTGTGTCGCTGTGGTACCTACGGCCGGATGATCGAGGCCATCGAGGGCGCGGTCGACTACCCCTATCAGGTGCCGCACATCGACATCCGGCACACTCACGTCGATCCCGGCGTTCCCATTACTTGGTGGCGTTCGGTGGGGTACTCCCACAACGGCTTCGCGGTGGAAACCTTCATGGATGAGCTGGCCTACGCCCTGGCGGAGGACCAGATCGAGGGGGCATTGTGTTTGGTTTGACGGCGGCGCTGCATGGCAACATCACCCGGGTGCGGGGGCAGGCACAGCAGAGCAATTTCCACGACTACCGGTTACTGCGCCATGACGAGCGGCCCCGGGTCACGGTGTCGATACTCGACAGGGGCGAGCCCCCGACCGGGGTGGGGGAGCCGGGCGTCCCCCCGGTTATTCCCGCTTTGGGCAACGCCCTGTTCGCGCTCACCGGTAAACGCCAGCGGTCGCTGCCGCTGCGGGCCGATGCCTGAGCTGGAGCGGGCGGGGCCGGTCTCCGTCATTGCCGACCTGGCTCGCTGGCTCAGTCAGGGGCAGCGGGCCTGGCTGGCCACGGTGGTGGCGACCTGGGGCTCCTCGCCCCGTCCGCAAGGCGCGTGGCTGGCCATCTCCGACCGGGGTGAGTGGAGTGGTTCGGTGTCGGGGGGCTGTCTCGAGGAAAGCCTGTTGCGACAGGGGGCGTCGGACTGTCCCGACCGGCCGTGGCTGCTGGATTACGGCATTCGCGAGCCGGATCGGACCCGCTTCCGGTTGCCGTGCGGTGGCCACATCCGGCTGCTGGTCGAGCCGCTGTCACCGACCGGGGACCTGGGCCATGTGCAGGCCTTACTGACGGCCCTGCATGAACGGCGGCCGGTACTGCGGGCGGTCAGTCTTGACGGCGAACGGCGGCTGTCGGAACCGGAGCGCCGGCCCCGCGAGCGGCTGGCGTTCGATGGCCGGTGGCTGCGCCATAATCTGCAACCCGACTGTCGGGTGCTGCTGATCGGTGCCGGCGAGGTCGCCCGGTATGTGGCCGAGTTCGCCTTGGCGGCGGAATTTTCGGTGACCCTGTGCGAACCCCGACAGGCATTTGCCGACGGCTGGTCCCACGGCCACATACCGTTGCTGCGCCGGCTGCCGGATGACCTGGTGGCCGAAGCCTTTCAGGATCGCTGGTGCGCGGTTCTGGCCCTGGCCCATGATCCCAGGGTGGACGATCTGGGCTTGATGGCCGCCCTGCCGTCTCCCGCCTTCTACGTCGGAGCCATGGGCTCGCGCGTCACCACTGAGGCACGGAGGGCCCGGCTGTTGGCGCTGGGCCTGGCACCCGAGACGGTGGCACGGCTGAAGGCACCCGTGGGCGTCGACATTCCCAGCAAGACGCCGGCGGAAATCGCCATTGCCATTGTGGCGGACCTGATTGCCGCACGTCATGATTTGCGGGTGAACCCGGCGGCCCTATAATGGCGGCAGGCAAGGGCGTGGTCTCCCGATCGCGGCCCGCTATCTGGTTCTGGAGAGCTACCGTGTTTGATGTTACCCGCTACGCCGTCGCCGCCGACGCCATTGTTGAGGCCGGCCGATTCCTGTACCAACGGGGCTGGTCTCCGGCGACGAGCAGCAATTATTCCGCCCGCATCGATGAGCGGCACATCGCCATTACCGTGTCCGGGCGCCACAAGGGGCGGCTGGGGGCCGGCGATGTCATGGTCGTGGACCTGGCCGGACGTCCGGTACAGAGCCAGTGCCGCTCGTCGGCGGAAACCCGGCTCCATACCGTGCTCTACGAGCTGTTCCCCGAGGTGGGCGCGGTGCTGCACACTCATTCGGTGAAAGCGACGGTTCTGAGCTGCCTGTTGCCGCCGGGACAGCCCCTGACACTGGAAGGGTACGAACTGCAGAAAGCCTTTGTCGGTGTCGATACCCACGAAGGGCGCGTTCAGGTTCCGGTGTTCGACAATAGCCAGGATATCGACGCCCTGGCCGAACAGACTCGGGCCTGGTTCCGGGCGCACCCGGAACAGCCGGGTTATCTCATCCGCGGCCATGGCCTGTATACCTGGGGCCGGACCATGGACGACTGCCTGCGCCATGTCGAGGCCTTCGAATTTCTCTTTGAATGTGAACTGGAAACCATGAGGGTTCGCCCATGACCACCCTGAGCATCTTTGATCCCAGCCGGCCGGAGTCCCCGGAGTCCGTCACCGAGAACCCGGAGCGGATCCGGGACCTGCTGGCACCCCATGGCGTGCGCTTCGAGCAGTGGCCAACCCGGGAACTGCCGGCGGCGGCTTCCCAGGAGGCGATCCTGTCCGCGTATCGGGACGAGGTGGCGCGCCTGAAGGCCGAGTGCGGCTTCCAGACCGCGGACGTGGTCAGCCTGACCGCGGACCATCCCCAGAAGGATGCCCTGCGCCAGAAATTTCTGGACGAACACACCCACAGCGAGGACGAAGTCCGCTTCTTCGTCCGTGGCCAGGGGCTGTTCTACCTGCACCTGGGGGACCGGGTCTATGCCCTGCTGTGCCAGCAGAACGACCTGATCAGCGTGCCGGACGGGACTCCGCACTGGTTTGACATGGGGCCCGAGCCGGACTTCACCTGCATCCGCTTGTTCACCAACCCCGAGGGATGGGTCGCGGACTTCACCGGCGAGGACATCGCCGCGCGGTTGCCCCGTTACGAGACACTGGTGGAGGCGAGCGGATGATCCGGGTGATTCTGACCGACATTGAGGGCACCACCAGCTCGATTTCGTTCGTGCATGACGTACTTTTCCCCTATGCCGCCCAGCACTTGCCGGCGTACGTCCGCGCCAATGCCGGGGAGCCGGGGGTGGCGGAGCAGCTGGATGCCGTGGCCGAGCAGAGCGGTGTCGACCGGGACGATCTGGATGCGCTGGTGGCGGTGTTGCAGCAGTGGATCCGGGAAGACCGCAAGTCGACACCGCTGAAAGCCCTGCAGGGGCAGGTCTGGGAGGACGGTTACCGGACCGGTGAGCTGAAAGGGCACATTTACCCGGACGCCGCGGATTACCTGCAGCGCTGGCACGATCGAGGCTTGCGCCTGTTCGTCTATTCCTCTGGCTCGGTTCAGGCTCAGAAGCTGCTGTTCGGGCACACCACAGAAGGGGACTTCACGCCGTTCTTCTCCGGTTATTTCGATACCCGGATAGGGGGTAAGAAGGAGGCCGATTCCTACCGCGCCATTCTGGAAGAACTGGGGGTGGAGCCGGCCACCGTACTGTTCCTGTCGGACGTGGAAGACGAGCTGGAAGCGGCGGAGTCAGCGGGGATGAGAACCGCCTGGTTGGTCCGGGACGGCGATCCGCCCCGGACGTCGCGTTTTGTCGCCCGGGATTTTGCCGAGGTGGATACGCTGCTCAGGGCGCGGTGATTCCCGCCTATCCGCAAGGAGGAACGCCTGTGGCCGCCGTCCGGGGCCGTCGGTGGTGGCTGTGTCTGTGCCTGCCGCTGCTGGCGGCCTGTCAGCCCTTCAACGACGCCCGCCCGATGATGGATGAATACCTCGAGCGGGTGGCTCGGGTGCTGGACCTTGAACCTCATTATTCTCCCATTACGCCGCCGCGGCAGATGCCCCGGCGGCGTGATCGTGTCCTGAGCATGCCCGAGCTGGAGCTGGGCATGCTCGACTTTCTGTCCCTGTATGGCTGCGAGCTGCAATACGTGGTGGGCGAGCGCAACTCCATCATGGGGCGGGTCATGCAGCCGGCCAACCGGCTCCGTTACGAACTCCGTTTCATTCAGGCGGCCCGGACGTGCATGCCGACACTGGCGGACGACGACCTCCGCACGGTGCTGGCGGAGGCCGTGGCCAGCAAGCGTGCGTCGCTGCCCCTGGCGGTGTGGAACGCAACTTGGGGCACGGCCGAAGTGGAGACGCTGTTTACCCTGTCCAAGGGGGACTATCCGGTAGCCGCAGAGGGCAACCCGGTGGCCGATCTCAGCCGGGAAGCCCGGCAACTGGACGCCGCGGTTGCCCGGCTGCTGGCCGGGGATCTGTCGGTATCGCTGGACTTCCTCGATTTGGTGCTGCAACGCTGGCAAGCGGACTACCGGGCCGGCCAGTTGCTGCAGTCGGCAAGTCGACTGGTCACCCGGCTCGACGATGCCACCGCCTTGGTACGGCAGCGGCTGGAGGGACGCCCACTGTGCCTCAATGGTCGTCCCAACCCAAAGGCGGACATTGCCCGCAGCCTGTTTTTTAAAATCTACATCGGCCGGGTTCAGCCGTATCTGAGCGATGTCATCCGGGCCCGGGATGCGCTCATCTGGCCGTTGGCCCGACTGGCGGAACGACAGGCCGATACCATGCCCGAGACGTTCCGCCCCTGGTACCGCCGCTATCTTTCGTCAACGGCGGCGGACAGCCTTTGGCGGGCGCTGGATCGGGCCATCGGCGACCACACCCAGGCCTGGCAGCGTTTGCTGGAGCAATGCGGCATGCGCCCCGGCGGGTGACGGTTCAGCCCTGGTGTCCGGGCGTGACACGAAGAATTTCCTCGACGGTGGTCTGGCCGGCCGCCACCTTTTGAGCGCCGCTGAGTCGCAGCGATTTCATGCCTTCCTTGTATGCATCCATCCGCAGCTCGTCCAGGTCGCAAGTATCGGTGATCCGGGAACGCAGGGTGCTGGAGAGGGTCATGATCTCGTAGACGCCGGCCCGTCCGAGGTATCCGGTGTTCCGGCATTCCAGGCAGCCGACCGGGCGCTGGAACCGCTCCGGTGCCGGGGCTTTCCAGGGGCGGGTCAGGGCCTGCCAGGCCTGTTCATCCGCGGCGGCTGGTTGCTTGCAGTGGGGGCAGAGGGTGCGCACCAAGCGTTGCGCCATCACCCCGAGCACGGTGGACCGGATCAGATAGGGGGCAATCCCCAGTTCCATCAGGCGGGTAATGGCGCTGGGCGCATCGTTGGTGTGCAGCGTCGACAGTACCAAGTGCCCGGTCAGGGCGGCCTGCACCGCCATTTCCGCAGTTTCCAGATCGCGGATCTCACCAATCATGATGATGTCCGGATCCTGGCGCAGCAGGGCCCGGACGCCGGCAGCGAAGGTCAGGTCGATGCCGGGGTGGACCTGCATCTGGTTAAACGCCGGCTCCACCATTTCAATGGGGTCCTCGATGGTGCAGACGTTCAGTTCCGGCGTGGCGATCTGTCGCAGGGTGGAATAGAGGGTCGTGGTCTTGCCGGAACCGGTGGGCCCGGTGACCAGCACGATGCCGTGCGGCTGGCGGGTGATCGCCTGCCAGCGCTCCCGGTCTTCCCGACCGAACCCCAGCTGCTCGTAGGACTTCAGCAGAACGTCCGGGTCGAAGATCCGCATCACCATCTTCTCGCCAAAGGCCGTGGGCAGGGTGGCCAGCCGCAGTTCCACCTCGCTGTTGTCTGGCTTGCGGGTCTTGATGCGGCCGTCCTGGGGCCGGCGTTTCTCCGCCACGTTCAGCCGCCCTAGAATCTTCAGACGGCTGGTGACGGCCACGCCCACCTGGGCGGGAAATTCGTAAACACTGTGCAGCACGCCGTCGATCCGGAAGCGGACCCGGGTCACCTCGCGGCGGGGTTCGATGTGAATGTCCGAGGCCCGTTGGTCGAAGGCATACTGGAGCAGCCAGTCGACGATCCGCACCACGTGCTGGTCGTTGGCGTCGGGGTTCTCGTTGGCGCCCAGATCCAGCAGCTGCTCCATGTTCTGACCGGCCTGGGTACTGCCCTGGCCGTTGGCCTTGCTGACCGAATTGGCCAGTTGGTAGAACTCGACGGTATAGCGACGAATAGCCTCCGGGTTGGCCACCACCCGGCGGATGTCCTTACGCAACGCCTGGCGCAGGTTGCTTTCCCAGTCCGTCTTGAAGGGATCGGCGCTGGCAATTACGACATGGTCGGGGTGGATTTCCGTCGCCAGGATGCCGTGACGCTGGGCAAAGGCGTAGGACATGACCCGGGCAATGGCCGGCGTGTCGATGCGCAGGGGGTCGATGTGCAGGTAAGGTTGGCCGGCCCAGTCGGCCAGCCACTGGGTCAGGGATTCCAGGTCCAGAGGGTGGCCGTCGCGGGCGCGGGTAAGGCCCGCCTCGGCGATCCGTTCCAGAGGGTGGCGCCGGCCGGCGCCGGTGCTCCTGGGGGCCGAGCCCAGATCACCGGACAATACACGCTCCGCATCCGTTTCCCGCAGCTCGCCGCTGGCGATCAGGGCAGCGCACAAGCCTCGCAGGGTCAGTGGGCCCTGGGGGTGGGGCGGTGGCGTGGCCGGTCCGGGTTCGGTCATGGCGTTGGGCTCCAGGGGGTGGGCCCGTCAGCGTCAGCCGGCGGACGGGCGGTTGATTTTCAAATGAACCATGGCGCTGACGAACAGCAGGAAGCTCAGAATCATCAGCGCCAGCGGCCCCGGCGCCCCCTCGCTGAGCCAGGCGGATACCACGGCCTGGGTAAAATAGAAGATCACCACGAATCCCATCCAGATGTAACCGCGGTTGTTGCCCCGGAACACCGGTACCAGAAACGCCAGCAGGGGAACCAGTTTGACGGTCAGCATCAGAGGCACGGACACCCCCTCGATCGGAGCGGGCACAAACGTGGTGATCACCAGGGTGGCCAGTACCGCCAGATAGCAGAGCGTGGTCAGGCGGGCTGTAACCCGGGCGTTGTCATTGTGAAGCATAGCGGATGTTCGCATCAGTCGGAGAGTTTCAGGGCCAGGCGTGCCAGCCGTTGGCCAAAGGCCTGGCACAGGTGTTTTTCATGGTCACTCAGGGGTTGCTGCGGGCCGGTGCCGGCCCAGTGGGAGGGGCCGTAGGGCGTACCTCCGGTTTGGGTCTCGGACAGGGCGTTTTCGGTGTAGGGCAGGCCACACAGCACCATGCCGTGGTGTAGCAGAGGCAGCATCATGGTCAGCAGGGTGGCTTCCTGGCCACCGTGCAGGCTGCCGGTGGAGGTGAACGCGCCAGCGGGCTTGCCTGCCAGGGCGCCGCTCAGCCAGAGGTCGCCGGTGCTGTCGAGAAAATGCTTCAGCGGCGCGGCCATGTTGCCGAAACGGGTGGGGCTACCCAGCGCCAGCCCGGCACAGCCGGCGAGGTCGGCCTTGGTGGCGTAAGGGGCGCCGGTATCGGGTACCGGCGGCAGGGTGGCCTCGGTGTCCGGCGATACCGGAGGCACCGTGCGCAGACGGGCCTCGATGCCGGGGACGCGGGCCACGCCACGACCGATCTGGGTCGCCATTTCGGCGGTTTGCCCGTTGCGGCTGTAGTAGAGAATCAGAAGATAGGGGGTGGTGTCGGTCATAGGATGTCCAGAACCCGTTCCGGGGGACGGCCGATGGCGGCCTTGCCGTTGGCCAGCACGATCGGCCGCTCGATCAGTTTCGGGGTCGTCACCATTGCCTGGATCAGCTGCGCCCGGGTCAGCTCCGGGTTGTCCAGGCCCAGCGCCTTGTACTCGGGTTCCTTGGTGCGCATCAGCTGGCGTGGCTCGAGTCCGAGCAGGTCAAGGATGTGTTCCAGTTCCTGCGCTGTCGGAGGGGTCTCCAGGTAGCGTATAATCTCCGGTTCGACGCCGCGCTCGGTCAGCAGCTCAAGGGTTTGTCGCGACTTGGAACAGCGCGGGTTGTGGAAAATCCGGGTGGCTTCTGTCATCTTCTCGCCTGACTATCTGAATGGACGTTGCGGGTTGAACAGGCCCGTTAGTCTAACAGGAGGAGGCACCGTGCAGTACCCTGTTGGAACGCGAGCCCGTCGTGTGGCCCTGGCGCTATTGCTGGGGGGCGCCACGGCATGGCTGGGCGGCTGTCAGCCACCGTCGTTCGAGCGGATCGGCGGTCCGCCGATCGAGTGGGATGCGCTGCGTGGCCAGTGGGTACTGGTGAACTACTGGGCGGAATGGTGCCAGCCGTGCTGGGAGGAAATTCCGGCGCTCAATGCCCTGGACTCGGCCCCGGACATCACCGTTCTCGGCGTCAACTTCGACGGCGTTACCGGCTCCGAACTGAGTGCGCTGGGCGCGCGCATGGGCATCGAATTCACGCTGCTGGCCCAGGATCCGGGACCGGCTCTGGGCTGGACCTCGCCGGTGGGGCTGCCGGCGACCTTCGTGGTGGCCCCGGACGGCAGCTTGCGGGAAGCCCGCTTCGGTGCCCAGACTGAAGCCGGTATCCGGGCCCTGATGCGCCGCTGACCGGCTTCAAACCGAATCCAAGCAGGAATGCCCCAATCTATGGCAGAGACTTTCGTACATCTACGCGTACACTCCGAATACTCCATGGTCGACGGGCTGGTGCGGGTGAAACCGCTGGTCAGTCGTGTCGCCGAGCTGGGCATGCCCGCGGTGGGGCTGACCGAGCAATCGAATATGTGCTCCCTGGTCCGGTTCTACAAGGCGGCCCTGGGGGCCGGCGTCAAGCCCATCATCGGCGCCGATCTGTGGCTGGAGAACCCGGATGAGCCGGACAATCCGTTCCGTCTGACGTTGCTGGCGCGGAACGGCGATGGTTACCTCAATCTCACCGAAATCGTGTCCCTGGGCTATACCGACGGCCAGCGCTTCGGCAAGCCGATCATCGAAAAGCGCTGGCTGGAAGCGCGCCGGGAAGGGCTGATCGCACTGTCCGGCGCCAAGCTCGGGGATGTTGGCAAGGCCCTGCTGGCGGGCAAGGAGGAACTGGCCCGGGAGCGTGCCGCCTACTGGCGCGATCTCTACCCGGACAGCTACTACCTGGAACTGCAGCGCACCGGCCGCCCGGGAGACGAGGATTGCCTGCACCTGAGTGTGGCGCTGGCGGCGGACATGGGGCTGCCGGTGGTGGCCACCAACGACGTGCACTTTCTGGAGGCAGAGGACTTCGAGGCCCACGAGGCCCGGGTCTGCATCGGCGAGGGGCGGACGCTGGACGATCCCCGTCGTGAGCGGCGCTTCAGCGATCAGCAGTACCTGCGCACCCCCGAGGAAATGATCGAATTGTTCTCGGACATTCCCGAGGCCATCGAGAACACCCTGGAGATCGCCCGGCGTTGTTCGGTGAAGGTCCGGATGGGGGAGTACTTCCTGCCCAATTACCCGATCCCCGAGGGCATGACCATGGACGAATATTTTCGTCAGGTCTCCGAGGAGGGGTTGGAGAAGCGTCTGGCAACCATTCTCAGCAAGGACGACCCGGAGTACGAGACGAAACGGGCGGTGTATTACGATCGCCTGAACTTCGAGCTGGACATCATCACCCAGATGGGCTTTCCGGGCTACTTCTTGATCGTGATGGACTTTATCCAGTGGGCCAAGAACAACGGCATTCCGGTGGGGCCGGGCCGGGGTTCCGGGGCCGGCTCGCTGGTGGCCTACGCGCTGCTGATCACCGATCTGGACCCGCTGCAGTACGACTTGCTGTTCGAGCGCTTCCTGAACCCGGAGCGGGTGTCCATGCCCGACTTCGACGTGGACTTCTGCATGGAGGGGCGGGACCGGGTCATCGAGTACACCGCCCGCAAGTACGGTCGCGAGGCGGTGTCCCAGATCATCACCTTCGGTACCATGGCCGCCAAGGCGGTGGTGCGCGACGTGGCGCGGGTGCAGGGCAAGTCCTACGGTCTGGCGGACAAGCTGTCCAAGCTGATTCCGTTCGAAGTGGGCATGACCCTGAACAAGGCCCTGGAGCAGGAGCCCCAGCTTAAGGAATTCCTGGAGCAGGACGAAGAGGCCCAGGAAATCTGGGAAATGGCCCTGAAACTGGAGGGGGTGTGCCGGAACGCCGGCAAGCACGCCGGTGGCGTGGTCATCGCCCCGACCAAGATTACCGACTTCTCGCCGCTGTACTGTGACGACGAGGGGGGCAGCTTGGTCACCCAGTTCGACAAGGGCGATGTGGAAGAGGCGGGGCTGGTCAAGTTCGACTTTCTGGGGCTGCGCACGCTGACCATCATCAAGTGGGCTCTGAACATGATCAACCCACGCCGTGAAAAACGGGGCGAACCGCCTTTGGATATCAGTGCCATCCCACTGGACGACAAAGCCTCGTTCGACATGCTCAAGCGCGCCGAGACCACGGCGGTGTTCCAGCTGGAATCCCGAGGTATGAAGGACCTGATCCGCCGCCTGCAGCCGGATTCCCTGGAAGACATGATCGCCCTGGTGGCCCTGTTCCGCCCGGGGCCGCTGCAGTCGGGGATGGTGGACGACTTCATTGACCGGAAACATGGTCGCCAGCCCCTGTCGTATCCACACCCGGATTACCAGTACGAAGGGCTGAAGCCGATCCTGGAGCCCACCTACGGGGTCATTCTGTACCAGGAGCAGGTCATGCAGATTGCCCAGGTGATGGCCGGCTATACGCTCGGCGGCGCCGACATGCTGCGGCGTGCCATGGGCAAGAAAAAACCCGAGGAAATGGCCAAGCAGAAGGCGGTATTCCTCGATGGCTGCGAGAACAATGGCATTGACCGGCACCTGGCCGAGAACATCTTCGACCTGGTGGAGAAGTTCGCCGGTTACGGTTTCAACAAGTCCCACTCCGCGGCCTACGCGCTGGTGTCCTACCAGACGCTCTGGCTCAAGGCCCATTACCCGGCCGAATTCATGGCGGCGGTACTCACCGCCGATATGCAGAACACCGACAAGGTGGTGACCCTGGTCGAGGAATGCCGCAGCATGAAGCTCGACCTGGTGCTGCCGGACGTCAACACCTCCGAATACACCTTTACCGTCAACGATGACGGGCAGATTGTCTACGGTCTTGGCGCGATCAAGGGCCTGGGGGAAGGGCCCATTGACAGTATTGTCACCGCCCGTAAGGCCGGTGGGCCGTTCAAGGACATGTTCGACTTCTGCTGCCGTGTCGACCTGCGCAAGGTCAACAAGCGGGCCCTGGAAGCCTTGATTCGTGCCGGAGCCATGGACAAGCTCGGTCCCGGCCGGGCGCAGATGATGGCCTGCATCGACAAGGCCATCCAGCAGGCGGACCAGCAATCCCGGAACGCTGCCGCCGGGATGGTCGACATGTTTGGCGACATGCTGGCCGGCGG
Source organism: Marinobacter lutaoensis (assembly GCF_001981305.1). Classification (GTDB taxonomy): domain Bacteria; phylum Pseudomonadota; class Gammaproteobacteria; order Pseudomonadales; family Oleiphilaceae; genus Marinobacter; species Marinobacter lutaoensis. The sequence goes on along the minus strand of NZ_MSCW01000010.1, from coordinate 55,248 downwards.
TGACGGCGACGACCCCTACGCCGACGTTGCGCACGTCCGGGAGTGGCCGGAGAAGGAGCGCCTCAAGGGTGAGAAGGATACCCTGGGCTTGTACCTGACCGGGCACCCCTTCGATGAATACGAGCCGGAGGTGCGCCGGTTCGTCCGCTCTGCCATCGCCGACCTGAAACCGTCCAAGTCGCCGCAGCGGGTGGCCGGTTTGGTGGTGGCGCAACGCACCATGAAAACCAAGACCGGTTCCACTATGTGTTTCATCACTCTGGATGACCGCAGCGCCCGGATCGAGGCCACCTTGTTCTCGGAAGCTTTCTTCGAGAACCGGGAGCTGCTGCAGTCGGACCAGGTCATTGTGGTGGAGGGCGTGGTCAGCCACGACGATTACTCGGGACAGCTGAAGATGCGGGTCAACTCGGTCATGGACGTGGCCACGGCGCGGCAGACCTTCAGCCGGGGCCTGAAGTTGTGCCTGCACTCCGATCAGCTGCAGAACGGCCTGCTGGACAAGCTCGGAGAGGTGCTGGCCCCATTCCGCAGCCAGGGCAGCCCGGTCTGGATCGAATACACCAGCCCGCAGGCCAGCACACGGATCGAGCTGGGCGAGTCCTGGCGGGTGCAGCCGGATGACAAGCTGCTGCTGGAGCTCCGCTACCTGGTGGGCGATCAATCCGTGGAACTGGTCTATGATTAGGTGAACGGTTTTCGGCGAACCGGGGTGGGGCCGGACGCGCGGGCATTCGAGGCTGGAGGATTACGGTTTTGTCAGAAACCGGCCTCATACCAATGTCCGCTTTAGCCGGACTTCGGGCGCTGCTATCTTTGTCCCAAATTCTGGTTACGGCGGCACCCGTGCCGCCAGGCAATCAAATGATTGGAACATCATGAACCCTAACTACCTGGATTTCGAACAGCCGATCGCCGACCTGGAAGCCAAGATCGAAGAGCTTCGCATGGTGGGCAACGACACCGATATCAACATCACCGACGAGATCAACCGTCTCAAGAAAAAAAGCGTCAGCTTGACGGAGAGCATCTTCTCCAATCTCCAGCCCTGGGACATCGCCCGGCTGGCCCGCCACCCCCGCAGGCCCTACACGCTCGACTACATCGAGATGATCTTCGATGACTTTGACGAGTTGCACGGAGATCGCCGCTACGCCGACGACCTGTCCATCGTTGGTGGCACCGCGCGCCTGGACGGCAAGCCGGTCATGGTGATCGGCCACCAGAAGGGGCGCGAGGTCCGGGACAAGGTCAAGCGCAACTTCGGCATGCCCAGGCCCGAGGGTTACCGTAAGGCCCTGCGCCTGATGGAAATGGCCGAGCGCTTCAAAATGCCCATCCTCACCTTCATCGATACCCCGGGCGCGTACCCGGGGATTGGCGCCGAAGAGCGTGGCCAGAGCGAGGCCATCGCCTACAACCTGGCGGTGATGTCGCGGCTGCGCACGCCCATCATCTCCACGGTGATTGGCGAGGGCGGCTCCGGTGGTGCCCTGGCGATCGGCGTGTGCGATCAGCTCAATATGCTGCAATACTCCACCTACGCGGTGATCTCGCCGGAGGGGTGCGCCTCGATCCTCTGGAAGAGTGCCGAATACGCCGCCCAGGCCGCCGAGGCCATGGGCGTAACCGCCGATCGCCTGAAGGAGCTGGGGATCGCCGACACGGTCATCGAAGAACCGCTGGGCGGTGCCCACCGCAACCCGCAGGCCATGGCGGAGGCGTTGCACGAGGTGCTCGCCGGCGGCGTTGCGGAACTGTCCCGGCTGCCGGTGGACGAGCTGGTGTCCCGGCGCTACGAGCGGCTGACCCGTTATGACGGCGGGCGCTGAGCCCGCGTCTGGTTTTGCCTGGCCGGAAGCATTGTGCGTCGCGGTCAGGTCCCTCCCGGAACACCGGCGTCTTTGGGTTGCCGTCAGCGGCGGCCTGGACTCCACACTGTTGCTGCATCTGGCGTGCCACGGCCACGCCGGTGCCGCCCGCCCGAAAGCCATTCACGTCAATCATCAGCTGCAGCCCAATGCCGGTGAAACCGAGTCGTTCTGTCGGGAGCTGTGCCAAACGCTGGGTGTCGAACTGACGGTCCGGCGCGTCGCCGTGGCCGAGCGGATGGCCGGGGGCGGTCCGTCTGGCCTGGAGGAGGCGGCCCGGCATGCCCGTTACGAAGTGTTTGAGTCGCTGCTGGCTCCGGGGGATCTGTTGCTGATGGCGCACCATGCCGATGATCAGGCAGAGACCGTCCTGTTTCGCCTGTTGCGCGGCACCGGGGTGCGCGGGCTGGCCGGCATGCCCCGGTACCGCCCTCTGGGCCGGGGCAGGCTGTTCCGGCCGCTGCTGGATTTCGATCGTGCCCAGCTGGTTCAGTGGGCCACCCGCGCCGGATTGCGCTGGGTGGAGGACCCCAGCAACACCGATCCGGGTTTTGATCGTAACTTCCTGCGCCATACTGTGCTGCCGGTTCTGAAACCGCGCTGGCCGGGCCTCAACCGTCGTCTGGCGCACACCGCCACAGCCTGCGCGGACAGTGCCTGGCTCAACGACCGGCTGGCGGAAATCCACTGGCAGTCATGCGGCGATGATTCGGGTCGGCTGGCATTGACGGCCCTGGCCGGACTGTCGCCGCTGGAACAACAGAACTTGGTGCGCTGGTGGATTCGGCGCGGAGGCTACCCGTTACCCCCGCGTTCGGACTGGTCCCAAGTGGTGGCGGAGTTGTGCGGGGCCGGGGCCGACCGGGAGCCTGAACTGCTCGGCAAAGGCTTTGCCGTGCGGCGTTACCGACGGCATCTGTATCTGGTGCCGCAACGGCCACCGTTACCGACGGCGCCGATGGCAGTGACGCCGGGGCGGGTCCTGGCGTGGGGCGAGTGGCGTGTGGGCCTATATCCCACGGTGGAACGGCAGGGCGAGGCTCCGGCAATACGAGTATCTACGAGGCAGGGGGGTGAGCGCTTCCGGCCGGCCCCCGACCGTCCTGTCAGGCCGGTCAAGAAATGGTTGCAGGAGCAAGGGGTACCGCCTTGGGAAAGGGCCAGGATTCCGCTGGTTTTCAGGCAGGAAGCGGGGGGCTGGACACTGATCGGAATTGGCGATTTATGGTGCCATGGACAATACTCGGGGAGCGCCCCAGTGGCCGGCTGGCGGCTGATTGTGGAACGGGATTGTGATTGAGTCAGGGGGGGCTTTCTGGTAGTCTGGCGTCCCATCTTGAGATGAACAATCTCCCTCCTTCACCGAATCAGATAATCACGGAATCTGCATGACGCGTTATATTTTCGTCACCGGCGGTGTTGTGTCTTCCTTGGGGAAAGGTATTGCGTCTGCCTCCCTGGCAGCCATCCTCGAGGCGCGCGGCCTGAAGGTCACCATTCTCAAGCTGGACCCCTACATCAACGTGGATCCCGGCACCATGAGTCCGTTCCAGCACGGTGAAGTATTCGTCACCGAGGACGGCGCGGAAACGGACCTGGACCTGGGCCACTATGAGCGCTTCATCCGCACCCCGATGGGGCGCCGCAATAACTTCACCACCGGACGCGTCTACGAGGAAGTGATTCGCAAGGAGCGTCGTGGTGATTACCTGGGCGGTACCGTTCAGGTGATTCCCCATATCACCGACGAAATCAAGCGGCGGGTGGTGGAAGGCGCCGCCGGCGCCGACGTGGCTCTGATCGAGATCGGTGGCACCGTGGGCGACATCGAGTCGTTGCCGTTCCTGGAGGCCTGCCGTCAGCTCAAGGTCGAGGTAGGGCCGCAGCGCGCGCTGTTCATGCACCTGACCCTGGTGCCCTACATTGCCACCGCCGGCGAGATCAAGACCAAGCCGACCCAGCATTCGGTGAAGGAAATGCGCTCCATCGGCCTGCAGCCGGACATCCTGCTGTGCCGTTCCGAGCACGAGGTCGACGCCAGTTCCCGTCGCAAGATCGCCCTGTTCACCAACGTCGAGGAACGGGCGGTCATTCCCCTGCAGGATGCCCGTAGCATCTACGCGATTCCGCGGATGCTGCACGAGCAGGGGCTGGACCAACTGGTGATCGAGCGTTTCAATCTGGATGCCCGCCCGGCAGACCTGTCGGAATGGGACGCGGTGGTGGACGCCTTGATGAACCCGGAGCAGGAAGTCACCATCGCCATGGTCGGCAAGTACATGGAGCTGCTGGACGCCTACAAGTCCCTGATCGAGGCGCTGCTGCACGCTGGCATCAAGACCCGTACCAAGGTCAATATCCACTACATCGACTCCGAGGACATCGAGCGTGACGGCGTGGGCGTGCTGGCTTCCGCCGACGCCATTCTGGTGCCCGGCGGTTTTGGCGAGCGGGGCGTGGAAGGCAAGATCCGCACGGTCCAGTATGCCCGCGAGAACAAGATTCCCTATCTGGGTATCTGCTTGGGCATGCAGGTGGCGGTGATCGAGTACGCCCGTAACGTGGCCGGCCTGAAAGACGCCCACAGTACCGAATTCCGCCGCCACACGCCGGAGCCGGTGGTCGGCCTGATCACCGAATGGGTTGATGCCAGCGGCGAGCGCGAACAGCGTAGTGAGGACTCCGACCTGGGCGGCACCATGCGACTGGGTGGCCAGGACTGCGTGCTGGACGAGGATTCCACCATCGCCCGCTGCTATGGCCGCAAGGTTATCCGCGAGCGCCACCGTCATCGCTATGAGGTCAACAATCGTTTCGTGCCCCAGCTCGAGGCCGCGGGCCTGAAAGTGTCCGGCCGCTCCAGCGACGGTCGTCTGGTGGAGGTGGTGGAAGCGCCGGACCATCCTTGGTTTGTGGCCTGCCAGTTCCACCCGGAGTTCACTTCCACGCCCCGGGACGGGCATCCGCTGTTCCAGGGTTTCGTTGAAGCCGCGCTGGCACACAAGAAGAAAGGAGTCTGAGCATGGCACAAAGCAATCTGACCGTGGCCGGTATCGACATCGGCAACGAGAAGCCGTTCGTGCTGTTTGGTGGCATGAACGTGCTGGAATCCCGGGAGCTGGCGTTCGAGGTCGCCGAAGCCTATGTCGACGTGTGTGGCCGCCTGGGCATTCCCTACGTCTTCAAAGCCTCCTATGACAAGGCCAACCGGTCCTCGGTGCACTCTTTCCGCGGGCCGGGCCTGGAAAAGGGTCTGCAGATCCTGGCGGACATCAAGGACAAGTTTGGGGTGCCGCTGATCACCGACGTGCACGAGCCTTACCAGGCCGAGCCGGTGGCGCAAGTGTGCGACATCATCCAGTTGCCCGCGTTCCTGAGCCGACAGACCGACCTGGTGGTGGCCATGGCCCGCACCGGCGCTGTGATCAACATCAAGAAGGCCCAGTTCCTGGCACCGCAGGAGATGCGCCACATCATCAAGAAGTGCGAGGAGGCCGGTAACGACAAGGTCATCCTGTGCGAGCGTGGCACCAGTTTCGGCTACAACAATCTGGTGGTCGACATGCTGGGCTTCGGCATCATGAAGCAGATGAACGTGCCGGTGTTTTTCGATGTAACCCACTCACTGCAGATGCCTGGAGCCCGCTCCGACTCCGCCGGCGGCCGTCGCGCCCAGGTCACGGACCTGGCACTGGCGGGCATGTCCCAGGGGCTGGCGGGCCTGTTCCTGGAAGCGCATCCCGATCCCGATCAGGCCAAGTGCGACGGGCCCTGCGCCCTGAGGCTGAGCCAGCTTGAGCCGTTCCTGGCCCGGGTCAAAGCCCTGGATGACCTGGTCAAGAGCTTCAAGCCCATCGACACCGCCTGATAGGCGGTGTTTGTGTTAACAGAGGGGGATCGCAAGGCCCCACCCGCGTGCGCTGGATTGACGTTACAGCCAAACGTTTGAGTACTGACACTCTGGAGACCCATAAGAATGACCAAGATCGCCAACATCAAAGCCCGTGAGGTCCTGGATTCCCGCGGTAACCCGACGGTGGAAGCGGACGTGATCCTGGAAGACGGCACCCTGGGCCGGGCCTGCGCGCCGTCCGGAGCGTCCACCGGTTCCCGGGAAGCGCTGGAACTGCGGGACGGTGATGCCAGCCGCTATCTGGGCAAGGGCGTCACCAAGGCGGTGAACGCCGTCAATACCACCATCCGCGAGGCTCTGGTGGGCAAGGATGCGTCCGACCAGCGGGCGCTGGATCAGATCATGATCGAACTCGACGGTACCGAGAACAAGGCGAACCTGGGTGCCAATGCCATCCTGGCGGTCTCCCTGGCCGCTGCCAAAGCCGCCGCCGCCTCCTTGGGCAAGCCGCTGTACGAGCACATCGCCGACATCAACGGTACCCCCGGCAAGTTCTCCATGCCGGTGCCGATGATGAACATCCTCAACGGGGGTGAGCACGCGGACAACAACGTCGACATCCAGGAATTCATGGTTCAGCCGGTTTCCGCCAAGAGCTTCGCCGAAGCCCTGCGCATGGGTGCGGAGATCTTCCACAGCCTGAAAAAAGTGCTTAAGGCCCAAGGACTGAACACCGCCGTGGGCGACGAAGGCGGTTTCGCACCGAACCTGCCCTCCAACGAGGCGGCGCTGGCGGCCATCAAGGAAGCCGTCGAAACCGCCGGCTATGAGCTGGGCAAGGACGTTACCCTGGCCCTGGATTGCGCCTCGTCCGAGTTCTACAAGGACGGGCAGTACCAGCTCTCCGGTGAAGGCAAGACGTTCGATTCCGAAGGCTTCGCGGACTACCTCGCCGGCCTGTGCGAGCGCTACCCCATCGTTTCCATCGAGGACGGTATGGACGAGAGCGACTGGGACGGCTGGAAAGTGCTCACCGACAAGCTGGGTAGCAAGGTACAGCTGGTGGGTGATGATCTGTTCGTCACCAACACCCGGATCCTCAAGCAGGGTATCGAGAAGGGCATCGCCAACTCCATCCTGATCAAGTTCAACCAGATTGGCAGCCTGAGCGAAACCCTGGATGCCATCCGCATGGCCCAGGAGGCCGGCTACACTGCGGTGATCTCGCACCGTTCCGGGGAAACCGAGGATACCACCATTGCCGACTTGGCTGTGGCCACTTGCGCCGGGCAGATCAAGACCGGTTCCCTGTGCCGTTCCGATCGGGTGGCCAAGTACAACCAGCTGCTGCGTATCGAGGAAGCCCTGGACGGCCAGGCGCCGTACCGCGGCCTGAGTGAAATCAAAGGACAAGGCTGAGTCCTGCCCGTGGCTTGACCGCCGGCGGGCGGCAAGCGAGCCAGGCCACCGGCTCCGGCGATTGCTCCGGAGCCGGTGGCCTTTTTGCACAAGCAGTTAGATGGATTTGTTGCTAATCTACTCTAAGGTCTATACTCAACATCCACCGTTGCTTTTTGGTTCGTTTGCCGGGGCTATGGATTGCACATGAAAACCCTTTGGGTACTGTTGGTCGTGCTGATACTCCTGCTGCAGGTGCGCCTGTGGGTCGGGGAGGGCAGCTTTGCGCAGGTTTGGTCCCTGCGCCAGGCCATCGCCGAGCAGCGGGCCGAAAACGCCGACCTGGCCGCGCGCAACGAACGCCTCTACGCTGAGGTCCGGAACCTTCGCAACGAAGAGAGCGCGGTGGAGGAAAGGGCACGAATGAACCTGGGGCTGATCCGGAAGGACGAAACCTTCTTCCTGGTCCTGGATCACTGACGGCCCCGTCCATGACCGTTTGTCTTTACGCATCATGACCTCTGCCAATTACTGGCTGGTCGTGCCGGCTGCCGGTATTGGCCAGCGCATGGGGGCCGAGCGCCCCAAGCAGTACCTGGAAATTGGTGCTCGCTCCATTCTCGACATCACCCTGTCCCGACTTCTCGACCACGCCCCGTTTGCCGGCTGCATGGTGGCCCTGCATGCCCGGGACCGTTGGTGGCCCGACTGCCATTCAGCCCGGGACGCGCGGATACAAACCTGCACCGGCGGCGGTGAACGGGCGGAATCGGTGCTGTCGGCGTTGCGGGCGTTGGCTGGGCAGGCTGCCGCCAGCGACTGGGTTTTGGTTCACGATGCCGCCCGGCCGTGCGTGCACCGGGAGGATCTCCGGCGCCTGATGGACACCCTGGCCGATCATCCGGTGGGTGGCCTGCTTGCCGCACCCGTGGCGGATACGCTCAAGCAGGCCGCGGTCACGGATCACCTTCCCGAAGTGGAGGTGACGGTTGACCGCAGCCGACTGTGGCGCGCCCTGACCCCGCAGATGTTCCGGCTCGGGGCACTGACCCGGGCCCTGGAGGACCACCTGGCGGCCGGGCGCGCGATTACTGACGAGGCGTCGGCGATGGAATTGTCCGGTTACCGGCCGGTGCTGGTGGAAGGACGGCCGGATAACATTAAAATTACGGTTCCCTCGGATCTGGCCCTGGCAGAATTCATCCTCGGCCGGCTCTGATGGCATCCATTTCCAAGCAATCGACGGGAGGCAGCATGAGAATTGGCCAGGGCTTTGATGTCCACGCCTTTGGCGACGGCGACGCGGTGATTCTCGGAGGCGTCAGGATTCCGCACGACCGGGGCCTGGTGGCGCACTCCGACGGGGATGTGTTGCTGCATGCCCTGGCCGATGCGCTGCTCGGGGCCGCGGCGCTGGGTGACATCGGGCATCTGTTTCCGGATACCAGCGACCAGTGGGCGGGCGCGGACAGCCGTGACCTGCTGCGACGGGTCGTCGCCCGAGTGACCGAGGCCGGCTATCGGGTGGTCAATGTCGACAGCACCCTGATTGCCCAGGCTCCGAAAATGGCCCCTCACATTGACGCCATGCGCCGGAACATCGCCGCCGACCTGGGGCTGCCGGTTGCCTGTGTCAGCGTCAAGGCCACCACCACCGAGCGCCTGGGATTTACCGGCCGAAAGGAAGGCATCGCCTGCCAGGCCGTCTGTCTACTGGAGCCCATCGTTTCGTGACCGATCATCAGGAGCGTGATACACCCTGGCGGCTGTGCTGGCCGACCGCACAGGGCCGGGTGACCCGTGCCCGGCTGAAGACCCACCCCGAGGATTTTCGGGTCGACGAGACACTGGACCGCGATACGCTGATGGGTCACGCCGGCGAACACGTATGCCTGTACCTGGAGAAAACCGGCGACAACACCGAGTATGTGGCCCGCCAGCTGGCTCGTATCGCCGGCTGCCGACCGCTCGATATCGGCTTCTGCGGCCTCAAGGACCGGCATGCGGTCACCCGCCAGTGGTTCAGCCTGCACCGTCCCGGGCGGGAGGGGGAAGACCCGGACTTGGTGGCGGCCGTGGCCTCACACTGGCCGGTGCTTGCCCAGGGGCGGGCGGTTCGCAAACTGCGTCGTGGTGAGCATGCCGGCAACCGCTTTGTCATCGTGCTGCGGGATATTGAGGGCGATCGCGCGGCCATAGAAGAGGCCCTGAATACCCTGGGCCGGCGGGGGGCACCCAACTACTTCGGCCCTCAGCGATTTGGTCATCAAGGCAGCAACCTGACCCGGGCGCTGGCGCTGGACCCCGATGCCTTGAAACGTCGCCGCGGTTCGTCGCGAAACCGGCGGGACAAAACCCATTCCGAGCGAGTGATGTACTTCTCCGCCGCCCGGGCCTGGCTGTTCAACGAGGTTCTGGCGGCCCGGGTCGAGGCCGGCCACTGGGACCGGTGCCTGGAGGGTGAGCCGGCGCCGCCCGAACGGGCGCCGACCGGCCCGTTATGGGGCGACGGCGGTACCCTGGCCGAGGGCCCTCAGGGCGAGCTGGAGCGGGCGGTGGTGGCCCGCCACCCCGGGTTCGAGCGGCTGTTCTCGGCCACCCGCATGGCGCCTGAACGGCGCCCGCTGGTCGTCCGGCCCGAGGCCCTGGCGTGGCGGTGGCGGGAGGACGCTGCTCTGGAGGTCGAATTTCGGCTGCGGCCCGGTCAGTATGCCACGACCCTTTTAAGTGATATTTTTGAGCTCGAGGACATGAGCCTCGGCCGACATAACGAATAAAAGGCTAGCGGAGAACACGGTGCGAATTCTGTTATCGAACGACGATGGCGTGCATTCGCCAGGTCTGATCGCCCTCCATGAGGGGTTGCAGGGCCTGGGGGAGCTGGAAGTGGTGGCCCCGGACCGGGACCACAGCGGTGCGAGCAATGCATTGACCCTGAACCGGCCGCTCACGGTCGAGCGCCATCCGAACGGGTTCCAGTCGGTGGACGGCACACCGACGGACTGCGTGCACTTGGCGGTCAACGGGCTGTTCGACGAGCCGTTCGATCGCGTGGTGTCCGGCATCAATACCCACGCCAATCTCGGTGACGACATCATCTATTCCGGCACCGTCGCCGCCGCCACCGAAGGCCGCCATCTTGGACTGCCCGCCATTGCCGTGTCTCTCGTCAACCAGGGGCATGGCCACTATGACACCGCGGCCCGGGTGGTTCGCCTGCTGCTGGAGCAGGACCGGCCGCTCAATCTTGGCCCCCGTTCCATTCTCAATGTCAACGTGCCGGACGTTCCCTGGGATGCGCTGGCGGGGTTCCGGGTCACCCGACTTGGCCATCGCGAGCGGGCCGAGGGTGCGGTACCCATGACCTGCCCCCGGGGCCGGCAGCGGTATTGGATCGGCGCCGCCGGCGAAGGCGGCGATGCCGGCCCCGGCACGGACTTCCATGCTGTGCGGGAAGGCTATGTCTCCATTACCCCGGTGCACATCGACATGACCCGCCACGAGGCCCTGGTGCCGCTGCGGGATTGGGTGGAAGCCATGCCCCAGCCGGGGGGAGGCTACCGATGAGCGCCGAACTTCAGGGAATTGGCATGACCTCGCGCCGGACCCGGATGCGGCTGGTGCAGCGACTGCGTGAGGCGGGGATCGAGTCGGAGCGGGTGCTGGAGGTGATTGGCCAGGTACCCCGTCACATTTTTGTGGACGAAGCCCTGGCCCATCGGGCCTATGAGGATACGGCGTTACCGATCGGCTATGGCCAGACCCTGTCACAGCCTTACATTGTGGCACGCATGACCGAATTGCTGCTGCGGCACGAACCGGGGCGTGTATTGGAGCTGGGAACCGGTTCCGGTTACCAGACGGCCGTGCTGGCCCAGCTGGTCCGGGAGGTGTATAGCGTCGAACGGATCAAGCCCCTGCAGGACAAGGCCCGGGAACGGTTGCGGCAACTGGGCCTGCGCAACGTCATGCTCAAGCATGCCGACGGTGGCATGGGCTGGCCGGAACAGGGGCCGTTCGACGGAATTCTGGTGACCGCGGCGCCCAACGACGTACCCGCCGCCCTGCTGGAGCAGCTGGCGGACAACGGGGTGTTGATCGCGCCGGTGGGAGAATCGTCCCAGGTACTGGTGGAGGTGGTGCGCCGTGGCGACCGGTACGAGCGTCGGGAGCTGGAGCCGGTCATGTTTGTGCCCCTGCTCGGAGGTGTGGTGCGATGACGGGACCCGAGACGCGGGCGGGCGAGAGCCTACAAGACCGTCAGGAGGCGCGCGGCCAGCGGCTGTCGGGGGTGTTTGCCCGGGGGATCGCCATGGGCGCGGCGGATATCGTGCCGGGGGTTTCAGGGGGGACCATTGCCTTCATCACAGGCATCTATTTTCGCCTGCTGGCGGCCGTTAACGCGGTGCCTGTGGCCATTTTCCGGCATCTGCTGAAAGGGCACGTCAGGGCCTTCTGGCAAGCGTGCGATGGCCGTTTTCTCCTGAGCCTGGTGGCTGGCATTCTGTGCAGTATCGTGTCCCTGGCGTCGGTCATCACTCTGGCTCTGAAGAGCCAGCCGGTTCTGGTCTGGAGCTTTTTCTTCGGCCTGATTCTGGCGTCCGTATGGCACGTGGGGCGTCAGGTGCGCCGTTTGCGTCCGGCCCTGCTGTGGCCACTGCTGGCTGGGGCCGGGGCGGCCTGGTGGATCACGTCGTTGCCCGCCGGTGCCCTTGCCCCGTCGCCCCTGACGTTTCTGGCGGCGGGGGCGCTGGCCATCTGCGCCATGATCCTGCCCGGCATTTCCGGCAGCTTCATTCTGGTCATCATCGGCATGTATGCCCCGGTGTTGGCGGCCATCCGGGATGGAGAACTGGTGCTGCTGGCGCTGTTCATGACTGGCTGCGTGCTGGGGCTGCTGTCCGTGGCGCGGCTGATTACCTGGGCCTTTCGACATTGTCACGATCTGGTGCTGGCGTTGCTGACCGGTTTCATGGTGGGTTCCCTGAACAAGGTCTGGCCCTGGCGGGAAGTCCTCAGCTGGCGTACCAATCGGGCCGGGGAGTCGGTGCCGTTGCAGGAAGCGAACTTGTGGCCAAGCCATTACCAGGCGGTGACCGGTCTGGATCCCCAGGTACTCCCGGCCTTGGCTCTGGCGATTCTCGGGTTGCTCACGGTATTGGTGATCGAGCGGTTGGGCGAACGGAAAGTGTTACCTTGCGCACAAAATGAGTGTTCCCCAAGGTAACAAGGGTAACGCCCGAGTAACTTGGATTAGTCCAGAAAATATGCAATAAATTAGCAAGTTACTCTAAAAACTTGAGAAAGCCTCTCGGCTTTTCGTCCGTTTTATACGGATTCACTATAACAGCAGAATTCTTATTCCTGTGAGCAGCTTTCGTGGGTTCATCCATGCCGTCCTCTCGGCCTTCCCGCGGTTCCCTTCCGGTGCCTTTACCCGCTCTCGTTCCCTGAAGGGGCTGCTTCCCGTCATCGTTCTGGTGTGGCTCGGCGGCTGCAACTCCCCCGCCATCTATCAGGACGACCTTTACAATCCTCCGGTTTACTGGGGCCGGCACGTGGTCAAGCCCGGTGAAACCCTGTACAGCATTGCCTGGCGCTATGGCCGGGACTACCGCGAGTTGGGTAGCGCCAACGGCATCGGCCCGCCCTGGACCATCCGGGTGGGGCAGGTGTTGCGCCTGGACCGTCGTGGAACTGTCACATCCGCCCGTGACAATGGTTCTCAGCCGAAGGTCGCCGCCGCGCCCACAACACGGCCCCGGGCGCCGGTGCAGACGCCAAAGAGCGCGCCCCGGCCCAAGGTGACCCGGGCCGCCGGGCGCGACCAGCCGCTGCCGGATCGTAATCAGACCGTGGCGGGGATCAACTGGCGCTGGCCCCATGGTGGCACTGTAATTGCAGGATATTCCACATCCGGAAAAGTCAACAAGGGCATCGACATTGCCGGACAGGCCGGCGACGCGGTCCGGGCCGCAGCCAGCGGTAACGTGGTGTACGCCGGCAATGGGTTGCTTGGATACGGTAACCTGATTATCGTGAACCATAATGAGCACTATTTGAGTGCTTATGCCCACAACCGGAAGATTCTGGTGCAGGAAGGGGAGGACGTAACAGCCGGACAGGTGATTGCGGAGCTAGGAAGCAGCGGAGCGGAGCGGCCCATGTTGCATTTTGAAATCCGGAAAAATGGCAACCCCGTCGACCCCCTCCATTACCTTCCCCCCCGCTGATCCACCCGGCAGCCGAGAACGCTCGAATCAATCAAAGAACAACAATGACCATCGGCCCGGGACGATGTTCCGGCATTCTCCCGGCAAGGCCAGGTGGCAAGACTGACAGTGTCCGCAACAACAAGAAGTAACGGGCTTCAATGCAGGATTTTGAGAGGCGGGGCAATAGACATGTCTGACGAGCAAGAAGATATCATCGTTGATCGTGCCGAGGATCTTGACGACACTGAGGAGCAGGCTATCGCTGAAGACAAAGTCGACAAGGATGCGACGGATATGACCGAGGAAGAGGATTTCTCCACCCAGGGACGGTATCTCACCAACCAGAAACAGCTGGACGCCACCCAGCTATATCTCAACGAAATCGGGTTTTCCCCCCTTCTGACCCCCGAGGAAGAAGTTTACTTCGCGCGACTGGCCCGCAAGGGCGAGGAAGCCGGGCGCAAGCGCATGATCGAAAGCAACCTGCGTCTGGTGGTCAAGATCGCCCGCCGGTACGTCAACCGTGGGCTGACCCTTCTGGACCTGATCGAGGAAGGCAATCTGGGGCTGATCCGCGCGGTTGAGAAGTTCGATCCGGAGCGGGGGTTCCGTTTTTCCACCTACGCCACCTGGTGGATTCGGCAGACCATTGAGCGGGCCATCATGAATCAGACCCGCACCATTCGCCTGCCAATTCACGTGGTCAAGGAACTGAATCTGTATCTGAGGGCCTCCCGGGAACTGACCCAGAAACTGGACCACGAACCGTCGGCGGAGGAAATCGCCCGGGTGGTGGACAAGCCGGTGGAAGACGTTAAGCGACTGCTCGGCCTGAACGAGCGGGTGGCTTCCATGGACACCCCGATCGGTTCCGGTGGTGACAAGTCGCTGATGGATACGGTCGCCGATGAAGGCGCCAGTGACCCGGCGGATGTCTTGCAGGATAACAACATGTGCTCCTGCCTGGAGAAGTGGATTGACCAGCTCAGCGACAAACAACAGGAGGTCCTGTCTCGTCGCTTTGGTCTGCGCGGTTACCCCGTGAGCACGTTGGAGGAGGTCGGTCAGGAAATCGGCCTGACCCGTGAGCGGGTACGACAGATCCAGGTTGAGGCGCTGCGTCGGCTTCGGGAAATCCTGGAGAAGGAAGGGCTGTCGGGAAGCCTGCTGTTCAAGTAGTGCTGTCCTGACGCCCGGCAGCGACAAGCCGGCCCATGCAACGGGCCGGCTTTTCTGTTTTAATCCCCTGCAAATGAGAACCAGGTGGCGCTCCGGGCTGCCCGGCCGCTGCTAGAATGCCTGGACCGGGCGGGTCGGGCGTCGACCCCGGTGACGAATGAACACGTGAATAATAAGGAAAAGGAAAGGACTATGAAGAAGGCTCTATCTGCAGGCTTTGCCAGTCTGATGCTGACCGCGGCTCTGTCCGCGCCGGCCTCCGCCCTGACCGTGGATGGCGTGGAGGTCCCGGATACCTATCAGGCGATGGGCACCGAGCTAAAGCTCAACGGTGCCGGCACCCGCTCCAAGTGGTTCATGGACCTGTACGTCGGGGGGCTCTATGTTCCCGAGAGCGTTAATGATGGGGAGGCGGTGATCAACGCCGATGAACCCCAGGCGATCACGCTGCACATCATCTCGGGCATGATCACCAGCGAGCGGATGACGGAGGCCACCATGGACGGATTCGAGGCTTCCACCCATGGCAACACCGCACCGATTCAGGATGACATCGACCGCTTCATGGCCGTGTTCCAGGAAGAAATCAAGGAAGGCGATGTGTTCGATCTGGTGTATCTGCCGGGGCAGGGGGTTCGGGTCCTGAAGAACGGTGAGTACAAGGATACCGTAGGCGACCTGGCCTTCAAGAAGGCCCTGTTCGGCATCTGGTTGTCCGACAAGCCGGCTCAGAAGGACCTCAAGCAGAAAATGCTTGGCAAACGCTGACAGGACGGAACGCAGCCGGCGAAGGACACTTCGCCGGCTATACGCCCTTGCGTCGTCCGGAAACACCGGTACGTCTGGATCCGGCACGGCCGGAGTGGCCGGTATCGGGAAGCATCAAGAGGCGAACGGTCTGGCTGTTGACCATGATCACCATGCTCCTAAGTGGTGCGCTCTGTCTGGCTCGCCTTGGTCATAGACGCGTGGCTGAGGGGCCGCTCGAGCGCGATGGGAACGGATGCGCACCGGAGACGGTTACGCTGACGACCGGCGGGTTCAGAGATAGTCCCGCTTGTCCTTGAATTCGCAAAGATCCTCGATGATGCAGGCACCGCATTTCGGCTTGCGGGCGGTGCAGGTGTAACGACCATGGAGGATCAGCCAGTGGTGGGCGTCCTGGAGGAATTCCCTGGGAACCAGGCGCAGCAGCCGCTGTTCCACCTCCAGAACGTTCTTGCCCGGCGCGATGCCGGTACGGTTGGCAACCCGGAAAATGTGGGTGTCCACGGCCATGGTGGGTTGCCCGAAGGCGGTGTTGAGCACCACGTTCGCGGTCTTCCGGCCGACCCCGGGCAAGGCTTCCAGATCTTTCCGGTTGTCCGGAACCTGGCCTCCGTGTTTTTCGATCAGGATCCGGCAGGTCTTGATGATGTTCTCGGCCTTGCTGTTGTAGAGCCCGATGGTCTTGATGTATTCCTTCAGACCATCGACCCCCAGCGCCAGGATGGCTTCGGGGGTGTTGGCGACGGGAAACAGCCGGGCCGTGGCCTTGTTGACGCCAACATCGGTTGCCTGGGCGGAGAGGATGACCGCCACCAGAAGTTCAAACGGGGTGGAATAGTTCAGCTCGGTGGTCGGCTTCGGGTTGGCCTCCCGCAGCCGCCGGAAAATCTCGGTCCGCTTCTGTCTGTTCATCCGGTTTCCATCGGTGTCTGTCGGTTCAGGAAACGTGGCCGGTTACCCGGACCCTCTTGCTGCCGCTGGTCACGGGCTCCTGCGTCGCCACGGCTTTCCGTTTTTCCTGCAGGTGTGTGTCGATGGCGTTTTTCAGGGCGATCAGCAGGCCCAGCCCCATAAAGGCGCCGGGCGGCAGTACCATGAACAGCATGTCGGGGTAGTGTTCAAAGGGGCGGATCACCCAGCGGGCGGCGGCGGGGCCGAACAGCAGCTGCATGTCGGCGAACAGCGTGCCCTGGCCGACCAGTTCCCGGAGGCCGCCGAGGGTGACCAGCACCAGCAGGAAGCCCAGTCCCATCATGGCACCGTCGAGTAGAGCGGGGCCCGGCGCGTTTTTGGAGGCGAAGGCATCGGCACGGCCCAGGATGGCGCAGTTGGTCACGATCAGGGGAATGAAGATGCCGAGGATCTGATACAGCTCATAGGTAAAGGCCTGCATCAGGAGCTCGGCGCAGGTGACAAACGACGCAATGATCATCACGAATGCGGGCAGCCGCACCGATTCGCTGACGAAATTGCGAATCAGCGACACCGCCAGATTGGAGCCCATCAGCACCATCAGCGTGGCCAGTCCGAGGCCGAGGGCATTGACCACGGTACTGGTCACCGCCAGCAATGGACACAGGCCGAGCACCTGCACCAGCGCCGGGTTGTTGTTCCACAGGCCGTCTCGGATGATGTCGGCGGATGTTTTGCTGGCCATGGTCAGGAACGCTCCTCTACGTGCAGCCGTCGAAGGATTTCCTCGCGGTGTTGACGATAGTACACCAGGGTCCTGGCCACCGCCTTGACGACCGCGCGGGGGGTAATGGTGGCACCGGTGAACTGATCGAAGTCACCGCCGTCCTTTTTTACGTTCCAGCGGGGGCGTTCGGTGTTGTCCAGGGAACGCCCCTCGAAGGCGTGGACCCAGTTGGATTTCTTGGTCTCGATGCGATCACCCAACCCCGGTGTTTCCTTGTGGCTGGTTACCCGGACCCCCAGCACCGTGCCGTCGGGATCCAGACCCACCAGCAGGCGGATGGCGCCGGAGTAGCCGTCCGGTGCCACCACTGGGAGGATCAGTCCCACCGGCTCGCCGTCGCGGCGTGCTACCCAGCCGGTAACGGGGCCCGGGGTGGGCAAGGGGGCGCCCGCCGGCAGCGTGACGGTATCCCGCAGCAGGTCGTTGTCGATCCGGTTTTCCGGAATGATTTCGAACAGTGCCCGAGCCTCGGCCCGGGCGGCCTGCGCCTGGATGCGTTCGTGGGTCAGTGCCTGCGTCAGGGCGATGGAGCCGCCGGTGAAGATGGCGAACAGACCGAGCCCGATGGCGCTGCGGCGAATCGATTGAGCGAGTGCGGCCATGACGTACTTACCCCCGGTTCCTGCTCGGCAAACCCCGCCGGGCCTTGTGGTGGCCGAAGGTTCGGGGCGGCGTGTAGTAGTCGATGAACGGCACGGCGAAGTTCATCAGAAGTACGCTGAAGGCAACGGCGTCCGGATAGTTGCCCCAGGTACGGATGAGGTACACCAGAATGCCGATACCAGCGCCATAGATCAGTTTACCCTGATGGCTGGTGGCGGCCGTCACCGGATCGGTGGCGATAAAAAAGGCGCCCAGCATGGTGCCGCCGGCCAGCAGATGCAGGGACAGGGGCGCGTGCTGGTCGGGGTTGCTGCCAAACGCCAGGCTCATGAGCCCGAGCCCCGCCAGAAAACTGACCGGGATGTGCCAGGTCATGATGCGCAGGGCCAGCAGGCATAACCCGCCGGCCAGAAAGGCGGCATTGACCCATTCCCAGCCCCGGGCGATACCTTCGCCAAAGGTGGGATGCCGGAGAATCTCGGCGGCGGTGTGGGTGGCCACCTTGTGCTTGTATTCGTCCAGTGGTGTGGCCATGGTCCAGCCGTCGATTGCGGTCTGGGTGCCGGAAAAAATTCGGGCCAGAGTGTCGGCAAAGTCCGGCGCCCCCTGAAACAGCATGGCCGCTTCGGGCCAGTTGGTGGTCATGGCCACCGGAAACGAGATCAGGACCAGGGCGTAGCCGGCCATGGCCGGGTTAAAGGGATTGGAGCCCAGACCGCCATAGAGCTGTTTGGCGATGACGATGGCGGTCACCACGGCCACCGCGGAGACCCACCAGGGGGCGAGGGGCGGCAGGGACAGGCCCAGCAGCAGGCCGGTCACGGCGGCGGTGTTGTCCCTGAGGAAAACCGACAGCGGTTTTTTCCTCAGCCACAGCACGGCGGCTTCTGCCACAACCGCGAGGCCCACGCACCACAGGACGTTGATCAGGTTGCCCCAGCCAAAAAACAGCGTTTGGGCGAGCAGCCCCGGCAGGGTTGCCAGGATCACCCAGAGCATGACCCGCGAGGTCGGGCGGGCACGATGCGTGTGAGGAGAGGACTGTTGTACGAATGCCATGGATCGTCTGGCCTGAACTCGGTTAATGGGTGGTCTGGGACGGATTCTGCAACGACTGTCTGGCGTCGTTTAACGCCTGTTCGGCCCGCTGAACCCGCTCCTGGTTCTTGGCCACGGCCCGTTCCAGTTTATCGACGTTGTCGGCCTGCTTGGCCTTGGCTTCCGCCAGCAGGCCCTGCATGGTGTCCAGCTTGGCCCGGGCCTGGAGCCACTGTTTTTCCAGGGCTTCCAGGTCCGGCGGTTCGGCTGCCGCGGGAGCACCGGTCCGGGCTTTCTTGCGTTCCAGGGCCTGTCGCACCAGGGCGGCCTTGGCGGCCCGCTCGTCCACCTCGCCGGCGTCGTCCCGGGCGGTGGCCTGTTCCGCCTCGGCGCGTTTGCGGGCCTGGGCCTCGGCAGCCGCCTTGGCCCGTTCCCGGCGCTTCTGTTCCTTCTCCTGCTGTTCCCGTTCCAGCCTGGCCTGACGCGCCTCGAAGCGCTCCCGGGCGCGGTCGGCCTTGGCCTGCTCCGCACGCTGCACGCGGATCTCGCCTTTGGCGAAGCGGTAGTACTGGACCAGCGGAATGGCACTGGGGCAGACGTAGGCGCAGGCACCGCATTCGATACAGTCGAACAGGTTGAGGTGTTCTGCCTTGTCGAACTCCTCAGCCCGAGCGTGCCAGAACAACTGCTGCGGCAGCAGTTCCATGGGGCAGACCTCGGCGCACTGGCCGCAGCGGATACACGGTTGCTGGGGCGGCGGTGCCGGCAGCTCAGTGGCGGTGGCGGCAATCACGCAGTTGCTGGTCTTGGTCACCGGCACTTCGGTGTCGGGCAGGGTAAAGCCCATCATCGGCCCCCCCAGCACCAGCCGGCCGACCTGTTCCGGCCGCCAGCCGGCCCGTTCCAGAAGGTAGGACATGGGGGTGCCGATCAAGGCATCGACATTGCCCGGTTCACGCAGAGCGCCCCCGGTCAGGGTCACCACCCGGGAAATCAGGGGTTCGTCGTTGAACACGGCCCGCGCCACGGCCACGGCGGTCCCGATGTTCTGGCACATGACACCGATGTCGGCGGGAATTCCGCCACTGGGCACTTCCAGGCCCGTGAGGATGCGGATCAGCTGCTTTTCTCCGCCGGACGGATACTTGGTGGGAATCACCACCACCTCGGTCTGGGTGCCCTCGCAAGCCTTGCGCATGGCCTCGGCGGCCTCGGGTTTGTTGTCCTCGATGCCGATCACGCAGCGCTCGGGGCGCAGCAGCCAGGCCATGACCTTCAGTCCGGCCACCACGTCGTCCGCCCGCTCCCGCATGGTCATGTCGTCGGCGGTGATGTAGGGCTCACACTCGGCGCCGTTGAGAATCAGGGTATGCACCTTGCGGTCCCTGGGCGGGGACAGCTTGACGTTGGTCGGGAAACCGGCGCCCCCCATACCGGCGATGCCGGCCTCGCGGATGAGACCGAGAACCGTGTCCCGATCCAGCTCCCGGTAGTCACGGACCGGCGAGCGTGGCCGCCACTGGTCTTCGCCGTCGGGGCGCAGGAACACGCAAAGATCGGCCAGACCGGACGGGTGGGGGACCGGGTGCTCGCCGATGGATTCAACGATGCCGGAGGTGGGCGCATGCACGGGAACGCCGAGTCCGGAGCGGACGTCGGCGATTTTCTGACCCTTGAGCACCCGGTCGCCGACCTGGACCACCGGCTCGGCGCGCTGACCAATGTGCTGCTGGAGCGGGATGATCAGGCGTTCCGGGATTCCCGCCGGACGAATCGGGCGGGACGTGGACTGTTGTTTGTTCTCGGGCGGGTGGATTCCGCCGGCGAAATCCCACAGCTGGGTCATCAGGCTCGGACTCCCTGGCGATCGGTCGCGATGAGGTTGGGGCTGGGCGGCGTCCAGGTCCAGGTGCGGATGTCGGGTTCGAGGGTCACCATGTCGATGCAGTCCACGGGACAGGGTTCCACGCACAGATCGCAGCCGGTGCACTCGGATTCGATCACGGTGTGCATGTGCTTGGCGGCGCCGAGGATGGCGTCCACCGGGCAGGCCTGGATGCACTTGGTGCAGCCAATGCATTCGTCTTCCCGGATCACCGCCACGCGCTTGGCCTGTTCGACGCCATGCTCCGCATCCAGCGGCTGGGGTTCCACGTCCAGCAGGTCGGCCAGGGCTTTGATGGTGCTTTCGCCGCCCGGTGGGCACTTGTTGATCGCTTCCCCCCCGGCGATTGCTTCAGCGTAGGGACGGCAGCCAGGGAAACCGCACTGGCCGCACTGGGTCTGCGGCAGCAGCGCGTCGATCTGGTCCACCAGGGGGTTGCCCTCGACCCGGAAGCGTTCCGAGGCGTAGCCGAGGACACCGCCAAATACGATGGCCAGGGCCAACAGCACGACTATGGCAAGCAGGATGCCGGTCCACATAACAACCTATTCTCCGTCAGACAGTGACCAGGCCGGTGAAGCCAAGGAAGGCCAGGGCCATCAGGCCGGCGGTAACCATGCCGATGGCAGCGCCCCGGAAGGCCACGGGGACATCGGCGACGGCGATCCGCTCGCGCATGGCGGCGAACAGCACCAGCACCATGGAGAACCCGATCGCCGCGCCGAAACCGTACAGGACGGACTCGATGAAGTTGTTGCCCTTGTTCAGGTTGAGCAGGGCCACTCCGAGCACGGCGCAGTTGGTGGTGATCAGTGGCAGGAAGATGCCCAGGACCCGGTACAGCAGCGGGCTGGTCTTGCGCACCACCATTTCGGTGAACTGGACCACCACGGCGATCACCAGAATGAAGGTGATGGTCTTCAGGTAAGTCAGCCCCAGGGGCGCCAGCAGGTAGGTGTAGGCGAGGTAGCTGCATACCGATGACAGGGTCAGCACGAAGGTGGTGGCCAGGGACATGCCCATGGCCGTCTCCAGTTTCCCGGATACGCCCATGAACGGGCACAGCCCCAGGAACTGCACCAGAACGAAATTGTTCACCAGGATGGTGCTGACCAGAATCAGCAGGTACTCGGTCATCGGCCTCGCTCTACCTCGCGCTGTTTACATCACCCGCATGCCGGGGGTGGCGCCGGAATCCGGGGACAGAAGGAAAATGTCCTTGCCGCCGGGGCCGGCGGCCAGCACCATGCCCTCGGACAGACCGAACTTCATCTTCCGGGGTTTCAGGTTGGCGACCATTACGGTCAGCCGGCCTTCCAGATCCTCCGGTTTGTAGGCGGACTTGATACCAGCAAACACGTTGCGTTCGCCATGTCCCACGTCAAGGGTGAGGCGAAGAAGTTTGTCCGCACCCTCGACGTGTTCGGCCCGGACGATGCGGGCAACCCGCAGGTCCACCTTGGCGAAGTCGGGGAACTCGATTTCCTCGGCGATCGGTTCCAGATCGGCGGCGGGTTCCCGGGCCGGGGTGGCCGGCGCCGGCTGGGCCTCCCGGGAGGCCTCCAGCATGTTCTCGATCTGGGCCATGTCCACCCGGCTCATCAGCGGTTTGAACGGGTTGATGGTGTGCTCTTCCAGCAGTTGCGCCCGTCCGTTCCAGTCCAGCGGACTGTTCAGGAAGGCTTCGGACGCGGCTGCGGTGTTCGGCAGCACCGGCGCCAGGTAGGTCATGATCAGGCGGAACATGTTGAGGGCGTTGGTGCAGATGGCCTGGAGCCGGTCGTCCTGGCCCTCCTGCTTGGCAACCACCCAGGGCTGTTCGTCGTTGACGTACTGGTTGGCGACATCCGCCAGCTCCATGATCCGGCGCATGGCGCGACCGAATTCCCGGGCTTCGTAGAATTCTTCGATCTGCCGGCCCGCCTCGATGAATTCACGCAGCCGGTCGTGTTCGGTCACCTGGCCCAGCCGACCGTCGAAACGCTTGTTGATGAAGCCGGCGCAGCGGCTGGCGATGTTCACCACCTTGCCCACCAGGTCGCTGTTGACGCGGGCGGCGAAGTCCTCGAGATTGAGGTCCATGTCGTCCACGCTGGCGGTGAGCTTGGCGGCAAAGTAGTAGCGCAGATACTCCGGATCCAGGTGCTCCAGGTAAGTCCGGGCCATGATGAAGGTGCCCCGGGACTTGGACATCTTCTTGCCGTTGACGGTGACGAAGCCGTGCGCCCATACCGCCGTGGGCGTGCGGAAGCCGGCATCGTGCAGCATGGACGGCCAGAACAGGGCGTGGAAGTTGATGATGTCCTTGCCGATGAAGTGGTAGACCTCGGCGGTGGAGTCGGCCTTCCAGAAATGCTCGAAGTCGATGTTTTCCCGGTTACACAGGTTCTTGAAGCTGGCCAGATAACCGATGGGCGCGTCCAGCCAGACGTAGAAATACTTGCCGGGGGCGTCCGGGATCTCGAAACCGAAGTAGGGCGCGTCGCGACTGATGTCCCACTCCTGCAGGCCGGCGTCCAGCCACTCGGCCAGCTTGTTGGCCACCTGCGGCTGAAGGGTGCCGCTGCGGGTCCACTTCGCCAGGAAGTCCTGGAAGTCCGGCAGCTTGAAGAAATAGTGCTCGGATTCCTTTTTCACCGGGGTGGCGCCGGATACGGCGGAACGGGGGTTGATCAGCTCCGCCGGGGTGTAGGTGGCGCCGCAAACCTCGCAGTTGTCACCGTACTGGTCTTCCGCCTTGCACTTGGGACAGGTCCCCTTGATGAAACGATCGGCCAGAAACATTTCTTTTTCCGGATCGAAGAACTGGGTGATCCTGCGGGTGGCGATGCGCCCGTTTTCCTGCAGCTGGCGGTAAATGTACTCCGAAAGCTGGCGGTTCTCCTCGGAGTGGGTGGAGTAATAGTTGTCGAACCGAATGTGGAAACCGGCAAAGTCGTCCTGGTGTTCCTGGCGGATCCGGTCGATCAGCTGTTCCGGGGTGATCCCCTCGCGCTCGGCACGCAGCATGATGGCGGTGCCGTGGGCATCGTCGGCGCAAACGTAGTAGCAGTTTTCGCCACGCATCTTCTGGTACCGCACCCAGATATCGGTCTGGATGTACTCCAGCAGGTGACCCAGGTGGATCGGGCCGTTGGCGTAGGGCAGGGCGCTGGTGACCAGAATGTCGCGCTGTGGCTTGCTCGCTTGCGTCATGGTGATGTCCGAACCTTCTGTCGATAGGGCTTGGGAAAACGAAACTACGGAGCCGGAACCGGGGACCTGGATTGACAGACGCAGGTGGCGGCCCCATATGGTCAGAAACGGGCACAGATGATACCTTCCAACCAGCAATTTTTCACCTGAAACGCCTGTTTCCGTGTTTATGAGCTTATTCCGGAGAGCATGATGACCCAGATTTCCCAGCCGGCGCTGGAAGCCGCCGTCCGAGAATACCGAGACCCGTACCTGGGCAAGGATCTGTTCGAGCTTGGCGCCGTCAAATCCCTGGTCGCCGACGCCGCCGGCCAGGTCACGCTGTCCGTGGAGCTGCCTTATCCGTCCCAGGGCATTGCCGGCGCCCTTCGGCAGATCGTGAGCCACGCCCTGGAGGACGTGGCCGGGGTGACCGGCGTCGAGGTCCAGGTCGGCCAGCGGATCTTTGCGGCCAAGGTGGCCAAGGCGCTGCCCTCGGTGCCGGGCGTGAAGAACATCATTGCCGTGGCGTCCGGCAAGGGCGGCGTCGGCAAGTCCACCACCGCGGTCAACCTGGCGCTGGCGCTGCAGGCCGAAGGCGCGCGGGTCGGCATCCTGGATGCCGACATCCACGGCCCGAGCATTGGCATGATGCTGGGCGTGCCCGAGGGCAAGCGTCCGGACACCCGGGAGAACAAGTATTTCGTACCGATGCGGGCACATGGGCTGCAAGCCAACTCGATGGCGTTCGTGGTGACCGAGAAAACACCCATGATCTGGCGCGGCCCGATGGTCAGCGGCGCCGTGCTGCAACTGCTGCAGCAGACCCTGTGGGACGAGCTCGACTACCTGGTGGTGGACCTGCCGCCGGGCACCGGCGACATCCAGTTGACCCTGGCTCAGAAAGTGCCGGTCACCGGGGCGGTGATTGTCACCACGCCCCAGGACATCGCCCTGCTGGATGCCAAAAAAGGCATCGAAATGTTCCGTAAAGTGGACATTCCGGTGCTCGGCGTGGTGGAAAACATGAGCGTGCACATCTGTAGCCAGTGCGGTCACGAGGAACCGCTGTTCGGCCATGGCGGGGGCGAGCGGATCGCCGAGGAGTACCAGACCGAACTGCTGGGACAGCTGCCCTTGCATCTGACCATCCGGGAACAGACCGATAGCGGTACGCCCTCGGTGGTGGCCGAGCCCGATTCCGAGGTGGCCCGTCGTTATCGGGACATCGCCCGCCGCATGGGGGCGATCCTGTCCACCCGCGAACGTAACCTGTCCGGTTCCATCGCCAGCGTGTCGGTGACCGGCCACTGAACGCCGCCGCCCGGGCTTCGACAGCCCGGGCGGTAACGGGTAAACTACGCACCAATTTTTCTGTGGTTACGAGACTTCATCGATGAGCATCAAATCCGACAAGTGGATTCGCCGCATGTCCGAGCAGTACGACATGATCGAGCCGTTCGAGGCCGGACAGGTCCGTGAGACCGAGAAGGGCCGGGTCATTTCCTACGGCACTTCCAGCTACGGTTACGACGTTCGTTGCAGCAACGAGTTCAAGATCTTCACCAACGTGCACAGCGCCACCGTCGACCCGAAAAATTTCGACGAGAACAGCTTTGTCGACTTCGTGGGAGATGTCTGCATCATCCCGCCCAACTCCTTCGCCCTGGCTCGGACCGTGGAATACTTCCGCATTCCGCGCAACGTGCTGACCATCTGCCTGGGCAAAAGCACCTACGCCCGCTGCGGCATCATCGTCAACGTCACGCCGCTGGAGCCGGAGTGGGAGGGGCAGGTGACCCTGGAATTTTCCAACACCACCAACCTGCCGGCCAAAATCTACGCCAACGAGGGCGTGGCGCAGATGCTGTTCTTTGAATCCGATGAAGTCTGCGAGACCAGCTACAAGGACCGGGGGGGCAAGTACCTGGGTCAGACCGGCGTGACCCTGCCGCGGACATGAACGCCAACCAGTTCCTGAAAGCCGTTGCCCAGCTGCATGGATGGCGGGAGTATGCCTTCCTGCTCGCCCTCGCGGAACGGGCGTTTCCGAATTACGCGTTGTTTGCCGACGCGGTTGGCCTGAAAACCGCCGCCAAGATGCGCCAGTTGCTGGACCTGTCCTGGGCACTGTTGCAGAAACGGGGCGGCGCGGAGGCGGCTCTGCCGCAGATGCTGGCGAAGCTGGAAAATCTGTCGCCGAACGTGGAAGCCTACGACGCCTACGGCGTATATCCAGCGTTCGATTTCTGCCAGCTGCTGGAACAGGCGCTGCTGTGCCGGCTCAATCCCGAGCGTCACCGGGCCACGGAAGCCTCCCGCCTGGCCACCGCCACGATCATGCAGTTTGTCGAAGTCTCGGACGGCGAGGATCTGGACGAAGACGAACTGGTCCGGCTGCTGGATCACCACCCCCTGATGAAGGAGGACAAGCGGTTCCAGCGGGAACTGGTCTTGTCTCTGCGGCGCCAGCGCGTGCCCGATGAAGACTTCGTGGCGGCCCTGCGGGCCGAAGCGGCGAACGACGGCGTCAGTAACCTGGGCATCGCCCTGGACGCCTGATCCGGCGCTCGCCCGGCCCGTGCCGGATTCCGTTACCCCGTTGTTGAAGGGAAGAATGTCATGAAACTCTCTGCCTTTGGCCGTAAATTCACCGCCGATGCCGGCATCACGTCGCTGATGGACGATCTGGGCAACGCCATGGCCTCCGGCGATGACCTGATCATGATGGGCGGCGGTAATCCGGGTCACATCCCGGAAGTGCACCAGCGGGTACGGGAGATCCTGGCGGACATCGGTGGCAGCGACGAGGGGCTGCGGCGCCTGGTGGGGATCTACGACCCGCCCCAGGGCGAGAAACAGTTCATTGCCGCCCTGGCGGCCATGCTGAACCGGGAATACGGCTGGGGCCTGACACCGGACAACATCGCCCTCACCAACGGCAGCCAGGCGGCCTTCTTCATGCTGTTCAACATGTTCGGCGGCGATTACGGCAACGGCCAGCGCAAGCACATCCTGCTGCCGCTGGCGCCCGAGTACATCGGTTACGCCGACACGGGGATCGAGCCGGACCTGTTCCGGGCGGTGCAGCCCGAGATTTCCTTCACCGACGCCCACGAGTTCAAGTACCGGGTGGACTTCGATGCGGTCGAGGTGACCGGCGAGACCGGTGCCATTTGCGTGTCCCGGCCGACCAATCCAACCGGTAACGTGGTGACCGACGACGAACTGGCCCGGCTGGCAACGCTGGCCAGGGAGCATGACATTCCGCTGATCGTCGATGGGGCCTACGGCACGCCGTTCCCGAACCTGCTGTTCGTGGATGCCCGCCCCAGTTGGGACGAGCAGATGATTTTGTGCCTCAGTCTGTCCAAGCTGGGTCTGCCCGCCGTTCGTACCGGTATCGTCATCGCCTCGGCGCCGGTGATCCGGGCATTGTCGGGCATCAACGCGATCATGAACCTGGCGACCGGGAGTTTCGGTGCGATGCTGGCGGAGCCGCTGGTGCGGTCCGGCGAGATCCTTTCCCTCAGCCGCAACGTGGTGTGCCCGTTCTACCAGGCCAAGATGCAGCGGGCGGTGGCGGTGTTCCATGACGCCATGGCCGATGCCGATTGCCGCTGGTACATCCACAAGCCGGAAGGGGCCATGTTCCTGTGGCTGTGGTTCCCCGGGCTGCCCATCTCCAGCCTGGAACTGTACCAACGGCTCAAAGCCCGGGGCGTGTTGGTGGTGTCCGGGCACTATTTCTTCCCGGGGTTGCCGGAAGACGGCTGGCGGCACCGCCACGAGTGCCTACGGGTAACCTACTCCCAGGACGACGAGCGGGTGGCCGAGGGGTTGCGGGTGATTGCGGACGAGGTCAAGGCAGTCTGGGCCGAGGCCCGTTAGTCACCCAGTTCGGCCTCGCTCAGGGTCAGTTCGTAGCGGCTGCCGTCCGGCTCCACCTGCAGCAGTCGCACCAGAAGAAAGGCCTGGTCCGGATCGAACCACAGGTAGGTCCGCCGCTTGGCGTCCGGGCTGCGTACCTTCTCGGCTTTCAGCAGGTGCCGATCGCCGTCCTCGCCCACGACGGCGAACACATCCTCGTCATAGTCGCCGCCGTCGATCACCTGATAGCGCATGTCGCGCCGGCCCGCACGGATGTCCTGGCGCAGTTGCAGCTGATAGCCCAGGGGGTCCAGGGCCCCCTCCCGCAGCGGCAGTTCGAAGGATTTGCCCCGGTACTGACCGGTGGCGACGCCGGCATCCCAGTCGAAGTCGATGGCCTGTTCCCGGTCTTTCACCAGCATTCCGGACAGCCGGTAGCGATAGCGTAGGGGAACGACCCGGCCGTTGTCCCATCTCAGCACCAGCGATTCGTTGATGTTCGCGATGAAGGAGTTAACCTCCGTTCGGTAGAGCCACACGCCGTTGCCCTGGGGAGTGAGGGAGCGACGGGCGTCACCGTTCAGGGCCAGCCCCTTGTCGAGTTTGGCGGTATAGCTGGCCCGGAACGGTGTCGGCGGTTCCGGCGATTGTGCCCGGGACAGCGCCGGCAGCAACAGCAGACTGCCCAGCAGCAGGCACCAGAAGCCAAGGTGGTGCGGGGTGCGGGCGGTAGGGCGGGTGAGGTGTGGCATGGCGGGGCCCCTGAACGGTCACGATAGGCCCCAGTGTAGCCAAGGCGGGGCCTATCGTGGATGACAATCCGTTCAGTCGTCCGTCAGGCGCAGCGGCGCCTTCAGCAGTTCGCCGTCGAACAGGATGTAGTCACTGCCAAGCTGGATACGGCCCTCGCAGAACCAGCGCACAACGATGGGGTAGAGGATGTGCTCTTTCGCCTTGACCTTTTCGGCCAGGGATTCCGGGGTGTCCTCCAGCGACACCTTCACTTCCGCCTGGGCGATGACCGGGCCGCCATCCAGCTCCTCGGTCACGAAATGAACCGAGGTGCCATGGACCGGGTCGCCAGCCTCCAGGGCGCGCTGATGGGTGTTCAGGCCGGTGTACTTGGGCAGCAGCGACGGGTGGATGTTGAGCAGAATGCCCCGGAACGCCCGAACGAAATCGTCGGTGAGAATGCGCATGAAGCCGGCCAGCAGCAAAACGTCCGGGTTGTAGCGGCGGATCTCGGCCATCAGGGCGGCATCGAAAGCTTCCCGGGAGTCGTACTGGGTGTGGTCGACCACGAAGGTTTCGATGTTGGCCTGGGCCGCCCGCTCCAGGGCGAAGGCCTTGGGCCGGTTGCTGCCAACGGCTACGATCCGGCCCGGGAAGTCTCGTTCCCGGGTGGCGTCGATCAGTGCCTGGACGTTGGTGCCGCTGCCGGAGGCGAGCACCAGGATGCGGGGCAGGGGCGCTTTCTCGGCTTTCATGCGGCGAGAATCCCCGGCGCGTAACGGACCACGGGGTCGGCCTCGGGCCGGTCGGCGCTTTCGATGACGCCAACCTGCCAGGCGTGCTCACCCATTGCCCGGAGCGTGTCCAGGGCCAGCTCCTTCTGATTCGCGGGCACGCAGACGATCATGCCGATACCGCAGTTGAAGGTGCGATACATTTCCTCCATGGCGACACCGCCGGCATCCCGGAGCCACTGGAACACCGGCGGCAGCTCCCAGCTGGCGGTGTCGATCGCCGCCACCGTACCCTGGGGCAGAACCCGGGGAATGTTTTCGGGCAGGCCGCCGCCGGTAATGTGGGCCAGGGCCCGGACATCCACCTCGCGGATCAACTGGAGCAGGTTCTTGACGTAAATGCGGGTCGGCGCCATCAGGGCGTCGGCCAGGGTGGTGTCGCCGAGGGGCTGATCCAGGTCCGCGCCGCTGACGTCCAGAATCTTGCGAATCAGGGAGTAGCCGTTGGAGTGGGGGCCGGAGGAGCCCAGGGCCAGCAGGGTGTCGCCCGCCTGGACCCGGCTGCCGTCAATGATCCGGCTGCGCTCGGCCACGCCCACGCAGAAGCCTGCCAGGTCGTAGTCCTCACCTTCGTACATGCCTGGCATTTCGGCGGTTTCGCCTCCCACCAGGGCGCACCCGGCCTGTTCGCAGCCCTCACCGATCCCGGCGACCACCTGGGCCGCCACGTCCACGTTCAGCTTGCCGGTGGCGTAGTAGTCCAGGAAAAACAGCGGCTCGGCGCCACCAACCACCAGATCGTTCACGCACATGGCCACCAGGTCGATGCCAATGCTGTCGTGCTTGCCCAGCTGCATGGCCAGTCGCAGCTTGGTTCCCACGCCGTCGGTTCCGGACACCAAGACCGGTTCCTGGTAGCCCGCGGGAATCGACACCATGGCGCCGAAGCCTCCGAGCCCCCCGAGGACTTCCGGGCGGCGGGTGCGGGCGGCGGTATCCTTGATGCGGTTGACGAGTTCGTTGCCAGCATCAATGTCGACGCCAGCGTCGCGGTAGGTCAGAGAGGGCTTCTGTTCGCTCATGGTGTTGGTAACCGTTGGCCAGTGGGACAGGGCGCGGATTTTAACAGCTACTCACGGTATAGGCCATGGTGTATCCTATGCGCCATCCATGCGAACACCAGGGTGATTCATGCCAGTATCAGGACACAACGTGGCGCGGGTAATACAGGCTGCCGTCCGGGCGGCCGTTTTGTTGTTGGCGATGGCGTTTTTCCCGACGGCCGTGCAGGCGGTGACCGTTTCCGGGCTCTACTCGGTGGAGGTGCCGGTGGCCGGTTCTTCTCCCGCCGAGCTCCAGGATGGGTACGTCGAGGGGCTGCGCCGGGTGCTGGTGCGGATTTCCGGCAGCACCGACGTGCTGGCGCGGGAGGGCGTACAGGAAGTGCTGGGCAAGGCCGAGTCCCTGTTGCAGGCCTATCAGTTCCTGCGCGGCGAGGATGGGCAGAACCGGTTGCAGATGACCTTCGGGGCGGTGGCGGTGAATCAGGCGCTGGCTTCGATCGAGGCGCCGGTGTGGGGGGCCAACCGTCCCCTGACGCTGGTCTGGGCCGCGGTGGAGGATCGCGGCGCGCGCCGGCTGCTGACCCAGGCCCGGGTCGGCGAGGACGCGGCGGACGATTGGCGGACCGAACTGAACCGGGTGGCCCGTGATCGTGGCCTACCCATTGCGCTTCCTCCGGCCTCGTTCCAGGGGGACCGGCGCCTGCTGTCAGAAATCTGGGGCCAGTTCACCGACCGGGTGCGGAGCGCGGCCTCGGACCTTCCCCATGATGCCATGGCCTTGGTCCGGATCGGCCGGGACGGTGACCAGTGGCGTGCCGGCTGGGTCTTTGACGGCATGGGGCTGGGCGGCGGCGAGGAAGCGGTGACGGCTGCCTCCCCCGAGGCCCTGGTGCAGGCCCTGGTCGATCGCTGGGCAGACCGCTTTGCCCGCCGTTACGCGGTGGCGGCCGGCGATGTGGGGGCCTTGCCCCAGGTCGAGATCGTGCTTCAGGGCATCACCGGTCTGGTGGATTACGCCGAAGCCAGTCGTGTGCTGGAGGGGCTCACGCCGGTTCGGTCGGTGGGGGCCGCCCGGGTCCGGGGTGACCAGCTGACCCTGCGGGCAACGTTCACCGGAGAGTTGGCGCAGCTCAAGGAGTACATCGCCCTCGATCCCAGGTTTGTGCCGGTGACCGGCGAGCCTGTTGCCCTGCCGGCGGCACCGGATGCGGCGTCTGAAACCTCGCCGGCGGTGGCTGGGCCAGTGTCCGAAGGCGCCACCGGCTCCACGGGTGACGTGGAGGCGTTCGGGTACCAGGCCCTGCCCGCCGGAGATGCCGAAGATGCGGAGCAGGCCTTCGAGTCGCTGTATCAGGTGTTGTATTACCGCTGGCAGACAGCTCCGAAAACCGACGATGACCAGGATGCGTGACGCCACAGCGGAGGGGAGCCCGTGACATCGCGACGCTGGCGCTGGATTCCCAACGCCCTGACGTTCCTGCGAATTTTCCTGATTATTCCCTTCGCGGCGGCGCTGTGGCTCGAACAATACCGCCCGGCGCTGGGTATTTTCTTTATCGCCGCTGCCACCGATGCCTGCGACGGTTACCTGGCGCGCCAGTTCAACTGGCGCTCCCGTCTGGGGGCGGTGGCGGATCCGCTGGCGGACAAGGCCCTTCTGATCACCTCCTATCTGATGCTGACACTGACGTCGGTACTGCCGGTGTGGCTGTTTCTGCTCGTGCTCGGGCGTGACCTGCTGATTGTGGGCGGTGCCTTGGCCTACCATTACGGCATCGGTCGCTTCGAGATGCAGCCGAGCATTCCCGGTAAACTCAACACCTTCATCCAGATACTGGTGGTCCTGGCCATCATCACCTTGCAGGCCGGGCTGCCGATGCAGCCCTGGGTCCTGGATGTGGGCATCGTCCTGGTCGCGGTATCGGCCGTGGTCAGTGGTGGTCACTACGTGGTGGTCTGGGGCATGAAAGCCTGGAGGGCAAAGGGATCATGACCACCTCCCAACTGGTGCTGGGCGTCAAGCTGCGAGACGATGCCCGCTTCGACAACTTCCACGGACATCGCAATCAAGATGTTGCCCGGCGCCTGCGCGCTGTCTGCGATCAGCCCCTGGGCGTGCCGGTGGTGGCCGTCTGCGGCGCGTCCGATACCGGCAAGAGCCATCTGCTGCAGGCCGCCTGCCACCACATGGAGGGGCAGGGCCGGTCCGCTGTTTGCTTCAGCATCGCCGAGGTGCAGCCCTTCGGCCCTGGTGTCCTGGCCGGTCTGGAGAGCCAGAACCTGGTGTGCCTGGATGATCTGGACCGGGTGGCCGGTGACACGGCCTGGGAAGAGGCCGTGTTCCATCTGTACAACCGGGTTCAGGACGCGGGCCATCTGCTGATGGTCAGTCTCGCCAACGTGCCGGCGTCGGCGGGGTTCCGGCTGCCGGATCTGGTGTCCCGGCTGAGCCATGGTCTGACGCTGCAACTGGGCATTTACCGGGACAGCGACCGGCAGACCATTCTGCAGGCGAGGGCGGAGCAGCGGGGGCTGGTTATGGGGGACGACGTTGCGTCCTTTATCATGCGCCGGGCGCCCCGCCGGCTGGGAGATCTGCTTGCCATGCTGGACGTGCTGGATGAGAATTCCCTGCAGGCTCAGCGGCGGCTGACGATCCCGTTCGTCAAGACGGTCATGGGATGGTGACGCCGGCTGTGGTACAACCACGGGATCGGTCATCAAGGGGAGAGGCGGTATGAGACGGGTTGTCTTCAACCAGAAGGGAGGCGTGGGCAAATCCAGTATTGCCTGCAACCTGGCGGCGATCAGCGCCGCGCGAGGCCAGCGTACCCTGGTCCTGGACCTGGATCCCCAGGGTAATTCCACCCACTACCTGTTGGGGCGGCCGGCCTCGGAGCTGAAGGACACGGTGGCCGACCTGCTGGAGCAAACGGTGTCCTTCAGCGTGTTCAATCGTCGCCCGGACGAATTTGTGCACGCTTCGCCGTTCGACAACCTGTTTGTTATGCCGTCCAGCCCGGAGCTGGATTTCCTCGAGCGCAAGCTGGAGGCCAAGCATAAGATCTACAAGCTTCGGGAAGCCCTGAAAAAACTCAGCGACAGTTTTGACGAAATCTACATCGATACGGCGCCGGCGCTTAATTTTTATACCCGTTCCGCCCTGATCGCCGCGCAGCGCTGCCTGATTCCGTTCGACTGTGATGACTTCTCCCGCCAGGCCCTGTACAGCATTCTGGGTGAAATCCGCGAGCTGCAGGAGGATCACAACGACGAACTGGTGGTCGAGGGCATCATCGCCAACCAGTTTCAGCCGCGGGCCAGTCTGCCCCGGCAGCTGGTGCAGGAGTTGACCGATGAGGGGTTGCCGGTGCTGCCGGTGCGTCTCTCCAGCTCGGTGAAGATGAAGGAATCGCACCAGAACCGAAAACCCCTGATTCATCTGGCTCCCAATCATCCCCTGACCCGCCAGTACGAAGACCTGTTCCGGGTGCTGCATGGTGAGCCGGTGGCGCTGGAACCCTTGAACGACCGGGTGTGATGGAATGACCGAGTCCGATTCGCGCGTGGCCCGGGTGGCCGACAGCCTGCTGAGAATTGAAATTGAACTGCGTCGGCTGGGGGCCTGGGAAAGCGAACCGCCGCCAGCGGAAGCGTTCCGGAGCGATAAGCCGTTCTGCCTGGACACCATGGCCTTCACCCAGTGGCTGCAGTTCGTGTTCGTCGATCGCATGAAGGTGCTGATCGAGGGCGGTCACCGGTTGCCCGAGGTGTCCGGCATCGCGCCGATGGCGGAGGAACACTTCCGTGGCCGCCCGGAGTCGGGGCGCGCTCTGATCCGGGAGCTGGAAGTTATGGACCGATTGCTGAGCGGCTCCTGACGCGATCAGTCCAGTCGCATGGACAGGTCGATGGCGCGAACATGCTTGGTCAGCGCCCCGATCGAGATAAAGTCGACACCGGTTTCCGCCACCGCCACCAGGGTCTGGTCGCTGATGCCGCCGGAGGCTTCCAGCCGGGCCCGTCCGGCCACCCGTTGCACTGCCGTCCGCATGTCCTCCAGGGAGAACTCATCGAGCATGATGATGTCCGCGCCCGCGGCCAGGGCCTGATCCAGCTCGTCCAGGTTTTCGGTTTCCACTTCCACCGGCCGGCCCGGGGCGATGCGGCGGGCTTCGGCGACGGCGGCGGCGATGGAGCCGCAGGCGGCGATGTGGTTTTCCTTGATCAGGAAGGCATCCCAGAGGCCGATGCGGTGATTGTGGCAGCCGCCGCAGGTAACGGCGTACTTCTCAGCCAACCTCAGCCCGGGCAGGGTCTTGCGGGTATCGAGCAGACGGACTTGGGTGTGGGCCACCCGAGCGGCGTAGTCAGCGCAGCGGGTGGCGACGCCGGACAGTGTTTGCAACCAGTTCAGGGCGGTCCGTTCGGCGGTGAGCAGGCTGCGCGCCGAACCCGCCAGGGTGAACAGCACCTGGTTGGCCTCGACCCGGTCGCCATCGTTGACCCGCCAGTCCAGCCGCACCGCCGGGTCCACCTGACGGAACACCTCGTCCACCCAGGCCCGGCCTGCCACCACTGCCGGTTCCCGGGTAATCACCCGCCCCGAGGCCTGTTTGTCGGCGGGGATCAGGCGGGCGGTAATGTCACCTTCGCCAATGTCCTCGCGCAGGCTCTGAGCAACGGATTCGATTCGGGATTGGCGAAGCAATTCGGCTGGCAGCATGGCGTCGTGTCCGGTTGATGGCTGAAGTCCTCGGATTGGCGGGGGATTTTATAGTGCCGTCGGCCGTTCGCCAAATGGCCGGTCGCGTCCCTGAAGCCATCCTAAAGTGTGAACCAGGTCGTTTCGACACAAAAGGTGACAAAACCTGACACAAGCTGACGTGGATTGGCCGTAGCATACAGTGACGGGCATTTGTCATTCCGATGTACATCGACTCCGGAGCAACCGAATGGTGCACGATAGCAAGGTCGTCAGTTTTACCGGCTGGAAACCTGTCGGGCGGGTGACGCTCCCGCCGGCGCTGGTACGCTTGCGTGATGCCTCGGGGCAAACTCTCAAGGCGGTGATGGCCGATGTATTCGACCGGGCGGACGACACCTTGTTCGAACTCGCCGATCGGGCCGCCAGCAATCTGGATCAGACCGCGTACTTCGACGCCATGCGCGAGCTGCGCTTACGACGCTCGGCCATGGCCGTCTCCGTTCTGCAGTACGTCTCCCGGGCCTTCAACGACATGGGCCGTTTCAACCCACGCCCGAACGCTGGCGACCTCGAACGCATCGACCAGGACAGCCTGACCCTGGTGGACCACGCCGAGCTGGAACAGCAGGTGGCCATTGACGGCCTGATCGCCAAGCTCCGGAACCGCCACGCCCAGGCCATCCGCCTTCTCACCGCCCGGGTCAACCACCTGGTGCCCAGCCTGGAGCTGGCGGACAGCCAGATGCCTCTGAGTCCCGAGATCATTTGTGGCGGCATTGCCGAGGCCTGCGGTGACCTGGACATTGACATCCGTGCCAAGCTGGTGGTTCTGAAGCTGTTTGACCGGCTGCTGGTGGACCGGCTGGGCGAATTCTACCAGGACGCCAACCGGACCCTCATCGCCGAGGGAATCCTGCCGGACATGAAGCGCCCGCCGATTCCGGTGGTCACCCGGGCCATGTCGGGAACCGACGGCGGCTCCGGGAATGGCGGTGACGACCTGACGGGTGCCAGTGGTTCGGACGCGGGGGGCCCGCCCACTTTCTCGGAGCTGACCGCGCTGCTGCGCCAGGGCGGTGAAGCCCGGGGTGTCATGGCCGGTGCTGCCAATGGCGCGGGCACTCTGGATACGTCGGGCTTGCTGGAGCGCCTGAACCAGGCCCAGCACCGGGTAAACGACTGGGCGCCGAACCAGGTGGTGCCCCTGGGCGAGCAGTTGCAGTCGGCCCTCCGCAATCCCGAAGGCCAAGTATTTCAGGTCGCTCAGATGGACAGCGACGTCATCAATCTGGTGTCCATGCTGTTCGATTTCATCCTGGAAGACCGCCAACTGCACCCGGTGATGAAGGCCCTGATCGGGCGCCTGCAGATTCCGGTGCTGAAGGTGGCCCTGGCCGACCGCAACTTTTTCAACCGGGGCGGTCACCCGGTGCGCAAGCTTCTGAACGAGCTGGCGTCGGCGGCGATTGGCTGGACCGAAAAGGCGCCCGGCCAGCGTGATCCGCTCAGGGACAAGATCCAGGCGGTGGTGAACCGTGCGCTGGGTGAGTTCACCGACGATGTGGCTCTGTTTGATGAGCTGTTGAAAGACTTCAGCCATTTTATGGATCTCGACCGCCGCCGTCGCGAACTGGTCGAACAGCGCCTGCGGGACGCCGAGGAAGGTCGGGCCCGCCAGGAGCGCGCGGCCCAGACCGCCCGGGAGTGGCTGACGGAGTGCT
The DNA here is from genome assembly GCF_001981305.1 of Marinobacter lutaoensis. Classification (GTDB taxonomy): domain Bacteria; phylum Pseudomonadota; class Gammaproteobacteria; order Pseudomonadales; family Oleiphilaceae; genus Marinobacter; species Marinobacter lutaoensis. The sequence continues at coordinate 18,736 of NZ_MSCW01000010.1, read as the reverse complement.
GCCAGGGGCGGGAGATCCCGGAGCCGGTGAAGGCGTTGCTGAACGAAGCCTGGAACCGTTATCTGCAGTGGATTCTGCTGCGGGAGGGGGATGACAGCGAGTCGTGGCGGAACGCCCGGGCGCTGACCGAGCGGGTGGTATGGAGCGTCGACCCCCAGCCGGTCACCGAGGACACGCGCAGCGAGCTGTTGCGGGCCATTCCCACTATTGTCGATGAGCTGCGCCGGGCCTTGCAGGACATTTCCTGGGACCCGTTCGCGACCGACGCCGCCATCCGTGACCTGGAGCTGGCCCATGTCGACGTGTTCCAGCGCCTGGTCACCGCCACGCCGGTGGCCCCCGATCCGGAGCCCCCGGCGGAGTTCCCTGACAGGCCACCGGAGCGGACGCCGCCTGAGACCGCCGAGGCACCGGTGGCCGCGCCGGTCGAGTCCGGTGAACCCTCCGTGGAGGTGGGGAAGGGGCTGGAAACTGCCGAGGATGCCGTCCAGGCCGGGGTAGGGGAGGCGGTGGCGGAAGCCCCGGAATCCTCCGCCGAACGGGCGCCTCAGGTGGGGCCGGAGTGGCTGGAGCGGGCCGATGCGCTCAGGGTCGGCTCCTGGATCGAGCTGGTCCGTGCGGACAGCAAAGCCCGCTGTAAGCTGGCGGCCTTCATCAAGGCCACCGGCAAATACATCTTCGTCAACCGCAGCGGTGCCAAGGTGGCCGAATACCACCGGGAGGAGCTGGCTTCGGCCATGGCGACCGGTGAGATCACGCTGCTGGATGATGGCCTGATCTTCGACCGGGCGCTGGAATCCATCATCGATAATCTCCGCAACAGCCGCCGGGACTGAGTCATGGCAACCGGCGGCGCTTTGTGATTCAATCAGGGCCTCCGCAAGCGACTGGTGCGAAAGGTCCACCTTGATTGAATCGATCCCCGTTTCCGGCAGGGCTGCCTGGCCCGACGATACCCTCTCCAGACTCCGGGGCACGGGGCGCCTGCCGGGCGCCCGCTGGTGTCCGTCACCCAATTTCGGGCCCCGGCCCGAGGGCGAGGAAATCAGCCTGTTGGTGATCCACAACATCAGCCTGCCACCGGGTGAATTCGGCGGTTCCGCCATCGAGGCGTTCTTCTGCAATCGTCTCGATCCCGACGCGCACCCCTACTTCCGTACCATCGCCGACCTGCGGGTCTCGGCCCACGCCTTGATCCGGCGGGACGGCGAGGTGGTTCAGTTCGTGAGCCTGCTGGACCGGGCCTGGCATGCGGGCCGCTCCTGTTTCCAGGGCCGGGAGGAGTGCAACGACTTTTCCATCGGCATTGAGCTGGAAGGGACCGACGATACCCCGTATACGGACACCCAGTACCACCGCCTGGCCGAGCTGGCGGCGCTGATCATGGCGGCATGGCCGGGCATTGACGTGTCCCGCATCGCGGGGCATTCGGACATTGCTCCGGGCCGGAAAACCGACCCGGGCCCTGCCTTTGACTGGTCCCATTTCCGTCATCAGCTGGCCCGGATGACCGGCGATGACGCCCAGGAGCTCGCCTGATGGTGCTGGTGGTGTTCCTGCTGGCCTACCTGATTCGCCGCCGCCTCGACGCGGTCAATCGGGGCGTGTCGGAGCCGGTCTGGCGGGCCTGGTTCCAATGGGGCCGGGTAAGCCGTCCGGGGCGCGAGCACGGCATCGGCCGCGGCCTGTTGCTGATCCTGGTGCCCGCTGTTGCTGCCGGCGCCTTGGAATATCTGATGCGGCGTGCCGGGCTGTCGCTGGCGGTCTATCCCCTGGAGGTTCTGGTGCTGCTGTTGCTGATGGGGACACCGGGCTGGCGGCCGGCTCTTGACGCCTACGCCGAGGCCTGGGCGCGGGGCGACATGCAGGCGGCCTGGCACCATGTCCGTGACCGGCTGCCGCCCGGGGAGCGGGGCGCGGCGGTGTCGCCGGAAGCCATGCACCTGTCACTCTGCAAGGCGATGCTGGTGACCGTGTTTCAGCGCTTTTTCCTGGTGGCGTTCTGGTTCGTGGTGGCCGGGTTGCCTGCGGCCATTCTGGCGCGAGGCCTGGTGGCGCTGGCCGAACACTGGCCCCAGGCTGCGGCCCGGCCCCGGTTTGCCCGGCTGGCGGAGTACGCCGCCTGGTTGCCGGCCCGGCTGGTGTCCCTGACGTTCGGTATTGCCGGGGACCTGGCCGGGTGGCTCAAGGTGGCGCGCCGGGCACTGGTGTCAGGGCGGGCGCGGCTGGCCGAGGTGCTTATGGTATCGGCCAATGGCGCGTTGACCGGCTATGCCCTCGACCCTGACCGCTTTTCCCGGCTGCATCCGGACGAATGGCCGCGCTTTGGCGGCAACAGCCTGTCGGCGATACGGGACCTGCTCAACCGGACCATGCTGGTCTGGCTTTGTCTGCTCGCGCTGCTGGTCATAGCCGGCCAAATATGATCCGGCGCACATAAAAATTTACATATTGCCAAGAAACAAGCCTTAAGTTTTTAGCGTCTTAGACGACACAATACATAACTAGACACAAAAACAACGACTCCTTGTCTGTCTGCTGTGAGGGCATCCGTGAAACAACTCATCCATCCCGCCATTGCCTTGATGAACCGGCTGCCAATGCTCGTCAAGTTCGGCCTCATCAGCGTGCTGTTCCTCCTGCCCATCAGCGGCCTGTCCTGGCTGGTGATTTCCGAACTGAACCGCTCGGTGGCCGCCATGACCCGTGGGGTGGAAGGGCTGGACCAGCTCCGGCAGGTGGAGCGCCTGGTGGTCGCCGCCATGGATTACCGGGACTACCGCGCCCCGGGAGTGGTGCGGGAGCAGCAGGCGCTGCTGGAACGGGCCAAGGAGCGGGCGGGGCGGATCGATGCCCTGTTCTCGGACCTGCTTTCGGCGAAGCAGTCCTTTGACAGCTCCGGCACCTGGGCCGCCCAGGTGCGAGCCGTCAGCGAGGAATGGGCCCGGCTGCAGGCCAACGACAGCTATCAAGGTAACATCGACCCGCAGTTCAAGTACTATCAGGAGTTTGTCCAGAAGGTGGTGGCCCTGCTGCCCGCCACCATCGAAATTTCCGGTCTGGGTCAGGACGCCTCGCGGGAGAACCAGCTGCTGATCGGTCTGGTCCGGCAGTCGCTGCCGGAAGCGCGGGATGCCCTGGGCCGGGCCCGCTCCTACGGTATGTTCGCCCTGGTGGAAGGGCAGGTGGGGTATGCCCTGAGTGAAAGCCTGAACGAGATCTATGACCAGCTCACCAATGAAAGCTCGCTGCTGACGCCGGCCATCACCGTTGCCACCGAAGCCTCACCGCGTCTCACTCAGGAGGCGGCGGGCAGCATCGAGCGGGTGAACGACAGCCTGCCGAGCGTTCGCGAGGCCCTGGATGTGAACGTGATTACTCCGATGCGCCTGGAGATGCCCTGGCAGGACTACGAGGCTTTGGTCAACCGCCAGCTGGCCCATTTCGATACCCTGACCGACGCCATTTTCACGGTGGTGAAGTCAAACTTGGACTCACGGCTCGACCAGGAGGTGGAGCAGCGGCGCTGGATCGTCATTGCCCTGGTGGCGGTGCTGATCGTGGTGGTCTACCTTTACATCGGTTTCTTCATGTCCGTACGGACGGCGATCCACAACTTCACCCAGGCCGCGCGTCGCGTGGCGGGTGGGGACATGACCACCCACATTCAGCTCAGCAACCGTGATGAGCTGGGCGCGCTGACGGTGGAATTCAACAATATGACCGACCGCATCGCGGAGCTGATCCGTTCGGTCAGCCGGACCACTGCCGACGTGGGGCAGCAGGCGACCCGGGTCAAGGACACTGCGGCTGCCAACTCCGATGCGGTGCAGCGGCAGATGGACGAAACCGGCCAGATCAACGAAGCCATGAACCAGATGGTGGAGGCGGTGCACGAGGTCACGGAAAGTGCGCACCGGGTGGCGGACAGTGCCCGGGTGGCAGAGCAGGACACCGAGACCGGGCGCGGCGTGGTGTCGGATACTGTGGCCACCATCAACCGGCTGTCGACGGAGATCTCCGCCGCCATGGAGGTAATCAACCGGGTCAATCAGGACAGCGACAACATCAGCCAGGTGCTGGTGGAGATCAAAGCCATCGCCGAGCAGACCAACCTGCTGGCGCTGAACGCGGCCATCGAGGCGGCCCGGGCCGGGGAGCAGGGCCGGGGCTTCGCGGTGGTCGCGGACGAGGTACGCTCCCTGTCGCAGCGGACGCACAAGTCCACGGAGGAGATTGAGGGCATGATTTCCCGGCTGCAGAGCGGGGTGAAGGATGCCGTCACGGCCATGACCAACAGCCGCGATGTCACCGAGACCACCGTACAGAAGTCCTCGGCCGTGACCGAAGCCCTGGACCGCATCGCCGGCAGTATCAACACCATCGTTGACATGAGCCATCAGATTGCCCAGGCGGCCGAGGAGCAGTCCGCCGTGGCCAAAAACGTCAATGCCAACGTCGAGCAGATCGGTGAGCTGGGACAACACACCGCGGCCAATGCTGACGAGACCCTGGCGGCATCGCGGGAGATGTCGGAGCTGACGGCGTCACTGCAACGTCTGGTTCAGGCCTTCAAGGTCTGATCGCGCCGGCCTGCCCGTATCCGGTCCTAGAGGCCGGATGTTTGTTGTTCCCAGAGAATTTCCCGGGCCCCGGAACGGCGCGCCAGTACCCGGGCCAGCACAAACAGCAGGTCGGACAGTCGGTTCAGATAGCGGCGCGAGGCGGTGTTGATGGGGTCCTCGTGTCCGAGCGCCACCACCCCCCGTTCCGCCCGCCGGCATACCGCCCGCGCCAGATGGCACTGGGCGGCCGCGGGCGAGCCTCCAGGCAGGATGAAGTTTTTCAGCGGGGGCAGGTCGGCGTTGTGCTCGTCCAGGGTCTGCTCAAGCCAGCGGATGTGGGCCTCGCCGATGATCTGACTGCCGGGAATGGCAAGCTCCCCGCCGAGGTCGAACAGATGATGCTGGATGCGGCGCAGGCATGCCAGCAGCGGGTCGTCCGCCGGCAGGTGTTCGATCAGCAGGCCGATGTGGCAGTTGAGTTCGTCCACTGTACCCATGGCGTCCACCCGCTGGGCGTTTTTGGCGATGCGGTTGCCGTCGGCGAGCCCGGTGGAGCCGTCGTCGCCGGTCCGGGTATAGATTTTCGAGAGGCGGTTGCCCATCACGTGTTCCTATTCCTGTCTATTTGACGTCAGTTGTCTGACCTTTTCGGTCAACATCCGGTTCACCGGGGTGGCGATGCCGTGGCGGAGCCCGACCCGGACCAGATAGCCATTGATGTAATCGATCTCGGTACGTCGGCCCTGGCGCACGTCACTGCGCATCGACGACGTGTTGGCGGCGGTGTTTCGGGCCACTGCCTCGATGCGTGCCCGCAGCGCCTCCGGACGGGGCTGACCAATGCCTTCGGCTGCCATCAGCGCGGCCAGCTCCCGGCACAGGGGGTCGATGTGTTCGAGAAAGAGCGGGGCCTGCAGAAGCGCACCGTTGGGGCAGTCGAGCAGGGCGGTGAATGGGTTGATGCCGGCGTTGACCACAAGTTTCCACCAGAGCCGTTCCAGAATGTCATCGGTGGTTTCCAGCCGCAGCCCGGCGGCTGCCAGCTGAGCCGCGACGGCGTCGAGCCGGCACCGCGCGGCGGGGGTCAGGGCACCCAGCCAGGTGTCGCCGCGCCCGGCATGCACCACCCGGTCCGGGGTTGGCCGGTTGGCGCCTTCGGTGGTACTGGCGGCGAGGATGGGGCGGTCGGCATGGCGCTCGGCTATGGCTTGCTGACTGCCTAGGCCATTCTGGAACAGCACCACGGGCACGGACGGGGCCAGCCGCGGCAGCCAGTGGTCGAGTGCGGGAAGGGCATCGCCGGCCTTGGTGGTGACCAGCAGCAGCGACAGGTCGCCGGGGGTGGAGAGTGCCGGCACGCGGGTGCGGAGGCTCTGCCCCCCGGGAACTTCCAGGGTGTAGGCCAGCGTGGGCGCCGGTTGCCCTGGTCGGGGTAGGTAGACCACTTGCCCGACCGGCAGTCGGGCGGCCCAGAGCCGCCCGAGAGCACCGGCACCCAGAAGCCCGATCATGGGCCTTACATGGCCTCGATGTCGGCCCGTTGCTGGCTCAGGCGTGCCAGGCTGTTCTGGGCGTCCCGCAGTTTGGCCTGCTCCTTCTCCACCACGTCGGCCGGTGCCTTGGCGGTGAAGTTCTCGTTGCCCAGTTTGCCCTCGAGACGGGCGATCTCTTTGCGCAGGCGCTCCAGTTCCTTGTCCAGGCGCTTGAGCTCGGCCTCCTTGTCGATCAGCCCGGCCATCGGCACCCGTACTTCCATGTCTCCCACCAGCTGGGTGGCCGACATGGGCGCCTTGTCGCCCTCGAACCAGTCCAGGCTGTCCAGTTTGGCGAGGGAGATCAGGTACTGACGGTTCTCCTGCATCCGACGACGGTCGTCGGCATCGCCGTTGCTGAGCAGCACCGGGATGGGTTTGCCCGGCGAGATGTTCATTTCGCCCCGGATGTTGCGCACCGCGACGATGACCCCCTTGAGCCACTCGATGTCGGCGCGGGCGCCGTCGTCCTGGACTTCGGGGTTCGGTTGCGGGTAGGGCTGGAGCATCAGGCTCGGGCCCTGGCGGCCGGCCAGCGGTGCAACGCGCTGCCAGATTTCCTCGGTAATGAATGGCATGATCGGGTGTGCCAGCCGCAGCACGGTCTCCAGTACCCGCACCAGGGTGCGGCGGGTGCCCCGCTTGGCCTCGGCGCTGGCCGTGTCATCGTTCAGGACAGGCTTGGACAGTTCCAGGTACCAGTCGCAGTATTCGTTCCAGATGAACTCATACAGGGCCTGGGCGGCCAGGTCGAAACGGAACTGGTCGAGGTGACGGATCACCTCTTGCTCGCAGTGCTGCAGCTCGCCGATGATCCAGCGGTCCGCCAGGGACAGGGTCACCGGCTCGCCCTGGCTGCCACAGTCCTCACCTTCGGTGTTCATCAGAACGTAGCGGGCCGCGTTCCAGAGCTTGTTGCAGAAGTTCCGGTAGCCCTCCAGGCGCTTCATGTCCCAGTTGATGTCGCGGCCGGTGGTGGCCATGGCGGCGAGGGTGAAGCGCAGAGCATCGGTGCCGTGGGCGGCGATGCCCTCGGGGAATTCCTTGCGGGTCCGTTTGGCGATTTTTTCGGCCAGCTGGGGCTGCATCAGGTTGCCGGTGCGTTTCTCCAGCAGCTCGTCCAGGGAAATGCCGTCGATCATATCCAGCGGGTCGATCACGTTGCCCTTGGACTTGGACATTTTGTCACCGTGCTCGTCCCGGATCAGTCCGGTGACGTACACGGTCTTGAACGGCACCTGCGGCGTGCCATTCTCGTCCTTCACAAAGTGCATGGTCATCATGATCATCCGGGCCACCCAAAAGAAGATGATGTCGAAGCCGGTGACCAGCACGTCGGTGGGATGGAAGGTCTTCAGCCGCTCGGTCTGTTCCGGCCAGCCGAGCGTGCCGAAGGTCCAGAGTGCGGAACTGAACCAGGTGTCCAGCACGTCGTCGTCCTGGCGCAGCACCAGGTCCTCGGCCAGCTGGTACTTGGCACGCACGTCGGCTTCATCGCGGCCTACGTAGATGTTGCCGTCGGCGTCGTACCAGGCCGGAATCCGGTGCCCCCACCACAGCTGGCGGGAAATGCACCAGTCCTGGATGTCGCGCATCCAGGCAAAGTACATGTTCTCGTACTGTTTGGGCACGAACCGGATGCGCCCGTCCTCGACCGCCTCAATGGCCGGCTTGGCCAGGGTTTTGGCGTCCACGAACCACTGATCGGTCAGCATGGGCTCGATGATCAGGCCGGAGCGGTCGCCCCGGGGCACGCTCAGCACGTGGTCCTCGACCCGTTCCAGCAGGCCGGCCGCGTCCAGGTCGGCGACGATCCGCTGCCGGGCGTCCTCCCGGCTCAGGCCGGCATAGGCGGTCGGCAGGGCGCCGTCGATCTCGGTGTTGACGCTGCCGTCGGCGTTGAAGACCTCGGCGACGGCACGGATGGTGGCATCCTGAGTCATCACGTTGATCATGGGCAGGTTGTTGCGTTTGCCCACGGCATAGTCGTTGAAGTCATGGGCCGGCGTGATCTTGACGCAGCCGGAGCCTTTTTCCGGGTCGGCGTGGGTGTCGGCCACCACCGGGATGCGGCGATTGACCAGCGGCAGAATCACGGACTGGCCGATCAGGTGCTGGTAGCGTTCATCGTCCGGGTGGACCGCCACCGCGGTGTCGCCCAGCAGAGTTTCCGGACGGGTGGTGGCGACCACCAGGTAGTCCTTGCCGTCCTGGGTCTTGGCGCCGTCCGCGAGCGGGTAGCGCAGGTGCCAGAAAAAGCCCTTTTCTTCCTTATTCTCGACTTCCAGGTCGGAAATGGCGGTGTGCAGTTTCGGGTCCCAGTTCACCAGGCGCTTGCCCCGGTACACCAGCCCCTCGTCATACAGGCGGATAAACACTTCCTGGACCGCCTTGTAAAAACCATCGTCCATGGTGAAGCGTTCGTGCTCCCAGTCCACGGAGTTGCCCAGGCGACGCATCTGGCGGGTGATGGTGCCGCCGGAGTGCTCTTTCCAGTCCCAGATGCGTTTGATGAATTCCTCGCGCCCGAGATCGTGGCGGGTCTTGCCTTCCTCGGCGGCCAGCTTGCGTTCGACCACCATCTGGGTGGCGATGCCGGCGTGGTCGGTGCCGACCGTCCACAGGGTATTGCGGCCCTGCATGCGCCGGTACCGGATCAGCGTATCCATGATGGTGTGCTGGAATGCATGGCCCATGTGCAGACTGCCGGTCACGTTGGGCGGCGGAATGGCGATGCTGTAGGACTGGCCCTCACCGCTGGGACGGAAGTAGCCGTTGGCTTCCCAGTTTTCGTACCACTGGTGCTCGATCTTTTCTGGCTGGTAGGTTTTTTCCATGGGTGTGTACTGGTGACCGTTTGGTGGATTCACAAGGAAAAACAGGACGCCCGATTATACATGGTCACCGGAGTGCGGCGAACCTTTGCGGGTTCACCGCTTTCTCTGGTCGTGGACCTGTGGCGTGATGCCCAGGGAGCGCAGTTGACGGTAGTGGCTCCGGGCCTGGTTCAGGATGGCCGGGTCGTTGTGGGCGATCAGGGCCAGGCGGCGGAAACGATCGGCTTCGGCGGGGAGAGCCGAGGACAGCACGATGACGGTATCCCAGTCCGCCGCCGCCGGCGGTCCCAACAGCAGGCCGACCGGCTCGGCGCAGGTCGTCGTCTCCGGCACGATGGCATGGGGGATGAACGCCTCCGGGCTGAACGACCACAGCAGGTCGTCCAGGGCCTGGGCCTGCTCCTTGGAGTCGCAGGCAATACCGACCCGGTCGCCCTGGCGCCAGGCCTTCTCGGTGAGTTTCACCGCATGCTGGAGACGGGCCTCGGGGGCGGGCCGGGCCAGGATGTGGAACCAGTAGCGCCGGTCGCGCGCCTCCTGGCCGGTCCCGGAGGATGCGGCGGCCATCACCCGGCGTGGGACATCAGGTAGTCCACCAGCAGCGGTACCGGGCGGCCCGTGGCGCCCTTGGCCTTGCCGGATACCCAGGCGGTGCCGGCAACATCCAGGTGCGCCCAGCGGTAGTCCTTGGTGAAGCGGGACAGGAAGCAGGCGGCGGTGATGGTGCCGGCCGGCCGGCCGCCGATGTTGGCGAGGTCGGCGAAGTTGCTGTCCAGCTGGCTCTGGTATTCGTCCCAGAGCGGTAGGCGCCAGGCCCGGTCGCCACTGCGTTCGCCGGCGGCCAGCAACTCCTCGGCCAGCTCGTCGCTGTTGGCGAGCAGGCCGGAGGCGTGGTGGCCCAGGGCGATGATGCAGGCGCCAGTGAGGGTGGCGATGTCGATCACCGCGGCAGGGTCGAATTTTTTGACGTAGGTGAGGGCGTCGCACAACACCAGCCGGCCCTCGGCGTCGGTGTTGAGGATTTCCACGGTCAGGCCGGACAACGTCGTGACGATGTCGCCCGGGCGGGAGGCGCCGCCATCGGGCATGTTTTCCGCAGCGGCGATGACGCCGATCACGTTGATCCGGGGCTGGGTTTCCGCCAGCACCTTCATGGTGCCCAGTACGCTGGCGGCACCGCCCATGTCGTATTTCATCTCATCCATGCCTTCGCCGGGCTTGAGGCTGATGCCGCCGGTATCAAAGGTGATGCCCTTGCCCACCAGAACGTAGGGTTTGTCCTTGGCGTTGCCGCCGCGATATTCCATCACGATCAGGCGGGGCGGCTGCTTGCTGCCCTTGCCGACGGCGAGGATGGTGTTCATGCCGAGTTTTTCCAGCTGTTTCTCATCCAGCACCTCGGTCTTGATGCAATCGTGCGCCTTGGCCAGCGCCTGGGCCTGGCTGGCCAGCCAGGACGGGTGACAGACATTGGGGGGCGTATTGCCCAGGTCGCGGGTGTAATTCATGCCACGGCCGGTGGCCAGGCCGAGGTTGAAGGCTTCCTTGAGCGCCTTGCCGGTTCCGGACGCCTGAACCACCACTTTCTTGAGCGTGCGTGGGGCCGGTTTCTCGCTCTTGAATTCTGTGAAGCTGTAGAGCTGTTCTTCCAGGAGGCGGCCGATGGCGTTCAACCGGAATGCCTCGTCGCCGCGGGTGAGGTCGGTGTCCGCCAGGGCCAGCAGCAGGCTTTTGGCGGGGCTGTCCTTGACCGCGCCCACGGCGGCGGTGACGGCCTTGCGGAAGTGGGCGGCGGAGCGGTCACCGGGCTTGCCGGTGCCCACCACCAGGAGCCGGCCCCAGGGCTGCCCGTCCAGCAGGGGCACCAGGGTGGTGCTGGCGTTTTTGCCGGTGATGTCTCCGGCCTTGTGCAGGCGGGTGATCAGCCCGTCCAGCGCGGCGTCCGCCTGGCGGGTGGATTCGGGCCAGTCCCCGGCCTCGGGAACCGCGACGACGAGACAATCGGCTTTGCTGCTGGCAATGGCTTTGCTGCTCAGGCTGAAGTTCATGGCAACTCCTGTCGGTTGTACTGGGATGCGGCCGGGCGGTGTGCAACCGGCGCCCGTTTCCCCTCAGCATTGGGGTGGAGGCCGGTGGATTCAAGCGCCGACGGATGGTGGCGGCATTGTCATGCCCGGGCCCTGTCATTCAGGGCGAAGGTTACATAGAATACGCGCTGTTTCCGGATTCCTCCATTCGTTTCCAACGATGCGGCCAGAGAGACCGTTTTGAGCATTATTTTCCGTTACCTCGTCCGCCAGGTCATGACCAGCATGGTTGCGGTGTCCGGCATCCTGCTGCTGGTGTTCATGAGTGGCCGCTTTCTCAAGTATCTGGGCAACGCGGCGGAAGGCCGGATCTCGGCAGACGTTCTGCTGACCATCATGGCCTACCGTTTTCCGGGGTTCCTGGAACTGATTCTGCCGCTGGGCCTGTTCATCGGCATTCTGCTGGCGTATGGCCGGATGTATCTGGAAAGCGAGATGACCGTGCTGTCGGCCTGCGGGGTCAGCGATCGGCAGCTGCTGACCAAGACTCTGCTGGGCAGTCTGCCGGTGATGCTGGTGGTGGGCGCCATGAGCCTCTACGTCTCGCCCTGGGGTATGAAACAGGTGGAGACGATTCTGGCCGAGCAGTCCCGGGCCACGGAATTCGAAATGCTGGCGCCCGGGCGTTTCCAGAATCTGCTCTCCGGCGGGCGGGTCACGTACACGGAATCCCTCAGTGATGACAAGCGCCGGCTCCAGGGCGTGTTCATCGCCGAATACGGAGACCAGGAGGAGGGTCTGAGCATCATTACCGCGGAGTCGGGTTCCCAGCTGATCGACGAGGAGACCGGCAGCCGCTTTCTGATTCTGGAGAATGGCGCGCGCATCGACGGCACGCCCGGACGTCTGGATTTTCAGGTTACCGAGTTCGGGGCCTACGGGCTGAAGATCCAGAGCGGCAGTGGCCGCCAGGTGGATCTGGAGGAAGGCGTCGCCACCGCCGATCTGTGGGCCTCGGAGGATCCCCGGGATCGGGCCCTGTTGCACTGGCGGCTGTCGCTGCCGCTGATCGTTCCCATCGTGACCCTGCTGGCGGTGCGCCTGAGCCGGGTCAATCCGCGCCAGGGGCGTTTTTTCCATTTGTTGCCGGCCATGTTGGTCTACATCACCTATCTGGGGTTACTGATTGTCGGCCGGGATGCGCTGGCCGATGGCAAGGTGCCGGAATGGCTGGGCATGCTCTGGGTGCACGCGCTGTTCTTGGCACTGGGGCTGTGGCTGCAGTTCGGGCCGGCCTGGCTGCGCCGGCGCCGCCTGATCCGGGAGGGTGGTCATGCGCCGGATTGATCGTTACGTCATGCGCTCGGTGGGCAGCGCCATCCTCCTGGTGATGGTGGTGGTGTTGTCCCTGGACATGATCTTCGCCTTCATCGGCGAACTCGAGGACACCCGCAATCAGTACCAGACCCTGCAAGCTCTATGGTATGTGTTTCTGACCTTACCCCGGCGAATCTATGATTACCTGCCGCTGGGCGCCTTCATGGGTTGCCTGATCGGCCTCGGTGCCATGGCCAGCGCCTCGGAACTGACGGTCATCCGCGCCGCCGGCGTTTCCCTGCGGCGCATTGTCTGGTCTGCCATGAAACCGGCTCTGGTGGTGGTGTTGCTGGGGGTGATTCTGGGTGAGTACGTGGCGCCGCCGGCGGAGCGTTACGCCCAGAGCGAGAAGGCGGTGGCGCTGGGCTCCGGCAAGAACGTGGCCTCCCGGTACGGGGTCTGGCACCGGGAAGGCAATGTGTTCATGCACCTGAACGCCGTGCAGCCCAACGGTGTGTTGCACGGCGTGTCCCTGTTCCGGTTCGATGACGCCATGCGGCTGCTGTCCAGCAGTTTTGCCGAGCGGGCCATCTACCAGCGTGACTACTGGCTGCTGGAGAATGTCCGGACCACGGTGGTTGAGCAGGACCACACGCGCCTGGAAACTCACCCTCTGCTGCGCTGGGACACCGGCCTGTCGCCCCAGGTGCTGAGCGTCCTGATCGTCAAGCCCGAAGACCTGTCCATGAGCGGCCTGTATACCTACGCCACCTACCTGGGCGAGCAGGGCCTGAATGCCGACCCCTACTGGCTGGCGTTTTGGAAAAAGGCCCTGATGCCATTGGGAACCGCGGTGATGGTCCTGGTGGCCATTTCCTTCATCTTCGGACCTCTGCGCTCGGTTACCATGGGCTTTCGGGTGTTCACCGGCTTGCTGGTCGGGCTGGTGTTCAAGTATCTACAGGACCTGCTGGGGCCGATGAGCGTGGTCTATGGCTTCAACCCCATGCTGGCGGTGCTGATTCCGATTGCGATCAGTGCGGTGGCGGGGGCGCTGCTGATGCGGCGGGCCGGCTGAGCCCGCCGTGCCTTCAGGCTGACTTGGGGGGCTTGGGGACCTGAACCACCACGCTGTTGGACATCCGGTCGGTCACCGACAGGCCGTTGATGGGCAGGAACAGGGCGATGATCGCAGGGATGGAAATGAACAGGGTGGCGGCGCCAAGGTAGTAGCCGCCGAGCATCGCCAGGAACACCACGGCGGAGGCGGTGACATAGCGGATCAGTGCCTGGGTCCAGCTGACCGCCGTGCCGTCCAGGTTCTCGATGCGGATGCGCCAGACCTGCATGCCCAGCGTCTGCCCGATGCGGGTCCAGAAGTAGGCGAAGAATAGGTAAAGCACCAGGAACAGGACGAAAGTCAGGCCAGGGTCACCGGACAGCCGGCCGGCTTCTGCCAGTTGTTCGTACCGGTCCCAGCCGGTCAGGGAGCCGGCGATCATGGTGTAGATCCAGGTGGCCACCAGCAGCACGGCGATGCTGATCAGACCGTCGTAGACGATGGCCAGGGCGCGCTTGAACACGGTGGCTGGGGGCAAGAGTTCCTCGGCGTCATGAAAGCGTCGGGGCATGGCGTCTCCTGTGAGGTTTCACGTTTTTCCTGTTCTCGGCGTGTGCTAGAGTAGCGGATTTGCACCCCCGTGTAAGTATTCGTATTCAATTGCGGACCCGAGGGCGACTCCCGTCGGGTTTCTGGAAAGGTATCAAAGGTCTATGAAAACCGCTGAGTTGCGACAAGCATTTCTCGAGTATTTCCGCCAGCAGGGCCACACCGTGGTCCCGAGCAGCTCCCTGGTGCCCCACGATGATCCCACCCTGCTGTTCACCAACGCGGGCATGAATCAGTTCAAGGACGTGTTCCTGGGCCGGGAAACGCGCGACTACACCCGCGCCGCGACGTCCCAGAAATGCGTGCGCGCCGGCGGCAAGCACAACGACCTGGAAAACGTGGGCTATACCGCCCGCCACCATACCTTCTTCGAAATGCTGGGCAACTTCAGCTTCGGGGACTACTTCAAGCGCGAAGCCATCCACTACGCCTGGACCTTCCTCACCGGCGAGCAGTGGCTGAACCTGCCTCAGGAAAAACTCTGGGTCACCGTGTATGCCGAGGACGACGAGGCCTACAACATCTGGAAGGACGAGATCGGTGTTCCGGCCGAACGTATTGTCCGGATCGGTGACAACAAGGGCGCCCGTTACGCCTCCGACAACTTCTGGCAGATGGGCGATACCGGCCCTTGTGGTCCCTGCACCGAGATTTTCTACGATCACGGCCCGGAAGTGGCGGGTGGCCCGCCCGGCAGCCCGGATGAGGACGGTGACCGCTACATCGAAATCTGGAACGTGGTGTTCATGCAGTACAACCGCACCGCGGATGGCGAAATGCTGAAACTGCCCAAGCCGTCGGTGGACACCGGCATGGGGCTCGAGCGGATCGCGGCGGTGCTGCAGGGGGTGCACAGCAACTACGAGATCGACCTATTCCAGGACCTGCTGAACGCCGCCTCCGAGGTGCTGGGCGGTGTGCCCACCACCGAGGCCTCGTTGCGGGTGGTGGCCGACCACATCCGCTCCTGTGCCTTCCTCATCGCCGACGGCGTCATGCCGTCCAACGAGGGGCGGGGCTTCGTCCTGCGCCGCATCATTCGCCGCGCGGCCCGGCACGGCAACAAGCTGGGTGCCAGGGAGCCGTTCTTCTACCGGCTCACCGACGCTTTGGTGAAACTGATGGGGGAGGCCTACCCGCAACTGGTCAGCAGCCAGAAGCAGATCGAGAAGGTGCTGCTGCAGGAGGAGGAGCAGTTCGCCAAGACTCTGGACAAGGGCCTGCGCCTGCTGGAGCAGGATATCGCCCAGCTCAAGGGTACGGTGATCCCGGGCGAGACCATTTTCACCCTCTACGACACCTACGGCTTCCCGGTGGACCTGACCAACGACATCGCCCGGGAGCGGGGGTTGACCCTGGATTACGAGGGCTACGAGGCGGCCATGGAGCAGCAGCGTGAGCGTGCCCGCGCCGCCAGCAAGTTCAGCATCGACTACAACGCCACCGGGCTGTCCCTGGACGGCCGCACCGAATTCACCGGCTACGAGCGCATCGACGGCCACGAGACCATCCGGGCGGTACTGGTGGACGGCGAGGCGCGTAACGCTCAGGCTGGCGACGAAGCCGTGGTGGTGCTGGAGCGGACCCCGTTCTACGCCGAATCCGGCGGCCAAGTGGGTGATACCGGGTTGCTGACTTGGAGTGGCGGGCGCTTTCAGGTGACCGATACCCGCAAGGAAGGGGACAACCATCTGCATATCGGCACCGTTCTGGAAGGGGAGATCTTTCCGGGTCTGGAAGTGGATGCCCGCATTGATCATGCCCGCCGCGAGCGCATCAAGCGTAACCACTCCGCCACGCACCTGCTTCATGCCGCGCTGCGTAAGGTGCTGGGCGAGCATGTCAGCCAGAAGGGCTCGCTGGTGGATCCGGACAAGCTGCGCTTCGACTTTTCCCACTTCGAGGCGGTGACCCCCGAGCAGCTGCGGGAGATCGAGCGTGAAGTCAACGAACAGGTGCTGGCCAACACGCCGGTGCAGATCGAGATCACCGACATCGACACGGCCCGGGAGAAAGGTGCCATGGCCCTGTTCGGAGAGAAGTATGGCGATACCGTGCGGGTTCTGACCATGGGCACCGACAACTATTCGATCGAGTTGTGCGGAGGCACTCACGTGGCCCGTACCGGTGACATCGGGCTGTTCCGGATTACCTCCGAGAGCGGTATTTCCGCCGGCGTACGGCGGATCGAGGCGGTTACCGGCCTGGGTGCGCTGGCCTGGGTCGAGGAAACCGAGCGGGCCCTGCGCGAAACTGGGAAACTGGTGAAGGCCACCCGGGACACTCTGGCGGAGAAGGTTCAGCAGTTGCTGGACCGCAATCGCCAGCTGGAGAAGGAGGTGGATACCCTCAAGGCCCGGCTTGCCAGTTCCGCGGGCAACGATCTGGCGGCATCGGCGGTGGACGTGGCCGGTCTCAAAGTGGTGGCGGCACAGCTCGACGGTGCCGATCGCAAGGCCCTGATGGAAACCGCCGACCAGCTCAAGAACAAGCTGGGCGAGGGTGTGGTGGTGTTGGCCACGGTAGAGGAAGGCAAGGTTATCCTGGTGGCTGGGGTCACCAAGTCCGCGACCAGTCGGATCAAGGCCGGCGACATCATGAAGCACCTGGCGGCCCAGGTGGATGGTAAGGGCGGTGGTCGCCCGGACATGGCTCAGGGGGGCGGCAGCGATCCGTCCCGGTTGGCGGAGGCGCTGGCCGGGGTGCCTGAGTGGGTCGAGAAAAATATTGCTTGAGCAACTGTTTTCGGGAGCGGGCCGGGGTTTATAATCCCGCCCGTTTTCTTTTGACTGGCGGAGCCGTCGGCTCCGCTGCGAGTCCCTGGTTCGGAGTTTGGCAAAGACATGGCGCTGTTGGTTCAGAAATTTGGTGGTACTTCGGTAGGCACCATTGAGCGTATCGAGGCGGTTGCCGACAAGGTGTGCCGTTTTCGCAAGGAAGGTCATGACATCGTGGTCGTGGTATCCGCGATGAGCGGGGAGACCAACCGCCTGATTTCGCTTGCCAAGGAAATCATGGAGGAACCGACCCCCCGGGAAATGGATGTTCTGGTGTCCACCGGCGAGCAGGTGACCATTGCGTTGCTGGCCATGGCCCTGCATAAGCGTGGTTGCGAGGCGCGTTCTTACACCGGTTCCCAGGTTCGCATCCTGACCGACAGCAGTCACACCAAGGCCCGTATCCAGCACATCGACGAGCACCGCATGCGGGCGGACCTGGACGCTGGCCGCGTGGTGGTGGTGGCCGGGTTCCAGGGGATCGACGAGAAGGGGGACATCACCACCCTGGGGCGTGGTGGTTCCGATACCACGGCGGTTGCGCTGGCGGCGGCCCTGAAGGCGGACGAATGCCAGATCTACACCGACGTGGACGGTGTCTACACCACCGACCCGCGGGTGGTGGACAGTGCCCGGCGCCTCGAGCGCATCACCTTCGAGGAGATGCTGGAAATGGCGAGCCTGGGCTCCAAGGTGCTCCAGATTCGCTCCGTCGAGTTTGCGGGTAAGTACAATGTTCCTTTACGGGTGCTGTCGAGCTTCGAAGAGGGCGAGGGCACTCTGATCACTTTTGAGGATGAAGACACCATGGAACAACCGGTCGTCTCCGGCATTGCCTTTAACCGCGATGAAGCCAAACTGACCATTTCCGGCGTGCCGGATACCCCGGGCAGTGCCCTGCGTATCCTCAAGCCGGTCAGTGATGCCAACATTGAAGTGGACATGATCGTCCAGAATGTCGGCGAGGACAACAAGACTGCCTTCACCTTCACGGTGCACCGCAACGACTTCAAGCGTGCCCGGGAAGTGCTCCAGGGCGTGGCGGACGAGTTGTCGGCCGGTGAGGTGGTCGGCGACAGCAAGATCGCCAAGGTCAGCATCGTGGGGGTCGGCATGCGTTCGCACGCGGGCGTGGCCACGAAAATGTTTGAGGCCTTGTCGAAAGAGGGCATCAACATTCAGATGATCTCCACATCGGAAATCAAGATTTCGGTGGTGATCGACGAGAAGTATCTCGAACTTGCCGTTCGCGCGCTTCACAGCGCATTTGAACTGGACAGGAACGGGACCGAAGAGGCCTGATGTGCGGATAATCCGCAGGTCTGTTGTGGGGTTGTGAGCCCGCTGGCCGGGGGCGTGCATTCGCAGGTATAAGGGAATGTGCGTCTTTTGGCTGTCGGTGATCTCATTATAAAAATAAAAAGTATAAGAAATATACAAACACACCATTTGTCGGAACAGGTAGTAGACGCTCTGGATAGGGAGTAAGGGATATGTTGATTTTGACCCGCCGTGTTGGCGAAACTCTGATGATCGGTGACGACATCACCGTGACCGTGTTGGGGGTGAAGGGAAACCAGGTTCGTATCGGGGTTAACGCCCCAAAGGATGTGGCCGTTCATCGCGAGGAAATCTACCAACGGATTCAGTCGGAAAAGGGCTCCGAGGAGCCGGAACCGGGCAACCGTTGATGCCAAGAAGGCCGTTCAGGAACACCCCGAACGGCCTTTTTTGTATCCGGGCAACCCGAAACGAAAAAATTCGTGTCAACCCTATGAAAACTGAAAAATTATGGTAGTATACGCCCCGTTCTCACGGAGAGGTGGGTGAGTGGCTGAAACCAGTTCCCTGCTAAGGAACCATACGCGTTTAGCGTATCGAGGGTTCGAATCCCTCCCTCTCCGCCATTTTCCGATCAGGGGAAGTGAGAACGGTTGAGGTAGCGCTCAACGCAAGAGTGATGAATGCGCGGCTGTAGCTCAGCTGGATAGAGTACCTGGCTACGAACCAGG
>NZ_MSCW01000001.1 GCF_001981305.1 Marinobacter lutaoensis | reverse complement strand
GGATCGGTTACGGGTACGCCCATGTGTCCACCCTCCCTGGCGTCACTGTCTACAGTCGTCGATCATGGAGATGGAGATGCACATGCACACTACGGCACTGACAACATCGGTTTGGGCCGGTGAACCCGCCCTTCGGCCTTCTGTACATATGGAAATGGAGGATGTGGGCCGGCTTCAAGCCGGGTATGGCGAAATACATCCAACGTACCTCGCCACCATGGGCACCCACGGGCAATGCAGTTGCCTGAAGCATGATTTCAATCCTTGAAGTCGGGGGAGAGTCTCGCCGGCTCATCCTGAGTCGGGACGATTATAATTCCCGGAAGTGGAAATGTGAAACGGCTGGCCACCGAAGGCCAATCACGGGGACAGTGGCAGCGGCACCTCGTCCTGCCGGAACCAGCAGGCTAGGCTGTAGCGGGTGCGGGCGGCCGGCAACACCTCGTGCGGAATTTCCTCGCTCAGGAACAACACCAAAGTACCGAACTCCGGCAATACTTCGGCGCATACCCGGGTGTCGTCGTCCCGGCTGAATACCCGCAGGGCGCCACCGTCCTCGGGGCGCCAGCCGTCGTTGAAATACAGCACCAGACTGACCACCCGGGATGCCCGGCCGCGGAAGCTGTCCAGGTGGCGCTTGTAGAAGTCGCCGGCATGGTAGGTTGCGTAGTGGCTTTCGAAACGTTTCAGGCCCAGGAACAGCTGCCGGTTGAGGCCAGTTCGCAGAGCTTCCAGAAAGCCGAACAGCTCGGTCTGAGGCGGCGTGATTCCCTGCAGCCAGCTGATCCGGTCACGGCGGATCGACCGGTCGCGTATCCGGTCCGCCCCCCGACCGACGCCAGCCGCCTGCATGGCATCGGTGCGATCCAGTATGCGGATTTCCTCCCGCAGTGCTTCCAGCAGTGGCCGGGACAGGCAATCACAGGCATCCAGGGCCAACCAGCCCTGCTCCGCCAGGGCGCCGGCGACGCCATCGAGCCATGCCTCGGTCAGGGTCCAGCAGGGCCGTTCCGGAGCGCTTTCCAGCCCCAGGGCGGCACCGGTGGTTCCATCCATCGGCTCCCGACCGGCCTGCAACCGGGGGCGACCGATGGGGGTTATCACTGAGTCGTTCATCGCCTGTTCTCCCCCATCACGGGTGCTATTTTAGATGGAAACCTCGCGGCCCCGGCACTTTTAATTTACGCTCATGATAAGCACATACCCCTAAAAAACGGTACGAAACCGACGCCATGTCCGAAAGCAGTCACCGTCCCTCCCGGCCCCTGGCCCCCGGACAATGGGCCTTCACCCGCTGGATCACCCTGGGCCGGTTGGAAGCCCTGGAAATCCGCCACCCGCTGTTCAACGCCACCCTGACTCTCCAGGGCGCGCACTTGGTGCAGTTTCAGCCCACCGACGAAGCTCAATGGCTGTGGCTGAGTCCGGCCGCCCGGTTCGAACCGGGCGTGGCAATTCGCGGCGGTATACCGCTGTGCTGGCCCTGGTTCGGCGTGCCCGAACGGAACCCGCCGGAAGTGCGCAAGCGCATCCACACGGAGCAGCCCCATGGCTTTGCCCGCACCGCGCTCTGGCGTCTGGAGGATGTCCGGGAAAATGCCCACGAGGTGGAAATCAGCCTGGCCCTCGACGGCAACGATGATTTCGCGGATCTCTGGAGCGGGCATGCCCTGGCACTGATCACCTTTCATTTTTCCGTGCGCGGCTGCCGGCTGGCGCTGACCACCACCAACCTGGGCGCCGAACCACTCGCCCTCAGCCAGGCGCTGCACACCTACCTGCCCACCCCCGACCTGATCCGAACACGGGTCCTGGGGCTTGGCTACAGCAGCTACATCGACACTCTGGACAACTGGGCGTACACATTTCAGGAGGGTCCGGTCTATTTTTCCGGCGAGACCGACCGGATCTACGAAAGCGGCGAGCCGCTGACCGTCGTTACGCCCGCGGGCAGCCGCAAGCTCACCCCGGTCGGCAGCGACTCCACGGTGGTCTGGAACCCGGGCCCGGACAAAGCGGCCCGGCTGTCGGATTTCCCCGCCACGGAATGGCCCAGGATGCTGTGCGTCGAAACGGCCAATGCGGCGAGCGACTACCGAGTGCTTAATACCGGGCAAAGCCACACCCTCGGCGTGCTGATCGGGCGATAACACCTCAAGGAGAGACAATGGGCCTGGCGACCATCCTGAAACGCAAACTGATCCCGGCGGAGATCGACGAACACATCAACCGAATTCAGAAACCCATCGGCTCCCTCGGGTACGACCCCTGGGGCTACAACAACGAGGCGATCAAGTACGGATTCTGGCTGACCCGCCTGATCTATGAGAAATACTTCCGTGTCGAGGCCCACGGCGTTGAGCAGGTGCCCGCCGAGGGCCCCGTCCTGATCATCGCCAACCACAGCGGGCAACTGCCCCTGGACGGGTTGCTGATCGGCTACGCCCTGGCCTCGCGGCAGGAACCCCCCCGTATTCCCCGGGCCATGATTGAGCGGTTCTTTCCTACCGTGCCTTGGATCGGCAATTTGCTCAACGAAATGGGTGCGGTGCTGGGGGACCCGGTGAACTGTGCCAAGATGCTGGCCAATGGCGAGGCGGTCATTGTGTTCCCGGAAGGGGTCCGGGGCTCCGGCAAACTGTACCGCAACCGCTATCAGCTGAAGCGGTTTGGTAACGGTTTCATGCACTTGGCGATGAAATACCGGGCCCCTATCGTGCCGGTCGGCGTGGTCGGCTGCGAGGAAACCATACCGGCCATTGCCAACATCAAGCCGCTGGCCCGAATGCTTGGCATTCCCTACGCGCCTGTGGCCATGCCGGTGGTCCTGCCGGCGAAAGTCCACCTCAATTTCGGGCCGCCGATGTATTTCGACGACCTCGACATTCCCGAGGAGCAGGTCACCGAACGGGTGGAACAGGTCAAGGCCGAAATCAGCCGCCTGATCGACAAGGGACTCAGCGAAAGGAAAACTCTGTTCTAATGGCCAAGCAAAAGCGCCCCCAAATTCTCGTTACCGGCGCCGCTGGCGCCCTCGCCCAGCAGGTGATCCAACGCCTGCGCGACCATTGCGACCTGGTGGCGGTGGACTTCCGGGAACAGGTCTACCTCGGCGATGACATCCCCAGCTATCGCATCGATTTCACCAAGCGGGTGTTTGAGGACTTGTTTCGTCGCTATCAGTTCGACGGCGTCATCCACCTCGGCCGCATCCAGTCCAGCCAGCTGACCCGGATGCGGCGATACAACGCCAACGTTCTGGGTACCCAAAAGCTGCTCGACCTGAGCCACAAGTACGGCATCCAGCGGGTGGTGGTGCTGTCGACCTATCACGTATACGGCGCCGTCGCCTATAACCCAGCGCTGATCGACGAATCCGCTCCCCTGAAGGCCGCCGGCCTGAGTTCGGACCTGGTGGATTCGGTGGAACTGGAGAATCTCGCCAACATCTACCTCTGGCGTTACCCCGATCTCAACATCACCATCCTGCGGCCCTGCAACATCGTGGGCCCCGGCGTCCGCAACAGCATCGGCACGCTGCTGGCGAGCGAACGGGCCCCGGTGCTGGCGGGCTTTTCGCCCATGATGCAGTTTATCCATATCGACGATATGGCCGACGCCATTGTGCTGGCCTACAAGAAACCGGTGCGCGGCGTGTTCAACGTGGCCCCCGACGACTGGGTGGCCTATCAGCAGGCACTCAAGCTCTGCGGCTGCACCCGGATCCCCATTCCCTCGGTGCCACCGGTGGTACCGCGCCTGCTGCTGAAAGCGCTGCGCCTGAAGAGCTTTCCATCGTACCTGATCGCGTTTTTCAAGTATCCTGTCATTATTGATGGCAGGGCGTTCAGCCGGGAATTCGGCTTCCGCCCCCAACGACCGCTTCGGGAGATTTTCCACTTTTACCGGGAAAACAAGAAGCCGGTGTAGCCCTCTGCGGCCAGGGATGCGGACCGCGTGGCAGGAAGCGAGCGATGCTTAGTGATTTCAGCCTGATCAGCCACGGGGTAGCCGCGCTCACCTTCACCCTGCTTGCCGTTCTGGTGGCGGTTCGCTACATGCGGCGGGACGTGGACCAGACCCTGGCGCTGTCCGCTCTGGTATCGGCCCTTTGGGCCGGCGCACTGGTCAGCCAGAGCCTGTGGGGGTTGCCCGATTTCCTCATCCGCTACCTGCTGGAGTTGCTGCGGGACGCCAGCTGGATCGCCCTGCTGCTCGCGATGCTCCGGGACATTTCCCAGCGCGCCACCCTCCACGACGACATGAAACGGGTCCTCAGCGCCGCCACCCTGTTACTGGTGGTGCTTCTGCTGGGCTTTGGCTCCCTCGAGTTCGTGTTCGAATGGACACCGCTCAGCGGTAAGACCAAGATTCTCGGCCAAATCGCGCTGTCGCTGCTGGGGCTCTCCCTGATCGAGCAGATCTGGCGCAACGCCTCTGGGCTGGGCCGTTCCAGCATCAAGTATCTGTGCATCGCCGTCGGCACCATCTTCGCGTTCGACTTCTTCATGTACGCCGATGCCCTGCTGTTCGGCCAACTGGCGGAGTCCTTCTGGAACGCCCGCGGTCTGGTCAATGCGATGATGGTTCCGTTGCTGGCCATCAACGTGGTCAACACCCGTAAGCAACCTATTGATTTCCAGCTCTCCCGTTCCGCTGTCTTCCACGCCGGCACGCTGATTTTCGCCGGTGGCTACCTCCTGCTTCTGGCCGTCGGCGGCTACTACGTCAAGGCGCTCGGGGGCGACTGGGGAGGCGCCCTGCGGGTTCTGTTCCTGACCATCGCCCTGGCGTTCCTGATCACGCTGCTGTTATCCCGCCGGCTCCGGGCCCGCCTCATGGTCCTGATCAGCCAGAACTTCTTCGACTACAAGTACGACTACCGGGAGGAGTGGCTGAAAATGACCCGGGAACTGGCCAACGTGGGCGACAATCCGCCGCTGCCGACCCGGGTGATCCGTATCCTCTCGGGGCTGGTGGAAAGCAACGCCGGTGCCCTTTGGATCCGGGATGAGCAGGGTGACTACCAGATGAAGACAGCGGTCAACCTGTCGATGCCGAGACACACCGCCATCGACGGTGACGCCGAGCTGATCCGGTTTCTGGAAGACCGGGAATGGGTGGTGGATCTGCGGGAATACCGGGCGGACCCGATCACCTACAACCTGCTGGAAATCCCCGAACCGATCATGAAAACGCCCGACGCCTGGCTGATCATCCCCCTGTATCTGGGCAACGAGCTGTACGGCATCGCGCTGGTGGGAACGCCCTACGCCAAGGTGGAATTGAACTGGGAAAACTACGACCTGATCAAAGTGGTGGCGCGGCAGGCCTGCAACCTGCTGGCACAGGCAGACGCCCAGCACCGGCTGTCGCGGGCCATGCAGTTCGAGGCGGTGAACAAGGCCTCGGCATTCATGGTGCATGACCTGAAAACCGTGATCGCGCAGCTGTCCCTGCTGGTACGCAACGCCGACAAACACCGCCACAACCCTGCCTTCATCGACGACATGATCAACACCACCGAGCACGCGGTGCGCAAGATGTCCAATCTGGTCGACCACATCCGCAAGCCCACCGGCGACGAGGAAGCGACGCTCACCGAGGTGGATCTGGGCGCCCTGACGGTGGAGCTGGCGGAGGCCTACCGACACCAGAAACCGGCGCCCCGTCTGGTCGGCGAACCGCCCAGAGCCATCGTGCGGGCGCATCCGGAGCAACTGCGCGGTGTCCTCGGGCACCTGATCCAAAATGCCCAGGATGCCACGCCGCCGGATGGGGAAATCACCCTGAACCTGAAAATCGCCACCGGCAACGTCGTGCTGTTCATCCAGGATACCGGCGTCGGCATGACGGACGAGTTCATCCGGACCTCTCTGTTCAAGCCATTCGAAAGCACCAAGGGATTGACCGGCATGGGCATCGGCGCCTACCAGGCACGGGAGTACATCAAACAACTGGGCGGCACCATCGATGTCACCAGCGAACGGGGCGTCGGTTCCTGTTTCTCGGTGCGCATTCCGCTGGCCCATACGCTGGAAACCGGCGCAGAGGCATCCGATGGCCAGACGGTTTTCCATGAGGGAAACCGACAGGAGGGCGTCGGTTAATTGACACTCTGGCACATAATTCAATACCAGCATTGCAAAGTGTCAATCTTCAGTTAAGAATCAATCATAGGCGCCTTTCGAAACCTCCGCGTTTCCCCAAATAAAAAGGCCTCCAGTAGCAAGGGACTTGTTGTCGTTGTGACCAGAAGACTCCTAATCGTAGAGGACGACCCCGGACTGCAGAGCCAGATGCGGTGGTGCTTCAGCGAGGACCTCGAAGTCAACGTGGCTTCCGATCGCGATACCGCGATCGCCGCGCTGCGCCGGACCGAGCCTCAGGTGGTCACGCTGGACCTGGGGTTGCCACCGGATCCCGGTGGTGCGACGGAGGGCTTCGGCCTGCTTGAAGAGATCCTGCATCTCGCGCCGCAGACCAAGGTCATCGTGGTGACCGGCCGGGAAGACAAGGAAAACGCCGTCAAGGCCATAGGCATGGGCGCCTGCGACTTCTACCAGAAGCCCCTGGATGCGGACATCCTGACCTTCGTCGTCAACCGGGCGTTCCGGATCGCCGAACTGGAACAGGAAAACCACTACCTCTCGCAGCAGCCGAACGGCACCAACATCAAGGGCATCGTCGCCGCCAGCCCACAGATGCTGTCCATCTGCCGGACCCTGGAAAAAATCGCCCCCACCGACGTCACCACCCTGATCACCGGCGAAACCGGCACCGGCAAGGAGCTGCTGGCGCGAGCGCTGCATGACCTCAGCCCCCGGGCCGGCAAACCCTTCGCCGCCATCAACTGTGCCGCCATTCCCGAGAACCTGCTGGAAAGCGAACTGTTCGGCTTCGAGAAAGGCGCGTTCACCGGCGCCACCCAAGGCAAAAAGGGGAAAATCGAGCACGCCAACGGCGGCACCCTGTTTCTCGATGAAATCGGCGACATGCCCATGCCGTTGCAGGCCAAGCTTCTGCGCTTCCTGCAGGAACGGGTGGTCGACAGGGTGGGTTCCGTCAACCCCATACCCGTCGATGTCCGGGTGGTCTGCGCCACCCACCGAGACGTCCGCCAACTGATCGCCGACGGCCTGTTCCGGGAAGATCTGTACTACCGGATCAGTGAAATCACCCTGGAGGTGCCGGCGCTCCGGGAGCGCGACGGCGATGCCCTGGTCATCGCCCAGTCGCTCCTGAAAAACCTGGGCAAGCAGGTGGAGCGCCCCAACCTGAGTTTTTCCGAGGACGCCATCAGCGCCATTGGCCGCTATGAGTGGCCCGGCAACGTCCGGGAGATGATCAACAAGGTCAAACGCGCGACCATCATGGCCGACGGCAAGCGCGTCAGCGCCCGGGATCTGGAACTGGACACGCCGGCGTCCGACTCCGGCCATCACCTCAATCTCCGGCAAGTCCGGGAGCAGGCGGAACGGCAGGCCATCGAAACCGCCCTGCAGACCTCAGCCTATAACATGGCCCAGGCAGCCCGCCTCTTGGGCATCACCCGCCCCACCCTCTACAACCTGACCGACAAATACCGGATCCGGACGACCTCCGACGCCTCTTAGCTACAGGGACTGGAACCGGATCCGCCAAGGAGTGACGACGCCATGCATAGCCCCCGAACCCACCGCCCCGGACGGGCCACCCTGCTGGCGGCCATGCTGGTATTGCCGCTGCTGACCGCCTGCGGCAAGCAGGACGCCAGCCCCGACGCCGCCTCGCATATGGAGCGGGCAGCCACCTACGTCGCACAGGGACAGTACCGCTCGGCCATTCTGGAAACCCGGAACGCCATTCAGCTGGAACCGGCCAGCCTGTCCCACCGGCTGACCCTGGTTGATCTCTACATGGACATCGGTGCCGCCAAACAAGCCGCGACCCTGCTTGAACAGGTCCGCGGCGACCATCCCCACGACACCGCCCTGCCCCTGGCCAGGGCCTACCTGCGCCTGCGCAAACATGTATCCGCCCGGGAAACCATGGCGGGCTTCCAGCCCTCGACGCCGGAGGAGCGCCTCGAAGCAGACCTGATCGAAGGCGAAATCCTGAGGCAGTCCGGCCGGCCCGATGAAGCGGAAGCCCGATTTGCCCCCCTGGTCACCGCTCACCCGGCGAACCCCGAGGCGATGGAGGGGCTGCTCAAGTCACGCCTGGACCTGCGCCAGAACGCTCGGGTCATCGATACCGCCAACGACTGGCTGGCCACCCATCCGGCCAACCCCGGCATCCTGTATCTCAAGGGCATTGCCCTGTACCGGAGCAACCAGCTGGAAGCGGCTACCGAATCCCTGACCGAAGCCGTAACCGCCATTCCCGACGCCGACGTGCTGTTGCCGGTCCGGCGTCAGGTGCTGCTGGCCCTGTCCAAGGTCCTGACCGAACAGGGCCGGATCAGCGAAGCCCAGGTGTACAACCAGCTGCTGGCCGAGAATGCCGACTCGGAGGTGGACGAACAGGTCCGCTCGGCGATCACCGCCATTGAAGAGAACCGCCTGGACGATGCCAAGACCATTCTCCAGGATGTTCTCAAGCTCAACCCGGAGAACAGTCGCATCGGGCTGCTGCTGGGCACGGTGGAGGCAGGAACCGGGGACACCGAGGAAAGTGCCCGGTTGCTCGACACCTACCTGGACCCGGAAACCAGCCCAACGCCGTTCATCCAGGCAGCCACCGCGGCACAAGTAGACCTGGGCCAACGGGAAAAAGCCTACGGGATCCTGGCGCGGGCACTGCAGGCCCGCCCCAACGACAACGACTTGCTTGCCATGCATGGGGTGCTGGCTCTGAGCATGGCCGAACACCGGCAGGAGGGTCTGGCCAGCCTGAGCAAGGCCATTGCCAATGAGCCGGAGCGCGTCCGCCTGCGACTCGCCCTAGCCCGCTATTACCTTTCGCAGCAACAGACCCAGCAGGCTCTGGGCCAGCTGCGCATGGCCTTCACCACCAACCCGGCAGAATGGGCCGCAACCGGCCTGTATCTGAAGCTTCTGCTGGCGAACCATGAGGACCAGGAAGCCGGTGAGATTCGCGACTCGCTCCTGAACGGCTATGGCAATCAGCCCGAAGCGGTCATCCTGGCCAGCATGGCCGATCTCCAGCTAGGCGAGGCCGACCGGGCCCAGGCACGCCTGGAACAACTGGTTGCCGACCACCCCGACAATGACGCCGCCCGACAGGCTCTGGCCGCTCTCTATACCCGGCGCGGACTTGGCGCCGAGGCGGAACAGGCGTACTTGGCCCTGGCCCGGCAAGCGCCCCGGTCACCCCAGGCAGCGGGCTACCTCCAGCGTGCCGCCCAGGCCCACCGGCTGGTGGCGCCGGACACACCGGTGCGCGACTGGCTGGGCGAACTGGGACGCAGCCACCCGGAACTGAGGGACAGCACCGACGCCCTGCGCATCCTGGCCAGTGTCCGGCAGGGCCAACTGGAAAGTGCCCGCCGGGAACTGTCGGAACACATGGGCAACGAGTCGCCCCTTTACCGGCACGTGGAAGGGCAACTGCTGATGGCGGAATCCCAACAGGCCGGACGTGACCGGAACTGGCAGACTGCCTTGGCCAAGGCCGCCGAGGCCCGGGCCCTGGCGCCGGACAACCGGACCTACGCCCTGCTGGAAGTTCAGCTCCTCGGGCAACAGGGCCGGATCCCGGAAGCGCTGAGTGCCCTGGACGCCCTGGAGTCCACCCTGGGCCGGCAGCCGGACACCCTGCTGGCCCGGGGCACCTGGCTGCTGCAAAGTGGCGAGGAGGACGCGGCGGCGCAGCAGTACCAGGCCGTGCTGGAGCAGGCACCGGACCACGTCGTCGCGCTGAACAACCTCGCCTGGATTCTGCGTGAGCGTAACGCCGAAAGAGCCCTGGAACTGGCCGGCCGTGCCGCCGAACTGGCGCCGGACAACGCCGACGTGCTCGACACCTATGCCTGGATACTGCACCTGTCCGGTGACCACGCCCAGGCGGACCATATCATCGAGAGGGCCTTCGCCCTGGCGCCGGACAACGACCAGATCAAGTCCCACCGCAGCCGCATCAAACAGCAGCTGTGAACACCACGGGCACAGCGTCCATGCGACTGCACTGGCAGATGCCGGCCTCCTGGTGGTACGCCCTGGTCACCGTGCTTGGCGTACTGCTGTTCCTGCCCACCTGGACCCGGCTGGCGTCGATCTGGCTGGCATGGGAACAGGTCATGGCCCACGGTCTGCCCACTGCCTTGATCTACCTCTACCTGCTGTTCCGCCATCCTCCCCGACTGCCCGCCGGCGAACCGGCCGGACGCCGGTTCCACCCCGTCGGGGCCGCCCTGCTGGTTATCCTGACCCTTGCTTGGTCCATTTTCGAGAGCGTCCGCATCGACACTCTGAGCTATCTGTGCCTGCCCACGGGCATGGTGCTGATCGCCTGGACTCTGCTGGGCGCACGGGCCGCCCTCGCGTTCCTGCCCCACGCCCTGCTGCTGGGGCTGTCGATCCCGATCTGGAGCGACCTGATCCCCGCTCTCGTGGCCCTCGCATCGGTGGTGGTCGGCCACCTGGTCAGCAGCGTCGGGATGACCGCCCTGATCGAGGGCAACCACATCACCCTGCCTTATGGTCGCCTGGTCATCGCCGACGGCTGCTCGGGCATTGGTTACCTGGCGATCTCCCTGCTGCTGGGCGCGGTGTTGTCGATCCTCAACGACTTTCGCTGGAAGGGCTGGGCCGTGACCCTGACGCTGGCCACCACCATCGCCCTAGTGGTGAACTGGGTGCGCATCGTCGTGCTTGTGGCCGTCGCCTACACCACCGACATGGACAGCCCCCTGGTCCGGGACCACGAACTGTTCGGCTGGCTGCTCTATGGCTTGGCGGTGGTGCCGGCGATCTATTTTTCCCCGGTCCGAAAACGCATCCACAGGCCCGGGCACGCAGCCGGTACGGTGTCCCTGACCTCGCTGATTCCGGTGCTGGTCTGCCTGATGGCCAGCCAGGGCGCCCTGCATATGGCACGGTCCGGCGCCAGCGACCTGGCCCCGGACGAGGCCCTGCCCACAGGCCTGGAAGCGATGGCTGCACCGCCGCCCATGGTACCGGCGCTTCCCCCGCACTTCACAAGCCGCTACGCCCGCGTCTCCGACAGCGCCGTTTTCGCGGTGGTGTCCCGCTACCGGCGGCCTTCGCCAGACGCGAAAATCGTGCCCTACCTGTCAAACGACCTGTTCGACGCCCGTTGGTACCGGGAGGGGGAGGCCACCCATGGCCTGACCACCTGGCGTTCCCTGAGCACCGGCCAGCGGGTGCTTGTCAAAAACCTTTACACCGTCGGCCAGTACACCAGCGACAACTACCGGACCGCCAAACTGCTTCAGATACCCGCCATATTTCAGGGAGATACCCGGTTCCGAATGGTCACACTCCTGGCGCCCTGTGACTACGCGTCCTGCCGAGCGGCGGCGGACCGCCTGCAGGCGGCGGCGCGGGCACTGGGCGACTGATCCCCCCCCCTCCCGGCCTGTCGAATATTTTTACACTCACGCCGCCGACAGCCTCAATAAATGGTCTCACTTCATTGTTTTAAATGGTATTTTCAAAACTGGCCCGCCCCTTGCTCCAATCCAGTTGCACCACAACAGACACACGAAAGGAAGGTGGCAATATGAAACAGCTTGTTGGAGGAATCGTTGCTGGGGCGGTCATGACCTTGTCCGCTGCTGCCAACGCGGGTGTAATCACCGACACGGTCTACCAGAACGTCAAGGTGGGGTACCTGGGTTCCCATACCTACACCCACGATATCAACGATGATGGCTTCACCCTGGGGACAGCCGTCAGCGGCACGCTCGCGATCGACATCTGGGATGACAAAGACTGGTTCGAACCGCTGCCGGAATCCATCCTCTTCACCATTGAGGACTTCGATTTCGACACGGGTTATTTCCAGTTCGGAACCGCGGACTTTTTCAACGACCTTGGCGTCAAGGCGATCGGCGCCCTGAACGCGGATGGTTATCTGGATGTGACCATCAGCTCCACGCTGCCGACCCTGGGCGACTTCTACGTCGGCAAATCCGTGCTTACGGTCGTAACCGAAGCCGTGCCGGAACCCGGCACCCTGGCCCTGCTGGGACTGGGATTGGTTGGCCTGGGTGTGGCCCGTCGGCGCAAAGCCTGAACCCACCCCTCGCACAGAGGATGAAAAAGCCAGCGACTGCTGGCTTTTTCTGCTTTAATGGCAGAAACCTTTCATTAGCCACGCCGATCAACCCTCCGAGCTTGTCTGGCCGATGTCCGTCAGCCTGAAAGTCATCAAAAGCGCCCTTCTGCTGCTCAGCACCCAGCTGATCCAGCGCGGCCTCGGCATTGTCAGCACGCTGATTCTGGCCCGGCTGCTCACCCCGGACGACTTTGGCGTGATCGCCCTGATCACCATCCTGCTGCAGCTGTTCGAGCTGCTGGTGGAAACTGGAAACCAGCAGTACATCGTGCAAAAGGACGCCGTGGACGACCTGGACCTCAACACCGCCTGGTCCATGGATATCCTGATCAAAACCAGTCTCGCCGTGATCGTGGTGCTGCTGTCGCCAGCCTTCGCGGCCTTTTTCGAGGAACCGGACCTGGCGCTGGCGGTGTCGGTGGCGGCACTGGCGCTGCCGATCCGGGCACTGAGGAACCCGGGGCTGATGCGGCTGGCCCGGGATCTTAACTATCGCCCCCTGTTTCGGCTTACCGTCTGGCAGAAGCTGCTGTCGTTCTGCGCGGTGATTGGGTTCGCCCTGTTCCAGGCCAGCTACTGGGCCATCGTTCTGGGCAATCTGGTCTCGGCCACGGTACTGGCGGCCGGCTCCTACCTCCTGCACCGGCATCGCCCCGCCTTCACCCTGGCCCGACTCCGGGAGCAATGGGGGTTTTCACAATGGCTGCTGCTGCGTGGACTGGTGGGGTTCACCCGCTCTCAGGTCGACAACCTGCTGGTATCCCGCTTCTTCGGCACCCAGGCTCTGGGGGGGTACAACCTGGTCCGGGAAGTCAGCCTCCTACCGGCGCTGTCGATCCTCATCCCCATGAGCGAGCCGTTGCTGGCCGCCACGGCCCAGGTCAAGCACCGGCAGGCCCAACTGGCCTATCGGGTTCGCCTGAGCAGCGCCCTGATGATCACCCTGCTGGTTCCCATTACGGTGTTCCTGATGCTGTTCCCCACCCTGACGGTGGAGGTGCTGCTCGGGCCGCAATGGCGTGACTACGCCGACCTGCTCCGGCCGTTCGGGCTGTTTTTCTTCACCTTCAGCTTCTTTGCCCTGCTCAGCGACGTGGTCATTGCCCTTGGCAAGGTCAGGGCCCTGTTGCTGTTCGACCTGGTGTCCACCGCAGTCATTCTGTCGCTGCTGCTGGTGCTGGCCACCGGCAGCCTGCCGCAGATGGCTTGGGCCCGGGGCTGGCTGGCGGTGGCAACGACCTGGGTGCTGTTGATGATGATCCGCCGGTGGACCGGATTCGGCCTGGCGCGCCTGGCCTATCTGTCTCTGCCGGCAATGCTGGGAGGCGCCGGGGCCGGCACCCTGACCTGGAGCCTGGCGTTGCCCTGGGCCCCTCCGCTGCTGGAGTTTCTTATCCGGGGCAGCCTGTTTGTTGGGCTTTACGCCGTTCTGCTGCTGGTGGGCGCCCGGCTTCTGCTGGCCGGCCAGGAAGAATGGTGGCAGCTGCGCTCCGTCGTTCGGCAAAGCCTGGGTCGCGGGCCCGCTTCCCGGGAGCCACCCAGCGCCTCATAAGCCCGGATTTTCGTATACCATCACCCGCCGGTGGCCCCATCCGATGGAGGCGATGTCGAGGTCACCGTCCCGGTCCAGATCCGCAAGCACGGCCCCGTCGTGGTGTTCATCGCCCTGATGGATCCGGTGCCCCCGCCAAGCGACGCCCGCGCCGAGGTTCTCGAACCAGACCAACCGGGCATGGCCGGGACTGACGAGATTG
Organism: Marinobacter lutaoensis; assembly: GCF_001981305.1. Classification (GTDB taxonomy): domain Bacteria; phylum Pseudomonadota; class Gammaproteobacteria; order Pseudomonadales; family Oleiphilaceae; genus Marinobacter; species Marinobacter lutaoensis. Next base: position 669,305 of record NZ_MSCW01000001.1, on the reverse strand, counting down.
TGCTCGCCGACCACCACATCCAGATCCGAGTCTCCATCCAGATCACCCAGGCCAAGACTCATGGGCCCGGTCATCCGGGCAATCGGGTTGCGCCGCCAGGCACCGTTTCCGGCGGGATTGCGGTACCAGACCAGATCGCCGGGGCGGCTGACTGCCTCGAACCCGACCACCACATCGGGCCAGCCATCACCATCCAGGTCGCCGACCTCGTTCCGGTCCGGCTTGCCCGGCGGCTCATCCATCGCCCGAAGATGCCAGGCGTCACCGGTGTTGCGCAGCCAGCGGGTACCGAGCACCACGTCGGGCCGTCCGTCCCGGTCCAGGTCCGCAACACTGAGGTCCTCGCTCTGGGAATGGGGGCTGAAGCGGCCAATCCGCCACGCCCCGGCCCTGCCGGGATCCAGATGCAGCGCGTCCAGACCGGTGCCTTCCTGGTGCCAGGACAGCAGCACTGTCCAGCCGACGCCCCCCGGCAGAACCGCGGCACCCTGGGTGAAATCCCCCTCGTCCGAGGTCGCCACCAGGCGCGGACGCCAGTGCCCGCCCCCCAGATTCTCGGCCAGGAAAAGACGCTGGCCGTGATTGCCCGGGTGCCGGGGGCGGCCCGACAACAGGTCGAAAGCACGGCTCAGCAGGCTCGGGTGCCCATGGTAGGCGTACCAGCCGGTGGCGATGACATCCACATCCCCGTCACCGTCCACGTCGTCGGCGACCACCGCATCCGTGGCCCCTGCGCCCAATGGCTGACGGGGCCAGGGGGCCGCCAGCCGGTGCGGATTCCGGTACCACCAGCCACCGGATATCAGATCCGGGAAGCCGTCGCCATCAAGGTCCCTGGCAAGGAGGCTGGTGGCCTGGCCCGGCCGGTCGTCATCAATGACGTGCCGGGCCCAGTCCTCCTTTGGGGACGTCAGGTTCCTCCAGATCCGGACCGGGTAGGCTTCCTGGTAATTTCGAATCTCCCAGTTGGTGCCGATCAAGTCGACGTCGAAATCCCCGTCGATATCCACGGCCCGGAGGCTGTGACCCGCATCGTGGGACAGGATGTCTTCCCGCCAGCCTCCCGGCTCGTTCCAGTACACCGAAACCGGGTTGTCGCCCTCGCCCTGGTTCATTTCCGCCGTCAGGACATCCATGTCGCCGTCGCCGTCGGCATCGGCCGCCGCCACGAAGTGGTGGACGGATTCGACCCCTTGTGCCACCACTTGCTTGCGCCAGCCATCTCCGGAAGGACCGGGATTGATCAACCAGGCAATGTCATAGTGCTCGCCCGCTTCTTCCGCCGGCGACAGCAGAATATCCCGGTAACCATCCTGGTTAAGATCGGCGGTACTGATAAAGGTGTCGTCCCACTGCCACAGCGGCTCGCCCCCGGCACCCAGGGTGTAGTGAATCGGCAGCCAAGGCTGGTGCAGCACATCGGCCCCCGGGCTTGCCAACCAGACACCGTTGACAACGATGTCCGGCGCCCGGTCGTTATTCATGTCCACCACCACCAAGCCTTCGCCGTGGGGAACCGGCAGATCCCGGGACTGCCAGGCTCCGTCGCCATCGCGTTGGAATACCCGCACGAAATTGCCGTTGGCGTAACCAAACAGAGACTGGTTCCGCACCACCAGCTCCGGCTGCCCGTCGCCATCCAAGTCCGCCACTTCGACATCATGGAACTTGGCGGGGTCCACCAAGTGCGGGGTCCAGTCGCCATTTTCCAGCCAGACCAGCCCCTGATCGGTGACCGCAACAATGTCATTGCGGCCGTCGGCGTTGAGGTCCGCCACTTCCATTTCCGTCCGAATACTGAAGTGCTCGCTGACAAGGTGCCGTTGCCAGCCGGGATTCTCGTACCACACCAGCTCCCCGACCCGGTCCTTGCCCGGCTCGAACCCCAGCTTGCGCAGCCCCCGTTCAAACAGTGTCAGGTAGCGGGGGCGGTGACCACCGATGACGATATCGATCAGACCATCGCCGTTGATGTCACCCACCGCCTTGCCCCAGGGAGCGTTGGGGCCTTCAGGGTCTATGACCTCTTCGCGAAAGGGCGCGCCGCCGGAGGCTGCCTCCGCCCCCTGCCCCGGATCGTCCCCGCAACCCGGCAGCGTCAACAGGCAACACAGCCCAACCCCGAACACCAGGGTTCGCGCACTCCGTGACTTCGGGTGCCGCCTGCAATCTCCTCCATAACCCATTGATAGATCCATGGTTTCAGTGTCCCCTGGCCGTCCAGCCCTGTGTCAGAGGGGACAAAAACGGCCCCCTACCGTCCTTTTTCACTATACATTTTGTTACAAAAGTGTACTAATATTAACAAACAAGTAAGACGGCATTTTTCGGCGAAGGAAAGCGCAATGAGTCAGCAGTACGACCTGGCCACGCCGGTTGCAATCGGACTGCCCGTATACAACGGAGAGCGATATTTGGCCGGGACCCTGGCTTCGGTTCTGAACCAGACCTACCCCCATTTTTCCCTCTTCATTGCCGACAACGCCTCCACGGACGGCACCGAGGACATCTGCCGGCGGTTTGCCCGCGAGGACAAGCGGATCACCTACCTGCGCAACCCGGTCAATCTGGGCGCCGCCCGCAACTACGCCCGCTGCTTCGAGCCGGCCCGGTCGCCGTATTTCCGGTGGCAGAACGCCGACGATCCGATCGAACCGACACTGCTCGAACGATGTGTGGAGGTCCTGGACCAACATCCGGATGTCGTCCTGGCCTATGGCAAGACCCGCATCATCGACGAACACGGCCAGCCGATCGAGGACTACGACGACAACCTGGACCTTCGCGACGAACGTCCCGCCGACCGTTTCATCGAATGTACCCGGCGGATCGGGCTGCAGAACCTCATGTACGGCCTGATCCGCCGGGAGGCACTGGCCCGGACTGCACTGCTGGGCAATTACGTCGCCTCGGACATCAACCTGATCGTGGAGCTCACGCTGTATGGCAAGTTCCATGAAATCCCAGTCCACCTGTTCAACCGCCGCATGCACCCGGAGGCCAGCAGCTGGGAACGCTCCGATGCCGAGCGCCAGCGCAATTTCTGGGATCCACAGAAACGCCGGATGGTCCTCCAGACCTGGCGCAGCATTCTCGAGTTCTACAAGGCGGTCGCCCGCGCGCCCATTCCCTTCAGTGATCAGCGGGTCCTGTTCTTTTACCTCCTCAAGCGGGCCTACTGGTACAAGGAGCCCATGAAGAATGAGTTGGTAGATCTCATCAAGTTCGGGCTTCTGAAACGCCCCTAGCACGCCAAGGAGACATCATGAAAGTACTGGTTACCGGACACAGGGGCTTCATTGGAACCGTGATGGTGCCCATGCTGCTTGAGGAAGGGTTTGAGGTGACCGGTCTGGACACCGACCTCTACCGCTACTGTACCTACGGCGACGAGCCCCTCGCCGTCCCCACCATCGCCAAGGACGTCCGCCAGGTGGAGCCGAGGGACATCGAAGGCTTCGATGCCATCGTGCATCTGGCGGCCCTGTCCAACGACCCCCTGGGCAACATCAACCCCGACCTGACCTACGACATCAACCACCGCGCCTCCGTCCGCCTGGCGGAAATCGCGAAAGCCGTTGGCGTGGACCGGTTTCTGTTCGCATCCTCCTGCAGCATGTACGGCAAGGCCGGCGAGGATGTGCTGGACGAAACCGCGGAGTTCAACCCGGTGACGCCCTACGCCAAATCCAAGGTGTACGTGGAGCGCGACGTTTCGCAATTGGCGGACCGGCATTTCAGCCCGGTCTTCCTGCGCAACGCGACGGCCTACGGGGTTTCCCCTCGTATCCGCTTCGATTTGGTCATCAACAACCTGGTGGCCTGGGCCTACACCACCGGCAAGATCCTGCTCAAGAGCGACGGCACGCCCTGGCGCCCGCTGGTGCACATCGAGGACATCACCCAGGCGGTGATCTGTGCCCTCCGCGCCGACAAGCCGGTCATACACAACCTGGCCGTCAACGTCGGCAGCAACAGCGAGAACTATCAGATGCGGGAGCTGGCACAGTTCGTCAAGGAGACGGTGCCCAACTGCGAGGTGGAATACGCCGAAGACGCCGGCCCGGACCCGCGTTCCTACAAGGTCAATTTCGACAAGATCCACTCGGTGTTCCCGGATTTCAAAACCCGCTGGACCGCCCGCATGGGGGTTGAGCAGTGTTACGAGTCCTACCGTCGCTTCGGCCTCAGCAAGGACGATTACGAGGGCATCCGGTACAAGCGGATTGCCCACATCACCAACCTGATTGAGCAGGGCAAGCTCAGTCGCGACCTGTTCTGGCAATAGCCGGGCGAAGGACGGATTCCATGGAATTCACCGAAACCCCCATCGCCGGTGCCTACCTGATCGACGTCAACCGCATTGGCGATGACCGGGGGTTTTTCGGCCGGCTCTGGTGCGAGCAGGAAATGGCCGATATGGGACTGGCCACATGCATCCGCCAGTCGAACATCGGCGTCAGCGCCCGCGCCGGCACCTTGCGTGGGCTGCACTTCCAGAGGACGCCGCACGCGGAAGTGAAAATCATCCGCTGTCCCCGGGGGGCGGTATACGATGTCATCGTCGACCTGCGCCGCGACTCGCCCACCTTCAAGCAATGGTTCGCCACCGAACTGACGGCGGCAAACGCCCGGATGCTGTACATCCCCGAAGGCTGCGCCACCGGCTACCAGACCCTGGTGGACGACACCGAGATCTACTATCACACCACCGAGTTCTATCATCCCGAGTCGGCGACCGGCGTCCGCTACGACGACCCGGCGTTTGCAATCGACTGGCCCCTGGAGATCACTGCCATTTCCGACAACGACACGCAGTGGCCGGACTTCAGGTAACCGTGGAGGGCCGAGCATGATCATCGTAGACACCGCCATCGCCAAACGGCTTCAGGAAGACCGGCCGATCCGGCTCGCCATAGTGGGCGCCGGGTACAGTGCAAAACATATCGCCTCGCAGATTCTCAGTGCTTTCCCGGCCATACACCTGGCCGTGGTGGTGAACCGCACGCCGGACAACGCCCGGGCCATCCTGACCCAGGCGGGCGCCGGGGACATTCGGCAGGTCCACTCCGCGGAGGCGCTGGCCCGGTCCATCGCGGACCGCGCCCAGGCCGTGACCGACGACGCCCGGATCGCCTTCGACAGCCCCGACATCGACGCAGTCCTGGAAACCACCGGCGAGGTGGAGTACGGCGCCTGGGCCACTCTGGAAGCGATCAAGGCCGGCAAGCATACCTTCGTGCTCAACTGCGAGATGGACGCCACCGTCGGCCCTCTGATGAAGCACTACGCCGACCGAATGGGAGTGATCTACTCGAACTCCGACGGCGACGAGCCCGGAGTGGCCTCCAACCTGGCCCGACACGTCCGGACCATGGGCCTGGAGGTGGTCGGTGCCGGCAACCTCAAGGGGTTCTATGACGTGCACCGGACCCCGGAAACGCAAAAGGCATTCGCTGAGGCCCACAACCAGAAGCCCCACATGATGACGTCGTTCGTGGATGGCACCAAACTCTCCATGGAACTGACCGTCACCGCCAACGCCCTGGGGTTCGGGGTCGGCCAGCGGGGCATGTACGGCCCGGCCTGCGATGACGTCCGCCACTGTCTGCCCCACTTTCCCGAGGGCGCCTTCCAGCCCGGCCGGGGCATCGTCGACTTCCTGCTGGGGGCAGCCCCGGCCACCGGCGCTTTCGTGATCGGGTACACCGACCACCCCATGAAGCAGGACTACCTGAAATACCTGAAAATGGGCGACGGCCCCTTCTACGTCTTCTATACCCCGTTCCACCTGCCCCAGCTGGAGATTCCCATCACCGTATGCCGGGGCGTACTTTGCCAGGACGCCACCGTGACTCCGCTCGGCCGCCCCTACTGCGAAGCCGTCGCGATCGCCAAACGCGACCTGCGGGAAGGGGATGTTCTCGATGGCATCGGTGGCTACACCAACTACGCGCTGATCGAGAACTTTGACACCGCGCGGGCACAGAACCTGCTGCCCATGGGCGTTGCCCAGAACTGCGTGGTCAAGCGGCCAGTGGCGATGGATACCGCGCTGACCTACGACGACGTTGAATTGCCCGCCGGCCGGCAGATCGATCAGCTCCGGGCGGAGATGATCGACACCTTTTTCCCGCATTCGTGAAGGAGAGGAGCGCCAAGATGAAAGTCGTTCTGTTCTGCGGTGGGCTGGGGATGCGCCTCCGGGAGTTTTCAGACAACATTCCCAAGCCCATGGTCCCCATCGGCCATCGGCCAATCGTCTGGAACCTGATGAAGTTCTATGCCCATCATGGCCACAAGGACTTCATCCTGTGCCTGGGCCACCACGCCCACGTCATCAAGGACTATTTCCTCAACTACGACGAGTGCCTGACCAACGACTTCGTGCTGGAAGCCGGCCAGGCCCACCTGACCAAGACCGACATCCATGACTGGAAGATCACGTTCGCCGACACCGGCCTGAAATCCAACATCGGCATGCGCCTGAAGGCGGTCGAGAAGTACCTCGACAGTCTGGGCCCCGACGACATGTTCATGGCCAACTACGCCGATGGTCTCTCCGATGTGCCCCTGGACGACATGCTGAAATTCTTCCAGGAATCCGACAAGACCGCCTGCTTCCTGTGCGTTCAGCCCCAGCAGTCGTTCCACTACGTTCGCCTGAACGACGACGGCAGCGTGCACAGCATCCAGGACACCACCAACACCGGCCTCACCGTCAACGGCGGCTTCTTCATCTTCAAGAAGAAAATCTTCGACTACATCCGGGACGGCGAGGAACTGGTGCATGAACCGTTTGAGCGCCTGATCGCCGACAACCAGCTCATGGCCTACCGCTATGACGGTTTCTGGAAGTGCATGGACACCTTCAAGGACAAACAAGCCTTCGATGAACTCCATGCCTCCGGCGAGTGCCCCTGGCAGGTCTGGCGGGAAGGGCTCTGAACATGCTGCACGCACTGCTTGGGCCGGATCAGGGCCCCCTGAATGTCTTGTGCCTCGGTGCCCACTGCGACGACATCGAGATCGGCTGCGGCGGCACCCTGCTCACCCTGCTGTCCGGACACCGCGCGGTGCACCTCACCTGGATCGTGTTCGCCTCGAACGAGGCCCGCCGCGACGAAGCCATGGCCAGCGCAGACCTGTTTTCCGAGCAGGCCGCGTCCATCGAGCTGCGCATTCACGAATTCCGGGACGGTTTCCTGCCCACCGAGCAGGCCAGGGTCAAGGAGACCTTCGAAGAAATCCGGCGGGAAACCGCCGCCCCCGACCTGATCTTCACCCACTACCGTCACGACCTGCACCAGGACCACCGGCTGATCAACGAGCTGACCTGGAACACCTATCGCAACCACCTGATTCTGGAGTACGAAATTCCGAAATGGGACGGAGACCTGGGCCAGCCCGCTGTTTTCGTGCCCCTGTCTCGGGAAACGGGCATGGACAAGATCCACAAGCTGCACCAGGCCTACGCGTCCCAGGCCAGCAAGGCTTGGTTCAGCGAAGACCTGTTCTGGAGCCTGATGCGCATCCGGGGCATGGAATGCAACGCGGAAAGTACCATTGCCGAGGCGTTCTACTGCCGCAAGCTCCGCCTGGAACTTCGGTAGCAGGGGGGAGTGACAACGATGCAAGCAGCCACCAAGCGGGTGCGAATCGGCGTGTTCGGACACTACGGCAACCAGAACCTGGGTGACGAATCCATCATCGAGGCCGTCATCCGTAACCTACGGCAGCGACTGCCCGACGCCGACATCGTATGCCTGTCCCTGGACCCGGAGGACAGCCGGAGTCGCCACGAGGTGGACGCCTTCCCGATCCGCTACCGGCCGGATTTCTTCACCCCCAGGCCCGTGTCCGCCTCACCCCCTTCCCCGTCCGGCGCGCCGTCGCCGTCCGCCGCCTCCGCTCCCCGCGCCTGGAAAGCGCGCCTGAAGGCCGTCCCGATTCTCGGCCACGGGCTGAAAGCCGCCGCTCGGGCGCTGGACTTCAAGGACACCCTAGCCAGCGAATACCGTTTCCTCGCGCAGGCCCGAGATTACCTGCGGGGCATGGACCTGCTGCTGGTGACCGGCTCCAACCAGTTCCTCGACAACTTCGGTGGCCCCTGGGGCTTCCCCTATACCCTGCTGAAATGGACGCTGCTGGCCAAGAAGAACGGCACCCGGGTCGCGTTCATCAGCGTCGGCGCCGGCCCCCTCAGCCACCCCCTGAGCTTTTTCATGCTTAAACACACGCTGCGCCGGGCCGATTTCGTCTCCTTCCGGGACCAGGGGTCCCTGGACTTGGTGCGCAGCCGCACCCACCAGGCTGGCCGGGTCTACCCGGACCTCGCCCACAGCCTCGGTTACGACGGTGCCGGTACCCGCATCGCCAAGCCAGACAGGCCCCTGAGCGTGGCCCTCAACCCGATGCCGGTCTACGACAGCCGGTACTGGCATGAGGGCGACGAAGACCGATACCAGGCTTACGTGGCCAAGGTAACGGATCTCTGCCGGGAAGTGCTGTCCGACGGCGCCCGGCTGACCCTGTTCAGCACTCAACGCAAGGACGAAAACGTCATCGACGATATCCTGTCGCAACTCGGTGCCGAGGACGCCGTCGCCACCGGTCACCTCTCGATCCAGCGCAACCGCTCGGTCAACGAACTGATGCAGCACCTCGGTGCCGCCGACCTGGTCGTCGCCACCCGATTCCACGCCACCGTGCTGCCCCTGCAGCTTGGCGTGCCGGTTCTGGGAATCTGCTATTACCGCAAGGCCGCCGAACTGCTCAACGATGTCGGGTTGGGTGACTATCAGGTCGCCATCGACGATTTCGACGCCCCCACGCTGATCGCCAAGTACCGGGATCTCGCCCGGCGGGTCCGGCAGGGCGACATACAACTGGACGGGGAAATGGCCCGTTACCGGGACGCCCTGGCCGAGCAGTACCAGGCCATCGTCCAGCTCGCCACCGGGGGAGAGGCACACTGACCCATGGAACTGTGCAGGATTCAGCTCGCGGAAGACCATGGCATGGAGCGCATCGGCGAGCCCATTCTGGGGGGCGTTCCTTTCGCCCGGGGCCAACTGTCGCCGAGCACGGCCGTCCGCCTGAGGGACCCGGAAAGCGGGGAAGTCATTCCGCTTCAGACCAAGGTTCTTGGCCACTGGAAAGACTCCAGCGTGCGCTGGCTGCGGCTGGGATTCCACGCCGATCTCGGGCCCCGCCAGCAACGCACCCTGATTCTGGAAACCGAGCCGGAAGCGACCCCGAAGCCGGTGCCCGGATCGCCCCGGGAACAGGAGGTGCCCGCCGACGTCCCTGCCATTGAATGGAACGACTTCCAGCTGCAACCACTGCCCGACACCCTGGGATGGCGGGTTCGGGTCGGGCTCGACGACTGGCTATCCCATCAGGTCCAATTCGAGGATGCCACCGGCCAGCCCCGCCGGATCGAGCCCCCCCAGGACTGGAGCTGCCCGGAATCGGGGCCGCTCTTCGGGACTCTGCAGGGCAGCGCCCCGGTCAAGAATGCCGAGGGCCGGGTGGTGGCGATCCTGCGGGTACGGCTGACGGCCTTCCGGAACAACCGGCAGGTCCGGTGCGAGCTGGGCATCCACAACCCCCGGAGAGCCAGCCACCCGGGCGGACTGTGGGACCTCGGCGACCCGGGATCCGTGTATTTCAAGGCACTGACGATCCGGGTGACCCACCCCACCGGCCAAACGGCTTCGCTCCGACCCGCAAGCGATCTTACCCCCTTCGAGGCGGATGCCCGGGCCTCCCTGGAAATCTACCAGGATTCCAGCGGCGGCCACCGCTGGAACAGCAGCAACCATCAGGACGCCGACGGGCAGGTGATTCCCCGGTTCCAGGGGTATCGGGTCACCCTGGATGGCCAGGTGCTGCAACAGTCCCTGCGGGCCACCCCGGTGGCCGCCATCACCGGAGCCACCGCCTCGGTGCGGGCTACCCTGGCGCATTTCTGGCAGAACTTTCCTTCTAGCCTGGGGTGCCTTGGCAACACCCTGGAGGTGGGTTTCTTCCCCCGGGAGTGCGCCTCGCCCTACGAGCTTCAGGGCGGTGAACGCAAAACCCAGACCGCCTGGTTCCAATACGGCAACACCCCTGACGCCCTGAACCACGTCCACACCCCCACCCCGTTGCGGGTTCCCGCCGATCACTACGCCGAAACCGGAGCCTTTCCCTGGTTTTCCGGCCAGCGTCCGGCCGGAGCGCTGGAGCGGCTGATCGATCTGGGCATCGCCTCCAAAAGCAGTTTTTTTAAGAAGCGCGAAGTCATCGACGAATACGGCTGGCGCAATTTTGGCGACCTCTACGCCGACCACGAAACCCTCTACCAGGCACCGGGCGACCCCCTGTACCTGTCGCACTACAACAACCAGTACGACGCCATCTACGGCTTCGCTCGCCAGTTTGCCCTGACCGGGGATGTCCGCTGGCACGAACTGATGGACGATCTCGCCCGTCACGTGGCCGACATCGACATCTACCACACCGAGGAGGACCGGGCAGAATACAATGGCGGCCTGTTCTGGCACACTGACCACTATCTGGACGCCCACACCGCCACCCACCGCACCTATTCACGGCACAACAGCACCAGCTCCATCCCGGGGCAGACCGGCGGTGGCCCGGCGGCGGAACACTGCTACACCACGGGCCTGCTCTACCACCACTGGCTGACCGGATCTCCAGACTCCCGTGCCGCGGTTCTGGAGCTGGCCCACTGGATCCGCAACAATCACGAAGGCACCGGTGGGCTGCTGGAGCAGCTGTTGAAGATCAAGAAGCAGGATCTGCCCCGGCTCCGTCGGTTGCTCCGTAAAGACAGCTCCGGTGTGCACCAATACCCCTTTACGCGGGGCACCGGCAACTACCTCAATACGCTGTTGGATGCTTCGCTTGTAGAACCCGAGGCGGATTGGCTCGCGCAGGCGGAACGCGTGATACAAGCCACCATAAGCCCCGAAGACAGCATAGAGCAGCGCCACCTTCTGGACGCGGAGACCGGCTGGTCCTATCTCATTCTCCTTGCCAGCCTAACCCGTTACCTATGGGTAAAGGTGGAAAGGCAAGAGACCAGAGACCCTTGCTATCAATACACCCTGACAGCATTGCACCGATACTGGCAGTGGATGGCGCAGCATGAACACCCTTTCCTGGAAAAAGCAGATACTCTGGAATACCCCAATCATACTTGGGTAGCGCAGGATATCCGCAAAGCCATGCTGATGTTTCAAGCCGCCGCATTCGATCCTCGACACCGCGATTTATACCGGGAGCGCGGCGATCACTGGCTTGACTACGTGGTAACGACACTTCGCGAATCACCGGAGCGGATGTTTACCCGCACCCAGGTTATTCTGCTGCAAAACTACGGTCCCCATGAATATGAACATCCGATACCACCGGAAGCCACCCGGTTGCCCCCTGGACATGCTCTGCCCCCGAGCCCTCCAGCGACGATTCACGGTATAGCGAAAGTTCTGATCCAGATTGGAATTCGACTAGCCCTCAGTCTGTTAACATTCCGGTTATCCCGGGAACGCCAGTGGCTAAGCTGTAGACAGGAACGCTAACTTCCAATGAAAGCTCAACTCAAACGCTGTTTTCAGATTTTCGCTCTTCTGGTGGTCACGCCGCTGTTCGCCCTATATCAAGTATTTGGCTGGATATTCAATCCCGATTCAACCTTCCAGTCATTTTCCCAAGTGCTCAGTCTGTTACCGGGAAAAACCGGGAAGTACCTCCGGGCAGCCTTTTATCGGCTCGCATGTCCCGGCACCAGCCAGGACATATCCATCGGCTTTTTGACAATACTTTCCCATCGGGACACTACGATAGAACAAGGTGTCTATATCGGTCCCCAGTGCAATATTGGTAAATGCCACATCGGTGCCAATACCCTGATTGGCAGCGGCGTTCACATCCTCAGCGGAAAACATCAGCACGAGTTCGAAGACCCTAGCCGACCAATCCAGGAACAAGGCGGTCAGTTTGAAAAAATTCAGGTCGGAACCGATTGCTGGTTGGGAAATCAAGCACTGGTCATGGCGGAGATAGGTGCTCATAGCATCGTCGCAGCAGGGAGTATCGTCATTCAACCTACGGCAACATCAGCCATTGTCGCCGGTAATCCCGCCCGGGTGGTGGGCTCCCGCTCTTCAGCAACGCAGGCGAAGTGACAGTGAAACTTTCATTCATCATTCCCGCACTCAATGAAATAAATCACCTGCCTCGAACACTTGATGCCATTCACAAAACAATGGGGGATAACACAGAATATGAAGTCATTCTAAGTGACAATGGTTCAACAGATGGTACTCCCGAGTTTGCAGAACGTGCAGGATGCCACGTTATTTCAGACCCCTTGGCGACTATTTCTCGATTAAGAAACCTCGCCGCAAATTCAGCATCTGGAGAACTTCTTGTTTTCATTGATAGTGATGTTTCGCTGGCACCAGAGTGGCTTTCCAACCTGAAATCCATAAGCTCAGAAGATAGCTTCTTTACTTCTATTACGGGCAGCAAGTGCCTACCTCCCCCTAACTCAAGTTCATTTATCATCAAAAATTGGTTTTCTCTACTGCCCACATCAAGCCATAATTACATCAATTCTGGACACCTGATTGTCCCCAAATCCTTACATGAAAAAATTGGAGGGTTTTGCGAGAATTTAAGAACAGGCGAGGACTATGAGTATTGTCAACGCGCGAAAAAAAAAGGATTAAAGATTCAGGTTCGCCCCGAACTCAAAGCGTATCACTATGGTTTCCCATCACGACTTTATGACTTTGTTGAACGCGAAGCATGGCATGGCCGCAGTGACGTCGAGTCACTCGGTGCGTTTTTGAGTTCCCGTACGGCTCAAGTAGCCGTTGCCAACACCACCTTGCTTTTGTTAACACCAATTTCAGCCATAATCTCAGAGACACTTTGGCTGCCCGCCGTATTTTTGAGCGTATGGGCGGGAGGCACTCTGGTCATGACCCACATAAAGTTCCAAAACCTCCCCCTACTACAAACGGTTCGAACAGCAGCCTGCTTTCAAGCATATCTGTGTGGACGAACAGCTGCACTGTGGAGAGCTCATCAGCGTCCAAAGGCCAGACGTTAGGGTTCCGTAGACCACTACTGAACCTCTATCACCTGAGGGGGCTTGGGAGGCGCAATTATACCTTCCACGATTTCAATAGGCCCAACATCCGGAGACGAGTCCCTAAGACGACCGTATATACCCCGGGTCAGATCAACACTTGTGCCCTGGTCCACCAATGGAGAGTCCGAGTTGGCAACGAAAAGGCTACCGCTGAGTTTGAGCATGGGATCGTCGGTAATGGGACGGCTGTCCCAATTCGGAACCCGGGCATGTGTAGCTGAATTCCCGCCTGTGTAATACCATACATTGCGTGAGCCGGATGCGTTATCAGCCTTCGCATCAGCCTGATACCCCAGCATAAAGAAAGGCTTATCAAGCTCGGTATAGCAAATGTTATTATCAAAAATAACAGTCACCAAATCACTACTGCCATTAAAACTGAGACATCCATCTGCACCTTTCTGATCACCATCAGTTGTCCACTTATAAATCAGATTGTTACGAACATATATAGTTCCGCTAAGCCCAGAGTCCCTAATTGCAATTCCTCCAGGCTCAGATCCATCGGAAGTGTACGTATCTACTCCATCCCAGGCTGCGGCCAAGCCAACATTGATCAGTATGTTATTTTCTATATAAAAATCCATGCTCCAGATGCAGTCGGCGCTGGCACCGACACTGATTCCGGCGCCACCTTGGTCTTTGATCACATTGCTGTATATTTTGACTGGCCCGGTCGTCCGGCCACATCCAGTGTTCTGGTCAAAGTTGTGAATCCCAAACTTAGCCTTGTTTCCGTGAAGGTAGTTGTAGCCAAATTCCCACGGGTCCACCAAAACATCATCTGGACCGCTACGAATTGACATGTAAGTGGTGTGATGCAGCTTAGATGATCCCTCACAACCATAGTCATAAATTTCATTGCCCAGAATTTTAAAATTTGAAACTCGGGTGCCATCACTTCCAACAATAGCGCCATGGTACCGGCTGGCACACATTCCCGGAATGTCACCAATCCGATTCGCCACTGCCCGACCATCTTTAGCTGCACGAATTCCCCAAGTTCCCTTGGAATCAATGCGGGACCCGGAGGGTTGTCCCGCTGAAGTAACAGACGTGTAGTCAGAAGAATATATGTCGAGCTTCGATAAAACCGGCGCTTCCGCATTGTATGCTTCAAACCCGCGTTGGCCCATGATCACTGGACGAAACCCGGGATAAGCAACGATCCCGAATTGGGCTCCCAGAGTGCTAGAGGCCTTAGCATTATTCCAGTACACACCGGTAGCCGAAGATTTAGACCCAGTCGTCACATCTTGAACGTAAATCGTGCTACCAGCAGGAGCCGTTGCAACAGCATGACTGACCGTGGCCCATGGACTCTCCCAAGAGCCATCGCCCCCATCACTTCCCCCAAGCCGGACATGAAAGATGCTCCCCTCTCTTACCGTAAAAGGAAGGGCGTTGGAACGTTCCCCGGCCACTTCAACGTAAATCTGGCCCTGACCTGAAGTCGCGGCGGGTATCGAAAAGGCAACTTCCTGCATCTGATGCGACTCAGACAAGTTAGCCGGCCCCCCTGGCAGTGCTCCATCCGCGGCCTTCCAGTAATAGACAACTGGCTCGAAAATTTTCCCGGAACTGTCCTGAAACAGGATTTTTCCGCCATCCTGAACGCCGAGACTTTGCCCCCAAACCGTGACAATCACCCCACTACCTTTGCCATCCCCAAGGCCGGTTGACGGCCCGCTAATGAGGTCCGAAAAAGCAAGAAATGGCGCGGCCGCGTAAGAGGCAGGAGAAAACGCTAGCAGGCAAAATATCAACCAAGCGCGGGGTCGACTCAGGAGGGAAGGCAAGGCACCCATGGCACATCTCCAATATCTAGATCTAGGTATGGAGGCGGATCAACAACCAACTGCCAGGATTCGCCGCCAGGTTAATCCCGATGAAAGTCAAATTTAACCTCATGTTAAGATTAGCACCGGGCTCTTGAACACAACCACTGACAAATAGACAGAATTAGAATTAACTCCTAGAACATAGTGCTCTAGGTTATAGCGTTTCAATGCCTGGCCTTTCTCGTCCCCCCGCCCTTTCTGCGTTCAGGGCACGTTGGCGGAGTTCCGCCTGGAGTTTCGAAGTGCCTTGAGCTGAAACCACAATGGCTTCGGGTTCCTTAACTCAACCATTTTCGCCCATGCACAAGCATGGGCGTATCCAATAGGCCCCTCTTCTGCGGCAGTGTAAAAAAACTTTTCGGCGGCCTCTCTAAGGGCAGTCCTAATGGCCCTTTGTTCATGCCCTGAGAGCTGCTTGCCAGACAGCTCCAGCCCCAAGTGCTTTAGACACAGTACTGCGTTCTTACGCAGGTGTAGGAGCTGTGATGAGCGCGTCTTGCTGAGATCATGGATCCGGTACAAAGCAGCCGAATCAAGAGAGTAAGCTACAGTTCCCAGCCGGACGAGTCTACTGTAAAACAAACGGTCCTCACTGGAGTCCAAAGACAAAGGAAACAGGCCTGCACGATAAGCCGCCTCCCTGACAACAATGGTGGCACTGGGAGGAATGAAATTCCCTCTTAAGAGTGGCGAAAAAAGGTCGCCGGTCACTTCCCGAATCCGGTGGCCAGCCTCTCGAAAACCAACCTCGACCAACCGGCTCTGCTCTAAAAAGGAGGGGCCTGTCACTTGGCCCTCTGAGTACGGCTTCCGGTTACCAAAAAACAGTTGCAGGCTGGTGACCGTATTAAAAGCATCCAGGCCTTTCTGAAGAAAGTCGGGACAATACATGTCATCCGCATCAAGCATGGCAACCAGCCGCGTATGCGCATGCGAAAAGCCTAGATTGCGGGCGTTCGACACCCCCGGATAGTCGGTGTGCAAAACCTGGAGGTCTACGGAACAGCGCTCCACCAAAGATTCCAGCACGGCACGAGTGCCATCGGAGGAGGCATTTTCAACCACAATTATCAAAGCCGGCCGGATCGTTTGAGCTTCGACACTGGCTATTGCCTCGGCCACGAACTCTGCGCAGTTGTGTGCGGGAATGACGACGGTCAGATCTTCACCGGAGTACGGCCTGCCCTTGGATTGCAAGTCTGACCCTCCCATTGGGAGTCTTTATGTGTGGATTCTATGCAACTTTTTCGACTTTCTGGTAACCTTTTGTAACATAACTTTACGAAACTGTCGCCCGCAAAACGGATATTTCTTTGTATCCCTGCAAGGGGCCCCAGGAAACGTGCATGGTTCCAGGGTTTCGTTACCAAAATTTAAAGGAAGGGACTGCCCGTATGCCCACCCAAAGGATAGATCTCGATGGTACCAACCTGTTATTTGTCGCATATTTCTATCCGCCCGCCGCCAGCACGGAAGTCCCTGGCAGCATGAGAACCATCAAGTTCATCCGTCATCTCAAAAACGGTGCTCGGCATGTTTTGACACACACTGCGGATGTCGCTCCTGGCGATAACGCTCTTGCCCATCTCTCGTTGCCGGTTAACGACGAAACCGTCCACCGTGTCAGAAGCTGGGATATTTTTCGCCTCCTTCTGGCCGTTCGTGCTCGCCTCCAGAAATTGGCCGGACGTCGCGAAACAGGCCGATCCCACCCCCCGCAGGAATCAAAAGCTAACTCGGCCTTTACCGGCTCAGGACAGCCTGAGATCAGTCAAATATCCTTGCTCCAACGAATCAAGGACTTCATCTACAACACATGCTATTTCCCGGATCATGCAGGCCCCTGGATCCTACCTGCTGTCTTGAAGGGAGTGCGTCTTGTCCGGCGTTATCACCTGGATTGCATCTTCGCAACCGGCTCACCCTGGTCCGGGCTTACGGTCGGCTTGTTGGTCAGCCGGCTGACAGGAAAACCTCTGATTGCCGACTTCAGGGACCCTTGGGTCAATAACCCGTTCCATATGTCCAAGGGTGCCATACTGGACCGTCTCGGCCATTGGCTGGAAGCACAAGTCGTTCGCCGTGCCGCCGCAGTCTCACTCAACACCGACGCGCTTCGGGAAGAATTTCTGAGCCGATATCCGGACCAGGTTCCAGACCATTTTTTTGTGATGCCCAACGGCATCGACGCTTCCGATTTCGCGCAAGCCTCTCAACCCGAGCACCGCAACGGTTCCCGTCATACCCTCACACTATGTCATGCTGGGTTTCTGTATGGCGTTCGGGACCCCAGCTCTCTGCTTGAGGCTCTGAGAATAGTGAATCGTGATCTTGTACCATATGATCGACGGGTTGTGTTCCGCCAGATTGGCAAGGTATCGCTCAACTATGATGTTCGGGAGCGATACGCTGACCTGATCGAACAACAAACCTTTGTCCTGGAGCCAGCACAACCATACCAATCCTGCCTCGCGTCCATGGTTCAGTCGGATATTGTGGTCAACATTCAGTCCGGCACCAAAACCCAGATCCCCTCAAAACTCTACGACTACCTCGCTATCGAGCGCCCCATCCTCCACATTACCCCAGACAGTGGCGCCCTGGGCACCTTGGTCAAACGCTACCAGCTTGGGCAGCAACTGGATTTCAGCGATGTACCCGGCCTGGTTTCCTACCTTAGGACCATGTCAGACCAGTTAGCCGAGCACGGTAGGCTGGATGAGCACTACGCCAGCCGCGATCAGTTCCTGATCGAAAACATTACTGCCGACCTTGTACGGAGAATTCATCAAGTAACGGGGAGTCCATCCGCATGAAACCCAATTTTCTCATTGTCGGCGCAGCTCGTTCAGGAACCACCAGCCTGTTTCAATATCTGGACCCGCACCCGGAGATCTACATGTCTCAGGTCAAGGAGCTGAACTTCTTCTCCAATGAGCGCTTCTGGTCAAGGGGCATCGACTGGTATGAGCAGCGGTTTGCTGGCGCGCCTGCCGGGGTCAAGGCCATCGGGGAGGCCTCAACCAGCTACACCAAGGCCCCTTTCACCGCCGATGTGGCGCAACGAATCCATGATTACAATCCAGGCATGAAACTGGTGTATATCGTCAGAGACCCTATTGCCCGATACATTTCACACTATATGAAACGTATCCAGACGGGCCTCGAAACCCGTTCATTCAGCCAAACTCTGGAAAATCTCGAGCAGGAGGCCTGCGCCTGGCAAGGCCGCTACGCATACCAGATAAAGCAGTACCTTCGGTTTTTTCCGGAAACTCAGCTGCTGATCCGCTCTATCGACCAGATTCGAGACGAGCCGGCACAGGTTATACGGGATATCTACCGATTTTTGGATGTGGACGAATCTTTCGAGGTCAGAGGACTGCAGAAAATTCATAACGCAAACACACGAGTCGTACGAAAAAGCCGTCTGGGGGGCCAATTATTGCGCGCATACCGCCGCTATCTGGAGCACCGGGATATACCGTTCGCCGTAAAAAAACTGGTGCTGTCCACCAGTGATCTGGGCGGTAAAGTCGTGACCACACCGGTCCCAACGGAAGCAGAGCGCGCCAAGCTGATCGCGTTTTTTGCGGAAGATACCCGTGAACTCCATGATCGGTTCCAGGTGCCGACAGAAGGCTGGCTATCCGCCTGAAAGGCAATAGCCAGTTTTCACCTACAGACTGTACTCCACAATCTGTGACCAACTGCTAGCCAAGCCATTGGTGTCTATGACACGCAGCTTAAAGAACCAGTCGCCTGTGGACAGACCTTCAAGAGCGGCCGTCGTTTCGCTGCCAGATACTTCCAGTATATTTCCTTCGGCCGATGCATTCTGACTGTAACTGATCTCGTAACCGGCAATTTCATCAGTCGTCAGGGGCGAGCCGTCTTCACGGGTGTCCGGAGCCGTCCATTTCAGGACGACCGTATCGCTCCCGGACACATCCGGCGGCGGCAACACCTCACCATCACTGGTTCCACCGTCAACGGGCTCCAATGTCCAGGGGTTCAGATTGGATGTGTATGCATCCAATGCGGTGACCGCTGCATTGTTATATACGTTTCCTGAGTCCACCCGCCATGGATTCAGGCCATAAGCAAGCTCCCATGAATCAGGAATGCCATCGCTGTCGGAGTCCATCTCCGCGTTTGACTCTAAAGCGGGGGGCAACTTGAATATGTCCGCAGGCGCCAATTCCGTACCCGTTTCCTGATCCTCCACGACCAGTTGAGCCGTTGCTCCACCACCCGACTCGTAGTATTCCATTACCAGTGGGTAAGCCGTTCCAGCATCCAGCACCACATCAGCCGTATAGGTAGTCGCCGGCTGATCCACCCATCCATTGATGACGACATCACCATTGAGGTAGACACGGACGCCGTCGTCTGCGGTCGCAACAATCCTGTAGCCGGCCCGGCCATCCTCATGCGGGGGAATTAACAGCGTGCTCCAACGAACACTGAAACTGTTTTTTGGAAGACCATCCGGGGCCCCGGTACGCCACTGATAATTAATAGAGCTATCTATTTGTCCGTAGCGATACAGGGTAAACTCCGTTCCTTCGAAATACTGCCCCCACAGCCCCGGCTCCGTAGCAATGGACTCTGGAGTCGACGGGATGTCAGCGGCGTCAGTCAGATCCGTTTGTGCGAGAAACTCATCCAGGTTGCTTGCGCCATCTCCATCCAGGTCTTCAGCGGCATCAGCGCTGTTCAGAGGGTTCAGCTCATAGGCATACTCTGCGCCATCAGGAATGCCGTCACCGTCGGTGTCCGGGTTGCCGGGATGGGTTCCCAGCCAGTACTCGTCCTGAGCACTGAGCAGGTCACCGTCCTGGTCTTCAAGCGCATCATCTGGATTGCTTGGGTCCAGCCCAAATACAACTTCCCAGTTGTCATAGAGACCATCACCATCAGCATCTAAAGGGGGATAAACCGGGTTGAACGCCAGATTCTGCCGGCCGTCAAGGAAACCCACCCGGTATCCGGACTGATAGTCCTCAATCGACGGCTCCACCGAACCGCTACCGTCACCGGCAACAGGTTCGGCATAGCTATAAAGAAACTCCGAGGCAATAACCTGCTGACTGAATCCTGGCCCTTCCCACTCAACGCGAAAGTGATCAGCACCACTGCCTTCCTTAAATCTCAGTTCAAAGTAATACGCCTGACCGGCATCAAGACTCTGGTACCCAGACGATTGCGAGCTGTATTTATCGAACTGTTCCTGATAACTCCAGGCGGGAACCGACGCAATAACCTGCGCCTCGGCCGAGCTCTCCGAGTGACTGAGAAGGAACTCAGACTGGTCATCCGATGCTATAAAAAACCGATAGTTACCGGATATTGGTGGTTTGATATAGCCTCGAACCAGTGCACCATAATTGTTTCCACGATACTCACTTTGGACGAGGGTCTGAAGCTGGATAACCTCTGTGGGATTGTCAGGGTATACACTCGCCGCCAGCAGTGCTGACACATCGCTCCCATCAATACCATCGTAATAACGAGCCTCGACAACCCCCTGCTCACTCACATCCGGCAAGGCCGCTGTGGGAGGCATTCGATTCGGGTCGGTATACCGGAAAGACTGACATCCCGACACAACCGCTATGAGAAACACAAACCCCGACGCTTTCAGAACGGACATACGCCCCCCTCACAAAGCTCGTCGACAGGAAACCATTAAAATCAGTTAAGTTGATCCTGAGGGAATGTCCAATTAGCCAAAACAACAATTTGCGATTAAAACTTTTCCAATATAACGACACCCTAGCCCGTGTGGATCAAAGCCCTCGACGACGCAGCAACGAAACAATTTCAGTGAACAGAGGATGACCAACCAGCTTCAGACCAACCAGCCAGACCCAAGGCATAGTCAAGGCAACCACCACAATGGGTTTCCAGTAGTCCGGGCTGTCAAATGGGAACAAGCGCTCCAGGGCCCAGGTGACCAGCATACACAGGGCAGTTACTAGTGCGGTCCCCCACCAAGCACAAACAAATCGTACCGGCGAGAGTCCGATCACCCGCCACAGCAACCAAGTCACCAACAACCACTCAAAGGCCCCGGCCAGTACGAACACGCGGGCTATCGATTCCAGGCCATGGGGATAGGCAAGGATGATCCCCGTCAGCAAAAAGGCAAAAGCAATCACCTCTTTCAAAAGCATGACCCGCTCTCGCTCACTGGCCATCAACACATCGTTGGCGAAGTTGTGCACAACACGGATCATGCCCCAAACCGCAAGCCAGGCGGCAAGAGGAGCGGCCGCATCCCACTGGGGCCCAAAAAACAGCCGTATCGCGGGAAGACTCATCAGGCTGGCCACACCTAACACCGGCACAACCAGGCCTCCCATCATGACGCTGGCCCGGGTGTAGGCCGCAGCCAAATCCCCCCCCGAACGGCGAGTGTTTGATAAATAAGGAAGTGCGACCGCAACGACACCCATCGTGAGCGTCTGGGAAACAAAGGTGACGAACCCCAGTCCCCGGGAAAACATGCCTACTTGGGCAGTGGTCCCCATCTTACCGATCACCATATCGGGTACGGTAAGCGTCGCCCGGCGCAACAGGTTTGCCAGCGAGTTAAACACTCCGAAGCTCGCAACCGCTTTCAGCCCACGAAACGATGGACGCATTTCCATATTCTCAGGCCGCTCCCGTAAAAACATCAGAAACTGGCTCACTGCCATGATGGATTGGCCAAATGCTAGCGCAAAATAACTGAACCCCAGGAGGATCAGCCCGATTGTCGAAAAAAAACCCAATAGGGTAGACACAAAACGGATCTTGAACTGAACCCGGAAATCCATCGACCGGGAATACAGCGATGATGGAATGCTGATATAGGGCGCAAGAAAAAAGCTCCCGGAAAGAATGACAAAAATCCATGCCAGATCGGGTAAATCGTAAAAGCGCCCGGCCGGCCACGCTGCTGCGAGTATCAGAACGCCTACCGACCAAGAGATGATCAGGGTCAATCCCAGCACCGATCGGACCTTGTCGGGATTGAGCACCTTTTCTCGGATCAGATATCCCCCAGCCCCCAACATTCGGAACTCGCTCATAACCATCACAATGGCACTGGCAATGGCAAATGTTCCAATCTCCTCGGGAGTCAGCAGACGGGAAATGAGCATGGTTGAAACCAAGCCCATCAGTTTCATGGTGTAACGAGCGGCAGACGAATAAATAATGGCCTGGCGAATGCCTCCCATCACGAATTACCTGGGGTGTCGTGATGATATAGTCGGACATAGCGGGCCACCATCGCATCCACAGTGAACTCAGCCCGGAAACGCGCCGCACCCTGCTGCCCCAACACCTTCAGCTGACCAGGGGACTGCCGAAGACTCCACAATGTCTGATGAAGAGCCTCCACATCGTCGCAAGGTACCAAGTGCCCGGTTTCTCCGTGCATCACAATTTCCGGATTACCTCCTACCGCCGTTGCCACACAAGGAACTCCCAGGCTCATGGCTTCCAGCAATGTCATGGATGTACCTTCCGTCCAGGAAGTGAGCAAAAACACATCCATCAACTGCATAAAGTCTCCGGGATTCGGCTGAAAACCCGTGAACACGGTTCGATCGGCAATACCGAGTTGATCCGCTCTTTGTTCAAGACGAACGCGCTCAGGACCATCTCCAACCAGAACCAACCAGACATCAGGGCAGCGATGCATCAGCCGTGCGGCCGCTGTCATCAACATGCCCTGATTCTTGACCGGATCCAAACGGGCAACCGTCCCCAACACAAAGGCGTTTTCAGGAATCCCCAGATCGCCTCGCCCCTGTTCCCGCTGTCCAGGTCGGGGCATCAGTGGTTCAATACCGTTGTATATGACCTGAATGCGCGACCGAGGAATAAACTCGTAAGTCGACAGTGCCCGACGCGTCGCCTTGGATATTGCGACGATAGCCTGACTTCGAAAGGCAAGAATCGGGTTGAGCCAAGCCGCCTTCCAGCGATAGCGATCTGGATAAAAACGGCCGTGTTCAGTGAAAACAATACGCACGCCGGTCCCCATACTGGCCAGGCATGCGTAGAACCATGGGGTATATTGGTGGCCATGCACCACATCAATATGCTCTTCGCGGATCACCCGCCTCAGGCTCCGGACCAATGCCCAGTCAATCCCTGAGCGCCGGCCCAATTCGACTACCTTACCCCCGCTGTCTCTAATTCCTGCTGCCATGGGACCGGCACGCCCATCAATACACGCCACCACGCTACGGAACCGATCACGGGGCAGACCTCGTACAAGCTGTGCGATGACTTGCTCGGTTCCACCGAAATCAAGATTGAACGTTACATGAAGGACATGCAGTCCCTGGTCTTCCCGTTCCATCTTCAGCGAATGCTCCCGGCTCGAGACCATACAACCCATAACCAGGCGCTGCTCGCCATCATCAGACCTAACGGCAACAGCCACTTTAGAATATAACTTGCGTTTTCAAACAGGTAACGCTTTGACATAAAATGGTAGGTGTCATCAAACAACCGGTACTGACCGAGATAAATTGGCATCAGATAGTCAATTTCTCTGACCGAATAGCCCGCATCCAGATACCGTTGTCTAATGTCCGGCAAACGGGTTGCTAACGCATCCAGTGGCACATCGAGTACAACTCCAAAATCCGGGTCAAGTAACACCCCGTTACTCCCCGTTCCGGCTTCTACCAGCACATGCCCCTCAAACGATACGATTCGGTTGTCCACCTGATAGCGGTCCAACACACTCGACAGAACCGTTGCAGCATCACCACAAATGCCAATACCTCGACGAATGTTTCTGCGATAGTCAGCGTAGTGATAACGCTCAAACTGTGGCAGCCCGGAGAACTTTCCCAGTAAGTAGAGAAAATAGTTTTCCCAGACCGGCACCCTCTGCCGGTATGCCTCAGGGTCGACTCGATTCCAGTCAACATGAACCAGACTCCGGTTCACCACCCGATTGGCATCCCGTAAAAACTGGTCCTCCGGGAGAGAGGGGTCGAGAGCATTGATCTCCTTGAGGCTCTTTTCATAACTCCATACTTGGTCCGGAACAAAGCGTAACGACGCCTGATCGGTTTGCCCCAACCCCGGCTTTCTCAATGGCTGTGCCAACCCGTAGAGATTGATCGCCAGAAGCACGGCACCCAGTACCCAGGCTATCAGCGCAACGCCCCACCACAGCCTGGATGGCTGCGCGGCACGCCGACTCGAACTGCGCCTGTCTCTATGCTTCATAGGCCCGCCACCACAACTCGAATACCAGAAGGGACCAGAGTTCCTGTGTATAACGATCGTCTCCAGTCAGATGAGCGTGCCACAGCCTCCGTATTGCCCCCGGATCAAAAAACATGGCCAGCCCCACCCCACCGGTGCCCTCAAACACCGTGGCCGCCAAAGGCCTCAATTCATGACGCAGCCATTCTGCCAACGGGACCGAGAACCCCATTTTCCGACGATACAGGACATCGTCAGGAAGCAACTCCGAGAATGCCCGTTTTAAAAGGTATTTTTTTTCCCTTCCATGGAGCTTGAGCACCGAAGGAAGCCGTGCGGCAAACTCAACGACACGGTAATCAAGCAACGGCGCCCGGGTTTCAAGACTGTTGGCCATGCTCATGCGATCGACTTTCACGAGAATGTCACCTGGCAGATAGGATTTGATATCCGTATACAGAACCCTCCCCAAGTGATCTTCGGCATCGGCCCGCTGGTAGTATTCTCGGGTAACGTCGGCGGGGTCGTAATCGGTGGTCGCTCGGTGAAACTCGCCATTGACCAAGGCATCCCAGACCGAACGCCGAAAAAAACTGTTGGTTGTGAAGAAAGCTTCATCTGGAGGCAGTGCCAGCGTGGACAGCAGTGTATTTGCCTTGCGTGCAAATGCGTGTCCGGAGTGGCCGGCCAGCCCGGCTAACCAGGGGAACATATGCCGGCGTATAAATGCCGGAAAGTACCCCCGGAGTCGATTTTCAACTTGATCAGTCCGGTATTTGCTGTATCCGGCAAAGTTCTCATCCCCGCCATCACCGGCAAGGGCAACGGTAACTTTCTGCCGAGCCAAGCGGGACACGAAATAGGTGGGCACAAATGAGGGATCAGCGAAAGGCTCATCAAAAAAACGAGCGATCGATTCAAGACTGCCAGCAACATTCTCCCGAACAGTGAATTCATAGTGGTCAGTGGCAAACCGGTCCGCAACCTTACGAGCCCATGCCACCTCATCAAATCGCTCAGAGTCAAAGCCAATGGCACAGGTGGTAACTGGGCGATCAGAGTGTCGGGCCATCAAACCCACGACACCACTGGAATCAATGCCACCGCTTAAAAACGCCCCTAACGGGACATCACTCACCATTCGGAGCCGTACAGCATCATCAATCAGATATTCCAGCTCTTCAGCGAGCCGGGCCTCACTACCACTATCACACCTGGCAAATGACACGTCCCAGTACTGATGCTGGCGAATCCCGTTTTTCGTCCATTCCATGCAAAAGCCGGGGGGCAGCTTGTAAACGTTTTCGTATATGGTCTTAGGATCAGGAATGTATTGGTAGGCAAAAAAATCCTTGACCGCGTCCAGGCGAATCGCACGAGGCACAAAAGGGGCCTGGGTTAGTGATTTGAGCTCTGAAGCAAAGGCAAGCTGCGTTCCATTCCAGTAATAGTACAGGGGTTTTTTACCCAACCGGTCCCGGGCCAAAAAGAGACGCTTGTCCGTTCGGTCCCAGATCGCCATCGCAAACATCCCATTCAGGGCCTCCAGGCACGCAGGCCCATGTGATTCATACAGTGCCAGCAGTACCTCGGTATCGGTCTGTGTCCGAAACTGGTACCCCGACCGAATCAAGTCAGTCCGCAGTGCCTGGTAGTTATAGATCTCCCCATTAAATACGATGACTAGGTTCCCATCTCCCGAAACCATCGGTTGGGTACCCGCCTCGGACAAGTCGATAATGCTCAGGCGTCGATGCACCAGTCCGATATCCTCGTCCATCCACACCTGTCCGGCATCGGGCCCCCTATGGCGAATGGCATCCCCCATCGCCTCAAGTACCGAACCATGCCCATCTCGTTCTGGCGTCTCCGCCAGCCGTATAAAGCCCGCCAACCCGCACATTGTTACTTTGTCTCCCCAAGGTCGCGCGGATCGACTCTTGCAGGCTGTACCAGCTCACGAAACAACTCCGTGTACGAGCGAGCCATGGCGCCCGCGGAAAACTGATCGACGATTTTTCTCTGCCCGGCCTCGGACAACCGTGCCGCCAATTCAGAGTCGGACAATAACCGTTGGCAACACCGAGCCAACCCCTCCTTGTCACCCAGTGGTGCCAGCAGGCCTGTCTGCTCGTGCTTGATCAGCTGGTCCACCCCAGGAATATCGTAGGCGACAACAGGGACCCCCATGGCCATGGCTTCCATGAGGCAACGAGGAATACCCTCCAGTGACGACGTCATGACAAACAGGTCAAAGTGCGCCAGCTGCTCCAGTCGGTCATGGCAAAAGCCCCGAAATGCAATGGCATCCCGGCATGCAAGTGTCTGGGCATGGAGTTCAAGCTCGCCTCGCTGCTGGCCGTCGCCTAGAAGTTCCAGTCGCAACCCGGGGTGGTTCTGGTGCAGCATGTCAAAGACATCGAGCAAATCCTTCACGCCTTTACGAGGAATCAGCTGGCCGATGAAGCCCACCGTCTGTACGGCAGGTTCCGCCCCAGGTACTTTCGTTTTGCGAGACACCGGGAGAATCTCCTTGAGATCCACACCGTTAGGAATCAGCCGGACCTTTTCGGCCGGTATACCGAACCGGTCCATATCGCGGACCAGCTCCTGGGACAGCGGAACAACGGCATCAAAATACCGCAGCATGAAGGTTCCCAGTTTTATGAATGCAGACAATTTCAAACCCACCTTGCCCGAGAAACCATGAGGCGTGCTGACACAGGGAATCTTTGCCTGACGAGCCGCAATCAAGCCCAGAATGTCGGACTTATAACCATGGGTATGAAGCACATCGATCCGACGCTCACGAATAATCGTCGACAACCTGGCAATGACCCGAGGATCAAACCGGCCGGACATGGGAATGCGATGGACTCTGCCCGCCCATGAGGGAAAGTGATCAACGACCGAAAGGTCCTGGTCTCCCCCTTCATCGGTGACCACAAGATCGCATTCAATGTCACCGGAATTCAGATTATTGGCCAAAGCGATGACCCAACGCTCGGCTCCGTAGAACCCGGAGGGCGTAATGAACTGAAGTACTCGGATGGGATTCACAAGGTTCCTGCCGTCGATTCTGATACAGGCGTCCGGCCGCGACGAGGTGCCGGAGTATCTGCGGAAACCCGAACGTGCTGGAGGTAGTGGACATTGGTTCCCACAGCCAACAGCAGTATCATCCAATAAAGGATTTCCGCTCGGAATTGGTTGATAAAAGTCGCTGCCGCCAGGTAGCTCAGCAGCGCACATTCCAGCGCCAACAATTGGAAGTACGTTCGGTTGTCTCCCCCTTCAGCCCGAAGCCAGTGACGTGCTTTACGCGAAGTCCGGTACAGGGACACCAGCATGGTCAGGAACACCAGAAAACCAAGCGGCCCGACTTCAGACAGGCCCTGGAACCACAGCGAGTGAACACTCCGGAATTCCACGCCTCCTCGGGTCTCGTCATCCATGTACAAAGGGGCCAGACGGTTATACCCATATATCCCCATCCCCATGGGATGGTCTTCCAACATATCGAAAGTCTTTAGCCAAAAGGTAACCCTCCCGGCACCGCTCTCCTTGGATTCAAGATTCTGTAGCGTATTCATCCGCTCCCAGAACTGTGCGTCCGTGACATAGAGTGCGCCAGACAACCCGACGATGGCGATAAGCAATGCCATGGGGCGCTGTCCCCGGCGCTGGTAGCGGGAAAAAAACATAGACAGCAAGAATGGTGCGACGCCGGCGACACTTCCGAGAAAGGCACCCCGGCTGTTGATCAGCACCAACCCATTGGCGATAAGAGCTCCACATATCACAGCCAGCAAGCGAACTTTCCAGTTCCCCATCCATGCGTAGTACAACAGCAGCACTCCTGCTGGAACCAAGGCTGCGGCCACGCCATTGGCGTCGGGTGAGTCAACCAGGCCAATACCTTCGACCCGGTCACCCGAATTGCGGCCAGTAATGGTGGCCAGATAGCCAATGTAGGTTGCCCCTATAAGATAGGCCCATATGGAAGCGGCCAAGGCGCGCTTGGAGTTCAGCAGTTTGTAAGCAACAAAGACAATAATGACGAGCTTGGTAAAGTCGATGGTGAAACGCTTGTGGATCACAGGGTCAAGCGCAAAGAGAACATACGCCAGGTAATAAAACAGCAGCAGTACAACAAGCCACTTCAGCGCAGGCTGTGCCGTCCAAGGGCTTTTCTCAGTGTACCGGCGATACCCCATCGCCAGGGTTCCGATCATGAGTATTGAGGCAACAAAGGAATAGCTGATCCCTGGAATCTGAGCGGACCACCAACGTGCATCCGGGTTGAGAAAGTACACCAGCTGATACAGCAGGAAAGATGCAGAACCACTGTAGGCGAATGTCGCAACGACACCCCCAAAAAACAGTAGCATGAACAGCAGCGCAAACTTGGACATTTCTAACCTGCTCAGACGCTGGCCGAACGGGCCGACTGATACCGCCGGCGAATGAGCCGCAACCATCGGCGCACGCGCCACTGGTACTGGATCTGAATCTCCCCCAATACTCGCTGATGGAGCCGGTACCAGAACACCAACCAGGGTGGGGGACAATAGGGATCCGACTCATCATCGTAGCCGGTTTCCCCGAGCAGGGGTCTGACCACCGAGTCAATCACCCGAATCTGGTGGGGCGTCAGTTTTCGACGCCACTTGGTGGTAAGCGCTGCATCGGGTGCTTTGAACGTGTTTTTGTTCTCCCGGTTTTTTGATACAAATGACTTGGACTGGTAATAGCCCATCATCTCCGCTTCAAACGGGAGTTCGAGAAAACGACAGATTCTCCGCAAGTGGGTTTCTTGATCCAGCACAAGGTCCTCATATCGGACCCGCAGGACGTACCCCGGTAAGGCAGCCTCGAACGACAATTGCCGGGATACTTCCTGCTTCCACCGCAATGCTCCGGTGTAGGCATTGGTTCCCAATCCCCACTTGTTCTCCATGTAGGAGTTGACCACTGCACGGGGATCTCGCGTAATTACGATGAAACGGGCTTCGGGGAGAAATTGCTCCAGAGCATCAAGATAGCGGGTCAGTTCCGGATCTTTCAGGCCCCAGACCGATTTCCCCTCTGCTGCGAGCAACTCATTAATTCCCTGGCCGAACCGCTCCCTGACAAAGCGGTCGATGTTGGCCTGAATGCGATCTCTTCCAGCCCCTGGCTCAAACACGAGACGTACTGGTAACTCGTTCTTGATAAAGACAGCTGAGTGTGCTGACAACATTCGCCCAAGAAGCGTTGTTCCAGATCGCTGTGTACCTATCAGAAATATGGGAGAGTGCATGTCAGATGTCCCCAAAGCCCTCTGGGGGCTTGTGATATTACTGAGCATAGCCAACCCCTACGCTCACCAACAAAAGAACGACGGAGCACGCCATCACCATCGTGATCGGATCTACCCATCGAACCGGCGCTGTTGCTCCGTTCGAAGCCGTTCTGGCACTAGCCCAAGTAACCTGAGTCTTGCCAGTCAGGGCACGCCAAACCCCCTTGACGGAGTACAGGTTGACCATCACAAAGTAATACGGAAGTGAAAGCCAGACGGGTAATACGTTTCGCTCACCGGTCAGCCGGGCAACCAGTGCCGCGGATATGACGGCCGCCCCCAGTAACGTAATCCCGGTAAAGAGCGGCAGGCCCACCGCCGACAACCAAGCACTGCCTGCCAGCCCCAGTGCCAGAAAACAGGGAATCAGCCAGCGCAGCAATTTGTGTGAAATAACCTGCCAAGCAAACCAGCCGCTCCGGAAGGGATTCATCACCGCCCTCACCCGAAACAGGCCCCGGATGCTGCGATTAACGATCCGCTCCTTACGAGCCACCTCCCGGCCAAAGTCTCCCGCAGTTTCCTCATAGCAACGGGCCTGGGGCTGGAACAGGCCCCGGTAACCCCGGGCCACGATCTGCAGCGGATTGACGAAATCGTTGATGTCCCGCTGGTCCAGCGGCTGCCACAGATGTGTGCGGATGGCGTAGATGGCGCCGTCTCCACCCACCACCGATGACACCCGGGATTCCAGCGTTTTGATGGCCAGTTCGTAACGCCAGTACAAACCTTCGCTGCGGGCACTGGCCCCCGCGTCGCCGTCCGTGTACAGGGCCGCGCCCACGACATAGCCGACATTCGGGTCGGCAAACCCACGCACGAGCTCACGAATGGCCCCGGGATCGTACATGGCATTGGCATCGCTGAAGACGGTGATGTCAGTGTCCACCTGTGTCATGGCTAGATTGAGCCCCATGGTTTTGCCCAGTCGCCCTTCCTGACGCACCAGGCACACACCGTCATCGGCGTAGGCCCGGACGATCTCGTCGGTGCCATCGTCCGAGCCGTCCGACACCACCAGGATTCGGAGGCGTTCCTTGGGATAGTCCAGCGCCAGACTGTTTTCCAGCTTCGCCCGAATCACCGCCGCTTCGTTGTAGCAAGAAATCACCAGGGTCACGGACGGCAGCGGTGGGCACCCGGCCTCCGGCATCGGCGATCGCCGGCAGCGGGCCACGGCCCAGAGCAGCACCGGATACCCAACGTAGACGTACAGCGGCACGGCAAGGCAAATCACGGTCAGTACGAGCAGCCAGGTCATAGTGTGATGTACCGTCTCAGTTTGGGCCCCAGCCAGTTCACCAGGCCAGGTGGCAGACGACTCCAGAGCAACTCCACCAGAGGCCGCAGGCCAGACATCCAACCGCCTCCGGTCGCCGGTGACCGGGTTCCGGCCGAAGCGTCGTCCGCCACGCCCCCGTCCCGCCAGATCAATTCGTGGGCCACGGCGCCCCACTGCTTCTTGAACCGGTAAGTGCCTTCACCAAGGGTGGATCGGCCGAAATCGAACTCTCGACACCCCGAATCGCAAACCCGGCTGAGCAGCGTCCAGTACAGCAGCATGTTCGGCGCCAGATGGTTGTGCTCCGCCAGGGTGGAAGCCCAGGGAATGCTGGCCCGATCCCCCTGGATCAGGACAATGCCCGCGCCCACCGGGGTATCACCCAGGTGGACCAAGCCCACCAGCAAACGTTCACCGTAGCTGCGCTGGAGTTCCCGGAACCAGCTGCGGCTGTGCACCGGCGATCCCAGCCGCCGCATGTTGGCGGAAAAGACACGGTAGAAAGGGTCCAGTGCCTCGGGATCGGTACGCACCTGGGAGGTCAGGCCGTTCTTCTCTGCCTTGCGTACCTGGCTGCGCAACTTCGGCTTAAAGGACTGAAACAGGTCGGCGCTGGTCCGGGGCAATGGCATCAGCATCCGGACCTTATCGCGCGCATCACCGGCGGCGATCGCCTCCGGCGCCACGGCGCGGCCCCCGCTGCGCACCTGCAATCGGGCAATACCGTTGGTACGAGCCAGATCACGGGCAGCCTGAACCAGCCGTTCCTCCAGCGCCGGCTCATCCGCCAGCGGGCCGGCCAGATCACAGAACGGCAGCGACACCAGGATCGGCTGGCCAATCGGCCGGCGCACCTCAACCAGGGGTAGGACGCCACAGAGAGCGCCACCACGGTGCCCACTGACAATCCAGGCGGTGTGGCCGTACGCCTTCTCGATCGCCTGGAGCCAAGCACTGGCGTGGTACGGCGTGGCCCTGGGGCTGTCGCCGACGTAGCGGTCATAGTCCTCGACCGGAAACACCGAGTGGCGAGACACCCGGACATCCATATCAGTGCTCATACCCACTCCCCTCTTCCCGGAGCCATTTTTGGCGAGCCTTCCGGGCCATGTGTTCCAGCCGGAGCTTGAGCCTGCCCCGTTGCAGCGACAACTGAACCAGGTTGCAGTGCCGCTGCCCCAGGTTCTGCTTGTAGCGTTCGTTGCCGCCCATGAAGTCGTAGTAGTGAAAGCCGTGATGCCGGTAGTCCTCGATGCACAGGCTGTGGCCCAGCAAACCCGGCTTCAGGCGGTTGTCGTTTTCCACCTCGATCCCACCCAGGTAGAAGTAGACCACTTGGTTATACAGAAGGTTGTAGAACGCGGCGACCTCTCGCTCGCCCACCGTCAGGGACACCAGATCAACACCGCCTTCGGGCCACTGGGCCCGGACCATTTCCCGGTGAAAACGAATGAAGTCAGGATTGGCGAACCCGCTCTGATCAGGCCCTTCGCCCCAACGCTGAAGGTGCCGCGGGCCGATTCGGTCGAACATGGCCAGGGCCTCTGCCAGGGTATCGGGCCGGACCAGCCGGATGTCTCCCTGGGCTTCGTACAGACGCGCCGACCGCCTGATCTGGTATCGGGTATTGCGTGAGAGGGTATCCAGATAAGGCTGGCCATGGCGTCTCAGGTCGTTGAGATCCACGCCATAGCAGGGCGCGCTCCAGCGCACATGGTGGAACAGTCCCGTATGCCGGGCGTAGGCCTCCGCTTCGTCGGCGTCAATGGCACCCACGACGAATTCGTCCCAGTTCCTCATTTCCCGGCACAGATAGTCCAGGCATGCCGCTGCCACCGACTGCTCCCGGCCACGCTCGGCCAGGAAACCGTTGTACTCGATCCAGATCTGATCCAGCAACGGATGACCGGTCTGGTGCAGACGCAGGCACTTCGAGCGCAGCACGCCGTGGCGCCGCTCTTCTGCCTCCACCACCAGTCCCAGCCCCAGCGTGCGGCCATCCTGACGAACCCGCAGCAAATGAACGGTCGGCCGGTACAGGTGCAGCCAGTGCCCCACCCACTGCCAGGACAGGAACACCGAGGCCTGGGCTCGGGCTTCCAGATCGAGCCATTCCCGGCGCAACGAGGACAGCTCCGGCACGGCTTCACACGTCACCGTCAATGTGCCCGGCACCATGGCATCCGCTCCGCTGTTCAAGACGCCGGCCTCGGGTGCTCGACCAGGAACGGGCCGAGAACCAGATAATCCAGCGCGCCCTGAAGAAACGCGCGCACCGCATCCCGGGGCGTATTGACGATCGGCTCCTCATGCATGTTGAAGCTGGTGTTGATCAAGCTCGGGATACCGCTGATCGCCTCGTACTCTTTGAGGATGTCGTAGTACCCTGGATTGACTTCCCGCCGGATCAGCTGTGGCCGGGCTGTGCCATCAACATGCACCGCGGCCGGGCACTGTTCCCGCATGGCATCGGTGCAGTCAAAGGTGATGGTCATAAACTCGGCGGCGTGCTCGGCCCCCCGGATGTTGTGGTAGCAACGTTCCCGGGCTTCATACAGGGTGACCGGAGCAAAAGGCATAAACTCGGTGCGGCCGAGTCGCTTGTTTAGCCACTGGTTCACTTCCGGTTCCCGGGCGTGATACAGGATCGATCGATTGCCAAGGGCCCGGGGACCATACTCCATGCGCCCGTCAAAGCGGGCCACGACCTTGCCCTGGTGAATCAGCCGGGCCACCTCCCGGGCCAAGTGTTCCGGCTTCCGGCGGGCCAGGCCCTCGGCATCCAGGGCCTCAGCCATCGCCTGTTCGGTGTAGTCCGGGCCGAAATAGGCATCGCTGATGGTGGGTCGAATGCCTCCGGGCCAACTGTGGTAAAGGGCCGCGCCGGTGCCACACCCACCGTCCCCCATATTCGGGTAGATGAAGATCCTGCGGACCCCCTCGATCTCGAAAATGCGCTGATTGAGCTTTACGTTGGCGGTCACGCCGCCCGAGAGCACCACGGTGTCGATGCCGGTCTGCTCGACCCAGTGACGGATGTATCCGGTGGCCAGGTGTTCAAGCACGAACTGATAGGCCGCAGCCACGTCGATCTTGGGAAACTTGGAGGCCAGATAGCGGGAAAAATAGACATTGTTGGCTTCGTAGATGCGGAAGTCTCCAGGCAGCTCCAGCACTCGGGACAGCAGGATATCCGCAAGCAGTGCCGGATCGCCGTAGGCGGCGAGACCAACGATCTTGCCTTCGTGTCGGCTTGGCTTGAAGCCGAGACTGGAAGTGACATGCTCATACAGCGTGCCCAGAGAATTCGGATAGGCCAGGCCATGCAGGCGCCGGATCCGGCCATTCCGCGCCTCGCCAACGGACCCCGCCAGTCCCGAACCGTAGCCGTCGAGGGTGACACACAGGGCCTGGTCAAAGCCACTGCACAGGTAGGCATTGGCGGCATGGGAATGATGATGCTCCATGCGCTTGACCGGTGCCTGCCAGCCCAACGCACGCAGCCCGGTCACCAGCGTTTCCTGCCAGTGCCGGAGGGATTCGGTGGCAGCGTCGCTCCACTGCCTGGAGCCCTTCAGCGCGGCGTTGTTGGAGGCCAGCCGCTGAGCGCCGGCCATGCTGTAGTAGGAGCTGTGCAGGAACCCTTTGTCCATGACTTCATTGGGGTGGCCCAGGCCATGAATCGGGCGGGACCGGTCCGGGACACGCGTCAGGGCCTCCCGAACCTGAGTCGTCAGGTCCGGCGCCCGGAATGAACGGATAAAGCGCCGTTCGTCCTCCAGATTTCGGGTGAACAGGGCCTGTTCGTTGCGCCAGTCCAGAAACGGATAAACCACCTGGTCGAAATCGGACAGGGACAGGCCGGTATAGGCCAGGCCGGCCTCCAGCGCCTGCTGGGGAAAGCCCGACTGCTGCTTGGTCCGGGAGAAGCGCTCCTCCCCGGCGGCAAACAGGATGTTGCCGTCCTCGACAATGGCGACCGTCGAATCCTTGTCCAGCGGGGAAATTCCCAGCACTCTCATGTCTGGGCCTCCATCAGTGCGCGCATCCGGGTCGGAGTGGACGCCACGCCACCCAGCTCGTTGAAAAAGAAATCGAAGTACCGGCGAAACCGCTCCAAAAACACCCGCAGCTCCGGCTCGTCCCGGACGTACGCGGTATGACCGGGCACCACCGACGGGCTGTGAAAACTCCAGGTGAACGTCCGCACCCCCCGACGGTACAGCGCCCGGGTGAGCTTGATGTGCTCTTCGGAGGAAAAGCCCTCCGGCGACAGCATCAGGCGATCAACCACGCCCAACCGGGACAGGATCCCCGGTGCCCGCAGCGCCCGAAACTTCAGGGCCAGTTCATACACTCCCAGGGACCAAGCGCCGGCCCATCCAACAAAAGCCCCGGTACAGGGCAGTTCCAGCAGGCGGTGATGGGCACGACCGAACCAGAACGGACGCGCATCGAACCGACGGTAGTCCGGACCGCCGTCACCCCGGGAGTCCAGGGGCGGGCAAACCGAAAGGTCGATACGAAAACCCAGGTCCGCCAGTATGTCCGCGGTATTCGGCCCGAACCCATACCGGCCCGCCTTGTAGATCACCGGGGAAACGCCCAGTCTCTGGCGTATGGTCTGAATCAGGGTAACCAGCTTCTCCCGTTCCAGCGCCGCCGGCAGATTGCCGGGGTACATGTTGGCCCGGCTCATGGTTTCACCGAGGGGCGGGTTGACCCAGGGGTGCAGGTGCGCGCCGATCTCACACTCCCCCCGCTCCACCAGCCGTCGCAAGACCGTGTGCCCCAGCGGCTGGTTGGCAATCGGGTAATCAATCACGTAACACGGGCAGATGCCGTATTCCCGGAAAATGTTCTGTACCCGGTCGATCCGGGCCATGGCCGTCACCCGGCTGGCGTCCGGATCCGGCTCCGCCTGCCAGTCGAATTCCTCCTCCGTATCCACCACCACAATCAGGTGTGGCGGTGCCTCCAGGGGCAAGTCGATGGGCTCGCGCTGGTCAAACATCCTGTTCACGGTCCTTGTACAATCCGTCTCACCGAACGCCCTGAAGGGAAAACCCCCGGGTCAGGACGAAGCGCAAGGCGTATTCGTCCTCATCTGGCCGGTCCAGCCGGCTGTTCAGGTACGACTGAAACAGTTCCACCCCAAAGGTGGTGTTCTCCGCCAGCAGCCGGCTCCAGCCCATGGTGAAGCGGTGAACCTGCTCCTGAATCACGTCGCCGTTCTCACCCGCATCCGCCTGCCAGTCGTAATCAAAGTACACCCGCTCAATGCCAGTGAGCTGTATCCCCAGCCCGATCCGTCCCCGGTACTCGTGCGTGGTCGCCCCGATCAGTTCCGACTCCAGCACCGAGGCTTCCAGGCCGACCCCAAACGTGCAGGCGTCACACAGATTCCGGGTATCGTGGGACACCAGCACGGAATCCGACACCACCAGATCATGGGTTCTGACGGTATCCTCCAGGAATCCGAACACCGGCTGCTCGTTCAGCGACAGCTCCGCGGCACTGTCCGAGAGCCTGCGCTCGTAGCGAAAGCGGGTGGTGGCCTCGTCGGTCTGCCAGCCCCGCTCCAGAAATCCGGTCACCGCGTCGCTGTCAATGTCGCCGCCATCACGGAATTCAGTGGTTCCCTGGCTTTGCCCCACGCCACCCCGCAAGAACCCGGATTCCGTCCGGCGCTGATACACCACTTGCACGGTATCGATGGTCAGGTCGTAATCCGTGGTCTCCGACCAGGAGCGGCTGGCATTCAGGGAGCCTTCCGAGCGTTCGTCCAGGCGCCGGACGAACTGACCGCTCAGGGTCTCCGAGCGGTCATCGTTGAGCGTTCCGCCACCGAAGCTTTGGCCCGCCTGGGCAGACAGCCTCAGGTACGACAGCTCGCCCGGATAGACCCGGACACCGGCACCCGCAGTCAGCTCATTGCGGGTATCGTAATTGGCGGGGTCCACGACAAAACCGGTGTTGTTCCGTACCGACTGAACGGTATGGCCGAGGTTGAAGTCCACCGGTTGCGTCGGGTCGAAATAGGTAAACCGGGCCGCTCCACGAATGGCGGAATTCTCTGTCTGGTCGCCGCTCGGCAAGTCACGGCTGGTTTCCAGACTGCCGCCATACTGGAGCTGCAGGTTGTTGGCACCGCTATTCAGTTCGCCGGCGACATTGCCGCTGACGCCGAGACTCGGCTCGGTGGTGGAATCCGTTGAACTGCCCCGGTCCACCTCCGTGTGAGTGACCGAGGTGAACACGGAACCGGTCCCGGTGATGGAGCGTATCTGGTCCTCCAGCCCCTGGGCCGCCGCAGCCGCCGGTGCCATAACCCAGCCAGCACCAAGCAGCATCAGCGCCTTGCGAACCCCGAACAACCGTATGTTGACCATGGCGTTACTCCTGGAAGACCAGGCCGGTGAACTTGTCGGACCCCAGGGCCTCCACCGCTTCGGCCACATCGTCGCCACTGACCTCGCCAAAAGGAACGCTGAACACCACTTGGTCGCAGAACCGTTCCAGAATCCGGGCTTCGGTACTCGCCCGGAACGGTGGCGCGTTGACCACGATGCAGCGGTCCGGGTAACGCTCCCTCAGCTCCGTCATCAGCTCCCGCATACGCACCGAGGCGAACAGCTCCACTGCCGATGACACCTGGTAGCCGGCCGGGATCACGGTCAACCGGTCAACGCCGCTGGGATAGAGAATCTTTTTCACGCTCAGGGAGGGGTCGGCAACAAAGTCGGTGACGCCCGCGTCCAGATCGGACGACACCAGATCCTGCAGTTCCCGGTTGTAGGGGTCGCAGTCGACCAGCAGCGCGGAGGTGTGGGAATCCATGGCAAAAGCCACCGCCAGGTTGAACGATGTGAGCAGGGAGTTCCGTTCCAGCCCCAGGCTGCTCACCATGACCGTGAACCCGGGTGTCCGAGCCCGATTTCGCAACAGGATCCGGATTTCCCGGTAGGCATCCATCACCGCCTTGTCCGACATGCCCGGGTAGATGATTTTCCGCTTTCTCAGCTGCTCCCGGCTCCAGGGACGAGGGTTGGCAATCAGTCCCAGTGAGACGGACGCGTCGTATACGGTCGGAATGCGATCGTCGTCATGGGTGGTGAAATTGCGCCAGCTCGTGCGGTAGCGGTCACTCCGGCTCTTCTGATCCGGACCCGGGTCACGACGTTGATCGGTCAGGCGCTCCAGGTCGCCGTCTTTGCGCTTCTGCTCTTCCTGGCTTTTCAGCAGCGCGTTGTAGAGTTTGTTGTCATCCATGACTATTCCCCAGTTCCCATGAGGGAGGATGCTTTGTCCACCAACTGCTCTGGAGTGATCCCCATGACGCTGAACACCAACACGCTCAGGTAGCCCACCATGAACACCGCCAGGATGAACCCGAGCAACAGGATGTCCCTGCGAAACAGGCGTTCCCGCCAGGCGCTGCGGTAGTGGGGAATGGAGGTCAACACCGGAATCGACTCCGGCAACGCCAGGTGCAGTGCCCTGGGCGAGCGGATGCGCTGATCAAACATGACCAGGGCCACCAGCAACCCGAGTACCGTGGCGCTGCCCAGGAAGGGGCCTGCCAGTCCGATCTGGTAGAGCTGGAGTCCGTCCCAGTGGGCTGGGTAGGACGCCGGTTCCTGAATTTTGTAACTGACTCCCTCACCCTGAATATCCAGTGTCATGGAGAGGCGGGCCCGTTCGCGGCGCTGCAGCATGTCCTCGTACACGCCCCGGGTCAC
This sequence comes from Marinobacter lutaoensis, assembly GCF_001981305.1. Classification (GTDB taxonomy): domain Bacteria; phylum Pseudomonadota; class Gammaproteobacteria; order Pseudomonadales; family Oleiphilaceae; genus Marinobacter; species Marinobacter lutaoensis. Next base: position 630,700 of record NZ_MSCW01000001.1, on the reverse strand, counting down.
GTCGTAGTCCCGGGTCAGCTCCGACAGTTCAGCCTGATTCGCCGCCACCCGTTCGGCCCGAGCAAACGCTTCCTCCAGCAACCGTTCCAGGGAGGCCAGGCGGTTTTTCTGCACGGCGAGACGGGTGGTGCCGTCCGCCAGCTGCTGCTTCAGGTTCTGGTACACCGGGTTCTCCAGCACTTCGGTCACCGCGCCTTCCCGGTCCTGGTCGCCTTCGGTGGCGATCTTCCGCTTCAGGTCCTGGATCTGATCCTTCACGCTGACCACATCCGGATGCCTGTCGTGGTATTTCAGCAACAGGGCGTCCAGCTCTTGATACAGTGTCGCCAGGCGCCGCTCAGCGGAGGACTTGCCGGGATCGACCACCACCCGCCGGACCGGCTCTTCGTTGGCCAGCTGTTGCCGGGTCAGTCGGATTTCGGATTCGGTCTGCAGGATTTCAAGCTTCAGATTCTCGATGTCCGCGCGGAGGGTTTCGATACGGCCGCGTACGTTGCCTTCGGTACCGTCCTGGTTATTGGATTTGAACTCCTTAAGCCGCTGCTCCGCCTCCTCCAGCTGGCGCTGGTAGGACTTGACCTGGGAATCGATGAACTCGAACGCACCCTGGCTTTCCGAGCGTTTCTTCCGAACCGTCCGCTCGACAAACCGGCTAAGTACAGTACTCAACACCTGGAACGACTGGTCCGGGTCCCGGCTGGTGTAGCTGAGCTCCAGGAAATTCCGGTTCGAGACCTGCAGCTTCACCGTCTTGCGCAGGGCGGAAATGACGGTGTTGCGTTTCTGGTCGGAATCAAGTTCCGAGATCAGTCCGGTGTCCAGCGCCACCAGCTCCAGGAACGACCGGCTCTGGATCAGCTCCCGGGCCTCATTGATGCGGTCCAGCTGAGTGACTTCCGCCTGGCCCCGCAGCAGGGGTTGCAGAATGTTGGACTGATCGGCATAGAGTACCGCCTGGGAGGTATAGCTCTTGGGTGTGACGTAACCCACCGTCAGCACCGCCGCGGTCACCAGCATGAAGACGATGGCTGCGGCCACCCTGCGCCGGTATAGCTCCAGCTTCACCGCGCGCAGGGTATCGAGGATGAACTGGATGTCCATCACAGTTCACCGCGGAACAACTGCTTGCGGGGCACGCTGATGACGTCGCCGGGCTGCAGGTAATGATTGGTGGTCATGTCGCCGTCGGTGAGGATGGCATCGAGATCCAGCCGGTAGCTCTTATATTCCCCGTTCACCTGACGGTGAAGGACCGCCCGCCCCTCCGCCGCGAAATCTGTCACGCCGCCGGCCAGCAACACCAGATCAAGCACCGTCATGCCAGGCAGGAATGCCACCGACTGCGGCGACGCCACCTGGCCAGTGATACGCACACGGTCCCGGTATTCCTTACTGACGGGATTGGTGACCATGACCGTGACCTCCGGGGTACGGATGAACTCACCCAGTGCCGAACTGATCTCCGAGGCAAGGCTCTCCGGTCGCTTGCCCTCAGCCTTGACATCCCCCATCAACGGCATCGAGATGAAACCGTCCGGCCGGACCACAATGGACTGACTCAGCTCCGGATTGCGCCAGACATGAACGGAGATGGTATCGCCGACACCAATCAGGTAGGGCTCCGGTTCGATCTCGGAAACCGGCGGCATGTCCCGCGACGATGGCAACCCTGAACAGGCCGTCAGCAACGTCATGACCGCCAGTAAGGTAAAAATGCCCAAGTGCTTGAAGTGTCCCATGTCCTTCCTCCGGTCCCTGCTCGGTTATTGTCGGTTAGCGCACGCCCTTCCCAAGGAGCACGACTTCCACTGTCTGGATCATGATGAGGAAATCCATCACCAGGCTGTGGTTCTTTGAGTAATAGAGGTCATATTCCAGCTTGCCCCGGGCGTCATCCACCGAGGCCCCATAGGGATATTTAAGTTGAGCCCATCCCATCAGGCCAGGTTTGACATAGTGCCGGGTGTCGTAGAACGGAATCTTTTCCTTCAGTTCGGACACAAACTCCGGTCGCTCGGGCCTGGGGCCGACGATGCTCATCTCCCCTTTCAATACGTTGTAGATTTGCGGCAGCTCGTCGAGTCGGGTGTTGCGGATAAAGGCACCAACCCGGGTGACGCGGGCGTCGTTGGCCGAGGCCCAGCGGGCCTTGCCGTCCTTTTCCGCGTCTTGACGCATGCTGCGGAACTTGAAGATCCGGAACTCCTTACCCAGCATGCCGACCCGGTTCTGGCTGTAGAGGATGGGCCGACCGGTTTCGAGAAACACCGCGATCGCGGTCAACAGGATGAACGGAGCCATCACCAGCAGCAGCATCAGGCTCAGGGCAAGGTCTACGAAGCGCTTGGTGAAGTTGCGCACCTTCGAGGCCTTGAACCCCTCGGAGAACACGATCCACGACGGCTGAACCATGTCCAGCTTGGCTTTTTTCAGCTCGCGCTCACAAAAATCCAGGGCGCTGGTCACGGCGATGCCCCGAAGCTTGCACTCCATCAGTTCCGGCACCGGCAGCCAGCCCCCCTCGTTGCGCCGCCGCTCCTGCTGGGCCACCACGATTTCCGACACCCGGTTCTGCCGGCAGAACTGGTAGAAGTCGTAAGGTGCCGTCAACAGCGTGTCCGCCGCCACCACATGATTGCTGTTCTCGGGGATGCAGCCGATGATCCGCACGCCCAGCGCGCGCATGTGCTGTTGGTATTCCTCCAGCAACGAAGCGGCAAACTCGCCGGCACCGAAAATCACCACCCGCCGCACCAACTGCTCGGAGTCCACCAGTTTCAGGAACACCAAACGGAGCAAGATGACCATCGCCGACGCCAGCAGTACCGCCCACAGCAGGTTGGTACTGCCCGGATCCGCCTGCGGCAGGACAACGTACACCAGTGTCAGGCCAAGGCCGCCAACCAGGCAGTAGGCCACCAGGGTCCGGTAGAACAGCGCCGACAGACTTTCCTGGACCATCGCCAGATAGCCACCCATCGCCAGGGTGCCGCAGCTAAGGATGAAAGCGAACAGGAAGGCCGCGCCAAGTTCATTGCCCGGACCGCCCTGGCCGGCGGCGCCAAAGGTCAGGAAAACCGCGAGAAACGAGAAAGTGCCGAAAAGGACCCCGAACTCCAGCAGCGCAAGCACCAGATACGGGATATGAAGATAGTGTTTCCGAAAACGTATGTACGACACGCTGTACTTCCTTGCCGCTTGCCGGACCAGTTACCGGCAAACCGACACCAAGCTATTCCAACGACCGCACATCCGGACAACCCGCTCGCTGGCCCCTTTCCATTTTTTCATTCTGCGCTGAGTATTGGGCAAACTCAACTTATTTGTATCTTTTTGTAACCGTGTTTTGCAAAGTTTTATTTTGTTGAAACAAAGTTTTTGTCTACGGTAATTGTATTTAAATGGCCTCTGGGCGAAAATCAAGCACAAGGCCCATGTTGGGAAGGAGCGCCCATGCCGGAACACGATCAGCCTGAGGGAACGATGGCAACCCACCCCCGCCGGCCGGCCTCCGGCCGCGTCCTGCACGCCATGAGCATCGACGTCGAAGACTATTTTCACGTCGCCGCCCTGGCCCGGGTTGTCCGCCCTGAGCAATGGGATCGCCTGCCAAGCCGGGTGGAGGCCAATACCGAGCGCCTGCTTGAGCTGTTCGCGGACCAGGGCGTGAGGTCCACGTTCTTCGTTCTGGGCTGGGTCGCCGAGCGTTTCCCCTCTTTGATACGGCGCATTGCCTCGGCCGGCCATGAAGTGGCCTCCCATGGCTACAGTCACCAGCTGATCTACCGCCAGACACCGGCACGGTTTCGCGACGAAACGCGGCGTTCCAAGCAGCTGCTCGAAGACATAACCGGTACACCGGTCACGGGCTATCGGGCGGCCAGTTATTCCATCACCCGCGATTCCCTGTGGGCACTGGATATTCTGGCGGAGTGCGGGTTCACCTGGGATTCCAGTATTTTCCCCATCCGCCACGACAATTACGGCATCCCCACCGCACCCCGGCAACCATTCCTGATCGAAACGGCCGGGGGGCAGGTCCTGCGGGAGTTTCCCCTCACCACCGCCCGGGTTCTGGGCCTGACGATTCCGGCCGCCGGCGGCGGCTACTTCCGGCAGTTTCCCTACCCTCTGTTCCGCGCCCTGTTCAGCCAGGCCTCCGGAGCCGGGGCGCAGCCACAGATGTTCTACCTGCACCCCTGGGAAATCGACCCGGACCAGCCCCGTTTCAACAACGCCAGCTGGTTCTCCCGTTTCCGTCATTACACCAACCTCGACCGCTGTGAAGAGCGGTTGAAGCGGTTGCTCCGGGATTTCCGCTTCGGCACGGTCACCGAGAGCTACAACGCCTACCGGCCAGACAGCCACCGGCTCAGTGCCGCCGAAATGGTGGGGATGACGTGATGTTGCACAGGATGTAAGGCATGTATCTGGAATTCTTCGGCCTGCACAGGCACCCGTTCAGGATCACCCCGGAAGACGACTTCATCTACATGAGTCAGCAGCACTCCCGGGCGTATGTCTACATGTCGTCCGCGATCTGGAGTTCGGAAGGGTTCGTGGTGATCAGCGGCGAGATCGGATCGGGCAAGACCACCCTGCTCAAAAAAACCATCCGGAGCCTGGAAGGCGATCTCAAGCTGCTCAACATCGCCTACACCAACCTCGAATCACGCGACCTGTTCGGCCTGATCCTGCGCAAGGCCGGACTCAAGGTGGAGGATGACAGTAAGGTCGCCATGCTGTTCCAGATCACCGAGTATCTGGAGCGCATGGCCAAGGCCGGGACCCCGGTGGTCCTGACCATCGACGAGGCCCAGAATCTAACCCGGGAAAACCTTGAGGACATCCGCATGCTCACCGGCATGGAAAGCATGGGAGGCCCCTCGATGCGGGTGATCCTGCTGGGTCAGCCGGAACTCAAGGCGGCCGTCACGGCCATTCCCCAGCTCAGCCAGCGGGTCAAACTGTTTTTCCACCTTGAGGGCCTGACCCTCGCGGAAACCTCCGAGTATATTGATTACCGCCTGCTGGTGGCCGGCCATGGTGGCAACAAGCTGTTCGACGAGGAAACGGTCCGGGAGATCCACAAGCTGAGCAAGGGCATCCCCAGGCTCATCAACAAACTCTGTGATGGCATGATGATGTGCGCCTACGCGGAGGACCGACCGTTCATTGATCCGCATGACCTCAAGAGCATCCGTAAGGACCTGCTGGGTGAGGACAGCTCCGGTTCCGCCCCCCGTACCGGCAGCCGCAAAAAAGCCGAAGCCGCCACGCCCGCCAGCCGACCGTCGGGCGCCACAGCGGATCTGGCCGCGGCCACCGGCGCGTTGGTCCGGATTGCCGAGGCCTTGGAGCGCATCGACGCCCGACTCGACCGGGTGTTCCCGGACGACCGCACCCCCCAGAAAGGGAGTGTGACTCCAGTGGACAACGTCAAGCCCCTGTCCCCCAGCCGCAAATAGGCCGGAATCAGGACGCCGCCCGTCAGATCACAAACATCGCCATGAAATCCTGAACCGGCGTCGCTTCGAGACTGGCCTGCTGGCTGCACAGTTGGAAAATGCGTTCGCACTGCGGAGCAGGAAAACGGGTGGCGAGATTGTGCCGGAACTTATCCTCCAGCAGGGGAATCCCCTCTTGGCGCCGGCGACGGTGGCCAATGGGATATTCCACCGCGACCTTGTCGGTGCTGCTGCCGTCCTTGAAAAACACCTGGACCGCATTGGCAATAGAGCGCTTGTCCGGCTCCAGATACTCCCGGGTGTAGCGCTCGTCTTCCACCACGTCCATCTTGGCCCGCAGCTCGTCGATAATGGGATGGGCGGCGTGGAAGGTGTCTTCGTAGTGTTCCGCCGTCAGCGTGCCGAAAATCAGGGGCACGGCGGTCATGTACTGGAGGCAGTGGTCCCGGTCCGCCGGATTGGCCAGGGGGCCGACCTTGGAAATGATCCGTATGGCGGATTCGTGGGTGGTGATGACGATCCGGTCGATCTCGTGCAGGCGGTCCTTGACTCGGGGGTGCAGCAGCACTGCGGCCTCAGCGGCGGTTTGTGCGTGAAACTCCGCTGGGAACGAGATTTTGAACAGGATGTTCTCCATCACATAACTGCCAAATGCCTGGGGCAGAGAGAATCGCCGCTCCGCCTCCGGTTTTAGCCGCTGGTCCCGGTTGGTCTTGCTGAACAGCACGTCGTAGAACCCCCACTGGGGCGCGGTCAGGACGCCGGGAATCCCCATTTCGCCCCGCAGGGCAATGTCCGCCAGCCGCACACCCCGGGCGCTGGCATCCCCCGCCGCCCAGGATTTCCGCGAGCCGGCGTTCGGCGCGTGGCGGTAAGTCCGCAGCGCCTGGCCATCGACCCAGGCATGCGACAGGGCCGACAGCAGCTGCTCGCGGTTGGCCCCCATCAGCTTGGCGGCCACCGCGGTGGAGGCTACCTTGACCAGAACCACATGGTCCAGCCCCACCCGGTTGAAGGAGTTTTCCAGGGCCAGCACGCCCTGGATTTCGTGGGCCATGATCATCGCCTCCAGCACGGCCTTCATGGTGATCGCCGCCTTGCCTTCGGCCACCCGTTTCTGGGACAGGTGATCCGCAACCGCCAGAATCGCGCCCAGGTTGTCGGAGGGATGGCCCCACTCTGCCGCCAGCCAGGTATCGTTGTAATCCAGCCAGCGCACGATGCAGCCGATGTCCCAGGCGGCCTTCACCGGGTCCAGCCGGAACTGGGTGCCCGGTACCCGCGCCCCGTGCGGCACCACCGTACCCTCCACCAGCGGGCCCAGGTGCTTGGTGCACTCCGGGAAACGAAGCGCCAGCAGGCCGCAGCCGAGAGTATCCATCAGGCAATGCCGCGCCGTGCGCCACGCCTCGTCGCTTTGCACCCGATAGGTCAGGACATAGTCCGCAATCTGTTGCAGGACGTCGTCATAGTCGGGGCGTTCATTGACATCGTAGGTCGCAGACATGGCATGGACTCCTTTTTTCACCGGAACAACAAAAAACCCCGGGCCTCAACCGCCCATCACAAGGATAGACGGTGTGGAACCCGGGGCATGGTTTCTGCTCGGAGGGGGATCAGAACGCATCCCCGGGGACCCGGACCCAACCCTCCATCAGAATACGCGCACTGCGGCTCATGATCGCCTTGGTGGCCGTCCACTGACCATCCACCGCCCGGGCCTCCGCTCCCACCCGGAGGGTGCCGGAGGGATGCCCGAAGGTCACCTGGGTACGCTCGCCGCCACCGGCAGCCAGGTTGACCAGGGTGCCCGGCACCGCCGCGGCCGTGGCGATTGCCACCGCAGCCGTCCCCATCATGGCGTGGTGCAGCTTGCCCATGGACAGCGCCCGTACCAGCAGGTCGATATCACCGGCCTGGATGGTCTTACCACTGGAGGCGACGTAATCCGCTGGGGGGGCCACGAACGCCACTTTCGGGGTGTGCTGTCGGGCCGCTGCCTCGGACACGTCCCGAATCAGGCCCATGCGTACCGCGCCATGGGCGCGGATGGTCTCGAACATGGCCAGTGCCTCGGCATGGCCATTGATATCGTCCTGCAGTTCCTTGCCGGTGTAACCGAGGTCGGCCGCATTCACGAAGATGGTCGGGATACCGGCATTGATCAGGGTGGCTTTGAGCGTACCCACGCCCGGCACCTCAAGGTCGTCCACCACCTGCCCGGTCGGGAACATCGCTCCCTCACCGTCGGCCGGATCCATGAACTCAATCTGGATTTCGGCGGCCGGGAAGGTCACGCCGTCCAGCTCGAAGTCTCCGGTTTCCTGAACCGCACCGTCGTGGATGGGGACGTGGGCGATGATGGTCTTGCCGATGTTGGCTTGCCAGATACGCACGGTGCAGACGCCATTGTCTGGAATCCGCTCCCGGGGCACGAAACCACTGTGGATGGCGAAAGCCCCCACCGCCGCGGTCAGGTTGCCGCAGTTGCCGCTCCAGTCGACGAAGGGCTTGTCGATGGAGACTTGGCCGAACAGGTAGTCGACATCGTGATCCGGCCGGGTGGACGGGGACAGAATCACCGTCTTGCTGGTGCTCGAGGTCGCACCACCCATGCCGTCGATCTGTTTCTGGTATGGGTCGGGACTGCCAATCACCCGTTGCAGCAGCGCATCCCGGGCCGGGCCCGGGGCCTGGGCGGCTTCCGGCAAATCCTGTAGCCGGAAGAACACGCCTTTGCTGGTGCCACCGCGCATGTAGGTGGCAGGAATCCGAATCTGCGGTACCTGGCTCATGCCGCGCCCTCCGCCTCCAGAAACTCCTTGGCGAACCGTTGCAGCACGCCGCCGGCGTTGTAGGTTTCCACCTCGGCGGCAGTGTCCAGGCGGCAGATCACCGGCACCTCCACGGTGTCACCGTTGCGGCGGTGGATCACCAGCGTCAGCTCGGCGCCCGGTGCGATATCGCCCCTGACATCGAAGGTTTCCGTGCCGTCAATGGCATAGGTGTGGCGGGTTTCACCCTCGCGGAACTGCAGTGGCAGTACCCCCATGCCCACCAGGTTGGTACGGTGAATGCGTTCGAAGCCCTCGGCCACGATGGCCTCGACACCGGCCAGGCGCACGCCCTTGGCGGCCCAGTCCCGGGACGAGCCCTGGCCGTAGTCGGCCCCTGCCACGATGATCAGGTTCTGCTTGCGGTCCATGTAGGTCTCGATCACCTCCCACATGCGCATCACCTTGCCTTCCGGCTCCAGCCGGGCCAGGGACCCCTGAACCACCTCGCCGCTGTCGTCCCGTACCATCTCGTTCAGCAGTTTCGGGTTGGCCAGGGTCGCGCGCTGGGCGGTCAGGTGATCACCCCGGTGGGTCGCGTAAGAGTTGAAATCTTCCTCTGGCAAGCCCATTTTCGCCAGGTATTCACCTGCGGCGCTGTCCGGCAGGATGGCGTTGGACGGCGACAAGTGGTCGGTGGTGATGTTGTCCCCCAGGACCGCCAGCGGACGCATGCCGGTCAGGGTACGCTCGGCTGCCAAGGCACCTTCCCAGTAGGGCGGCCGGCGGATGTAGGTGGACATCGGCCGCCAGTCGTACAAGGGGCTGGGCGCCTGTTCCGCCTTGTCCAGGTTGAACATCGGAATGTACACCTGCTTGAACTGCTCCGGCTTGACGTACTGGTTGACGATGGCGTCGATTTCCTCGTCCGACGGCCAGATATCCTTCAGGGTTACCGGGTGGCCGTTGGCATCGGTGCCCAGCACGTCCTTCTCGATGTCGAAACGGATGGTGCCGGCGATGGCATAGGCCACCACCAGCGGCGGTGAGGCCAGGAACGCCTGCTTGGCGTACGGGTGGATGCGACCGTCGAAGTTGCGGTTACCGGACAGGACGGCCACCGAATACAAATCACGGTCAATGATTTCCTGCTGAATGTCCGGGTCCAGCGCGCCAGACATGCCGTTACAGGTGGTGCAGGCATAGGCGACGATGCCAAAGCCCAGCTTTTCCAGCTCCGGCAGCAGGCCGGCTTCTTCCAGGTACAGGCGGGCCACCTTGGAGCCGGGTGCAAAGGAGGATTTCACCCACGACTTGCGTGCCAGCCCCAGCTCATTGGCCTTTTTCGCCAGCAGCCCTGCAGCCACCACGTTGCGCGGGTTGGAGGTGTTGGTGCACGAGGTGATGGCGGCGATGATCACCGCGCCGTCCGGCAATCGCCCCTCGGCTTCCGCCTGGCGGGCCTCCGCCAGCTTGGCTTCGTCGGCGATGCCGCGCTCGTGCAGGGCCTTGGTCGGAAGCCGGCGGTGCGGGTTGGACGGACCGGCCAGGTTGCGCTCGACCGAGGACAGGTCGAAGCGCAGCACACGTTCGTACCGGGCGGTGTTCAGGGCGTCGGCCCAGAGACCGGTGGTACGGGCGTAGTGCTCGACCAGGGCGACTTGCTCGGGCTCGCGGCCGGTCAGCTTCAGATAGTCGATGGTCTGTTCGTCGATGTAGAACATCGCGGCGGTGGCACCATACTCTGGCGTCATGTTGGAGATGGTGGCACGGTCGCCGATGGTCAGGCTGGATGCCCCTTCACCGAAGAACTCCAGATAGGCGCCAACCACCCGCTCCTGGCGCAGGAACTCGGTCAGAGCCAGCACAATGTCGGTGGCGGTGATGCCCGGCTGGCGCTTGCCCACCAGCTCAACGCCGACGATGTCCGGCAGTCGCATCATCGACGGATGCCCCAGCATCACGGTTTCCGCCTCCAGGCCGCCGACACCGATGGCGATCACACCCAGGGCGTCCACGTGCGGGGTGTGCGAATCGGTGCCGACACAGGTGTCCGGGAAGGCAACGCCGTCCCGGGCCTGAATCACCGGCGACATCTTCTCCAGATTGATCTGGTGCATGATGCCGTTACCGGCCGGAATCACGTCCACATTCTTGAACGCGGTCTTGGTCCAGTTGATGAAGTGGAAGCGGTCCTCGTTACGGCGCTCCTCGATCTCTCGGTTCTTCTCGAAGGCGTCCTTCTCGAAGCCGGCGTGCTCCACCGCCAGGGAGTGGTCGACGATCAGCTGGGTCGGCACCACCGGGTTGACCTTGGACGGATCACCGCCCTTCTCGGCGATGGCATCGCGCAGGCCGGCCAGATCGACCAGCGCGGTCTGGCCGAGAATGTCATGGCAGACCACCCGGGCCGGATACCAAGGGAAGTCCCGGTCGCGGCGCCGTTCGATCAGTTGTTTCAGGGATTCGGTCAGGATCTCCGGGTCACAGCGGCGGACCAGCTGTTCGGCCAGAATCCGGGAAGTGTACGGCAGGGTGTCATAGGCGCCGGGCTGGATGTCCTCGACGGCTTGCCGGGTATCGTAGTAGTCCAGATCGGTGCCGGGAAGCGGCTTGCGGTATTTGGTGTTCATGAACAGGAGCTCTAATCAGGAATTCGGTGACAGCGATCGCGCGGGTACCCCGGACGGGGTACCCGCGGAAGTTCTCAGGCGCGTTCTTCGATGGGAACCCAGGCCTGGGGCTCGGGCCCGGTGTACTCCGCGCTCGGACGGATGATCCGGTTGTTGGCCCGCTGCTCCTTCACGTGGGCGGTCCAGCCGGATACCCGGGACATCACGAAAATCGGCGTGAACAGCTCCGTCGGAATGCCCATGAAGTGATAGGCGGAGGCATGGAAAAAGTCCGCGTTGCAGAACAGCTTTTTCTCGCGCCACATGACTTCCTCGCAACGGACGGATACCGGGTAGAGCACGGTGTCGCCCACCTCCTCCGCCAGCTTCTTGGACCACTGCTTGATGATCGCGTTGCGGGGATCGGACTCACGGTAGATGGCATGACCGAAGCCCATAATCTTTTCCTTGCGCGCCAGCATCTCCAGCAAGCCCTGCTCCGCCTCGTCCGGCGTCTTGAAGCGCTGGATCAGCTCCATCGCTGCTTCGTTGGCACCGCCGTGCAGCGGGCCGCGCAGGGAGCCGATGGCCCCGGTGACACAGCTGTGGATGTCGGACAGCGTGGAGGCGCAGACCCGTGCGGTAAAGGTGGAAGCATTGAACTCATGCTCCGCGTACAGGATCAGCGACACATTCATCACCCGCTCATGCAGTTCGTTCGGCTTCTTGCCGTGCAGGAGCGTCAGGAAGTGGCCGCCAATGGAGTCGGCGTCGCTTTCCGTGTCAATACGAACACCGTCGTGGGCGTAGCGGTACCAGTAAGTGATGATGGACGGGAACACCGCCAGCATACGGTCGATTTTGTCGTCCTGCTCGCTGAAGTCCTTTTCCGTTTCCAGGTTACCCAGCATGGAGCAGCCGGTGCGCATCACATCCATCGGGTGAGCATCCTTGGGGATCTGCTCAAGGACGGTTTTCAGGGCCTCGGGCAGGCCACGCAGGCTCTTCAGCCTGGCCTTGTAGGCCTCCAGTTCCTGCCGGTTGGGGAGCTTGCCCCGCAGCAGCAGGTAAGCGACCTCCTCGAACTGGGCGTGTTCGGCCAGGTCGGTGATGTCATAGCCGCGGTAGGTCAGCCCGGTACCGCTCTTGCCCACGGTACACAGGGCCGTCTGGCCCGCCACCTGGCCCCGCAGGCCGGCGCCGCCGAGTGTCTTTGCTTCAGCCATTGTTTCTCTCCCTCGGTCTCTCGTTGTTTACGCTTTGTTCTGGGCGAACAGCTGATCCAGCTTCTGCTCGAAGTCGTGGTAATTCAGAAAATCGTACAATTCCATCCGGGTCTGCATAAGGTCAACCACATCTTTCTGGTCACCCTTCTCCAGAATGCTCTGGTATACCGTCAATGCCGCCTTGTTCATGGCCCGGAAGGCACTGAGCGGGTACAGCACCATGGCAGCGCCGGCCTCCGCAAGCTCTTTCCGGTTGTACAACGGCGTGGCGCCAAACTCGGTGATGTTGGCCAGGATCGGCGCATCCAGAGCCTCGGCGAACGCTTTGTAGTCGGACAGTTCGTGGACCGCCTCGGCGAAGATGCCATCGGCGCCGGCTTCGATACAGGCCTGGGCGCGCTCGATGGCGGCTTCCAGTCCTTCCTTCTGGAACGCATCGGTGCGGGCCATGATGAAGAAATCCTCGTCCCGACGCGCATCCACCGCCGCCTTGATCCGGTCCACCATTTCCTCCTTGGAAACGATTTCCTTGTTGGGCCGGTGACCGCACCGCTTCTGTGCCACCTGGTCTTCAATATGCACGGCGGCCGCGCCGGCACGCTCCATCTCACGGATGGTTCGGGCAATGTTAAACGCCCCACCCCAGCCCGTGTCGATGTCTACCAGCAGCGGCAGCTCGGAGGCGGCGGTGATGCGGCGGACGTCCTCAACCACATCGTTCATGGTGGTCATGCCCAGGTCCGGCAGACCATAGGAAGCATTGGCCACGCCGCCCCCGGACAAATAGATCGCCTGATGTCCCACCCGCTCGGCCATCATGGCGGCGTAGGCATTGATGGTTCCGACGATCTGCAGAGGTTGGTTTTCTTTCAGCGCCTTGCGGAAGCGGGCGCCCGGAGTCAGAGTGTTGGACATGGCATTGGCCTCTTGATTGGTGCTCTTGAATGCCGGGATCGGTGGCTCGCCCCGGCCCCGTCAAATGGTGAGGACACCTTCCTCGATTTTCTTTTCGATGTTCTTGCGGGCGGCGTGGATATGCCGCTTCATCAGGAACTCGGCGAGTTCCCCGTCACGTTGTGCAATCGCCTCGACGATCCGCCGGTGCTCACCCAGCGCCATGTGCGGACGCCCCGCCGAGGTGCTGAGCCGATACCGGTACATGCGCACCATGTAGTAAAGATCGCCCAGAAGCATTTGCGCCAGTTTGGTGTTCCGGCTGCCGGTAGCAATGCGGTGGTGGAAATCGTAGTCGCCTTCGGCCTGGTAGTAGGCCTGCCCCTGGGCTTCCTCGATCATACGCTCGTGGCTGTCCAGGGTGGCCTGCAGTTCGGCGATCTCCTCGTCGGTCATGCGCTCGGCGGCCTGGCGGGCGGCCAGCCCTTCCATCACCTCACGGATACGGTAGAGTTCCAGCAGCTCCGAAGCGCTGACCGAGACCACCTTGACGCCGGCATGCGGACGCCGCACCAGCAGCCCCCGGGACTCCAGCCGGCCGAGCGCTTCCCGCAACGGTCCCCGGGTCAGATTAAAGCGGGAGCACAGCTCCACTTCCCCGATTTTCTCGCCCGGGGCAAGCTCGCCTTTGACGATCGCCGTTTGTATACAATCAAACGCTTCGTCAGCTCTGGTTTGGGATTGGAGGGTTGCTTCAGCCATCGTTTGTCAACAATAAAAGCGATATAGGGCATGAATCTACGCCCGAGCGCATGTATTGTCAACAAAGTAGCCCTTGCCCTAAGACTAATTGTCAACAGGGCGTGATCCCCCTCAGTACAGAGTTCGCTGATCCCCGGGGGGCGGCTGATACTGGTAAACCCAGGTCTCCGTCAGCGCTTCGCCGTTGAGGGTCAGAACTAAACGCAGCTCGATGGGGTCCTCGGACTCGTCGGGGACCAGGTCAAACATCGCCCGGTAGCCCTCGATGGCGGCCAGTGGCCTGGCCGAAGTGATTTCCACCCGACCGCGGCTCACCTGGATCTCGGGCACCACGTCGGCGTCCTTCGCCAGCATCCGCAACGGACCGCCGGCAAAATCGACGGCAAAACGCCAGGAGAAGTATTCCCGCTTGCGGCCAACGACGCCGCCCAAACCGGTTCGGGTCGCCACCACGGAGGCCAGCTCATAAGGCTGAACCGGCGCCCGTTCTCCCCAGTGCAGCCGGTAGGAAAAGAGGTATTCCCGACCAGCCTGCAGGGGTTGTTCCGGGTGCCAGAAGGCAACGATGTTGTCGAAGGTCTCGTCCACCGTCGGAATTTCCACCAGATCAACGCTGCCGCGGCCCCAGGCGCCGGCCGGCTCGACCCACAGGCTGGGGCGACGGTCGTAAAACACGCCGTCGTCCTGGTAATGATCGAAGGCCCGGTCCCGCTGCAATAGGCCAAAGCCCCTAGGGCTGTCATCCTGGAAACTGGAAAAGGCAAGCTGGCGGGGGTTTCGCAACGGCCGCCACAGCCACTCCCCAGCCCCGGTGAGCATGGCCAAGCCGTCGGAATCGTGAATCTCCGGACGCCAATCGTAGTCCATCCGGCGGCTGTTCTCGCCCACCTGATACATGCTGGTCAGAGGCGCGATGCCCACCCGGGTGATCTCTCGACGCGGATAGAGCGCCGCGTCCACATCCATGACCAGATTACGACCGGGGTCGATGGTGAAGGCATAGGCCCCGGTGGTGCTTGGGGAGTCCAGCAGTGCCCAGACCCGGAGCACCTGCTGGTCTGCGGACGGCCGTTCCAGCCAGAACGCACTGAACCGGGGGAACTCTTCCTCGCGTCCGGTACCGGTATCGATGGCCAGCCCCCGCGCCGACAGGCCGTATTGCATGTCGGCGCCCACTGCGCGGAAATAACTGGCCCCCAGGAAGGAGGCCAAGTCCAGAGCGAAATTGCTGTGATAGTGAATTCGGAAACCCGCAAAGCCGAGATCTTCCGGCAGGTCCCCCAACGGCTGCTCGCCCTCGTAGGCGAAATAATCGGGGTCGTAGGCCACCTCGGTGGCCTGACCCTCGGCCACTTCATAGATGTGGACGGGGGTCAGGAAATACAGCCCCAGATGAAACAGCTGCACCTGGAACGCGGAGGGCTGGTTCCGCCACAGGGCATGCTCCTGGCGAAACCGGATGGCCTGATAGTCGTCCCAGGACAACCGCTTCAGCGAATCGGGGATCTCCCCCTCGTGATCCTGATAAGGCTGGCTGGCAAGATGGCGGGCCCGGCCTTTCAACCAAGCGTAGCTGAATGGCCGGGTTTCCCCCACCCGTCGGGTGGGTTCTCCACCGGCGGCCAGCGCCAGGGGCGGTAGCCCACAGCTTCCGGCAACCGCGACCAGGGCCTTGAGCACGTCTCTCCTGTCCACAATCCACCTCCCGTGTCCGTAAAGGTTTTGATGCCGGCGGCGTCAGGCATCGTCTTCCTGTCCCAGCCGGCGGATGCAGCGTCCCCAGTAGCTCGATGGCAGCGCCCGCCAAGCTTGGCGATGCAATTCCGCCAGCGAACGCTGATCCTGCAGGATCTGACTGAGCGCGAGCGCCGACAGCGCTCCCGGCCCCTCCCGCAGGCAGGTGGCTACGGCGGCATCGAGAAAGCGGCCACGGGTCGCGGTCCGGTGATCCCGGGCCAGGGACCCGTGCAGCCGATTTGCCACCGGGCTGAGTATGGCCCGCTCCACCGGCGTCAGGCGCGACACCGGCATGGGCGCAGCCCGGAACGCCTGCGCGTCCACCAGGATGGGCAGCGGCGCCCGTTCCTCGGGCACCAACAACAGCCCCCTGAACCGCAGCCACTCACCGATGGCAACACGACTCAGCAGCACCGAGGTCGGCACCGCGAGAATCAGCGGCAGCGCCACCGGCAGTGACCAGTAAAAGAACAGGCGGTCCAGAAACCAGGCGAAGGCCGACCAGCCCGCACCGATGATCATGCCCGGCAGCTGACTGCGCAGGGCCTCCGACCAGGTGGTCTCGTCCGTTCGGTTCTGGCCGGCCCATTTCAGGGACAAATTGAAAAACGCCGCCAGTACGAAGCGGCTGTGCGCGAGCATGCGCAGCGGCGCCAGCAGAATCGATACCGCAATTTCCAGCACCAGCCCCGGCACCAGTCGCCAGACACCTCCGAACCCTGAGGTGGACCGGTGAATCACCGCGTCCACCAGCGCCAGGACCTTGGGCAGGAACAGCAGAACCGCGGTGCTGAGGGCCAGTGCAAGGGCCCATTCGGGGCGCCACTCCGGCCAGAGGGGGAACAGCCCCTGGTGCCCTTCGGGAAAGTAGTCGATGGGCGCCAGCGTCATACGCGCCGCCTCCGCCGTGGTGCAGATCAGAAACAGCAGCCACAGGGGGGATGCCAGGTACGCCATGATGCCGTTCAGAAAGGCCATGCGATGGGCCAGGCGCAGCCGGGGCGCCGTCAGCAGCAGCCAGAGGTGCTGCAGGTTACCCTTGGCCCAGCGGTTATCCCGCATCAGTTCGTCGGTCAGGGTCGGCGGGGACTCCTCGAAACTGCCGTCCAGACCCGGCTCCAGCCAGACTTCGTATCCGGCGCGGCCAATAAAGGCGGCCTCGACAAAATCGTGACTCATGATCGGACCACCGAAAATGCCCGGGCCACGCAGCTTGGGCAGGCCACAGTGACGCATAAACGGTTCGACACGGATGATGGCGTTGTGCCCCCAAAAAGCCGCGTCCCCCATCTGCACGGCGGCCAGACCGGTGGCAAACAGGCGGGAGTAGAAGCGGTTGGCGAACTGCTGGAGGCGGGCAAACAGGGAGCGGCCGTTGATGATGCCGGGATTGGTCTGCAGAATGCCGATCTGGGGTTCCAGTTCCATCAGCTGAACCATGCGGACCAGGGTATCACCGCTGACCAGGCTGTCCGCGTCCAGAACCACCATGTACTCGTATCGCCGGCCCCAGCGCCGGAGAAAATCGGCCACGTTGCCGCTTTTGTAATTGAGATTGACCGGCCGGCGCCGGTAGAACAACCGCCCCTCGGCACCCAGCTCGGTGACCAGACGGTGCCAGGCGCCCTGCTCCTCCAGCCAGACATCCGGATGCCGGCTATCGGAGAGAATGAAGAAATCAAAGTGTTCAAGGCGCCCAGTACGCTCCAGATCCCGGTACACCGCCTTCAGGCCACTCAGGGTCCAGTGCACCGGCTCGTGGTAGACCGGCATGACAATGGCCGTGCGGGCCAGGGGTGTGGCCTCGATGCGGTCTTCATTATGGCGCCGCAGCAAGGAATAGCGGTCACCCCCGAACAGCCGGAGAACAAAGCCGAAAACCGCGACCCAGAAGCCCACGGCAATCCAGGCATAGAGCACCGCGAAGAGCCCCAGGATCGCCAGTTCCAGCCAGGTTTCGCCATGGTATGGCAGAACCCAGAGCAGGTAATAGCAAGCCACCAGCGTCTGGCCGAACACGAAACAGGCGAGCAGGGTCCGGCGCACCGCCGCGACACCGCGCCAGCGCACCCGGGAGCGGGGAGCGGAAGCGGTGCCGGCGTCAGTCATGGTGGTCGTACCCGATGCTGCCCCGGGTGATCGGAGGACAAGCCTGGGGCGGTTCCACCTCCGGCAGCCGGAAATACCGGGGCACCCGATCCATGGCCGCGGCCAGGATACGGTCCCCCCGGTTGGGTTCGTCCACGGATGCGACCGCCTCCTCAATCAGGCGCAGCAGGCTCCGGTAGGTCTCCACCGTCATCTCCACCCCCGACTCCCGGAGATAGCTGAACACGCGGTTGAACACATCCTGGAAAGACACGTCTGCCATTGTCGCTCCTTGCGTTTCCAGTTTAAGGCGTGGCCCTGCGCAGATCGGTTGACGGCCCCAGCCGGTAGGTCCAGGTTTCGCTCACCGGCTTGCCATCCACCGCCAGCAGGCCGCGGAGATTGATTTCCTTGCCGTCCTCCGGCTGCACCAACACCGACAGCCGCCAGCCGTGACGGGCCTCGATGTATTCGGCGAAATGTTCGATCACCCTGGCACCTTCACTGGCACTGACTTGGCTGACCACGGCGGCGTCCTGACGCAGCCGGCCCATGGTCCCGCCCTCGAAGTCCACGACGAATCGGTAGGCGCCCTCCACCGAACCACCGCCGACCTGGCTGCCGTCGCCGACAAAGGTCCGCACCGCCCGGGCCAGCGGTTCGCCGGTAATCTCGGGGTTGCCGAACGTCAGCGTATAGGTCAGGTAGCGAGAGTCGCCGGCGGACACTTCCTGTGCCGGTTTCCAGAACGCCACGATATTGTCATTCACCTCCGAGGCGGTGGGAATTTCCACCAGCACCACTTCACCGGCCCCCCAGTTTTCACCGGGCCGCACCCAGGTGCTGGGCCGCAGGTCATACCTCGCTTCGCTGTCCTCGAACTGGGCGAAGGCACGGTCCCGCTGGATCAGCCCGAAGCCCCCGAGCTGCTGGACCTGGTGATAGCTCAGCTGCAGCGCCGCCGGATTCAGCAGCGGGCGCCAGAGCCACTCGTCCGTGTGCTGGTCGTGAATCAACAGACCGTCCGAGTCGTGAACCTGAGGCCGCCACTGGCCCCGGGGGCGCAGGGTGTTTTCGCCGTAGAAGAACATTGAGGTCAGCGGCGCCAGCCCGACCTGTTGGACGCGGTTCCGGAAAAACAACCGGGCACTGACATGAACCTTCAGCGCCTCGCCCGGGCGTACTTCAAAGCGGTAGGCGCCGGTCAGACTGGGACCGTCGAGGAGGCCGTATACCACCATGACGTCGCTACCACCCGCGGGCCGCTCCAGCCAGAACTCCCGGAACACCGGAAACTCCTCACCGGATGCCAGACCGGTATCCACCGCAATGCCCCGGGCCGACATGCCGAACTGTTGCCCCGCCCCAACGCCCCGGAAATAGCTGGCGCCAGCAAATACCAGGACTTGGTTCTGGTCCTTGTTTCCGGCCAGCGGGTAGGTCAGCTTGAAGCCCGCGTACCCCAGGTCCGCCGGCACCCGCTTCAGCAGTTCCGGAGACGGATAGTCAAACAGGTTGCGGTCGAAGGGCACGGGGTGCACCCCTTCGCTGTCCACCACATTCAAGGCGACGGCGTGCTGATAGTAGCTTCCGGCCGGCACCATCATGACCTGGAATCGGGAACGCCCCTGACGCCAGAGACTGGCCTCGGGGCGGAAACGAATGGATTGATAGTCGTCGTAGCCGAGGTTGCGCAGGAATTCCGGAATGACCTTGGGAGGCTCGTACTCGTGGCTCGCCATGGTCTGCGCCTTGGCGACGACATCGTCAAAACCGAACGCATGGGCCCGCGCCGCAGCGCAGAGAGCGGCGGCGATGACCAGGACAATCCTCAGATTCCGTTGGTATGGCATGACAAAAAGTTCCCTGTTTTCCAGCTTTTAACTGTAACACCAGGGACAGAGAAGGCCGCAAGTGACAACTTCGTAACAGCGGAGGGAAACTCAGATGCCCAGACTCACGGACAGGGACACATCCGGCGTCGTCGGAATGGCCACGTCCGGCCGCTGCGAGTCGATGAGACGCCCAACCGTCATATTGGCGTGGAAATCGTGGGAGCGGATATTGAGCGAGACCTCACCGGCGCTGACGCTGGCGAACGCGTCATCGCCCACCAGATCCACCGGGGCCCAGCCCCGCATGACCGACAAGGACAAGGACGAGTGAAAACGGGACGCAAACGGCAGGGGGTACACCGGGCTGGCCGCGCTCAGCCGGGCCCATCCGCCCTCCGGCGCCGCCACCGACTGGCCATTGAAACCGGACAGAATGCTGGCTCCCGCCACCTCGATCCGCTCGGCGTCCGGCAGGGTATCCGGCGCGAATTGGTAACGCCCCTGGAGGCCAAGGTTCCAGCCCACCCACTGGCGCCGCAACGAGGCGGCCAGCTCGAAACGGTGATAGCGTGACCGGTCCGCACTCAGCCCCACCGCCTCCTCGGTGCTCTGATATTCAAGCCCGCCTTCGGCCACCAGGCGGGTCGAAGCATGGAATCCCCCCGGCAGCCGACGGTTGTTCGAGCACTGCAGGCCGAAGCTGGACAACTGATAGGAGGAATCCCTGACCCAGCGGGAGTCTTCGTAGACGCTCTCGGTCCGGCCGGAATGCCGCAGCACCTCGTGCCACTCGATACCGGCAAACGAACCGATGGGACGGGTCGCGGTGACCTGGAAGAAGTGATACCCGCCGTGGGTATCTACCTGCTGACCGGAGGCGTGCAGGACATTCCGGTACTGGCCGTCCTCCACCTCCAGTTCCACCTGATTACCCAGAAAGGGCATGGAATAGTCCACCGCCAGCGACTGCTCGACACTCCCTTCCTGGCGGGACATGGCGTCCCGAAAACGCAGGTCCAGCTCATGCTGAGCCCAGATGATCCCGTTACCGGCCAACGCCAGGTGCCCGCCGGATTGGTCACTGTCCTGACTGGAACTGCCGGACACCTCGATCCGGTTGGCGAGGTAATCGGAGACGGAGTCCAGAACGTTCGCGGCATGGTAGACCCAGTCTGGGGCCACCCCACGTTCCTGAACCGCCGACACCGTGTCGGGCAAAAAAACGCACCCAATCAGTGCAAGCACCCTCGCCGCTCGCAAACTTCGCTCCCCCATCGCAGGATCATCATGATTACGGTTCCGTTATATCGGAAGGGCGGGGTCCAGGACAGGCGTAATTGCCAAAGTTTACAAATTTAATCTTTAAATCAAGGTACTAGGCACACAAACCTGGCGCCGGAATGGACAGGTGATCCACCAACCTGAGCAAATCGCAAGAATTCCGTAACCGGACCGCCATCCCGGCCCCTGCATTTTATGCGCCCAGTTGGGTTAGACTCGGTACACTTTGTGAATGTCACAACGTGACATCCGAAAACGGATTCAGTCACCGATCCGAGCAAAACCTTAAGGACGATTGGAATGATCAAAAAATGTCTGTTCCCCGTGGCCGGTTACGGCACCCGCTTCCTGCCCGCCACCAAGGCCATGCCGAAGGAAATCCTGCCGGTGGTCAACAAGCCCCTGGTGCAGTACGGGGTTGAGGAGGCCGCCGCCGCGGGCATTCACGAGTTCGGTTTCGTCACCGGGCGCGGCAAGCGTGCCATCGAGGACCACTTCGACATCAGCTATGAGCTGGAGCATCAGATCGCCGGCTCGGGCAAGGAAGACCTGCTCACCTCGATCCGTGAACTCATCGACAACAACACCTTTGCCTTTACCCGCCAGAATGAGATGAAGGGGCTGGGGCACGCCATTCTCACCGGTCGCAACCTGATCGGCGACAACCCCTTCGCCGTGGTCCTGGCGGACGACTTCTGCCTTGGCCCCGAGGGGGGCGACGGCGTGCTGAGCCAAATGGTCAAACTGTACAACCAGTTCCGCTGCTCCATCGTCGCCATCGAGGAGGTACCGGAAGACGAGACGCACAAGTACGGCGTGATCGCCGGCGAGTCCATGAAGGACGGGCTCTACCGGATTACCGACATGGTGGAAAAGCCGGCACCGGAAGACGCCCCCAGCAATCTGGCGATCATCGGCCGCTACATCCTGACACCGGATATCTTCGACATCATCGAGCGCACGCCTGCCGGCAAAAACGGCGAAGTGCAGATCACCGACGCCCTGCTGGAGCAGGCCAAGACCGGCTGCGTGCTTGCCTATCGCTTCAAGGGGCGTCGTTTTGACTGCGGCAGCATCGACGGCTTCGTCGAGGCCACCAACTACGTTTACGAGAACATCTACAAGAAGGAAAACTGATCCGCTCGGGCCACAACGGGGCCTGCCCCGGGGGCCCGGGGTCAGCGCCCCAGAATCTGAAGCACCATGCGCCGGTTTTCGGACGAGCTTTTCCGGAACCGGCGCAACAACTCGGCCTCATCCTCCGACAGCCGGACACGGTCAATCTCCCGCTCCAGTTCCCGAAGCGCCTTGGTTAGATCGTCCGTGTTGCTGAAGGCAAGCCCGGGCAATTCCAGCTGCCCGCTGTCACCGGGCGGGTCCAGGTCCAGCAGGGACTCCAGCGCCGTCTCCGTCTTCAGGCACAGATCCAGCAGCTCAACCACGCCTGGATACCGGCGTTGCCGCGGGTCACTGGCCTCCCACCCCTGCACCACCGGTTCATCCACGTTGCAGATCTGGGCGATATCCCAGCAGGACAGCCGCCGCTCCTCCCGAAGCTGCCTGAGCCGGCGGTTGAACGATTGCAGATAGCGCATGGAGGCATCCTCTTTTCCCTGCCGGGACCGTGTGACCCTCTACCGCGGGCCGGACTGAATCCCGCCAACTCCGGAATCCTACCCTCCGTATCCTACAACCCCCCGCGCGGTAAATGCATCCCTTGGTCCACTTCCCTTCATAATTCGCAAACTATATATTCGACGGTCCCTCTGCCGACACAGCCGGTGAGCTACCATGACGGATGCCCGGAAATCGGACCTGCTGCTGGTCCTTGTTACCCTACTGGCCGCCATCAGCTGGATTTTCTCCAAGGAATCCATTCTGCTGATGCCGCCGCTGCTGTTCATGGCCGTCCGTTTCCTGATTGCCGGCCTGCTGCTGGCCGTTATCGCCTGTCGCGCACTGCGCAAACTGAGCGCCGATCAACTGCGCCGCAGCCTGGGTGTGGGTCTGGTCTTCGGCACCGCCATGAGCCTGTGGGTGATGGGGCTGGCGCATATAGAAAGCATGGGAGAAGGCGCCTTTTTGACCTCCCTGGGCGTGGTCTTCGTACCGGTCATCGCCCGTCTGGTGTTCCGGGAGGCGCAACCCGTCAGCACCTGGCTTGCCCTGCCCATCGCCGTCTGCGGCCTGGCCCTGCTGTCGCTGAAAAACGGCTTTCGGCCGGAAGCCGGTCAGCTGTTCTTTGTCTCCGCAGCTGCCATCTTCGCCTTCTATTTCACCTTGAATACGCGGGCCGCCAATCAAAGAACTGTGATTAACAAACACGGACAATACATTGAAAAACATAGAGTTCCTGCTCTTCCCTTGACAGCGCTGGCGCTCACCACCGTGGGCCTGGTCACGCTGCTGGCGTCGGCGGTACTCGAACCCTGGTCCGGGCTGGGGGCATCACTCTCGCCGGCGCTGTACGGCTGGGTCCTGGCCAGCGCCCTGGTGGGCACCGCCGGGCGCTTTCTGGTGCAGACCTACGCCCAGGGGCTCTCCGCCCATAGCCACGGCGTCGTTATTCTGGTGCTGGAGCCGGTCTGGGTGGCCCTGTTCGCGGCACTCTGGTTTGGTGAGTCCATGGCACCGCTTCAGATGGCCGGCTGCAGCCTGATCTTCGCCGCTCTGGTGGTCAACCGATGGGGCGCTCTCAGCAAAGTGGTGAAGCAGCGGATCCAGGAAAAGAAATCGACAAAATTGGCATAAAAACAGTTGACTACCCCAAATGAAATCCGTATAGTGCGTCCCCGTTGCAGGACAGGACCATAGCTCAGTTGGTTAGAGCGCTACCTTGACATGGTAGAGGTCGCCAGTTCGACTCTGGCTGGTCCTACCAATCCTGCAAAAGAATTCCAAAAGCCGCCCGGAGTCATCCAGGCGGCTTTTTTCTTGCCCGAGCGCTCCGCCATGAAAGTCACTCTGGACCTCACCCTTGATCAACGCCAGACCGCCGTGGACGCCCTGAGCGCGGCTTCCGGCTTGCCCAAATCCCGAATCAAGGATGCGATGACCAAAGGCGCCTGCTGGACCTTCCGTAAGGGCCGGCAGCTCCGGCTGCGGCGGGCCAAGCAGGAACTGGACGCCGGCACCCGGCTGCTGCTCTACTACGACTCGGCGGTGCTTGAACGCACGCCCCCCGAACCAACACTGTTGGCTGACCAGCGCCGCTACACGGTCTGGTTCAAACCCCACGGCCTGTTAACTCAGGGTTCCCAGTGGGGCGATCACTGCAGCCTGCTGAGAAGAGTGGAACAGTCGCTGAAACGCCCCGTGTTCCTGGTGCACCGCCTGGATGCCGAGGCCGCAGGCTTGGTGCTGATCGCCCACGACCGGCAGGCCGCCGGCGCCCTGTCACGTCGCTTTGCCGAGCGCACCATGAGCAAAATCTACCGGGCCCGGGTTCAAGGTATTCCAGAGCCTGCTGAGCAGCGGCTGGACGCCCCCCTGGACGGCAAGCCGGCGCGAACCTGGCTCAGGCTACTGCGGGCCGAAACCGACACTGACACAAGCGTGCTGGAGGTTCGAATCGAGACCGGCCGGAAACACCAGATCCGGCGACACCTGGCCGGCATCGGACACCCAATCGTCGGCGACCGCGTCTACGGCACGGCGGCATCCGTACCGATGCAGCTGATGGCGGTCCGGCTGTCCTTCACCTGCCCGTTGCTGGGGCGCCCGGTGGACTACGGGCTGCCGGATGAACAGCGACTACAGTGACGCGGCAGAACGGGCGGCCTGATCGTAAAGGCCAGATATACCTCGCAGGAAGCTGGCGACCGAGCCCAGATCGGTATTCGAAAAGCCAAGGGTGCGCAGCGAATCCACCAGACAGTTCTCGCGGATCTCGGCGTAGGCACGGCAGACGGACTCGCCCTTTTCGGTGATCGAGTAGAAGGTTTCCTTGCCCCGGCGCTCGGACACCACTACGCCGTGCTTGAGCAGTTTCTTGAGGGAATAGGTGACCGTGTGGGTATCCTCCACATTCAGCACCAGGCAGATGTCCGCGCACTTCTTGGCCCGCCCCCGGTGGTTAACGCTATGCAGCACCAACACATCAAGCGGGCTCATGTCCGCCAGTCCGGCAGCCGTCATGCAGCGCACCATCCAGCGGTTGAAGGCATTACCGGCCACGATCAGCCCGAACTCCAGCTCGGACAGCTCGGCGGCTCGCCCGGACAGGTGGGCCGAGGATACGATGGGCCCCACGCCTGTACGCCGCGGTGACTGAGCCTCGTCTTGCCCGGCCGATTCCGTCTCTTTCAGATGTCCCATACGCCCACCCTATCCGTCCTGTTCGCTTCACGGTTCACCCGCCCGGGCCACCCGGGCTCGCGGCGAGTCTATCAACTCCCCATCCGGCTGGGTAGGTAGGTCACGATCTGCGGGAAGACCGTGATCAGCACCACCCCGGCCAGTAGCAGCAGGAAATACGGCAACGCCGCCCGCGCTACCCGTACGATGTTCTCCCCCGTCAACCCCTGGATCACAAACAGATTGAAGCCCACCGGGGGTGTGATCTGACTCATTTCCACCACGATCACCAAGTAGATACCGAACCACAGCGGGTCGATGCCCGCCGCCTGCACCATGGGCAAGATGACCGAGGTGGTCAGCACCACCACCGAGATGCCGTCCAGAAAGCAGCCCAGCAGTACGAAGAACACCGTCAGTGCCAGCAACAACAGGTACGGTGACAATGACAGGGTATTGATCCAGGCGGCCAGCTCCCGGGGAATACCGGTGAACCCCATGGACACGGTCAGGAAGTGCGCGCCAACCAGGATAAACGCGATCATGGTGGAGGTCTTCACCGTCCCCATCAGCGCTTCCACGAACGTTCGCCAGCTCAGCGAGCCGCCCCGCCAGGACAGCAGGTGCGCCAGGGCCACTCCGATGGCCGCCGACTCCGTCGGAGACGCCAGCCCACCGTAGATGGAGCCGATCACACCGACAATCAGCAGCACCACCGGAATCAGGGGCCGGCTCCGGCGAATCTTCTCCACCAGCGGCAGCGACGCCTCGCGCTCGGCCGGCACCCCCGCCGGGTTGAATCGGGACCAGAGACCGACATAGCCCGCAAACAGCATCATCAGCAGCAGGCCCGGGAGAATACCGGCAACGAACAGGCGGGCGATGGACTGTTCCGTGGCCACGCCATAGACAATGAGAATGATGGACGGCGGGATCAGTAACCCCAGGGTGGCGGAGCCGGCCAGGGTGCCAAGAATCTGGCGCCGGTCGTAGCCGCGACGGGTCAGTTCCGGTACCGACATCTTGCCGATGGTGGCAGCGGTGGCGGCGGAGGAACCGGAAATCGCCGCAAAAATGCCGCAACCGAGAATGTTGGTGTGTAACAGGCGGCCGGGGACCCGCCCCACCCAGGGCGCGATACCCGAAAACATCTGCTCGGACAGGCGCGACCGAAACAGCACTTCGCCCATCCAGATGAACATCGGCAGCGCTGCCAGTTCCCAGGACACACTGGCCCCGTAAAAGGCCGTCGCCAGACTGTCGCCGGCTGGAATGCCGCTGAACGCATGCAGGGCAACCAGGGCCGTGCCGGTCAGGGCGAAGGCCACCCACAGCCCGGCGCCCAGCAACAGCAGCAGCCCCACCAGAAGCACCAGACTCATCCAGATCATGTCCATGGTCCTACTCCTGGGGGGATTCATCTTTGAGGTGACGGATACGACCGGACACCAGCCCGGCCAGGGCGTCCGCCAGGGCAACGGCCAGCCACGCCAGCCCCACCACCATCACGGTCTGGGGAATCCACAACGGCACCGGCACCATACCGATGGAGACATCTCCGAAGTCGTAGCTGTCATAGGCCAGCCGGCCACAGTACCAGAGCGCGTAGCCGGTGATGGCCAGAGCCACCGCCGTCACCCCGAGGTCCAGCCCCCGGCGCACCCCGTCAGGCAGTGCCCGATGCAACAGATCCACCCGGATGTGGCCACCGACCGAGAAGGTGTAAGCAAGGCCGGTGAAGGTCGCCCCGAGCAACAGGAAACCCGCCAGCTCCGCCAGCCCGGGCACCTGCAACCCCAGGGCGTTCAAGCCCACCGCCAACAAGAGCTTGTCGAGAATGCGCCCCAGCACCTGCAGTACCACCATCGCCATGATGAGCACCAGCTGCAGGGCCGAGAGGTAGCCGCCAAGACGGTACAAAGAATCCAGAAACCCGCGCATCAGTTCACTCCAGGTGGCCGCCGCGTCAATCCGTCCCCGTCAGAGCGCACGATAGGCTTCGATCAGCGCCTTGCCGTCTTCGCCCGCGCGCTCCAGCCATTCCTGCTCCATGGTGGCACCCACGGCCCGCAGCCGTTTGACCAGAGCCTCGCTTGGTTCGGACACAACGATGCCGTTTTCCTCCATGATCCGGATCTTGGCCTCAGTCTCGGCCTGACTCGCCTCCCAACCACGCCGCTCGGCCTCCGCTGCCGCTTGCTCGACGGCCTGCCGGACTGACTCGGGCAACCCCTCAAAGGCGCGAATATTGACGATCACCATATTCTTGGGCAGCCACAGCTGGGCGTGGTTGAAATGGCTCAGATAGTCCCAGGCGCGGGTGTTGGCACCGGTGGACGGCGAGGTGATCATGGCGTCGACCCGACCGGTACCGAATGCCGTGGGGATGTCCGGCACTTCCACCTGGGTCGGCACCGCGCCAAACAGCTCCGCCAGGCGTTCGCTGGACTTGTTGTAGGCGCGCATCTTCACCCCCCGAAGCTCATCGCCGGTTACCACCGGGAACCGGGTGTAAATACCCTGGGGCGGCCAGGGCACGGCAAACAACAGCTTCAGCCGCTGGCGCTCCAGACGCTTGGACAGCACCGCTTTCGAAGCCTGCCAAAGCTTCCAGGCCTGCTCGTAGTTGCTCGCGAGATAGGGTACCGAGTCCACCTCGAACAACGGATCCTCGTTGGCCAGCCGAGACATGATCAGTTCGCCGATAGGCACCAAACCACGGCGCACGGAATTCTTGATTTCAGGATGTTTAATCAGTGAACCACTGCTGTGCACGGTGATGTCGAGTTCACCACCGGTCGCCTCGCGGACATCCTCGGCAAATTGACGGATGTTGACGGTATGAAAATTGGTATCGCCGTAGGGTGTAGGCATATCCCAGTGGGTCTCGGCCTGAGCCTGGCCCAGCATCAGGGACAGCATGAATGCGGCCAGATATCTCGCGTTGATCTTCACGTTCTTGTCCTTCTCTCCAGTGTCATTTCCGCGCTCCGAAGCCGTCACCGGCAACCGGGAGCGCCTGTTGCGCCAGGGAGGCCAGAGGGCGCCGGACCGGCCATCCCCACTGCGCCCCCTCATCACGGGCTGTACTTTATTTGGCCAAATTAGCGGCGCCAAAAGCGCATGTCAAACCTTTTATCGATATTAAATACGTATTTACCGCTTGCCTCTACGATAATTTACCGATAATTTACTCATATCGAACACAATTCAGGCAGTCATACAGTCTGCCAGCAATTACGATCCGGAGGCGGCCATGTTACTGAACTGCGATATCGGTGAGAGCTTCGGCGCCTGGCGGATGGGCATGGACGAGCACGTCATGCCGCTCATCGACCAGGCCAACATCGCCTGCGGCTTTCATGCCGGCGACCCGATCACCATGCACCGCACCGTTCGCTTGGCACTGAAGCACGGCGTGATCCTGGGTGCACACCCGGCCTACCCGGATCTCCAGGGTTTCGGGCGCCGTTCGATGGCCTTCCAGCCCGAGGAAATCACCGCCTTGATCCGTTACCAGGTGGGCGCCCTGAGTCACATTGCCGAATCCGAGGGCGGGCGGGTGCGCTACGTCAAACCACACGGCGCACTGTACAACGACATGATGCGCGACGACGCCATCCTGGAGGCGGTGCTCACGGCCCTGGCCACCGCCCCCAGCCCCCTGGCGCTGATGGCCATGGCCACCGCGGACAATGCCCCGCTCAGGCAGGCCTGTGAACGCCATGGCATTGAACTGTTTCTAGAAGCGTTTGCCGACCGGGCCTACGATGACCAGGGCTTTATCGTACCCAGGTCCCAGCCGGGCGCAGTTCACCAGGACCCGGCCCTGATCGTGCGTCAGGCCAGTGATCTGGCGGCCGGTCGACCGATCCGTACAATCACCGGCAATTGGCTGACACTGGAAGCGGATACCCTGTGCGTGCACGGCGACAATGCCGAATCGGTGGCAGCGGTCGAGGCCATCCGACAGGCCCTGGGAGCTCGTAGCTGATGCTCTGGCGATATCAGGTGACTGGGGTCGACACCGTGACCCTTTATTTCGGCGACCGCATCGACATTGCCCTGGTGTCCCGCATCCAGCAAGCGGCAGAGGCCCTGCGTCGGCGCCTGCACGGCCGGATCCTGGACCTAGTCCCCTCCTACACCACTCTGCTGATCCGCTACGATCTGCGCCTGGACGACCTGGCGTCGCTGACCCGGGATATCGCCGACACCCTGGCGGAGCTGCCCCAATCCGGCCCCGGCAGCCATCGGAGCGAGGTGATCGAGATTCCGGTCTTCTATCATCCCAGCGTCGGGCCGGATCTGGCCGCCGTCGCTAAGCGAGCGGGACTGTCGCCGGACCAAGTCATCGAACGCCACCGGGCCCAGGAATACAACGTCTTCGCCATTGGCTTCGCTCCCGGTTTCGCCTACCTGGGCGAAGTGCCGGCGGCGCTGGCAACACCGAGACTCGCCACCCCCCGCGCCAAGGTTCCCGCAGGCACCCTGGGCATTGCCGATACCCAGACGGCCATCTACCCAATCGACTCACCCGGCGGCTGGAACCTGATCGGTCGTACGCCTCTACGCCTGTTCGATCCGGAACGAGCGCAGCCCTCGTTGTTGACGGCGGGGCAGCGAGTACGGTTTCGGGCCATCGGGCAGGAGGAATACCTGGCATTGGGAGGACGTTTGGACGACATGCCATGGGTATCGGGGGAAAGGAAGGGAGAGCAGCCATGAGCACCACGGTCGGCTTCGTGTTCACCCGACCCGGATTTCTAAGCCTGTTGCAGGACGGCGGGCGCCGGGGCGTCATGCACATGGGCCTGGCCACCGGTGGCGCCATGGACCGCCATGCCTGGGCCTGGGCCAACCGGTTGCTGGGCAATTCCTGGGGCACGCCGGCCCTGGAAATCACCTTTGGTGGCATCGAGTTCCAGAGCGAGCTGGACACCCAGATCGCGATAACCGGCGCAGAGGTACAGTGCACCGTCAATGGCCAGCCCCGCCCGCTGTGGACCACGCTGGCCGTTCACGCCGGCGACACCGTCACCCTGAGCGCGCCCAGAACCGGCATCCGCTCCTACCTGGCGGTACGGGGCGGGTTTCGGGTGCCTCCAGGCCTGGGCGGAAGCTGTGCCACCTTCACCCGGGAAGGTACCGGTGGCCTGCACCGGGACGGCCGGCCCCTGCAGGCCGGGGACCGCCTGCCCTGCCCTCCGTCGCTGGAGCCAGTGCCGGTCCGGAAAGTGCCGCAACCCTGGCAGCCAGACTATCGCGCCCCCCTCGAACTGGCGGTGATCCCCTGCGCCCAGGTGGAGCGTTTCCCGGCCGATACTCTGGCCCGTTTCTTTGCGTCCGAGTACACGCTGACCCCTCAGACCGACCGGATGGGCGCTCGCCTGAAGGGCCCGGCACTGGACGTTCTGGGCAAAACACTGATTTCCGAGGGCACCAGCCTGGGCGCCATTCAGGTGCCGGCGGATGGCCAGCCAATCGTTCTTCTCAACGATCGGCAGACGATTGGCGGTTATCCCAAACTGGGTGCGGTCACACCCCGGAGTTTGGATGCGCTGGCCCAGCGGCCACCCGGGACGGCAATCCGGTTCCGGGCCACCACGCTACACGAAGCACAGTTGGAAGAGCGGCAATTCCTGAGGTTCTTTGCCGAGCAGGTGTAGCTAGGCGGGTGCCGGGTCCCAACACCCCTCACACCCGGTAGAAGTCCCGGTACCAGTCCACAAACCGGGCAATACCCTCCTCAATCGAGGTCTCGGGCCTGTAGCCGACGTCCGCGATCAGGTCATCGACGTTGGCGTAGGTGGCGGGAACGTCACCCGGCTGCATCGGCAGGTAGCGCTTGTTCGCCTCGCGACCGGTGCAGGCTTCAATGATCTCAATGAAACGCGACAGCGCCACCGGCTGGTTGCTGCCGATGTTGTACAAACGATAGGGTGCCCGGCTGGTACCGGGGTCGGGGCAGGTACCGTCCCAGTCCGGGTTCGCCTCAGCCACGTGGTCGAGCGTTCGGATCACCCCTTCGACGATGTCGTCGATGTAGGTGAAGTCCCGCTGGTGCCGGCCGTGGTTGAACACGTCGATCGGCTCGCCCGCCAGAATCCTGCGGGTGAAAATGAACAGCGCCATGTCCGGGCGCCCCCAGGGGCCATACACAGTGAAGAACCGCAGTCCGGTAGTGGGCAGCTGGTACAGATGGCTGTAGGTATGGGCCATCAGCTCGTTCGCCTTCTTGGAGGCGGCATAGAGACTCAGCGGGTGGTCCACGTTGTCGTGCACCGAGAACGGCATGGTTTCGTTGGCACCGTAGACCGAGCTGCTGGAGGCATACACCAGATGCTCCACCGAGTGATGCCGGCACCCCTCAAGGATGTTCATGAAGCCGACCAGATTGGAATCCACGTAGGCGTGCGGATTCTGGAGCGAGTAACGGACCCCGGCCTGGGCCGCCAGATGCACCACCCGCTGAGGCCGGTAACGGGCAAACAGCGACGCCATCGCGCTGCGGTCCGCCACGTCCACGCGCTCGTCGGTAAAGCCGGGCTGCCCGAGCAATCGCTCCAGCCTGGCCTGCTTCAGGCTGACGTCGTAATAGTCGTTGAGGTTATCGACACCAACGACTTCGTCACCCCTTGCCAGCAGCCGCCGGGCCACATGGAAGCCGATGAACCCCGCGCTTCCCGTTACCAGAACCCTCACGCCCCCCTCCTCAGAAGGTCACGCCGAAGCTGACAAAGGGACCCCCGAGATCGAGATCCAGGCGGTCGTCGTCATCCTCGTAATCGATCGACAGCTGACGGTAGCCGGCACGGAACTGGAGCAGCGACCACTGATACTGGCCGTACACGTTGTAATCGTGCATGGAATCGCCGCTGTAACTCACCGCATTGCCTTCCGCGCCAATGGACAGGCCGGTCAGCGGCAGGTCGAAGCGGGCCGCCAGGTACACCATGGGCAGCACGGCATCAACGCTGGTCTTACTCACCGCCGCTCCCGGAACGGCGGGCAGCTGCTGTACCACCAGCTCACCGGAGAAGTCACGCGCGGTCAAACCGAGATCCAGGTTGACCCAGTTGTCGAGCACTTCGTAGTAGAAGGTCAGGTCCAGCTGTTCCAGCTCCAGGTCCGAACGCACCTCGGCACCGGCGGGCACGTCGTCAAAGCCGGACAACCCCAGCTCGCCCCGGCCACTCTGGTCGATGGAGGTGTAACTCAGGCGGAGATTGGGCAGCACCGGAATCGGGTGCTCCAGATACAGCGAGGCATTGGCGGAACTGTCCCCTTCCAGATCCAGTTCGTTCTCGATATCCACGGCATCGCCGTTGGTGGCCGCCGTTCCGGACAGATCGGAATCCCAGTAATTGACACTCGCACCCAGGCCGACGACATCAGCCTGGGCCAGCGGGGCAGCCAGTGCCAGGGAGCCGCCCAGAGCCATCATCAACTTACGCATAACGCACCTTCCCTTATTGTTGGTGTGTAACCGGGTTGCGTGTTCTCCCGGTGATCAGTCGAAGCGGATGCCCAGGCGCCGCCCGACCTCCTCATAGGCTTCGATAACGCCGCCGAGGCTCTGGCGGAAGCGGTCCTTGTCCATTTTCTTCCGGGTTTCCTTATCCCATATGCGGCAACCGTCCGGGCTGAACTCGTCACCCAGAACCACCTGCCCGCCACTGCGGCCAAACTCCAGTTTGTAGTCCACCAGCAGCATGCCCGCGTCGTCGAACAGTTTTTTCAGAACCTCGTTGACACGGAAGGTCAGCTCTTTCATCCGCGCCAGCTCCGCCTCGGTGGCCCAACCGAAGCTGATGGCCAGGGACTCATTGACCATCGGATCGTGCAGTTCGTCATTCTTGAGGAACAGCTCGAAGGTGGGCGGGTTCAGTTCCCGACCCTCCTCGACACCCAGGCGACGACACAGGCTGCCCGCGGCCACGTTGCGGACCACGCACTCCACCGGAATCATGTCCAGTTTCTTTACCAAGGATTCGGTGTCCGACAGCAAACCCTCGAAATGGGTAGGGATACCCGCGGCTTCCAGCGTCTCCATGATGAAGGCATTGAACTTGTTGTTCACCATGCCCTTGCGCTGGAGCTGTTCTTTCTTTTGGCCGTCGAACGCCGAAGTATCATCCCGGAATACCAGGACAAACCGGTCGGGGTCGTCCGTGCGGTAGACGGACTTGGCCTTGCCTGAGTAAAGTTCTTCGCGCTTTTCCATTGGTTTCTCCGAGAGGCTGCGGATCGCCGCCGCCTCAATCAGTACAGATATTCGAACAGTCTGGACAACAGGTCGCCAGCCGACTGCTCGCCGTCATAGCTCTCCAGTTTCGACGCCTCGACCAGGATCGCCCCATCCTGCTCCCGCACGGTCAGGGTATGGGTATGACGGGGTTCCTCGGCGTCGCTGAACCAGCCAAACCAGCCGGACGACCGCTCGTCCTCCGTCCGGAAATCCACATAGAACCAGCCTTCGCTCCGGTTCAGGTCGACGATGGCGATCCTGGCTTCGGACAGTGCCCGGTTCACCTCAGCCCAGGCCCGGCCAAAGTCCAGCTCCATCCGGATGGCCACCGGCTGTTCGTCCTGGGAAACCAGTTTCACCAACGGCTCGCCGGTCAGACCAAGGGCCGCACGGGAAAACGATTTGCTTTCTTCCCTGGCCTTGAGAAAGCTGCCGAGGTCAGTAAGCAGTTTCTTCTGCAGGTCCAGCGTTTCCTCGGGGCCCTCTTCCCAGGGCAACAGCCCGTCCGGGGTATCCGGCAACGTGCGCACCGTCAGGTGAATCTCGGTGGTCTTGCGGCGGATTCCGGGAGCCACCTTGGCCTGGAGCACCACCCGGGGTTCCGCCCCGGACGGCTGATCCGCCAGTTCGACCAAGTCTCGGGCCCGCTTGCTGAAATTCACCACCTCGGTCTGCATGACCCCCAGCTGCGGGCTGTCATGGGCGACCCCCAGACCCCGTTCGTTCAGGTAGGCGGTAACCTGGGGCCAGAGCCGGCCGGGCACCTCGTTCACCAGCAGCCAGGCGTGGCCGTCCAGTTCCTCCACAACGTAGTTTTCCTGGAGGATTTCCGAGGTCATGTCGGGGGGGCGGGGAATGTCGTCCGGAAAGAGCTTCCGGGAATCGCCGTCGGCGAGTGGCGGAATCGGCATGGCCTGCCCGAAACGGCTGCCATCCACACCGTCCGGCACCTTGAGCTCCGGCCCTTCGCTGGCCTGGACATAGCGTTCGGAACGGTCTTCCAGCAGACTGCAGCCGGAAAGCATGGGCGCCAGCACCAGCAACCCGGCCGCCAGGGGGCCGGCGATGCCACGCCAGACGACGGGAATTCTCCCAGGAACCTGCATCGCGTTACTCCGGTTCAAGGATAGGGGGTCAACGTCAGAGAACGCCCGCGGCTTTCAGGGCATCCTCGACCTCGCCGTGGAACTTCTCGCTCAGCGGTGTCAGCGGCAGGCGGATGCCCTCGCTGATCAGGCCCATACGATGGAGCGCCCACTTCACCGGGATTGGGTTGGCCTCAAGAAACAGCTTGCGGTTGAGTGGCATCAGCAGCGCGTTGAGTCGCTCGACCTCCTCGCGATTGCCGGCAATCGCCGCCTCGCACAGCTGCGCCATAGCCTTGGGCGCGACGTTGGCAGTGACCGAGACATTGCCCTTGGCGCCCGCGAGCATCAGCTCGGCGGCGGTGGCGTCGTCACCGGAATACACCACCAGACGCCCCTGCAACGCTTCGATCAGCTCGATGCCGCGCGGGATGTTGCCGGTGGCATCTTTGATACCCACGATATTGGGAATGTCAGCCAGGCGGAGAACGGTTTCGTTGAGCATGTCACAGGCGGTCCGGCCCGGTACGTTGTACAGCATCTGCTGCATGTCCGGCACCGCCTCGGCGATGGTCTTGAAGTGCTGATACAACCCTTCCTGGGTTGGCTTGTTGTAGTAAGGCACCACCAGCAGGCAGGCATCGGCCCCGAGTTTCCGGGCCTCGGAGGTCAAATCGATCGCCTCGCGGGTGCTGTTACCGCCGGTGCCGGCAATCACCGGTACGCGGCCATCGACGCGTTTTATGATGTGCCCTATCACTTGGCAGTGCTCTTCGGGATCCAGGGTGGCGGACTCGCCGGTGGTGCCCACGGCAACGATACCATGCGTGCCGTTTTCGATGTGAAAATCCACCAGACGGTCCAGTTCCTCCCAGTGCACCTCACCGTTCGGATGCATGGGCGTAACTAGTGCGACAAGGCTACCCGTAATCATAAAAACTCCGTCCGAATAAAACCGATATGGTAATGTTGGGCTGGAACTGACACAAGGGAATTAAGGAGATGTCATGCCGACCGTAGAACTGAACCAACCCGTTCCGGATTTCGAAGCCCCCGCCACCGGCGATCAGACCGTTCGACTCGCCGACCTGCGCGGCAAGAACGTGGTGATCTACTTCTACCCCAAGGACAACACCCCCGGCTGCACCACCGAGGGGCAGGATTTCCGCGACCGGATAGCGGCGTTCGAAGCCCTGGACACCGTCATATTCGGGGTATCGAGGGACGGACTGAAAGCACACGAGAACTTCCGGGCCAAATATGAATTCCCGTTTCATCTGATTTCCGACCAGGATGAAACCCTGTGCCGGCTGTTCGATGTCATCAAGCTGAAGAAGCTCTATGGCAAGGAGTACATGGGCATCGACCGCAGCACCTTCCTGATCGACCGGGACGGCGTCCTCAGGAAGGAGTGGCGCGGGGTCAAGGTCAAGGGCCACGCCGACGAGGTGCTGGAGGCGGTCAAGGCGCTCTGAGCCGGGCCCCGATCAGCCCAGCTCACCGGCCGGTGGCGGAGGCACTTCCTTCACCGGCCAGGCCGCGAACACCGCCTTCAGCAGAGTCGCCAGAGGAATGGCAAAGAACACCCCCCACAACCCCCAGATCCCGCCAAAGAACAGGACCGCGACGATGATCGCTACCGGATGCAGGTTGTTAACCTCAGAAAACAGGATGGGCACGAGCACGTTGCCATCCAGCGCCTGAATGATGCCGTAGACCACCATCACCCAGATGAAGTGGGAGCCCCAGCCAAAGGCAAACAGAGCTATCATCGCCACCGGGATGGTCACCACGGCGGCACCAATGTAGGGAATCACAACACTCAACCCCACCAACAACGACAGCAGGGCCGCGTACGGCATGCCCAGCAGCTTGAAGGCAATATACGTGGCGCCACCGACGATCACGATTTCCAGCGCCTTGCCCCTGACATAGTTGGCACACTGCAGGTTGACCTCGTGCCAGATTTTCAGCATCAGCGGGCGTTGCGGCGGCAGCAGCCTGGCAATGGAACCAAGCAACTCTTCCTTGTCCTTCAGAAAGAAAAACACCAGGATCGGCACCAGCACCATGTAGATCAGCAGCGCCACCAGGTCCGGAATGCTGGACAGCGAGAACGACACCAGCCACTGAGTGAGCTGACCCACCTCGGTGGACACCTGCTGGTACATGGTATCGATCGCCTCGGCGGAGATCAGCTGTGGGTATTGGTCCGGCAGCAGCTCCAGGTAGGACTGGGTTTCCCGGATGATCCGGGGCGCCTCGCCCGCCAACCGGGACACCTGGGTCCAGATCAGCGGCAGCAAGCCAAAGATGACCCCCACCAGGGCGCCCAGAAACAGCAGGAAAACCCCGAGGATCGACACCGTTTCCGGCACCCCCAGACGGTTGAGCTTCACCACCAACCCCTGCAGGATGAAGGCGATGATCAAGGAAGCAATGGCGGGCGCCAGCATGGCCCCGAACCAGATGATGAAGAAGGTGCCGGCCACCAGCAGCAGGAAAAGAATGACCGCTTCTTCATCTGAAAAGTATTTGTGCGCAAGACCGCGTAAAATCCTGACCATCAATGTCTCCGCTCGGTTAGCCGCCGCACTGTATCACAAACCGGAACTGGCCGTTCAGCTCCGTCTGGCGGATCAGGCGATGTTTCGACAGCGCCAGGAATGCCGGTATGTCGCGCGCCGAGCCCGCATCGGTGGCGATGACTTCCAGCGTTTCGCCCGGCGCCATGGCATTGAGCTCAAGTTTGGTTTTCAGCAACGGCATGGGGCATCTCAGCCCGGAGGCATCCAGCAGTCGATCGGCCATAGTGTGAACGCACCCACTCAGACGGTATCCAGTGATAAGCCCGCATTATGCCGAGAGAAAAGCGGTATTGCACTATAGGAACTGGTAAGCTGCCGTACAGAACTTTTCCGTACGCGCGGCTGTCCAATCGGCAACCCCATTCAGAGGCAATTGGAAGTACATGAAGCGTCAACACGGCCGACCACGTCCCCTCCCGCTGCTCCGCGCCGGCGGTCTGGCCCTGACCCTGGCCTTGAGCCCGGGCATTTCGACAGCGCAGGCTCAGGACAGCGACCTCCCCACCATCGGCGGCAACGGCGGCGGGCTGATCTCGGAGCAGCAGGAAGCGGAAATCGGCCGGCAGGTGATGGTGTCCCTACGGCGTTCCACGCCCCGGATCACCGACCCTCTGGTGTACGACTACCTGAACGCCATCCTCTATCGACTGGTGCCGGCTGCGCCGCTGCAGGATCGCAACCTGACCCTGATCCTGATCGACAGCCCTCAGCTCAACGCCTTTGCCGTACCCGGTGGCGTGGTGGGCGTGAACGGAGGCCTGTTCCTCAATGCCATGACCGAACAACAGTTCGCCTCTGTCCTCGCCCACGAACTGGCGCACTTGAGCCAACGCCACTTCGCCCGACGCCTCGAACAACAGGCCAACAACGCGCCGCTGACCCTGGCCGGCGTGATCGCTGGCATCGTGCTCTCCGCGGTCACCCAGTCCGACATCGGCATCGCCACCATCGCCGGCACCCAGGCCCTGTCCGCGCAGAACATGCTGGCCTACAGCCGGGCCAACGAAAAGGAAGCGGACCGCATCGGCATGGAAATTCTTGCCAATGCGGGCATGGACCCCAGAGGCATGCCGGAGATGTTCGAGATTATGATGCGGCAGAACCGGCTCCAGGGAAATCAGGTACCGGAGTATCTGTCCACCCACCCCCTGACCCAGAACCGGGTGGCGGACAGCCGAAACCGCGCCGAGCAGTACCCGCATCTGGACATTCGGGACGGGCAGGAATATCACCTCATGCGCGCCCGCCTCCAGGTGCACTACGCATCCTCGCCCCAGGCCGCGGTCAACACCTTCCGGGCGTACCTGGAAGACCCGGAAGCCCAACGCCATCAGGCCATCGAGTATGGGCTTGCCGTCGCCTACCTGGCCAACGATCAAGCCAGCAAGGCGGAGGAGATTCTCAGAAAACTGCTGAGCGACAACCCGGAACGCATCACCCTCAACGTAACGCTGGCCGAAGCCCTGATTGCCCAGGATAAAACCGGGGAAGCGCAACAGCTGATGTCCGATGCGCTGGCGCGCAACCCCGGCAACTACCCGATCACCTACACCCTGACGGAGGCGGAAATCAAAGCCGGCGACGGCCAGGCGGCGGCGGACCATCTGAGGAAGCTGACGCGGGACCTGCCACAGCAGGAACATCTGTGGTTGCGGCTCGCGGAAGCGGAGGGGCTGGCCCGGAACATCGTGGGCGTACACCAGGCCCGAGCCGAATACGATGTATTGATGGGTGATCTGGAGTCGGCCCAGCGCCAGCTTCGGCAGGCCCAGGAAAAACTGCCGGCGGGCTCTCCCCAGCGACAGGCCGTCACCGAGCGGCTCTCCACCATTGCCCGGCGCATGGAGGCCCAGCGGAAGAGCTGAGCCCCGTGGCGGCGGCGCCTCAGGCGTTACCGGCCGCCTTCAGGTTCATGCCGGCGGTGAAATCCAGCATCCTCTGCAGGGGTTTCAGCGCCCGCGCCCGGAGCGCCGGGTCCACATGCACCTCCTGACTGCCGGTACGCAGTACTTCCAGCAGGTTTTCCAGCCCGTTCATCGCCATCCACGGGCAGTGGGCGCAGCTGCGACAGGTGGCACCGTTCCCGGCGGTCGGCGCCTCGATCAGTGTCTTGTTGGGCGCCAGTTGCTGCATCTTGTAGAAGATGCCGTTGTCGGTGGCGACAATGAAAGTGTCATTGGGCAGGGTTTGCACGGCATGGATGAGCTGCGAGGTGGAGCCCACCACATCCGCCATTTCGACGACTGCGTCGGGCGACTCCGGATGCACCAGAACGGCGGCGTCCGGATACAGGGCCTTGAGGTCTTCCAGCCCCCGGTACTTGAATTCCTCGTGCACGATGCAGGAGCCATCCCACAACAGCATGTCGGCGCCGGTGGTTTTCTGGACGTAGCGGCCCAGATGCTTGTCCGGCGCCCACAGAATCTTTTCGCCGCGGCTGTCGAGATGCTCGACAATGGCCTGGGCACAGCTCGAGGTGACCACCCAGTCGGCCCGCGCCTTGACGGCCGCCGAAGTGTTCGCGTAAACCACCACGGTGCGGTCGGGATGCTGGTCGCAGAATGCGGAAAATTCGTCGGCGGGACACCCCACGTCCAGGGAGCAGGTTGCCTCCAGCGTCGGCATAAGAACCTTCTTCTCGGGATTCAGGATCTTCGCCGTCTCGCCCATGAAGCGGACGCCGGCCACCACCACGGTGGACGCCGGATGCTGATTGCCGAAACGGGCCATCTCCAGGGAATCCGCGACACAGCCACCGGTTTCCTCGGCCAAGCGCTGGATGTCCGGGTCTGTGTAATAGTGAGCCACGAGCACGGCGTCGCGGGCCTTGAGCTCCGCCTTGATGCAGGCCTCCAGCTCCGCTTTCTCGCGGTCACTCAGCGGTTTCGGCTCTGCTTCGTGGGCCAGGTGCTCCTGAACGAGAATACGGTCTTGTGCTCGTGTCATTCCTGTATCTCTGCCTTGCCTGATTCAGCGGATTATAACACCCATGACCGGCTTTTCATGAATCTGCAAACCTGCGCCGTCATCATGGGCACACCCCCGTTCCACCCGGGTATATGCGGCATCCACGGACAAAAAAAAGAGCCCGAAGGCTCTTTTTTTCAAGCTCCTGGGAGCCTGTTATTTGGTGGGTCGTGTAGGATTCGAACCTACGACCAATTGGTTAAAATGGTTAAAAGCCAACTGCTCTACCAACTGAGCTAACGACCCGAACGAGGCGCATATGGTACTGATTTTTTTCCGGTGATCAACCCTTTTTTTTTTGCGCCTTCCAAAATTTTTTTCGAGCGTGATTAACCGCTTGCGGATGAGAGGAATTTTTTCGCCAATCCCGCTGCGCCGCTGTCGGGATACTCCCGGGTCACCCGTTCCATGTACCGCCGTGCGTCCTCCCGACTGCCCAGGCGATCCAGAGTCACACCCAGCTTGTAGAGTGCGTCGGGAGCCTTGCGATGATCGGGGTACCGGGTAGCGACGATGGTGAACGCCTGTTTGGCCTGCTCCAGCTGGGGCTTGGCCAGGTACACTTCGCCCAGCCAGTAATAGGCGTTGACCGTCAGATCCCCCTCGGGGTACCGGTCGATAAATTCATACAGGCGCGAAATGGCCTGGTCGTAAGCCTTCTGGTTGCGGATCAAATCCAGAATGGCGTTGTAATCCTTCTGTTCCTCGGCGCCCGGTGCCCGGTAATCCCGGGTGGCCACGGGCGTGCCCTGCCCCGACGCGGCCGGCGTGGCTGACGCTCCCTCGCCAGCCGCTGTCGGCTGGGCATTGAGCTTTTCCGATAGGTCGAGAATGCGCTGGTCAAGGTCGATGTAGCGATCCCGTCCCTGTGCCTGCAACTGGGTAATCAGGTGCTGCTGCTCCTCCACCTTACCCTGCAGGCGGCGAACATCCTCCTGCAACTGCTGAATCATGTAGAACAGTTCCGCGGTTGCCTGATTGTTCACCGCCTTGCGCTGCGCTTCGGAAGCGCTGTTCTGGAAGGCCGGAGTCGCAGACTGCGCCTGCAGGGGGGCCGCCTGACCAAGGACAAGCGGCACCAGGACAGACGCCATGAGCGTTTTTCTCATGGACACACCTGATTCCTTACTCTGGGTGATTATTCAAATACCAGCTCAACCCGACGGTTCTGCGCCCAGGCGCTTTCGGTGGACCCCATCACCGCCGGCTTTTCTTCACCATAGCTTACGGTTTCGATCTGGCCACGTGAAGCGCCATTGACGATCAGGAAGCGCTGCACGGCCTTCGCACGGCGCTCACCAAGGGCCAGGTTGTATTCCTTGGTGCCGCGCTCATCGGCATGACCTTCCAGACGGACGCGCTGATTGGGGTGTTCGGCCAGATAGCGTGCGTGAGCCACCAGTACGTCGCGGGCCTCGGGCTTGATCTCCGACGTGTCGAAGTCGAAGTAGAAGGTGGTGATCTCCCGCAGTGCGGCCTGCTCGGCGGCCATGCGTTCCTCTTCGGTCAGGGTCTCGGCGGAAACACCGCCGTCATCGCTGCCGCCATACACGGTGGAGCCGCCTGACTGATCGATGGCCGCCACGTCAGATGCGCTGTCATAGGCACCGTCGTCCATGGTCTGGTTGGAGCTACAGCCCGCGATCAGGCCCAGGGTGGCCAGCAGGGCAAACGCTTTGGTTTGTACAGACAGATTCATGATGTCTTCCTTTGTCATGGTGGATTATGGTTGAACGTTGGCCCGGGCCATCCGATTGCCATCACTGGACAATCGGGCCCCAGGCCGGCTCTCGAACGTCTCCCTCCGAGGCAGGCAGGCTGTAGGCCGCCCCGCCATCGGCCGAGATGACCGTCAGCACGCTGTTCTCACCCTGTTTGGTGGCGTAAATCAGCATGCGTCCGTTGGGAGAAACACTGGGGGATTCATCCGACTGCGTGCGTGTCAGAATGGTTTCGTCCCCTGTTTTCAGGTTGGTCCGCGCGATATGAAAGGCACTGTCGCGCTGGTGCACATAGTAGACATAGTCCCCGGTTCCGTCCGGGCGCGGCCGGGCATTGTAGCGGCTGCCGAAGGTGATGCGACGGGGCTCCGCGCCGATGCGCTCCATATAGTATATCTGGGGGCCGCCGGAACGGTCGGAGGTGAAGAATATGCCCTCGCCGGTAGCGTCGTAGGTCGCCTCGGTGTCGATCGCCCAATGGTTGGTCAGCTTCTTCAGGGCACCGCTGGCCAGCTCCATCCGATAGATTTCAGCGTTGCCGTCCTTGGACAGGGTCAGCAACAGTGCCTTGCCGTCGGGCGACCAGGCCGGCGCTGAATTCAGCCCCGGAAAGTCCGCCACCTTGGTACGCTTGCCGGTGGCCAGCTCATGCACGAAGACCACCGGCTTGCCGGTTTCAAAGGAAACGTAGGCCAGTGCCTTGCCATCGGGCGACCAGGCCGGCGACAGAATCGGCTCGCGGCTTTCCAGGCGGATCCGGGCACGCTTGCCATCCACGTCGCTGACCTGCAGGCGATAACGCGGCTTGCCGTTGGCATTGTCGACGGTGACATACGCCAGCTTGGTGGAGAAGGCTCCGGGCACACCGGTAATGGCCTCGTACACCTTGTCACTGATGTGGTGTGCCAGGGTGCGCAGATTATTCACCGAGGCCGCGGCCGACTCCCCCAGAATCCGTTTTTCCTGATTGACATCGAACAGCTCATAGCGGGCGGTGACCCGGTCCGCTTGCCGGCTCAGCTCGCCCACCAGTACATAGCGCTGCCCCAGCAGACGCCAGTCACGGAAAAACACATCCTCCCGGCGGGACGGAAGGCTGAGCATCTTTTCCGGCGGCAGGGGGCGGAACTCTCCGCTCATGGTGAGGTCATCCCGGACAATCCGGCTCACCTTGTCTCCCGGTGGCAGGGCGCCCTGCTCGGCAAATGGGACCACCGAAATGGGAATGGCGGCATCCGCCCCCTCGGTAATCCGGATCAGCAATTCCGCCCTGGCGGGGGCCACCAGCACCAAGCAGGCGGCCAGTATCGCTGCGGCGGCGCGGGGGAAGGTCATCCAGGTGCGATAGGTCATGATCGGTTCCAATCCTTATCTCAACCGGCGTGGGTTGAACTCTATAGTGAACTGACGGAAATAGCGCTCAAAGGTTTCCCGGTCATCCGGCACCGGGTAGCGGTTCAGCGAGCGCACCGCGCTCAGGGCGGAGTTGTCGAACGCCGCATTGCCGCTACCGCTGACCAGTCTCACGTCTGCCAGCTCGCCTGTGGGCAGCAGGGTGATCTGTAACCGCGCAGTCATTTCCTCCGTGGCCGAGGACGGCGGGTACCAGGCTGCGCTCAGGCGCTCGCGAATCAACGCCTGATACTTTTCGCTTTCAGACAGCATCTGGGCTTCCCGAGCCTTTGCAGCCGCCGCCTGTTGCTGGCGCAGGGCCTCCGCCTCCTCGGCGCGACGGGCTTCCTCGGCCAGGGCTTCGAGCTGCTGCTCACGGAGTCGGCGCTCCGCCTCCAGGCGCTTGCGCTCCGCTTCCGCCTTGCGGCGTTCGGCTTCCTCGCGCTCCCGCCGTGCCTGCTCCTCCTTGCGACGGCGCTCCTCCTCGGCTTTCTTCCTCGCGTCTTCCTGGCGCTTGCGCTCTTCCTCGGCCTTCTGTCGGGCCCGTTCCTTGGCTTCGGCTTCCGCTTTCTGGCGGGCCGCCTCCTTGGCCTTCGCTTCCCGCTCCCGGGCCAGCGCTTCCTGACGTTTGCGTTCCTCTTCTGCCTTGCGGCGCTCGACTTCCCGGGCCTGAGCTTCAGCCTGCCGGCGCGCTTCCTCGGCCTTGCGACGTTCTTCCTCGATACGTTGACGTTCCTGTTCGGCACGCCGCTGTTGGTCCCGGTCAGGCTGGTCCCGGGTATCCACGACCGGACTCGGCTCCGGCTGCTGCGAGATCAGACGCGCGGAAATACTCCGGGGCGGCGGTTCATGGCTCGGACTGGACCAAGTCCAACCGGTCACCGCCACCAGCACGATCACCAGATGCAACAACAGCGACAGGGCCACCGGTGATTTCCAGGGCGGCGTACCGGTACTGGTGACTTTGCGTTCCCGATTCGTCACGACGACTCCCGGCTTTTCCCGATCACTCGTCATCCCGGGGCGTTTCCGTGATCAACCCGATGCTGGACGCCCCGGCACTCTGCAACTCCGCCATCAGGCGCACCACCTTGCCGTAGTCCACGTGCTCGTCGCCGCGCACCAGCACTTCGCTGTTGCTACGCTGGGACAGAATCTTGCTCACCTGCTCCCTCAATTCGGACAGGGACATTGGCCGGCTGCCCTTGTCCCCCACATCCAGATAGTAGGCGCCGTTGGCGTCCACGGACACGACAATCGACTCTACGTCCTTCTCCGACTGGATCGGGTCGGAGCTGGTCTGAGGCAGGTCCACCTTCACACCCTGTGTCAGCATCGGTGCGGTGACCATAAAAATCACCAGCAGCACCAGCATCACGTCGATATAGGGAACGACGTTGATCTCCGACATTGGCTTACGCCGCTGCTGCGGCATCATTCCCATGCCCTTCATCACATCCGCCTCCGGCTGCCGTGGTCAGTCATCAGGCCGCGCTCGCTTCGCTGCTGTGCACGCGACGATGCAGGATGCTGGAGAACTCCTCGGCGAACGTCTCGTAGTTCTTAAGCAGCGCATCCGACATGGCGGAAAAACGGTTATAGGCAATGACGGCGGGGATGGCCGCGAACAGGCCCATCGCGGTGGCGATCAGAGCCTCGGAAATGCCCGGCGCCACCGTAGCCAGG
The DNA here is from genome assembly GCF_001981305.1 of Marinobacter lutaoensis. Lineage (GTDB taxonomy): Bacteria > Pseudomonadota > Gammaproteobacteria > Pseudomonadales > Oleiphilaceae > Marinobacter > Marinobacter lutaoensis. The sequence continues at coordinate 586,037 of NZ_MSCW01000001.1, read as the reverse complement.
GTTGCCTGCTGCACCTGAGCCAGCCCCCGGAAGGAGTTCATGATGCCCCACACGGTCCCGAACAGACCCACATACGGACTGGTGGAACCCACGGTGGCAAGAAACGGCAAGTGGGTTTCCAGACGTTCCTGCTCGCGGGAGAAGGCCACGCGCATGGCACGCTGGGTTCCCTCCATCACCGCGTCGGCGTCCCGGCTTTGCTGCCGCAGCCGGGAGAACTCCTTGAATCCGGCCCGAAACACCGCTTCCATACCAGAAAACGGCGTCGGATCGGCGCTGACCTCCCGGTACAGCTGCCCCAGATCCATGCCCGACCAGAACCGCTCCTCGAAGGCGAGCTGCGCCCGCTTGGCCTTCCGGAACACCTGAAGGCGTTGGAAAATCAAGGCCCATGAAATCACCGATGCCGACACCAGTAACAGCATCACCAACTTCACCAGCACACCGGCGTTGGAAATGAGATACCAGACTGAAACTTCTGACTCCACCTTAGAACTCCTGGCTGTTTACTGAATCGTGTCCGGTTGCGAAACACGCCGTGTCAGCAACGCTTGCATGTTATCCGGCAGACGCCGGGGCCGGCCGGTATCGAGGGCCACGCAGGCGACCCGCACATCGGCCTCGCACAACAGGCGTCGGTCCGACGCGCGCACGACCCGCTGCCGGAAGGCCATCCAGACACGGCCGTATCCGGTGGGCTCGGCCGTGACCAGAAGCTGGTCATCCAGCCTCGCGGGCGCGACATAATGAATGTTCATCTTCTGCACCACGTAGCTGATGTTTTCCGCAAGGCCGGCCCGCAGGCCCACGCCGCAACTGCGGACCCACTCGGTCCGGGCCCGCTCCATATAATGCAGATACTTGGCATGGAACACGATGCCACCGGCGTCCGTGTCCTCGATGTAGACGCGGACCGGCAACTCGAATCCATCCGGCGCGACCGGTGCTGCCGTCAAGGCCGTTCCCCCTCCGCTCCACTCCGGGGCGGCGTCACGCCAAAATGCAGGTAGGCGTTTGAGGTTACCATCCGCCCTCTGGGCGTACGGACGATGAACCCCTGTTGAATCAGGAAGGGTTCGAGCACATCCTCAATGGTACCGCGCTCTTCACTGATCGCGGCGGCCAGGCTGTCGACCCCCACCGGCCCGCCGTCGAACTTTTCGATCATCGCCAGTAACAGGCGCCGGTCCATGTGGTCAAAACCCTGGTTGTCCACTTTCAGCATATTCAGCGCCTGATCGGCCACCTCGGCGCTGATATGGCCATTGGAGCGCACTTCCGCGAAATCGCGAACCCGGCGCAGCAGGCGGTTGGCGATCCGGGGCGTGCCCCGGGAACGGCGTGCAATTTCATAGGCTCCCGCCTCGTCGATGTCGACGCAGGACAGGCGGGCGGAGCGGAGAATGATTCGGGTCAGGTCCTCGGTACTGTAGAACTCCAGCCGCTGAACGATGCCGAAGCGGTCCCTCAGCGGTGACGTCAGCAGGCCGGCACGGGTGGTTGCCCCCACCAGGGTAAACGGCGGCAGATCCAGCTTGATGGAGCGTGCGGCAGGGCCTTCACCGATCATGATGTCGAGCTGGTAATCTTCCATGGCCGGATAGAGCACTTCCTCGACCGCGGCGCTCAGGCGATGAATTTCATCGATGAACAGGACGTCCCCTTCCTCGAGGTTGGTGAGCATGGCGGCGAGGTCTCCGGCCTTTTCCAGCACCGGACCGGAGGTGGTCTTTATGGACACCCCCATTTCATTGGCGATGATGTTCGCCAGGGTGGTCTTGCCGAGGCCGGGAGGGCCGAAGATCAGGACATGATCCAGGGCTTCCTTGCGCGCCCGCGCGGCCGAGATGAAGATTTCCATCTGTTCGCGCACCGCCGGCTGCCCCACATACTCCGCCAGCAGGGTCGGACGGATCGCACGGTCGTGGACTTCCTCGTAATCGCCGGCCGTGGCGGAGATCAGTCGGTCGGATTCAATCATGTACCCACCTTTCGGGATTCAACTTCGTACCGGCGCAGTCGCGGCACCCCTTGGGACACGCTCAATTGTACTAATGCCCCCAGGGGTGTCACGTTACGCTCTCTACAGGTTGTGCCACTGCGGCGACAGGTCGCGACCGCAAACGCAAACCTCAGCCGGCCGGAATCATGTTCTTCAGGGCCAGGCGAATCAGAGCCTCACTGGACATGCCCTCCTCCGCCACCTTACTGATGGCCTTGGCGGCTTCCTGAGGCTTGTAGCCCAGCGCGATCAGCGCCGCTTCCGCCTCCTCACGGGGGTCCGGCCCCAGGGCCACGACCGCCGGACCAGGCTCGGAATGACCAGTCGCTGCCTGCGACAGGTGCTGGAACCCGCCTTCAAGTTGCCCGATCCGGTCCGCCATTTCAATCAGTAAGCGCTCCGCCGTCTTTTTCCCAACCCCCGGCAGCTTGACCAGGGCATTGGTGTCCCGCGCCTCGACACAGCGAATGAACTGCCGGGCCTCCAGGCCGGACAGCAGGCCAACCGCCAGTTTTGGCCCGACACCACTGACCTTGATCAGAAGGCGGAACAGATCCCGATCCAGTTTCGAGGCAAATCCGTAGAGGCTCTGCGCATCCTCCCGCACCGCAAAGTGGGTGTGCAGGGTGACCTCCTGCCCCACCTCCGGGAGGTGGAAAAAGGTGGTATAGGGGATATCAACTTCGTAACCCAGCCCGGCGCACTCCACCAGCGCCCGTCCGGGGGCCTTTTCGACCAATACACCTCGGATTCGACCAATCAAACGATTTCTCCTTGTTGCCCCAGGGTGACCGCATCACCCGCGCACCCGGCCACCACGCACCCGGCCGGCACCCGACAGGCGTCTGACGCTCTGACTCATGTGGGCATGACACAGGGCGACCGCGAGCGCATCCGCCGCGTCCGCCTGGGGAGGTCGGGAAAGGGAAAGCAGGGCCTGCACCATGTGCTGAACCTGAGTCTTGTCGGCACCGCCCGTGCCAACCACGGCTTGCTTGACCTGACGGGCGGAGTACTCGTGAACGGCCAGGCCGCTGGTGGCGGCACTGACAATGGCCGCGCCCCGGGCCTGCCCCAGCTTGAGGGCGGAATCCGGATTGCGCGCCATAAACACCTGCTCGATGGCGAACTCCTCGGGACGATACTCGCCGATCAGGGTCGCCAGGCTCTGGAAAATGACCCGAAGCCGCTCCGCCATGGGCTTCTCACCCACTCGGATACAGCCGCTGTCGAGGTATTCGATCAGCCGCCCCTCGGCGCGTATGACCCCGTACCCGGTAATACGGGAACCGGGATCAACCCCGAGAATGATCGGCACGGTCAGCCTCCAGCCATTCAGAGGGAGTCCATGATTTCAGCGGAAATCTCCGCGTTGTGATACACATTCTGGACATCGTCCAGATCCTCCAGCATGTCGATCAGCTTGAGGATCGTTTCCGCACCGTCCCGGTCCAGCTCGACCCGGGTGGACGGCACCATGGTGACTTCCGCATTGTCCGGCGTCAGGCCGGCATTGACCAGCGCTTCCTTGACATCCAGAAATTGCTCGGGCGCGGTCACGATTTCAAAGGAGCCGTCATCCTGCGCGGCCAGGTCCTCGGTCCCGGCTTCCAGGGCCGCTTCCATCAGTTTGTCCTCGTCCACTCCGGGGCCGTAACTGATAACCCCCTGCTTGGTGAACAGGTAAGCCACGGAGCCGTCGGTGCCGAGGTTGCCCCCATGTTTGGAAAACGCATGCCGGACCTCGGCCACGGTACGGTTGCGGTTATCGGTCATGGCCTCGACATAGATGGCCACCCCGCCAGGGCCGTAGCCCTCGTAGGTCAGCTCCTCGTAGTTACCATCGTCACCCCCACCGGCCCCCCGCTCAATGGCCCGCTCGATGGTGTCTTTTTTCATATTGGCCGTCAGGGCCTTGTCGACGACGGCGCGCAGGCGCGGATTGTCCTCGGGATTGGGGCCACCAAGGCGCGCCGCCACCGTCAGTTCCCGGATGATTTTGGTGAAGATCTTGCCACGTTTGGCATCCTGGGCCGCCTTGCGGTGCTTGATGTTGGCCCACTTGCTATGACCCGCCATATCAACACTCCATCCATCGTCCGGGAGTGGGGCCACGCCCCACTCCCGCCATTGCCACTTACGGTTTGTCGCCTTCCGCCTTGTTGCCCTCGGCAGCCTTGGCGGAACGCCGCAGACGAATATGCAGCTCGCGCAGCTGCTTTTCATCCACTTCGCCCGGCGCCTGGGTCATGAGGCAGGTGGCGCTCTGGGTTTTCGGGAATGCGATCACGTCACGGATCGACGAGGCGCCGGTCATCAGCATGACCAGGCGGTCGAGCCCGAAGGCAAGGCCACCGTGGGGCGGGCAACCAAACTTGAGGGCATCCAGTAGGAAGCCAAACTTGGCCCGGGCCTCCGCTTGGTCGATCCCCAGGATCCGGAACACCGTTTCCTGCATGGTTTCATCATGGATACGAATGGAGCCTCCACCCAGCTCGGTGCCGTTAAGCACCATGTCATAAGCGCGAGACAGGGCCGCTGCGGGGTTGGCTTCCAGCTCCTCCGGACTGCAGGAAGGTGCCGTGAACGGGTGATGAATGGCGGTCAGCCCACCGTCCGGGGTTTCCTCGAACATCGGGAAATCCACCACCCACAGTGGCGCCCACTCGCAGGTCAGCAGCTTCAGGTCGTGGCCAAGCTTCACCCGCAACGCGCCCAGCGCCTCGTTTACCACGGTCGCCTTATCGGCGCCGAAGAACACGATGTCGCCATCCTCGGCGCCCACCCGTTCCATGATTGCCAGGGCCACGTCGTCACCAAGGAACTTGACGATGGGCGATTGCAGCCCCTCGGCGCCTTTGGCCAGCTCGTTCACCTTGATGTAGGCCAGACCTTTGGCGCCGTAGATACCCACGAACCGGGTGTAGTCATCGATCTGTTTGCGGGTCAGCTCGCCGCCCTTGGGCACGCGCAGGGCCGCCACCCGGCCTTTCGGGTCCTTGGCGGGACCGGAGAACACTTTGAACTCCACACCCTCGACCAGATCATTGACATCCACCAGCTCCAGCGGAATACGCAGGTCCGGTTTGTCGCTGCCATAGCGCCGCATGGCCTCGGCGTAAGGCATGCGCGGGAACTCGGGCAACTCCACCGACAGCACATCACGGAACAGGGATCGGATCATGTCCTCGTTGAGCTGCATCAGCGTCTGCTCGTCGATGAACGACGCCTCGATGTCCACCTGGGTAAATTCCGGCTGGCGATCGGCACGCAGGTCCTCGTCCCGGAAGCACTTGGCGATCTGGTAGTAGCGGTCGACGCCGGCCACCATCAGCAGCTGCTTGAACAGCTGCGGGGACTGCGGCAAGGCAAAGAAGGCGCCCTCGTGGGTCCGGCTCGGCACCAGGTAGTCCCGGGCCCCTTCGGGCGTGGCACGGGTCAGGATCGGGGTCTCCACGTCCATGAAACCGCGGCTGTCGAGGAAGTTGCGGATATAGCTGGTGACCCGGGAGCGGAACCGCAGCCGGTTGATCATCTCCGGGCGGCGCAGGTCCACGAAACGGTAGCGCAGGCGGACATCCTCACCCACGTCAACGTACTCGTCCAGCGGGAACGGCGGGGTGGCGGAGGCGTTCAGGATGGCCAGCTCCTTGCACAGGAGCTCAACCTGACCCGTCGGCATGTTGCTGTTCTCGGTCCCGGCCGGACGGCGGCGAACACGGCCCGTGACCTTGACGACATACTCGCTGCGTACCTTTTCCGCCAGCGCAAAGCTCTCAGGCGTGTCAGGATCGACCACCACTTGGGCCATGCCGTCCCGATCCCGCAGATCCAGGAATATGACCCCGCCATGATCACGGCGGCGGTGTACCCATCCGCAAAGTGTGACTTCCTGATCGATGTGGGCTTCGTTGATCCCACCGCAATAATGACTGCGCATACCGGTTCCCGTAGTGTCTGAAATGTGCAATGTAATGCGTTCTCGAAAAGCCGCCCATTATAAACACAATGCCCCTGAAAATCAGGCGTGATTGCGCGCGAATCCGGTGCCGCGTGACGCTGACCGGGCGGCCCGCTAGAATGCCGAATTTCCTCTGCGAACGGAGTCATACCTTGTCAACCAGGGCGGAACAGAAACTGCGAACGCGACGGGCCCTGATGGATGCGGCGCTGTCCCAACTGAGTGCGGACCGGGGATTTGGCAGCCTCAGCCTCCGCGAGGTTGCCCGCGAGGCCGGCATCGCCCCCACCTCGTTCTACCGTCATTTCTCCGATCTTGACGAGCTTGGCTTGGCGCTGGTCGACGAAGGCGGCGTCGCCCTGCGCCAGCTGATGCGCCAAGCCCGCAAGCGCATTGCCCGGGATGGCAGCGCGATCGCCACATCGGTGGACACCTTCATGGAATACCTTGGTAACAACGCCAACCTGTTCCGGTTGATGCTGCGGGAGCGCACGGGGGTTTCCAAACCCTTCCGCACCGCCATCAAGGCAGAGATCGACCACTTCGTCACGGAGCTGGCCGACGATCTCCGGCGCTTCGCCGAAGAGCAGGACAAACCCCTGTCGGATGCCCGACTGGTGGCCGAGGCCATGGTCACCCTGGTGTTCAACCAGGGTGCGGAGGCCCTGGACGCCACGCCCAGGGAGCGGGAGGAACTGAAGGACAAGCTCAAGACTGAGCTGAGGATGATCCTGGTCGGGTCCCAGACCCTGGCCAAAAAAACCGGCTGACCCGGATCAGGCCAGCCGTTCGATGGCGGGCGCCAGCAACTGGCGCACCCGGGCCAGCTCCGGTTCGTCGTAAGGCACAGGCGCCTGCCGTCCCCAGACCGGCCCCGGCCAGGCCGGGTCCCCCTGGTGGCGGACAATGTGGTGTAAATGCAGCTGGGGTACCATGTTGCCGAGCGCGGCGACATTCAGTTTGTCGCCGCCGAAAGCCGTCATCATGGCCTCGCCGAGAAGACAGGACTCCTCCATCAGCCGCTGGCGCTGATCCGGTGCCAGCTCGTAGATCTCCCGAATGCCGGGCACCGCCGGCACCAGCAGTACCCACGGCCAGGTGCGGTCGTTCATCAACCGCACCTGGCACAGCCGACTGAGCCCCAGCAGCACGGTGTCGGCCGCCAGGCGCTCATGACACACGAAAGCGGAACCGGCCATGGCTCATACCGCCGAGTGGAACTGGTTACGACCACGCCCGATGGCGTAGTAGACCAACCCATGACGCTCCACCATTTCGGGCTCATACAGGTTGCGGCCGTCGAAGATCACCGGCTCACGCAGCGCCTGAGCAATCACATCGAAATCCGGCGACCGGAATTCCTTCCACTCGGTGCAGATGACCAGCACATCCGCCCCCTTGAGCGCCTGCTCCTTGGTACCGCACAGGGTCAGCCCCGGCTGATCACCATAGATGCGCTGGGTCTCTTCCATGGCCTCCGGATCGAACGCCTGTACCGAGGCGCCGGCTTTCCAGAGATCCTCCATCAGGGTCCGGGACGAGGCCTCGCGCATGTCGTCGGTATTGGGCTTGAAGGCCAACCCCCACAGGGCAATCACCCGACCTTCGAGCTCCCCCTTGAAGTAATGGCTGATCTTGTCGAACAGGACATGCTTCTGCGCGTAATTCACCGCTTCCACCGCGTTCAACAAGCGCGCCTCGTAACCACAGTCCCTGGCCGTCCGGGCCAGGGCCTGCACGTCCTTAGGAAAGCAGGAGCCGCCATAACCGCAACCAGGGTAGATGAAGTGGTAACCGATGCGGGGATCGGAGCCGATGCCACGACGCACCGCCTCGATATCGGCGCCCAGCCGCTCGGCCAGGTTCGCCATCTCGTTCATGAAGCTGATTTTCGTGGCCAGCATGGAGTTGGCGGCGTACTTGGTCAGCTCCGCGGAGCGGATGTCCATGAAGATCATCCGGTCGTGGTTCCGGTTGAACGGATAGTACACTTCCCGCAGCAGCTCGGCAGCACGCTCGCTGTCGGTGCCCACCACGATCCGGTCCGGTTTCATAAAATCGTTGATCGCCGCGCCTTCCTTCAGAAACTCGGGGTTGGACACCACGTCGAACTCCAGGTCCACGCCGCGATGATCGAGCTGGGCCTGCACCATCGCCCGGACCTTATCCCCCGTGCCGACAGGCACGGTGGACTTGTCAACCACCACCTTGTAGTCGTCCATGTACTGGCCGATGGACTTGGCCACCGCCAGCACGTACTGGAGGTCTGCGGAACCGTCTTCGTCCGGCGGCGTACCGACCGCGATGAACTGGAGCTGGCCGTGCCTGACGGCTTCCTCGGTGTCCGTGGTGAACGCCAGCCGGCCGGCGGCTACCGTGTGCTTGACGATATCCTCGAGGCCCGGCTCATAGATCGGGATTTGGCCGTTCTTGAGTGTGTCGATCTTGGCCTGATCCACGTCCATGCACAGGACATGGTGCCCCACATCCGCCAGACAGGCGCCCGTGACCAGGCCGACATACCCCGTGCCAAATATCGTAATCTTCATGTGCAGATTCCCAATAGAATTAAAGCCATCATGTTAAGCGGAAAATCCGCCGGAGGAGGCCTTACGCCGCTGCCAGATGGCCTCCCAGTTCAGTGCCGTGCGCACGATGGTTTCCAGATCATCGAAATCCGGCTGCCACCCCAGTGTCTCCCGGATCCGCGTATTGTCCGCCATCAGGGCCGCCGGGTCGCCGGGCCGCCGGCCGGTCTCCGTCACCGGGAAATCCACCCCGGACACCGCCTTGACGACATCAATGACCTCCCGCACGGTAAAGCCCCGACCATACCCGCAGTTGAGCACCCGGGACTCACCGTCCCGGGTCATGTAGTCGAGCGCCATAACGTGAGCCTTGGCCAGGTCTTCCACGTGGATATAGTCACGGACGCAGGTGCCGTCCCGGGTCTCATAGTCGGTACCGAAGACCTTCATGCCGTCCCTCTGACCGGTCACACACTCGCACGCCACCTTGATCAGGTGGGTGGCTTCCGGCGTCGCTTGGCCAATGACCCCGTCGGGGTTGGCGCCTGCGACGTTGAAGTAGCGCAGAATGACATACCGCAGCGAGCTGGCGGCGGCCAAGTCCATGATCATGCGTTCGCTCATCATCTTGGAGGCGCCGTAGGGGTTGATCGGAGCTAGGGGCAGGTCCTCGGTCAGCACCTCCCGATCCGGCATGCCATAGACCGCCGCCGTTGAGGAAAACACCAGGTAAGGCACCCGATGACGCTCGATGGCACGCAGCAGGTTAAGCGTGTTGCGGGTGTTGTTGCTGTAGTACTTGAGAGGATTGGCCACCGACTCGGGCACCACGATGCTGGCGGCGAAATGCAGCACCGCCTCGAAGCGGTGGGCGGCGAACACCGCCTCGATGGCGGACTCATCCGCCAAGTCCCCCACCACCAACTCGCCGGAGGTGACCGCCCAGCGATAGCCGGTCGAGAGGTTGTCGAACACCACCACGTCATGGCCGGCGGCACTCAGCTGCCGCACCACGTGACTGCCAATGTATCCGGCACCGCCGGTAACGAGCACTTTCATGGGTAAAGGCTACTCCTTCCCTGAAGATGACTGCCGCCGCCGGCGAATCTCCTGCCGGCGGCGGCTGAAAAAGTGGCTGATGATCTCGCTGCATGCGTCCCGGAGCACCCCACCTACGGTCTCAACCGACCAGTTCAGATAAGGCTCTTCCAGGGTCCGGCGGGCAGACTCCACCGCGCCCGCCTTGGGTTCGGTGGCACCATAGACCAGGCGACTGATACGGCTGTGGACGATGGCGCCGACACACATAGTACAGGGCTCCAGCGTCACGTAAAGTGTCGCCCCGGCCAACCGGTAGTTGCCGATCCGGGCAGCGGCGTCGCGCAGCGCCCGGATTTCCGCGTGGGCGGTTGGGTCGCAGGCGGTGATCGGGGTGTTGTAGCCGGCCCCGACTTCGCGCCCGTCGAGCACCACCACCGCCCCCACGGGCACTTCGCCCTGGCGTTCGGCCTGGCGGGCCAGCTCCAGAGCCCGCGCCATCCACTTTTCGTCTTCGCTAAGGATGTCCGTCATGGGCTAGGCCAACGGCCGGATCACTCCCACTCGATGGTTGCCGGCGGTTTCGAGGAGATGTCGTAGGTCACCCGGGAAACGCCGGTGATCTCGTTGATGATGCGGTTGGACACCTTCTCCAGCAGCTCGTACGGTAAGTGAGCCCAGCGCGCCGTCATGAAGTCCACGGTTTCAACGGCTCGCAGAGCGATCACATACTCGTAGCGGCGGGCATCGCCCACCACGCCCACGGACTTGACCGGCAAGAACACCGCGAAGGCTTGGCTGGTCTTGTGGTACAGGTCGGCACGGTGCAGCTCCTCCAGGAAGATGGCATCCGCGCGCCGGAGAATATCGGCGTATTCCTTCTTCACCTCGCCCAGGATGCGTACGCCAAGGCCAGGCCCCGGGAATGGGTGGCGGTACACCATGTCATACGGCAGGCCAAGCTCCAAGCCAATGCGCCGAACCTCGTCCTTGAACAGCTCGCGCAGCGGTTCGACCAGCTTCAGCTTCATGGTTTCCGGCAGGCCACCCACATTGTGGTGCGACTTGATCACATGCGCCTTGCCAGTCTTGGACGCGGCGGACTCGATGACGTCCGGGTAGATGGTGCCCTGGGCCAGCCAGTTCACATCCTGAATCTTCGCCGCTTCGGCGTCGAAGACCTCAATGAAGGTATTGCCAATGATCTTGCGCTTCTGCTCCGGATCCTGAACACCTTTCAGCCGTTCCAGGAATAGGTCTTCGGCATCCACCCGAATCACCTTGACCCCCATGTTGCGGGAGAACATGTCCATGACCTGGTCGCCCTCATGCAGACGCAGGAGGCCGTTGTCCACGAACACGCAGGTCAGCTGATCGCCGATGGCCTTGTGCAGCAGCGCCGCGGTGACCGAGGAGTCGACACCGCCGGACAGGCCCAGCAGGACTTTCTCGCCCCCCACCAGATCACGGATCTGCTGGACCGCGTCGTCCACGATCTTGGCCGGCGTCCACAGCGCCTCGCACTGGCAGATGCCCAGTACGAAGTGCTCGAGGATGCGTTTGCCCTGCAGGGTGTGGGTGACCTCCGGGTGGAACTGGACACCGTACAGATGGCGTTTGAGATCCTGCATGGCGGCGATCGGAGCGCTTTCGGTGGAAGCCAGCAGTTCGAAGCCCTCGGGCATCGCCACCACCTTGTCGCCATGACTCATCCAGACATCCAGCAACGATTCGCCGGTGGCGGTCAGGTGATCGGTGATGTCCTGCAACAGCGGGCTGCGAGCACGGACTTTCACCTGTGCATAGCCGAACTCCCGCTTGTCCGAACTGGCCACCCGACCACCCAGCTGCTCGGCCATGGTCTGCATGCCATAGCAGATACCGAGAATGGGGATGCCGCGATCGAACAGCCCGTCCGGCGCGCGCGGGCCATCCAGCTTGGTGACGGATTCCGGCCCCCCCGCGAGAATGATGCCCTTGGGTCTGAAGGCCTCGAGCTCTTCATCGGAAATGTCGTACGCCTTGATTTCACAGTACACGCCAATTTCCCGGACCCGGCGGGCGATCAGCTGGGTGTACTGGGAACCAAAGTCGAGAATCAGGATACGGTGGTCGTGAATGTTCTGGGCCATGGGGTCCTCGGATCGAAAATAAACAACGCGGCCCGGTCCCGGGCCGCGTTCTGTTTGCAATGCTCAGCCGATTCGGTAGTTGGGCGCTTCCTTGGTAATGGTCACGTCGTGCACGTGACTCTCGCGCATGCCGGCGTTGGTGATGCGCACGAACTCCGGCCGGGTACGCATTTCTTCCATGTTGACGCTGCCGGTATAGCCCATCGCGGCCCGCAAGCCACCCACCAACTGGTGCACGATGTTGCGCATCGGCCCCTTACAGGCCACGCGGCCCTCGATGCCTTCCGGAACCAGCTTTTCGATGCCCTTGCTGGCATCCTGGAAGTAGCGGTCACTGGAGCCCTGCCCCATGGCGCCGAGCGACCCCATGCCACGGTAGGCTTTGTAGCTTCGGCCCTGATACAGCTCGACTTCGCCCGGCGCCTCGTCGGTGCCGGCCAGCAGGCTGCCGATCATCACGCTGTGGGCGCCGGCGGCAATGGCCTTGGCGATGTCACCAGAGAAGCGAATGCCCCCGTCGGCAATCAGCGGAACATCACGATCACGCAACGCGGCGGCAACGTTGGATACTGCGGAGATCTGGGGAACGCCGATACCGGCCACGATGCGGGTGGTACAGATGGAGCCCGGCCCGATACCGACCTTGACCGCATCTGCGCCCGCGTCGGCCAGGGCAATGGCGGCCTCGGCGGTGGCAATGTTGCCGCCAATCACCTGCACTTCCGGGAAGTTGGCCTTGACCCAACGGACCCGCTCGATCACGCCCCGGGAGTGGCCATGGGCGGTATCCACCACGATCACGTCGACACCGGCCTCGGCCAGGGCGGCGATACGGGTTTCGGTATCGCCGCCCGTGCTGACGGCAGCCCCGACCCGCAGGCGGCCCAGCTCATCCTTACAGGCCAGCGGATAGTCGTTGGCCTTCTGGATGTCCTTGACGGTGATCAGGCCGCGCAGCTCGAAGTCGTCGTTGACCACCAGCACTTTTTCGATCCGGTGCCGGTGCAGCAGCTCCTTGACTTCGTCCAGGCTTGCCCCTTCCTTGACCGTGACCAGTTTATCCTTTGGCGTCATGATGTCCCGGACCGGGGTGTCCATGCGGCTTTCGAAACGGATGTCGCGGCCGGTGACGATACCCACCAGATCATTGCCGTCCACCACCGGCAGGCCGGAGATGCTGTTGGCGGTGGTGATGTCGACCAGTTCCCGCACGGTGGTGTCCGGAGTCACAGTGATCGGATCCTTCACCACGCCGCTCTCGAATTTCTTGACCTTGCGCACCGCCGCGGCCTGTTGCTCGACGGTCATGTTCTTGTGGATGATCCCGATCCCACCCTCCTGGGCCATGGCGATGGCCAGCTCGGCTTCGGTCACCGTGTCCATGGCCGCGGACACCAGGGGGATGTTCAGCGTAATGTTGCGCGTCAGCCGGGTTTTCAGGTCGACCTGATGCGGCAGGACCTCCGAGTATCCGGGAACCAGCAGAACGTCATCAAACGTGAGGGCTTCTTCAGCAATTCGCAGCATTGGGATCCGCCTTTTGAACGTGCTAACTTGGAAGTTTGGGTACCACGCAACGAGCGGCGCGGCAAAGCAAAATCCTTAATCGATCCATTATAAAGGGGCACCTCTGGACAGTAAACCGCGCCTTTCCAGCCCCCCGATCGCATCCGTTTGAATCAAAAGCCTTTTTGCGCCATATTTTTCGGCTAATGCGTATAACCCGACCACGGAGACCACCTTGCCCTCGCCATTCCAAGCCCCTGCGGGCTCGCCCGAACCGATGCGCCCGTCGCGCGCGCTGACCGTCAGCGAACTGAACCACCAGGCCCGGCACCTGCTGGAAACCAGTTTCATGCAGGTCTGGGTCGAGGGGGAACTGTCCGGATTCTCCCGCCCCTCGTCCGGGCACTGGTACTTCTCGCTGAAGGACTCGAAATGCCAAGTCCGATGCGCGATGTTCCGGGGGTTCAACCAGCGGCTCTCCTCACCACCCCGGGAGGGCGACCAGGTCCGGATCCGGGGCAAGGTGACGCTGTACGAGAACCGGGGCGACTTCCAGATTGTCGTGGAGCATCTGGAACCGGCGGGACTGGGCGCCCTGCAGCAGGCCTTCGAGGAATTGAAACGGAAGCTGCAGGCGGAGGGGCTGTTCGACACCGCCCGGAAAAAACCGGTGCCGACCCTGCCCCGGCACATCGGGGTCGTCACCTCACCCACCGGCGCGGCCATTCACGATATCCTGACCGTGCTGGCCCGGCGCTGCCCCGCCATTCCGGTGACGCTGTATCCAACGTCCGTGCAGGGTAAGACCGCTACTGCGGAAATCGTCCAGGCGATCGAACGGGCCCAGGCCCATGGCGTCGCCGACCTGCTGATCATCGGCCGGGGCGGTGGCTCGCTGGAAGACCTCTGGTGCTTCAACGAGGAAGCGGTGGCCCGGGCCATCGCCGCCTGCACCCTCCCCACAGTGAGCGCGGTCGGGCACGAGGTGGATGTCACCATTGCCGATTTCGTGGCGGACCTGCGGGCCCCCACCCCTTCAGCCGCCGCCGAAAAGGTCTCTCCGGACCAAAGCCAGTGGCTGCGACGACTCGCCGAGCTGGAGCAGCGCCTCGGCCACGCCGCCCGGCGCCGGATCCAGCGGCAGGAGGAACGACTGGTCCAGCTGGCCCGCCGGTTGCGAGACCCCCGCCGGGAGCTCCAGGACAAAGCCCAGCGACTGGACGACCTGGACCTGAGACTGGGCAAAGCCATGACGCAGGCGATCGAACACCGGTGGCTGCTGACCCGCCACCTGCACCAGCGGCTGGACATGCAAACGCCGGCCCGACGAATCGACGCCGCCAGCGAGCGCCTGAAACAGGCCCGGGACCGCCTGCTGGCCGCCATCGGCCACCGGTTACGCCGGCAACGGGACCGCGCCGATCATCTCGGTCAGACCCTGCATCTGGTCAGCCCGCTCGCCACCCTGGGCCGGGGCTACGCCATCGTCCGGGGCCCGAGCGGCACCATTGTCCGCAACGCCGGTGTACTCACCCCCGGCGACCCGATCTCGGCACGCGTCGGCCGAGGTGAAATCCAGGCCGAGGTGACCTCGGTCAAAACCGGGGAGGAATAGCCGGCAACTACGCCATTGGTCTACTAGCCCGGACGCCCAAAGCGCATACAGTTGTTGACACGGATAACAAAACAACAACAGGCACAATGAGGTGAAGCTTATGGGCTATAACTCCGAATTCCGGCGTTCCATAGACCAGCGTGACGAGTTTTGGCGCGAGCAGGCCGCGGCAATTGACTGGATCACTCCGCCCGACACCATCTGGCGAGCCAAGGCCAACGGCCATGGCGAATGGTTCCCCGACGGCGTCCTCAACACCTGCGATGTTGCCCTTGACGCCAATATCCGGGCCGGCCGCGGCGACCAGGTCGCCCTGATCTACGACTCCCCCGTCAGCCAAACTCAGCAGAGCTACACCTACAACCAGCTCCGGGACGCAGTGGCCCGTTTCGCCGGCGCTCTGAAATCCCAGGGCATCCGGAAGGGCGACCGGGTGGTCATCTACATGCCCATGGTGCCCCAGGCCGCCGTTGCCATGCTGGCCTGCGCCCGCCTCGGCGCGGTTCACTCCGTAGTGTTCGGAGGTTTTGCCCCACACGAGCTGGCGGTCCGTATAGAGGACGCCCGACCCAAGGCTCTGATCACTGCGTCCTGCGGCATCGAAGTGTCACGGGTGATCGAGTACAAGCCCTTGGTGGACAAGGCCATCGCCCAGTCTCAACACAAACCGGAGTTCTGTGTGGTACTCCAGCGACCGCAGGCGCATGCCGACCTTGAGGCCGGGCGGGACCTGGACTGGGAAGCACTGATGGCCGGCGCCACGCCCGCCGAGCCGGAGCCGGTCCAGGCCACCGACCCGCTCTACATCCTGTACACCTCCGGCACCACCGGCAAGCCTAAAGGCGTGGTTCGGGACAACGGCGGCCACGCCGTGGCCCTCCGTTACAGCATGAAACTCGTATACGACGCCAACCCCGGGGATGTCTTCTGGGCCGCGTCCGATGTCGGCTGGGTGGTCGGTCACAGCTACATCGTGTACGGCCCACTGTTCGCCGGTTGCACCACCGTTCTGTATGAAGGCAAACCGGTGAAGACACCGGACGCCGGCGCCTTCTGGCGCGTGGTTCAGGATCACGGCGTCAATCTGCTGTTTACCGCCCCCACCGCGTTTCGTGCGGTGCGCAAGGAAGATCCCGAAGCCGACCACCTGCAGCGGTACGACATTTCCTCCCTGAAGCGGATTTTCCTTGCGGGGGAGCGGCTGGACCCGCCCACGTATGAGTGGCTGAAGGAGCACACGGGCCTGCCGGTGCTCGACCACTGGTGGCAGACGGAAACCGGCTGGGCCATCTGCTGCAACCCGGTCGGCATCGAGATGATGGAAACCAAGCCTGGTTCGGCCACCGTACCCTCCCCCGGGTTCAACGTTCAGGTAATCGACATCAACGGCGCCCAGGTCGCGGCGGGCGAACAGGGCCAGATCGCGGTCAAGTTGCCTCTGCCCCCCGGCTGCATGACCACCGTATGGGGCGACGACGACCGGTTCCGGAAGACCTATCTGGATCCAATTCCCGGCTATTACAGCTCCGGTGACGGCGGTTACATCGATGACGACGGCTACGTATTCATCATGGGCCGCACCGACGACGTTATCAACGTCGCCGGCCATCGACTGTCCACCGGGGAAATGGAGGAGGTGGTGGCGTCGCACCCGGCCGTCGCCGAGTGCTGCGTGGTGGGCGCCCACGACGACCTTAAGGGCCAGGTGCCAATCGGTCTGGTACTGATCAAGGACGGCGCCACCATCGACCACGATGAGCTGGAAGAGGAACTGGTGGAAATGGTGCGGGACAGGATCGGGGCCATCGCCTGTTTCCGACGGGCCATGGTCGTGGACCGCCTACCGAAGACCCGCTCAGGCAAGATTCTGCGCCGGATCATCCGGCAGATTGCGGACGGGGAGGATTACTCGGTTCCCAGCACCATCGACGACCCGGCAATCCTGGAGGAGATCAGCGAAAAGTTCCGTGGCTAACCGCCCCAAATCCGTCAATAACCACTTGTTTTATAAGGAATAAAATGGGCGTCAACGGCACCAAAAAAACCGTTGACGCCCTAAAAAGTCGGTCTATACTGAAAATGCTGTGAAAGTACAGCGGTATTCTGTGAAAGCGTTACAACGTCCTGCCTCCGTGCGTTTCGTTGCCCCTTCCTCAGTATTCTCTGGATTTCTCAGCAAAGGTTCCCAAAAGGAACACAAGGTCCCGTGAGGGCAAACTTTTGGAAAGTACAGGAAAGATCAATGTCCGACACCAAAACCGGCCACGTGAAGTGGTTCAACGAATCCAAGGGCTTTGGCTTCATCGCCCAGGACAGCGGCAGTGACGTGTTCGTTCACTACAGTGCAATCAACGGTTCCGGTTTCCGCACCCTGACGGAAGGTCAGCAGGTCCAGTTCACTGTGACCCAGGGTCCGAAAGGCCCTCAGGCGGAAAACGTCACCCCCCTGTGAGCAGGGTCATGCCCACAACGCCTTGACCCTCACGGGCAACAAGGAAACAAGCCGGCGATTCGCCGGCTTGTTTTTTGGTCAGACCGTCTCCGCGGCGGCTGCCCGTCCAGCCTCGACCGCCGGTGTCACCTCAACCGCCTGCGCCACCGCCGAAAACAGCGCCTGCAGGGTTGCCGATGTGGTATCTTCCGCCAGGGCTGCGGCGCTGCGGGGCTCACCGTTGGCATTCAGCCGGATGCAGGCCAAAGCCTTGGCACTGGTCCCCTCCTCCAGCGCGAACTCATCGTACGCCTCCACCGCAATATCGACCGAAAAATACCGTTCCAGGGCATCCGAAACCGCCTCCACGGCCCCCAGGCCACGGCCCTCCAGGCGGACCGGACTGTCGTCGGTACCGATCACCACGTCCGCCCGCACACCATGCTCGTCGCGATGCAGGTCATAGGATCGCAGCGCCCAGCCGGGCCGAACCCGCAGGTAGTGCGCCTCAAACAATCGGTGGATGGTGTGGGAATCGATTTCGCCCCCGTTGGTTTCCGCCTCCCGCTGCACCACCTTGCTGAACTCGATCTGCAGCCAGCGTGGCAGGCTGATGTTATAGTCCCGCTCCAGCACGTAGGCAACGCCCCCCTTGCCGGATTGACTGTTGATCCGGACCACTTCCTCGTAACGGCGGCCCACGTCGGACGGATCGATCGGCAAGTAGGCGACGTTCCAGGTGTCCCCCTCCCTGCGCCGCGCCAGACACTTGCGGATGGCATCCTGATGGCTACCGGAAAACGCCGTAAACACCAATTCGCCGGCGTAGGGGTGGCGCGGATGAGTCGCAATCTCGGTACAGGCTTCCACCACCTCGGTGATTTCCGCCATACCGGACAGATCCAGCGTCGGATCAATGCCTTGGGAATACAGGTTCATGGCCATGGTCACCAGATCCATGTTGCCGGTGCGTTCGCCGTTGCCCATCAGCGTGCCTTCAACCCGGTCGGCGCCAGCCATCACCGCCAGCTCCGCTGCGGCGACCGCGCAGCCCCGGTCATTGTGGGTGTGGACGCTGATGCGCAGGTGCTCCCGGTGCCGGATGGTGTCGCAAATCCATTCCACCTGGTCGGCGAACACGTTGGGCGTGGCCATCTCCACCGTTGCCGGCAGATTGATGATGACCGGCTGCCCCAGGTCCGGACGCCAGATGTCGGTGACGGCGTCAATCACCTCGGCCGCGAAGTCCAGCTCGGTGCCGGTGAAACTCTCCGGGGAATACTGGAATATCCACTCGGTTTCGGGATGGCGGGCGGCGATGTCCCTGACCAGGCGGGCGCCACGCTCGGCGATGTCCCGAATGCCCGCGCGATCCAGCCCGAACACCTGCTCCCTCTGCACCGTGGAGGTGGAGTTGTAGACATGGACGATCGCCCGTTTGGCCCCTTTCAGGGCCGTGAAAGTACGTTCGATCAACTCTGGGCGCGCCTGGGTCAGCACCTGGATGGTCACGTCGTCCGGAATGCGGCATTCCTCGATCAGCTTGCGACAAAAATCGAAATCCGGTTGGCTGGCCGAGGGAAAACCGATCTCGATTTCCTTGAACCCCAGCTTCACCAGCAAATCGAACATGCGCTGTTTTTGTGCCACGGACATCGGTTTGACCAATGCCTGATTACCATCCCGGAGATCCACTGCACACCAGTCCGGCGCCTTTTCGATGACCCGGTCGGGCCAGCGCCGGTCGCTCTTGGCGATGGGTTTGAAAGCCGTGTATTTGCGATGATCGAAGGCCATGGGTCGAATTCCTTGCCAGTATCAGAGGATGCTGCGATTTCATTACCATGCTAACTCAACGGAATCGCCATTTTCTTGCTTTCTTGCCCCCAAATGGCCTATTTTTTAGCATTAAATTTTAACAATCACGAAAATAAAGAATGAACATGTCCAAAGCAAACAAGGGATTGGTAAAAATCGATAAAACCGACCGAAAGATTCTGGAGTGGCTCCAGAAAGATGGCGCCCTGACCAACCAGGAGTTGGCGGAAAAGGTCGGCCTGTCCCCCTCCCCCTGTCTGAGACGGGTCAAGGCGCTGGAGGATGCCGGCATCATCCTGCGCCGAGCCACCATACTTGACCACAAGAAACTCGGACTTTCGCTCACCGCCATCATCCTGATCGGCATGGACCGGCACACCCCGGAACGCTTTTCCGCGTTCGAGGAACAGGTGGCCGGTTACCCAGAAGTTCAAGAGTGCTACCTGATCACCGGCCAGGATGCCGACTACATGCTGAAGGTGGTGGTACCGGACATGGACAGCTATCACGAATTTCTGCTCAACCACATCACCCGCATCCCCGGCGTCAGCGGCGTCCATTCCAGCTTCGTGCTGAGGCGGGTCATCGACAGCACGGCCCTGCCGCTCGGTTACCTGGCATAAGGCGGGGGGGCGAGCGTCTGTACCTCTCCTGACAGGCTCCGTACAATAGCCGACAGCTAGGACAAAACCCAACGCCGGGGCGGGCGCGGTACCCGGACACCGGCGCAACATTCCCGATCCTGACCAATACGGAAGACACGATGCGAGCAAGCCGTTACCTGATAGCGACCCTGAAAGAGACACCGGCAGACGCGGAAATCATCAGCCATCAGCTGATGCTGAGAGCCGGCATGATCCGAAAACTGGCCGCAGGCCTGTACACCTGGCTGCCCCTGGGGCTTCGTACCCTGCGCAAGGTGGAGCGGATTGTTCGCGAGGAAATGGACAAGAGCGGCGCCCAGGAAGTGCTGATGCCGGCGGTCCAGCCGGCCGAGCTGTGGCAGGAGTCCGGACGCTGGACCCAGTATGGCGGCGAACTGCTGCGCCTCAACGACCGGCACGGCCGGGACTTCTGTTTCGGTCCCACCCATGAAGAGGTGATCACCGACCTCATCCGTAATGAGCTCAAGAGCTACAAGGAACTGCCCGCCAACTTCTACCAGATCCAAACCAAGTTCCGGGACGAACGCCGTCCCCGCTTTGGTGTCATGCGGGCCCGGGAGTTCATCATGAAGGACGCCTACTCCTTCCATCTGGATGCCGAGTCGCTCGACGAGACCTATCAGGTCATGCACCGCACCTACTGCAACATCTTCGACCGTCTCGGCCTGGATTATCGTCCGGTGCAAGCCGATTCCGGCGCCATTGGCGGCAATGCCTCCCACGAATTCCACGTACTGGCCGCCTCCGGCGAAGACGCCATCGCTTTCAGTACTGAAAGCGATTACGCCGCCAACATTGAGAAAGCCGAGGCCCTGGCACCGGCCGGTGAACGTCCGGCGCCGACCGAGCCTCTGCGGGAAGTAGCGACGCCCGAGCAGAAAACCATCGGCGACATCTCAGACTTCCTGGGCGTTGCCCCCCGCCGCACCGTCAAGACATTGGTGGTCAGGGGCGAAGCCGGCACGGACGGTGAGGCCGGTCTGGTGGCGCTGGTACTGCGCGGGGACCATACCCTGAACACCATCAAGGCGGAAAAGCTGCCCGGCGTTGCCGAGCCGCTGACCCTGGCCACCGACGAGGAAATCCGAAACGCCATCGGGTGCGCGCCGGGCTCCCTGGGTCCGGTCAATCTGCCGGTGCCGGTGATCGTGGACCGTAGCGCCGCGCATCTGGCGGATTTCATCTGCGGTGCCAACCGGGATGGTTATCACCTGACCGGCGTCAACTGGGAACGGGACGTGCCGCTCGCCCGCGTCGAGGATTTGCGCAATGTGGTCGAGGGCGACCCGAGCCCCGACGGCAAGGGCACCCTGGAGATTCGCCGGGGCATCGAGGTCGGCCACATCTTCAAGCTGGGCAAAAAATACAGCGAGGCCATGAACGCGACGGTTCTGGACGAACACGGCAAGAGCGTCGTCATGGAAATGGGGTGCTACGGCATTGGCGTATCCCGGATCGTGGCCGCATCCATCGAGCAGAACCATGATGATCGAGGCATCATCTGGCCGGACGCCATCGCCCCCTTCGAAGTGGCCATCGTTACCCTCAACGCCCATAAGTCCGCCGCCGTGGCGGAAGCCGGCGAGAAGTTGTACGAGCAGTTGCGCCAAGCCGGCTTCGATGTATTGCTGGATGATCGTAACGAGCGGCCGGGGGTCAAGTTCGCGGACATGGAACTGATCGGCATCCCTCACCGTCTGGTCGTGTCCGACCGAGGACTGGCTGCGGGCACTCTGGAGTACAAGGGTCGCCGGGACACGGACAAACAGGACATCCCACTGGAGGACGCGCTGTCGTTTCTGATCAAGGTATCGCCCCGAAAAGGGCTCTGAGACCCACGGCGCCCGCGGCGGCCACGCGGGCGCTAGCCGATAGGAGGAAGCCCGGCGCCGCCGACCACCCCGGGCTCCATCTCCAGCTCCACGCCAAACCGCTCCAGGACCGAGGCCCGGATTTCCGTGGCCAGCGCCAGCACGTCACGACCGGAACCACCGGCGTGATTGACCAACACCAGCGCCTGCCGGTTGTGTACGCCGACCGTCCCGTTCCGATACCCTTTCCAGCCACACTGGTCGATCAGCCAACCTGCCGCCAGTTTGACGCCTTGGGGTTGCGGATAGGCCGGCAGCCCCGGATGCCGGGACTTGAGCCGGGCGTAGTCCGCCTCGCTCACCACAGGGTTTTTGAAAAAACTGCCGACATTGGGAATCCGCGCCGGGTCCGGCAGCTTGCGCCGGCGGATGGCCATCACCGCCTGGGCCACGGCCAGGGCGTCCAGAGATGACACCGGGCAGTCCGCCAGGTAATCTCGCAGCTCCTGATACTCCAGTCGCAGGGGCTGGCTCCGGGACAGGCGTAGGTGGATCTGCGAGATTACGAAGCGGCCGGGGTACTGCTTGAACAGGCTGTCCCGGTACGCAAAGCGGCACTCGTCGGTGCCCAGTCGCCGCCATTGCGCCCGTTCCCGGTCGAACGCCGTCACCGATTCCAGCGCCTCGCACAGTTCCACGCCGTAAGCGCCAATGTTCTGAACCGGCGCCGCGCCCGCGGTTCCCGGAATCAGGGCCAGGTTCTCAATGCCCCGGTAACCGGACCGGGCAGCATAGAGAACCGCCTCATGCCAGTTT
Source organism: Marinobacter lutaoensis (assembly GCF_001981305.1). Lineage (GTDB taxonomy): Bacteria > Pseudomonadota > Gammaproteobacteria > Pseudomonadales > Oleiphilaceae > Marinobacter > Marinobacter lutaoensis. The sequence continues at coordinate 563,714 of NZ_MSCW01000001.1, read as the reverse complement.
TCCCCGGCGCCCAGCACCAGGGTTGCCTCATCGCCCTCGACCCGCTCCCAGTGGCGGCCCGGAATGGCCATGCGCAGAACCAGGGCATGGATCTCCGCCCCGGCGAAAATCAGATTGCTGCCGCCACCGAGAATCAGCGGCCGCAGGCCACGTTCGGCGGCCCAGGACAGGGCGGGCGGTACCTGGGCCGGGTCGGTCAGCTCCATGAAATAGCGGGCCCGGGCCGCTACGCCCAGGGTATTGAACGGCTGCAGATCGACCCGTTCACGAATGCACAACTGCTCGGTCAACGGCGCCGCTCCATGATATGCGCGAGCAGGCCCTGGCTGGCGTCGTGGATCAGATCCAGCACGTGCTCGAATCCCTGATCACCGCCATAGTAGGGATCCGGGACTTCCTCGTGCGCTGTAGAGCCATAGGCAAGGAACAGCTCCGGTTCGGTCCCGCCATTCTGATGCCAAATGTCCCGGATGTCCGCCAGGTTCTGCCGGTCCATGGCCAGAATGAAGTCAAAGTCGTCCAGATCGGATGCCCGGAACTGGCGGGCGCGCAGGTCACTGATGTCGATTCCCCTGCGCCGGGCCGCGGCCACGGCCCTGGGGTCGGGCCCTTTGCCGATATGCCAATGACCGGTACCGCAGGAATCCGTTTCGATCCAGTCCGCCCCCGCCTCGCGCACCAGCGCTCGAAACACGCCCTCAGCGCTGGGCGAGCGGCAGATGTTGCCCAGGCAGACGAACAGAACCCGTGTGCGTTCGGGCATGATCAGCCCTCCCCCCGGGAGGCGAACCACTGGCGTACACGGGCCAGGTCGGCTTCGGTATCGACACCACCCGGCGGGTTCTCAGCGGCGATGTCTACATGGATCCGCGCGCCGTTGTACAGGGCCCGCAATTGCTCCAGGCTTTCAGTGCGCTCCGTCGGTGCCGGCGCCCAGGACACGAAATCGCTCAATACGCCGGCCCGGTAACCGTAAATGCCGATGTGCCGGAAATAGCCCACCCCATCCGGCAGCGAGCACAGCCCTTGGGCGGCGGCGGCCAGATCGGGCCACGTGTCCCGGGCCCAGGGAATGGGCGCGCGGCTGAAATAGTGGGCCATCCCCTGATGGTCGAACACCACCTTGACCACATTGGGGTTGAACAGCGCCTCGATGTCATGGATGCGTTCGCACAGCGTGGCGATCGCCGCTTCCGGGTACTGCTCCAGGTTTTCCGCCACCTGATTGATCAACGCCGGAGGGATCAGGGGCTCATCGCCCTGAACATTGATCACCCGGTGGTCCGGCTCCAGGCCAAGCTGGCGGGCCACTTCTTCCAGCCGGTCGGTGCCGCTGGCGTGATCCGGAGAGGTCATGACTACCTCGGCGCCGAACGCCTCGCAGGCCGCACGGACACGGTCATCGTCGGTGGCCACCACCACACGACCGGCCAGGCTCTCGGCGGCGCGCTCGCAGACGTGCTGAATCATGGGCTTGCCCGCGATGTCGGCCAGGGGTTTGCCCGGCAACCGGGTGGAGGCATAGCGGGCGGGAATAACAACGGTGAAACTCATGGCTGTTCGATACTCCTGCGGCCGGTCAGTGCTTGTCCAGGCGTTCGTCGGTGGTCAAGGTCCGGGCCTCGCTCGCCAGCATGACAGGAATGCCGTCCCGGATCGGAAACGCCATGGCGTCCTGATAGCAGATCAGTTCGTTCCTGTCCCGGTCCAGCTTGAGTTCCCCCTTGCACACAGGGCACGCCAGTAACGCGATCAGCTTCTTATCCATGGTCCGTTCTCATGTGTCTTGCATCGTTGAATTGTCGGGCACTGGCATCCAGCTGCGCCAGGAAGGCGTCCAGAAAGGCATCGGGAACCTCTGCCTCCACGGCCAGATACCAGGCATTGTCGGGCGCGAACCCACGGCATTTTACGGCGTCCTTTGCCGTCATCACCAGCCATTCCCCGGCACGGCTGGCCAGATCCGCTTGGGAAAACCGGTGGTGGTCGGGAAAGGCCGTTGCCCGCAGCTCTGCTCCCAGGCTTCGGAGCATGTCGAAGAACCGGCGGGGGTTGCCAATACCGGCCAGTGCGTGAACCGGCCGCCCCCGCAACTCCGATAGCGGCGCTCGCCGGCCCGTCCGAAGGTGCACCAGCGTGGTGGCGCGCAGCCCCATGGCAAACAGTCCGGGGTGCTCGATTCCGGCGAAGGCCGCCAGACGCCCGTCCCGGTCGCCGTCGGCACCGTTGACCAGCACGAAGTCCACCCCGGTCAGGCGAGACACGGGTTCGCGCAGCGGGCCCACCGGAATCAGGGCGCCGTTACCCAGCCCGCGACTGGCGTCAAATACGGCCAACTCGATGTCGCGGGGCAAAGCGTAGTGCTGCAGGCCGTCGTCACAGATCAGAACATCGCCCAACGACTGAGACAGAGCATGGGCTGCAGCCCTTGAGCGCCTGGGGTCGACCACCACCGGCACGCCCGTGGCCTGGGCCAGCATCACCGGCTCGTCGCCGGCCAGCGCCGGATCGGAATCACCGGTCACCCGCAACGGGTATTCCCGGGATCTGCCGCGATAGCCCCGGCTCAGGATCACCGGTCGCCAGCCCGCGGCCACCATGGCCGCCACCAGCCGGGCGGTCAGCGGGGATTTTCCGGTACCGCCGGCGGTGATGTTGCCCACCACCACCACCGGCACCGGCAGGCTCTGGTGGCGTTCCGTCCAGGCCTTGCGGCGACGGGCCTCCGCCACCGCCTGGTAGAGCCAGGACAGCGGCATCAGCCAGCGCAGGGGCCGGCCTCCGCCATACCACAGTCGATCAACCAGCGAGCTCATGCCTGTTCACTGAACTGGACCTGGTGCAGCTGGGCATAGGCACCGCCAGCGGCAAGCAGTTCGTCGTGACGACCGGACTCGACAATGCGTCCCTTGTCCATGACCAGGATCCGGTCGGCGTTCTCGATGGTGGACAGCCGGTGCGCAATGACCAGGGTGGTCCGGCCCTTCATGACGGTTTCCAGCGCTTCCTGAATGTGCCGTTCGGATTCGGTATCCAGTGCCGAGGTGGCCTCGTCCAAAATCAGAATCGGGGCGTCCTTGAGCAGTGCCCGGGCAATGGCAAGCCGCTGGCGCTGACCACCGGACAACATCACGCCGTTGTCGCCGATCACGGTATCCAGCCCGTTGGGCATGCGATCAATGAACTCCAGGGCGTGGGCTTTCTCGGCAGCCGCCCGAATTTCCTCGCGGGAGCAGTCCCGCAACGCGCCGTAGGCAATGTTGGCAGCCACGGTGTCGTTGAACAGCACCACATTCTGGGTCACCAGCGCGATCTGGGCCCGAAGGGATTTGAGCGTGTAATCACGCAGCGGTCGGCCGTCGATCAGGATCTCACCGCCGGTGTACTCGTAGAAACGTGGCAACAGGCTGACCAGCGTCGATTTGCCGCTGCCGGAGCGACCCACCAGGGCCACGCTCTGGCCGGCGGGCACGGTCAGGGAGATGTCGCGAAGCACATCATCCAGCTGGTCGCGGTACCGGAAGGAAACGTCGCGGAATTCAATGTCGCCCGCCACCCGTTCGGGTGCGTGCTGGCCCGGGTCCTCCTCGGGAGCCTCGTCGATGGTCTCGAAGATGTCGTGGGCCGCCGCCACGCCCTTTTGTACCTTGGCGTGAATGTTGGTGACCTGGCGAATCGGCTTGGCCATGGTGGTGGCCGCGGTCAGGAACGCCACCAGCTGCCCCGTGGTCATCTCACCACGGATTTCCGGAGCCAGCATCATCCACACCAGCAGTGCAATGGCGATGGCCACCAGGACCTGGATGACCGGCACGCTGGTCGCCTGAGTGGCGGCCATTTTCAGACTCTGGCGCAGGTTGCGCTCACTGACCGCCCGGAACCGGTTCCGCACGTACTCCTCGCCACCGAAGGTACGGACCACCCGGTAACCAACGATGGATTCGGAGGCTACGTGGGTGATATCCCCCATCGACCCCTGGATCCGCCGGCTGATCTTGCGGAAGCGCTTGCTGGCGTAGCTGACCACACCTGCGATGATGGGGCCGATGGTCAGGAACAGCAGGGTCAGCTTCCAGTTGGTGTACAGCATGAAGCCCAGCAGACCAACAATGGTCAGCCCTTCCCGAAGGGTGGTGGTCACCGCGTTGGTGGTGGCCTCGGCCACCTGCTCGACATTGTAGGTGAGCTTGGACACCAGGCGCCCGGAGGCGTTGTCGTCAAAGTAGCGGGACGGCAACGTCATCATCCGGTCAAACAGGTCGTTGCGCAGGGCGTTGATGACATGCCGGCCGACGTAGCTGATGAAATAGCTGCTCATGTACGTGCCAACACCGCGCAAGGCGAACACGCCGACAATCACCAGGGTCAGCAGCAACCGGTTTTCGTCGGTGGGATGCTCGATGGCCGCAATCACATATTCCATGGCAGCCGCCATACCGGTGGAGGCGGCCGCGTAGATGATGTTCCCCACCACCGCCAGGGAAAACGCCACCCAGAAGGGCTTGACGTATGACAGCAGGCGTTTGTAGGTGTCCCATCCTCCGGTCGGAGGCGGCGTCAGGGCGGGCTGGGCGGAGGGCGCCTTAATCACCGGACTCGGCCTCCCGCTCTGTCGTAATGCTGAGTTTGGCGAACCCCAGGCGACCGGCAACGTCCATGGCCCGGACCACGAACTCGTGCGGCGTACGGGCATCGGCGGTGATGATGAACGGCAACGAGGTGTCACCCCCGGCCAGCTCCCGGACCCCCCGTTCCAGGGTTTCCCGCCGGTTGTTCACCAGTGGCCGGTCATTGAGGAAATACTGCCCCTCGGCGGTGATAACGACATCGATCTGCTTCACCTCCGATGGCGGCGCCACCTCACCCTTGGCTTCCGGCAGCTCCACTTCGAGGTGACTTTCCCGGGTAAACGTGGTGGATACCATAAAGAAAATCAGCAGCAGGAAGACCACGTCGATCAACGGGGTCAGGTCAACGCCCACTTCCTGGCTTCTCTGGCGCTTGAACTTCACGGTGTTCAGGCTCCTTCCACGTCGATTTCACGATCCCCGTGCACAACCTCGATCAATTTGATGGCTTCCTGTTCCATACTGACAACCAGCTCGTCGACCCGGCGAATGAAGTAGCGGTGAAAAATCAGGGCCGGAATGGCGACCGACAGCCCGGCCGCGGTGGTGATCAGGGCTTCGGAAATCCCCCCAGCCAGGTTGGCGGCGTTGCCCACCCCGGCCAGCTGAATCTCGGCGAACACCTTGATCATGCCAATCACTGTGCCAAGCAGCCCCAGCAGCGGCGCGATGGTGGCCACGGTGCCCAGAGGATTGAGAAAACGCTCCAGTTCGTGGATGACCTGGCTGGCTTCCTGTTCAATGCTTTCTTTCATGATCTCCCGGCCATGCTTGGCATTCAGAAGACCACCGGCAAGGATTCGCCCCAGGGGAGAGGATGCCTGCAGGGCTTTGAGCTTGCGGCCGTTGAGTTCCTTTTTCTTGATCCAGCGCCAGAGCTCGTTGATGGTTTGGGGCGGTGCCACCCGCGACGCGCGCAGTGTCCAGAAACGCTCCAGAACGATGGCCAGTGCCAGAATGGAACAGGCCACGATGGGCACCATCAAAATGCCGCCGGCTTTCAACAACTCGAACACGCTTGGTCTCCCTGATCAGTTACAAGCCGCGCTACTTTAGCATAGCTGCGGGGCCTGGCCACACCCGTTACATCACGGTTGGCCGCATTGTGACCGGGCCAGTCCCGGAGCCGAGATCCAGAACGGAGCACGGCTGCGGGCCTCAACGATATCCAGCCCCTCCGCGGCCACGGAAAAGGTGAGGCTGCCGGAACAGGCGGTGTTCAGCGCGGTCGCGCCCACCGCCCGGTAACGCGCCGTCACCGACGGATGGGGGTGGCCGAAACGGTGCCGGTAACCGGCACTGTAGACCACCAGATTCGGCGCCAGGTGCGTCACCCAGGCCGGAGAAGACGAGGTTTTGCTACCGTGATGGGGGGCAATCACGATGCGATAGGTCGGTGATTCCTGAAGGACATCATCCCGCAGAAACTCCTGCTCCGTCGTGACAGTCAGGTCTCCCGGCAACACCCACTCCACCCCGGACGCCCGGTGGCGCACTATCAGGACACAGGATGCGTCGTTACCCCGCTGGGCATGCCGGCTGTGCCAGAACAGCAGATCGAACCCACCGAGGGTTTCGCGTCGCCGACGACAGGGCAATACCGGTTGTGGAGCCTCCGGCAACCGCTCCCGGATACGCTCGGGCTCGCCCGTTTCGATGCGCCCGACCGGCATCCGGGCCAGCAGCCCCGCCACGTCCCCGGCATGGTCCTGGTCGGCATGGCTGAGCACCAAGTGATCGATACGCCGGATGCCCCGACTCCGAAGCACCGGGACCAGCGTGGAAGTCACACTGGAAAACACGCCATCCACGGCCGGACCGGTGTCGTACACCAAAACGTGGCCGCCGGCCTGAATCACCACGGAAAGACCCTGCCCCACATCGAGAACCGTGACCGACTCCGTCGCCGTTGACGCTGGCGACGGCACCGGCGACCACCACCAGACCAGCAGCGACAACAGAACGGCCACCGGCAGCCCCGGCAACGGCAGTCTCAGGGCCAGAAGCAGCACAGCGGCAACCAGGCCCAGTGTCCCTGCGCCGGCATACGCCGGTTCCGGCCAGGGCCAGGACGCAACCCACGCCAACAGCTGCCAAAGGCCTCCCAGAAGCACATCCAGGCCCGGCACCACCGGCTCCGCCAGCCCTGGTGCCAGCGCCATTGCGACCGCCGCCAGCGCCAGTGCCGGCATGACCAGAACGGACACCCAAGGAATGGCAAACAGGTTGGCCACCAACCCCGCCAGGGGCTGACCCTGTTCAAGAGACGCAAGTATCGGCCACAGGCCCGCGAAAACGGCGACCTGAGTCAGTATCAGCCCCGGGAGCCAGCCAACCGGCCCCAGGCGGCCCACGAGCACCCACAACAGAACAGCCACCGCGGCAAACGACAGCCAGAATCCCGGATCCAGAGGCGCGAACGGGTCGGCCATCAGGACCAAGCCCAGCGCAGTGAAGAAGCTCTGCCAGGGGCGCGGTTCCCGGGCACACAACAGCGTCCAGGACGCGATCGTCACCATCACCAGTGCCCGCCGGGTGGGCACGGTGAACCCCGCCACCAGGGCGTAACACAGACAGCCGGCGACCACCAGGAAAAATACCAGTCGACGCAGCGTACGCTCGGACAGCCAGGAGACCGGCAGCATCAGCAGCAGACGCCGGCTAAGCCAGGCCACCGCCAGGGCCACCAGGCCGAGATGCAGCCCGGAAATGGCCACCAGGTGCACCGTCCCCGTAGCCTTGAGCAGGGCCCAATGTTCCTCATTCATGGCCTGCCGGTTACCGATCATCAGCGAGGCGATCAACGGGTACTGATCGAGCGCCCCGAACCTGGCCTCCACCCAGTCCGCCAACGCTTGCCGGGCTAGCGCATACCGGCAGTGCCCATGACAGGGCACCGCGGGATCGAAGGCCGCCGAACGCACGCTGCCGGTCGCCCGGTATCCGTGCCGGAACAGCCAGTCCTCGTAGCGGAAACCAGCAGCATTGAGCGCTCCGTGGGGGCGTTTGAGCACAACGTCCAGTTGCAGCCGGTGCCGCCGCAGGGTCTCGGCGCTGCCCCGATACCACGACAACCGAAGGGTGTCCGGTGGGTGGATCCCCTGAGTCTGGCCAGGCCACTCGGTGACACAGAAACGGAAGCGAAGGCTCTGGAAACGGCCCGGCGTGGGCAGATCACACACATAGCCGCGCACGATCACTGGCTGCCCTTCCAACGAGGGCGGCAGGCGCTGAGCCAGTCGCGTCTCGGCATGCCAGGCGGCCCAGGCCATCCCGGCCAGACTCGCGGCCAGCAGAGCGGCCAACACCCGTGCCCGCCTCCGGCTCGCGATCAGGAAAACCACGATGGCGGCGCCGGCAAGCCAAGTCCATGCTGGCAACACCGGCAACCGATACAGTAAGATAACGCCGCACGAAAAGGCCGCCCAGGCGGCCCCGATTGCAGTTCCGGACACTCCTTGTCCTCCCGGGTTTCAATTCGGTCCGCGTCGTCCCTGGTACGCGGAACGGTCACACGACAGAAGGCACCGCTGCCTATGCCGAAACAGTTCATGAAACGCTATCTGCCTACACCGGAAAAGGTGCAGTCCATACAGTCACTGCGCTTTCTCGGCGATATTCTTCATGAACCCAATCTGTGGCACATCAACCGCCACGGCGTGGCACGCGCCTTCCTGGTCGGCATCTGGTTCGCGTTCATTCCCATGCCCTTTCAGATGGTCGCGGCCGCGTTTTTCGCCATCTGGTTCAATGCCAACCTGCCGCTTTCGGTGGCGCTGGTCTGGATCAGCAATCCCATCACCATGCCGCCTCTTTTCTATTTCAACTATAAGGTCGGGGCCTGGGTACTGCACCGGCCGGTTCTGGATTTCGAATTCCACTGGTCCTGGGCCTGGATCGCCGAGCGCATTCTGGAAATCGGTGTACCGCTGTACCTGGGGTCGCTGATCTGTGCCACGGCATTCGCCTGCACCTCCTACCTGGTCATCCAGTACCTTTGGCGACGCCGGATCCGGGCCAGCTGGCGACTCCGGCAGCAACAGCGGGCCCGAGCGACGGATCAGGCCTCCTGAACCAGACGTCCCTGCTCCAGACGCAGCACCCGCCCCAGGCTGCGGGCCATCCGCATGTCGTGGGTGACCATCACGAACGCAATACCGGACCGGTCCCGAAGGGATTCGATCAGCTGGCGCACCCCTTCTCCGGTCTGCTCATCCAGGTTACCGGTCGGCTCGTCCATCAGCACACACTGGGGGGCGTTGACCAGGGCCCGGGCAATGGCGACCCGCTGGCGCTCGCCGCCCGACAGTTCGCCCGGTTTGTGGGACAGGCGCGCGCCCAACCCGACTTGATCCAGCAACGTCCGCGCCCGGTCCCGGGCCTCGGCAACCGAAACGCCCCCCAGGGCGCAGGGCATCATCACGTTTTCCAGGGCCGTGAATTCCGGCAGCAGATGATGAAACTGGTAGACAAACCCCAGGTGACGGTTGCGAAAGCGTGCCCGGGCCGACTCGGACATTCGGTGGATATCCTCGCCACAAATGCACACCTGACCGGAGGATGGCTTGTCCAGCCCCCCCAGTAGATTGAGCAAGGTGGTCTTGCCGGCGCCACTGCTGCCCACGATGGCCACGGTTTCCCCGGCCGCCACCCGCAGGGAAATGTCGGAAAAGATGGTGAGCCGTTCCGGCCCTTCCTGATAGGTTCGGGTAACCGAGCGGCACTCGATGACTGCGGCATCGGCGTGCCCAGCTGCCTGCTTCTCACTCATACCTCAAGGCCTCCGCCGGATCGATACGGGACGCGCGCCACGCAGGGTAGATGGTGGCCAGCAGACTCATGGCCAGGCCGGCGCCACTGATGATGGCCACATCCTGCCACTGCAACTGGGACGGCAGATAACTGATGAAGTACACATCCGCGCTCAGGAACTTGTGCCCGATCACCCCTTCCAGCCACGAAATAAAGGCGCTGATGTTCAGGGCACCGAGTACACCCAGGCTGGTGCCGACCAAAGTACCGAAGACTCCGATCACCGCCCCCTGGACAATGAAGATCCGCATGATCCGGCCCGGTGTAGCCCCCATGGTGCGCAGAATGGCGATATCCGCCGTCTTGTCGGTCACCACCATCACCAGCGTCGACACGATGTTGAAAGCAGCAACCGCCACGATGAACATCAGCAGCAGGCCGATCATGGTTTTCTCCATGCGGATCGCCTGGAACAGGTTGCCGTGGGTACGAGTCCAGTCCGAGACATAGTACCGGCCCGCCAGTGTCCGCGCGGCATCCCGCGCCACCTTCGGCGCCGCGAACAGGTTGTCGACCAGCAGCCTAACGCCCTGAGCCTTGCCACCGGTGCGCACCAGCTTGGCGGCATCGTCCATGTGAATCAGGGTGTAGTTGCCATCCAGCTCGGCGCCGACACTGAAGATACCCTTGACCGTGAAGCGCTTGAGTCTGGGCAACACCCCAGCCGGCGTGACCGAGGCTTCCGGCAGCACGACGGTCACACGGTCGCCCACCTGCAAGCGCAGACTGGCGGCCAGCAAGCGGCCGACAATGATGCCGAACTCGCCCGGCTTCAGGTCGTCAAGCGACCCTTCCACCATATGATCCTCGATGATCGACACGGTCCGCTCCTGATCCGGCAGAACGCCGTTGATGAGCACGCCCCGAACCTCGCCGCCGCCGGTCACCATGCCCTGCCCCTGGATAAACGGAGCCGCTGCCAGGACGTGGGGATGGGTCAGCACCGCCTGCTTGACCGCCCGCCAGTCGTCGATGCCGTTCACCCCTTCGATGACCGCGTGCGGCACCATACCCAGGATGCGTTGCTTGAGTTCCCGGTCAAACCCGTTCATCACCGACAGGACAATGATCAGTACCGCCACGCCCAGCATCAGGCCGATCATGGACGTCAGGGAAATGAAGGAAATGAAGTGGTTGCGACGCTTGGCCGCGGTGTATCGCAGGCCGATACAAATCGAAAGAGGTTTAAACATGAAAAGGCGCCCGTTGCTACCTTTGATTCTTCGGTGGACTCTTTTCCCGTTTCGGTGCCAGCCGTCCCGGGAAACTGCTAAACTTTTCTTTATCAACGACTATTCTGGTGCCCGAATCATGCACGCACGCCCCACCCCCGACGACACGGCCGACGCCGGCCCGGAGCGCCGGGAATACTTCCGCATCGAGGACCGGGTCGGCCTGGAAGTCCGCAGACTGGCAGCCGATGCACCTCTGGATGGCGATGTCTTCGACGGTGACCATCTCGGGCAACTGAAAGCGGAGCTGGTGCGGCTGGATCACGAGGTCAAAAGCCAGCTGGCCAGTCTCGCCGAGCGGGACCGGGCCCTGACGGCCCTGATCAAATCCCTCAATGGCAAGCTCGACATACTGGCGCGCATTATGGCCTTTGAGCAAAATCCGTTGCAACCGGATGCCTGGCAGGAGGTGACCCTCAGCGAAGGCGGTCTGTCGTTTTCCAGCCCGGAGGGAGACTGGCGTCCCGGCGACCGGCTGGCCCTACGGATGACCCTGCCTCCGGAACTTTTTCGCCCCGTCGCGGTGGCCGAGGTCCTCGGCAGCCAGCCGGAAGCCTCCGGTACCACGCGGGTTCACACGGAATTCATCCGGCTGAACGACAGCGACCGGCAACAAATCGCCCGTCATGTGATGCGTTGGCAAATCCGACAACGGCAAAAGGAATAAACTGAGAAAAAGGTGCTGTCTTTGCTAACCTTTTTCGGATATTACGATTTATCCATGGAGATCCATCAATGACGAAAAACAAAACCCTGCTCGGCGCCCTGACCCTGTTTGCTGCCCTGTCACTCACTCCGCATACCCCCCTGCACGCGGACGAACTGGCGGTGCCCGTTGGCAGCCAGGCGGACCGAAGCCAGGCCGACTATCCCAGGGCCGGCATGAGCACCGCCTCGGTCCGGGCCCGGTGGGGCGAGCCCCAAAGCGTGCGCGGCCCGGTGGGCGAGCCGCCGATCAGCCAGTGGCGCTATCCGGGCTTCACCGTCTATTTTGAGCGGGATCGGGTGATTCACACGGTACTCGACCGTTCACACTGAGCCCTCGCCACCCCGCCCGGCACAATTCGCGTTTCGCATCCTGACGTAACGCCAGTCGTTGGTTAGAATGGCAGCTTTTGCGAGTAAGGTACTTCCTCCGTGACTTCGAAACGCGTATTGCCCGCCGAATGGGCGCCCCAAAGTGCAGTCATGCTTACCTGGCCCCACCCGGGCACCGACTGGGCCGACCGGCTTCCGGAGGTGGAAACCGTGTTCGAAGCCATTGCCCGGGCGGTGCTTCGGTTTGAACACCTGGTGATCAGCTGCGAACACGTCAGCCGCCTCCAGCAGCTTCACCGAGACCTCAACCGCTATGCCGAGGAGCGCGGGCTGCCGGGGCGGGTGGTCACGGTCCCCGCTCCGGCCAACGATACCTGGGCGCGGGACCATGGCCCGATTACGGTATTGACCGACCGCGGCGCCGAGCTGCTGGATTTCCGGTTTAACGCCTGGGGCGGCAAGTTCCATTGGGAAAAGGACGATGCCCTGAACCGTCACCTGGCCAATGCCGGGGTGTTCGGAGCCCACCCCCTCATTTCTCTGGACTTTGTCCTGGAGGGGGGCTCCATCGAGTCCGATGGCCAGGGCACCGTGCTGACCACCAGCGAATGCCTGTTGACGCCCACCCGCAACCCCAGCCTGGACCGGACCGCCATTGAGCAGCAGCTCGCCGATAACCTGGGCGCCGACCGTGTGCTGTGGCTCAACCACGGCTATCTCGCCGGGGACGACACCGACAGCCACATCGATACCCTGGCCCGCTTCTGCGCTCCGGACCACATTTGCTACGTCGCCTGCCCGGACACCAGCGACGAGCACTACCGCGCCCTCGCGGCGATGGAGGAGGAACTCCGGGAGTTCCGGCAACGCAACGGCGAGCCCTACCGGCTGACCGCCCTGCCCTGGCCGGACCCGGTGTTTGGCGACGACGGCGAACGCCTACCGGCGACCTACGCGAATTTCCTGATCATCAATGGGGCGGTGTTGCTGCCAATCTATGGTGTGCCCCAGGACCGGGAAGCCATCGCCGTCCTGCAAGACCTTTTCCCGAACCGGGAAATCATTCCCATTGACTGCCGCCCGCTGGTGTACCAACACGGCAGTCTGCACTGCGTCACCATGCAACTGCCCGCAGGAGTTGTGAAACCATGACCCGCACCACCCAATCACAGGAGCTGCGCGTCGCCGCGATTCAGCAGACGTGCAGCAACGACAAGCACATCAGCCTGGCGACATCCGAAGCCCTGATCAGGGAGGCGGCCGCCCAGGGAGCCGAGCTGGTGGTTCTACAGGAGCTGCATGCCACCCTGTACTTCTGCCAGACCGAGGACACCTCGGTGTTCGAACTCGCCGAACCCATCCCCGGCCCCACCACGCAGCGGCTGTCGGCGCTGGCCCGGGAGCTTGAGATCGTACTGGTGGGTTCGGTGTTCGAACGCCGGATGAACGGCGTCTACCACAACACCGCCGTGGTGTTCGAACAGGACGGCGAGATCGCCGGCCTCTACCGCAAGATGCACATCCCCGACGACCCGGGTTTCTACGAGAAATTCTACTTTACCCCCGGCGACGCCCAGTTCAACGACGGCCGAAGCGGCTTCACGCCGATCCGCACCTCCGTGGGCAACCTTGGCGTGCTGGTGTGCTGGGATCAGTGGTACCCGGAGGCGGCCCGACTGATGGCGTTGGCGGGCGCCGACCTGTTGATCTACCCCACCGCGATCGGCTGGGACATGAACGATAGCCCGGACGAACGGGCCCGGCAGCTGGAGGCTTGGGTCACCGTACAACGGGGCCATGCCGTCGCCAACAATCTGCCGGTCATCGCACCGAACCGGGTCGGCACCGAGCCCGACCCCTCCGGCCACAGCGATGGCATCCGCTTCTGGGGCAACAGCTTCATCTGCGGTCCGCAGGGCGAGTTCCTGGCGCGGGCGAACGACCAGGACGAAACCGTCCTCGCCGTCACCCTCGACCGCGGCCGCACCGAGTCCGTGCGCCGCATCTGGCCCTACCTCCGGGACCGCCGGATCGACGCCTACGGCGATCTGGTCAAGCGGGTGAGAGACTGATCCGGGCATGAAAACGCTGGTCGACGATGCGATCACCGCGCTCAACGGCATCCTGCTGGGCAAGGAGCGACAGATTCGCCTTGCCCTGTGCTGCCTGCTGGCCCGTGGCCACCTCCTGATCGAGGACATTCCGGGCATGGGCAAGACCACCCTGTCCCATGCCCTGGCCAGGATTCTCGGGCTCAGTTATCAGCGCATCCAGTTCACCAGCGATCTGCTGCCGTCGGACGTTCTGGGCTATTCCATGTATGACAAGCAGGCCGGCGCACTGGTCTTCCACCCCGGCCCCATCTTCGCCCAGGTGGTCCTGGCCGACGAGATCAACCGGGCCTCACCGCGCACCCAGAGCGCCCTGCTGGAGGCCATGGAGGAAAAGCAGGTGTCGATCGAAGGCGCGACCCGCCCCCTGCCTGCGCCCTTCTTCGTTATCGCCACCCAGAACCCGGCGGAACAGGGCGGCACCTTCCCGCTGCCAGAATCCCAGCTCGACCGGTTTCTCATGCGCATCCGCCTGGGCTATCCGGACCCGAAGGCCGAGCGCGCCTTACTGGAAGGCGAGGACCGCCGGAGACTGACCGAACAGCTGCAGCCCCAGTTCACTCCGGATGCCCTGGACACCTTGCTCAACGGCGTGCACCGGGTCACCGCCAGCCCGGCCCTGCTCGATTACGTCCAGCGCCTGCTGGAGCAGAGTCGGCGTCTGCCGGGACTGCTTTATGGCCTGTCGCCCCGCGCCGGCCTGGGGCTGCTGCGCGCCGCCAAGGCCTGGGCCCTGATGGAAGGCCGGCACCATGTCCTGCCGGACGATCTCCAAGCGGTGTTTCCCGCCGTGGCGGAACACCGGCTGGAACAGGGGGAACCGGGCAAGAGCAAAGAACGGGTGCAGGAACTGCTGACCGACGTGCCGGTACTTGAATAGTTCCGGGCCCGGCCGCATAGCTAGGTTTAATCAGTGGAATTGCCCGAATCGAATGGCATCACCCCGGTTTCATGATAGCCTTTTGCCATTTATCCGAATCCGAACCGACGGCCCCCAAGGCCTGACAGCAAACATCTTTGAGAGACAGCGATGAGCAACAGCACACACTCCCGCCTGATCATTCTTGGCTCCGGCCCGGCCGGTTATACCGCCGCCGTCTACGCGGCGCGGGCCAACCTCAACCCGACCCTGATCACCGGCCTGGAAGTCGGCGGCCAGCTCACCACCACCACCGACGTGGACAACTGGCCCGGAGATCACGATGGCGTGCAGGGTCCGGAGCTCATGCAACGCATGCAAAAACATGCGGAACGCTTTGAAACAACGATTGTTTACGACACCATCAACGAAGCCGATCTGCGCCACCGTCCGTTCCGTCTCAAGGGCGACAATGGCGAGTACACCTGCGACGCGCTGATCATCGCCACCGGCGCCTCCGCCATGTACCTGGGCCTGGAATCCGAGGAGCGCTTCAAGGGTCAGGGCGTTTCCGCCTGCGCCACCTGCGATGGTTTCTTCTACCGCAACAAGAAGGTCGCGGTGATCGGTGGCGGCAACACCGCCGTGGAAGAAGCCCTCTACCTTGCCAACATCGCCGAAGAGGTCACCCTGGTGCACCGCCGTGACAGTCTCCGCGCGGAAAAAATTCTGCAGGACAAGCTGTTCGAGAAGGCCGAGCACGGCAACGTCAACATCATCTGGAACCATACCCTGGACGAGGTGCTCGGCGACAACACGGGCGTGACCGGCATGCGCATCCGCAGCACCGAGGACGGCTCCACCCGGGATCTTGAGCTGGCGGGCGTGTTCATTGCCATCGGCCACAAGCCCAACACCCAGTTGTTCGAGGGCCAGCTGGCGATGGACAACGGCTACATCCGCATTCGCTCCGGCCTCGACGGCATGGCCACCCAGACCAGCATTCCGGGGGTGTTCGCCGCTGGCGACGTGGCCGATCACGTGTATCGCCAGGCGATCACCTCCGCGGGCTTTGGCTGCATGGCCGCTCTGGACGCGGAAAAGTACCTGGATCAACTGGGCTGATCCTCGCAGGAGCCGGATGACCTCGCTTCCCTGGCTTGACCCGGACCAGCTCTGGTTCCCCCCCGCCGAGAGCGCTCTGGAAGATCCGGACGGACTTCTGGCCCTCGGCGGTGACCTGTCGGTCAAGCGGCTGATCCTCGCCTACCGGAATGGCATCTTCCCCTGGTACAGTGACGACCAGCCCATCCTCTGGTGGTCCCCCAACCCCCGGTGCGTGCTGTTTCCGGAGGAAATCCATGTGTCCAGAAGTCTGCGACGGACCCTGAACCGGCGCTACTTCCACGTTACCGCGGACCAGGCGTTCGGCAGGATCATTCGCCTGTGCGCATCGACCCGGGCAGAGGGCACCTGGATCACCGAGGATATGATCACCGCTTACACCGAGCTGCACCGGATGGGCATCGCCCATTCCATCGAAATCTGGAACCGGAGCAACGAACTGGCCGGCGGCATGTACGGCCTGGCGATGGGACGCTGCTTCTTTGGTGAGTCCATGTTCTCGCTGGAAACCAACGCCTCCAAGGTCCTGATGGTACATCTTGCCAACCAGCTCCGGATCTGGGGCTACCGGTTGATGGACTGTCAGGTGGAAAGCCGGCATCTGCTGACCATGGGCGCCCGGAGTATTCCCCGCGCCGAGTTTTTATCTATACTCAGGGCAAGTATCGATCGGAAGCCCGACCAGCATGACTGGCGGTTTACCTGGCAATGGAGCGGTCCGGAGGTGTGAATGAGCAACCTCAGAACCCTGGTGTTTTTCGCAACCCCGCCCCACGCCTGCAGCTATCTGCCGGACCGCGAAGCCACCACGATGTTTGTCGACCCGAGGGCGAGGATCGACAAGAGGCTATACAGCCAGCTTACCGCGCTGGGATTTCGCCGCAGTGGCTCCCACTATTATCGGCCCCACTGCGAACGCTGCCATGCCTGCATACCCGTTCGCCTGCAGGTTCAGCAGTTCCGGCCAGACCGGGGCCTGCGCCGGGTATTCAAGCGAAACCAGGACCTGACCTGCGAGCTGGTGCCGACGCGGTTCAGCGAGGAATACTACGCGCTCTACGCCCGCTATATCGAACAACGGCACAGCGACGGCGACATGTACCCACCGTCCCGGGAACAGTTCATCTCGTTCCTGGTCGACGGCGCCACCGACTCCTGGTTTCTGGAAATGCGCCTGAACGGCACCTTGGTGGGGCTGGCAGCCATTGACGCCCTGGACGACGGCCTGTCGGCGATCTACACCACGTTCGAACCGGAGCTCGAAGAGCGCAGCCTGGGCACCTACGCGATTCTCTGGCAGGTGGAAGAAGCCCGGCGCCGGGACCTGCCCCATGTCTATCTTGGCTACTGGATCAAACAGTGCCGGAAGATGAACTACAAAACCCGCTTCCACCCCCTGGAAGCCCTCCGTGACGGCCAATGGCGGGTCATGGAGCCGAACTGATCTTTGCCATATGGCGACAAATCAGGCAAAATTGCGCAATTTTTAAAATCACCCGAAGCGTTTCACAGCGAGGTCTCTACTGAATGGCGAAATCAGATGTCATTGAAATGGAAGGCGTGGTCATCGATACCCTTCCCAACACCATGTTCCGCGTTGAGCTGAGCAACGGCCATGTGGTCACCGCACACATCTCCGGCAAAATGCGCAAGAACTACATCCGCATCCTGACCGGCGACAAGGTCAAGGTTGAGCTGACGCCTTACGACCTGAGCAAGGGCCGTATCGTTTATCGGGCCCGTTGATCGGCGCATGACATCTGAACGGAAAAACCCCGCCTGAGCGGGGTTTTTTGTTGGTCGTGAACCGGGACGCGGTTCAAACCGCCTCTGCTGGCTCGTCCTCGTACTCGAACTCCAGTTCGTCGTTCTTCAGGCGGACATAGACGTCCCCGCCCCGCTCCGACAGCCGGCCGAACAGAATCTGCTCCGCCAGCGGCCGTTTGATCTTGTCCTGGATCAGGCGGGCCATCGGGCGTGCTCCCATGGTGACGTCGTACCCTTTCTCCGCCAACCAGGCCTTGGCGTCCTCGTCGACGTGCAGCACCACGTGCTTCTCGTCGAGCTGAGCCTGGAGCTCGGTCAGGAACTTGTCCACCACGTGAGTGATGGTCTCCTTCTGCAGGTCAGCAAACTGGATGATTGCATCCAGACGGTTCCGGAACTCCGGCGTGAAGGTCTTGGTGATCACCTCCATGCCGTCCGTGCTGTGATCCTGCTCACTGAAGCCAATGGATCGACGGGACATGGTTTCCGCGCCGGCGTTGGTCGTCATCACCAGAATCACATGCCGGAAATCCGCCTTGCGGCCATTGTTATCGGTCAGGGTCCCATGGTCCATGACCTGCAGCAGCAGGTTAAACACTTCGGGGTGCGCCTTCTCGATCTCATCCAGCAGCAGCACGCAGTGCGGGTGTTTGTTGATGGCCTCGGTCAGCAGGCCCCCCTGGTCGTAGCCGACGTATCCGGGGGGCGCCCCAATCAATCGGGACACCGTGTGCCGCTCCATGTACTCGGACATGTCAAAGCGCACCAGCTCAATCCCCAGGATTTTGGCCAGCTGCCGGGTAACCTCGGTTTTGCCCACGCCGGTGGGACCGGCAAACAGGAAGGCCCCTTCAGGTTTCTCCGGCGCCTTCAAACCGGCACGGGCCAGCTTGATGGCGTTCGCCAGCGACTCGATGGCCGGATCCTGCCCGAACACCACCATTTTCAGGTCCCGCTCCAGGTTGCGCAGCAGATCCTTGTCACTGGTGGAGACATTCTTCGGCGGAATGCGGGCGATGTTGGCGACCACATCCTCGATTTCCGACACATCGATGGTTTTCTTGCGTTTGTCCGCCGGTAGCATGCGCTGGCGGGCACCCGCTTCGTCGATGACGTCGATGGCCTTGTCCGGCAAATGCCGGTCGGTGATGTAACGGTCGGCCAGTTCCGCCGCCACCCGCAAAGCCTTGTCGGTGTATTTCAGGTCGTGGTGCTTTTCGAAACTGGGCTTCAGGCCCTTCAGGATCTGGTAGGTATCCTCCACGCTCGGCTCGTTTACATCGATTTTCTGGAACCGCCGGGCCAGTGCGCTGTCCTTCTCGAAAATCCCGCGGAACTCCTGGAAGGTCGTGGATCCGATGCACCGGATTTCACCGGAACTCAGCATCGGCTTGAGCAGGTTGGAGGCATCCATGACCCCGCCGGAGGCCGATCCGGCACCAATGATGGTGTGAATCTCGTCGATGAACAAAATCGCGTGTTTTTGCTTCTTCAGTTCGTTGAGCAGCCCCTTCAGGCGCTTCTCGAAGTCGCCCCGGTACTTGGTACCGGCCAGCAGCGCGCCCATGTCCAGAGAATAAACCACGGCATCGGAGATGATGTCCGGCACCTGACCGTCGACGATGCGTTTGGCCAAGCCCTCGGCAATCGCCGTCTTGCCCACGCCGGCCTCACCCACCAGCAGGGGGTTGTTCTTACGGCGACGGGCAAGGATCTGAACCACCCGTTCCACTTCATGCTCACGGCCGATCAGCGGGTCGATCCGCCCCTGCCGGGCCTGTTCGTTCAGGTTGGTGGCATAGCTTTCCAGGGGCCGGGACTGAACACCGTCTTCACCGGCGTCATCGTGTGCGGCCTGGTCGTGCCCTTCCTGGTCCTCACTGCCCTGGACCCGGGAAATGCCGTGGGAAACGTAATTCACCACGTCGATCCGGGCGATGTTCTGTTTCTTGAGAACGTAGACCGCCTGGCTTTCCTGTTCGCTGAAGATGGCGACCAGCACGTTGGCCCCGGTCACCTCCTTCTTGCCGGACGACTGCACGTGGAACACCGCCCGCTGCAGCACCCGCTGAAAACCCAGGGTCGGCTGGGTCTCGCGCTCGTTGTCGTTGCTCGGGATCAGGGGCGTGGTGGAATCCACGAACTCCACCAGCTCCTCTTCCAGGCGTTCCAGGTCCGCGCCACAGGCTTTCAGGACGCCCACCGCCGATTCGTTGTCGAGAAGGGCCAGCAGCAGATGCTCGACGGTCATGAACTCATGACGCTTGTCGCGGGCATTTTTGAAGGCCGTATTCAACGTAATTTCAAGGTCTTTGCTCAGCATGGGCCCTCCCAACGTCTGTCAGTCCGCACGTTCAATCTCACAAAGGAGCGGATGCTCGCATTCCGAAGAATACTGATTCACCTGGGCCGCCTTTGTTTCCGCGATGTCGCGGGTGTATACCCCGCACACGGCTTTTCCCTGCGTATGGACGAGCAGCATCACCTGCGTCGCCTTCTCCTCATTCATCCCGAAGAATTTCATCAGCACATCCACCACGAAATCCATCGGTGTGTAGTCATCGTTCAGGAGCACCACCCGATACCGGGCCGGGCGTTTCAGGGCGGGCTTCTCCGGCGCAACGCTCACGTCGTCGTGCCGGTCCGGTTGGTTGTCCTCCCCCTGATTCAATACTAGTAGAGAATGGTCGATAGTCCGCATGATTCTTTACCGGTTGCTCGGTGTCCTTCGATAAATGTGGTTGTCGGCGGGATGCATTTCAAGCAGCCAGCCCCTGCTCGCGCGAGAGACTCGCCGTTCATCGCATGATACCGCTTCCAAGCCCCGGTAAACCACACATTCCACCGCCAGAAAGTATTGACTCCGGCACCCAATTGGTCGACAGTTAGAGTGCATTGTTAAAAAATGTAAACATTTGCGATGCCAACGTAACAACGTCAAACCGGCGGAGTCTCCGGAAGTCCGGTACGAACAATAAGAATAGACAGCAAAGGAACAGGGGAGTTCATCATGCCCAGAGGCAAGGTCAAGTGGTTCAACAACGCCAAAGGTTACGGTTTCATCATTGAAGACGGCTGTAGCGATGATCTGTTTGCCCACTTCTCGTCGGTGCAAATGGAAGGGTACAAGACGCTGAAAGCTGGCCAGACCGTGACCTTCGACAAAAAACCCAGCGACAAGGGCGTACACGCCATCAACATCGTTCCGGAGGAAACCCCGTCCAAACGGTCTCGGGCCGACGCCGGGCAGGACGACACCAAGCCCTCCCAAGACGGCACCGACAACGACGGCGGCTATCCGCCCCGGGCAGTCAACGCCTGAATTCCGGCCCCACGTCCGCGGGCGGCAGGACGTTACACGCCCGGGCCTGGTGGCCGATGCATCCCCCGGGACGCCATGCGGGGTGTCCCCGCCCGGTCTGTTTGCCCGAACCCTCTCCACTCCGAGGCTTGCCAAGCGTTTCGATTGCGATACCCTGTGCTGCCTCCACTTTCGAAAACCAACGAGCCCGACGCCCAGGCATGGCCGAACTCATTCTCTTCAACAAACCGTTTCAAGTACTCAGCCAGTTCACCGACCCACGCCACACCCCGGAGGTTCCATCGCGCGCCACCCTGGCGGACTGGATCCCTCAGCGGGACGTCTACCCCGCCGGCCGACTGGATTACGACTCCGAGGGCCTGCTGCTGCTGACCAGCGACGGCCCCCTGCAGCACCGCATCGCATCACCCAGGCACAAGATGGCCAAGACGTACTGGGTCCAGGTTGAAGGCGAGCTCAGCGAGAAGGCCCTGACCCAGCTTGCCCGGGGCGTCGACCTGAAGGACGGCCGAACCCGCCCCGCCCGGGCACGCCGCATTGAGCCGCCGCCGGTCTGGCCCAGAACGCCACCGGTCCGGTACCGGGCGGCCATTCCCACCAGTTGGCTGGAACTGACCCTGACCGAGGGGCGCAACCGGCAGGTCCGGCGCATGACGGCCGCGGTCGGGTTCCCAACCCTGCGTCTCATCCGCTACCGTATAGGAGACTGGACCTTGGAGGGGCTGCGCCCCGGCGAGTACCGGACCGTTACCGTGCACTCCCCGGCAGCCACGACAGCGCCCGCCAAACCAGGGAAAGTCCCCGCCCATCGCCGCAGGAGGTTCCGCGCGCCATGACCTGGACACCCCATGCCACCGTCGCCGTGATCGTTGAGGACGAGGCCGGGCGCTTTCTCATGGTTGAGGAAGTCAGTGGCGGACGCGTCGTCTTTAACCAGCCCGCCGGCCACGTCGAGGAAAATGAAGCCATCCTGGATGCGGTGCGACGCGAAACCCTCGAGGAAACCGGCTGGCAGGTAGAACCCTGCCATTTCCTGGGCGTTTATACCTACAAGGCGCCGGCCAACGGCGTTACCTACTACCGTTTCTGCTATGCCGCCAAGGCGCTGCGACGGGTTTCCTCAACGCTGGACGACGGTATCGTCGCCGCTCACTGGATGGCCCTGGACGATATCCGCAGCCTGGGCGATCGCCTGCGCAGTCCAATGGTGCTGCGCTGCATAGAAGATTACCGAAACGGGCGCCGCTACCCCCTGGATGTGGTGGTGGATACCCAGGCGTAGGCGCATCGAGAGTGTTATCATTCGGTGTTTTGACAATCACAGGGCTGACATGAACCACACTCCCGACACTCCATCCCCGGAATCCACACGAGTCATCGTCGGCATGTCCGGCGGTGTCGACTCCTCGGTTGCGGCCTGGCTCCTGAAGCAGCAGGGATACCAGGTCGAGGGTCTGTTCATGAAGAACTGGGACGAGGACGACGGCACCGAGTACTGCACCGCCATGACCGATCTGGCCGATGCCCAGGCGGTGGCCGATGCTATCGGTATCCGCCTGCATACCGCCAGCTTCGCCGCGGAGTACTGGGACCGGGTCTTCGAGCACTTCCTGTCGGAATACCGGGCCGGGCGAACGCCCAACCCCGATATTCTCTGCAACAAGGAAGTCAAGTTTCGAGCCTTCCTGGACTATGCCATCACCCTGGGAGCGGACTACATCGCCACCGGCCATTACGCCCGCCAGCGCCCGCTGGCCGACGGTAGCGGTCGTGCCCAGCTGCTTAAGGGCCTGGATCCGAACAAGGACCAGAGCTATTTCCTGCACGCCGTCTCCGGTGATCGCATCGCCCGCACCCTGTTCCCGGTGGGTGAGCTGGAAAAGCCCGAGGTCCGGCGGATCGCCGCCGAACAGGGGTTCGTCACCCACGACAAGAAGGACTCCACCGGTATCTGCTTCATCGGTGAGCGCAAGTTCCGGGACTTCCTCAAGCAATACCTGCCGGCCCAGCCGGGTGACATCGAGACGCCGGACGGCCAGGTGATCGGGCGTCACCAGGGCCTGATGTACCACACCATCGGTCAGCGCCAGGGCCTGGGCATCGGTGGCTTGGCCGACTTCGGTGACGACCCCTGGTACGTTGCCGACAAAGACCTTGAACGCAACGTCCTGATCGCGGTTCAGGGCAAGGATCACCCCCTGCTGTTCGCCCGCGGGCTGGTGTCCGGCCCCATCGACTGGGTTGCCGGCGAAGCCCCGGCCGCCCGCTTCCGCTGCCGGGCCAAAACCCGTTACCGGCAACCCGACCAGGACTGTGAAGTGACCCTGATCGACGGCGGTGTCCAGGTGGTGTTCGATGAACCGCAACGGGCGGTGACACCCGGACAGTCCGTGGTGTTCTACGACGGCGAGGTCTGCCTGGGTGGCGGCGTCATTGAGCAGACCTGGCGTGACGGCGAGGTCCTGCCCGAGCGGCTGTCCGTCCGCACCGCCGGGGCCGCCCAGCCATGAGCCGGACCCTGTATGACCAGACTCTCGCCCTGGCGGGCGTGTTCCAGGCGGCCCGGCTGGTCCAGCAGACCGCACATGGCATTCCGGTGGACCCGCGTGCCCTGGAAACCAGCATCCGTTCGCTGTTCGTGACTGTCCCGGACACCACCCTTGACGTGTACGGCGGCGATCTGGCCAACCTTCACACCGGCTTGGAAACACTGGCCAGCGTCATGAGCGAACAAAGCCGGCAGCAGGACATCGATATCCTGCGCTATGCCTTGAACCTGGTGCACCTGGAGTCCAAGCTCCGCAGCCGGTCCGACCTGCTGGACGTCATTGGCAACCGCATCGAGCAGGCGCGCCACACCGCCAGCCATTTCGGCCACAGCCACCCCAACCTGCTCGCCAACCTGGCTTCCATCTACACCGATACCATCAGCACTTTCCGGCTCCGGATCCAGGTCACCGGCAATCCCGACATCCTGCAACGGGACGAGAACGCGGAGAAAATCCGTGCGCTGCTGCTGGCGGGCATCCGCTCCGCCGTGCTCTGGCGCCAGTGTGGTGGGCGGCGCTGGCAACTGGTGCTGGCGCGACGCAAGGTAATCCATACGGCCCGGGAACTGGCACGCAGGGCCCGCCACGGCCACCCCGGGCACCCCCACGATTGACGCTGATTCAGGTGCCCGCCTGGTGTATGATTGTCGCCCCGGTTTACCCTTGTTTCGATACTTGATGACTTGAGAGGTTTTCGATGGAACTCACCGCCCTGACCGCCATTTCCCCGGTTGACGGACGCTATGGCAGCAAAGTCAGCGTATTTCGCAATATTTTCAGCGAGTACGGACTGATTCGAAACCGTGTGACCGTCGAAATCCGCTGGCTGCAACAACTGGCCGCCCACCCGGAGATCACCGAGGTGCCGCCGTTTTCGGACCAAGCCAACGCCTTCCTCGACAACCTGGTGACCGGATTCAGCCTGGCCGATGCCGAGCGCATCAAGGAAATCGAACGAACCACCAACCATGACGTCAAGGCGGTGGAGTACTTCATCAAGGAGAAGATCGCCGCCGTGCCGGAGCTGCACGCGGTGACCGAATTCGTCCATTTCGCCTGCACCTCGGAAGACATCAACAACCTGTCCCATGCTCTGATGCTGCGTGAAGGCCTGGACCAGGGCCTGCTGCCGGCCATGGAGCGGGTGATCGAGAAACTGGCTCAGCTGGCCCGGGCCCACGCCGCGCAGCCGATGTTGTCCCGCACCCATGGCCAGACCGCCTCCCCGACCACGGTAGGCAAGGAGCTGGCCAACGTCGTCCATCGCCTGCGCCGCCAGCTCGAGCAGATACGGGGCATTGAGCTGCTGGGCAAAATCAACGGCGCCGTGGGCAACTACAATGCCCACCTGTCGGCCTACCCGCACGTCGACTGGGCCGCCAACGCACAGGCCTTTGTCGAAAGCCTCGGCCTGAGCTGGAACCCCTACACCACGCAGATCGAACCGCACGATTACATCGCCGAACTGTACGATGCCATCGCCCGCTTCAATACCATCCTGATCGACCTGGACCGGGATATCTGGGGCTACATTTCCCTGGGCTATTTCAAGCAAAAGACGGTTGAGGGTGAGGTTGGCTCCTCCACCATGCCGCACAAAGTCAATCCCATCGATTTCGAAAACTCCGAGGGCAACTTGGGGATTGCCAACGCCCTGTTCGACCACCTTGCGGCGAAACTGCCGGTATCCCGCTGGCAGCGGGACCTCACCGACTCCACCGTACTGCGCAATCTGGGCGTCGGCTTTGCCCACAGCCTCATTGCCTACGAGGCAACCCTCAAGGGGCTCGGTAAACTGGAGATCAACCCGGACCGCCTGAACGAGGACCTCGATCATGCCTGGGAAGTGCTGGCAGAACCGATCCAGACCGTCATGCGGCGCTATCACATCGAAAAGCCGTATGAAAAACTCAAGGCGTTGACCCGTGGCAAGGCGATGTCGGCGGATGTGATCCAGAATTTCGTCGCGGGTCTGGACATTCCGGACGCAGCCAAGGCGGAGCTGATGGCACTGACTCCGGCCACTTACATCGGCAACGCCGCCGAACAGGCCAGGAAAATCTGAACACGGGAGAGCACCATGGACATGCTGGGCGGACTGACACCTTCCGAGTTTCTGCGGGATTACTGGCAGAAGAAGCCGCGGGTCATCCGCCAGGCGTTTCCCGGCTTCCAGTGTCCAGTCAGCGCCGATGAGCTCGCCGGGCTAGCCTGCGAGCAGGGCGTGGAATCCCGGATCATCATCGAAAACGAAGACGGCAAACCCTGGCAGCTGTACAACGGCCCCTTTGAACCCGACCGTTTCCAGCAGCTGCCGGAGCAGGACTGGACACTGCTGGTGCAGGGACTGGACCACTGGGTGCCGGAAATCGCCGACCTGCTCGACCACTTCCGTTTTGTGCCTAACTGGCGCCTGGATGACATCATGGCCAGCTACGCCCCCCGAGGCGGCAGCGTCGGCCCTCACTATGACCAGTACGACGTCTTCCTGCTCCAGGCCCAGGGCCACCGCCGCTGGACGTTCGGAGGCCACTGTGACCACACCTCACCCCGGGTGGAAGGAACACCGCTGCGCATCCTGAGCCACTGGGAAGGCGAGGAAACGGTCACCCTGGCCCCCGGGGACATGCTCTACCTGCCGCCCGGCATCGGCCATCATGGCGTGGCCGAGGATGACTGCATTACCCTCTCGGTGGGCTTCCGGGCGCCGACCGTGGATGACATCCTGACCGGCTTCACCGATTTTCTCTGTGGCCAGTCCGACGCTGCCGAACACCTGTCCGACCCGGATCTCCAGGTACAGGACAACCCCGGCATCATCGCCCCGCGGGTGATCGACCGGATTGAGTCCCTGATCCGGGAACGGCTGCTGGATCGCCGCCAACTGGTGCTGTGGTTCGGGCAGTACACCACCGCGCCCAAGAGCCTGGACATCGTGGTTCCCCCCGATGACCCTGCCGGCGAGGCAGACTTGGCCGAGGCCATCCGCGCCGGGGAACAGCTGCGCTGGAACGAGGGGTCCCGGTTTGCCTACCACGACCTGGGCGAGGAAACCGCCCTGTTCGTCGACGGCGAGCACTATCTCCTGCGCGGCGACGCCCGGCCCCTGGCCCCGTTGCTGTGCGCCGGTGCCCGTATCCCCATGGCGGCCCTGGCTCCCCTGGCCGAGGACTCGGCCCTGCTCGGGCTGATCACCGCCCTATACAACCAAGGCTCCGTATACTTCGAGTAAGGCATGCCCCGGATCCGGATTCGTAAATACAGCTGGCAGCTGGCGCCCGGTCACATCCGCGACATCCGCCGCCGGGTGTTCATCGAAGAACAGGGCGTGCCGCCGGAGCTGGAGTGGGATGCCACCGATGACATCGCCGACCACTACCTGGCGGTCCTGCCCGACAACACCCCCGTCGGCGTCGCGCGGCTGTTCGGCACGCTGGAGGAAACCGCCCACATCGGTCGCATGGCGATCTTGCCAGAACACCGGGGCCAAGGCATCGGCGAAGCCCTGCTGCGGCAACTGATGGCCGACGCCGCCGGCCAGTTTCAGGAAATCCGGCTGTCGGCGCAGGCTCACGCCGTCCTCTTCTATCAGAAATCCGGCTTTCACCTGTGCTCGGACGCCTATCAGGACGCCGGCATCCCCCATTACGATATGCGCTGCCTGGCACCGGCGCTGGCGGTGGCGGCCCTGGCCGACGGCGACGCGCCCCTGGTTCTGGAGCGGGACGAACGCAGCTGGACCTTTAATGACGAGCCGACGATGTTGGCGCTGATGGATTCGCTGGTGGGCCAGGCCCGGCAACGGCTGTGGCTTTACGACCGCTGGCTGCAACACGACCTGTACGACCGTTTCCGGTTCCGGGAACTGATTTCCGCGCTGGCCCGTCGCCACCGGCTGAGCGAGGTGCGCCTGCTGATTCATGACGACACACCGCTGGTCAAGCGCCGTCACCAGCTGGTGGAGCTGCTGCGGCGATTGCCGAGCAAGATGGAGCTGAGACTCACCCACGACGACTACCCCCGGGAAGAGCAGCCGTTCCTTCTGGTGGACCGGCAGGGCCTGCTCTGGCGCCACGACTTCGACCAGCCGTCGGGGGTTGCCGGCTTCGCCCACGGCGGCCGGGCCAAACTGCTGGCCGAAAGCTACCAGCGCATGTGGGACGCCGCCCGGCCCTCTCTGGAACTGAGGGAACTACCGCTCTGAGTGGTGGGCCAGGGGCACCTCGGCCTGCTCGAACCTGGCTCCGAACGGGGCGAATTCCGCATCCACCTCCTCGGCCACCTCGACAATCAGCTTACGCAGCCACTGATGGTCGGCGTTGTGCTGCAACAGCGGACTCCAGGCCATCTTCAGCTCAAACGGGGGAATCTCGAACGGCGGCACCTTGACCACCAGATTCGGGTTGTCTTTCTGCAGCCACGCGGCACGGCACGGCAGGGTGGCGATCAGGTCGTGCTGCTCCGCCAGCAGCATGGCAACCTGGTAGTGACGGGTGAACACCGATATCTGGCGCTTTCGCCCCATCCGGGCCAGGGCCTCATCCACCCAGCCCAGCCGCTGCACGTCCTTAGGGTTGACCCCGACGCCGACCCCAAACCCGGTCTTGCTGACCCAGATATGGCTGGCGTCGAGGTAGGTGTCCAGGGTAAAGGGCTGCTTGAGAATCGGGTTCCGGGCATTCATCAGGCAGGCAAACGACTCGGTCCAGAGCGTTTTCTGATGGAACGACTGGGGAATCTTGTCGAACCGGTTGATCGCCATATCCAGGCGCCCCTGCTCCACATCCAGGAAGCTGACGTCACTGGGGGTCAGCACGTCCAGCGTGACATGGGGGGCCTCCTGACGTATCCGCCGCAGCACCCGCGGCATCAGGCACGATTCGGCGTAGTCACTGGCCATGATGCGGAACACTCGCTGGCTGTCCTTGGCCGAGAACGGCGTTTTCTCCTGCACCGCCTGCTCGATGTCCGACAGGATGGAGCGAACCAGCGGCTGCAGCTCCCGGGCCCGCTCCGTTGCGGTCATGCCCTCGCTGGTGCGGACCAGCAGCGGATCGCTAAACAGGTCCCTGAGCCGCCGCAGCCCATTACTCATGGCCGGCTGGGTGATGCCCAGATGGTTGGCAGCCTTGGTCACATTGCGCTCCCTGAGCAGCACATCCAGGTAAACCAACAGGTTCAGGTCGACACGGGACAGATCCACGGACTCACTCCAGCGCGGTGGCAAACGGATTTCGGGACAGGGCCCATTCACCGAGATAATACGGCAGCCCGAAGAAATTCACCAAGACTATGATGAGGTTCCCAATCCGCCCTGGCGGACCTAACCCACTATTTCTGCTACTCTTGCCTAGACTAGTTGACTATGATCGCCAGAACCCTATCCGTTGCTGAGCCATATCCCCGTTGACCTGACCCCGGAGTTCGCGCTGACACCATGGATACCACCACCATTGTTCTCTTATTGACCGGTATCGTCGTCGTTTCGATCGTCATCATCGTCCTGAGCCAGATGCGCGAACGGGCTCGCATCGAACGGGCGCGGAAAATCACCGCCCAGGAAGACACCTACAACCGAGCGCACCGGTTACTGACCGAGATCCCCGGCCAGTACCTGACACCGGACCTCAAGTTGCTGATTCTCAAGCGCATGGAGGAGGCCTGCCATGAGCTGCAGGCCCTGAAGTCCAACCTACCGGTGGCGCAGTGGCTCGAAGCCATTACCCAGGCCAAGAAAGCGGTCATGGAAAGCCAGGACTCCCGCCCACCGGTGCGCATCGATTCCCCGGAAAAGGCCAGCTACGTCAAGGAACTGCTGCAGAACCTGTTCCGCATGATCGAAGGCATGCACAAATCCGGCAGCATCAACGCGGCCACCGCCAAGAAGAACCTGAAATACGTGCTGTTCCTGGTTCACAAGACCCATGCCGACCTCCACGTGTTCCAGGCCCGTGACTACGTCCGGCAGAATCAGATCCGCAAGGCGATCCACGCCTACCACTTGGCCAGCACGGAAATGGGCAAGTCCAAGGACAATCCCCTGGCCCTGAAGGCCGTGAAGAGTTTCCGGACCCGCATCAAGGAGCTGGAAGCCATGAGTACCAATGGCAAGGACGGCAGCAAGGCGTCCCTGTCGAAACTGGATCGGGAGTGGGACCACTTCCTCCAGGACGATGAATGGAAGAAAAAGGCCGACTACGACGACTAGCAGTCGACCTAGCCGCAGCCACCCACGCAATAGGAACCCGGCCCGACGTGACCAACCGTTTCCGCAAACGCCTGTCCTACCGGCTAACCCGCGACACCGTGCTGGTGGCCATGGCGTTGGGGCTGGTTCTCAATCTGATCCAGATCACCCTGGACTACTTCAACGCCAGGACCTCGATGCGCGCGGAAATCAACGCCATGATCGAGATCAGTCAAAGCCCCGCGGCGCAGATCGCCTACAACATCGATATCCGGCTGGCCGAGGAGCTCCTAGACGGACTGCTGCGCCATCCGGCCACCATTGATGCCCGCCTGGTTGACAGGGAGGGCCACGTCCTGGCCTCGGCCCACCAGAACCGCCCCGAGTCCCCCTACCGTTGGGTCTCCGACCTGCTGTTCTCGGACAGCCTGAGGTTCAGCTCGGAACTGCGCGTTCCGCAACTCGAGGATCTGCCGCTGGGGCGCCTGGTGGTCACCATCGACACCTTTCACTACGGTCTCCAGTTCCTGGAGCGAAGCGCCTACACCCTGGCCATCGGCCTGCTCAAGAGCCTGGCGCTGTCCGTCACGCTGCTGGCCATCTTCTACTTTGTCTTGACCCGGCCGATTCTCAATGTCATCGATACCTTGAACCGGGTTACCGCAAACTCCCCGGAAAAGGTGCGACTGCCGATCCCTGCCCGCCACGAGCAGGATGAAATCGGCACCATGGTCGGCATCATCAACCAGCACCTTGAAACCATCGACTCCAGCCTTGCCCGACTACGAGCCGCCGAAAGCGCCATCAAGAACTACTCCAGTCAGCTGGAACAGGAGGTGGCGGACCGGACCCGGGAAATCTCCGAAAAGAACCAAGCCCTGCAACGGGGCAATCGGGCCCTGGTCCGAGCCAAGGAAGACGCCGTGCGCCGGGCCCGGGCCCGGGCCAACTTCCTGGCCAGCATGAGCCATGAGATTCGAACCCCGCTGAATGGCGTACTGGGCATGCTCAGCTTGGTGCGCGAGGGCGAGCTGGAACCGGGCCAGCGCAGCCGCCTGGACATCGCCATCACTGCGGGCGAAAGCCTGCTCAGCCTGCTCAACGACATCCTCGACATTTCCAAGATCGAAGCCGGCAAGCTGAGCCTGGAAAGCATCCCCTTCAGCATGCGCCAGCTGATTGAGGAGTGCGCCACCCTCCATGCCCAACAGGCTCGCCGCAAAGGCATTGATCTGATCACCGAAATCGACCCGGAGCTGCCCGAAGGGTTCGTGGGCGACCCGACCCGGACCCGACAGATTCTCAACAATCTGATCAGCAACGCCATCAAATTCACCGACAAGGGGCAGGTCCGGATCAAGGCCAGCCACTCCGGCGGCAGCCTACGGCTGGAAGTGATCGACACCGGCATCGGCATGTCCCGCCAGGGCCTGCGGCGAATCTTCTCGCCATTTTCCCAGGCCGACTCACAAACCACGCGCCTGTTTGGCGGCACCGGTTTGGGCCTGACCCTGTGTCGACAGCTGGTCGAACGCATGCATGGCCAGATCCTGGTGGACTCCCAGGAAGGCAGCGGCTCGCATTTCACCGTCACCCTGCCGCTGCCGGTCCAGGAAATTCCCGCACCGTCGCTCGATCTTGACGTGCCCGAGAAAGTGAAACGGGTGGGGGTCGCTCTGGCCCTACCCCAGGGCTACCCGCACCGGCTCGCCATCGAAAGCCAGCTGCGTGCCTGGGGGGTGCCGGTTCGCGGTGCCAGCCGGCACCCGGAGGGTATCCTGCTGGCCAGCCTCGATGATGACACCGAGGAAGCCCGACGCTTCGTGGACAGTTGGCAGGGCGAGGGCGTGATCCTGGCGGACAGCACCGGCAACCGGCTCGCCGGCAACAGCCGGCAGCAGGTGCTGCCCCTGCCACTGCGTCGACAAGACCTGCACCAGTGCCTGTGCCAGGCGGCCGGCTGCCAGCCCCCGGCCCTGCCGGCACCCAACGCTCCGGCGGAGTCGTCGGTCCGCATCCCGTCCCTGTCCATCCTGCTGGTGGAAGACAACCAGGTGAACCAGCTGGTGGCCAGCAGCCTGTTGAAGAAACTGGGCCATCGCGTGGATCTCGCGGAAAACGGCCAGCGGGCTGTGGAAGCACTCCGGCAACAACACTACGACCTGGTACTGATGGACTGCCAGATGCCGGTTATGGACGGCTACGAGGCGACCCGGCGGATACGTCAGCAGCCCCAATGGCGGGACCTGCCAGTCATCGCGGTGACCGCCAACGTCATGGCCGGCGACCGCGAGAACTGCCTGAAGGCCGGTATGAACGATTACATCACCAAACCTTACAACCGGGAGGCGCTGCGGGCCGCCATCAACCGTTGGGCACCGCTTGATCCATCGCCGCCAGCAGAGACCTGAGTTGCTGGCGTAACCGCGCGACCTGCTCCGGCGACACCGGCAGGTCGCACAGCAACCGGGCCGGAACCTGCCGGGCCCGCGCTTTCAGGGCCGCGCCCGCATCCGTCAGAAACACCTGCACCACCCGTTCGTCGTCCGCTGCCCGCTGCTTCCGGATCAGCCCTTGCGCCGTCAGCCGCTTCAACAGCGGCGTCAAGGTGCCCGAATCCAGCCGCAGACGTTCGCCCAGGTCGGACACCCGGGTCACCCGGCCCTCGCGGGCATGTTCCCAGAGCACCAGCATCACCAGGTACTGGGGATAGGTCAGCCCCAATGCCGCCAAATGCGACCGGTATCGGCCCGCCACCGCCCGGTACGCCGCATACAACGCGAAGCATAGCTGGTTGTCCAATGCCAGCAACGGGTCGTCGGACGCTGCCATCAAAGCAGGGCCTCGATGTCCGCCCGGATCGCCTCGGGCTTGGCGGTCGGCGGGTAGCGGCGCACCACCCGCCCCTCGCGATCCACCAGAAACTTGGTGAAATTCCACTTGACCGCCTCGGAACCCATCATTCCCCGGGCCTGACGCTTGAGGAACCGGTACAGTGGATGGGTGCCGTCCCCGTTCACCTCGATCTTAGCGAACATCGGGAACTCCACGCCGTAGTTCAGGGAGCAGAACGCCTGGATTGAGGCTTCATCCCCCGGGTCCTGATTCATGAACTGATTGCAGGGAAATCCCAGGACTTCCAGCCCCTGGTCGCGGAGATCCCGGTACAGCGCTTGGAGCCCCTCGAACTGTGGCGTGAACCCGCATTTGCTGGCGGTGTTAACGATCAGGAGCACCTTGCCCCGGTAGTCCGCCATACTGCGTTCGTTGCCCTGAATATCGGTGACCGTGAAATCGTAAATACGGGTATCCGCCATGACACGTGCCTTCTGAGAGTGATCGTTGAACAAGAATTATCTTGCGCACAAGATACTATGGCACAATTTACATGGTCCGGAACCGCCAAACGGGCCACCGGTTCACAGAACCGAGGATCGCGTTGAAGTTTGGCCGCTAACCCCGCCCCAGTTCGCCACAATTGATCATATTTCCCCTATTGTCGACCGGGCCGGCTCCGCTAGAATAACCCTTGCCTCGATCATCCGGCCTGTCCATTCGTTACCTAAGGAATCCGATCCATGCAGAACTACTACAAGTCCGCCAAACTCGATAACGTCTGTTACGAAATCCGGGGGGTGGTTCTGCGGGAGGCGCGCCGGCTGGAGGAAGAGGGGCACCGCGTGCTCAAGCTCAACATCGGTAACCCGGCGGCATTCGAGCTGGACGTGCCCGAGGAAATCCAGCAGGACGTCATCTACAACATGCCCCAAGCCCAGGGTTACGTGGAGTCCAAGGGGTTGTTCTCCGCCCGCAAGGCGGTGATGCATTACTGCCAGCAGCGGGGTATCGACAAGGTCGATATCGACGACATCTACCTGGGCAACGGTGTCAGCGAACTGATCGTGATGTCCATGCAGGCCTTGCTGAATACCGGCGACGAGGTACTGATCCCGGCTCCCGACTATCCGCTGTGGACGGCCGCCGTCACCCTGTCCAGCGGCAAGCCGGTGCACTACCGGTGCGACGAGGCACAGAATTGGTTTCCGGACATCGACGACATCCGCAAGAAAATCACCCGTCGTACCCGGGCCATCGTATTGATCAACCCCAACAACCCGACCGGCGCCGTCTACTCGACCGAACTTCTGGAGCAGGTCATTGAGCTGGCTCGCCAGCACAACCTGATCGTGCTGTCCGATGAAATCTACGACAAGATCCTGTACGACGGCACCGAGCACGTGTCCATTGCGTCCCTGGCCGACGACGTCCTGTTCTTCACCTACAACGGATTGTCAAAAAATTACCGGGCCGCCGGCTACCGTTCCGGGTGGATGATCATCAGCGGCGCCAAGCACCGGGCCACGGACCTGATCGAAGGCATTGAGATGCTTTCCAACATGCGCCTGTGCGCCAACGTACCGGCACAGCTGGGTATCCAGACGGCGCTTGGCGGCTATCAGTCGATCAATGATCTGGTGGCTCCCGGTGGCCGACTCTACGAACAGCGGGAAACCGCCTGGCGCATGCTGAACGACATTCCCGGGGTGAGCTGCGTCAAGCCCGCCGGAGCCCTGTACCTGTTCCCGAAACTGGATCCCAAGCGGTTCCCCATCGTCGATGACGAGCGGCTGGTGCTTGATCTGCTGCTCCAGGAAAAGATCCTGCTGGTCCAGGGATCGGCCTTCAATATCGACGACAAGCAGCATCTTCGGGTGGTATTCCTGCCCCGGGAAGACACCCTGGAAGACGCGATGACCCGCCTGGGCCACTTCCTCAGCAAATATCAGCAATAGCGACAAACGACATGGCGGACATTCACGTCGAGGAATTCTACAGGGACGTTGCCATCGCGCTGAGCCAGCTGTACAGCGCGTTTCCCAGGCGGATCAACCTGTTTGTCGAGGATATTGCCGGCCCGGACGAGCCGGACGAATTCGGCCTTCACAGCAAACGCCACATGGCCTGCTTCGGCGCGTTGCTCTGGCTGGCCGAAGAAGGTTTTCTGCGCTATGTCGACACCATCCGTCAGGAGGCCCTGGACCAGGCTGTGCTCACCCGGGACGCCTTCATCCGCCTCAGCAGTCCGGCACCGGCAGCCCTGGCGGAGCTGGCGGGTGTCACACCCGACGAAAGCGAGCTGCCCCCATCGGTCCGCAAGGACCTATCCACCTACATCCACCTGATTCGTCAGGCCCTCAGGAGCGGCCATTCCGAGCGCATCGGCGCCATCGTCCGGGCGGCCTTCTTTAGCACATCCTCCTGGTGACGCCGCCTGCGACCAATCATTAAATCGCTGTAATGATATTGAAGCGGTGAACTCCGGACGCATATTCCGGTCAGACGGACGTTGTGTCTTTGACGGAGATATCAAGGAATTACCATGCGCATACTGTTGTTTCTGGCGACCAACTTGGCCGTCATTCTGGTGGCCAGCTTCACCCTGCGTCTGCTTGGAGTCGACAGCTACCTGAGCCAACAGGGCATCGACTACGGGTCGCTGCTGGCGTTCGCCGCCGTGTTCGGCTTTGCCGGCGCCCTGGTTTCGCTGTTCCTGTCCAAACCGATGGCCAAGTGGAGCACCCGCGCCCGGGTGATCGACGCACCGCGCACCCCTGCGGAGCGCTGGCTGATGGACACCGTGGCCGAGCTGTCCCGCAAGGCGGGAATCCGCATGCCCGAGGTCGCCGTGTTTCCGGCGTCCCAGGCCAACGCCTTTGCCACCGGCTGGAACCGGAACGACGCCCTGGTCGCGGTCAGCGAGGGGCTGTTGCAGCGCTTCGACAAGGAGGAGATCCGGGCGGTACTGGGCCACGAAATCGGGCACGTGGCCAATGGCGACATGGTGACCCTGGCCCTGATTCAGGGCGTGGTGAACACGTTCGTGATTTTCGCCTCCCGGGTCATCGGATCACTGGTCGACCGTGTGGTGTTCCGTAATGAGCAGGGGCATGGCATCGGCTTTTTCGTGGTTAGTATGGTGGCCGAACTGGTCCTGGGCATCCTCGCCAGCACCATCGTATTCTGGTTCTCGCGCCGGCGGGAATTCCGTGCCGACCTTGCCGGCGCCAGACTTGCCGGGCGCGCGGCCATGATCAGCGCCCTTGCGCGGCTGAAACAGGAAAGCGAAGTGCCCGACCAAATGCCGGACACGCTACAGGCTTTCGGCATCAACCGTGGCGCCCGGGAAGGCTTTGCCGCCCTGTTCATGACCCACCCGCCTCTGGACGCGCGGATCCGGGCCCTGCAGCAGGCCAGTCTTTGATGGCGAAGCGGGCAACCCAACCCAAAAGGGGACCGAACGGAGGCTGTGTGAAAACAGCCTCCGAAGCTGGCAAAATAACCGCGACAGGGCTCGCGGTTATTTTTTATGAGACATCTTGAAGGCACCGCTCGAAGTCAGGCGCTGTTGCTCCCACCCAGCGCTGAAGAATTATGCCCCCGAAGATCATCCGGTTCGCGTCATTGATGCGTTTGTGGATTCACTGAATTTGTCAGAGATGGGGTTCAGGAAAGCTCAGACGCTTCGTACCGGCCGCCGCCCTTACCATCCCGGTGATTTGCTCAAGCTTTATATCTACGCCTACCTCAACCAGACCAGCAGTACCCGACGGCTGGAAAAAGAATGTCATCGCAACCTGGAAGTGCTCTGGCTGATGAAGCAGCTGGCACCGGACTTCAAGACCATCGCGGACTTCCGCAAGGATAACGGTGATGCGATCAAGCAGGTGTGCCGCCAGTTCATTGTGTTCTGTAAGCAGGCAGGACTGGTCAGTGGCCAGTTGGTGGCGATTGATGGCAGCAAGTTCAAGGCGGAACTGCAGGATGAGCTTAAGACGCTGGTCGATGTGAAGGGAATGCTGGAGAGACTGGCCTGGGTCTCCTCTCAGGGTTTCTGAAGCCTGAAACTATAACCGCCTCAAAGCAAACATGCCCCGGACTCTGTCCGAGGCATCTTGCTTTCCCGCTCAGCGGCTTGGAAATCGGTTTTTACACAGCCTCCCAGGGTGCCTTATTGTGTTGCGCGGACGCGGTGCTCAGCGCTGCCGCTGGCTGCGTGCCGCCGGAGTCGCGCCGTTGCCGCGCGGCTGATGGCCGCGGTGGGTATCGCCGGAGCGCACGCCGTCGCGGTGCTGCGGCCTGGGTTTCTTCGGCCGGCGACGACGGGCCGGCTTGTTCTCCAGACTGGATTCCGGCAGCGCATGGCTGGGGTCGAACCCGGTCACGGTGCGGCGCTCCAGCACCTTGTTGGTCAGGCGCTCGATGGCGCGCAGCTGATCGATCTCGTCGGCACAGACCAGCGATACCGCCTGTCCGGTCGCACCGGCACGACCGGTGCGGCCGATACGGTGAACATAGTCTTCCGGCACATTGGGGAGGTCGTAATTGACCACCTGCGGCAGCTGATCGATATCCAGTCCGCGGGCGGCGATGTCGGTTGCCACCAGCGCCTGCAGGCGATTTTCCTTGAACTCGGCCAGGGCCTTGGTGCGCGCGTTCTGGCTCTTGTTGCCATGAATCGCCGCGGCCTTGATGCCGGACTTTTCCAGCTGGGTGGTGAGCTTGTTGGCACCGTGTTTGGTGCGCGTGAACACCAGCACCTGATGCCAGGCGTGATCGTTGATCAGCTTGATCAGCAACGGTGCCTTCTGCTTCTTGTCGACCGGCGCGATCCACTGCTTCACGGTATCGGCAGTGGCGTTGCGCGGCGTCACCGACACCTCGACCGGATCCTGTACCAGCCCCTTGGCGAGCGCCCGGATCTCGTCGGAGAAGGTGGCCGAGAACAGCAGGTTCTGCCGCTGCGCCGGCAGAATCGCCAGAATGCGTTTGATGTCGTGGATGAAGCCCATATCGAGCATGCGGTCGGCTTCGTCCAGTACCAGCACTTCAAGCTGATCGAAGCGCACCGCGTTCTGCTTGTAGAGATCGAGCAGACGGCCCGGCGTGGCGATCAGCACATCGGCGCCCTTGCGCAGCGCCATCATTTGCGGGTTGATCTTGACGCCGCCAAAGACCACGGTGGAACGCAGCGGCAGGTACTGGCCGTAGGTCGCAACGCTCTGGCCCACCTGTGCAGCCAGCTCGCGGGTCGGGGTCAGGATCAGCACACGCGCCTGATTGGCGCCGGCACGCTGACCCTTGCTCAGACGCTCCAGAATCGGCAGCGTGAAGCCGGCGGTCTTGCCGGTGCCGGTCTGGGCCGCGGCCATGACGTCGCGGCCGTCCAGCACGGCGGGAATCGCCTGCTGTTGAATGGGGGAAGGGGTGTCGTAACCCTGCTCGGCAATCGCTTTGAGAATAGGGTCGGACAGGCCAAGACTGGCAAAACTCATGAATGACTCTCTGGTAAAAATGGTGGTCGCCGGAGGCGGCGGAACCGGAACTTCAGTGCTTTCAGAACGCGGGCGGGATAAACCGGTGCGGGAAAGTGCTTGGGAAAGACGTGCAGCTTACCCTAACGCGGCGGTGCTGGCTATTCATTTCGTTTTCGGCCCGGCGCGCATATCGAGCCGGTCGCGCCGGGTCAGCGCCGGGAACCACCAGGCCCAGAGCGCGGTGATCGCCAGTGTGCCAAGGCCACCGATGACGATGGCGGGGGCGGCGCCGATCAGCGAGGCGACCAGCCCGGCGCGAAACTCACCGAGCTGATTCGAGGTGCTGATAAAGATCGAGTTGACGGCGCTGACGCGACCGCGCATCTCGTCCGGTGTCTCGAGTTGCACCAGCGTCTGGCGAATCACGACGCTGATCATGTCGGCCGCGCCCATCACCGCCAGCGCGATGACCGACAACCAGAGACTGTGCGACAGCCCGAACAGCACGATCATCGCCCCGAACACGGCCACGGCGGCAAACACCTTGACCCCGACCCGGCTATCGATCGGGCGCCAGGCCAGATACAGCGACATCAGCACGGCACCGACAGCCGGGGCACTGCGCAGCAGGCCCAGCCCCCAGGGGCCGGTCTGCAGGATATCGCGGGCGACGATCGGCAGCAGCGCGGTGACGCTGCCCACCAGCACGGCGAACATATCCAGCGAGATCGAGCCGAACACCACCGGGTTATGCCAGGTAAAGCGGAAGCCGCCCAGCAGCGAGTCCAGTGTCATCGGCTGGCGCGGGCGCTGCTCGTGGCGGTAGTCCAGGCCCAGCAGAATGACGGCCGACAGCAGGGCGCAGGCGGCGCTGGTGCCGTACAGCGCGCCGGCGCCGAAGAGATAGATGACGCCACCGAGTGCCGGGCCGATGATCGTGGTCGCCTCGCGGCCTGATGCGGTCCAGGTCAGGGCCGGCGCAAGCAGGTCCGGACCGACCAGTTTCGGCACCATCGCCTGCGTGGCCGGCATCTCGAACGCACGCGCGGCGCCCATGGTGATGCAGCAGCCGTAGATGATCGCCGGGGTGATGATCTCCAGCACGCTGGTGATGGCCAGCACGGCGATGGTCAGTGTCATGACACCGCGACTGATCAGCATGATGGTACGCCGGTTCAGGTTGTCGGCGACATGACCGCCATACAGAGTCAGGGCCAGCTGCGGCAGGTAGCGCGCCAGCCCGACCAGGCCGAGGCTCAGGGCGCTGTCGGTCAGGTTGTAGATCTGCCAGCCCAGCCCCACCAGCAGCATCTGCTGCGCGAAGGAGGCGGCCATCTGGCCAACCCAGAAGCGCATGAAGGTCGTGTCTCTGAGCAGGGAGGAGGCGGTCATCAGTTATCCATTTCCGGTCCGAAGGGCGCGCTATTCTAGGGAAGCCTGCCGGTGTGCGCCAATTGCTTCTGCGGTCAGTGGGATTCAATGTAGGTAACGCCGACCAAAAAGCGGACGACCGGCACTCAGCGAGCGCGGCGCGCCGCTGCAGATCGATGAGAACACGCACCCGATCGGGCGTGAGTTTGGCGAGTTGTACTCCCGCCCGCGCGGTTACCACCCCAACTCCATTACCCAGTTCACACAGACGTCGGCGCCCGCGTTCATGAACTTCCCGCTGCTCGACAAGCTGGAGTGGATTTCGCCGCGTCCGATTCTGCTGATCATCGGTGAGCACGCACACTCGCGCTACTTCAGTGAAGATATCTACGCGGCAGCGGCCGAACCGAAGGAGCTCTATGTGGTGCCGGGCTCCAATCACGTCGATCTGTACGATCGCACCGACGTGATCCCCTTCGACAAGCTGGAGCAGTTCTTCGCCACCGCGCTGACAGCGGAGCGCGCATCCTGATCGCGCCAACGGTTTCCATTTCCAACACCACTTTGGAGGTTTCCATGACACAGAAACGCAAAGGTCTGGGTGATTACCGGCAGCAAGGATGGCGAAAACGTGATCTGGAAGGAAAAGGTCACCGATGCCCAGTATGCGCAGGCGCTCGACCGCAAGGCCGCACCTAACGTCGCCACGCTGACCGCGCAGCAACAGGCGATGGTGCCGATCGCAGCCTGGGCTACCCAAGGCAATCTGGCGTCGCTGGAACAGGCGATCGTGAAGGGGCTTGATGCGGGTCTCAGCGTCAACGAGATCAAGGTGCTGCAGGTACATCTGTACGCCTACACCGGCTTCCCGCGCGCACTCAATGCGACCGCGACGCTGATGCGGATCGTCGATGAACGCAAGGCGAACGGCATTGAGGACCGGATCGGCGAGCAGCCGAGCGCGATCCCGGCCGGGCAATCCAGCCAGCAGATCGGCGAGCAGGTACAAACCGAGCTGGTCGGTGCGCCGGTGAGCGGCCCGCTGTTCGACTTTGCGCCGGTGATGAACACCTACCTGCAGAGCCACCTGTTCGGCGACATCTTCGCCCGCGGCATTCTGGATTATCAGCACCGCGAGCTGGTTACGGTGTCGGCACTGCGCCGAACCTCAGCTGCGTGCTCATATCCGCATGGCCACCAACGTCGGCGTGACCGAGCAGCAGCTCAGGGATGTGGCGCAGGTGCTGGCGGCCATCGTCGGCAAGATCGAGGCGCAGCGTGTTGAACAGGCGATCGAAGCGGTCCTGCATCCGCAGGGAAACGCTGGCTGATCGCGTATCGGTCGCAGCGGGCGATATTGGGCAGCCTCTATCAGATGTCGCAGTGAGAAGCGGGCCGGCAGCCGCCGCGCCATGATATGGCAGGAAACGAAAAAGGCACTCCGGGGAGGCTGTGTGAAAACAGCCTCCCCGGAGCTGGCAAAATAACCGCGACAGGGCTCGCGGTTATTTTTTACCTCCACCCAGCCGTGTCACCGTAACGTTCGTGTCAAATCTTGAGCTTGAACCCCATGGCCCGGAAGGTGTCCTGCAGCGACCGGCTGCTTCCCTTGAGCTGAATCTTGAGGCTGGAACACTCCCGGCGCACCGGATAATCCCGCCGCAGGCGGTCGAACGCGGCGGCACGGGCCTCGGCGTCACCGGCCATGGCCAGGCGCAGCCGGGCGTCGTCCTGGCGGGGATCGTAGCAGGCCCGCAGCGCCAGGCTCAGGGCCCGCCCCTCGTCGGCAGCACCGGTAAAGGACATCTTGCTCAGAGCCGGCTCGGGCAGGAACTGGCCCGCCTTCTTGCGAACCGGAAGCCCGAGAAAGCGACTCACCGCCTGGTAGATCATTTCGGTGCCCTGCACCTTGCCCTCCAGGCTGTAACCGGCGATGTGGGGCGTCGCCAGCCAGACCCGCTCAACCAGTTCCGGATCGATACGCGGTTCCCGCTCCCAGACATCCAACACCACCGTCGGCGCTTGCGGTGCCTGCAGGCGCGCTTTCAGCGCCGCCGAGTCCACCACTTCGCCCCGGCCGGAATTGATCAGCAGCTGGCCGGCGCCCAGGCGTGACAATTCCCGCTCGCCAATCAGGTGATGGGTGGCGTGAGGCCCTTCCCGGGTCAGCGGCGTGTGCAGGGTCACCACGTCGCACGCCAGCGCTTCGTCAAGACTGACGAACTCCGGCCCCGACTCGCCTTCCCGCTCCGCCCGTGGCGGATCGCACAGGCGCACGGTAAACCCCAGACGATCCAACCTAGCAGCCAGCCCGCCACCGACGTTGCCCACGCCGATGATGCCGACACTCAGATCACTCCAGTCCGCCAGGCCGCGACGTTCAGCGTACAGGGACAGCACCGACAGCACGTATTCGACCACGCTGTTGGCGTTGCACCCGGGGGCTGCGGAAAAACGGATGCCGTTGGCTTCCAGCCAAGCCAGGTCCACATGGTCGGTGCCGATGGTGGTCGTGCCGACAAAGCGGACCCGGCTTCCCTCCAGCAGTCGCTGGTCGACCCGGGTGACCGAGCGAACCAGCAGAATGTCGGCATCCCGGACCTCCCCGGGCGACAAGTCCCGGCCGTTGACGCGGCGGATCTCCCCCATGTCGCCAAAGAAGGAATCCAGTAACGGAATGTTCTCGTCTGCCACGATCAGCATGGTCATCCCCGTTATCCTTCAATGCCTGCGCGGCCGTCCGCGACCACCCTGCGGGCGCCCGCCACCACCTCGCCGGCCGCCCCTCTTGCGGGCAATCGGAGGTTGATCGAGAGCAGCCATCAGGCTGTCGTCCGGCACCTCGGTCTTCAGTTTCTGCTGAATGTAGGACTCAATCGCCGGCAACGCAAAGGCGTCGTCCTCGCCGGCCAGGCTCACCGACACCCCATGACTGCCCGCGCGCCCGGTACGGCCGATGCGGTGGACATAGTCCTCGGCGTTTTCCGGCAAATTATAGTTGAAGACGTGCGTCACGCCGCTGACGTGGATGCCCCGGCCCGCCACGTCCGTGGCCACCAGCACCTGGATATTGCCCTTCTTGAACTGGTCCAGGGTCCGCAGGCGCTTGTTCTGGGCAATTTCCCCCGACATGAGCGCGACCTTGATGCCCTGATTGCGCAGATCCTGTTCCAGATCCCGGCACTGGTCCCGGCGGTTGGCGAACACGATGGCCTTCTCCACTTCCGGGCGTTTCAGGTAATTGACCAGCACCTGCAGTTTGTCATCCTCGGACACCAAGTAGACCGTCTGGGCCACCCGCTCCGCGGTTTTCTGCTCCGGCTCGATTTCCACGAACTCGGCGTTCCGGGTCCACATGGAGGCCAGGTTCAACACGTCCTGGTTGAAGGTGGCACTGAACAACAGGGTCTGACGCTCCTCCTTGGGCGTGCAGCGCCGGATGATACGCTTGACGTCGGGGATGAAGCCCATGTCGAGCATCCGGTCCGCTTCGTCCAGGATCAGGATGTCGATCTGGTCGAGGAACACATCCTGAGAACCGAGAAAGTCGATCAGTCGGCCCGGCGTCGCCACCAGAATGTCGACGATTTCGTTCTGCAGCTGGTCCCGTTGCTTATCGTAGTTCATACCGCCCACCACCGTGGCGACGGTGTGGCCGGTATACTGGCACAGCGGCTCCGCGTCCTTGGCGATCTGCAGCGCCAGTTCCCGGGTGGGTGCCAGTACCAGCACCCGGGGTTCGGAGGCAAACCGCTCGGACTCCGGCACCGGGGTTTCCAGCAGCGCCTGGATGGCCGTGATCAGAAACGCCGCGGTCTTGCCGGTGCCGGTCTGGGCCTGGCCAATCAGATCCTGGCAGGCAAGTGTCCAAGGCAGGGTTTCCGCCTGGATCGGCGTGCAATATTCATAGCCAATGGCCTCGATCGCCGCCAGCAGACGCGGATCCAGATTGAGATCGCTGAACTTGAAGTCGCTGGTGTGTTTGGGGTTGGATGTCATACAGATTCGGTATTCCTTGGTCAGTCGTAAAACAGGTCGGGCGGTATCAGACGCTGGACGTCTTGCCGCCAGGACTCGTGGAAGGTCTCCGCGGTGCCGTAAAATACCGTGAGCGTATCGAAGAACGCCTGGCCTCGCGGCGGCAGCCCCCGCGCCAGGTACTGTTCAGCCTGGGCCAGCACCTTGAGCCGGAACCCCCGCTCGTCACAGGCACCGCCTCCGGACAGGTTGTCCAGACTGACGTGGAACCGGAAGCCCGCAGCCACCGAAAACAGCCACTCCTGAGCCTGGGGCTTGACCTCCACCGTCTCGAACGCGCGCTGCTGCTCCCGGGTACGGCCATCCGGACAGTACCAGTAACCATAGTCATGAAGTGTGCGCCGGTACTCACCGGCGATGCACCAGTGGCTGATTTCATGCAAGGCGCTGGCATAATAGCCATGGGCAAACACGACCTGGGCCAGGCCATCCGGCCCGTCCGCAGGCAGGTATTCGGGTTCGTCGCCGCCCCTGACCAGAATCGTCCGGTAGTCGTCCCGGAACAGGTCATTGAACAGCATGATAAGATCGCTTGGACTGTGCTTCATCGGACGGCTATTGTGCGACTTTACACGACGCAAT
Source organism: Marinobacter lutaoensis (assembly GCF_001981305.1). Lineage (GTDB taxonomy): Bacteria > Pseudomonadota > Gammaproteobacteria > Pseudomonadales > Oleiphilaceae > Marinobacter > Marinobacter lutaoensis. The sequence goes on along the minus strand of NZ_MSCW01000001.1, from coordinate 519,778 downwards.
ACCAGACTGGAGGGAACTTTCCCCCGCCCCCTGTGTCCACAGCGGGCGAGCCAGACCCTTCGACCCACGCGCAACCGGATAGCATGACATCAATGGTTTTTCCAACCCTTCTTGCACGTATTTGTCCGGGGCCCATACGTCGGGCCCTGTTCGTGGTGGCCAGCGGCCTGACGCTCCTGGTCCCAACCGCCCACGGGAACGGGCTGTTCGGGGATTCCCCGGACTTCCTGCCGGTGGACCAGGCCCTGCCGTTCAGCTTCTCGTCGGAGCCCGGCACCCTGCTGCTGGACTGGAACATCGCGCCCGGCCACTACCTGTACCGACACCGGATCTCGGTCACCCCGGTTACACCCGGGGTCGAGGTGGGAACACCGTCGTTCTCCCTACCCGGGGACACCACCGAGGACGAGTTCTTTGGCGAGGTCACCGTGTTCCATGACCCGGTCCAGGCCCGGGTACCGGTGTCGCTGCCCGACGGCGCCCGGGAAGCCACACTCAAGGTGTCCTACCAGGGCTGCGCCAAGGCAGGTCTGTGCTACCCGCCTCAGACCCGGGAAGTTCTGTATTACCCCGGCACCGCCGCCGGTACTCCGGCCGCGGGCCCGACCACGCCGTCACCCCCACCCGACACCGGGCCAGACATGGAGCCGGACACCGAGACCGCGACCGGCCTGGCCGGCTTCCTTTCCAGCCGCTCCGGTGCCACCGTGGCGGGCCTGTTCTTCCTGCTGGGGCTGGGCCTGACCTTCACTCCCTGTGTACTGCCGATGGTGCCGATCATTTCCTCGCTGGTCTCGGGCCACAATACCCGCACGACCGGTCATGCCCTGTTGCTGTCGTTCAGCTATGTGCTCGGCATGTCCATCACCTACGCCGCGGCCGGGGTGTTGACGGGCCTGCTGGGCGCCAGCTTCAACCTGCAGGCGCAGCTGCAGTCACCCTGGGTCCTGGGACTGTTCGCGGCACTGTTCGTGATCTTCGCGCTGTCCATGTTCGATCTGTTTGAACTCCAGCTGCCCCGCTTCATCCGGGATCCCCTGAACGAAGCCAGCCACCGCCTCAGCGGCACCCGCGTCGCCAGCATCTTTGGTATCGGGGCCCTGTCGGCGCTGGTGGTGTCACCGTGCGTGTCGGCGCCGTTGGCGGGCAGTCTGCTCTATATTTCCACCACCCAGGACGCCGTCATGGGTGGCCTCGCCCTGTTTGCGCTCGGCCTTGGCATGGGCATGCCGCTGATCCTGGTGGCGATCGGTGGCCGCAAGCTGCTGCCCAGTACCGGCCATTGGATGGCGGCCGTCAAACACGTCTATGGCGTGATGCTGCTGGCCGTTGCCATCTGGCTGGTGGAGCGGCTGATTCCGGCCTGGGCGGCGCTGACGCTGTGGGGGCTGCTGGTGACCATCACCGGCGTGCAACTGGGCGCGTTGGATCCGGCACGGGCGGGTTGGGAACGGACCCGCAAGGGGCTGGGACTGGTGCTGTTCGCGTATGGCCTGGCACTGCTGGCCGGTGCGGTGAGCGGCGCCCGGGACCCGCTCAACCCGCTGGCGCCGTTTACCGTCGCCTCAGCCTCGTCCGTCCGGGACGAGGCGCCGGCTCATGCCCTGTTTCGCCGCACGCCGGACCCGGAACAGGTGAAGGCGCAACTCGACGCCGCACGTCGGCAGGGACGACCGGCGATCCTGGACTTTTACGCAGACTGGTGTATCTCCTGCAAAGTCATGGAACGCACCGTGTTCAGCGATCCAGACGTGGTCCGGGCCCTGTCGGATTTCGCCCGGGTGCAGATCGACATGACCGACAACACTCCGGCGCAGCAGGCCCTGCTGGACGAACTGGGGCTGTTCGGCCCCCCCGCTCTTCTGTTCTACACCCGCGACGGGCAGGAACTGACGGATCGGCGCGTCCTGGGCGAGATGGACCGGGAGGCCTTCCTCCGACACCTGGAACGACTGCCCTCGGGCTCGTCCTGACCCGGCTCAGGCGCCGCGGCGGATCAGATACACGAACTCGTCCCCCTGCGCCGCCTGACTCACCAGCTCATGCCCCAGAAACTGGCAAAAGCGGGGGATGTCGCGGGTGGTCGAGGGGTCCGTGGCCCGTACTTTCAACACCTCCCCGGGCGCCACGTCGCGGATGCGATTGTGCAACAGCATGACCGGTTCGGGGCAGTACAGCCCCCGGGCATCCAATTCGGCCTGGAATTCAGCAGCCGTCACCAAAATTCACTCCTTGCCTGCAATGAACCTGATTTTCCGGAAATTCCTGCTAATTTCTTGCTTATAGGGGCAAAAAACAAGAGGGAACATAGCCATGATACGGGTTCTGATTGAACGCCACATCGCCGAATCCCTGGAGGACGCCTACGAACAGCGGGCCCGGCGAGTCCTGCAGCAGGCGGTGGCCGCGCCGGGCTTCGTGTCCGGGGAAACCCTGCTCGACGCCCACGACCCGAACCACCGGATCACACTGGCGAACTGGCGCTCGGAAGCGGACTGGAACCGTTGGTACCACTCCGACGAACGCAAGGAGCTGATGGCCGAACTGATCCCGATGATGGACCGGGAGGAGACCATCACCGTGCTGGAGCAGAGCGCCGTCTGAGCCTAGTCCAGGCGTTCGATGAAGCAGGTGATTTCCTCGCGATCGTGATACAGATGACGGGCCCGCATGCGGTAGCCAATGTCCGCCTCCGCCAGCCCTTGCTCAATGCGCTCCCGGCACAACAGCCATTCCTCGTACCGCTGCTTCATGGGCAGCTTGAGGTTGAACACGGTGTAGCGACACAGCCGTTCCGCCAGCCAGGTTACCGCCAAGGCCGCACTCTTGCGAGGCTGGTCGACGATGTCGCAGACCATCCAGTCGACACCACGGCGTGGCCGCCACCGGTAACCATCCGCGCGGACGTGCTCCACCAGCCCCGAAGCCATCAACCCCGGATCCATCGGGCCATTGTCCACCGCAACGACCCGCATACCCTGGCGAACCAGCTGCCAAGTCCAGCCGCCCGGCGCGGCGCCCAGATCAACCGCCTTCTTGCCGCCGCCAAGATAATCCAGCTCGCGTCCCGCGGGCAAAAACACCTTCCAGGCCTCCTCCAGCTTCAGTGCCGACCGGCTTGGCGCGGCGGCCGGCAGGCGCAGGCGGGGCGCACCGCCCAGCCATCGAGCCCGGTTGCCCGCGAGGCTGAGGCCAACGATGGCGGTCGAGAAATTGGGCAACAGAATGTCCAGACGCGCCTCGGCCCCGGCGTCCGGGTCGGCCTTCAGCAGCCCGGCCCCGCGCAGCGCCCGGGACAGAGGCGCCACCCATTTCCTGGCGAAGTTACCCAGGTCCCGGTCGGTGTTGTTCTCCAGAACCCTGACCTCGACGCGGCAGGCTTCCGGCAGCGCCAGACCCTCTCCGCGCAATGCCTCGATCACGGCGCCCACCCGGTCCCGGATGGGCAGATCGAGGGTTGCCAGAACCACGAACCAGTCGCGGACAAAGACCAGATCGTCCAGACGGACCCGGGCGAGCAAGTCCGGGGCGGACTCGTGGCCCGTCAAGATAAATCGGACCAGCCCCTGATCCTTGCCCGGTTCAAAATAGCCGAAGATCCCCTCGGCCATCGCCGCGTCCACCAGTTCCCGGCCGGCTTCCGTCTCGAAGCCTGGCCGACAGAATGCCATCAGCTGATCCATGAAGTTTCCTTGTCAACCGGGTTCCCCCGGAGTGATAAACTTGAACCTGTTTAACAGCGGCCACAGTATCCGTTGGCTACACTTCCGGCTCATCCCCAGCGTCGGAAGAAGCAGATGTCCCTCCTGACACGGATCGTGCCCGCCCTCCTGGCCTGTTGCCTGTCGCTGTCGGGCCACGCCGACAGCCCCGGCCGCCACGGCGACTGCCCCGTCCTCGACCTGTCCGACGACACTGCCCGCCAGCACCTGATGGACCATGTCTGCTATCACACCGCCAGTCCGGGCGATCCCGGCCACGAAGCCCGCTCGCCGGACCAGCTTCCGGAGAATTTCGCCTGGACCCCGGCCAACGGCCACGACCTGGTGTTCAGCCACACCGAGTCGGTTTACTGGATTCACCTGCATGTCTGGAACGGCGGTGACCCGCACCGGCTCTGGTACCTGAAACTCGATTACCCGCTGCTCGACGAGGTCAGTTTCTGGCAAATCGGCCCGGACGGCTACCGGAGCTCAATGATCACCGGCGACCAGTATCCGTTTGCATCCCGGCAAGTCAATTACCGGTATTTTCTCCTGCCCCTTGCCCTGGCCAGCCAGGAACAGCGCCAGGTGACCATCCGGGTCCACAGCAGCGGCGCTCTGAACGTGCCGCTGGCTCTGGAAACCCCCGAGGAGGTGATTGCCAGCAGCAACCACCTGACCCTGACCCATGGCCTGTTCTATGGTGCCCTCGTCATCTTCGCTGCATTCAACCTGCTGCTGTTTTTCAGCTCAGGCACCCCCTACTACTTCCACAATGCGTTCTACATGGCCGCCATGGGGCTGTTCCTGTTTGCCATGGGCGGTTTCGCGAACCAGTATTTCTGGCCGGAAAGCGCGCACTTCGCGAACCTCGCCATCCCCATTTCCCTGACCCTGTGCGCGCTGGCCATGACCCTGTTCGGCCGCTCCTTCCTGGAGGTACAAGCCGATACCCTGCCGGCCACCACCCTCACCACCCTGGCCTGGTTCTGTCTGGGATTTCTGGCGTTGACGTTCATCCTCCCCTACAGCAAAAGCATTCTGCTGAACACCGTACTGGCCCTGACCGTGATCGCCAGCCTGCTCGTGGTTGCCGCGATACGGTGGCGCCAGGGCTACCCGCCGGCGGTCTGGTACCTGTTATCCTGGATCGTGATGCTGGCCGGAGCCCTGGTCTACGCCCTGGCCGCCTTTGGCTACCTGGCCGATTTCCTGGCCCGGGAGTCCCTGATGCAGGCCACCATCGGTGGCCAGGTGGTGTTGCTGAACTACGCCCTGGTGCAGCGCTGGCGCCTGCTCAACGAGAAACTGCTGCAAATGGAACATCAGGCCCGCACCGAACTGGAGTTCAAGGTACACGAACGAACCGCCCAGCTCCGTTCCACCATGCACGAACTGGAGCGGGCCAACCGGAAGCTGGCCGCCCTCAGTCTGAACGATGCTCTCACCGGCCTGCACAACCGGCGCCACATGGACGCGGCGCTGCCGGAGCTCTGCGCCGAATCGCGGCGAACCGGGCAGCCACTGTCCCTGGCCCTGATCGATGCAGACCGCTTCAAGGCCATCAACGACACCTGGGGCCATGCCTTCGGCGATGTCTGCCTGCAACGCATTGCCGAGGTGCTCCAGCGCCACGCCAAGCGCCCCCGCGATGTGGCGATCCGCTTCGGCGGCGAGGAATTCGCCCTGCTGTTGCCCGGTACTGACGCCCAGGGCGCGCGGCAACTGTGCGAACACATCCTGGCCGACCTCCGACACTTGGTTGTGGCCACTCCGGACCGGGCCGGTCTGACCCTGACCATGAGCGCGGGCGTTGCGCAGCTGGTGCCTGGCGAGGCCCCCGAGTCCCTGTTTCAGCGCGCCGACGAGGCGCTGTACCAGGCCAAGAGCAGCGGCCGCGACCGGGTCTGCGTCGCGGCCCTGGCGCTCAGCGACTGATCAGGCCATGCCGTTCCAGAAAGTCGCGGGTATGACGCGCGGCATCGGCGATCAGGTCAGCCTGAGTCGCCCCCTGCCGCGCTGGCGGCCGGAAATCGTGGTTACCGCCCGCCAGCCAGACCAGCTCGCAGGCCCCCAGTTCGGCGTTGTGGGGTGTCAGCTCCTCCGGCTTGCCAAACGGGTCCCGGGTACCCTGGAGCACCAGCATTGGGCAGGATACCTCGGGCAGATGTGCGGTTCGCCATCGGTCCAGCCGGCCGGGCGGATGAAACGGATACCCGAAGCAGACCACACCGTCCATCTGCGCTGACTCCGCCGCCAGCAGGCTCGCCATACGGCCACCCATGGACTTACCCCCGATCAGCACCGGTCGATGGCCGCCGGTTTCCTGGCGGACCTGGGCCAGCACGTCCCGGAACCGCGCCAGCAAGCGGGGCGCCCGGTCCGGCGGTCGTTTGCGACCATCGAGGCGTCGTTGCTCCATGTAGGGGAACTCAAACCGAACCGACGCCACCCCCACGCCGTCCAGCGCCCGCGCCAGCGCTTCCATGAATTCGGAGTCCGCGCCGGCCCCGGCACCATGGGCGAGCACCAGCACCGGTCCGGCATGATCGCCATACCGACCGCTTTTGATCAGTTTCAAACCATTCACCTCAGGAATACGTGCGCTATCATATTGGGTGCAATGCACCCTTGTAACGGCGGGCGAAAGCCAATACCCGGAATGCCTCTCATGCGCGCCATGCGGGCGTTTCCGGCGGATTTGGCAGGGTTTTGGAGTTGACCTGAGTCATTGCAAAGCGCTAATGCTTTCTCCATACTTGCGCCCGCACAATTCCCCATTTTAAACCCATTGGTAAGGCTATGAGCACAGTAAATGCAAACCTGACATACAACTACAAGGTGGTGAGACAATTCGCCATCATGACAGTGGTATGGGGTATTGTAGGTATGGCCCTGGGTGTGCTGATCGCAGCGCAGCTGGTCTGGCCGTCCCTCAACCTCGACCTGCCCTTTACCCACTTCGGTCGCCTGCGGCCGCTGCATACCAACGCCGTTATCTTCGGCTTTGGTGGAAGTGCCTTGTTCGCCACCTCCTACTATGTGGTACAGCGCACCTGCCAGGCACGCCTGGCTTCCGACGGGCTGGCGGCGTTCACGTTCTGGGGCTGGCAGGCGATCATCGTGTCGGCCGCCATTACCTTGCCACTGGGTCTGACCACTTCCAAGGAATACGCCGAGCTGGAGTGGCCGATCGACATCGCCATCGCAGTGGTCTGGGTGGTTTACGCTCTGGTGTTCTTCGGCACCATCATGAAGCGGAGCACTCAGCACATCTACGTGGCCAACTGGTTCTACGGGGCCTTCATCATCACCGTCGCCGTCCTGCACATCGGCAACAACCTGGAGCTGCCGGCCACCGCGTTCAAGTCGTACTCCGCCTATGCGGGCGTCACCGACGCCATGATGCAATGGTGGTGGGGTCACAACGCCGTAGGCTTCTTCCTGACCGCCGGCTTCCTGGGCATGATGTACTACTTCGTTCCCAAGCAGGCGAACCGTCCGGTTTATTCCTACCGTCTGTCCATCGTTCACTTCTGGGCACTGATCGCCACCTACGTCTGGGCCGGCGGCCACCACCTGCATTACTCCGCTCTGCCTGACTGGGCCCAAACCGCGGGCATGATTATGTCCCTGATCCTGCTGGCACCGTCCTGGGGCGGTATGATCAACGGCATGATGACCCTGTCCGGCGCCTGGCACAAACTGCGCACCGACCCGATTCTCCGCTTCCTGGTGGTGTCCCTGTCGTTCTACGGCATGTCCACCTTCGAAGGTCCGATGATGTCCATCAAGACCGTGAACGCCCTGTCCCACAACACCGACTGGACCATCGGCCACGTGCATTCCGGTGCCCTGGGCTGGGTCGCCATGATCAGCATCGGTGCCATGTACCACCTGATCCCCAAACTCTGGGGCCTGAAGGAAATGTACAGCACCGCCCTGATCAACACTCACTTCTGGCTGGCGACCGTGGGTACCGTTCTGTACATCGTCGCCATGTGGGTCAACGGCATCATGCAGGGCCTGATGTGGCGTGCGGTCAACGAAGACGGCACCCTCACCTACAGCTTCGTGGAAGCCCTCGAGGCCTCCTACCCGGGCTATTTCGTCCGCTTCCTCGGCGGCGCCATCTTCCTGTCTGGCATGCTTGTCATGGCATATAACGTATACATGACCGTGCGTCAGAAGCACGCCGTTGCCCAAGACAACGCGGCTGCGCAGACGGCGTAACGGGAGAGAGACCAGATGAAACACGAAACTATTGAAAAGAACCTTGGTCTGATGATCGTTCTGATCATCTTTGCCATCAGCGGCGGCTTTCTGACGGAAGTCGTGCCCCTGTTCTTCCTCAAGCAGACCAACGAGCCGGTCGAGGGGCTGGAGCCCCTGTCCGCGCTCGAACTGGAAGGCCGGGACATTTACATCCGCGAGGGCTGCCACGTGTGCCATACCCAGCAGATCCGTCCGTTCCGGGCGGAAACCGAGCGCTATGGCCACTACTCCGTCGCGGGTGAGTTTGTCTACGACCGCCCGTTCCTGTGGGGCTCCAAGCGGACCGGTCCGGATCTGGCCCGGGTTGGCCAGCGCTACTCCGACGCCTGGCACCGCCAGCACCTGTTCAACCCCCGCAGCGTGGTTCCGGAATCCAACATGCCGGCATTTCCGTGGCTGTTCGAGAACCGTGTCGACCACGAATCCATTGCTGCCCGTATGAAGACGCTTCAAACCCTGGGCGTGCCCTATACCGACGAGCAGATCGCCAATGCCGAATCGGAAATCAAGGGCAAATTCGAGATCGAAGCACTGGTCGCGTACCTGCAGCAGCTGGGTACCGTGATTTCAGAGAAACGGTGATCCAATGGATATCAACGAGTTGCGCGGTATTCACACCCTTATCGTAATGGCGATCTTCCTCGGCATCGTGTGGTGGGCCTACAGCGCCCACCGCAAGAAGGCCAACGACGAAGCAGCCCACCTGCCCTTCGATGACGACGAAGTGGATAAGCGGACTCTCGAACAGGATAAAACGGAGAAGAAACAATGAGTACCTTCTGGAGCATCTGGATCAGTGTGATCGTGCTCGGTACCGTCTTTGGCTGCTGGTGGCTGCTGTGGGCTACCCGCAAGAACCAGACAACCGATGTCGAAACCGACCGCACCATGGGCCACTCCTTCGATGGCATCGAAGAGTATGACAACCCCCTGCCCAAATGGTGGTTCTATCTGTTCATGGCGACCTGCATCTTCGCCCTCTGCTACCTTGCCCTGTATCCGGGCCTGGGTAACTGGAAGGGCCTGCTGGGCTGGACCTCCTACAACCAGTGGGAAGCGGAAGTTCAGGAAGCCGAGGAGAAGTATGGTGAGATCTACGCCAAGTTCGGTCAGACCCCGATCCCCGAGCTGGCGAAGAATGAAGACGCCCTGAAAATCGGCCAGCGCCTGTTCGCCAACAACTGCGCTGTCTGTCACGGCTCCGCCGCGCGCGGCCAAGTGGGCTTCCCGAACCTGACCGACAACGACTGGCTGCACGGTGGCACGCCCGAGGCGATCCTGCAGACCATCACCCATGGCCGCATGGGCAACATGCCGGCCAAGGGGGTCATGCCGAACATGACCAGCGAGCAGGTGGACCAGGTTGTCAACTACGTGCTGAGCTTCAGCGGTCGCGAGAAGGATCCCGCCGCGGCGGAAGCCGGCAAGCAGGTCTTCGCCCAGGCATGTGCCGCCTGTCACGGCCCGGATGCCAAGGGCAACCAAGCCATCGGCGCGCCCAACCTGACCGACAACATCTGGCTGTACGGCTCCACCTACGAGTGGATCCGGGAAACCGTCGAGCACGGCCGTCAGAACCAGATGCCCGCACAGTCCGGTCGTCTCTCCGATGACCAGATCCACATCCTGGCAGCCTACGTCTACAGTCTGTCCAACAACTGAAACGACCCAGTCAGGGACCCTCCCTGGCTGGTCTTTTCAACCCTGTGTCTGCCCCCGCGGGCACAGGCTTGAAAAGATCAGCAGCCCGCCAAGGCCCGCGCCCCGCATTATCACTTCATCGGGAGGTTACGATGAGCAGCGAGATTCCCGTCAAACAGGTCGACCCGTCACCAGGCTCCGCCAAGAACAACCGGAAGGGGGAAGCCGTCGACCTCTACGCCAGCCGCAAGAAAATCTACGTCAAGGAAGTCAAGGGATTCTTCCAACGCATCCGCAATGTCAGCCTGACGCTGCTGATGGGCATGTATTTCCTGTTCGTCTGGCTCACCTTGGACGGCCAACCGCTGATCCACTTTGACCTTCCGGCCCGGGAATTCCACCTCTACGGCGCCACCTTCTACCCCCGGGACTTCTTCCTGCTGGCCGGCATGCTGATCATCTGCGCCTACGGCCTGTTTTTCATCACCACCCTGTTCGGGCGGGTCTGGTGCGGGTACACCTGTCCGCAGACGGTGTGGACATTCATCTTCATGTGGGTGGAAGAACGCATCGAGGGTAGCCGGAACAAGCGCATGAAGCTGGACCGGGCACCCTACACCACCGAGAAGATCCTCAAGAAGTCCGCCAAGCATGCCATCTGGCTGTTCATCGCCTTCGCGACCGGACTCACCTTTGTCGGCTACTTCTACCCGATCCGGGAACTCATCGCCGACCTGTTCACACTGCACGCCAACGGCTGGGCCTATTTCTGGGTGGCTTTCTTCACCGTCGCCACCTACCTCAACGCCGGCTGGATGCGGGAACAGGTCTGCCTCTACATGTGCCCATACGCCCGTTTTCAGTCCGTCATGTTCGACCCCAACACCCGCGTGGTGTCCTACGACCCCAACCGGGGCGAGCCTCGCGGCAGCCGAAAGAAAGGCGTAGACCCGAAGGAACTCGGGCTGGGCGACTGCATCGATTGCGGTCAGTGTGTCCAGGTCTGCCCCACCGGCATCGACATTCGCGACGGTCTCCAGTACGAGTGCATCGGCTGCGCCCTGTGCATCGATGCCTGTGACGAGGTCATGGAGAAAATGAACTATCCGAAGGGGCTGATCCGCTACACCACGGAAAACGAGCTGGAAGGCAAGCCCTCCCGGCTGCTGCGGCCACGGACCTTCGGCTATGGCGCCATGCTGGCACTGATGATCTCGGCGATCATCTACGTCCTCGCCACGCGGGTACCGGCGGAGCTGGATGTCATCCGCGACCGCGGCGCCCTGTTCAGCTTCAACGGCGAAGGGCGCATCGAGAACTCCTACACCCTGAAAATCGCCAACATGACCGAAGTGCCCCAGACCTTCGAACTGTCGGTCAGCGGCCTCGACGGCATCCGCATCCTGACCCATACCACCGTCAAAGTCGACAGCGGTGAGAACCGGCCAGTGCCGACGGTCGTGGACGTGGCACCGGAGTCGATCGAACAGACCAACAGCGAAATCCGGTTCACGGCCCGTTCGGTGACCGATCCGTCGCTGGTTCTGGAAACTGAAAGCCGGTTTGTCGGTCCAACGCGCTGACGAGTACAATACACCCGCATCGCAGGTTTCAACGAGAATGAACAGTATGACCGAAAACGCCCCGGTAGCTCCCTGGTACCGACAGCCCTGGTTCTGGTTCCTGACCATTTTCCCGCTGTCGGCCATCATCCTTTGCAGCGTCATGATCGTGGTGGCCGCCAACATGAAGGACACCATGGTGACCGACGATTATTCCAAGGAAGGGCGTGGCATCAACCTGGAAATCGCCCGTGATCGCCAGGCCTATGACATGGGCTTGGTCGGAGACCTGGCGTTCCATCACCGCGACATCACCCTGCACCTGGAAACCAGCGACGGACCGGCCGACTACCCCTACCTGGTGCTGAACCTGTACCACCCCACCCTCGCCGACCGGGACCGCACCATCCAGTTCCGCAACGAAGGCGGCGGCGACTACAAGGGCACCATGCTTCAGGACATTGACGGCCGCTGGTACTACGACCTGCGGGGTCCGGACAATACCTGGCGCCTGAAGGGCGAGGCCTGGCTGCCCGCCGAAAACGGCCTGACCATCCGGGCGGAGAAACCCGTCAAGGGGTGAGCGCTCTGGACTGCTTTCACTGTGGTGAACCGGCCGATGGGGATCCGCCCATCACCCTTGAGCTGAAGGGCGAGACACGCCACTTCTGCTGCGAAGGCTGCAAGGCCGTATGCCAGACCATTCACAGCGAGGGGCTGACCGGGTTCTACGACTTTCGCACCGAACCTGCGGTGACGCCCCGGGAGCTGTCCGCCAGCGAGCTGAACCGGCTGCGCGAGCTGGACCACCCCCTGGTCCAGAACAGCTTCGTGTCCCCGGTCAAGGGGGGGCTTGAAGCCCAGCTGCTGATTGGCGGCATCACCTGCGCCGCCTGTATCTGGCTGCTCGAAAACCACATGAAACGGCAACCGGGGGTCCAGGCGTTCTCCGTCAACCACACCACCCAGAGAGCCCGGCTGGTCTGGTCCCCCGACCAGGCCAAGCTCAGTGATCTGCTGATTGCGATCCACCGGCTGGGCTACACCGCGCGCCCGTATCAGGCGGATGACGTGGAGCGGCAGCTGAAGGCGGAGCACCGGTCCATGCTGATCCGGCTGGCCATCGCCGGTATCGGTTCCTTCCAGAGCATGATGCTCGCCTTTCCCCTGTATTTTGAGCTGGTCAACGGCCTGTCTGCGGAGTTCGTGACCTTCTTCCGCTGGTTCAGCCTGTTGGTTGCCACGCCGGTGGTGTTCTACAGCGCCCGTCCCTTTTTCCGCAACGCCCGGCGCGACCTCCAGAGCCGGCACCTGACCATGGACGTTCCGGTCGCCATCGCCATCGGCCTGGCCTACACCGCCAGCGCCTGGGTCACGGTGTTCGGAGGCGAGGAAGTCTATTTCGAATCCGTATGCATGTTCACCTTCTTCCTGCTGCTGGGCCGCTACGTCGAGGTCCAGGCCCGGTATCGCGCCGGCCTGACCGGCAACGCCTTGGCGGGTTTCCAGCCGGCGGTCGCGGCCCGGGTCCGGGATGGTGACGTGGACATCGTTCCCGCCCACGACATCCGGCCGGGCGACATCGTGCGGGTCCGCCCCGGCGAGACCCTACCCGTGGACGGCGTCATTGTCAGTGGCAGCTCCACCCTCAACGAGGCAGCACTGACCGGGGAGTACCTGCCCGAACTGCGCCACCCCGGCGACCCAGTGCATGCCGGCAGCGTCAACGGCGAGCATGCCCTGGACGTGCGGGTGGAGAAAGCCGGCTCTCAGACCCGCCTGTCCGGCATCCTGCGGGTACTCGACCGGGTGCAGGCAGAGAAGCCACCGGTGGCACGCATGGCGGACCGCATCGCCGGCAAGTTCGTCGGCCGGGTCCTGATCCTCGCGCCCCTGGTCTGGATCGGCTGGTGGCTGGCCGGCGCCGACAACGCCTTCGATATCACCCTGTCGGTACTGGTGGTCACCTGCCCCTGCGCGCTCTCCCTGGCCACCCCGACCGCCATCACCGCCGCCACGGTCCGGCTGCGCCGGCTGGGCTTCCTGCCGACCCGAGGCCATACCCTGGAATCCATGAACACCATTGACACCGTGGTGTTCGACAAGACCGGTACGCTGACTCGGGGCGAACTCAGTCTGGTTGGCCATCAAGTCGTGGGTAGCCTGGACGCCGAAACCTGCATGAAACTGGCGGCCGGACTGGAAAAGCACTCCGAACACCCGATTGCACGGGTGTTCCAGGACCAGGCCGCGGCGCCGGTGGCGGACGTTCGCAATCACCTGGGCGGTGGTCTGACCGGCCGGTACGAAGGGCTGTCACTGGCCATCGGCCATTTCGATTTCGTCGCCGGCCACACCACCGCTGCCGCCCCGGAACGCGGCCACGGCGAGGGGATGGAGATCTGGCTGGTTTCCGACCGGGAATGGCTGGCCCGATTCCAGCTCGACGACCAAGTCCGGGAAGACGCCGCCGACGCCATCGCGGCACTGAAACGTTTGGGCATTCGGACCCTGCTGCTCAGCGGCGACCGCTCCCGTCATGTCACCCGGGTTGCGGCGGCCCTGGGCATCGAGGAGGCGATCGGCCAGGCCTCACCGGAGCAGAAGCTGGCGGTGCTGGAACAGCTGCGCGGGGACGGTCATCAGGTCATGATGGTCGGCGACGGCCTCAATGACCTGCCCTCCATGGCCGGCGCGGGCCTGTCCGTAGCCATGGGTAGTGCCGCCGATCTGACCCAGCTCCAGGCCGATGCCGTGCTCCTGAACGGGCAACTGATGCAGCTGGTGGAAGCGCTCGAAACCGGCCGTCGGACCCGGCGGGTGATTCGCCAGAACATGGTCTGGGCCCTGGTGTACAACGTCTGCGCCCTGCCGCTGGCGGCCGCCGGTCTGGTTCCCCCCTGGCTCGCGGCCATCGGCATGTCGGCCAGTTCGCTGATCGTGGTACTCAATGCCCTGAGATTGAGCGGCAGCCCGGGGCGGGGGCACACGCCACGCTCAGCCCCGCCGGTTGGCGCCCCGGTAGCGCCCTGATAAGGTACTCCCCTCTGTTCCAAGCGAGGTATTGGCAATGCAGATTGTAATGGTGCTGGTTCCGTTGATGCTGCTGCTGGTGGCCGTCGGCATTGTCCTGTTCGCCTGGGCCGTCAAGAGCGGGCAGTATGACGATGTGGAAGGCCCCGCGCACCGCATCCTCTACGATGACGACGAGGCGATGATTCCCAAGGAAGCCCGGGTATCCAACCCGGACCAGGCAACCGACGAAAACGCCGACGACGACCGCCAAGACGGCGACCCGCGCACCTGATGCAACCGGAACTCTACCTCAGCTATCCCAGCGCCTTCCTGATCGGACTGCTCGGCAGCACACACTGCCTGGGCATGTGCGGCGGCATCAGCGCGTCCCTGTCGATGGCGCTGCCGGTTGGCAAAGGATTCCGCGCCCGCCAGTCGCTGATGCTGCTGTCCTTCAACCTTGGCCGGATCGCCAGCTATACCGGTATCGCCACCCTGATCGCCCTACTCAGCACCCATGCGGCGGCAAGCTGGGCCTCTGTGGGCTTGGTGCTGCGAAGCTTGGCAGGGCTTCTGCTGGTGTTCATGGGGCTGTCCATGGCGCAGTGGTGGCAGGGCATTCGCTATGTCGAACGGTTAGGGGCGCCGGTCTGGCGCCGGCTGGCGCCAGCCGCCCGGGCCCTGATGCCGGTCCGCCGCCCCTGGCAAGCGCTGGCCCTGGGTGCGGTCTGGGGCTGGCTGCCCTGCGGTCTGGTCTACAGCACCCTCGGCTGGGCGGCGCTCCAGCCAACCACCGCCTCGGCGGCGCTGACCATGTTCTTCTTTGGCCTGGGTACCCTGCCTTCCATGTTCGCAACCGGCTACGCGGCCCAGTGGATCCAGGGCCTGCAGAAACAGCAAGGCTTCCGCCGGGCCAGCGGCGTGCTGCTGATCCTGTTCGGTCTCTGGACGCTGCCCCTGCCCTGGCCGGGGAGCTAGAGATTCAGGACATCCAGCCGGCCGAAGTGCTCGTCGCCGTTGGCACTGGCATTCTGGAACATGGCCTGGCGCTTGCCTCCCAGGCGCCGGCCCTCGCGGAAGTCGTACAGGTTCGGGTCCGCCAGGTGCGAGGGCTCAACGTTGCACAGGGCCCGGAACATCGTCTCCAGCCGGCCCGGATGCTGTTTGTCCCAGGCCTGCAGCATCTCCTTGATGACCTGCCGCTGCAGGTTCTCCTGGGAACCGCAGAGATTGCAGGGAATGATGGGGAAACGACGCAGGGCGGCGTAGCGGGCGATGTCCTTCTCCCGGGCGTACACCAGCGGACGAATGACCGTGTTGCGGCCGTCGTCACTGTGCAGCACCGGCGGCATGGACTTCAGCTTGCCGCCGTAGAACATATTCAGGAACAGGGTTTCGAGCAGGTCGTCCCGGTGATGTCCCAGAGCGATCTTGGTCACGCCATGCTCGGCGGCGAAGTTGTACAGGATGCCCCGGCGCAACCGCGAGCACAGGCCACAGGTGGTCTTTCCCTCGGGGACTTTTTCCTTGACAATACTGTAGGTGTCCTTCTCGATGATGTGGTATTCGATGCCCAGGGACGCCAGGTAATTCGGCAGGACATCCTCGGGGAATCCCGGCTGCTTCTGGTCCAGGTTGACGGCGATCAGCTCAAAGGAGACCGGCGCGCTCTTCTGGAGGTTCATCAGGATATCGAGCATGGCGTAGGAGTCCTTGCCGCCGGACAGGCAGCACATGACCTTGTCGCCGGCCTCGATCATCGAGAAGTCCGCGATCGCCTGCCCCACCTCCCGGCGCAGGCGCTTCTGCAATTTGTTCAGTTCCAGCTTCTGGCGGCGTTCCTGCTCGGAAGCCGGCACAGGGGCGTCCAGGTTGGCGGTCATAGCTTCAGACATAGCAACCACATTCATCAGATCAGTGAGCGTGCGATTATACGCATCACGGAGATCAAGGGACAGGCACTCGACACATGGACAGCCGCAACTTACTCTCGCGGACAGACATGCCCTCCCGGGGCCAGGACGCCCGGCAGGCCCAACTGGAGCAACAGGTTCAGCACCTGCTGGTGGCCATTGAACACACCCTTCGCGCCCACCCCGCTGGGGTCAGTGAACTGGCCCTGATCAAGGCACTGCAGGCGGCGCCCTGGCAGCTGGTCGGCGACGTGGATTTCCACGACCCGGCCAGGCTGTACCCGGTTCATTTCCTGATATTTCATACCCTCTACCGGCTGCGTGACCAACTGGCGGAGGCTGGAGAATCCCTGACCATCAGCCCCCTAAGGATCCGCCTGCAGGCCACGGCCGAGCCCCGTACCGATACCATGCCCGGCGCGCCGGACCCACTTCGCCTGTTCTATCTGGATCTGAGCCAGTACCGGCTGTCCGAGGACAGCATCCGCCAGATGATGGATGACTTCTGGGCCGGCGCTCCGCGCACGCCGCCGGCCCGGGAGGAAACCCGGGCCGCCGCCCGGCAGCTGGGCCTGGACGCCCTGCCCGAGGACTTCGCCCTGGTCAAGCAGGCCTTCCGCCGGGCCGTGATGCGGGCCCACCCGGACCGGGGGGGCGACACCGAGACCGTGCAACGTCTGAACCAGGCGTTTTCGGTCCTAAAGGCCCATTTCCAATACTCGATTTGACCCGTTCGTTCCCGCCAACCCATGTTTCGTCGGAAACCGTTTGTCATGAGAAACGCATGTCACCTGCTCGCCACCCTGCTCGCGACCCTGCTGACCGGTGCCGCAAAGGCTGACCTGGCCGTGCTCCAGTACCATCACGTCAGCGACGCCACACCGCCGTCCACCAGTACCTCCGTGTCCCTGTTCGAAGCCCAACTGGACATGATCGCCGAACTGGGTTTGGAGGTCGTGCCCCTGCAGAGGGGAACCGAGGCCGCGCTCACGCGGACGGACGATCACAACCAAGTCGCCATCAGTTTCGATGACGCCTACGCCTCCGTCTACACCAACGCGGCACCCCGACTTCAGGCGCGGGGCTGGCCCTACACCATTTTCGTCAATACCGACGCGGTCGGGCGGCCCGGCTACATGACCTGGGCTCAGCTGGCCGAACTGGCGGCCCGAGACGGGGTAACCATCGCCAACCACAGCGCCGACCATGGCCATCTGGCCCGGGCCCCCGGAGAATCTGAGTCGGCCTGGCAGACGCGGGTCGCCGACAGTCTGGACCGGGCCCAGCGGACGCTGAACGAGAAACTGGGAGCCGAGGTGCCGATGCTGGCCTACCCCTATGGCGAATTCGATGCCGGACTGGCTTCGGAAGTGGCCCGCCGGGGCTGGCTCGGGTTCGGTCAGCATTCGGGACCGATCGGACCGCAGTCGGACCGCCGTCGTCTGCCCCGTTTTCCCATGGCCAATGCCTTTGGCCAGTTGGGCAGTCTCAGGGACAAGCTGCTCAGCCGGGCCTTGCCGGTCGATGCCGCCGCCCTTCCGGACGGTATCGTTGACAGCCAGCCGCCCACGTTGGTGTTGACGCTGCCGGACGGGTTCGACCCCAAGCGTCTGACCTGTTTCGCCTCCGGTCAGGGCCGGATTCCAGTACAGGCGGACAATGACTACAGGGTCCGGGTCACCGCACCGCGGCCAATCGACAGCCGGCGGTTCCGTTACAACTGCACCTATCCCGCCGGAAACGGGCGCTATTACTGGCTGTCCCAGCCCTGGCTGGATCTGCGCCAGCCGGAGGACTGAGCAACGCCTCAGTCCTCCGTGATCAGCCGCAGCCCCAGCTCTCCGGTTCGGCCATGGGGGATGGCCCGGACGCCGCCCGGGCCCTCGTGCACGGTCTGCCCATCGAGGTCCCGATCGCGGGTGAACAGCAGCAGCCAGCGCTCCCCCCGGGCAGGAAACACCGGCACCCGGGCTTCCAGATAGGCCCGGGTGTGCCAGCTTTCCGGCGTGAACGTGGTGGCCAGGTCGGTGATCACCCGAACCGGTTTCAGGTTACGGTCCAGGAAAGCCAGCGAGGGTACAAACAGCCCATCATCGGCGTAGGACCTCAGCTGCATCAGAAAGTCCGGGTATTCCCTGGGCAGGGGCAGCGCCACCAGGGCAAAGGGGCTGTCGCCGGTGCTGAACCGGTGGGTCGGCGTCTCCGGAGTGAGGTCCACCTCGAATTCCCGACCGGTCACCCAACGGGTGTGGCCCGCCGGGTTGAGGGAGGTACAGCAATCCCGGGTGAAGCGGCTGAAGAAGTCGTCCGGCTCGACGCCAAGGATGGTGAGGGCGTCAGGATCGTAACCCGCCACCGGCCGCTCCGGCGAAGCCGGAACCGGCCCCTGATATACGGTGGCTTCGGTGATGTCGACCGGTCCCCGGCGCTCAGGCCGGTCCGGATCCGAGCGCAGATCCCGGGTGTAGTAGCTGACACGGATATTGCCGTCGGCGTCACGCCAAGTGAAATAGGGCTTGGGCTGGCCCGGGCGCACGAACCCGTGTGCCGCAAGCTCGTCACCGTCGGGGTAATTTTCCAAGGTATAGTCGTCCACCGGTTCCGCCGCCAGCGGGGGTTCGGGCCGGTTCCCGGGCACCGGGGTCCCGGCGGGCGCCTCGGTATCGGGTGCCGGCGTGGCGGCGGGAATCGGCGATGATCTGACCCGGCCCTGCTCGTCGACCCAGGTGAAGTAACCGTCCCGTTCAGCCTGTGGTGGCGCCGCGCCCTGACAGGCCGTCAGCAAGGTGACCGTCAGAATGGCCAGGGCCCGGTACCCGCCCTGCGAAATCCATGCTTTCATGACGCCTCCCCGGCCCGGCTCAGAACTTGGTGCGGAAACTGAGCCCGGCCATGACGACCCGCAAGGAGGTCTTGATGTTCAGGCCCGCATAGGGGTTGTAGATGATGTTGGTGATGTTATCGCAGTTGACGTTGCAACTGGTATCCGCCGGAATGGTCTCGATCGACTGCAGGTAACTGAGGTTCATGTCGATCTCCGTGTCCTTGTCCCAGCGATAGCCCAGGCCGATGCTGTACAGGTTGGCGCCGCCGAACGGCGCCATGATCTGGCGCTGATCGTCCGGAATCACCGAATCCCGGATCTCCACCCCGGCCCTCAGATCCAGCCGGGACGAGGCATGAAACTCGGCGCCAAAGGCCCAGTTCCACTGGCTTTTGAAGCCCAGCGGCAGACGCAGGGTGTTGGGGGTGGCGTTGTCGGGGGACAGGATGCGCGCGGCGTTCAGGAATTCCAGGTTGCGGTCGAAACGGAAGACGAAGGCGTCCCACTGGGCGAAGTCGGTCCAACCGATGTCGGCGTTCAGGGTGAGCTTGGGGTGCACGTCGACACTGATACCGGTCTGAAAATGCTGGGGATACACCAGGTCCAGGGTCACATTTCCCGCCTCCCGGGGCGCTCCGGACGGCAGGCTGAGGATTGCCGAGGTAATGGCGCCCAGCACCGAGCCGTTCACGCTCTGCCAGAAGCCGGACCAGTCGTCGGTGTACTGGATCTCGAAGGTGCCCTTCATGTTCATATCGGCTTCGGAGGTGTAGCTGGCCCCCCAGCGGAACCAGTCCTTCGGTTCCCAGATGACGCCCAGGGCATAGGTGGGCGACAGGCTCTCCTGCACGTTCAGGTTGAGCGCGCCGATATCGTCCCAGGGGCCCACGTTGCCGCCGCACAGCGCCAGCCAGGGCTGCAGCGGCTCGTCTCCGCTTTCACAGTTGAAGGCGTCCTGCAGGATCTCGGCGACCCCCAGCAGCATGTTGGGTGCCCGCATGTACTGGTCCACCGCCAGCCCCATGTGGGACAGGTGGATACCCGCTCCCACCGACCACTCGTCGTTGATTTCATACCCCACCGTCGGCGACAGGTAGGTGATGCGCTGTAGGGCCTGAGCCTGGGGCTGGTAACGCCCCGGGTCATCCTTGTCCCGGTAGTAGCCGGCGGCCATGGGCAGGTAGAACGCGTTGCCGAAGGTCAGCTTGGAACCCGGCGGGTTGATGCTGATGCCGGCGGACGGCGCCACCGCCGGCCCCGGAGGCGCGCGCAGGATGCCATAGCCCGGCAGGTAGAGCGCCACGTTGTTGGTGTGGCTGTGGCTGTTGGCAACCGGGTCCCGCTGGCGGCCGGTATTGGGGTCGATTTCCAGCCCGTCGATGCCGAAGATCTCATAGCCGTCGGGTGCCATGAAATCGGCGTCGGCATCCAGGTAGATACTGAGCAGGTTGACTTCAAGCTGGCGGCCATCCAGCTTGGTCAGCCCCGCAGGGTTGTAGTGAATGGCCATGATGCCCGGCGGGTCGGCGGTGACCGCGTTGCCCAGCGCCAGCGCCTTCGGGTGAATGGTGAGGTTCTGTACCAGCTGGGCCTGAACGCCGCCGGACATCAGGCTGGCGACCAAGGCCGCGAGTAGGTGCCGCTTGTGGCTGATGTGTGCCATGAGATCCTTCCCCTGCCGTTACGGATTGGCCGCGACCGTCACTCTTTCAGGCCTGAGAAGTTGATGGGCAGGGACACGCCCAGGGAGAAATCCGGCGCATCCTCGGTCAGCCCGATACCGAGGCTGGTGTTGACGATGGTGGTGTCGCTGACTCGGGTACCGAGGGACATGCTGAGGAAGCCCGTCATCTGGTCCTGGGCCATGGCCCGCTCGCCGTTGGAGAACGTCAGCACGGTCTCGTCGCTGTAGCTGAGCTGAACCGACACGCTCAGGGAAATGTCGTAGGACAGGGAATAGGCAAAGCCCGCTGAGCCGGACAGGCCGAAGCCCGGTTCCACCTTCACCAGCAGGCGCGCGCCGCGAACCTGCTCCAGGTCCTCCGCCGGAAAGTTGTAGGTGGCGCTGGCGGAACCGAACACCACCACCGGGTCCAGTACCTTGGAGAGGCTGACACCGCCGCCCAGGGAGTAGTAGCCGCTGCCGGTGGACAGCTGCTCCTTGATGTCGATTTCGTAGGGGCTGACGCCGGTCTTCGTCGTGAAAGTGCCAAACAGGGTGGTCGAGATCTTGCCCGGCACGTACGCGAACGGCTGCCAGCGACCGGTGAACGACACGTCGCCAAGGTCATAGATGCTGAGTTCGTCCTCAGTGTCGTACTTCACCACCAGGGGGATGCGGGTGCCCAGGGTCAGGTTGTCGAGCAGGCCATAGTCGTAGGAAAAGGCATTGGTGAAGTTGTGGGTGGCCGAGGGCACCACGTCGAGGTTGCGAACCGATCCGTTGGTGATGGCCAGATCCAGCCTCTGGTCCGCGGTGTAGGAATAATCGAACGAGTAGTTCAGGGCGTGCGTGCCCTTTTTCTGCAGGGAATAGTTTTTTTCCGCCGCCTGGAACACCTCTTCCAGCTGCTTGGACGCGTCCTCGTCGCCCTCCTGCCTTGCCAACGCTTCCCGCGCCTGGTCCACGCTGTCATCCTGAGCCAGCGCCACGCCCGGCCAGACAGCCGCCGTGGTCGCCAGGATTACGCCTCGCACAAGCCAACGATTCATCCGATTTCCTTTTTGTTATGTTCCCGCACCGGGCGTCGGGCCCGGCCATCAGTTGCGACGGTAGTGCAGTTGTTTTCGGGTGTTTTCGACACTGCCGTCCGGGTTGTTTTTCTGCCGCTCAAGCAGGTTGTTGATGCGCCGCGCCGTGGCCTCGTGGAACTCGGGAATCCGCTGCAGGGCCAACATCGTCAGGGTCTGGTCGTCCACGAAGCGCAGGTCTTCCTCCTTCAGCTCCAGGTTGTCCAGCGGCTTTTCGCCGCCCGGAAAGACGATGAACAGGACGTTGTCGTCCCATTTCTCCTCGAACTGGGCCAGCGTGAACGAGATGTTGCCCACGGAAGGGTCCGCCAGGTAGGCACGCCCATCGCGGATGGTGCGCAGCACCACAAAATGCTTGAAGCCCGCGTGGTGGATGGGAACGATGGCGGGGTGATCCAGGTCCTTGAGGTCGTCAATGCTGGCCCGGAAGCCGCCCGAGGGGTAACCCAGCGCCGTAACCAGCCGCTTCATGTCGAGCATGGAAAAGGCACGGCGCTGGACGATCCGCTCGCTTTCCCCGTAGTGCAGCAACCCTTCCATCACCTGCCGCTCGGACAGGGTCCGGCCCAGGTAGAAATTGAGAATGGTGGTCAAGGCGGCGCTGCCGCAGCTGTAGTCATAGGCCTGGCGGACGATGTTCCGGTACTTCTGCTCCACCAGCGGCTCGACCTTCACATCCATCCGCAGCTCCACCGGGCTGGCATCGACATCCTGCTCGATGACCACGGTCCCTTTCGTCACGGGCTCCACCACCGTGGCTTCCTGCACGATGGCGAAGGTAAGGAGTGATCCGGCCAGCACCAGCAGCATCTTGGGTGATGTTCCTGTTGTTATTGGGTCCGACAGCGAGCGGTTACATGTTGTTACGGTAAGATACCGAAATCGCGACACGCTGAAAGATAACTGTGCCTCAAATCTGTCGCTGCAATGGGGGGTGTTCTGAGAACTGGTTCATGCCGGCGACGGCGCCGGCCTGGGGATCACCGGCGCGCCCGCCGTCAGAGGGAGAAAACCAAGGCAATCAGGCCGTAGCACAGCAGGGTCACCACGGCGATGCCCATCAGGTTCAGCGCCAGCCCGGCACGGATCATGTCGGCGATCCGCATGTGGCCACTGGAGAACACGATGGCGTTGGGGGGTGTGGCGACCGGCATCATGAAAGCGCAGCTGGCGGCGATGGCCGCGGGCACCGTCAGCAGTACCGGCGAGACCCCCTGGGATTCCGCCAGGGCGCCAAGCAAAGGCAGGAAGGCCGCGGCCGTGGCGGTATTGCTGGTGACTTCGGTCAGGAAGATGATGACGCCGGCGACCAGAACGATCAGCAGCAGAGTCGGCAGGGTGCCCGCCACGCTCAGGGTGCCGGCAATCCATTCCGCCAAGCCGGAGCTGCTGATCACCCCGGCCATGGCAAGCCCGCCCCCGAACAGCAGCAGCACCCCCCAGGGCAAGCCCTTGGCGGTGTCCCAGTCCAGCAGGAATTGCCGTTTCCGTACGTCCACCGGAATCAGGAACATGGCGATGGCAGCGGCGATGGCGATTCCGGTGTCCGACAGCCACGGCGCCAGGTGTGCGGACAGGAACGGCCTCAGGATCCAGGCCATGGCCGTGACCAGAAACACCCCGGCGACCCAGGCTTCGGCCTTGCTGAACGGACCGAGTTCCGCCAGCTCGCGCCGGATCAGGTCGCCACTGTCCGTGTGGCCGGCCAGCCCGAAGTCCTTCCGGGTCAGCCACCACCAGGCCAAGGCCAGCATGATCCCCGCCACGGGAACCCCCAGCAGCATCCACTGGGCGAATCCGACCGCCACGCCCTGCTCCTCGCTCAGGTACGCCGCCAGCAAGGCATTCGGCGGCGTGCCGATCAGTGTCGCGATGCCGCCGATACTGGCGGCGTAGGCGATGGCCAGCAGCAGCGCGGTGGCATAGCGGCGCACCCCGTCGCGGTTGTCGTCCCGGGTCATGCCGATCACGGATAGGCCGATCGGAAGCATCATGATCGCGGTCGCGGTATTGCTGACCCACATGCTCAGAAACGCGGTCGCGATCATGAATCCGGCAATCTGCCGCCGCGGCCGACTCCCCATCGCCCGCAGGGTTGCCAGCGCGATGCGCCGGTGCAGATTCCAGCGCTGCATCGCCAGCCCCAGGGTGAAGCCGCCGAGAAACAGGAAAATGATCGGATTGGCATAGGGGGTCGTGGCTTGGCTGATCGAGCCCAGCCCCAGCGCCGGCACCAGCACGATCGGCAACAGCGCCGTCGCCGGGATGGGAATGGCCTCGGTGCTCCACCAGGTCGCCATCAGCAGCATCAGCCCCAGCGCCGACCAAGCCTCCGGAGCCATCCCCTGCGGCGGTGACAGCACCAGGGTGGCCAGCAGGAAGGCGGCGCCGAGCAACAGGCCGATGACCTGGCTGCGGGGCAACCCCGTCGGTGCCCGGTCCTGTTCCCGCTCAGCCATGGCTCCCCCCCAGCGCCCGCAACTGTCGGTCGTGCACCGGCCGCAGCAGCACCAGCGCCGCGAGGGCCCCGACCAGGGCCCAGGCCATGTCGGACTGGGTATCCCAGACGTATCCCTGGGTTCCCAGGAAGGCGTCCGCCGCCTGCGCGCTGAGCAACGCCACCCACCACTCGATCAGTTCATAGAACGCGCTCAGCGCCAGGCAGAAGCACACCACGAAAAAGGCCAGCCAGCGGGGCCGGGCGAAAACCGCACGCCGGATCAGCACTTCCCGGGCGATGATGGCCGGGATGAAGCCCTGGGCCAGGTGGCCCAGCTTGTCGTAGTTGTTGCGTTGCCACCCGAACCCGTCACCCAGGGTGTCGAACAGCGGCACCTCGGCATAGGTGTAGTGGCCGCCCACCATCAGGATGATGGCGTGGACCAGGATCAACCCGTACACCAGTGGGGTCAGGGGAAAACGCAGATAGCACCAGATCACGGCGCCGAATCCGATCACTGCGGGCAGCACCTCCAGGACCCAGGTCAGCCGATCCTTGGGATGGATCGCGGACCAGAGAAACACCGCCAAGAATATTGCCAGCCACGCCAGCGCGGCTACGGAATGCTGCGTCTTGGACGACACGGTTCAATCTCCCTTTCCATTGGACGAATCAGGGTGGCACCGAGCCCGGCGCTTTGCAATCCCGGTCACCGTCGTCAGCGACTCCGCACCCGGGTGCCATCCTCGAGCTGCCGGTCGGGGTGGCGAACCACCCGCGCGCCCGCCGCCAGACCGGCCGGACTGGTGATGTCCACCACCACCTGGACGCGCCGCTCCTCGACGCCAAGCGCGGAAATGTCCTCGAACCCCACGGGCTCCACCCGGCGTACCACACCGACAAGCGGCGCCCCGCCCCAACCGCGCAGGCGAACCTCGCCGCCCGTCCGGAGCTGGACGGCGTCGTAGCTGAGCACATCCACCACCACCTCCAGTGCCTCCGGATTGCCCACTTCGACGATGGGCTCCCCCGCCTGGATGATGCCCTCGCTCTTACGAATCACCGCCAGAATGGCCCCCGCCACCGGCGAGCGAAGGTCCAGTCGCTCCGGTACCGTCTGCCCCGGCCGCCGCGCCGCGGACACCTCCAGACGGGTACGGGCGGCGGCCAGCTCATGGTCCCGGACATCCGCCTCGAACCGCGCCGATCGCAGCTGCGCCTGGGCCCGTTCCTCGCTGGCCCGAGCCCGGGACAACGCCTCGTCCGAGACAAAACGGCCGCCGTCCCGGTCCTTCAGCGCCAGCAACCGGTCCAGTTCCTGTCGGGCCAGCCGGGCATCGGCCATGGCCGCCTCGACCTGCTGACGGGCCGACATCAGGGCGGCTTGGGCCGCGTTCACCCGCGCTTCCGACTCGGCCCGGGTTCGGGCGTCCAGAATGTCGGAAGGCAAGGGATCCACCTGGGCCAGCCGATCCTCGGCCCGAACCGGGTCCCCCACCTCCAGCGCCACCCGGTGCAGATACCCCGCCACCGGGGCCGACACCCGGTAGCGGTCCTTCACCCGGGTTCGCCCCTCTTCGGTAATGACCACTTCAAGGGGGCCGCGATCGACCACGGCCAGGTCGACCCAGACCGGGTCCGGACGCAGGGCAACCCCCACCGCCACCAGAGCCAGCGCGCCCCAGAGCCCCCAGAACAGCCATTTGCCCCGCCCTCGCACCTGCATCACCTCATTCCGTTCCATCCGTTGTCGCCGGCCCTGGGCCGCGCCTACTCCCGGGTTTTCAGCACCGCCACCAGATCCAGCCCGCGCAACCGCCGCCAGGCCACCAGGCCGGAGGCCAGGGATGATGCCACCACCACCGAGGCGGCAATCGCCAGCGTTTGCGGGGTCACCGTCAACGGCACCCGGTACAATTCGGTCTGCATCGCCGTCACCACCGCCCCGGCCAGACCATACCCCACCAGCCACCCCAGCGGAATGCCGGCCAGGACCAGGACCGCCACCTCTCCCAGCAGAATGTGGGCAACCTCGCGGTGGCTGTAGCCGAGAACCCTCAGGCTGGCCAGCTCCCGGCCCTTCTCGGCCAGTGAGATCCTGACCGTGTTGTAGACCACGCCAAAGGCGATGATCCCGCCCAGGGCGCTAATGAACAGAGTGAACGTGAGAAAGGTCCGGGCCATGGTCTGATGGAAACTGTCCAGCATCGTCCGGCGCAGGGTAATGGCCAGAACCCGGGGCATGTCCCGCAATGCCTGGTAGGTGGCTGTGGCCTGCTCCGGCGACAGGTTCAACAGCGCCTGATTGATCAGGGGACCTTCACCGAGGGCGCGGTTCATGACCGGCAGGCGCAGGTAGGCCCCCACCCCAAGGAACTCGCGGGTGACGCCGGAGACGGGCAGCTCCAGCCGCCGCCGGTCACCCTCCAGAAGTTCCACCCGCAACCGGTCACCGGGCCGTACCGCCAGGGACCGGGCCAGGAAATCCGTCAGCAGCAGGCCGTGCTCCGGTACCGGCACTGGATTCAGGTCCTGGTCGATCACGAACTGGAGGTGCGCCGGCTCCGGCAGGCCGGTCAATACGGTGCGCGACCGTCGATGACCGTTGACCAGGCGCACCGCCACCACCCGCCGGCCCTCGGCATACCGGATCCCGGGCTGACGCCGCAGGCTGTACAGGGCCGAAGCGTTGACCGGCTCGACGAAGGTGACCGCGGCGTCCTGCTGCTGAACCCGGGCGAACTGGGCATGCACCATCAGGGTTACGGCATCGAACTGAAAATTGCCGACCACCACCACCGCCGTGGCCAGGGCCACGCCACTCAGGGACAGCGCCGTCTTGGCGGGGGACCGGAACAGCTGCCGGACAATCATTCGGGACGGCTGGGAAAACCGGGGCGGCGTCAGCCATCGCTCCAGGCGCGTTACCCGAAACCGGGCCGGCCCCTCCGGCCGCATGGCCTCCGCCGGCGGCAACGCGGTGGCGTGACGGATGGCACGCCAGCCACCGAGCCAGGCCACCAAGAGGGTCAGGCCGGACACCAGGGCCATCCAGCCCCAATCCAGCCGGAACAGCAGGGCGGGAAACCGGTAATACTGCATGTACAGCTCGCCCATGGCCCGCCCCAGCCAGACCCCCAGGCCCATACCCAGAACCAGGCCGATCACGGCGATGGTCAGCACCATCTGGCTAAAGTGCCACCCCACCTGCCGGTTGCTGTACCCAAACGCCTTGAGAATGGCGATGAGGTCGCGCTGGGTGTTGATCAGCCGCTGGATCACGACGTTGAGCAAAAACATGGCCACCGCCATGAAGATGGCGGGAAACACCGTGGCCATGGTCCTGAGCTGGACCAGCTCGTCGTCCAGCAACTGATGGGAAACCTGATCCTCCCGACCATGGGCACCGGTACCTCCGTAGCGGGCCAGCAAACGGTCCATGGCAGCCATGACCGAGGCCACCGGCACCTCCGGGGCCACCCTCGCCACCAGGCTGTTGAAGGCACCGGTCATGTCCATGGCGGCGGCCAGGGCGTCCCGACTCAGCCACAATACGCCGTAGCGGGCGTAGTCCGGCAACATGCCCCCGGGGGGCATCACATAGATGAATTCCGGCGACTCCACCACACCGGTGATGCGAAGGGTCTGCCGCCGCCCGTTGATGATGGCGGCAAAGCGGTCGCCCGGCGTCAGATCGTGAGCTTCGGCAAAACTCTGGATCACCGCCACTTCCCGGCTACGACCGGGATGCGGCAGGCGCCCTTGGCGCAGAAACAGGCGGTTGACCCGGGGTTGTCCTTCCGGAGGCAGGGACACGAGCCGGGCCGACACTGGCTCGTCGAACCCCGGAACCTCCAGCTTGGCCGAAGCCTCCACCCGCGCGGTCACAGCCTGAACCCCGGGCAGCCCGGCGATCACCGCCGCCAAGTGACGCGGGGCGCGTTTCAGGGTCACGAAAACATCGGCAAACCGGTAATCGTCGTAGTAGGCGGCCCGCGTCGTGATCAGCGAGGTGTAGTTCGCCAGCGACAGCACACTGACCGCCACGCCGCCGGCAATCACCAGGGCGATCGCCAGCACCTGTCCGCGCATCCGCCACAGCTCCCGGCGAACCTTGGTGTTGAGCACGGACGAGGTCAGGGCCACCGGATCACCAGCTCAGCCCCCGGGGGGCCTGCCGGGTGTGGTTACGGTGCTCGCCGCTGATCCGGCCATCGGACAGGGTGATCACCCGGTCGCCCATGGCGGCGATGGCGGCGTTGTGGGTGATGATGACGGTGGTGGTTCCGGTTTCCCGGTTGGCCCGGGCCAAGGCTTCGAGCACCAGGATGCCGGTTGCCGAGTCCAGCGCCCCGGTGGGTTCGTCGCACAACAGCACCTCCGGCCGCTTGGCAATGGCTCGGGCAATCGCCACCCGCTGCTGCTCGCCGCCGGACAGCTGGGCCGGAAAATGGTCCATGCGGGACTCCAGCCCCACCAGAGCCAGCGCCGCCTCCGGCGACATCGGCCGGCGGGCGATCTCGGTCACCGCGGCCACGTTCTCCCGCGCCGTCAGGCTGGGAATCAGGTTGTAGAACTGGAATACGAACCCGACGTGATCCCGTCGGAAACGGGTGAGCGTGGCATCGCTGGCCCGGCTCAGTTCCTGATCGCGGTACCAGACCTTCCCCGCCGTGGGTACATCCAGCCCGCCCAGGATATTCAGCAGGGTCGATTTTCCCGACCCCGACGCCCCGAGCATGACCACCAGCTCGCCCGCGAACAGATCCAAGTCGATGCCCCGAAGCGCCTGTACCTGGACCTCGCCCTGATCATAGACCTTGGTGATCCCCCGGGTACGGAAGACCACATCCGGAGTCGCCACCGCACCTGCCCGCCCGGCCGTCAGGGCTCAATCCTCCGCGCATTCCACGCACACGGTGGTGTAGGGCAGCACCTGCAACCGGCGGGGGTCGATCGCCCGGCCACACCGCTCGCACTCGTCCCCCACGCCCTGCTCGATCCGCGCCAGGGCGTGCTCAATCTGCGCCAGCTCGGCCCGGGTCTCGGCCTCCAGGGAGTCCACCACTTCATCGTTCTGGGTTTCCGTGGCCTGCTCCTCGAAATCCTTGGCCACCGCCCCCGCTTCGCGATTCTGGTGCGCCTGGTAGCGCGCCAGGCGCGTGCTCAGGTCCGCCTTCAGATTTTCCAGCTCCGATTGTCGGCTGCTCATCACGGTCACCACTCCTTGCGGTTTTGAGGAAACGGGATACCTACACTAAAGCATAAGCTGAACCGGGGATTGATGCCTGTCAAAATCGTGCGTTTCCCGGCAGGGCACAATACGCCAACACAGTCCCAGGACACGCCCCGCTTTTCGAAATAGGACGAACACGCAGACAGGAGCCACCATGGGGCCGTCATTTCCCCTCGCCCGCATCATGCACACCGGCCAATTGCTGGAGTGCAGCCCCGACACCCCGATTGCCGAGGCCGCCGCCCGCATGAGCCAGAACGGCGTCAGCTCGATCCTGGTCCGCGACCGGAACGGCATCGTCGGTATCTGGACCGAGCACGACGCCCTGTCCGTAGACTTCGACACCCCGGACCAGTTCCAACAGCCCATCCACACCGCCATGAGCACGCCGGTACTGTCCCTGCCCGCCACCCTGGCGGCGGGAGAGGCGGCAATCCGCCTGCGCGACAGCGGCAAACGCCACGCTCTGGTGGTTGACGAAGACGGTGAACCGGCGGGCATCGTGTCCCAGACGGACCTGGCGCTGAACCAGGGCCTGGAGCCCTACCTCAGACTGCGGGAAGTGGGCGCGGTGATTCCCCGCCCGCCTCTGGTGGTCGGGGCCGCCACCGCGCTTGCCGAGGTGGCGGCACGGATGCGTGCGCAGAACGCCGATGCGGTGGTGGTGGACTGCACGCCGGACGGCCTAGGCATTCTGACGGAGCGGGATCTGGTGGCGCTGATCGCCCGTCACACCACCAACACCCTGGCCGGCGACGTGGCCAGCCGTCCCCTGCTGACGGTGCGTGAGGACGATCCCCTGATCCGTGCCCGGGACCTGTTGCTGGAACACCGTATCCGGCACCTGGCGGTGGTCAGCGGCCGGGGCGAAGTCACCGGGCTGATCGGCTACCGCGACATGCTGTGCGGGACCGAACAGATGTATCTGGACGACCTGCGCCAGGCCCTCGAACAACGGGACCGGGCGCTGGCGCAATCCCGCAGCTCCCTGCAGCTGGCGGAGCGGGTGATCGAATCCTCGTTCGAAGGCATCATGATCACCGACCGGCACGCCCGCATCGAATTCGTCAACCCCGCCTTCACCTGCCTGACCGGCTATGAGCGGGAAGAGGTTCTGGGCAGAACCCCTCGCCTCCTCTCCTCCGGTCGCCACGATGCCGAATTCTATGACCGGATGTGGCAGTCCCTCGCCCATCACGGCTACTGGCGGGGCGAAATCTGGAACCGCCGGAAAAGCGGTGAGCTGTACCTGGAGCGGCTGACCATCACCGCGATCACCGACGAGCAGGGGCAACTGACCCACTACGCCGGCCTGTTCACCGACATCACCCAGAGCCGGCGCCAGGAGGAGCAGATCCGCCAGCTGGCCTACTACGACGCCCTGACCGGGGTGCCGAACCGCCGGCTGCTGGAAGACCGGCTGGCCCATGCCATACGCCACGCCCACCGCAAGGAGGTGATGCTGGCGGTTCTTTTTCTGGACCTGGATCACTTCAAGCAGGTGAACGATACCCTCGGGCACGCCGTCGGCGACGCGCTGCTGGTGCAGTTCACGCAACGGGTTCGGGACTGTCTGCGGGAGGATGACACTCTGGCCCGACTGGGTGGCGATGAATTCGTCGTGCTGCTGCCGGAGATGGACACACTGGATGATGTGATCCGGGTGGCGACGCGCCTGGTGAGCCAGAACGCCACGCCCTACCGCATCGACGGTCAGGAAATCCGACTGGGGACCAGCATCGGCATCAGCGTCTACCCGAACGACGGCACCACGGTGGAAGAACTGCTCAACGGCGCCGATGTGGCTATGTACCGGTCCAAACGCGACGGCCGGAACCTGTACCGCCTGTTCAACCCCACGCCGGCGCCGGCCGGCTGACCGGTCCCGCCCGGGGCGCTAGCCGGGCAACAACTCGATCGGATAGCGGATGGTGGTGCGATCCACTCCCGGCTTGGCACCGAAATCGACCAGCCGCAGCCGGTTGCAGATCTTCCGCTCCAGAGCCGGTTCGTTGAGGGTCGATTCCACCACCGAGCACTCAGACACAGCGCCGCTCGGCTCGATCACCAGCTCCGGCGTGATGCGTCCCCGCAACGACGGCTTTTTCCGAAGTTCCCGGTTGTAGATGCTGTAAATGGCGGCCTTGTTCGCGTCCATGGTCCGGCGCAGTTCCTCGCGGCTGCGGGTTCGCGCCACTGGCGCGGCTTCCTGCGCGCGGACCTCCCGTTCGACCGCCGCCACCTGGGCGCTGTCCTCGACCTGAGCCTGGCTTCGTTGCGCCAGCGCCACCTGCCGACTGTCCCGTGCCAGGGCTGCCTCGCTGACCCCGGCACTGCGCGTCGTGGCATGGGCCCGCTTGGCCAGAGTATCTTCACTGGGGCGGGTGATGGTCGCGGCGGTGCGGACCGTGGGCGCCTCGTCAAGCTTGACGGTGCGGGCCAGCTGACGAATCTTCGACAGCTCGTTGCCCATGGCCAGAATGCCGGTGTTGCGCGCCGTTTCCCTGGCCTTGGTCACCGCTTCCGGGGCCGGCGTTACCTCGGGCTTGGGTTCCGGTTTCCGCGCCACCTGGGGTTCGGGCCTGGGTTCCGGCACTGCCTTCGGTTCCGGTTCCGGTTCGGGCTTGGGCTCCGGCTTGGGTTCCGGCCGGACCTCGGGCACCGCCGGCTTGGGCGGCTCCGGTTTCACAATCAGTCTGGCCAGTTGCGGCGGCAACGTTTCCTGCTCCCGGCGATCCGGCTCCGGCAGCCGTACCCAGCTCACATACACCGCAGCGGCCAGGAACAGCGGCAGCATCAGCGCGCAGATCGCCAGCAGCCGCCGGCGTTCCCCCGGTTCCCGGTTCCATGGCAAGCCGTATGAGTCAATCATGTGTCAGGCCCCCTGCTCCGAGCGCTGGTTGACCGCCAGGGAAATGGCGGCGTAGCCGGCATCCACGCAGGTGGACATGATCTTCTTCAGCAGGGCATAAGGCAGCTCCCGGTCCGCCAGAATGGTGATCGGGCGACCGGCTTCCGGGGCTGGCGTGCCGGACCGGCGCGCCTGGTATTCCAGCTCCTCCTTCAGGGCCGGTTCCACCGTGCCCTCGAACGCCTGGAAGGCGGCCCGTTTCACCACCGGTCGACCGTTCACCAGAATGTCGCCGTCGGTGACTGTCAGCGCCAGCACGTCACCGGGCGGCTGTTCGGCGGTGGAATCCGGCAACTTGATGGTGTCGTTCTGGGTCAGCACCTGAACGTCGGATGAGGAATTCACCATCAGGAAGAACACCAGGATGGTAAAGATATCCATCAGCGACACCAAGTTCATCTTGCCCTGGTGCTGGTTGCGGCGCAGATGGCGCTTGAGCCGTCGGGCGCGGGCGGATTCCTTCATGACTGCCCCTCCGCGGCGCCGAGGCCGTCGGCCGGCTCCGGTGCGTCACCCAGGGAAATATCCGGGAACAGTTCCGCCTTCACCAGACTGCCGGCAACCACCGCGTCGTAGGCACGCACGGTGTCCATCACCGTGACCAGGGTCTGGTAGTTGGTCTGACGCGACGGCAGAATGACCAAGTCCCGTTTTTCCGGCAGCCGTGCCTTGAGCGCCTTCATGACCTCCTGAAGCCGGGCAAAGTCCTGACCGGACGCCCGTTGCGGTATTTCTTCGATCACCCCACCCCGGTTGTCGGCCACCACCAGCCGGTCGTCGAAAATGACGACCTGAATCTGCAGCGACGCCTTGTCCGTCTCGGACAGGCCGTCGCCGGTGGGAAAGTTCAGCTCCAGTACGCGGGTATGGGCGAACACCATGTTGAGCAGCAGCACCGGCACCAGCACGATCATCAGGTTCATGAACGGCGTGATGTCGAGATCGGGCTCGCTCCTGAGGCGACGATGTCTTCGTCTCATGGCCAGGCTCCTTGCGCCGGGCGTCAGGCGGTGGAGCCGGCGGCCGCGGAGGCCCGGCCGGTCGCTGCCGCCGCGGGCTCCGGAGCCCGAGCGGTGGTGCCGCCGTCGCTCAGCAGGTTGAGAACCTTGATGCCCGCCATTTCAAAGCTGTCCACCAGCTCGTTGGTCTTGGTCTGCAGCAGGGCGTGGATCAGCAGCAGGGGAATCGCCGACATCAGGCCGAACGCCGTGGTGTTCATGGCCACCGAGATACTCTGGGACAGTAGGCTGGCTTTCTGGGCTGGGTCCGCCGCCGCCACCGCGGTGAACGCCGAAATCAGGCCGATGATGGTACCCAGCAGCCCCAGCAGGGTCGCGATGTTGGCCAGGGTGGCCAGATACTGGGTCCGTTTTTCCAGACGGGGCATGATTTCCAGCAGGCCCTCCTCCATGGCGTACTCGATCTCCTCGCGTCCCTGACGCCGGGCCAGGCGTTGCAGGCCGGCACCAATCATGGTGGCCATGGCGGTACCGGAGGTTTGGGCGTGGTTCAGGGCCGCCTTCAGGTCCCGCTTGGCGATCAACGGGTGCAGCCGGTTGAAGTCCTTGCGGTTGCTCACCTTCTGGGCGGACAGGTAAACGTAACGTTCGATGGCGACGACCAGACCGATCACCAGCACGACGGCAATCGGGTACATGAAAAAGCCACCCTCCTGAAAAAAGCGAACGGCGGTATCAAGCATCTCGGCACTCCATGATCCATGTTTGGGTTGAGTCTACGGGCGACCTCGCCCCGAAGGGGTAAGATCGCGCAAGACTGTGTTGCGGTTTGTTTCCGTTAGCGGTACTGCACAGCCCACCTGTGAACCAGGTCTCATTGTTCCGGCGCGGCCCCGGCGTGGGTGCCCTCCCCGGCCAGCTCCGCCTGGTAACGCACCAGGCGCTGGAATTCGTAGCGGTCCAGCGGCCGGTCACCGGCCCCGGCCAGAGGCTGCGGATTCGGTGCCGCCAGTTCCGGCGCCGCCGGCGGTTGCCAGGGCACCAGATACAACACCGTGGGCACTTCCTGATCCCCCACGATCCGGGCGCCCTCAATGGTCACCACGCCGGAGCGGGGTTCCTGCGCGCCGGCAAGCAGTGGCTGCCCCAGCAGAGCCAGCCACAGGATGCAACGAAACCGTCCTGTCATGATGGCGATACCTCTCACTGTCGGTTCCTGACATCGAACAGCCAGTCGTCAATCCGGGGGTCCGGAGTCGGAGTGGCCGCTTGGTAGCGTTGGTACAGCGGCAGCGCCTGGTCCGGGCGCCCCAGGTAGATATCCAGCAGAAACGCCAGGTTCAGCAATGCCGCCGGATCGTCGGGCGCCTGCGCCAGAGCCCGCCGATAGTAGGCTTCCGCGGCCTCGAAATCGCCCCGCTCGCGGGCCAGGATGCCCAGGTAATTGAGCGCCACCCGGTGTTCGGGCGCCTGTGCCAGCACCGCCTCGAAACCGGCCCGGGCCGCCGCCGCATCCCCCTCTTCGTAGGCCAGGATCGCCAGGTTCGCGCGCGGGCCGGTGCGCTCGGGGTGTGCCTCCAGCAGCCGCTGGAACCCGGCCCGGGCGGTGTCCCGGTCACCGGCCTTCATGGCCGCCACCGCCTGGGCGAAGTCTGCTTCCAGGCGGGCCTGATCCGGGTCCGGTGCCGCCGGCGCGGCCGGTTGCCTGGGTGCTCCGGCGCAGCCGGCCAGACACAGCAGGACCGCCACGGCGCCCCAGTTAGCCCAGTTCATCCACCACCTCCGGACGTATCTCGGTCTTGTCGTAGCGGCCGGGCAACAACCGGCGCAGCGCCTCGTAGCTGCGGCGAACCCATTCGTCATAAATGCCCTGTTGGGCCTTGCGGATGTTCTGTTCATGAATGTCGATGGCGTTGTCCTCGAACGGATAGGCCTGCTCCTCCAGCAGCAGCTCATACTGTTCCAGCTCCAGCTCGTTCAGGCCGGGCGGTCGCTCTGAATCCATCAGATCCCGGGCCAGCCGGGCGTAGATGTCGGCAATCTGGTATCCGGCCTCGGAGGCCAGTTCCGCGACCCCGAAGGCCGCCATGCGCTGATAGGCCGTCACCGCCGCCTCCAGAGCCTCGGTCTTGGCAACCATGCTGCGGTCCAGCGGCAGGGTCAGGCGAATGCCCTGGTACCGGGCCAGGGCTTCCCGCGCCAGCGTCGCCGCCGCCGAGGCCGCCAGGTAACGCATCCGGTCATCGGCGTCATCACCCAGGCGCTCCACCCGTACCATTTGCTTCTCCAGCCAGTAGTTGCGACGCGGGATGTCGCCCCGGGCCTGGTATAGCTCGGCCAGCCGATGGGCGGCCTCCAGATACGCCGGCACCGGCTCCGGGTAGCGGTTGGCATAGCGGCGCCAGGCATCGATGGCCCTGTCGGTGTCGCCGGAACGGTCGTACAGCCCGGCGGCAATGCTCAGGTTTTCCCGCTGCTCCTCGGGACTTTGGGCCAGCTCGGACAAACGGCTCACTTCGTCCCCGGCCAGGGCCCATTGTCCGGTTTCCCGGTAGGCCAGGGCCAGCTTCGCGGGCACGGTATCGATCAGCGGATGGGCCGGAAAACGGGCGCGGAAATCGGTGAGCACACCGATCGCCGACGGCCAGTCGCCAGCCTCAATCAGCAGACCTGCGGCGTCGTACTGGGCATTGGCGTGCAGCTCCGAACCTGGCATCACCTCGGCCACCCGCAGGTAATGCCGCACCGCTTCGCTGGTCTGGCCAGCTGTGGCCGCGACGTCACCCTGGCGATAGACCGCGGCCGCCAGATTGCGGCGGATTTCGGGCACCCGCTCGTCGTTTCCGGGCAGGCGGCTTAACGCCTGGCGGTAGGCCGACTCGGCCTCGCCGTACCGGGCCAGCTCGAACAGAGCATGGCCGGACAACCGCAGCGCCTCGGTCACCCGTTCCGGATCGGGAGGCGGCTGCCAGGCCACCAGCCGTTCGGCCATGACCACCGTGTCTTCCCAGTGGTCCCGTTCGAACTCCCGCTGCAGGGCAATGGCGAACACATCCGGGGCCCTCGGGTCGTCCGGGAAGGCGTTGGCGAACCGCAGCCGGTTCAGCTGTTGCTGATCCTCCAGCTCGCGGCGGTCGGCGGGAGGCAGCTCACGCCAAGTCTCGGCGTAGCTCCGAAACGCCAACACCGACGCATAGCCCGCCTCGGCGGCCCGCTCCGGCGTGCCGTCGGTGTAGGCAAAGCCATAGGCAACCTGCTCAAACGCCTGGATGGCCGCCGGCCATTCCTCCAGCGCCAGCTCCGCCTCCGCCAGCAGGAACAGCCGTTCCGGCGTGCGGGGGTGACCCGGGAAGGTGGTGGCGAACGCGTGATAGTAACCGGCTGCGGCACGGTAGTGGCGGCGCCGCTCGGCGTCGGTCCGGGCCCGGCTGGCGAGCAGATAGTGCCGGTCCGCCAGTTCCGGAATCAGCGGTTCAAGCCGGCTCAGGATAAAGTCGCGGGTGGCCGGGTCAGCGTTGGCCCAGTAGTCACCCTGGATACCGTAACGGCGAACGAAGCGCGCCTTGCGCTCGGGCAGTGCCTGGTCGAAACCGGCTTCCGCCAGGATGTCCAGGATGCGCTGATCGTAACGGGGGGCCCAGGGACTGCCGGGATGCGCCTCGTTGAACGTTTCCAGCGCGGCGATGGCATCGGTATAGCGCTCCCGCGCCACCAGCAGCTCGCTGTAGCGGGCGTACACCGTCGGCTCGTAGGCCCGGGGGCCGGTTTCGAGGAACAGGTCACGCAGGGTATCCGCACCCTGCAGGTAGGACAGGGACAGGCCGAACACCCGGAACAGGTCGGTCAGCAGGGTGTCCTGGGCCGCGCTGGCGTTTTCCCCGGCGGGCATCACCCGGTCCAGCACCTGGACGAAACTGCCCAGGGCCGGCCGGTAGTGGCCCTGCTTGAACTGGCTCCAGCCGGCCATGTACCAGGCGTTGGTGGTCAGCGATGGATCGGCCCCGGAAGCCCGGGCCACCGCCATGAAGGCCGCCTCCGCCTCAGCATAGCGGCCCGCCCCGAACAGCAGATCGCCCCGGCGGAACTGGGCCTCCGGCCAGTAGCGGGACTGGGGGTAACGGTTCACCAGGTCGGTCAGCGCGTGCAGCTGGGGGCCGGTCTCGCCCCGCAGCTCCCGTGCCCGGGCCAGCTGATAGAGGATCTGGTCGTTGTCCGGCCGGCCCGGGTAGTCGGCCAGCAGCCGCTGGTAGGCCCCAATGGCACCGGCCAGGTCGCCTTCGGCTCGTTCCGCGAACGCCTGCTCGGCCCGCTGGAATTCCAGGTCCGCCAGGCGGTGGCGGACGGCCACCTGCTCGCGGGGGTCATCGATCAGTGGCAGCAGGGAACGGTAGCTGGCGATCACTGCGTCCAGGGACACGACCGCGGGCTCCGAGTCGCCGGCAGGCACGGTCACCGGCGACAAGGCCCCGAGAGTCCCCGGCCGGGCCGCCGTGTCCGCCTCGCCACCAAACCAGGACAGACTCTGGCATCCCGACACGCCCAGCACGGTGGTCAGAACAATCACGGGCAGCGACCGGTTCCCGCTCACGGCTGCCCTCCCTCCGGCTGGCCGGACATCAGCAGAGCATCCGCAAGCCGGGCCTGGGCGTGACGTGAGGCCAGCAGGTAGGCGCGGTTGCGCTCCAGCCAGCCCGCCAGTTCGGCATCCACCTGGGCGATCAATTCGGCCCGGCTTACCGCCAGTGCCTGCCCGAGCTGCGCCTGCAGACCGCTCAGGCGTTCCCGGAGCTGGTCCAGGCGGGCCGCCAGCCGGTCCGATTCGTCATCGGTGGCCAGCAGCGCCTCAACCCGTTGTCGGCGCTGGGCGAACTCCACCATGGCCGCATCCAGCTCCCGCAGCGGCTTTTCCGCAGCCCAGCGGTTGATGCCGTACTGATCGGCCAGTTGCCATTCGAAATAGGCCCGCAGGCGCTGGTATTTCCGGCGCTGGGTGGTGGTGCGGGCATCGTCCGGCAGGGTCGCCAAGAGCGACGCCACTGACGCCAGGCGGCGGGCCAGCTGCTTCTGCCGGGTCGACATGAAAAACGCCGCGTCCCCTGACGCCCGCGCCGCGTCGATGTCCTGGGCGAATGCCCGGTGCCGCTCGGCCCAGGTATCCGCCTGCAGGGCGTCCAGGGCGGCCCGGGTCTCGGCAGCCCGGCGTTGCCGTTGCTGCTTGCGGGTCGCCAGCATGATGTCGAAGGTCTCCAGTTTGTCCTGCCAGCGCGTCAGGTCCCGGGCCAGGATCCGCAGCTCCTGCCATTGCGCCAGTACCCGCTGGAACCGCTCGGTGGCGAGCAGTGCCACCAGTCCGGTCTGGTCCGGGTGTGCCTTCAGGCGCCCGTAAGCGTCCGTGAGCACACCGCTACTGTCCCGCTCCAGCGTCAGCCCAGACAGGATCGAGGTTTCCGACAGGGATGCCCGGACCGAAGCCAGGCGGGCCAGCTCTTCCTGATAGTGCGCCGCGGCCGAGCGATAGGCCTCCAGGGCGGCCCGGGGTTGGCGGGTCTGCTCCAGCAGGTAGGCCCGGGCGTAAGGAACCGGTTGCAACCACGGTGAGTCGCCCGGCCGGGACGCCAGTGCCGACAGGGCCGCGAATGCCCTCGAGTGCTGTCCAGCCTGGGCCGCGGCGACCGCGTATTCATACAGCCCCTGATCGGACAGGGGGCCGACCTGGGGCAACGCCGAGAGCACCGCCAGAGCATCGTCGAAACGCCGCTCAGCGGTCATCATCCGGCTCAGGGACAAGCGCACCCGGGCTGCGAGGGCCTGACGCTCGCGGGCGTCCGGGTCCGCCTCCCGGCCATTCTCCAACAGGGGCAGCAACGCGGCCAGCCGTGACTCCACGCCGGCACCATCGCCCCGGTTGCGGTCATCCAGTGCCAGGTTGTACTCAAGATACACGCGCCAGAGGCTGGCCTGCGGCAACCGGTCCGCCAGGCGACGGGCCTCGGCAACGCCGCCCAACGCTGGATGCCGGCGAGCCAGTTCCGCGCGCAGGTAACACCACTCCTGGAACAGCCCGGGGTACCCGGCAGCCAGCCGGTCACTGTCCACCCGCTGAAGACTGGCGTGGGCCCGCTCCGGCTCGCCGGACAAATACTGGACCTTGCCCAGATAGAACCAAGCACGGTTACGCACCTCGGGCGTAACACCCACACCCGGAGCCTCGTCCGACAGCAACCGCTCGAACCGTCGCCCGGCCTCGTTCACCATGCCATAGGACAGCAGCAGGCCCCCTTCCACCAACGCCGGATGGTCGCCGTGCCCCTGAATGCCGCCGCGCGACGCCGCCACCGACAGCAGGGTCAGGGCCCGGAACGCCTCGCCCTGGTGATACTCATAGAGCACCTCGCCATACCGGAGGTCGGCGGCCCGGGTTGGCGGTGCCGGCTGTGCCTGAGCGCCGACAGTCACCGCGCCGAGCGCCCCGCAGACCAGCCAGCGAAGGCACCGCCGGGCGTTACCCGGCCTCCATGCCCTCACCTTTTCGCTACTCCCAGGCGACAATGGAGACCTCCGGCTGGTCGTCCGAGGACCGGTCCCGAATCCGGATTTCCAGCGCCGCCGTGTCGGTGCCCTTGTCGAACGTTAGGGTCGCGGCTTTCTTATAGGGGCGATTCTCGGGGCCGATCCCCTCGACGAAGGCCGTGACTTCATGGGCTCCAGTCTTCAGGTTGCCGATGTACAGCCGCTGCATGCCCCCCCGTTGCAGGGCCCGCACCTGCCGCTCGGTGTAGAGGTGGGCCGCCACCACGTCACCGTCGACCTTGAGCTTGACGGCATCGAGCTGGAGAAAGCGGCCGGTGTCCAGACTCAGGAACACGGCAAACTGGGTACTGGCGGGGAACAGCAGGTCCTCTTCCAGGATGAACAGGTCCCGGTTCAGTCGAATCACCTGTTTTTTCAGCTGCTCCACCTGGTCGGCGACGGAGGCATCGGAGTCGGCGGCGCCGGCCGGCAGGGCCAGGATGGCCA
Organism: Marinobacter lutaoensis; assembly: GCF_001981305.1. GTDB lineage: Bacteria > Pseudomonadota > Gammaproteobacteria > Pseudomonadales > Oleiphilaceae > Marinobacter > Marinobacter lutaoensis. The sequence goes on along the minus strand of NZ_MSCW01000001.1, from coordinate 479,530 downwards.
GCAGCAGCCAGGCAACGAGGACGACAGGGCGTGGGGTTCGGGAGATGGGCGCCAGCATGTCAGTATTCCAGAATCAGGGAAGCCCGGGTCACCCAGGCATCGAATGAGTACAGGGGTTCCTCGCCGGGCAGATAGTCACCCCGTGCGGTGACATCCCGGAAGTTGTCGTAGTCGAAACTCAGCCAGTCCACCAGCAGGCTGAACTGCAGACGCTGGATGCCGGGAATGGCGGTCTGTTTCCACTCGTACACCGCACCGGTGGCGATCGTGGTGCCGCTGAGGGCGCTGAGTTCCTTGTCCCGGGCCAGGTAGGTCTGGGAGTTTTCGTAGGGAAACAGGTCGGCGTAGAAGTCCGCCGCGTCCTGGGTGTAGTAGCGGAGCGAGCCTTCCAGGCTCCAGCGCGCATTAAGGCCATGAACGTAGGCCAGCTCGACGGTGTGCGCCTCAATGCCCCAGCTGTCGGTGAAATAGCGGTACTCGCCCCGAACCGAGGCCCGGTACGGCAGGTAGTACAGGCCCCGCAGCGCCACCGCGGTGCTGGTGCGGCTGTCCGGATAGCGCTCGGGCTGGTACAGATAAGCGGTGGCATCACCGGGATCCAGGTAGCGGTTCTGGCGGTAGGGGTTCTCCAGATACCCTTCATCGGTGATCACCTCCAGATCCAGCCCCAGCAGGCTGTTCCGGGTCAAGACCTGGCTGAACCCGAGCCGGTAGTTACGGCGATCGGCGTCCTCCCGGAAACCGTCATTGCCCACCATGCCGACCTCGTCCCAACCGTTGGCGTAGCCCATGGTGACGGTGGACAGGCCGCCGAAGAACTCCTGACTGACCGCTATGTGAACGGTCTTGGCGTCGTAGTCGTTCTCGCTGCTGTCGGTGAACCCCAGGCTCAGGACGGCGTCCTCGTGCAGGTAGTCGACGCCCAGGGAATACTCGGTACGCTCCTCGGTGTAGGGGCTGGCAGTGGCCAGCACATCCACCGAGGCCGCCGATACCGAGTCGACGTAATACTGACCGGTCAGCGACACCTGCGGCCCGGCGCTCTTGCGCACCAGCACCGAGGGGCCGTCGATCACCATGCCGCCGCCATCGTAGCGGTGGTACAGCACATCCACGTTGTCCACCGGCAGGGTCGCCGCCGGCACCGGTGAGGCCATCGACAGCAGGACCGTGAGCCCGCCGACGCCGGGCCTCAGGCGATCAGTTGCAGCCACAGCCACCTCCCGACCCGCCTTCGGCGCCGCGGGCCGACTCCCGGGCCTGATAGACATGGTGCATGTAGGCATCGGCCTTGCCATGCCGGCTCAGGCTCATCACCGGGTCCGCCAGGTTGTCCCGTTCGTAGGGCTTCACCCAGGGTTTGATCTCGCTGCACCCGGTCAGCATCAGCACCAGCGCGGCGCTGGTCAGCCACCGGGGCCTTGCGTGACGTTGCGGTTTCACTCTCTCACCAGCTCCCGGATCTGTTGTTCGTAGGCATCCTCGTATCCCGGCTGATAGCCGTAATGGACATATCGGGCGTTGCCGTCCCGGTCGACCATCACGGTGGTCGGCATTGCCTGCACCTCATACCGTTCGCTGACAGTGCTGTCCGGATCGTACAGGATCGGGTAATCCACCGGCACCGCGTCCAGGAAGCGCTGGGCGGCCGCCCGGTCCTCGTCCACGTTCACCGCCAGGATGGTGAACCCCAGGTCGCGATACTTGTGATACAGCGCGTTCATCAGGGGCATTTCCTGGCGGCAGGGGCCGCACCAGGACGCCCAGAAGTTGACCATCACCACCTCGCCCCGGTGATCTTCGAGGCGGACATTGCCACCTTCCCGGCTGGCCAAGGTGAAATCCGGGGCCGGCGTGTGGATGGCCTCGGCAACGGCCGCCACCGGCAGTCCGGCCAGGGCCAGAGTCAGGGTCAGGGTCAGGGTTCTCAGAGCAGTCGTCATGGCTTCGGCTCCCGTCATGTTAGAAAAACACGGACAGGCCAGCGCTGGCCTGGGTGGAAATGGCGGTTTTCTCGTCGCCCAGCACATCGATGCGGTAGAAGTGCTGACGCAGTTCCAGGTGCACAGCGATGTCATCGGTCAGCAGCACTTGGTAGCCGGCGCCGGCGTTCAGGGTGAAGCGGGTGTCACCGGCGAAATCGGTGGCACCGGCACCGCCGATCAGATAGAAGTTGGTGTTGAAGGCCAGGCCCTCGGTGGGAAACGCCTCCCCGGGCAGCAGGTTGTAGCCCAGGTTGAGGTTGTAGAAGCGGTATTCACGTTCGCTGTCGGTCAGCACCTCGACATTGCCCGCCAGCGTCTCGAAGCTGGTCTCGCCCGCTTCGGCGACGCCGACCCCGGCCTCGAAGAAGAACGCCTCGCTGAGGTGGTAGGTGAGTTTGGCGCCGACCAGCCAGGACGACTCAAAGTCCTCGATGGTCAGGAACCCGGCGAACCCGCCCACCTCGAAGTTCTCGGTGTCGATCCGGTCCTCGGTCACCGGCACCGGGGTGACATCCGGCTCGATCAGGGGCCGTTCGTCATCGCTGGCGACCGCCGTCACGGGCAGGGCCAGCAGGCCGGCAAGCAGCGCCGGCGTCAGAAAAAGATACTCAGTCCGATTTTCCATTCTGTGGCTTCTTCGTTGGTTTCCCGATCGGTGAAGACCTTGTAGTCCTTCACTTCGGCACGGATGAAATAGCGGTCGGTCACATAGGCGCGGACACCGATACCGGCGTGGCCAACCATGTTGTCACGCTGCTCCGGTTCGGCCAGGGTGGCCTTCGGGTCGATCCAGAGATGCCCGATGCCCAGGGTGAAATACGGAGACACGCGCCAGTGCGGAAACGCCTGGTGTACCAGGTTGGCGTTGATCATGCGGATCTCGGAGGCGCTGCCCAGCACTTGGGACAGCCAGAGTTCGGCGGCCAGGTTGCGGGTCATCCAGTAACCACCGTAGGCAGCGGTGACGGCGGCGCCGTCGAACTCTCCCATCATCAGGCCGGCCTCCAGCCTGCGGTTGCGGAACTCGGAGAAGTCCGGCACCGGCAAGGCCACCGGCTGTCCGGTCGCATCCCGGGTGCCGGCGATATCCGCCACCGAGACCCAGCCTTCCCGGCCCTGCTCGTCCCGCACCCTGATCCAGCGGGTCCTGCGCTGAAGCAGCCGCAGCCACTCGCCCTGTTCGCTGGCATGGAACACCGGGTAGCCGGCCGCCGGGCCGGTGCGCCATTCCACGAACGGCTGCGTGACCTGAACCCTGAGTGGCGGCTCGTCGCCCCAGAGACCGCCGGCGGTGGCGGTCATGGGCAGCAAGGCAAGCAGGCAAAGAAGTAGCGGCATGGTCTGTGGACCTGTCCCTGGTCAGTCTTCCGGTGCGGCGAAGGGGTCGTTGTAGTACTGAGCCCCCAGATCCAGCCATTCGCTGATCAGGCGGAGTTCCGCGGCACTCAGGAACCCTTCGTGGCTGCCGCCGGCACGGAACAAGGCCGGGAACCGGCTGGCCGAGGCACCGTTGACCGACATGCTCGGCTGCACCGGCACCGTGGCGTAGATCGGCTGCTCATTGCCATCGGCGTCCAGGATGGGGTTGCCGTCATCATCCCTCAGGACCTCTCCGGTGTCCACCAGACGGTCCACCAGGGCACCATTGACCAGTTCCTGTTCGTTGTCGGGGAACAGCAGTTCCCGGTAGGCATTGAAGTGCAGCGGCTGGTCCGGCGAGGGCCCGTCGGAGAGATCGAGCTGGGCCACCGGAACCTGGGTCTGGCCCTGATCGTCGACGTGGTTATGGCAGCCGGTGCAGGTATAGTCGGCAACCACGGTCACGCCGTCGGTGTCCAGGACTTGACGCGTCAGGTTCCACAGCGGATGGACGTGCTGCTCGTAGTGGATGACGACCCGGCAGTTCGACGTCCAGTGACTGGCACACACGGCGGACATGGGCGCCGGCGTACGGAGGTCGCCGTAGCTCAGGGCGAAGGCATCGGCCTTCGGAGCTACCGCCGTATCGGTCCATTCATCTTCGAACACCAGGTCCGGCTGGGGTCTCCGGATACCCCGGATACGGCCGTAAACCTCCGCCATGGTTTCCCCCATATCGGCGTACAGGGCCGGATCCGTGTTCGGGAACGGCAGGCCGGTGGTCGGCGCCCCCGGCCAAACGCTTTCAGGGCCGGCGTCCCGGCGACCATGGGGCACCGGGCTGGCGGGGTTATGGCACCCCTTGCAGGCCAGGGTCTCGCCCGGGCGTACGCTCAGCCAGTTCTGATGCCGGGGCCCGATCCGCTGGCCATCAGCGTCCACCACGCTCAGGGCAAAGGCCACATTCGCCGGCACCGCCACCTGCACGGAACCGTCCGGTTCCACGGGGACATAGCCAAGAATCTCGCGCATCAGCTGAGCGCGGCTGCGGCCAAAGGCGCTGTTGTCAAAATCACGAACCGTGTCATCGGGAATCGACACCGGTTTTTCCAGCCGCAGGAAGCGGACGGGCCGTTCGTCCGGCGGGGTCTGAAGCGGGTCGGCCATGGCCGCGATACCCGCCGGGGTGCTGTCGGTGCCGTCCAGGTCGTAAACACTGCGGATGCTGAGGATGCCGTAGCCGTCCTCGGCCAGGGTGGCGGCCACTCCGGTCACCGGCATTTCCGGGATATAGGTTTCCAGGGGGCGCTCACGCATCAGCACCGCCTCGTCGAACAGCACGCCCTCCTCCGGCGGCACCACCGGGCGCTGGGTGCCGTCCACCGGGTCCAGCAGCCACAGGCCGTACACCGGCTGTGCCGGCTGATAGGCATCGGAGCCCAGGCGTTCGTCGGTGCAGTTGACGACGCGGTTGCTGGCCACCTCCCGCAACCGGCAGGGGCTCCAGCTCACCAGAAACCGGTCGCTGCCATCCAGCAACGGCGAAATGGCACCATACGTACCCTGCAGCGAGGGCTGGCCGGCCAGTCCGGCATCTTCCACCAGCAGCTGCTGGCCCACACCGGGTGCGCCGGACAGGGTCCGGTCCGCCTCAACGTACCCCTCGATATCCACCCGCGCCGGCACCGAGGCATAGTCTTCCGACTCGAACGGGCGCAGCTGCACCAGCAGATCGCCCCGGTCGGTCACCCGTGGTGCCAGGTACTGTACCGCCACCTCCGCGGACAGGGCCTGGTGCGAGTGCCGGCCATACAGGTAATCAAGGCCGGTACCGTCCGGGTTGACCCGGTACAGGTTGACGCCATTGTCACGGGTCTGGCCGGCGTGGTCCCAACGACTGAAAACGACGGTACCGTCGCGGGCGACCATCGGGTCCAGATCATGGCTCTGGTTGAAGGTGATCTGCTGGATGTTATCGCCGTCGCTGTCCATAACATGCAGCACGAATGCCGGGACCTCGAGGTCCTCGTCGAGGCCGGCATACTGGGGCTTGCCTTCGTCCAGCAGGACCGCCTTGGACTGGCGCTGCCGGGTCGAGGAAAACACGATGCGGCCGTCCGGCAGGTAGGCCGGCGCCACGTCCTGGCCGGCCTCCGCCACAACGTCCGAGGCGATGACCCGGCGCAGCCGGTCCTCGGTGCTGTCGTACTCCCAGATGTTCCAGGTGGGCTGTTCGTCGTCATCCGCGCCCTCGATCTCCGGGGCGCGCATGGCGAACAGAAGGCGGGTGCCGTCGTGGGACACATGCAGGTCCTTGACGTCGTAGCGCAGGCGACCGAGGTCGTCGAGATAACCGGCCCCCGGGAAAGCCCGGGATGAAATGTCCCGCTCCGGCGCGTCCGGAGCGGCGCTCGTCTTCCAGTACAGGCGGGCGCCGGGGTGGAACGCCGAGGGGTCGGCCAGGTTATCCGCCACCGGCTGGCCGCTGTTTTCATCGAACAGCAAGGGACGCTTGATGAACGCGACCGCGTTTTCCACCACCACCGGGTCATCGTCCTGGCCGCCCCCCGTGGACAGGCAGCCGGACAGCAGTGACCCGCCAAGCACACAGGCCAGCCCGAGCACCGGACCGGTGCCGGCCGAGAGCGAACGCAACGAGATTCCCAAAACGACAGTCCTGCGATATCGGATGATGACTCAAGATGATGTTTCAACGTTACGGCATAAAGTAAGGGGGCGGGAAGTTGAGTTTCCAAACCTTTTCCGTAACGCAATGTAATAACGCGGCCCACTTCTCAAATTGGGCCAATCGACGCCGCGTAAACTTTCAACACATGTTAAACGCCCCGCGGGGCCATGACTCACCGTCGTCGAGGGACGAAACACATGAACGCCCGACAGGGACTGCAAACACTGATACAGACCGCCCTCGGCGCGTCGCTGGCGCTGACCCTGGCGCACGCGGGCCCCAGGGAACAGGCCAAGGTCATCCACGATCGCATCGCCGGGGTGCCCCCCAGCGCCGAGGTTCTGGACACAATGGCGGCACAGATCGAGAACAATGACGCTCTCGGCGCCGCCTTCACCGCCATGGAGGATCCAGCCTTCTACGATGTCACCCTGAAGAACCTGGCCGCCCCCTGGACCAACGAGGCCATGAGCGTTTTCGTGCCACTCAACGATTACATCGCCACGGTGATCGGCCTGGTGCGGGACGGCGAGGATTTCCGCAAGGTACTGTACGACGATGTCCTCTACGTGGGCGACCCTTCCCTGGGCCTGCCACCCTACGCCAACGACAGCAACGCTCATTATGAAGCCCTGGAAGACGGCGGCTACAGCCTCAAGGACGCTCTGGTCCGGCGCAGCCAGTCCGCGGTTACCGGCCTGCCCTACGACGCCACCGCCGGAGTCATCACCAGCCGGGCCTCGGCCCGGGCCTTTTTCAGCGCCGGCACGAACCGCGCGATGTTCCGTTTTACCCTGCTGAATCACCTGTGCAAGGACCTGGAGCAGGTCGCCGACGTGACCCTGCCCACCGACCGCATCCGTCAGGACGTGTCCCGCAGCCCGGGCGGCGACAGCCGGGTGTTCCTGAACAACTGCGTCGGCTGCCACAGCGGTATGGACCCCATGGCCCAGGCCTTCGCCTACTACGACTATGCGTACGACGCCGATGCCGACCCGGACGGCGCCCTTGGCCGGCTGGTCTACCACACCGTCAACGACATCGATCCGGCCACCGGTTCCCGTGTTCAGGCCAAGTACCACATCAACGCCGGCACCTTCGAGCAAGGCTTCATTACGCCCGATGACCGCTGGGACAACTACTGGCGCCAGGGCGCCAACCGCCGCCTCGGCTGGGACCCTGGTCTGCCCGGCGGCGGCCAGGGCGCCAAGAGCCTGGGCCAGGAACTGGCCCATTCCGACGCATTCGCGGAATGCCAGGTCACCAAGGTGTTCCAGGCGGTGTGCCTGCGTCCGCCCTCGGACAGTACCGACCGGGCACGGGTCGCCAGCATGGTCACCCACTTCCGCAACGCGGGCTTCGACCTGAAACAGGTCTTTGCCGAATCCGCCGTGTACTGTATGGGGGAGTGACCCGATGATGACCCGACAACACCCCTCCTTCCGTGGCCAGTCCGGCCCCTGGCTGGTCCTCGCCCTGCTTCTGGGGCTGCTGACCGGCTGCGGCGGTGATTCCACCGACCCCCTGCCCAACACCGGGTCGGGCAGCGACACCGTGAATTACAGCGGGCCGCCGCCGGCCAACAACGACGTGCTGAACTTCAAGCGCTCGCTCTGGGACCCGCTGGTCAGCCAGGACCGGTGCGGCGCCTGTCACGGTGCCGGCGGGCAGGCACCGACCTTTGTCGATGAACAGGACATCAACGCCGCCTACGCCCAGGCCGGCACCATCGTCAACCTATCTGATCCGGGCCAGTCCCGAATGGTCACCAAGGTGGCCGGCGGCCACAACTGCTGGCTGGCCAGCACCTCGGCGTGCGTCGATATCCTCACCACCTACATCGCCAACTGGGCCGGCGGTTCGGAAGGCTCCGCCAAGGTGATCGAACTGCGCGCCCCGACCGAGCGCGAGCCCGGCAGCACCCGGACCTTCCCGGCATCCAGCACCGATTTTCAGGCCACGGTGTATCCGCTGCTCACCAATTTCTGTGCCGACTGTCACGGCGACGGTGGCCAGACCCCCTACATCGCCTCCGCCAACGTGGACACGGCCTACGACCAAGCCAAGAGCCGCATGAATCTGAACGACCCGGGCGCCTCCCGCTTGGTGGAACGCCTGCGCTACGACTTCCACAACTGCTGGAACGACGACTGCGTCGGCTCGGCCGACCACATGGAACTGAAAATCCTGGAATTCGCGCTGCTGCAGGAGCCGGCGCCGGTGGACGCGGACCTGCTAACGAGCCGCGCCCTGAACCTGACCGGGGACGGCCTGCTGGCCAACGCCGGAGGCCGTTTCGAGGACAACGTCATCGCCCTGTACGAATTCAAGGCCGGCGAGGGCCAGGTCGCCTACGACACCAGCGGCGTTTCTCCCGCCCTGGACCTCACCCTGAGCGGCAATGTCGACTGGGTCGGCGGTTGGGGCATCAACCTCGGCCCGGCCTATCAGGACGACCAGGGCCGGACGGTGCCGGCGGGCAAGGCCCAGGGCTCCACCGCCAGCAGCCGCAAGCTGCACACCCTGCTGACGGGCTCCGGCGAATACGCCATTGAGGCGTGGGTGGCGCCGGGCAACATCACCCAGGAAGATGCCCGGATCGTCACCTATTCCGGTTCGGCCACCGCGCGTAACGTAACCCTGAGCCAGACCCAACAGCGTTACGAGGTGCTGCATCGCGCCACCTCCAGCGACCAGAACACGCCGTTCTCCACCTCGGACGCGGACATGCTGCTGCAGGCCACCCTACAACATGTGGTGGTGAACTATTCGCCCGGTACCGGACGGCAGATTTTCGTCAACGGCGAACCCTCCGGTGACGTGGATCCGGACGAACCGGGCCTGCTCTCGGACTGGGACGACACCTTCGCCCTGGTGCTGGGCAACGAAACCGACGGCAATTCCCCCTGGCAGGGTGCCATCCGGCTGGTGGCGATCCACAACCGGGCGCTGACGCCGGACCAGATCCGCGCCAACTACGAGGCAGGCGTGGGCCAGAAGTTCTATCTGCTGTTCGGCGTGTCCCACCTGATCGACCTGCCGCAGAGCTACGTCGTGTTCGAAGTCAGCCAGTTCGACAGCTACAGCTATCGTTTCGCCACCCCCTTCTTCATCAGCCTGGACGACGGCGTCGAACCCCAAGGCATTCCCCTGCGCGGCATGCGTCTGGGCATCAATGGCAAGGAGGCCACCGTAGGCCAGGCCTGGGCCAACCTGGACGTGACCCTCAATGCCGCCGACTACCAGCCGGGCAGCGGCCAGCCGCTGTCGCCCCTGGGCACCATCATCGCCCTGGAAAGCGGCCCCGACAGCGACGAGTTCTTCCTCACCTTCGACCAGATCGGCGACCGGACCTACGCCCGCACCGAACCGGAGCTGCTGCCGCCCCCCGAGCCCGCCGACCTGGCGCCGTCGCCGGCCATTGGTCTACGCACCTTTGACGAGATCAATGCCACCATGGCCCGGCTGACCGGTGTCGCCACCACCCACCCGGCGGTATCGGCGACATTCACCACCATCAAACAGCAGCTGCCGAGCGTCGAGGACATCCGCAGTTTTGTCTCGGCGCACCAGATGGCGGTCACCCAACTGGCCATCCAGTACTGTGATGCCCTGGTGTCCGACCCCCTGCTGCGTGCGAATCTCTTCCCCGGTTTCGACTTCAACGCCGAACCGGCCAGCGCGTTCGACCACGCCGGCCGGAGCCTGGTGACCGGGCCGCTGCTGGGCCGCTTCGTCGGGACGTCACTGGCGAGCCAGCCGGCGGACCCGGACATCGAAACCGAGCTGAATTCCCTGATCGACCGACTGACCAGTTGCGGCACCCTCTGCCCCGCCGACCGCACCGAAACCGTGGTCAAGGCCAGTTGTGCCGCCGTGTTGGGCAGCGCCACCACCCTGGTTCAGTAGAGGACAACCACCATGCTTATCCGGAAACCGCGAAAGAAACCCCTGGCCAACGGCGAGCCCCTGTTCCACGCCGACCACGGCCGCCCGAGAACCCGGCGGGAGTTCATTGCCCAGGGGCTGATGGCCGGCACCGCCACGGTGTTCGGCGCATCCCTGTTCAGCCTGTTCGCCAGCCCGCGTCAGGCCGCCGCCGCCCTGTCCCCGGAACTGGACGCCCTGAAGCAGAGCTGTGGCATCGCCGTTCAGGGGGCGGGCAAGATTCCGTTCATCTGTTTCGACCTGGCCGGCGGCGCCAACATCGCCGGCTCCAATGTGCTGATGGGCAAGGCGGGCGGCCAGATGGACTTTCTCACCACCGCCGGCTACAACAAGCTCGGCCTGCCCGGTGACATGCTGCCGGACGATCCCGCCTTCGTGAACACCGAGCTGGGGCTGGCCTTCCACGCCGACAGCGGCTTCCTGCGCGGCATCCAGCTCAGCACCAGCGCGTCGACCCGGGCCGCGGTCAACGGCGCCATCATCGCCGCCCGTTCCGAAAACGACACCGGCAACAACCCCCACAACCCCATGTACGGCATCCACAAGGCTGGCGCCGACGGCTCACTGCTGTCCCTGGTGGGTTCCCAAAGTTCGGAATCCGGCGGCAACTCCCTGGCGCCGATGAGCCTGATCAACCCCAAGGTCCGTCCCACCAAGGTGGACCGCCCGTCCGACGTTACCGGGCTGGTGGACGTGGGCGACCTGATCGGCATTCTGGACCAGTCGGACGCGGTGGCCGTCATGGAATCCATCCTGCGGCTGAGCGACCGCAAAATGAACCGGATCACCACCGATGACGTGGTGAAGGACCTGGTCCGCTGTGGCTACCTCAAGAGCGCCGACCTGGCCGACCGGTTCGGCAACCCCGCCGACCTGGACCCGGCGGCGGACCCGGACATCGTCGGTCCGGCCGGCATTTTTTCCGCAAGCGAATTCAGCGGCAACCGGGAGTTTCAGAAGACCGCGTCGATCATGAAACTGGTGATCAATGGCTACGCCGGCGCCGGCACCGTCACCATGGGGGGCTACGACTACCACACCGGCGAACGCGGCACCGGCGAGCGGCGCGATGAACTCGCCGGCCGCTGCATGGGAGCGTGCCTGGAGTACGCCGCCCGGATCGGGGTGCCGCTGATGCTGTATGTGTTCAGCGATGGCTCCGTTTCCAGCAATGGCCGCATCGACGACTCGGTGGATGGCCGTGGCAAGGGAGAATGGACCGGGGACAACCAGCAGACGGCGGCGTCGTTCTTCCTGGTCTACAACCCGGCGGGGCGCCCGGGCACCATTCGCAACCAGATCGGGTTCATGCGCGGCGACGGTTCCGTGGAAACGGCCTCCAGCCCGGCGGCCAACAACGTCAACCAGCTGGTGCAGACCGTGCTGCTGAATTACATGGCCCTGCACGGTGAACAGGGCCTGTTCGACACCACCTTTACCGGCCACGGTCTGGGTAACGCCACCATGCAGGACAGTCTCATCGCGCTGTCCCCGGTGGTGCAGGGGCGGCTGTGACCGCGGGACCCGTCAGGGGGCTTCCGGAGCGCCCAGCCCGGAGGTGAAGTGCATCCGGCGCTGGTCGTCGATGACGATCGCGTCGAATCCGTCCAGGGCCTCAATCATGGCCAGGCCCTGTTCCCAGCCCAGTACGAACACCGCGGTGGACAGGCCGTCCGTGCTGAGGGTATCCGGCCCCAGCACGGTCACGCTCTGCACCACATGCACCGGTTTGCCGGTGCGCGGGGACAGAATGTGGTGAATGCGTTCGCCGGATTCGTCGATGAAGAAACGTTCGTAGTCGCCGGACGTGGAAATGGACACCTCCGACAGGGGCAGGACCACCGCCTGACGGCCGTCGGCGCGGGGGTCCTTCACGCCCACCAGCCAGGGCCGCCCGCGCTTGTCCCCCAGCAGTCTCATATCACCACCGGCACTCAGCCGGGCATGGCGCACGCCGGCCTGGCGTAGGCGCTCCACCCCCAGGTCCACCGCGTAGCCCTTGGCGATACCGCCCAGATCGGTCACCACCCCGGGATGCCGGAAGTGCACCGTGCGGGCCTGCGGATCCAACTCCACGGCACGGTAATCCACCTGGGCCAGACCCTGCTGGAGCTCCGCTTCGGAAGGCTTGCGCCCGGCCCGGAAATCGTAGAAATAGCCCACCGATCCGAAGGTGATGTCGAAGGCGCCCTGACTCAGTTCGGACACGGCCTGGGCTTTGGCCAGTACCCGGAACAGGCTGTCGCTGACCGGAACCGGCCCCTGCGCGGCGTCCCGGTTGACCCGGGACAGCTCGGAGTCGTCACGGTAACGGCTCATCTGCCGATCCACCTGATGGAACACCGCCAGCACCCGCTCGGCGATGGCGTCGGCGCGATCCGCATCCTCGGCCCAGAACTCCAGCTCCACCGAGGTGGTCATCGCGGTGTCCCGATAGACATGCCACTGTGCCCGCACCGGCGCCGACAGGGCCAGCAGCACCCATAACAGCCAGCCGCCGCTGGCCCGTGTAAATCGCACCATGGAATCTCCCGATAGCCGCCGGAATGGCCCGGCCGGATGGCGTTCTGGCGGGCAGTGTAACCAGCCAGACGCCATCCGCCAATCGGGGCGTCCGGTCAGTCGATGGTCGCCGACACCTGGAACTGGTCGGTCAACCTCTGCAGCTTGTTGGCGGCCGCCTGGGTGCGGCCGGCGCTGGAGGTGAGCTGATCCACCACCCGGTTCATCACCGAGGCGGTGTCGGCCACGCCGGAGGTGTGGGTGCTCTGCCGGCGGTTGGTGTCCTCGATACTGTCGATGGCACGGAACAGTTTCTCGACCATGTGGTGCAGTTCCGAGTTGTCGTCCGCGGCCGCTTCCGCCAGTTGCAGGCGTTCCTGCATTTCCGCCATGCCCTCCTCCATGGTGGTGACGGCTCGGCGGGTCTCCTCGCGAACCCGGTCCAGGCGCTCGCCGATTTCGTGGGTGGCGCGCGCGGTGCGGCTGGCCAGTTCCCGGACCTCATCCGCCACCACCGCGAACCCCCGCCCGGACTCCCCGGCCCGGGCGGCTTCGATGGCGGCGTTCAGGGCCAGCAAGTTGGTCTGCGCGGCGATGTCGTTGATGACCAAGGCGGTCTTGCCGATTTCCTCGGTACGGTCGTTGGCAGCGCGAATGCCTTCGGCCGACCGGCTGATCACTTCCCGGATGCTCTGGGTTTCATGACTGACCCGGGCGAACTGCTCCCGGGCCCGGCGCACCACCTCCTCCATGCTGGCGCGCATTTCCTGGGCGGTGGTGGAGGCGTTGCGGATCTCGTTCTCCTGAGCCTCGGCTCCCTGCAGCATTTCATCGATGTGCGCCAGCACCTGCCGGACCCGTTCGTCGGCCAGGCGATTCTGAGCCATCAGCTCATCGCTGGCCTTGCGGGATTCGTGGGCCAGTCGCAACACCTGCCCCACCATGCCGTCGAGGCTGTCGATGAAACTGTTCATCCAGCGTGCCAGGTCACCGGTTTCGTCCCGGCGGGTCTTGGCCAGGTCGATGCGCTGGCGCAGGTTGCCACCGCCCTCGGCGATGTTACGGATGACGTCCGCCATGTCCGCCAGTTTCTCGGACACCGGCTTCACCGCCGTCGCCCGGAACAGCAACACCAGGGCGATGACCGCCACCCCGTTGATCCCCGCCTCCATCCACAGCGGCACCCCACTCCACGCCAGGGCCAGGTTGATCAGCCAGAGCAGGCCCGCCAGCACCGCCAAGCGGCTCGACAGTCGCCAGGAAATGGAGCGGCGACGGTAAACCTCCTCCAGGTCGGCCTCGCACATCATGCCCCAGCGGTCCGGTGAACCCGGCAGCTGGAAGGTCACCCCCTTGCCAATGACCGGGATATGCCGGTAGTCGGAGTATCCGGGGTATTTGACGTACAGGTTTTCGCCCTTGGCAATGGTCTCCCGGACCCCCGGGTGCAGCTCGCCGGTGGCGGGATCGGTGAAGCGAATCTCGAATTCGGTGTGCTCTCGCACGCCCACGGTCCCGAAGGCGGTGCGGATGCCCTGCTTGAGGTTGTCCCCGTGGCTGAAGGTGGCGTCCTCGAACCGGGACCGGGACAGCGCGGTTCCGGGCAGGATGCTGGGGTCGAACCGACTGTCAATCATGAACAGGTAGTTGTCGCCGGACTCCTCGAAAATGTGGCCAGCCTCGCGCTGGATCAGATCGCTCATGACGTCGTTCGGCACCCGGGCGCCCAAGACTCCCTTTCGGCCATCGGCCAGTTCGACCGGCTGATAGAACATCAGCGTGACGGCGTCGTGGAAACGGCTGGTGGTGGGCCCCAGCCGCAGGGTCACCGGGTCCCGGTAGGGGCCGTGCAGGAAACGCTCCGCCAGTCCCCTCTGGATCGCCTCCCGGGGCAGATCCTGCTGCCCTTCCCGCTGGCGGCTGGTGGAACAGAGTACTCGGCCCTCGGCATCGGCCAGAAACAGCTCGGAGATTTCCCGGAGCCGGCCGGACGAGGCCCGGATCAGTTCGCGCACCGTGTCCTCTTCCTGCCCCTGAAGACGCGCCGCCAGCGTTTCCAGGAAGGACCACTTGTCGTCGGCCCAGGCGATCAGCGCATCCCGCCGCGTCCGTGCGATACCTTCGAAAACCTGTTCGTTGGTGGCGTACATGCTCCGGTTCAGGAAACACGACCACCCCATCGCCAGCTTGCCGGTGGCGCCCCAGAAGGGCAGCCAGCGCCGCTCCTGGCTGGTCAGGTTCATGGCATCACTTTTCAGGCTCATTCCACACTCTCCCCAGGTACTGTCTGACCGCACCACAAGGGGGCAGTCATCCCGATACTGGGAAAATATGTGCAAGCTTCGGGCCGGAATGCGTTTTTTGCGGGGGGAATGCCCCAAAAACACGACAGGTAGGCGCAACATTCGTGTCGACAGGTTCACAAATGACGGGCCAGCACGCCCCATAAAAGGGCGTACCGGCCCGACACATCAACAATGCGCACCGAAGTTGGGCAATCAGGCCGGGGCAGCCTCCCGGCCACCCCGCGCGGTTCTGGGATCAGTCGCCCCGATCGGCCATGTAATCCGTGATCGCCGCGTAGAACTCCATCTCGTCAAACGTATCCGGCCCCACGCCGATTACATCCATGTGGTCCTGGTTGATCACATAGGCCAGGGAGGTCATCTGGGTGCGGTTGGGGTGGTTGATGTCGCTGACATAGCCCAGCGACCGCTGCTCCCACACCGAATCGAGGCAACCCCAGCACTCGCTGTACTCCAGCCGGTACCCCTGCTGCTGGCTGTTGATGCCCACCAGGCCGTCGTCGTCCCGTTCATAGGCATTGCCATCCCCCTGGCCGGCGGCGCCGTCGTTGTTACAGTCATCGTAGCAATAGCCGTCGCCGTCGATGTTGTAGACCAGCTCGGAGACCAGCCACAGCGCCGGGTTGACGCTGCTGCCGTTCTGCGCCGTCATCAGCGACACGGAATTGGCGACATAGTCGGTGCTGGAGGGATACTTCTGGTTGAACGCCTTCATGCCGGTGACGACACCATCGTAGGGATCGTAGTCGTTGTACACCAGCTGCTTGGCCCCGGCGATGGCATCGTTGCCGCTGCCGTACACCACGCTACCGTAGTAGTTGGCCAGCACCTCGGTGACGCGATTGGCGTAGTGGTCCAGAATGAACTTGGCCACCGGCGAGCCGCGGTGGGGCGACGACACGCTGACGTGGGTCTGCACGACTCGGTAACCCTTACGCTCGCGCAGCAGCCGCGCCGCCTTGCGGGCATCAATGCCGCCCTGGGAGTGGGACACGATATTGACGTGCGTGGCGCCGGAGGTGGCCATATAACTCTCGATGTTGTTGGCCAGTTCATACCCCCGGACCTCGGAGCTCTGGAACGGCGTCACCGCCGATACATAGCTGCGCTGGTTGTCGTTGATGTCGCCGTTGCAGGCAACCTCAAGGAACTTGTCGCAGGGGTCCAGCACGAACGTGCCGTAGTCATCGCCCCAGTAGTCGTAACCGAGGATGTCGTCGAAACCGGCCATGCCGTGGGCGAACACGACCGGGTATCGGGTCTTGTCGGCGTCACGGGCCTGGGACACGGGAGAAGCCAGCACACCTGCCATCAGCAACAGTGCCGCCCCCTTGCCAAGGAGGGTGGGTTCTTTCTTCATGGTTTTCAGCCTCTTGTTTTTGTTGTTCGCCCAACCACGGTACCGCTGACCTGGATCAGTGCCGATCCAGGCAACCGGGCGCCCGAAGGCATCGGCCCCTCCTTTCTATCCGAAAGTACCTTGGGGGAAATATGAAAACGGTCACACTTGCACCAATTTCCCGGCCGCATGCGATTTTTGTTATCGGTGCACGCGTGATCGGCGCCAACTCCTGATAGCGTCTTGGTTGACCTCGATAACAACAAACAAGCAGGTGACCGGATTGAAAGCGAAACCCGTGCTGATTCTTGCCCTCCTGGTTCTCCTGGCCGTCGTCGCAACCTACTGGCGAGCAGGCGGCTCCCTGGCCATCGCACCCGGGCCGGAAACACCGGCGGCCCCCGAAACACCGGCCCATCCGACCGCCACCTTCGCCGGAGCCCCCTCGGCCGACACCCCGCAGCCGGGCGAGTTGGAGGCGTTGCGGGAACGGATGCAGGCTCGTTATGGCGCGCACCTTGACCATCCCAAGGTTCAGATACAGCTGCTCGAAGAACTCATGCGCTACCTGGCGGAGCTGGACCCGGACCACTGGCGCGAGAATCTGGATGCGCTGATCCAGGACTGGTTTCCGGAGCTGGCGGACGAACTCAGACAACGGGCCCGGGCGTTGCTGGCTTACCAGGACTTCATGGATCAGGAACGCTATACCCTGCGTGGCATGGGACCGGAGGAGCGACGCGATTTCATCTGGGCGAAACGCCGGGAGCTGTTCGGCGAGGATGCCGACCGGATCTGGCAATCGGAACTGCGCAACCAGGCCCTGAGCCAGTCGCTTCAGGTGCTGGACCAGCAACCCCTGTCACCGCTGGCCAAGGCCGAGGCCTACAGCCAGGCCATTGCCTCGACCTACGGCGAGCAGGCCGATCAGGTTCTGGACAACCGGCGGCAGGAACTGACCGACCGCTTCCTCACCCTGCCCTCAATTCAACAGTCGCTGCAGGGACAGGCCCCGCAGCAACGCTATGAAACCCTGCGCGGTATCCGGCAGGCGCTGGGCATGGACGAACCGGCCCTGGAACGCTGGGATCAGCTGGACCGGTTGCGGGACCAGCGCTGGTCCGAGGGCCAGTCCTACGAAACCCAGCGCCAAGCCATCGTCGAGCGCTACCCCGAAGGCCCAGAGCGGGAACGGGCGTTGGACGCCCTGAGCCGAGATACCTTTGGCGAGGACATGGCCGCCATCATCCGCAGCGAGGAAGCCGCCGGTTACTACCGTTACCAGCAACCCCGGGTCTACGGTCAGAACTGACCGGAACGAGCCGGGCCATGGGCCATTGCCACCAACGTCCCATTGCCCGGCTGCGAAAAACTGTCAACACTGGCCCCCGACACAACCAACAACAATAAGGTGAACGGTGAGCCACGTCCGCCGACGTCTCACCCTCCCCCGGAGAGCCATGCAATGTCCATGAAGTCCGCCATCCTGTCGGCATTTCTGCTGCTGATCGCGTCTGCAACGGCGCACGCCGAAGCCCTCAAAATCGGTCTGAACTACCCGCAAACCGGCCGCTACAAGGACCAGGGCCTGCAACAGCGCCTGGGCGCGTTCCTGGCCGTGGACGAGATCAACGCCGCCGGCGGCGTACTGGGGCGGCCGTTGGAACTGGTCATCCGCAACAGCCGGAGCGACCCGGAACGGGGTGCCCGGAATACCGCCGAGATGATTGACCGAGATGGTGTGAGGATGGTGTTCGGCGGCGTGTCCAGTGCCGTCGCCATCGCCTCAGGCAAGGCGGCCCGGGATCGCGGCATCCTTTACTTCGGCACTCTGACCTACGCCAACGCCACCACCGGCGCCGAGGGGCACCGCTACATGTTCCGGGAACCCTACAATGCCTGGATGACCGCCAAGGTGCTGAGCCAGTACCTGACCCGCCACCACGCCGACGACACCTACTTCTACATTACCGCCGACTACACCTGGGGCTGGTCCGTGGAGGACTCGGTGCGCCGGTTTTCCGGAACCGAGGACAGCCAGCGCCATCCGGGCGTGCGCACGCCGTTTCCACGGGCGCTGGTGTCCGATTTCCGGCACGCGCTGGAACAGGCCCAGGCCAGCGGCGCCAAGGTCCTGATGCTGGTACTGTTCGGTGACGACATGGTGCGGGCGCTGACGGTCGCCCACGACATGGGGTTGACCGAGACCATGCAGATCGTGGTGCCCAACCTGACTCTCGGCATGGCACGGCAGGTCGGCCCCACCATCATGTCCGGCGTGGTGGGGGCCGCCCCCTGGTTCTGGAACCTGCCATACGAAAAGGGCTACCCCCGCGGCAAAGCCTTCGTCGAAGCCTTTTCGCAACGCTACGACATGCGGCCGTCATCGTCCGCCGCGTCGGCCTACAGCATCGTCTACCAGTACAAAGACGCGGTGGAACGGGCCGGTACCACCAACAGCGAAGCGGTAATCCGGGCCCTGGAGGGGCATCATTACCGCTTCCTCAAGGATGAGCAGTACTGGCGGGCCTTCGACCACCAGAACGTGCAGACGGTTTACGTGGTCCGGGTCAAGGACCGGGACGCGGTGGTGGCCGATCCCTACGGCTCCGACTATTTCGAGATCATCGACGCCATGGCCGGCGACCAGGCCGCCCAAACGCGGGAGGAGTGGGAAACCCGGCGGCGGCAATCCGGCAAGCCTCCCCAGCTGTAACCGCACCCTTCTCCGGTCAACGGCCAGCTGCGAATCGCCGGCAAAGGCTCTACACTCGGCGTTCGTGCAAGACAGAAATTTTCGAAAACGAACATCGAGGGAGAGCAGGCATGAGCCAGCAGCGCCGCCAGGACCAGATTCTCGAGCTGATCCGGGAACAGGGCTTCGTCACCACCGAACAGCTGGTGGAACGGTTCCAGGTTACCCCCCAGACCATCCGCCGGGACCTGAACCAACTGGCCCGGCAAAACCGGATCCGGCGTCACCATGGCGGCGCCGGCATTGATTCCAGTACCGTCAACACCGCCTACCAGACCCGCAAGATCATGGACCTGGAAGCCAAGGAGCGCATGGCCGCCGCCCTGGTGTCGATGGTGCCGGACAATGCCTCCATGTTCATCAACATCGGCACCACCACGGAAACCATTGCCCGGGCCCTGCTCAAACGCCGGAACCTGCAAGTGGTGACCAATAACCTGCACGTGGCGTCCATTCTCTCCGCGAAGGAGGATTTCCGCATCATCATCGCCGGTGGCGAAGTCCGCAACCGGGACGGCGGCATCGTGGGCGAGGCCACCTGCGACTTCATCAACCAGTTCAAGATGGATTTCGGCATCATTGGCATCAGCGGCATCCACGAGGACGGCTCCCTGCTGGATTTCGACTACCGCGAGGTGCGCGTGGCTCAGGCCATCATCGCCAACTCCGACCAGGTCCTGCTGGCGGCCGATCACTCCAAATTCGGACGCCGGGCCATGGTGCGCCTCGGCTCCATCACTCAGGCTGACCACGTCTTCACCGACCAGCCACCGCCGCGCCCGATCCGCCAACTGTTGCAGGCACACCAAGTGGCCCTGCACGTGGTGTGAGTCCCGTCGTTATCCGGTTCGCATATTTTCGTATTCGATCTTCAATTTCCTTTTCGAACACTCTATGCTGTCTTCAGATCGACCGGGGGGAGGCGAGCAAACCGGATGGAGACTCAACGGGAACACTACGATGTGATCGTGGTTGGCGGTGGCGTCAACGGCACGGGCATTGCCATGGACGCTGCCGGGCGCGGGCTGAAGGTACTCCTGTGTGAGATGGGCGACCTGGCCTCGGCGACATCGTCGGCCAGCAGCAAGCTCATCCATGGCGGCCTGCGCTATCTGGAGCACTACGAGTTTCGGCTGGTGCGGGAGGCGCTGGCGGAACGGGAGGCGCTGTTGCGCAACAGCCCCCATATTATGCGCCCCATGCGTTTCCGGCTGCCCCACCGCCCCCACCTGCGGCCCGCCTGGATGATCCGTACCGGCCTGTTCCTATACGATCACTTGGCCAAACGGGAACTGCTGCCCGGCTCCCGGGCCATCACCTTTGACCCCGGCGGCCCCCTGAAACCGGACATCACCCGGGGCTTCGAATACTCCGACGGCTGGGTGGACGATGCCCGCTTGGTGGTGCTGACCGCGCGCAAGGCCCGGGACCTGGGGGCCACCGTCCTCACCCGCACCCGCTGCGTCCGCGCGCAGCGAGGCCCAACGGACTGGCGTGTCACCCTGCGCGACCAGCGGACCGGGCATGAACGCGTGGTCACCGGACAGGCCCTGGTCAATGCCACCGGCCCCTGGGTCAGCCGACTGTTCGCCGAGCATCTGGACCTGAAACCACCGAAAACCATCCGCATGGTCAAGGGCAGCCACATCGTGGTGCCCCGGCTGAACCGGGGTTCCGAGGCCTACATTCTCCAGAACGAAGACGGCCGCATCGTCTTCGTCATCCCCTACGAAGACAGCTTCTCCCTGGTTGGCACCACCGATGTCGACTACCACGGCGACCCTGGCCAGGCCCGGATTTCCAAGGAGGAAATCCGCTACCTGCTGGCGGTCGTCAATGCCCACTTTCGCCACCCACTCACCGACGCAGACATTGTCTGGTCTTATTCCGGCGTCCGGCCGCTGCTGGACGACGAACGGGAGGCGGCCCAAAAGGCTTCCCGGGACTACCGCTTTGAACTGGACCGGGGCGAGGGGCAGGCGCCCCTGCTCTCGGTCTTCGGTGGCAAAATCACCACCTACCGCAAGCTGGCAGAGGCGGCCACCGACAAACTCTGCCGCCTGTTCCCGCACGCCGGACCGCGCTGGACCCGAAGCGCCCCCCTGCCCGGGGGCGACTTCTCCGACCAGCCGACCCTGACCCGGACCTTGCAGTCCCGCTATCCGTGGTTGCCGGAGTCGCTCCTGCGCCGGTATGTCCGCAGCTACGGCACCCTGACCCGGGATCTCCTGCGGGGCTGCCACGACCTCCGTGATCTCGGGCAGAGGTTTACCGGCAACCTATACCAGGCCGAAGTGGACTACCTGGTGCGCGAGGAGTGGGCCCTCACCGCCGAGGACATCCTGTGGCGGCGCACCAAGCAGGGCCTCTACGCCAGCGAATCGGAGACGGAAGCCCTGGCGCGCTATCTGGCACGGCCGGAAGCCGCGCCGGCGCCGCCACGACCGGCGCCCGAGGCCCAGCTATCCCGGCCTCACTGAGCCTCATCCCGGTGCAGCAGGTCGGCGATCCGGCGCCGCAACGCCGGCACCACCTCCTGCTCGAACCAGGCATTCCTGCGTAACCAGAGGTTGTTGCGCGGACTGGGATGGGGCATGGGTATCAGGTGTGGCCAGTACTGGCGCCAGGCTCGCACGTTTTCCGTCACCGAGCGACGGGCATCCGGCAGATGCCAGGCGTGGGCATATTGGCCAATCGCCAGGGTCAGCCGGATGTTGGGCAGCCGCGCCAGCAGCGCCTCCCGCCAGGTTGGCGCGCATTCCGGCCGCGGCGGCAGGTCGCCGGACCGGCCAGTACCCGGATAACAGAACCCCATGGGCAGAATGGCCATCAGCTGCTCGTCGTAAAACTGGTCCCGGGTCACCCCCATCCAGTCCCTCAGCCGGTCGCCACTGGGATCGTTGAAGGGCAGGCCGGTCTCATGCACCCGCCGCCCAGGGGCCTGCCCCACCACCAGAATGCGGGACGATTCACTCAGCTGAATCACCGGTCGGGGCTCATGGGGCAGCACCCCGGCACACAGGCGACAGGCCCGGACGGCCCGGGCCAGCTCCGCCAGGGACACCTCGCTCAGAACTCGGTCCGTCGTCACCGTGATGCGTCGGCCTCGCCGGCCGCTCCCCAGAACACACTGGCCCCCTCCTCCGCCGACCCCACCGAGCCGCGCATCCAGGCAAACAGTTCCCGGCCGAATCCGGCGTGGTGCCCGGACACATCGGTCCGGGCCGGTGTCCGGGCCGCGAAGGCGGCCTCGGGTACCTCGACCGACAGTGCGCCCTGCACCGCATCCAGGCAAATCATGTCACCATCCCGGACTCGCGCCAGGGGCCCGCCGTCCAGGGCTTCCGGGTACACGTGAATGGCGGCCGGCACCTTGCCGGAGGCACCGGACATACGGCCGTCAGTGACCAGACCGACCCGGAAACCGCGATCCTGCAACACCCCCAGGTAGGGGGTGAGTTTATGCAACTCGGGCATGCCGTTGGCCTTGGGCCCCTGGAACCGGACCACGACGATGCAGTCGCGGTCCAGCGCTCCCGCCTCGAAGGCCGCCTTAAGCTGGTCCTGATCGTTCAGCACCACCGCCGGCGCCCGGACCCGGTGGTGCTCCGGTGCCACAGCGGACACCTTGATCACCCCCCGCCCCAGGTTGCCTGACAGTACCCGGAGCCCACCGTCCGGAGCGAAAGGTTCGGCCACGCCGGCCAGGACCTCCGGGCGCCGGCTCGCCCCTGGCGCGGGACGCCAGGCCAGATGTCCGTCCCGCCATTCCGGTGCCTCCGTATAGCGCCGCAGCCCTGGCCCCATCACCGTGTCCACGTCCTCGTGCAGGAAGCCGGCGTCCAGCAACTCCCGGATCAGCAGGGGCGTACCGCCTGCTTCGTGGAAAGCGTTGATGTCTTCCTGGCCATTGGGGTAAATGCGGGTCAGGGAGGGGACCACGGCGGAAAGGTCGGCGTAGTCGTTCCAGTCGATGAGGATACCCGCGGCCCGGGCAATGGCGATCCAGTGCAGGGTATGATTGGTGGAACCCCCCGTCGCCAGCAGGGCCACCAGGGCATTGACCAGGGATTTCTCGTTGACCAGATCGGCCAGCCCCTGGTGACCGCCGTTGGGCCGCGACATCTGGATCACGCGTTCGGTGGCGGCCCGGGTCAGGGCGTCGCGCAAGGGGGTATCCGGATGAACGAAGGCCGCGCCCGGCAGGTGCAGCCCCATCACTTCCACCAGCAGCTGGTTGCTGTTGGCGGTGCCGTAGAACGTGCAGGTACCCGGACTGTGGTAGGAGCGGCTTTCCGCCTCCAGCAGCGCGTCCCGGCCGATCTTGCCTTCGGCGTACAGCTGGCGAATGCGCTGCTTTTCCTTGTTCGGAAGGCCCGAAGGCATCGGGCCGGCCGGCACAAGAATCGTGGGCAGATAGCCAAAACTCAGGGCTCCGATCAGCAGACCGGGCACGATTTTGTCACAGATTCCCAGCAACAGCACCGCGTCGAACATGTTGTGGCTCAGGGCAATGGCGGTGCTCATGGCGATCACATCCCGTGAGAACAGACTCAGCTCCATCCCCGGCTGCCCCTGGGTGACGCCGTCGCACATCGCCGGCGTGCCGCCGGCGAACTGAGCGACGCCGCCCATGGCGTGGGCAGCGTCGCGGATGATATCGGGGAAACGCTCGTAGGGCTTGTGCGCCGACAACATGTCATTGTAGGCGGAGACAATGGCGACATCGGCCCGGTTCATAAACCTGAGCGCCTCTTTGTCGGCCGGGCTGCAACCGGCAAAACCATGGGCCAGATTGCCACAGGACAGAGTCGCCCGGTGAGGCGCGTGGGCACCCAACGACCTCATGCGCTCCAGGTAAGCACTCCGCGTGGCGGCACTGCGGGCAGCGATCCGTTCGGTAACCGTATCGACGATGGGGTGCATGACGCCTCCGTTGCTCTGGGGAAGGGTTCTAAGAAGGACACAGCTTAGACGTAAATTTACTTACCTAAGACCAATCCACTACCAATTCATCATTCATGCGGCGGCTTCATATTGCTATATTTACTACATTATCACCATCAGCCACGGGAAACAGGTGTCCGCCGACAACCAGGGAGGTCCCATGACCATCCGAGTCGCCATCAATGGCTTTGGCCGCATCGGCCGCAACATCCTCCGAGCACTCTATGAAAACGACTACCGCCAGGCAATCCAAGTCGTCGCCATCAATGACCTGGGGGATGCCGCAAGCAACGCCCACCTGCTACGGCATGACAGTGTCCACGGCCGCTTCAGTGCTACCGTCAGCCATGACGAGCATTCCCTGCGGGTTAACGGCGACACCCTTGCCATGCACTCCGGCCGCACGCCCGCCGAGCTGCCCTGGCGGGAGCACGACGTGGACCTGGTGCTGGAATGCACAGGCCGTTTCACCCGCCGGGAGCAGGCCGCCGGACACCTGGAGGCTGGCGCCGGCAAGGTACTGATTTCCGCGCCCTCCCCCGATGCCGATGCCACCGTGGTGTATGGCGTCAACGAACGGGTGCTGGAAGCCAGCCATCGGGTGGTTTCCAACGCCTCCTGCACCACCAACTGCCTGGCGCCCGTGGCCAAGGCCCTGCATGAAGCCATCGGTATCGACAGCGGACTGATGACCACCATCCACGCCTACACCAACGACCAAGTACTGATCGACACCTACCACAAGGATCTCTACCGGGCCCGCTCGGCCACCCAGTCCATGATTCCCACCAAAACCGGCGCCGCCGCGGCCATCGGCCGCGTCATCCCGGCCCTGGCGGGACGGCTGGATGGGCTTGCAGTGCGGGTTCCGACCGTCAATGTGTCGCTGGTCGACTTCAGCTTTATCGCCAGTCGGGAGACTTCCGTCGACGAGGTCAACGAAGCGGTCCGGGCCGCTGCCGCGACCAGTGCCGTGCTGGCGGTCAATCAGGAACCGCTGGTCAGCATCGACTTCAACCACAACCCCATGTCCAGTGTGTTCGACAGCAACCATACCCGGGTCATGGGACGTCACGTAAAGGTCATGGCCTGGTATGACAATGAATGGGGATTTTCCAATCGCATGCTCGACAGCGCCATGGCCCTGATCAACGCCGGCCGCTGACCCCGGCCGGTGCCGCATCGCTGGAATACCCGGCTGAGAACGCTGATCAATATCCACGTCAAAACTCACGTTAAACCCCAAGACAGGAACACGCATACATGCTCAGGCGTACCAAAATTGTTGCAACCCTCGGTCCCGCCACGGACGCTCCCGAAGCCCTTGCCGCCATCATCCGGGCCGGAGTCGACGTGGTGCGGCTCAACTTTTCCCACGGCAGCGCGGAAGAACATATCGAACGCGCGCGCCGAGTCCGCGAGGCCGCCGCCGCCCAGGGCCGCTTCGTGGCGCTGCTCGCGGACCTCCAGGGGCCCAAGCTGAGAATTGCCCGGTTCGCCAACAACAAGGTCACACTCACCGCCGGCCAGCGCTTCGTGCTGGACGCGGCCATGGACAAAGAAGCCGGCACCGAGGAGCGGGTTGGCATCGACTACGAGCAGCTGATCAACGATGTCCGCCCCGGCGACATCCTGGTGCTGGACGATGGCCGCATCGAGATGCGGGTGGACAGTGTGGATGACCACAGCATCACCTCCACCGTGCTTATCGGTGGCCCTCTGTCCAATAACAAGGGACTGAACAAGCGTGGCGGCGGCCTTTCCGCCGAGGCGCTGACCGACAAGGACCGCCAGGACATCGTGACTGCCGCCCGCCTGGGGGCCGACTATGTGGCGGTGTCTTTCGTGCGCACCGCCGACGACCTCCATACCGCCCGCCGGCTGCTGGGCGAGGCCGGGTCTGAGGCGGGACTGGTGGCGAAGATCGAGCGTGCGGAACTGGCCCATGACGATGACGCTCTGGATGCGGTCATCCTGGCCTCGGACGCAGTCATGGTCGCCCGGGGTGATTTGGCGGTGGAGATTGGCGACGCCGAGCTGGTTGGGGTGCAGAAACACATCATCAGCCGCGCCCGGAGTCTGAACCGTGGTGTGATCACCGCCACTCAGATGATGGAATCGATGATTACCAACCCCATGCCGACCCGTGCCGAAGTGTCCGATGTGGCCAATGCCGTCATGGACTATACCGACGCGGTGATGCTGTCCGCTGAAACGGCCGTGGGCGATTACCCGAGGGAAGCCGTGGAGGCGATGGTACGCATCTGCCTCGGTGCCGAGAAACACCCGTCCATGCACCAGTCCAAGCACCGGATCCACGAAAGCATGGGCCGGGTGGACGAGGCCATTGCGCTGTCGGCGATGTACGCGGCCAACCACCTCCAGGGCGTGGCCGCGATCATCTGCATGACCGAGACGGGCGCCACGCCCCGGCTGATGTCTCGCATCAAGTCCAGCCTGCCGATCTTCGCCTTTTCGCGCCACCACTCGACGCAACACCGCATGGCGCTGTTCCGAGGCGTGCAGACGGTGCCCTTCGACACCGTGCAGATCCCCAACGAACAGACCAACGCCCGGGCCGTTCAGGAACTGGTGCACCGGGGTGTGGTCAAGGCGGGGGATCTGGTGGTGATCACCAAGGGCGACTACGTCAATGCCCAGGGCGGCACCAACACCATGAAAATCGTCCAGGTCGGCTCGGATATCCGCTGACCGGTTCCAGGAGGTGCGGGTTCCACCGCGCTCCGGAACAGCACCGGCTAAGGGCTCCAGTACACCGCCAGACCGGGCTTGAGGAAGGCCCGGATCGGCATCTCGGCCACCTCGCCCGGGTGGGCCAGGGCCCTGGCCAGGGTCTCCAGCTTGTCGTGCCCCTTCAGATGCAGCAGGGTATGGCGAGCCTCCCCCAGAATCGGATAGGTCAGCGTCACCCGCCGCTGCGGCTGTGACGCCGGTGTCATGGCCGCCACTGGCGCCGGAGTCCCGGCCGCCAGCGCCTCGAGTAGCTCCGGCGCATCCGGGAACAACGATGCAGTGTGGCCATCGTTCCCCATCCCCAACACCAGCACCTCGATCGGCCGGGTCAGTTCCGACAGGACCTCCCGCACCGCGGCCAGCCCCTGCTCCGGAGTCTCGCCCGGCTGCTTCAGTGGCAGGTAACGGGCCGAGGCGGCACGGTTACGCAGCAGATGCCGCCGGACCAGGGTGGTATTGCTGGCCGGATCCCCCTCGGGAACCCAGCGCTCGTCCGCCAGTGTCACGTCCACCCTTGACCAATCCAGCTCCGCCAGCGACAGCGCCTGGAAAAAGGGAACCGGGGTCGAGCCCCCGGATACCACCAGACTGGCCCGCTCAGCCCGTGCCAGACGGTCGGCCAGGAGCGCCGCCACGTCCCGGGCCAGATCCTGGGCCAGTTGCCCTGCGGATTTGGCCTCATGGATGCGTACGCCTTCTGGCAGCTTGAGTTCAGACATCTTCATACCAACTCCGTCCATCCCGGGTAATCATGGCAATGGACGCCACCGGCCCCCAGGTACCGGCGGCGTATCGTTTCGGGGGTTCGCCACTGTCCTTCCAGTTCCGGATCACCTGGTCCACCCAGCGCCAGGCGTATTCCACCTCGTCCCGGCGCACGAACAGGTACTGGTTGCCCTTCATGATTTCCCACAGCAACCGCTCGTAGGCGTCCGGAATCCGTTCAGTCTCGAACGTTTCGCTGAACGTCAGCTCCAGGGGGCCCTGGCGTAGACGCATGCCCTTGTCCAGGCCCTGATCCTTGGTAAGGATTTTCAGGGACATGCCCTCATCCGGCTGCAACCGGATGATCAGCTTGTTGTTGGCCAGATGTTTCTGATCCGGGTCGAAGATGTAGTGGGGGGCGGGCTTGAAGTGGATGATGATCTGGGACAGCTTCTCGGGCAGGCGCTTGCCGGTACGAATGTAGAAGGGCACCCCGGACCAGCGCCAGTTTTCGATTTCCGCCTTCAGGGCTACGAAGGTTTCAGTATCGCTGTTGCGGTTGGCCCCCTCTTCGTCCAGGTAACCGGGCACCGGTTTGCCGCCGCTGGTACCGGCCGTGTACTGCCCCCGTACCACGTAGCGTTCCATCATGTCCGGCGTGATGGTTCTGAGTGCCTTGAGCACCTTGACCTTCTCATCCCGGATGCTGTCGGCGGACAGGTCCGCGGGCGGATCCATGGCGATCAGGCACAACAACTGCAGCAGGTGATTCTGCACCATGTCCCGGATCTGTCCGGCCTTGTCGAAATAGCCCCAGCGGCCTTCAATGCCGACGCTCTCGGCGACGGTGATCTCAACATGGGAGATATGGTTCTGATCCCACTGGGAGGCGAACAGGTTGTTGGCGAAACGCAGGGCGATCAGGTTCTGTACCGTCTCCTTGCCCAGGTAGTGGTCGATTCGGAAAATCTGGTTCTCGTTGTACACCTCCCCCAGCTCGTCGTTGATCACCCGGGACGACTCCAGATCATGACCGATCGGCTTTTCCACCACCACTCGGGTCCGCTCGTTGCAGCAGCTGGCCGCCCTCAGGTTCCGGGCAATCACCCCATACAGGGAGGGCGGTGTCGCCATGTAGACGATCAGTTCGTTGTCGGTGGGATGGCGCCACCGGCCCAGCGCATAAAAGCCCTCCGGGTCATTAAAATCAAGGCGCAGGTATGCCACCCGCGCCAGGAAACGATGAGCCATCTCCGGATCGAATTCCACCGGCTTCACGTGCTGCTGCAAACGGTCATACAACTGCCGACGCACGGAGTCCGTGTCACCCTCGGCACGGGCAATCGCCAGCACCCGGCTCCCCTCCGCCAGCAGTCCGGCCCGTTCCAGCTGGTAGAGCGCCGGAAACAGCTTTCGTTGCGCCAGGTCGCCGAGCGCACCGA
Source organism: Marinobacter lutaoensis (assembly GCF_001981305.1). Taxonomy (GTDB): domain Bacteria; phylum Pseudomonadota; class Gammaproteobacteria; order Pseudomonadales; family Oleiphilaceae; genus Marinobacter; species Marinobacter lutaoensis. The sequence goes on along the minus strand of NZ_MSCW01000001.1, from coordinate 450,799 downwards.
ACAGCATGAGGTCGCAACGGGTGTCGATCCTTTGGACCATGAAGTCTCTCCTTGGCGGGAATTGGGGACGGGATCCACACGACGGGAACGCCGTGTAGTAAATCTACAAAAATAATGGCACCAAAGTGGCGACAATCCAAGGATGGATGCGCCGCGTGATACCTTTACTACCCCTCAGCCGGACAAAAAACAGTATAATCCCGGGCCAACACCTACAAATGTTCGCACCGGATGCAGGGAGTACCGCACATGGCCAGCCACCAGGCACAACGCGATGACAACCTATTGGAAGACATCCAGGCCCGACTGGAGAGCCTGAACAAGTCGGAACGCAAAGTCGCCGAGGCCATACTGCGCGACCCGAGCGCCGCCACCCGATACAGTATCGCCGCCCTGGCGCGGGCAGCGAATGTCAGCGAACCGACCGTTAACCGGTTTTGCCGCGGCTTTTCCGCCACCGGGTTCCCGGACTTCAAGATCCGCCTGGCCCAGAGCATCGCCACCGGCACGCCCTACGTTGGCCAGAACATCGAGCCCGACGACAGCGTCGAGGAATTTGCCGACAAGGTCATCCTGCGTACCATCGCCAGCCTGGACAAGGCTCGGCAGTCCCTGGACCACAAAGCCCTGGCCACCGCCATCGACTACCTGATCCAGGCCAAGCAGATCGCATTTTTCGGCATGGGCGGCTCTGCCTCGGTGGCCATGGACGCGCAACACAAGTTCTTCCGCTTCAACATTCCCGTGATGTTTTACGACGATGCCCTGATGCAACGCATGGTGGCAGCCGGAGCCCAGGTGGGCGATGTCATCGTGGTGATTTCCTACACCGGACGCACCAAGGAATCGGTGGACATCGCCCAGGTCGCCCGGGCCAACGGTGCCACGGTCATCGGCATCACCAACCCCGACTCACCGCTGGCGGAGTGCTGTACCGTCGTGCTGGGGGTCACCGCCCCGGAGGACACCGAAGTCTATATGCCCATGTCGTCCCGCATCATCCACCTCAGTGTCATTGATGTTCTGGCCACCGGCGTCACCCTCAAGCGCGGCCATGATTTCCTCGGCCACCTGAAAAAGATCAAGGAAAGCCTTAAGGCCACCCGGTTCCCCCCGAACTGACCGGCGGAACCGGAAATAAAAAAGGCGCCCTGCCCGGGCGCCTTTTTTATCGGTGCAATGCCTCAGGGCCGCTCAATTTCGGCGCCGGCACGCAGGTATTGCTGGTACGCGGTATACTCTCGCTGACCTTCCAGCGAGGCCAGGAATTGCCGGACCTGACGGAACTCGGTACCGTCTTCGTCCACCTCGCCGTCGTGGACAGCGTCCAGGGCCACCACGAACGCGCCGTCGGCCGTCACCACCTGGCCATATGTCGCTGACTCACCCTCGGCCGGACGCGGCAGGGAAAATGCCGTACGCACCACCGCCGGCGACACCTCCGGCGCGTTGCGGGAGAGCCCCTGATACACCTGCCACGACCCCGCATCGGCCGTCTCCGGCGCCTGCCCTTGCTCCAGCTGCGCCAGCATCGCCTCCGCCCGCTGTTTCAGGGCATCCCGGGTAGCCTCCGCTTCCAGGTGGGCACGGATGTCCCCACGAACGGCCTCCAGCGCCAGCTGCTGGGCATCTCGGTGGTCGAGCACCCGCGCAACGATGGCCTGGTCGTCTCCCACGTCGATCAGTTCGGTGTTATAGCCACCGTTCAGAACGTCGTCCGAAAACAGCTGGCGCACCAGTCCCGGGTGATCGAAGGGCGCAGGCCCCCCGTCCCGGGTGATTCCCTCGACTTCCCGCACTTCCAGCCCCAGCTCTTCGGCAGGGCCGGCCAGATCGTCCGCAGCGTAGGCCGCGTCCGCCAGCTGAGCCCGTACCTTGGCAAAGGCCTCCTTGGCTTTATCACGGGCCAGCTCCTGTTTCAGCTGATCCCGAATCTCGTCCAGCGGCGGAACCTCCGAGCGGCGGATATCCTCCAGTTTGATGAGGTGGATGCCGTAGCTGGTTTTCACCGGCTTGGACACTTCGCCTTGCTTGAGCGCGAACAAGGCCTCTTCAAACGCCGGGTCGTACACGCCGCGGCCGGCGTAGCCCAGATCGCCCCCGTCGCGGGCCGAGGCAGTGTCGATGGAGTATTCCCGGGCCAGATCGGCGAAGGACTCACCCGCGTCCAGGCGGGAGCGAATGGTTGCCAGGGTCTGTTCCGCCTCGTCGTTATCCTCGATCAGAATATGGGCCGCGCGCCGCTCCTCGCGGGCCAGGGCCTCGGAGCGCTGCTGATAATAGGCCTCCAGTTCCTCGTCAGTCACCGTCATACGCTCGGCCAGCGTGCCCACGGACAGGGTGATATAGGCAGCGTCCACCTGCTCCGGCTGCTGGAAGCTGGCCGCATTTTGCTGGTAGTACGCCTCGATGTCCTCGTCGGTCACGGCCACCTGATCGGCTACCGCGTCGGCGGGGATCGCCAGGACACGGAAATCCCGGGTCTGATTCTGAATCTGCAGCAACTGCCGGGCATTCTCGGCGGTCGCCAGGCCACTCTGGGCAATGCCTGCCCGGATCTGGTTGATCACATACTGGCGACGCATGGCCTCGCGGAACTCGGCGACGCCCATGCCCATGTTGCGTACCGTGGCCACAAAGCGGTCGCGGTTGAACGCGCCGTCAACCTGGAACTGCGGCATCTGCACGATCAGCGCGTCGATATCGGCATCGGACAGGGCCAGCCCCTGGGCGGCGGCGTCCTGGGTCAGGATCGCCTCCTGAATCAGGGAGTCCAGGACATCCTTGCGGATCTGATCTTCATTCAACATGGAGGGGTCCGGGCTTTCCATGCGGGACAGGCGGCGCTGGCTTTCGATCTGGACCAGGCGCAGGAATTCCCGCTCGGTGATGTCCTGGCCATTGACGGTGGCCACTTCCGGCTCGCTGGAAAAGCCCCCGATGATGGCGTCCATTCCCCAGATGGAAAGGGATACGATCAGCACCCCGATGATGATCTTCGCGATGGTCCCCTGGGCGTTTTCCCGAATATCTTGAAGCATGTTTGTTCCGAATCCCTGTCGAGGTCGTACGGTTTCGTGTTTGAGCTGCAATTCGCAGTGGCTGGTCGCCTAACGCAAAAAGGCGCACCCTGATCGGAATGCGCCTTCAATTCTTCTGGGCAGCAATCAACGACCGCCGCCGGAGAAAGAACCGTTACTTAACGGCGTCTTTCAGGGCCTTGCCTGCCTTGAAGCCAGGCACCTTGGAGGCCGGAATCTTGATCTCAGCACCCGTCTGGGGGTTGCGACCGGTACGCGCTGCACGCTCCTTAACAGAGAAAGTACCAAAGCCGATCAGGGTTACCTGATCACCTTTTTGCAGAGCACCGGTAATGGCGTCGGTCATGGCATCCAGAGCACGGCCAGCAGCGGCTTTGGAAATGTCTGCGGACTCTGCAATTGCATCGATAAGTTCGGACTTGTTCACACTAAACCCCTTCGATTTCAGGTTGAAGATGTTATAGGTCGGTTTATTTTTTCGCGGACGTTCCCGACTATCGCATAAGCGGTCGGAGAATTCCATTCTTCAATTTTTTTATTCCTTTTCGGCGATGAACCGGTGTTCGGAATAGGCACTTACTGCGCGGGAGCCCTTGGTATTGGCTGCTTCACGGCGAAACAGTTATACCAACGGGCTCTCCGGCGTGTCAACAACTGGCCGCCGCTTTAATGCGTATTTATGCGCTCTGCGGCGTCCCCTTCATCGTCCCTGGGTTTCGCCGCGCCCGCCTCCCCGGCATGGCGCTCCGGCGGGTATGCCAGGGCGATATCGAGCACCTCATCGATCCAGGTGACCGGACGGATATTCAGAGATTCCTTGATATTCTCAGGTATTTCCTTGAGATCCCTGACGTTTTCCTCGGGGATCAGTACCGTCTTGATACCACCACGATGGGCCGCCAGCAGCTTCTCCTTGAGCCCGCCGATGGCCAGGACACGCCCACGCAGGGTGATCTCGCCGGTCATTGCCACATCCGCGCGGACCGGAATCCGCGTCAGCGCCGACACCAGCGCGGTGCACATGCCAATACCCGCACTGGGGCCATCCTTCGGCGTTGCGCCCTCGGGCACGTGGATGTGCAGGTCCTGCTTCTCATGAAAGTCGCTGGCAATTCCCAGCCCCGCCGCGCGGCTCCGGACCACCGTCAGTGCGGTCTGGATCGACTCCTGCATGACATCCCCCAGAGAGCCGGTCTTGACCACTCGGCCTTTGCCCGGAGTCAGCGCGCATTCAATGGTCAGCAGCTCACCGCCAACCTGGGTCCAGGCCAGCCCGGTCACCTGACCGATCTGGTCGCTTTCTTCCGCCAGGCCGTACTTGAACTTCTTAACGCCGGAATAGTCCTCCAGCATGTCGGGCGTGATGGTCACGGTGGCCTGGTTGCCGGCCTCGACGTGCTCCCGCACCACCTTGCGGCAGATCTTGGCGATCTCACGCTCCAGCCCCCGCACCCCCGCTTCCCGGGTGTAGTAGCGGATGAGATCCCGGATGGTCTCCTCTGGCAGCTGCAGTTCGTCCTTACGCAGGCCGTTGGCCTTGATCTGCTTGGGCAGCAGGTAACGCAGAGCGATGTTGACCTTTTCGTCCTCGGTATACCCCGGAATACGGATGATCTCCATGCGATCCATCAGTGCCGGGGGAATGTTCATGGAGTTGGAAGTGCACACGAACATCACGTCGGACAGGTCGTAGTCCACTTCCAGGTAGTGGTCATTGAAGGTATGGTTCTGTTCGGGATCCAGCACTTCCAGCAGGGCCGATGCCGGGTCGCCCCGATGATCCATGCCCATCTTGTCGATTTCATCGAGCAGAAACAGCGGATTCTTCACACCCACCTTGGCCAGCTTCTGCAGCAGCTTGCCCGGCAGCGCACCGATGTATGTTTTCCGGTGGCCGCGGATCTCCGCCTCGTCACGCACCCCGCCCAGGGCCATCCGGGTGTACTTGCGATTGGTGGCCTTGGCGATGGACTGCCCCAGCGAGGTCTTGCCAACCCCGGGAGGACCGACCAAGCACAGCACGGGCCCCTTCACTTTTTTCACCCGGCTCTGCACCGCCAGATATTCCAGGATGCGCGACTTCACCTCTTCCAGGCCGTAGTGGTCCTGGTCCAGAATTTCGCGGGCTTTTTCGATGTCATGACGGACCCGGCTGCGTTTCTTCCAGGGGACCGCCAGCATCCAGTCGATGTAACCACGGACCACCGTGGCCTCGGCGGACATCGGCGACATCATTTTCAGCTTGTTGAGCTCGGCCTCGGTTTTCTTGCGGGCCTCTTCCGGCAGGCCGGCCTCTTCCAGCTTCTGTTCCAACTCCTCGAAGTCGGTCCCGCCTTCGCCCAGCTGCCCCATCTCCTTCTGGATGGCCTTCATCTGCTCGTTCAGGTAATACTCGCGCTGGCTGCGCTCCATCTGTTTCTTGACGCGGCCGCGAATACGCTTCTCTACCTCGATCAGGTCGATTTCACTGTCCAGCTTGGCCAGCAGCAGGTCCACCCGGGTACGAACGTCCAGCGCCTCAAGCAGCTCCTGCTTTTCCGGAACCCGCATGTCAAGGTGCGCCGCCATGGTGTCGGCCAGTCGTTCCAGCTCGTTGATTCCGGTCAGGGCGTTGGAAACCTCGGACGGCACCTTCTTGGAAAGCTTGACGAATTTTTCAAACTCGTCCATCAGGGTCTTGCCGAGGACTTCCTCTTCCCGCTCCGGCAGGGATTCCTCCTCCATCAGCACGGCCTGGGCGGTCAGGTAGTCGCCCTCGGCAACCTGCCTGAGGGATGCACGGGCGTTGCCCTCCACCAGAACCTTGACGGTACCGTCCGGCAACCGCAGCATCTGCAGTACCGTCGCCAGCGTCCCCATCTCGAACACGTCCTTCGGGCCGGGTTCATCCGTCGCGGCGTCCCGTTGTGCCACCAGCAGGATTTCCTTGCTGCCCTCCATCGCCGCTTCAAGCGCCTGGATGGATTTTTCCCGGCCAACGAACAGGGGAACCACCATGTGCGGGAACACCACCACGTCTCGCAGGGGAAGCAACGGGTACTCGTGCACGGTATCTTCGGGTATCAGGGTCATAGGAATTCCTCTGACGGTATTTTCTTCAGCATACCACCCTTCATTGGGGCGCTGACTGGAATTGCAATCTTTTTACCAATCGGTGGGAGGACGGCGGACGCTCATGAAAAAGGGGCGTTGCCGCCCCTCCCCGATCCGGCTCAGGCCGGTACGCCATCCTGGAATGCGGCCCCGGAATCAGTCCTCGGGCACCGCCTTGGCATGGTCGTTGTTCGCGTAGATCTTGAAAGGCTCGGAATCGCCGTTGATCACGCTCTCGTCGATCACCACCTTGACGACATCGCGATCGGACGGGATCTGGTACATGATATCCAGCAATGTCGCCTCCATGATCGAACGCAGGCCCCGGGCACCGGTTTTCCGTTCCATGGCCTTGCGAGCCACCGCCCGCAACGCGTCTTCCCGGAAATCCAGCTCCACGCCTTCCATTTCAAACAGTTTCTGATACTGCTTGGTGAGGGCGTTCTTCGGCTCCGTCAGGATCTGGACCAGCGCGTCCTCGTCCAGCTCGGTGAGCGTTGCCACCACCGGCAGACGGCCGACGAACTCGGGAATCAGGCCGAACTTGACCAGATCCTCGGTCTCCACCTCACGGATGATGTCACCCGTGCTCTTGGCATCGTCCTGACTTTTCACGTTGGCGGAGAAACCGATGGAAGAACGCTCGGAACGTTCCTGAATCACTTTCTCCAGCCCCGCGAAGGCACCACCGCAAATGAACAGCATGTTGGTGGTGTCCACCTGCAGGAATTCCTGCTGGGGATGCTTGCGACCGCCCTGGGGCGGGACTGAGGCGACGGTGCCTTCGATCAGCTTCAGCAGCGCCTGCTGTACACCTTCACCGGACACGTCCCGGGTGATCGACGGGTTGTCGGACTTACGGGAGATCTTGTCGATCTCATCAATGTAGACAATGCCCCGCTGGGCCTTTTCCACGTCGTAGTCGCACTTCTGCAACAGCTTCTGGATGATGTTCTCGACATCCTCGCCGACATAGCCGGCTTCGGTGAGCGTGGTGGCGTCCGCGATGGTAAACGGTACATTGAGCATACGCGCCAGGGTTTCCGCGAGCAGGGTTTTGCCGCTGCCGGTGGGCCCGATCAACAGAATATTGCTCTTGCCCAGCTCCACGTCGCTCTTGCCTTCGCCGTAACGCAACCGCTTGTAGTGGTTGTAGACGGCAACCGAGAGCACCACCTTGGCACGTTCCTGGCCGATCACATATTCGTCGAGGGTCGCGCGGATCTCCGCGGGAGTCGGGAGACGATCGCTGGCCTCTTCCTGAGCGTTCTCCTGGATCTCCTCCCGAATAATGTCATTGCACAGGTCAACGCACTCGTCGCAGATGAACACCGAGGGCCCTGCAATGAGCTTCCGGACTTCATGCTGGCTCTTTCCACAAAACGAGCAGTACAGCAACTTGCTGTTATCGTCGCTCCTGCCGTTTCTTTCATCTGCCATTGAATTACCTCTGTTCTTCTACGACCGGCGCCGCTGGCATGCGGCGTCGGTCAGGGGGTGATGCGATGCTTTCAGTATTATTTATTCGGCACGCGCTTATCAAGTATAGAATCGATCAGCCCATACTCTTTGGCTTGCTCGGGATCCATGAAGTTGTCGCGATCGGTGTCGCGCGCGATGGTCTCGATATCCTGGCCGGTATGCTTGGCCAGCAGCGAGTTCAGGGTGTGCCGGATCTTGAGAATCTCACGGGTGTGGATCTCGATGTCCGTGGCCTGCCCCTGGTAGCCGCCCAGCGGCTGGTGAATCATGACCCGGGAATGCGGCAGGCAGGCCCGCTTGCCGGGCGCACCGCCCGCCAGCAGGAAGGCCCCCATGCTGGCGGCCTGGCCGATGCACAGGGTTGCCACGTCGGGCTTGATGAATTGCATGGTGTCGTAGATCGCCATGCCGGCAGTCACCGCGCCACCTGGGCTGTTGATGTACAGGTGGATGTCCTTGTCCGGGTTCTCCGACTCCAGGAACAGGAGCTGCGCCACGATCAGGTTCGCCATGTGATCTTCCACCGGCCCCACCAGGAAAATGACCCGCTCTTTCAGCAGCCTGGAGTAGATATCGAAGGAACGCTCGCCCCGGGCGGTTTGTTCGATGACGATGGGCACCAGGCCGGAATTGGTAACCATTGCGGGACCATCAATTGGTTTCTGCATCATGTGCGCCTGAACTCCTTATGGACAATGGGTCGTGGCTGTGCCACGAATGTTGGCTCGTTTCAGCACCTCATACTGTGCCACCAGTCGGCCCAGATGAAAACAGCCGGACAAGCCGGCTGTTTTCAGGTTCGGTCCGCGCCGCCCGGCCGGTTCACCGGGCCGGCGGCCCTCAGCGCTGAGGCTGTCCGGCCTTGACCGCGTCTTCGTACTTCATTTTCTTCTCTTTCACCTTGGCCTGGGCCAGCACGCACTCAACCACCGCGTCTTCCAGCACCGCGGCCTCAATCTGAGACTTCTGGTCGGGGTTGTTGTTGAAGTGCGCCACGACTTCCTCCGGCTGCTCGTAGGTGGAGGCGATCTCCTGAATTTTCTCTTCCACCTTGGCCGGGTCGGCTTTCAGGTCGTTTTTCTTGACCACTTCCTGGAACAGCAGACCGGTCTTGACGCGACGTTTGGCCTGGTCTTCAAAGATTTCCTTCGGCAGCTGCTGGAAATCCACCTGGCCACCGAAGCGCTGAGCGGCATCCTGGCGCAGACGGTCGATCTCCTGATCCACCAACGCGGCCGGAACCTCCAGCTCGGTGACGTCCAACAGGCCATCGATGACATCGTTCTTAACCTTGTTGGAAACCGCCTGCTTGAGCTCCCGTTCCATGTTCTTTTTCACTTCCTCGCGGAAGGCCGCTTCGTCCTCGGCGTCGATCCCGAAGCGCTGGAAGAAGTCGGCATCCAGTTCCGGCAGCTGGGGCTCTTCCACCTTATGCACGGTGATCTGGAACTTGGCGGGTTTTCCGGCCAGCTCCTCGTTGTGGTAATCCTCCGGGAAGGTCACCTCGATCTCGATTTCCTCACCGGCCTTGGCACCGACGATCCCCTTCTCGAACCCCGGAATCATCTGACCGGAACCCAGGGTCAGGCGATGCCCTTCTGCAGAGCCGCCCTCGAACGCCTCGCCGTCGATGAAGCCCTTGAAGTCGATGGTGACCACGTCCTTGTTCTTGCACTTGCGCTTGACTTCTTTCATGGTGGCCTGCTGACGACGCAGGTTGTCGATCATGGTGTCGATGTCCTTGTCGGTCACTTCGGACACCGGCTTCTCGATCGAGATCGCGCTCAGGTCGCCCAGCTCGATTTCCGGCAGCACCTCGAAGGTGGCGATGAATTCGAGGTCCTTACCCTCTTCCATCACTTTCGGTTCGAATTTCGGCCAACCCGCCGGGTTGATGTCCTGCTCCTGCAGTGCCTTGATGTAGCTGTCGCGCATCACCTCACCCACCACTTCCTGGCGGATGCTGTCACCGAAACGACGCTTGACCACGCTCACGGGTACCTTGCCGGGACGGAAACCGTTCAGGCGCACGGTACGCGCAGTCTCCTGCAGGCGTTTCTGGACCGCCTGGTCGATTTCCTGGGCGGGCACACCAATCGTCATGCGACGCTCGATGTTGGAGGTCGTTTCAACAGACACTTGCATGGAAGATCCTCAAATTACAGGTTCGGTATGTGAATGAATTTTCTAATAAAAACCCCTGTCCGGCCAGCTGCGCGCGGGAGGGCGGAAAATCAAAAGCCGGTAGTTTATCATGCTTTGCCCCAAGGAGAGAATCTCCCGGGATGTCGGGAACAGTATCAGAAAGCGCCACCAAAGGACGGGCCCTCAGGCAACGGGAAAGGTGGTGCGAGAGGAGAGACTCGAACTCTCACGGGTTACCCCACTGGAACCTAAATCCAGCGCGTCTACCAGTTCCGCCACTCTCGCTTGGTCGGCACAAGGATCGCGCCTACAGCATCCAAGTTACGCCTGTCGGGGGAAACAAGACAAGAAGGAAAAGTGGGGTGGACGAAGGGGCTCGAACCCTCGACCGCAGGAGTCACAATCCTGAGCTCTACCAACTGAGCTACGTCCACCACATTGAGAATTGCCTTGCGGCATTTTCGACATTTTCGAAAATATTGCAAGCTTTGCTGAATCGGTGGTCCAGGAACCGCCCTGACCGACGGCTGCATGGCACGCCCGGCAGGATTCGAACCTGCGACCCACGGCTTAGAAGGCCGTTGCTCTATCCAGCTGAGCTACGGGCGCTCGACCGTTCGCCCACCTGAACATTCAGAGGGATGGTCGGGGTAGAGAGATTCGAACTCCCGACATCCTGCTCCCAAAGCAGGCGCGCTACCAGACTGCGCTATACCCCGTTTCCTGACTGAACACCAAGTGCCTCAGCAAAGTTGGCGCGCATATTACCGGCGCATGGCGCCGCCGTCAACTCGGTTTTGCCAAACCAGTGCCGAGGTCACCGAATGAAGACCCTGACGGCCACCAAAAGTTCCCTCGCTGTTCGCGAATTGGCGTCACGGCGGAAGCATGAGACAATTGCCAGCCTTCAAATTCAGATGCCCAACCGACAAGACGGAAACATGAGCGCCCAACTGATTAACGGAAAAGAGATCGCCGCCCAGGTCCGGCAACAGGTTGCCACCGGCGTGCAGTCCCGCCTCGCCCAAGGCCTTCGGGCCCCCGGCCTGGCCGTCGTCCTGGTCGGCAACGACCCGGCCTCCAAAGTCTATGTAGGCAACAAACGCAAGGCCTGCGAAGAGGCCGGCATCGTATCCCTGTCCTACGACCTGCCGGAGGATACCTCCCAACAGGCCCTGGAAGCCCTGATCGACGAGCTGAACGACAACCCGACCGTGGATGGCATTCTGGTGCAACTGCCGCTGCCGGCGCATCTGGATGCCGACCCGATTCTGGTCAAGATCCGCCCGGACAAAGACGTGGACGGATTTCACCCATACAACATCGGCCGGCTGATGCAGCGCAAGCCGGCCCTCCGCCCCTGCACGCCGGCGGGTATCATCACCCTGCTTGACAGCATTGGCACCCCGTACAAGGGACAGCACGCGGTGATCGTGGGCGCCTCCAATATTGTCGGCCGCCCCATGAGCATGGAACTGCTGCTCAAGGGTGCCACCACCACGGTGTGCCATCGGTTCACCCGGGATCTGCCCCGGTTCGTTTCGGAAGCGGACATCCTGGTTGCCGCCGTCGGCAAACCCGGGCTGATCCGTGGAGAGTGGGTGAAGCCCGGCGCCACCGTCATCGATGTGGGCATCAACCGGATGCCGGACGGCACCCTCAAGGGAGACGTGGAATTCGAAACCGCCGCCAAGCGTGCCGCTTTCATCACCCCGGTTCCCGGCGGTGTCGGCCCGATGACCATTGCCACCTTGCTGCAGAACACCCTGTACGCGGCGGACGTCCTCCACGTCGATCAGGACTAGACTACGACTGTCGCAGACAGGCCATAAAAAACCCGCGGATCTCCGCGGGTTTTTTATGTCTGGCCAGCAGGTTACAGGCCGTACTTGGCTTTCGCCTTCTGCCGGTAAGCGTGCAGCAGCGGCTCGGTGTAGCCATTCGGCTGCTCGCGCCCTTTCAGTACCAGATCCACGGCCGCCTGGAACGCCACGCTGTCGTCGAAGTCGGGCGCCATCGGGCGGTAGTTGGGATCCCCCTCGTTCTGCTTGTCCACCACGGCCGCCATGCGCTTCATGGTTTCCATGATCTGTGCCTCGGTGCAGATTCCGTGGTACAGCCAGTTGGTCAACAGCTGGGAAGAAATGCGCAGGGTGGCGCGGTCTTCCATCAGGCCGACATTGTTGATGTCGGGCACCTTGGAGCAACCGACGCCCTGATCGATCCAGCGCACCACGTACCCCAGAATCCCCTGCGCGTTGTTGTCCAGCTCCTGCTGGATGTCCTCGGCGCTCAGGGCGGACGGATCGTCCATGACCGGGACGGTCAGAATGTCGTCCAGGCTGGCGCGGGCGCGGCTTTCCAGCTGCTTCTGCACCTCTGCCACATTGACTTGGTGGTAGTGGGTGGCGTGCAGGGTGGCCGCAGTGGGCGACGGAACCCAGGCCGTGTTGGCACCGGATTTCGGATGCCCGATTTTGGCCTCGAGCATGGCGGCCATCATGTCCGGCATCGCCCACATGCCCTTGCCGATCTGAGCCACGCCCCGGAAGCCGGTTTCCAGACCGATATCCACGTTCCACTGCTCGTAGGCGTTGATCCAGGTGGCCTGCTTCATCGGCCCCTTGCGGATAAACGGCCCCAGCTCCATGGAGGTATGAATTTCGTCACCGGTGCGATCCAGGAAGCCGGTGTTAATGAACACGGCGCGATCCTTGGCCGCATGGATGCACGCCTTGAGGTTGACGGTGGTGCGACGTTCCTCGTCCATGATCCCCACTTTCAGGGTATGACGCGGCAGCCCCAGGGCATCTTCCACCCGGTTGAAGAACTCATTGGTGAAGGCCACTTCCTCGGGGCCGTGCTGCTTGGGCTTGACGATGTACACGGAGCCGGTGGCACTGTTCCGGAACTGGCCGTTGCCCTTGAGATCGTGAATGGCGATCAGGGAGGTGATCAGGCCGTCCATCAGGCCTTCCGGAACCTCGCTGCCGTCCTGCAGCAGGATCGCCGGGTTGGTCATCAGGTGACCGACATTGCGCACAAACATTAGGCTGCGGCCCTTGAGTACCCGCTCGCTGCCATCGGCGGCAGTATAGACGCGATCCGGATTCATTTTCCGGGTCATCATCTTGCCACCCTTCTCGAAGCTCTCCTCCAGGTCGCCCTTCATCAGGCCAAGCCAGTTGCGGTAGGCCAGGGTCTTGTCGTCGGCGTCCACCGCGGCCACCGAGTCCTCGCAATCCATGATGGTGGTCAGGGCGGACTCCATGAGGATGTCCTTGACGTGGGCACCGTCATCCTTACCGATCGGATGGCTCGGGTCGATCTGGATTTCGAAATGCAAACCGTTCTTGACCAGCAGAATACCGGTCGGCTCGGCGGCGGCACCGGTGTAGCCGACAAAACCGGACGCGTCCTTCAGGCCGGTGCTTTCGCCGTTCTTCAGCTTGACCACCAGCTTGCCGTTGTCGACATAGTATTTGGCCGCATCCTTATGACTGCCGGAAGCCAGCGGTGCGGAACTGTCCAGCAGGTTGCGCGCCCACTCAATGACCTTGGCCCCCCGTACCGGGTTGTAGCCCGGTCCCTTCTGGGCACCCCCCTCCTCGGAGATGGCGTCGGTGCCGTAGAGCGCATCGTACAGGCTGCCCCAGCGGGCATTGGCCGCATTCAGGGCAAAGCGGGCGTTCATGATCGGCACCACCAGCTGCGGGCCGGCCATGGTCGCAACTTCCGGATCCACGTTGGCGGTGGTAATTTTGAAATCTTCAGGCTCATCCACGAGGTAGCCGATTTCCTTCAGGAACGCCTTGTACTCGGCCATGTCCAGCGTCTGACCCTTGTGCTCACGGTTCCAGCTGTCCAGTTTTTCCTGAATCGCGTCTCGCTTGGCCAGCAGTTCACGGTTGCGCGGGGCCAGTTCGTTGACGATTTTGTCAAATTCTGCCCAGAATTTGTCCGCATCGACACCGGTGCCCGGAATCGCTTCGTTGTTCACGAAATCATACAGAGTCTTCGCGACCTGAATGCCGCCGATTTGTACGCGTTCTGTCATCGTTGTTTGCCTCAGTGGGTTGTTTTCCCGCCGCCCCCCGTACGCGACCGCTTGCCGGTCACGCGGTCGGGGGCGCGGACTTTCTGATTTGAGCGCCGCATTGTACGGGAAATTACGTAGGAGTTCATACCCCTGAGCGCAATTCGCCTTTAGGCGGAGGGCCGGCTCAGGCCCTCCGCCAGGTGGTGCCCTGCCGGCTGTCGTCGAGAATGATGCCTTTGGCAGCCAGTTCGTCGCGAATCCGATCCGCCTCGGCAAAGTCTCTCGCCTTGCGGGCCTCGGCCCGCGCCTCAATCAGCCGTTCGATCTCCTCGGCACTCAGCTCGGCGCCGGCATCCGCTTGCAGGAACGCATCCGGATCCTGCTGCAGCAAGCCCAGCACCGCGCCGAGACGCACCAGCACGGCAGCCATCCGGCGCACCTCCTGATCCTGGCCGTCACGGCGCAGCTGGTTGATCTCGCCGGCCACGGCATGCAGCACCGCCACCGCACCGGCGGTATTGAAGTCGTCGTCCATCACTTCGGTGAACCGGCGATCGTACTCGGTTTCCGGCACGTCGGCGTCCTTGGCCGGCAGGATCCCCCGCAGCGCCAGATAGAGCTTGCTCAGCGTCCGGCCCGCCTCGGCCAAGTTGTCTTCGGAATAGTCAACCTGGCTGCGGTAATGGCTGGACACCAGGAAGTAGCGCACCACCTCCGCCGGGTATTTGTCGAGGATTTCGCGGATGGTGAAAAAATTGCCCAGGGACTTGGACATTTTCTCCTTATTGACGCGAATGGCGCCGGCATGCATCCAGGTGTGCACGAAAGCGTGGCCGGTGGCGCATTCGGACTGGGCAATCTCGTTCTCGTGGTGCGGGAACAGCAGATCCGGGCCACCGCCGTGGATGTCGAAGGTCTCGCCCAGGCACTTGGTGGACATGGCCGAGCACTCGATGTGCCAACCCGGCCGCCCCTCGCCCCAGGGCGACGGCCAGCTGACTTCGCCCGGCTTGGCGGCCTTCCAGAGCGCGAAATCCGCAGGGCTGCGCTTGGCCTCCTGCACGTCGACACGGGCACCGGCGACCAGGTCTTCCAGCTTTTTCTTGCTGAGCTTGCCGTACTCGGGGAAGGAGGCCACCGAAAAGTAGACATCCCCGTTATCGGCGACGTAGGCGTGCCCCTTCTGGATGAGGGTGCGGATCATCGCGATGATGTCGTCGATGTGGGCGGTGGCCCGGGGCTCCTCAGTCGGCGGCAGCACCCCGAGACGCGCCTCGTCCTCGTGCATGGCCTGAATCATGCGCTCGGTCAGACGGGTGAAGGCCTCGCCGTTTTCCTCCGCGCGGCGCAGGATCTTGTCGTCGATGTCGGTGATGTTGCGGACATAGTGTACATCGTAGCCCCGGTGGCGCAGATAGCGAGTGATCACATCGAACGCCACCAGTACCCGGGCATGCCCCAGGTGGCAGTAGTCGTAGACGGTCATGCCGCACACGTACATACGGACCTTACCCGGCTGCAGCGGCTGGAAGACTTCCTTCTGCTGAGTCAGTGTGTTGTAGATGCGGATCACTTGCCCCCCTTGCCCCAGGAATCCCGCAGGGTCACCGTTCGGTTGAACACCGGCCGGCCGGCCGCCTCGGTCTTGTCACGATCGCAGAAAAAGTAACCCTCGCGCTCGAACTGATACGGAATATCGGTGCGCGGATCGGCCAGCCCCTTCTCCGCCCTCGCGCCCCGGATCACCACCAGTGACTCGGGGTTCAGGTGATCCAGGAAATCGCCTTCCTTGTCACTGTCCGGCGCCTCGTGGTTGAACAGCCGGTCATACACGTAGATGTCAGCCTCGGCACTGTCCACCGCCGACACCCAGTGGATCACGCCATTGGGCTTGTAACCCTCGGGGTTCACGCCCAGGGTTGCCGGATCGTACTCGCACGTCAGTTCGACGATCTCGCCCTGCGGATCCCGTACCACGTCCCGGCAGGTGATCACGTAACCGCCGCGCAGGCGCACGGCCTGCCCGGGGGCCAGGCGCTTCCACTTACGCGGCGGTTCTTCGGAAAAATCTTCCCGGTCGATGTACAGTTCCCGGCTCCAGGTGACCTCGCGTTCGCCCATGTCGGGGTTCTGCGGGTGCACCGGCAGGGTCAGGGATTCGGTCTGCGCCTCGGGATAGTTGACCAGGGTGACTTTGAGCGGGCGCATCACGCACATGGCACGCGGCGCCCGGGCATTCAGGTCTTCGCGAATCGCGTGCTCCAGCATGCCCACGTCGACCGTGCCTCCGGCCTTGTTGACCCCGATCATGTCGCAGAAGTTGCGGATGGATTCGGGCGTGTAACCCCGGCGGCGCATACCGGAGATGGTGGGCATGCGCGGGTCGTCCCAGCCTTCCACGTGGCCTTCATCGACCAGGCGCTTGAGCTTGCGCTTGGAGGTGATGGTGTAGTTCAGGTTCAGCCGGGCAAACTCGATCTGCCGGGGCCGGCAGGGAACCGACACGTTTTCCAGCACCCAGTCATAGAGCGGGCGATGATCCTCGAACTCCAGGGTACACAGGGAATGGGTAATGCCTTCGAGGGCGTCCGAAATGGGATGGGTGAAGTCGTACATCGGGTAGATGCACCACCGGTTGCCGGTCTGATGGTGCTCGGCGTAACGGATCCGGTACAGGATCGGATCACGCAGGTTGATGTTGGGCGAGGCCATGTCGATCTTGGCCCGCAACACCAGTTCACCGTTCTGGTACTTGCCGTCGCGCATGTCCCGGAACAGCTGCAGGTTTTCCTCGACCGGGCGGTCCCGATAGGGGCTGTTGCGGCCAGGAGTCTTGAGGGTTCCCCGGTATTCGGCCATCTCCTCCGCGGTCAGCGCGCACACATAGGCCTTACCCTTGCGGATCAGCTCCTCGGCAAACTCGTACAGCTGGTCGAAGTAATCGGAGGCGTAGCGAACGTCCCCGGCCCAGGTATAGCCCAGCCACTCGACGTCGGTCTTGATGGCGTCGATGTATTCCTGGCTCTCCTTCTCGGGGTTGGTGTCGTCGAAACGGAGGTTGCACTCACCACCAAAGGTCTCCGCGATGCCGAAATTCAGGCAAATGGATTTGGCATGGCCGATGTGTAGGTAACCGTTCGGTTCCGGCGGGAAGCGGGTCACCACTTTGCCGGTGTGCTCCCCCTTGGCGATGGCTTCTTCGATCAGGCTCTGGATAAAATTGTGGGCTTTCTTCGACTCGGCGCTCATACAATCTCTGTCAGACAGGGGTTGGATCTTAAACCGCCTATTATACTCACAAATCCGACCCGGACTCATGCATCCCGGAAAACTCTTGAGTACAATACGCGACGCTGAAACCCAATGAACCGATACAGGACTCCCGGATGATTCTGCTGCAAACCAACCTCGGCGACATCAAGCTCGAACTGGACTACGAAAACGCCCCCGTCACCGCCAAGAACTTTGAACAGTATGTGCGCGACGGCTTCTATGACGGCCTGATCTTTCACCGTGTGATCAGCAACTTCATGATCCAGGGCGGCGGCTTCGAACCGGGCATGAAACCACGCAAGACCCGTGAGCCGATCCAGAACGAGGCCGACAACGGCCTGAGCAACATGGTCGGCACCATTGCCATGGCACGCACCATGGATCCCCACTCCGCCACCGCCCAGTTCTTCATCAACGTCGAGAACAACGGCTTCCTCGACCATACCTCGAAAACCACCGAGGGCTGGGGCTACTGCGTGTTCGGCAAGGTGGTTGAAGGCATGGACACGGTCAACAAGATCCGGGCAGTTCGCACCACCATGCGCGCGGGCCATCAGGATGTACCGGCGGACGACGTTATCATCGAGAAGGCCGAGGTCCTGGAGGACGCGTGACCACGCTGTTCATCTCCGACCTGCACCTGGAAGAGTCGCGCCCGGACATTACGGACGCCTTCCTCCGCTTCCTGGCCGAACGCGCGACCGGTCAGGAACGGTTGTACATACTCGGGGATTTTTTCGAAGCCTGGATCGGCGATGACGAACGCACCCCCCTGCAGGAACAGGTGGCGGCAGCCCTGAAGGCGGTACGCGCCAGCGGCACCGAGCTCTTCCTGATGCACGGCAACCGGGACTTCCTGATTGGCGAAGCGTTCTGCGACCGGGCCGGAGCCGTGTTGCTGGACGACCCCACGGTCGTCGACCTGTACGGCGAACCGACTCTGCTGATGCACGGCGACAGCCTGTGCACGGCGGATGTCGAATACCAGAAGTTCCGCGCCAATATGCGCAACCCGCAGTGGCAGCAGATGATCCTGTCCCGTCCCCTGGCCGAGCGCCAGACCATGGCCCGCCAGCTTCGCGACATCTCGATGGCGAAGAATCAGGGCAAGGAAGCGTACATCATGGACGTGACGCCCGAAGAAGTCGTTCGGGAGATGGAAGCACACCGGGTACAGCGCCTGATACACGGCCATACCCACCGGCCGGCGGTGCATGACCTCACCGCCAATGGCCAACCCGCCAAGCGCATCGTGCTCGGCGACTGGGACAAGGACCTCTGGTGGCTGGAAGTCCGGCCCGATGCGGAACCGGCGTTGCGGAGCCAACCCCTGAACGGCTGAGGCCGGGAACAGGGAGCATCCACCGGAACGAACGAGGGGGCCCTGAGCCCCCTCGCTCACTCTCAGTGCTGGAGAATCTGCTCCAGAAACTTCTGCGTCCTCGGTTCCCGGGGGTTGCTGAAAAACGCCTTGGGCGGCCCCTGCTCCACGATCTCGCCACCGTCCATGAAGATCACCCGGTCGGCCACCGTCTTGGCAAAGCCCATTTCATGGGTGACGCACAGCATGGTCATGCCGCTGCCGGCCAGCTCAATCATGACGTCGAGAACTTCCTTGATCATTTCCGGATCGAGCGCCGAGGTCGGCTCGTCGAACAGCATGATCTTCGGCTTCATGCACAGAGCACGGGCAATCGCCACCCGCTGCTGCTGCCCGCCGGAGAGCTGCCCGGGGTACTTGTGGGCCTGGTCCGGTATCTTCACCCGTTCCAGATACTCCATGGCGGTCTGCTCGGCCTCCTTGCGGGGAACCTTGCGGACCCAGACCGGCGCCAGACAACAGTTCTCCAGCACCGTCAGGTGAGGAAACAGATTGAAATGCTGGAACACCATACCCACTTCCCGCCGGACACTGTCGATTTGACGAACGTCGTCGGTCAGCTCAACCCCGTCGACGATGATCTTGCCCTGCTGGTGCTCCTCCAGGCGGTTAATGCACCGGATGAACGTCGACTTCCCGGACCCGGAAGGTCCGCAAATGACGATGCGCTCACCACGCCGGACGCTCAGGTTCAGGTCCCTGAGCACATGAAACTCGCCATACCATTTGTGCATGCCCTCGACCTGAATGATGTCCGGGGCGTCATGCTGTGCCGCCGAGGGAATATCGGCGGCGTTCGTTGCTGAATTGTGTTCTGCCATAGTATTACCCGTCAGGTTTTGTGCCCGGTATCCAGTTTCCGCTCAAGGTTCTGGCTGTACCGGGAAATGCCGAAACAGAAGACCCAGAAGCAGAACGCAACAAAGACGTAGCCTTCGGTCGCAACGTTCTGCCACGCCGGATCGGTCACGGTCGACTGCACCGCGCCGAGAACATCGAACAGGCCGATGATCAGGACCAGCGTCGTGTCCTTGAACAGGGCGATGAAGGTGTTCACGATTCCGGGAATGACCAGCTTCAGGGCCTGGGGCAGGATCACCAGCCCCATCCTGCGCCAGTAGCCAAGCCCGAGGGCGCTGGCGGCCTCGTACTGGCCTCGGGGAATGGCCTGCAGCCCGCCCCGGATGACTTCGGCCATGTACGCCGACTGCCAGAGCGTGATACCGATCAGCGCCCGCAGGAGCTTCTCAAAGTTCATACCTTCCGGCAGGAACAGCGGCAGCATCACCGACGCCATGAACAGCACGGTGATCAGGGGGACCGCCCGCCACACTTCGATGAACACGATGCACAGGCCGCGGATGATCGGCATTTCTGAGCGGCGCCCGAGTGCCAGCAGCACGCCGATGGGCAACGAGGCAATGATGCCGACATAGGCAATCACCAGGGTCAGCATCAGGCCGCCCCATTTACTGCTGTCCACCGGTTCCAGGCCAAACCAGCCCCCCGGAATCAGGATATAGCCGCACAGCGGCAACCCGGTCAGACCGAAAAGCCCAAACCATGTGCGGCCGGGGAACCGATCGATGAACTGGGGCACGAACGACAGCGCCAGAAGCGCGAACATGATGTCGACACGCCACTGTTCGGCATCCGGATAGAAGCCGTAGATGAAGAAGTTCAGCCGCTGGTTGATGAACAACCAGCAGGCCCCCTTCCCCACACAGTCACCCGGGCCGTCACCGGAGAAGGTGGCACCGAAGATCAGCCAGTCGAACACCGGCACTACACTGGTCACCAGCAGCCAGCCCACCGCCAGCGTCAGCAGCGTGTTGTACCAGGTGGAAAACAGGTTCTGCCGGATCCACTGCACGGGGGCCAGTCGGGACACCGGGGGTTTCATTACAGAGCCTCCCATCATCTCTCCTTAATGGCCACGGCGCGGTTGTAGAGGTTCATCAGCAGCGATATGAACAGACTGATGCTCAGGTAAACAGCCATCGTCATCGCCACCACTTCCACCGCCTGCCCGGTCTGGTTCAGGGTGGTTCCCATGAACACCGCCACCAGATCCGGGTAACCGATGGCGGTTGCCAGCGATGAGTTCTTGGTGAGGTTCAGGTACTGGCTGGTGAGCGGCGGGATGATGACTCGCATCGCCTGGGGAATGACCACCAGACGCAGGGTCAGTCCGTTGGGCAGCCCCAGTGCCTTCGACGCCTCGGTCTGCCCCTTGCTGACGGACAGGATGCCGGAGCGGACGATCTCGGCGATAAAGGCGGCTGTGTACAGCGACAGGGCAACCCAGAGCGCAGCCAATTCCGGGATCAGGGTGAGCCCGCCCCGGTAATTGAACCCCCTCAGTTCCGGAACATCCCAGGCGATGGGGGCCCCGGTCGCCAGGTACCCCAGGGCGGGGACCAGGACCAGAATCGCCAGGCCCACCCGGAAGGTTGGGAAAATCCGGCCCGTGGCCCGCTGTCGGCGCTTTGCCCAGATCCTGAGCACAACGACCGCCACCACCGCCAGCAGGCAAATCGCGAACAGGGCACCGGCCCCCTCCTGGGCAACCGGGTCAGGCAGGTACAGGCCCCGATTGTTCAGAAACGCCAGCCCCGCAAGCTCAAGGCTCTGGCGGGGCGCCGGAAGGTTCCGGAGCACGGCGAAGTACCAGAAGAAAATCTGAAGTAGCAGCGGAATGTTCCGGATGACCTCGATGTAGACCAGCGCCAGCCTGGCCACCAGCCAGTTACTGGACAGTCTCGCCACGCCGAGGAGGAACCCCAGGATGGTCGCCGCCACGATCCCCAGAAAGGAGACCAGCAGGGTGTTCAGCAGCCCCACCCAGAACGTTCGACCATAGGACATGGTCGCGTCGTAGGGGATAAGGTGCATGATGATGCCGAAACCGGCCGATTGATCCAGGAAACCGAAGCCGGTGCTGATGCCCCGGCTTTCCATGTTCGCCAGAGTATTGTCAATCAGAACCCAGCCGGCCCAGAAGACGGCCGCAAGGGCAAGAGCCTGAAACACCAGGGCACGCACGCGCGGGTCGTACCATGGCTTGGGGCCGGAAGGTTTGGAAACGGGTTGTTGTGAATTCATGTAAGTTCCCGAACAGCGCCACGGTGGCAAATACGTGATTCACCACAGGCGCGGCGCCTGAGCACGGCGCCGCGCCTGTGACACCGATGGTTCCTTAACGGACGGGAGGTGCGTACATGATGCCGCCGTCGCTCCACAGCGCGTTCAGGCCGCGCTCCAGGTCGAGGGGCGTGCCAGGTCCGACGTTACGGTCGTACATCTCGCCGTAATTGCCGACCTGTTTGATGATGTGATATCCGAAGTCGGCGGCCAGGCCCAGCTTGGCCCCCATGTCGCCGTCGGTCCCCAGCAGCCGCTTGACGCTCGGGTTGTCGGACTTTTTCATGTCATCCACGTTGGCGGAGGTGACACCCAGTTCCTCAGCGTTGATCTGCACGAACAGGACCCATTTCACGATGTTGAACCACTCATCGTCGCCCTGGCGAACCACCGGGCCCAGGGGTTCCTTGGAAATGATGTTGGGCAGGATGACCGCACTGTTCGGGTCCGGCAGTTTGGAGCGCAGTGCCGCAAGCTGGGAGCGATCGGACGTCAGCACATCGCAGCGTCCGGAGGAGAAGCCCTGGACGGTCTGCTCCGAGGTGTCGAAGACAATCGGTGTGAACTCCATGCCCTTGGCCCGGAAATAATCTGCGAGGTTGAGCTCGGTGGTGGTGCCGGACTGGATACAGACAGTGGCGCCGTCAAGATCCTTGGCATCGCTCACACCGAGTTCCTTGCTCACCAGGAAGCCCTGGCCGTCGTAGTAGTTCACGCCGGTGAAGTTGAGACCCAGGGAGGCGTCCCGGGTCAGCGTCCAGGTGGTATTCCGGGACAGCACGTCGATCTCGCCCGACTGCAGCGCGGTGAATCGCTCTTTCGCGGTCAACGGCGTGAATTCCACCGCCTTGGCATCACCGAACACCGCGGCCGCGACGGCCCGGCAGGTGTCCACGTCCAGTCCGGTCCAGTTGCCTTTCTCGTCAGGCTGCGAGAAGCCCGGAAGACCGGTGGTGACACCGCATTGAACATGCCCTTTCTTCTTGATGTTTTCCAGGGTGGTTGCAGCCGTTGCGGAGGCCGAGGTGATCGCGCCAATCACCAGGGCTGCGCCAACAGCAATCCATCGGGTCTTGATCATTTTTTAATCTCCGAATGTCCGTTGATGAAGTTCAACGGCGGGAACACAGGCAAGGTTCGGGCCAGCCTGCCCCTTTGGTTGATTTTTTATATTTTTCAATGAGGTACACACAGAGAGCGAGCGCAGGCGGGGATCGGTGGTCAACCGATGCATCGATTCGGAACACCTTGCCCCCGCGCGCTCGATTCTGGGGCACCTTCCGATAAAAGTAGAACAAATCTCAGGATTTGGAATTCAACCTTGCTTGGCGGCACCCCCGACCGGCGAGGGCGTGGGTTCCCGGTAGGAGTCCAGGCGCTTGAGCCAGCCCGGCAGCCACTGCTCCCGTTCGATGGCCCGGTCAGCACGTTCGGCGCGCAGCGTCAGCACCCTCGCCGCCGCCTCGCGGAAAGCGTCCAAAGCCGTCTGGCCGGGCCCAGGTTCCATGGCCAGCAGCACCTGCAGCAGCCCCCAGCCATGGCCCCGATAGCGTTCCTTCTCCGACAGCCCTTCCCCCTTGAAATTGACGTAGTCGATCAGGGCATAGAGCCCCCCCGGGGTCGAGCTCAGCTCACGCAGGTACCGGCTCACGTCGTCCCGCCGGTCGGCCGGGGCGCTCGCGAGCACCCGCTCCAGCGACTGCCGGGCTCGTCGAAACATGAACTCCGCCTGCAATCCCTGGGTGCCGGCCAGGAACTCGCGCAGCTCGGCCACCGCAACCGAGTCCCGGGCCCCAAGAAAGGTCTCCCGGTCTGGCCAGGGCGCCTCGAACGGTTCCAGCTGCCGCAGCCACTCCGGCACCGCCACCTGCCGTTGCGCCATGTAGCGGATCAGGGCGGGAAAGCTTTCGACATAGGGGCCGTCCACGCCCTCGGGGTACCAGATGAAGTGGCCGATCCCCAGCGAAGGAAACGCCTCGCCGGGATTCCAGTGCACCAGACAGTCATAGCGGGAGGCGCATTCGTTCTCGAATATTTTCTGGCCAACCCAATCCAGCTGGCCCGGTTTGAGGGAGAGGGAAATGTCCGTGCCTTCCCGGGACTCGGCCGCCTGCTCGCCGTCCGACGCGCCCTTGTCGTCCGGGTCCGGGCTACACCCGGCAAGTGACAGTACCAACAGCAGGATGGTCAGCAGGAGTCGTGTTCGCAGCAAGGGACACCTCACGAGGATACCGGCGGAGACTCCGCCAGTATGGGTGCAACCGCCCCGCAAGCGCATGTCCGCGATATTACGGATCGGTTACCGGCGACTGCACCCGAGCCGGTCAGGCGGGCAGGCTCTCCTCCGACACCCGGTGGCACTCCAGCTGGCGGCGTACCGACTCCGGAATCGGCACCGACCGCTCGGTCGAATAATCGAAGTGAATGAGCACCGCCACACCCCGGGCGACCCGCGTGCCGTTCTGCCAAGCCTCCTGCACCACGTGGCACGAGCTGTTGCCGATCTTGCCGATACCGGTGCGGATTTCCACCGGCAGGTGCCAGTAACTCTGGGCCAGCAAATCAATTTCCAGGCGCGCCAGGATCAGCGGCCAGGTCTTGACATCCAGCGACGGATGGAAAATTTCGAAGATGGGGGTGCGCCCCTGCTCGAACCACACGGGCAGGGACGTGTTGCTGATATGACCAAGAGCGTCGGTATCACTGAAGCGGGGGTGTATTTCAAGTGTAAACATGCAGCGTGTTCCTTTGATTATCCACGCCCAAGCATATCGCTAACCGGCCCCCGGCGCAGGTCCATTCTCCCTACTGCTCGACGAATGCCCGCTCGATGACGTAGTGCCCCAGCTCGCCGCCCCGGGCTTCCCGGAAGCCCATGCGGTTGAGAATGGCACAGGTATCCTTGAGCATGCTCGGGCTGCCGCAGATCATGAACCGGTCAACGTCTGGATTGAAATCCGGGAAACCCAGTTCACGATTGATCTTGCCGGTTTCCATGGCATCCGTCAGCCGACCCTGGTTGCGGAACGGCTCCCGGGTCACCGTGGGGTAGTACAGCAGCTTGCCACGCACCATGTCACCGAAATACTCATTTTCCGGCAGGGACTCGATCTGCTGCTGATAGGCCAGCTCCGAGACATACCGGACACCGTGGGTGAGAATGACCTTGTCGAAGGCCTCGTAGACTTCCGGATCCTTGATGATGCTGAGAAACGGCGCCAAGCCGGTGCCGGTGCTGATCAGCCAGAGGTTCCGGCCCGGCAGCAGGTTATCCAGCACCAGGGTGCCGGTCGGTTTCTTGCTCAACAGAATTTCGTCACCCGGCTTGATTTTCTGCAGGCGGGAGGTCAGCGGACCATCGGGCACCTTGATGGAAAAGAACTCCAGTTCCTCCTCATAGTTGGCGCTGGCAATGCTGTACGCCCGCATCAGCGGCTTGCCGTCGGTTTCCAGGCCAATCATGACAAAATGGCCGTTCTTGAAACGGAAACCGGGATCCCGGCTGGTACGGAAACTGAACAGGGTATCGTTCCAGTGGTGGACACTGGTCACGGTTTCTTTCATCAGGTTACTCATGTCGACCTCATATCGGCACGGCGGTTCGGAAAAATTCTCATTGCGAATTGCCGGCAGTGTAACCGACCAGTAACCTATCGATGAAATGGGTTATTTTCATAACCTTATTCGGGATAATCGATAAAAAAGCGACCGCTTATGAAATTCAGTTTTCGGCAACTGGAAGTGTTCCTCGCCGCCGCGCACTTCCAAAACATCACCCGTGCGGCAGAATCCCTCGCCATGTCGCAGTCCGCGGCCAGCAGCGCCCTCAAGGAGCTGGAGAGCCAGTTCGACATCCAATTGTTCGACCGGGTCGGCAAGCGCCTGCAGCTGAACGAGCTTGGCCGCCTGTACCGGCCCAAGGTGGAGTCGGTGCTGGCCCAGGCGCGGGAGCTGGAACAGGCATTCAGCAAGCACTCGGAGGCGGGAGCGCTGAAAGTGGGGGCAACGCTGACCATTGGCAACTACCTGGCGGTCGGCGTCATGGCCGAGTACATGACGTCGCCAAGCCGTCCCAGGGTTTCCCTGGAGGTGGCCAACACCGCCACCATTGCCCGCCGGGTCAAGGATTTCGAACTGGACATCGGCCTGATCGAGGGGGAAATCCAGTCCCCAGAGCTGGACATGATCCCTTGGCGGGAAGACGAGCTGGTGGTTTTTTGCGCGCCCGAGCATCCGCTGGCCAGCAAGGGCACACTCACCGACGACGACCTCCGCCAGGCCACCTGGATCATGCGGGAACAGGGCTCGGGTACGCGCCAAAGCTTCGAACGGGGCATGCACGGACTGCTGCCGGATCTGAACGTGCTACTGGAACTGGAGCATACCGAAGCCATCAAGCGGGCGGTGGAAGCCAATCTGGGCATCGGCTGCCTGTCCCGGGTGGTGTTGGCCGACGCCTTCAAGCGGGGGAGCCTGGTGCCGCTTGCCGTGCCTGAACACCGGCGCTTCGACCGCCAGTTTTACTTCATCCTGCATAAGCAGAAATACCGCAGTGCCGGCATCGATGCCTGGATGACCCTGTGTCGCCGACTGTGAGCCTTCAGGTTACCGGGCCACTGTGGAAACGAAATTCGGTGTCGGGAGACTCGATCAGCGTGCGCTCCAGTGCCAGGAAGGCATCCAGCCGGTCCGTGACCGGCCCGCCGTTGGCTTGCTCGGCCAGGGCGAGGTAGTCCCGGTAGTGGCGCGCCTCGGACTTCAGCAGGCTGGTGTAAAACGCCGCCAGCGTTTCGTCCAGGTGCGGTGCCAGGGCGGCAAAGCGCTCGCAGGAGCGGGCTTCGATGATGGCGCCCACGATCAGCACATCGACCAGGCGCCCCGGATCCTCCGACCGGACCTCGGCGCGCAGGCCGGAGGCGTAGCGCGCGGGCGACAGGTGACGGTAAGTCACTCCCCGCCGTTTCATGATCGCCAGCACCTGCTCGAAATGCCGAAGCTCTTCCCGCGCCAGCCGGGACATTTTGTTCAGCAGGTCGGTGTTGTCGACATAGCGATACATCAGGCTCAGCGCCGTGGATGCCGCCTTCTTCTCACAGTGGGCATGATCGATCAGCAGCAAGTCCGGGTTCGCCAGTGCGTTTTCAAGCCAGCGCCCGGGCGTCCGG
Organism: Marinobacter lutaoensis; assembly: GCF_001981305.1. Classification (GTDB taxonomy): domain Bacteria; phylum Pseudomonadota; class Gammaproteobacteria; order Pseudomonadales; family Oleiphilaceae; genus Marinobacter; species Marinobacter lutaoensis. The sequence goes on along the minus strand of NZ_MSCW01000001.1, from coordinate 424,036 downwards.
CAAGGCAGAAAGTCGTGGATTTCTTGCAGGGCGTCGTTCATATCGGTCAAAGGGGAAGTCTTTGGGAGGCGGGAGTATAGCGCACATAACAGATTCCTCCGACCTCTGTCCAACTTAACTTTATAAGGGGTTTCCTATAGAATGCAGCGCCAGTTTAAGGCCGATTCCGCCATAAAACTCCCGCCCGGCCCGGTGCCGCCAACGCGGGACATTCCAACTGATGAGGGTCCATATCGTGTTAGAAGCATATCGTAAACACGTCGCTGAACGTGAAGCCCTGGGAATTCCCCCCAAGCCCCTGAACGCCGAACAGACCGCTGCTCTGGTTGAGCTGCTCAAGAACCCGCCGGCAGGGGAAGAGGAGACCCTGGTCTACCTGCTGGAAAACCGCATTCCGCCGGGCGTGGACGAGGCCGCCTATGTCAAGGCCGCTTTCCTGACCGCCATCGTCAAGGGCGAGGCCAGCTCCCCGCTGGTTACCAAGGAGCAGGCCGTCAAGCTGCTGGGCATGATGCAGGGCGGCTACAACATCGCCACCCTGGTCGAGCTGCTGGACAACGCCGAGCTGGCCGAGCTGGCCGGCGAGCAGCTGAAAAAGACCCTGCTGATGTTCGATGCCTTCAACGACGTCAAGGAAAAGATGGACGCTGGCAACGCCGTGGCCAAGGCGGTCATGGAATCCTGGGCCAATGCCGAATGGTTCACCAGCCGTAAGAAGGTGCCCGAAAGCATCAAGATGATCGTGTTCAAGGTGACCGGCGAAACCAACACCGACGACCTGTCCCCGGCTCCGGATGCCTGGTCCCGTCCCGACATCCCGCTGCACGCCCGCGCCATGTACAAGATGGAGCGCGACGGTCTGACCCCGGACGAACCGGGCGTGACCGGCCCGATCAAACAGATCGAAGAGATCAAGTCCAAGGGCCTGCCGGTAGCCTTCGTGGGCGACGTGGTCGGCACCGGCTCTTCCCGCAAATCCGCCACCAACTCCGTACTGTGGTACTTCGGCGAAGACATCCCCGGCGTGCCCAACAAGCGCTCCGGCGGCGTGTGTATCGGCAACAAGGTGGCCCCGATCTTCTTTAACACCATGGAAGACGCCGGCGCCCTCGTGTTCGAGGCTCCGGTCGACAACATGAACATGGGCGACATCATTGAGATCCGCCCGTACGAAGGCAAGATCCTGAACGAAGCCGGCGAGGTCATCTCCGAGTTCAAACTCAAGTCCGATGTCATCCTGGACGAGGTTCAGGCCGGCGGCCGGATTCCGCTGATCATCGGCCGTGGCCTGACCAACAAAGCCCGTGAAACGCTGGGCATGGGCCCCTCCGATGCCTTCCGTCTGCCGAAGGACCCGGAAGCCGGCAACAAAGGCTTCACCCTGGCCCAGAAGATGGTTGGCAAGGCCTGTGGCCTGCCCGAAGGCCAGGGCGTGCGCCCGGGCACCTACTGCGAGCCGAAGATGACCACCGTCGGTTCCCAGGACACCACCGGCCCGATGACCCGCGACGAGCTCAAGGACCTGGCGTGCCTGGGCTTCCAGGCCGACCTGGTGATGCAGTCCTTCTGCCACACCGCCGCCTATCCGAAGCCGGTGGACGTGGAAATGCAACACACCCTGCCCGACTTCATCCGCACCCGCGGTGGCGTTTCCCTGCGCCCGGGCGACGGCATCATCCACAGCTGGCTGAACCGCATGCTGCTGCCGGACACCGTGGGCACCGGTGGTGACTCTCACACCCGCTTCCCGATGGGCATTTCCTTCCCGGCCGGTTCCGGTCTGGTGGCCTTTGCCGCCGCTACCGGCGTGATGCCGCTGGATATGCCGGAGTCCGTGCTGGTGCGCTTCAAGGGCGAAATGCAGCCGGGCATCACCCTGCGCGATCTGGTTCACGCCATCCCGCTGTATGCCATCAAGCAGGGCATGCTGACCGTCGAGAAGAAAGGCAAGATCAATGAGTTCTCCGGTCGCATTCTGGAAATCGAAGGTCTGGAGCACCTGACCGTCGAACAGGCGTTCGAGCTGTCCGACGCCTCCGCCGAGCGTTCCGCGGCCGGCTGTACCATCAACCTGTCCGAGGAATCCGTGGCGGAGTACCTGCGCTCCAACATCACCATGTTGCGCTGGATGATCGCCGAGGGTTACGGCGACGCCCGGACCTTGGAGCGCCGCGCCCAGGCCATGGAGGAATGGCTGAAGGATCCGAAACTGATGCGTGCCGACAAGGACGCCGAATACGCACACGTACTGGAAATCGATCTGTCCGAGATCAAGGAACCGATCGTATGCTGCCCGAACGACCCGGACGATGCCAAGTTCCTGTCCGAAGTCGCCGGCGACAAGGTGGACGAAGTCTTCATCGGCTCCTGCATGACCAACATCGGCCATTTCCGTGCCGCCGGTAAACTGCTGGCACAGCACAAGGGGCCGCTGAGCACCCGCCTGTGGATGTCTCCGCCCACCAAGATGGACCAGCAGCAGCTGATGGAGGAAGGCTACTTCAACATCTACGGCACCGCCGGTGTCCGTACCGAGATGCCGGGCTGCTCCCTGTGCATGGGTAACCAGGCACGGGTCGCACCGAAGTCCACGGTACTGTCCACCTCCACCCGGAACTTCCCGAACCGGCTGGGCGACGGCGCCAACGTGTACCTGACCTCCGCCGAACTGGCGGCCGTCGGCGCAGTACTGGGTAAACTGCCGACGCCGGAGGAGTACATGGCATACGCCAAAGACCTCAACACCATGGCGAAGGAGATTTACAAGTATCTCAACTTCGACCAGATGGAGGAGTACACCAAGAAGGCCGCCGAGGCGAGCGTCGCCTGAGGCATTACATCCAAGTACCAACCTCGAAAACGCCAGCCCCCGGGCTGGCGTTTTTTTATACGCACCGCACCGCCCTCCCCCCGACCGGCTTGGCCCGGCAGACAAAGTGTTATATTATAACATTTCGCCTGAATGACAGCGCGAATCCACACAGTCACCAGCCCGACCAATACCGGATTGCCCGCATGAATGCCGTACTTCCCGACGTTTCCCGGACCGACAAGGCCCCTCGACTGAGCCCCCTGGACTGGGTCGGTATGCAGGGAATCGACCTGCCCGTCACCATTGCCGAACCCGGCTACCGGCGTGAGCTGCACGCGCGCGCCGATGTTCAGGTCGACTTGCCCCTCCCCCACGTCAAGGGGATCCACATGTCTCGCCTATACCAGCTGCTGGACACCCTCGCCGGAGAACCGCTCAGCCCCCGGGTGCTGCATCGGTTGCTGCGCGCCATGATCGACAGCCACCAGGACTGCAACAGTCAGAATGCACGTCTGCGCCTGGAACTGGCCCTGCTGGTCCGTCGCCCCGCACTGGTCAGCGCCGGACTCTCGGGCTGGAAAAGTTACCCCCTGACCCTGGATGCGAGCCTGCACGGCGACGCCTTCCGGGCTCGCCTGGGTGTTGCCGTCGGCTACTCCTCCACCTGCCCCTGCTCCGCCGCCTTGTCCCGGCAACTGGTCGAGCAGGGCTTTCTGGACGCCTTCGCCGGACAGGAGCGTCTGGACCCCGAAGCGGTCGCCCATTGGCTGCGGCGTCACGCCACCCTGGCCACACCCCACAGTCAGCGCAGCGAGGCCCGAGTCGCCGTGGACTTGGCCAGCGACGGCGACACCCTGGGCCTGTTGGCGCTGATCGACCGGATCGAGGCGGCCCTGGGCACGCCGGTACAGACCGCCGTCAAACGGGCGGACGAACAGGCCTTCGCGGCACTCAACGGCCAGAACCTGATGTTCGTGGAGGATGCGGCACGGCGTATCCGGGATGCCCTGGGGGATGACTTCGCCAACCCGGCCGTCCATGTCCGCCACATGGAAAGCCTGCACCCCCACGATGCCGCGGCCTGGGTCGCTCCACGACCGGAGGATACGGCAGGATGAGCAGCGATCCCCAGGCCACGAGAATCCCCGTAACCCTGTTGACCGGCTTTCTCGGCAGCGGCAAAACCACCCTGCTGAACCGTCTGCTGCAAGACCCGATGCTGGCCGATGCACTGGTCATCATCAACGAGTTCGGGGAAACCGCGCTGGACCACCTGCTGGTGGCCCACAGCACCGAACGGCTGATGGTTGAGATGAGTAACGGCTGCCTGTGCTGCGGGACAAGAGGGGATCTGGTGAAGACACTGCGTGACGCCACCTGGCGCTTCTCGCGCAATGGCCAGCGCCAGTTCCAGCGCGTGCTGATCGAAACCACGGGCCTGTCCGATCCGGCACCGATCCTGCACACCCTGGCGACGCACCCCCAGGTGGCCCCGAAATACCGCCTCGACGGTGTGGTGACCACCCTGGACTTGGCGACCGGCCCCGAGATCCTGGACCGACACACGGAAGCCGCGCAACAGGTTGCCTGGGCCGATTGCCTGCTGCTGACCAAACCGGATCTGGCCAGCGAGGACCAACGCCAGGCCATGTCACGGCGATTGGACCAGCTTAACCCGACGGTGCCGCGCCGAGAGGTGCGACACGGGGAGATCGATCCACGCCTGTTGCTTGACCTCGTACCCGGGCGGCGATTCATCACGGCACCCGGAATCGGGCACCGGAGTCACGACACGCCCAGCGAGGCTTACAGCTTTTCGATGCCCACTCCACTGCCCGGGGCGGCCCTCGAATCCTGGGCCCGCGAACTGATGACAGCGCTGGGCCCCCAAGGCCTGCTGCGCCTCAAAGGCATTGTCCACCTGTGCGGGCACGACCAACCCTTCGCCCTCCACGGCGTCCGGCAAACCCTGTACCCGCTGCGCCCGTTGCCGGCCTGGCCAACGGAAGACCGCCACTCGCGCCTGGTGTTCATTACTCAAAACCTGGACCGTGCGCTCATCGAAGCTGCCCTGCCGTCGCTACGCAGCGCCACAGCCCATGCCGAGGAGCCGATCTCATGACTCAACACAGCATCCGGCTGTACAACACCCTCACCGGCAGGAAGGAAAGCCTCCGGACCCATCGGCCCGACCGAGTCACTCTGTATGTCTGCGGCCCCACTGTCTATAACTACGCCCACATTGGCAATGCCCGACCGGCCGTGGTCTTTGACGTCTTGGCACGCCTGCTCGGGCATGACTATCCCGAGGTGCGCTACGTCCGCAACTTTACCGATGTCGACGACAAGATCCAGCAAGCCGCGGCCGCCAGGGGCGTGCCCATCGCGACCCTCACGCAAACCTTTATTGACGCCTACCACGAAGACATGCAGGCCCTGTCGGTCCTGCCGCCCGATGCGGAACCCCGGGTCACCGAGCATATCGCCGACATCATCGAACTGGTCCAGACACTGATCGAGCGCGGCCATGCCTACGTCAATCAGGGGCATGTCCTGTTCCACGTGCCCTCCTATCCGGCGTACGGCGCCCTCTCCGGCCGACAGCCGGAAAGCCTGCGCGCCGGCGCCCGGATCGAAGTGGCACCCTACAAGCGGGACCCTCTGGATTTCGTGCTGTGGAAACCCTCGACGCCGGATCAGCCGGGGTGGCCGAGCCCCTGGGGACGTGGCCGTCCGGGCTGGCACATCGAGTGCACCGCCATGATCGGCCGGCACCTGGGTTTTCCCATCGACATACACGGCGGCGGCCAGGACCTGATCTTCCCCCACCACGAAAACGAGATCGCCCAGGGCACCTGCGCCTACGGTACGACCTACTGCCATACCTGGGTCCACAACAGCTTCGTGACCGTCGACGGCGACAAAATGTCCAAATCCAGAAACAACGTCCTGCTGGTGCGCGACCTGCTGCGGCAGGCCCCCGGCGAGGCCATCCGGCTCGCGCTCCTGGCCACCCACTACCGCAACCCGCTGGACTGGAATACCGAGCGCCTGCGGCAGGCGAGCCAGACCCTGCGCCGCTGGTACACCCGCCTTGCGCCGGTGGCGGATCAGTGCGCCAGCCCGCAGCTGAAGCAACCGGATGCCCGGGTCCTGGAGGCCTTGCGAGACGACCTCAACGTCTCGAAAGCGCTCAGTCGCCTGCACGAACTGTCTGCCGCCCTGGACAGCGCCGCCTCGGAACGGGAGCGGCGACAGCTGGCCGCTCGTCTGACCGCTTCCGGTGCTCTGCTCGGCCTGCTGCAGCAGCCCCCGGCTCTGGCGCTGCGCGAGCTTCAGACCCCGACCTCCCGGGCCACCACGCCGACCCTGTCACGACAGCAGATCGAGCAGCGACTCGCCGAGCGTGATCAGGCGCGGCGCGCCGGAGACTACCGCCGGGCCGATGCCCTGCGCGAGGAACTCCGCCAAGCCGGCATCGAGATCTGGGATACCCGGGAAGGCAGCCAGTGGCGAGCTATCGGGGCAACCGTGTCCCCGGCTGCGGACAGCGCCCGGGCCACAACAGGCAATGTATTCAATGGTGAACCTTCATGATCCGTAAAAACCCCCGCGGCGACCTGCCCCGGATTCATCCCAGTGCCTTTGTCGACCCGACGGCCATTCTGTGCGGCCTGGTCATCGTCGAGGAAAACGTGTTTATCGGCCCCTACGCCGTGATCCGGGCCGATGAAATGGCGGCCGATGGCCACATTGAGCCCACGGTGATCGGCGCCCACTCCAACATCCAGGACGGCGTGGTCATCCACTCGAAATCCGGCTCGGCCGTCACGATCGGGCAACGGACCTCCATTGCCCACCGGGCCATCGTGCATGGCCCATGCCGGGTCGGCAACGGCGTGTTCATCGGCTTCAACAGCGTGCTGTTCAACTGCACCGTCGACGATGGCTGCGTCGTTCGCTACAACGCCGTTGTCGACGGTTGTCACCTGCCTCCGGGCTTCTATGTCCCGTCCACCCGCCGCATCGGCCCAGATACCGACCTCGCCTCGCTGCCCCAGGTTTCCCCCGATGCCACCGGCTTTTCCGAAGACGTGGCCCGAACCAACAACGAACTGGTACAGGGCTATAAGTCCATCCAGAACGAATTCTGAGTCGAAGCCACACCCCCGTTACCAAGGAAAGGAGGATCTGCCCATGACGCCCGACCACGGCATCTCCCCGCCCGCACCAACCGGAGGGGCATCCCATCGGCACGCCGACCTGCTGGTCTCGGGCGGCAGGGTGCTGACCGCCAACGGCGAAGAGGTGGTCGACATCGCCTGCCGGGCAGGCCGCATTGTGGCACTGGGGGCGTTGCGCGGCCGCTGGAGCGCCGACACCCACCTGGAGGTCTCCGGACTGCACGTGCTGCCGGGTGTGATCGACAGCCAGGTCCATTTCCGGGAACCCGGGCTGACCCACAAGGAAAACTTCGAGGCCGGTACAAGGGGAGCCGTACTCGGCGGTGTCACGGGCATCTTCGAAATGCCAAACACCCAGCCCCTGACCCTGAATACCGAAGACTTCCAGGCCAAGCTGGACATGGCCCGGGGCCGGGCCTGGTGCCACTACGCCTTCTACATCGGCGGCTCTGCCGCCAACGTCGAACAGCTGCGACAGCTGGAAATGCTCCCAGGTTGCGCTGGCATCAAGGTGTTCATGGGCAGCTCGTTCGGGAACCTGCTCACCCATGACGACGACGTCCTTGAGCGCATACTCCGTCAGGGGCGACGGCGCCTGGCAGTGCATGCCGAGGACGAGATGCGGCTGCGCCAGCGCAAGGTCCTGGTGGAAGCCAGCCAGGATCCATGCCTGCATCCGGTCTGGCGCGATGTCGAGAGTGCCCTGAGCGCCACCCGCCGGATCGTCGCACTGGCGAACAGAGTCCGTCGCCGGCTACACCTGCTGCATGTCTCGACGGAAGAAGAAATGGCCTTTCTGGCACAGCACAAAGCGCGCGTGACCGTGGAAGTCACCCCCCACCACCTCACCTTGCAGGCACCGGATTGCTACCGGCGGCTGGGCAGCCTGGCCCAGATGAACCCGCCGGTACGGGACCGCCGTCACCAGGACGCCCTGTGGCACGCGATCCGGCAAGGGGTGGTCGACGTGATCGGCAGTGACCACGCGCCCCACACACTGGCGGAAAAAGCCCGCCCCTACCCGGAATCCCCCAGCGGCATGACCGGAGTACAAACCCTGCTGCCGATCATGCTGGATCATGTCCGGGCGGGACGTCTGACCCTACAGCGGCTGGTGGACCTCACCAGCGCTGGACCGGCACGCATCTTTGGGCTGGAAGGCAAAGGCCGGGTGGCCGTGGGTTATGATGCGGACCTCAGCATCGTGGATCTATGCGCCCACAGAACCATCGAAAACCGCTGGATCGCCAGCGTGAGCGGCTGGACGCCCTACCATGGCCAACGTGTTTGCGGCTGGCCTATCCACACCGTGGTCGGGGGGCAGGTCGTGGTCCGGGACGAATCTCTGGCGGGGACTCCGGCGGGTCGCCCCTTCGCCTTCCTCGAAGCGGACGGCCCGGCCATCAGAACAGCACCAAGCGCACCAGAATCGCCGCTACCATCACCAGGGTCAGCCATTTAACCCACTGCGCGCCCCGCTGCCCCAGGTTCACCTTCACCGCGACATGGGCGCCCACGATGTTGCCCAGGGCCAGGGTCAGCCCCATGCTCCAGCGCACCTGACCATTGCCGGCAAAGACCAGCAGCGCCGGCAGGGTATACAGCAGAATGACGGAGACCTTGAAGACATTCACTTGAGGTAGGTCGATCTTCAGGATGCGGTACAGAACGACCAGAAACAGGGCACCGACCCCCACCTGGATGAAACCGCCGTACACGCCAATCAGAAACATGGCCAGGTAGATGCCCGGCCCCAGCCGGTCGGTGGTCAGTGGCCGGGTGTCCAACTTGGGCTGGGGCAGTAGCATGAACACCGACGCACCGATCATCACCAGGACCAGCACCGTCTGGAACACCGCATCGGGCACCCCGGTGGCAAGCCAGGCACCGAGTAACGCACCCACGATGGCGGGCAGCGCCAGGTGCAGGCTAACCCTGAGGTTACCATGTCCCATCCGGCGGAAGCCGCCCACCGCGGTCACGCTCTGCAGGGTAATGGCGACCCGGTTGGTGCCATTGGCCACCTGCGGCGGCAGCCCCAGGAACATCAGCAGCGGCAGGGTCAGCATTGAACCGCCGGCGGACAATACGTTGATAAAGCCGGCCACGCCGCCGATGGCCAGCAGGGCCAGGACATCAACCAGAGTCATACATCGGTTCCGTCAGGGATGCGCCGCGGCTCCGGGAGATCCGGCTCGCCCCTGGCGACTGCTCCAGATAAACAGCAGGACAAAGACCACTAGGCCCGCAGCATCGAACAACAGCTGGCCATGGGGCCAGAGCATCAGCGCCCCCACCGGGAACATCGCCAGGCGAACCAGCGGCGTCAGGGGATGCTCAAGATACCCCTCCAACCCGGCAATGATGGCATAGATGCCAAACAGGGCGAAACAGAACACCCGCAGCATCTCCGTCAGATCTCCGGTGATCAGGGGTGAATAAGCAAACAGTAACGGCACGATGTACAGCCCCTTGGCCAGCTTCCAGGCGGTAAACCCGGTCCGCATCTGGGGCGTTCCGGCAATGGCGGCCGCCGCGAACGCCGTCAGGCACACCGGTGGCGTCACATTGGAGTCCTGGGACAGCCAGAAGATGATCATGTGAGCAGCCACCAGCGCCATCGCCAGGGTAGCTGGGGACAGCGCCAGCTCCAGCAGCTGACGACTGAAGGTGTCCGGCACCGCCGCCAGCAGTGCCATGGCCGTCGCCTGGTCCATGGGTGCGTTCAACTGCGGCAGCTGATCCGGCGCCACCAGCATGAAAATGGCCTTGGCCTGCTCCGGCAGTTGGCCGGCCATCAGCAGATCCAGCAACTGTCCCTGGGCAATCAGCTGGTAGATGGCAGGGGCGGACAGGGTCGCCAGAACAATGTAGGCGGCGGTCACCGGCAGGCCCATGCCCAGGATCAGCGACGCCAGGGCCACCAACAGAATGGTGACCAACAGACTGCCACCGGCCCAGTCGGTGATCATCAGGGAAAAGGTGTTACCAATGCCGGTGGTGGACACCACCATCACAATCAGCCCCACGGTGATCAGCAGGATCGCGGTGGTCATGATGTTGCGTGCGCCCATGGCCAGGGCCTCCACGATGTCCCGCACACCCATGGGCCGTCCCGACAACCAGGAGGCCAAGATTACCGAAACGATGGCGATACCGGCGGCATAGGTTGGCGTGAAACCGTATACCAAGGCAGCCACCAGCACCACCAGCGGGAGCAGGAAATGCCAGCCGCCCTTGAGCACCGTGGCCAGGCGCGGCGTTTCCTCGTCCTCCAGCTTGACGGCATGGCTGCGCTTGGCCTCGATTCGAACGAACATGGCCACCGACAAAAAGTAGAGCAGTGCCGGCAGTGCCGCCACGGCGACGATGGTAAGGTAGGATACCTGGGTGTACGACGCCATGATAAAGGCCCCGGCCCCCATGACCGGCGGCATCAGCTGACCGCCGGTGGAGGCGGCGGCCTCCACCCCGGCTGCGAACCGGGCGGGGAAACCGGACTTTCGCATCAGCGGAATGGTGATGACTCCGGTGGAGACGGTGTTAGCGACACTGGACCCCGACACCGAACCCATCAACCCCGAGGCAAACACCGCCACGAACCCCGGCCCGCCCACGAACCGACCCGCCGCGCAGCGCGCCAGCTCGATGATGAAATCCCCGGCGCCGGATTTGACCAGGAAGGCACCAAACAGGATGAACATGAACACGTAGGTCCAGGAGATCCGGGCAATCGAGCCCAGCATACCCTGCCCGCCCAGAAACGACCGAAACAGCACCGTTTCCCAGCTCAAGCCCGGGAAGTTGAAGATCCCCTCGATGTACTGCCCCCACCAGGCGACATAGGTCAACGCCAGAACACACAGAACCGGAATGAACCAGCCGACGGTCCGGCGCGCGAATTCCAGGATCAGCAGCACCGCGGTGATGGACACCAGCCAGTCACCCAGGCTGAACGTCACACCCCGCTGGTACAGCGCGTCCTCGAACAGGATGAGGTAGCAGGCGCAGGCGAGCGCCAGCAGACCCAGCATTACATCCACCGTCAGAACCAGACGCTGGCCGGCCACCGACCGGACCCGAACCATGGGCGTGCTGAGGGCGCAGATCAGCCCGAACAGGCCGAAATGCAGCGCGGAAGTCTACAGCTCCGAGAGGGTGGACAGGGAATTGAAATACAGGTGGACCAGGGACGTGATGATCGCCAGCCCGGTGATCACCGGGCCCAGCCAGCGGTGCTCCAGCCGCTCGCTGGCACCGCTGACGGACTCGTCCCGAATCGGCTCCGGCCGATCGCCGGGTCGGATCTCAGCCACGGTTACCGGGCAATCAGACGGTCAGGAATGGACAGCCCCTGCTCCCTGTAGAAACGGGCCGCTCCCGGATGCAATGGCATCGGCAGCCCGGCAATGGCTTTTTCCAGGGCCATGGCCTTGGTTGCCGGATGGATGTTGTTCAGGAACGGCAAATTGGCGTAGAGGGTCTTGGTGATCTGGTACACGTCCTCCTCGGACACATCGGCCCGGACCGCCAGAATATTGGGCTGGGCGATGGTGTGGATATCCTTTTCCTGCCCCGGGTAGGTTCCCGCCGGGATCAGATAGGGAGTCCACAGTTCGAAATCGCTGTTCACCTGGGCAAGCTGTTCCTCGGTAAAGTCGAGGGTGGTGATGTCATCCCCGAGATTGGCATAGGCCCGCGTGACAGCCGCTGCCGGCACCCCCGCCGGGATGTTCATGCCGTCGATGTTGCCGTTCTGCAGGGCATCGGCGCTTGGACCATAACCGAGGTACGCCAGATCCATCTTGTCCAGATCGACCCCCAGGTGCCCGAGGATGAACCGCCCCGACCCCTCGGTGCCGGAATTGCGGGCGCCGATGGAAAAGGTTTTGCCATAAAGCTGGGTCATGTCCGAGATTGTGCCGGTCTTGGCCAGCTCGGAGCGAATGACGAAGTGTTCCACGTTCTGCCAGAGCATCGACACCGAACGCAGGTTCTTGTAGGACTTGGACACCGGCCCGGTACCGTTCCAAGCATAGGCGCCATACAGTCCCTGCAGGATACCGAACTGGACCTGCCCTTCATCCATCAGCTTGAGGTTTTCACCGGATCCGGCCGAACTGATGGCGGAGACGGAAATCCCGGTCGAGGGTTCGAGCTTGACCTTGATCAGCGTGGAAATCGCCACACCCACCGGATAGTAGGTGCCGCCGGTGGTTGCCGTCCCCATGACGTAGTTGCCCTCGGCCCGGGCGAACAGTGAGCACAGCGACAGCAGTGATACCGCCGCCAGGGTGGCCAACCTGTTGCTGAGTGTTCTGGAGTTCATAAGCCGCAGCCTCTCCTGTCATCTTGCGTTGTTGTTGGTTATCCCCCTCAACATAGACGCTGGAAACCGGCCTTGCCAGCGGCATGAGTTGGCAAAAAAAAGCCCCCGTCACAGACGGGGGCCGGATTCAGCGAGCCGGCGGGGAACGCCGGCCGGCAGCTCCGTGTTACGGAAGGTTGTGATACCGGGAGGTAATCGCCTTGTCGAAACCTGCAAGGATATCCGCATGGGGCTTGTCGCCCAGCTTGGAGACCACCACGATCGCGATGGTGGCGAACAGGAAGCCCGGAATGATCTCGTACAGATCCAGCAGCCCCTCGATGCCCAGGAAGTCACCGGACAAGTTGCCCCAGACCACGACGGTCACACCACCCACCACGATACCGGCGATGGCACCCGCGCGGGTCATGTTACGCCAGAACAGGGACAGAATCAGGGCCGGACCGAACGCAGCCCCAAAGCCTGCCCAGGCGTAGGACACCAGTTCCAGTACCTTGCTGTCCGGGTTCAGGCCCAGGATACAGGCGATGACGGCAATACCCACGACCGCCAAGCGGCCAACCCAGACAAGCTCAGCCTGTGACGCATCCTTGCGGAAGATGGCCTTGTAGAAGTCCTCGGCAAGGGCGGAGGAGGACACCAGCAGCTGGGAGTCGGCGGTACTCATGATGGCAGCCAGAATGGCGGCCAGCAGGATACCGGCAATGACCGGGTGGAACAGCGCGTCCACCAGCAGCATGAAGGCCCGTTCGCCGTCTTCCAGCGGAGTTTCGAAGTAGCCGATGGCGGCGAAGCCCACCAGCAACGCACCCAGCAGGCCGAGGCCACTCCAGGCAACGGCGATGCGACGGGCGGTGGGTACGTCATCCTCGCTGCGGATCGCCTTGAAACGCGCCAGAATATGCGGCTGACCGAAGTAACCCAGCCCCCAGCCCAGCAGGGACAGAACCGCCATCACGCCAATGGCGTTGCCGTCAGTGCTGGTGAAAGCACTCAGCAGCTCCGGGTTCTTGGCATCCATGGCAGCCAGGGTCGCACCCCAGCCGCCGTCGGCCTGGATGGCGATGATCGGTACCAGCAGCAGCGCCGCGAACATCAGCAGGCCCTGTACCACGTCGGTCCAGGATACCGCCAGGAAACCGCCGAAGAAGGTGTAAGACACAACCGCAAGCGTACCCACGACCACCGCCGTGGTGTAGTCAAGGCCAAACACCGTTTCAAACAGTTTGCCGCCTGCCACCAGACCGGAGCTGGTGTAAAACAGGAAGAACAGCAGAATGAAGAAGGCGCAGACCACACGCAGAACACGACTGGTGTCATTGAAGCGGTTTTCAAAGAAGGCAGGCAGGGTCAGCGAGTCGCCGGCGGCCAGAGAGTAGGTCCGCAGGCGGCTGGCCACGAACAGCCAGTTCAGCCAGGTCCCGACCAGCAGGCCGACGGCGATCCAGATCGCTTCGAAGCCCGCCGCGTAGGCATAGCCGGGCAGGCCCAGCAATAGCCAGCCACTCATGTCGGAGGCGCCGGCGCTCAGTGCGGATGGCAGGGGCCCGAGGGAGCGGCCACCCAGAATGTAGTCAGAGAGATTGGACGTACGCTTCCAGGCCACATAACCAATGCCCAGCATCAACAGGAGGTAGACAATAAAGGTTATGGTGACCCCTACGTTGTTTCCTATCATTTCGGTTTTCTCCCCGTGCGCTAGTTGGGTTACTTGTTGTTGACTCAAAAACAAATAACGCGCCAGCACCCAGGGCAGCCCTGGATCCGGCACGTACAGCTCGATCTGCAGTTCCCATTGCAGGTCCTTTCGGACAACAGCTCAGCCCCGGTTAACCGAAGTTCGCTTGGCGCTATACATTAGTATTACTACGGATACTGAGCTTACAAAATCCTACGATTCTTTTGCAGGATCATCCTGAAACGGCGCCCGCCACGGCCCGTCAAGCCACTTTCTGCTCAATCAGCCGCAATTTGGCAGGGGTTGTGCCCTTGTATTTCCGCAGAGCGTTGGTCAGGGCACTCTGGGATGAAAACCCGGTGCGATAGCTGACCTCCGAAACCGGCAACGAGGTGGAGGATAGCAGCTGAACCGCCTGTTCGATCCGGGTTTGCAGCAGGAATTGGTGAGGTGTGATCCCCGTCACTTCCCGGAATGTCTCATGAAACCGGCTGACACTCAGGCACGCCACCCCCGCCAGATCCTCGACCCGAATTTTCCGGTGCAGATTGTTCATGATGTAACGCCGGATGGCGTCGGGATTGAGGGTATTGCGTGAGGTGAGAATGCGGCGTCCGTCGTTGAGCCGGTCCGCCATGCAGTAGAGGATGCTGGCGGCGAGATGGTGCTTGAGATCCTGGTTGTCCGGAGCCCGGCTGAACTCTTCCGCCGCGAACTGCACCAGACCCTGCAGCCGGTTATCCATCTTCAAGGTGCGCGGGCGCTCGAACAGCGGCACCAAGCGGTCGTAGGCCACATGGGAGGGAACCGTCAGGGCCGGGCTGAACGGGTCCAGGTCAATAACCAGAACGTGGTTCTGATTGTCGCCACAATAGTCATGGCGAGCCTCGGTTGGCACCAGACAGGCTTTCCAGGTATCGAGGCAGGAGCCCGTGCCATCCACATTCAGTTCCGCGGCGCCGCGGACACAGACCACGATCTGATGATGTTCATGACGATGCTGCTCGGATGCGATGGGCAGCTTCAGCAAGCGTGCATCAAGCATTGGGGCAACCGGTCCAGGTTTGAAAACATCGGCGAATTAAAGCAAATCCGGGCAAAAAATGCACGAATCGTATGACATGCCGACAGGTTCAATTCAGCCATTCGACCGGAGAAAACCCTGGATCAGCTCCCGGACCCGTGCCGACACCTCGGCCAGGGGCGCGGACGCATCCACCCGGTGGTAGCGTTCCGGATGGGCCTGCGCACGCTCATGATAGGCCGCCCGAATACGCTCGAAAAACGCCACCGACTCCTGCTCGAAACGATCCAGCGCCCCCCGGTGACGGGCCCGGGCCATGCCCACCGCCACCGGGGCGTCGAGCAGAATGACGTGATCGGGGCGCACGCTCCCCTGAACCAGAGTTTCCAGCTGGCCGATGATGTCCCGGGAGACACCTCGGCCGCCGCCCTGATAGGCAAAGGTGGCGTCGGTGAAACGGTCACACAACACCCACTGCCCCGCCGCCAGGGCCGGCAGGATGCGGGTGTGCAGGTGCTGGGCCCGGGCGGCGAACATCAGCAGCAGTTCGGTCAGCTCGTGCACCGGTTCCTCCCGGGGAGCCAGCAGCAGCTCCCGTATCGCTTCCGCCATCGGGGTGCCCCCCGGCTCGCGGGTCACCAGGACGGGAACCCCCGCAGACTCCAGCATCTCCGCCGCGTTCTTGAGCTGGGTCGACTTACCCACGCCCTCGGTGCCCTCGAATGTCAGGAACAGCCCCCGCTTCACGGCCCTGTCTCCTCGTCTTTTCCCGGGGCGTCCACCGGCGCCGGCGAGGATCGGTAATCCTCGCGCCGGTTGAGCTGGTACTCCCGCACGGCTTTCTGGTGTTCGGCCAGTGTCCGGGAAAACTTGTGGGTGCCGTCGCCGCGGGCGACGAAATAGAGCGAATCGCCATCGTCCGGGTGCAGCGCGGCATGAATGGCCTCGCGGCCGGGCAAGGCAATGGGGGTCGGCGGCAACCCCGGAATGCGGTAGGTATTGTAGGGCGTGTAGGTTCTCAGGTCCCTGGCACCGATGCGTCCCCTGTATTTCTCCCCCATGCCATAGATGACCGTGGGATCGGTCTGCAGTCGCATGCCCTTCTGCAGGCGCCGGACAAACACGCCCGCCACCTCGTCCCGTTCTTCCGGCACGCCGGTTTCCCGTTCCACAATCGAGGCCATAATCAGCGCTTCATACGGCGTCTCGTAGGGCAGTCCGTCCTTTCGGTTGGCCCACTCCTCGGCCAGCACGGATTCCATCCGGGTGTAAGCTCGCCGCAATAGGTCCAGGTCGGAATCGGCGCTGGTGAACAGATAGGTGTCCGGGAAGAAGCGGCCCTCCGGATGCTCCCCCGCCGCGCCCAGGGCGGCCATGACCTGCTCGTCGGTCCAGTCCGTGGTGGTCTTCCGGAGTCGCTCGGCACGGGCCAGCGCCGCCCGCATGTCCTTGAAGGTCCAGCCCTCAATGAACTGGATAGACCAGTGCTTGACGTCGCCGCGCACCATCGCCCCTATCAGACCAAGCACGGTCATGCCGGGAGCCAGTTCGTACTCCCCGGCTTTAATACGGGACATTCGCGGGTTGAGCCGACCATAGAGCTTGAGCCACAGGCTCCGCTCGACCACGCCCTGCTGCTCCAGCATCACCGCCAGGCGATTAAACGGGGTCCCGGACGGCACGTCCAGAAGCAGCGGCTCGGCCAGCGGTACGGGCTGCTCCAGGGTTTTCAGGCCCTGCCAGAGCCACAGCCCCGTTCCGGCTGCCGCCAGCATCAGGACACTGCCAAGTGTAATGAGTAACTTCTTGAGCAAACGACTTATTCCAGTGTTTCCAAGGGATCGCAGATTGTCGCAAGTCGATCCTCAACAGGCAAATCATGCCCCGCCAACTGGCGAACCGGCACGATTCCAATCACGCTGTTCATCAGGTACAGCCCCCGGCAGCGGCCATCGAGCACCTCGTCCGGAGACAGGGCCCGTTCCAGCACCGGCTCACCCCGGCTGCGCAGGGTCTCCAGCAACCATTGGCGCATCACCCCGGCCACCGCCAGGCTCGGGGTCGGCGGCGTAATCCAGGCGCCGTCCCGATTGACCACCAGGTTGGTCCGGGTCCCCTCCACCAACTCGCCCTGAGCATTCAACATCAGGACTTCGAACAACGAGTCATCCAGTTCCCGGGCTGCCATCACCTGCTGCAACCGGTTCAGGGACTTGATCCCGGCCAGCATGGGGTGGACCGTCAGCGGCACCCTGGAAAAGTCAACGCAGACCCCGTGTCTGTCCGGAGACGGTGGCAGGGCACTGGCGGACACCAGCAGATGGGGGCGCAGGCCCGCCTCGGCACGATAGCCGCGCCCGCCCTCACCCCGGGTCAGGATCAGCTTGAGCACCCAGCCGGCTGGCTTCGGTCCCGCGCCATAGCGTTCGGCCGCTTGGCAAAAGGCCCCGCGCAACGCCGCGGGCGGGACCTCGATACCCAGACGGGCGGCATCCCGGGCCATGCGCTCAAGATGCCGGCCGACCAGGGTACCCCGGGCTCCCTGCATGCGGATGGTTTCGAACAGCCCGTCTCCGTACGCCAGGCCCCGGTCCCCGGCGGGCAGTCCGCCCTCCTCCGCCCAGAACACCCGGAGCACCGGGATCAGTCCTCGTAGCGCCGGAAAATCAGGGTGCCGTTGGTGCCGCCAAAACCGAAGGAATTGGACAGCGCGTAACGCAGGTCCGCTCGACGGCTCCGGTTAGCCACGAAATCCAGGTCACAGCCCTCGTCCGGGTTGTCCAGGTTGATCGTGGGCGGCAGCACGCCATCCCGCAGCGCCAGCACCGAGAAGATGGCCTCCACCGCGCCGGCCGCGCCCAGCAGGTGCCCGGTCATGGACTTGGTACTGCTGATCGCCAGCTTGTCGGCATGGGGCCCGAACACACTCTTCACGGCCTTGACCTCCGCCACGTCCCCCACCTGGGTGGAGGTACCGTGGGCGTTGATATAGTCAATCGCCTCGGGTGCCAGTCCCGCGTCCCGGAGCGCGTTGCGCATCGCCAGGGCAGCGCCATCGCCATTCTCCGGCGGCGCAGTGATGTGGTAGGCGTCGTCGCTCATGCCAAAGCCAACCACCTCGCCGTAGATGGGCGCCCCCCGTTTCCGGGCGTGCTCCAGGTCTTCCAGAACCAGGACGCCGGCCCCGTCGCTCAGCACGAAGCCGTCCCGGTCACGATCCCAGGGCCGGCTGGCCTTTTCCGGTTCGTCGTTGCGGGTGGACAGGGCCCGGGCAGCGGAGAACGCCGCCACGCCGGTCCGGGTGGTGGCCATCTCGGAGCCGCCGGCCAGCATCACGTCGGCATCGCCGTAGGCGATGGTGCGGGCGGCGTAGCCGATGTTATGGGTACCCGTGGTGCAGGCAGTGACGATGGCGATGTTCGGGCCCCGATACCCGAACCGTATGGCCACGTTGCCGGAGATCATGTTAATCACCGACGCTGGCACGAAGAACGGTGACACCTTGCGAGGCCCCGCCGTATCCATCTGAATGACGCTCTTTTCAATGAATTCCAGGCCCCCGATTCCGGAGCCGATGGCCACCCCCACCCGATCGCGATCCAGAGCCGGGTAGTCCCCCAGGCCACTGTCGTCCACCGCCTGCTGGGCCGCGATCAGGCCATAGTGGATGAAGGCGTCCAGCTTGCGCGCGTCCTTGGCGGACAGATACTCACCGATATCCAGATTCCTGACGGCACCGCCAATCCGGGTGTTGTACTCGGATGCATCGAAACGGTCGATCATGCCGATACCACTGCGGCCGGCCTGGATGGCCTCCCAGGCGGTCCGTACATCGTTACCGACCGGAGACACCATCCCCAGGCCGGTGATAACAACCCGTCGTTTGCTCATATCCGTTTATACCTGACTTGATCCGTGACTCGCCGACCGGCGATTGAACCCGAATTTTACCCAATAAAAAAGCCGTCCCTCGATATTTCACAAGGACGGCTTTTGGCCTGGCTTACAAATGCAGGGGTGATCAGGTATGCGCGACGATGTAGTCGATCGCGTCCTGAACCGTGCTCAGCTTTTCGGCTTCCTCGTCGGGAATTTCGGTTTCGAATTCCTCTTCCAGAGCCATCACCAGCTCAACCGTGTCCAGTGAGTCAGCGCCAAGGTCCTCGACAAAAGAAGACGTGTTCTGAACTTCGGACTCTTTCACGCCCAGCTGTTCACAAACGATCTTCTTCACGCGCTCTTCAACTGTACTCATAATGTCCTCACTTTGTGTGTCAACCAAGCAACATTCAATTGCTGGCAGTTTAGATTAAACCCCACCTGCAAACAAGCAGGGACTCAGTCAAACATGTTGCGCGACAAGGAGTTGCGCACAAAGCCCCGGGCGGAGCTTATCCCATGTACATCCCGCCGTTGACGTGGATGGTTTCCCCCGTCACGTAACCGGCGGCATCGGATGCCAGGAAAGCCACCACGGCGGCAACTTCCTCCGGCTCGCCCAGACGACCGGCTGGTATGATTTCCAGCATAGCCTCACGCTGCTTGTCGTCCAGTTTTTTGGTCATATCCGTGTCGATGAAGCCCGGCGCGACACAGTTGGCCGTGATGCCCCGGTTCGACATTTCTTTGGCTAGGCTCCGGGTAAACCCCTCCACACCGGCCTTGGCCGCGCAGTAGTTGCCCTGGCCCGGGTTGCCCATGCCGGCCACCACCGAGCTGATATTAATGATGCGCCCCCAACGGGCCTTGGCCATGCCCCGGAGCACCGCTTTGCTCAGTCGGTAAACGCTGGTCAGGTTGGTTTCCAGAACCGAGGTCCAGTCGTCTTCTTTCAGCCGCATCAACAGGTTATCCCGGGTGATTCCCGCGTTGTTGACCAGAATCAGCGGGCTGCCGCTCTTCTCGGTGAGCTCATTCAGGCCGGACTCTATACTGTCCGGGTCCGACACATCCATGACGATCCCGTAACCCTTGAAGCCGGCGGCCGCCAGCGACTGAGAAATCGCCTCCGCGCCGGCAGCGCTGGTGGCGGTTCCCACCACGTCGGCGCCCTGGGCCGCCAGGGCATGGGCGATGGCCTTTCCGATCCCCCGGGACGCGCCGGTCACCAGGGCAACTTTACCTTCCAAAGACATGCATCACTCCTTGTGTCAGGACTGCCCCAGAGCATCCAGGGCCTTGCTCAGCGAATCCGGCTCCTCGATGCCATACACCGGCAGCCCACGGTCAATGCGCTTGATCAGGCCGGCCAGCACCTTGCCGGTACCGCATTCCACCGCGGCCTGGACGCCCTCCTTCACCAGCGTCTGAACCGAAGCGGTCCACAGAACCGGGGAGTACAGCTGTTTCAGCAGATTCGCCTTGAGCGTGTCGGCGTCGGTTTCAGGCTGCGCGTGGACATTCTGCACCACCGGAATGACAGCGTCGTTAAAGCGCACCTCGTTCAGGGCTTCGGCCAGTTCCTCCGCGGCACCTTTCATCAGCGCACAATGGGACGGCACACTGACCGGCAGCGGCATGGCCTTGCGAGCTCCCTTGTCCTTGCAGGACTCAATGGCACGATCCACCGCTGCTGCGGCGCCCGCGATCACCACCTGGCCGGGCGCATTGAAGTTCACGGCCTCGACCACGTCGCCTTGGGCGGCCTCCTGGCACGCGGCGACGACGTCGGCGTCGTCCAGCCCCAGGATCGCGGCCATCTTGCCCTCGCCCGCGGGTACCGCCTGCTGCATCAGTTCACCGCGCAGCCGCACCAGCTTGACAGCTTCCACGAAGTCCAGGCTCTCAGCCGCCACCAGGGCGGTATACTCGCCCAGGCTATGGCCGGCGACAAACGCCGGCGCCTGACCACCGGCCACGAACCACTGGCGCCAGAGCGCGACACTGGCGGTCAGCAACGCCGGTTGAGTGACCATGGTTTGATTCAGCTCCTCCGCGGGGCCGTTCTGGCAAAGGTGCCAGAGGTCGTACCCCAAAACCGCGGAGGCGTCGGCAAACGTTTCTTCGATGATGGGCCAGTGACTGGCGGCATCCTTGAGCATGCCGACCGCCTGGGACCCTTGTCCGGGAAAAATAAAGGCTGATTTCATAGGGCGAATCTTATCGTCATTGAGGGGTTTCGTGAGATTAGCCAATAGTACGAGCCAGGCCAAATTATCCGTAAAAGGGCCGGCCGATAGAGGGCGACTTTAGTCTCAGCTAGAGCATCAAGTCGTCTAGGCGCTCGTTGATGCGACGGGGCACTTCCAGCTCCACCTCGCGCACGGCCTGGCGAATCGCGGCCAGCATGGCCCGCTCGTTGGCATTGCCGTGACTCTTGATCACCACGCCCTGCAGTCCAAGCAGACTGGCGCCGTTGTGACGGGAGGGATCCATCATCTGCAGCAGACGGGAAATGATCGGGCGAGCCAGCAGACCGACCAGGCGACCATAGAGATTGCGGGTGAACGCCTGTTCCATCAGCTCGATCAGCAGCCCGGCCACCCCTTCGCCAGTCTTCAGCGCGATGTTGCCCACAAAACCATCGCAGACCACCACATCCGCCACATCCCGGAACAAGTCGCTGCCTTCGACGTAACCGATGTAATTGATGGTGTCGCACTGGGCCAGCATATGGGAGGCCAGGCGCACCTGCTCGTTGCCCTTGATCTCTTCCTCGCCGACGTTCAGCAGCGCCACCCGGGGCTCCACCTGGCCACAGATCGCCGACGCCATCAGCGAGCCCATCAGAGCGTACTGGTAAAGGTTCTCGGCGGTGGAGTCAACATTGGCGCCAAGATCAAGGACATGGCATTTGCCACGGAGCGAGGGGATCAGCTTGGCGATGGCCGGTCGCTCAATCCCCGGATACATGCGGATGATCGTGCGACCGAACGCCATGAGTGCGCCGGTATTGCCGGCGCTGACACAGCCCTGCGCCTCACCGTCCCGAACCAGACGCAGGGCGACGGCCATGGAGGAGTTCTTCTTGTGCCGGAGGGCATGGGAAGGGCGCTCATTCATGCGCACGACATCCGCCGCTTCCACAATCCGGATGCGGGGATGGTCCTGACATAACAAAGCCTCGAGCTCACTCCGGATTCCCACCAGAATGAGGCTCAAGGCTTGGTTTTCCCGGACCGCCTGCAGTGCAGCCGATACCACCACGGCCGGGCCGCGATCGCCACTCATCGCGTCGACCGCGATCGTGACCGATTTCATCGACGGCCCTTCCGACACCGGGCGATGCCTACGCGGACAGGATTACTCGTCGCGAGAGGCGATAACCTGCTTGCCGCGGTAGAAACCGTCCGGAGACACGTGGTGACGACGATGAACTTCGCCGGTGGTCGCGTCCGTGGACAGAGTGGCCGCCGTCAACGCATCGTGGGAACGGCGCATACCACGCTTGGAACGGGTTTTGCGGTTTTGCTGTACAGCCATGATTATGCTCCTGACCTATTCGTAACAAGTGTGTTCGTCATAGCGCGCTGTCCCCGATCGGATGCCGCGCCAGTTCAGTGTTTCGTCCGCTTCAGCTCCGCCAGCACGCTGAATGGATTCTCTTTTCCCGCCGCCTTCTTCGGTGCCTCCGGCGAATGCTCGGGCTCGTAGGCTTCCAGATCGGCCCGGGCCGGACAGTCGTCGCGCTCGTGCAGCGGAAACGGCGGCAGCACGAGCAGCAGTTCGTCCTCGACCATGGCCCAGAGATCCGCGCTGAACTCGTCCGTCAAAAACGGCTCCAGCTCTTTGGGCAGCTGTTGCGCCTGCGCGTCGCTGGTCACCACGCCCAGAGTGAACCGGGACGTCAGCACTGCGGGCATGGCCTGCATGCATCGCTGACACTCCAGGTTGACCGATGCCTCGAGACTGCCCGAAACGATCCGGCGGCGCTCGGAGTCCATCGAAAAGGACAGACTCACGCGGCAGACCGCCCCGTCCTCAAAACCCTGAACCGCTTCGCGAAAACGTGGCAAGGCGCCGAGGGGAACACTTCCCTCCAGCGTACTGTTATGCTCCGCCAACCGATACGGATCGACGGTTCTGGGCAACTCGGCGTTTGAGGCACTTCTTGACATAGGCGCGCAATTTTAGGGACGTAGCCGGCTGCTGTCAAAGACTTCGTTCGCTTTTCCGGACGCGATAGGATACGGGAATTCAACCATGCATAGGACCCGGCACATGACTCCACGCCTGCTACTGGCCTCCTCTTCTCCATACCGCAGGGCGCTTCTTGAGCGCCTGGGACTGCCCTTCACCACCGCGAGCCCGGATATCGACGAATCCCCGCGGCCAGGCGAGTCAGGTAACCAGCTGGCCACGCGACTGGCAGAAGCCAAGGCGCTGGCATTGCGAGAGCAGTTCCGGGACCACTGGATCATCGGCTCAGATCAGGTCGCCAGCCTGCCCGACGGCACCCTGCTGCACAAGCCCGGAACCCACGAGCAGGCCGCCCGCCAGTTACAGGAAAGCAGCGGCCACAATGTGGTTTTCCATACCGGGCTATGCCTGCTGGATGCCACCACCGGCAACCGCCAGATCTGCTGCGAGCCGTTCAAGGTGCATTTTCGCCCCCTGGACCCAACGGAGATCGACAGCTACCTCCGGCGGGAGCAACCCTACGACTGCGCCGGCAGCTTCAAAATGGAAGGGCTGGGCATCACCCTGTTCGAGCGACTGGAAGGGCACGACCCGAACAGCCTCGTCGGCCTGCCCCTGATCGCGTTGAACCGGATGCTGAGGCACTGGGGCTGCAACCCCCTACTGGCGGCGGACTAGACCCACCTCAGTGCAGAGCCAGGCGCGCCTCCAGGAGCCGGGAAACCGCCCCCTCACCAAACGCCACGCCAAGCTGGTCCACGAGATCCTGCAACGGCGACTTCCGGTGACTGTAGTCGACCAGCTTCTCGGCGCCCACCACATCCCTGGCAACGTAGGAGGCGCTGCCCAGGCCATCGATCAGCCCCAGCTCCAGCGCCTGCTCGCCACTCCAGACCAGGCCGCTGAACAGCCGCTCGTCCTCCGCCAGGCGGTCACCCCGGCCGCGCTTGACCGCCGCAATGAACTGCTGGTGAGTGTTCTCCAGTACCGACTGCCAGAACGCCACCTGATCGGGCTTCTCTGGCGAGAACGGATCCAGGAACGCCTTGTTCTCGCCGGCGGTATAGAGCCGGCGTTCAACCCCCACCTTATCCATCAGGTCAGCAAAACCAAACCCGCCGGCGATCACCCCGATCGAGCCGACCAGACTGGCACGGTTGGCGTATATCTGATCAGCCGCCGCGGCGATGTAGTAGGCTCCGGAGGCGCCGATGTCCGAGATCACCGCATAGACTTTTTTGTCGGGGTGCTCCTCGCGCAGGCGCAGGATCTCGTCATAGACATACCCGGCCTGGACCGGACTCCCCACCGGACTGTTGATGCGCAGGATCACCGCCTTGGATTCGCTGTCCTCGAACGCCGCCCGGATCGCCGCCACCAGATTGTCCGCACTGGCCAGCTCGTCGGCTCCGACCGGCCCGGTAACATCCACCAGTGCGGTATGCTCCCCGGTCACCGACTCCAGCCCGTCCCCCATCGGAAAGCGGATGATGAACAGCAGAGCGAACAGGTAGACAAAGGTCAGGAGCTTGAAAAAAATCCCCCAACGCCGACTCCGCCGCTGCTCGGCCTGAAGCGACATCACCAGCTTCTCGATCAGACGCCAATCCCGGTCCGTTTCCGGCGGCAACGCCGGCTTGCGCCGCGACGCACCCGAGACTCGACCGCCCGCTCCAGCCGGCTCGTCACCCCATCCCGGCGTCTTGCCCGAATCCCACTCACTCATCCGCACACTCCCTCAGTCGTATCCATTCGGCCACGCACTCACAACCCGAGCACCCGGCGCAACTCCGCCACCGAATCCACGATGGCATGAGGATCATATTCTGACAACACATCCCGCCGATGCACGCCCCATTCCACCCCGATCGCCGGCATGCCGATGCGGCGAGCCATCTCCAGATCGTAACGGGTATCGCCGATCATCACCGCCTCCGTCGGCTCGATCCGATAAAACGCCAGAATTTCCTGGAGCATGGCAGGATCTGGCTTGGAGCGCGTCTCATCGGCACAACGGGTAATGTCGAAATGCGGCCCCAGGCCGCTGGTCAGCAGGGCGCGCTCCAGCCCCCTGCGACTCTTACCGGTCGCCACCGAGCAGCCCC
This sequence comes from Marinobacter lutaoensis, assembly GCF_001981305.1. Classification (GTDB taxonomy): domain Bacteria; phylum Pseudomonadota; class Gammaproteobacteria; order Pseudomonadales; family Oleiphilaceae; genus Marinobacter; species Marinobacter lutaoensis. Next base: position 398,825 of record NZ_MSCW01000001.1, on the reverse strand, counting down.
GGCCCACGCGCCGCAGATCCGACAGCAGCTCCGCCATGCCGTCAAAAACATTGTGCGGCGTGGTCACCTTACTGAAGAAATAGCGGGCATAGTTCTCGCGGATTGCCAGCATTTCCTCCTGGGAAAGGCCGGGATACAGGGTTTCCAGCGCCTCCACCATGCCCAGCCCGATGATGTCCCGGTAGGCCTCCCGCTCAAGCGCCGGATAGCCCAGCTCGGTCGCGGCCTGATGAAGGCTGTCGGCGATATGCTCCACCGAGTCGACGAGGGTTCCGTCCCAATCGAAAATGACCACTTTGACGTTCATGCTCCCTCCCTCTGCCCTTGCGACCGCAGCGCCTGCAGCATCTGCTCGAATGATTCATCGTAGGGCGCCTCCAGCGCCATCATCTGCTCCGTACCAGGCATCCGGAATTCCAACCCCCGGGCATGCAGCATCAACCGACCGCCCCCCTGCGCCCGAAAGGCTTTCAGGCTGGCCGCATCCATGTATTTGTCGTCACCGGCAATGGGGTGCCCGGCCCAGGCGCTGTGAACCCGTATCTGATGGGTACGCCCGGTCACCGGCGACGCCTCGACCAAGGAGTAGCCGCTAAACCGCTCCAGGCAACGATAGCGGGTCACGGACGGCTTGCCTCCAACATCCACCCGCACCCGCCGCTCACCGTTCGGCATCTCGTAACGCAACAACGGTTGCGTCACCTCCGTGACCGACGCCGACCAGTCACCGGCGACCAGCGCATGATAGCGCTTGCGGATCCGCTTCTGCCGTAGCTCCTCCTGCAGGAAACGCAGGGCCGAGCGTTTCTTGGCCACCATGACCAGCCCCGAGGTGTCACGATCGAGACGATGCACCAGCTCCAGAAAACGACCTTCAGGCCGAGCCGCCCGCAGCACCTCGATCAGGCCGAAACTGAGACCGCTGCCACCGTGCACGGCAATGCCGGCAGGCTTGTTGACCACCAACAACGCCTCGTCCTCGTACACCACGGCCTGCTCCATAACCGCCTGCACCCGGGTGCCGGGCTTGACCGAGGGGGGCCGCTCCTTCTGGACCACGGGCGGAATCCGGACTTCATCCCCGGCCCGCAGCCGGGTATCGGGCCGGGCCCGCCCCCGATTTACCCGGACCTCACCCTTGCGCACGATACGGTAAACGGTGCTCCGGGGCACGCCCCGAAGCCGCGCCATCAAGAAATTGTCCAGCCGCTGGTCGGCCTGATCCTCGGTCACCATCACCCACTGAACCGACGGGCGGGCGCCCCCGGAACCCGTCGTGGCGGCCACCGGACCTTCGGCACGCCTGGAGGGCGATGACGGCGCTGCGGATGCGTTTCGCTGACGTTTGCTGGCGGGCTTGCGAGACATGAAACTCCTTGACCGGCTTCGCCGTGTTCGTGTTACAGGATTGAACGGCAGCCGCATTGCTGCTATATTCCGGCGTGCTCTGCCGTTTGTCTACGGCCTGACTTATCTCCAGCCAGAAGCCGGAGCGGCAGAAGTATACCGAGACACTGTGAGAGTTTGAACGCCGCTGCCCCGAGAAGCGGGGAACGGCCGAAGAAACGCTTCCGGAACCGTGCTTCCACGCAGGCCACGATCGGCCGCCGAAGCCCCGGGAGAATTGACGAAACCGTACGGAAAACCGACGGGCGACATCGCGAAGAATCGTTGCCACGCAGGGCCGGGCCGTCCAGCTTACAATACGACGTGAGACCCAGGCACCTGTGTGAACCTGAAAACGGATAACATGCGCCAACAGACACTCACCTTACACGTCCTCCCCCTGCCTACCGGCAGACGGGCCGTCAGCGGTGGTACTGAACCAGCAGAATCGCACCCCATAAGGGTCTGATTGGGTCTGGCCGCCGGCTGACACTGCTGTAATGCAGCCCGCGGCACGCACATCCAGCTTCGCAGATGCGAACCCCTCCCGGTTTTCTGTCAAAACCCAACGACAGGAACCTTTTCTTTCCATGAAACGCATGCTGATCAATGCAACTCACCCTGAAGAGTTGCGCGTCGCCCTGGTAGACGGACAACGTCTTTTCGACCTGGACATCGAATCCAGCTCCCGCGAACAGAAGAAAGCCAACATCTACAAAGGCCGCATCACCCGGGTTGAACCCAGCCTCGAAGCGGCCTTCGTCGATTTTGGCGCCGAACGCCACGGTTTCCTCCCGCTGAAGGAAATCTCCAAGGAATACTTCAAGAAATCCCCCGGCCAGATCGAGGGCAAGATCAACATCAAGGATGTGATCTCCGAAGGCCAGGAAGTCATCGTGCAGGTGGACAAGGAAGAGCGCGGCAACAAGGGCGCGGCCCTGACGACCTTCATCTCCCTGGCAGGGCGTTACCTGGTGCTGATGCCGAACAACCCCCGCGCCGGTGGCATCTCCCGCCGGATTGAAGGCGAAGACCGGGCCCAGCTCAAGGAAGCCATGAACAACGTTCAGGTGCCCAAGTCCATGGGCATCATCGTCCGGACTGCCGGCATCGGCCGCACCTCCGAAGAACTGCAGTGGGACCTCGACTACCTGGTCCAGTTCTGGGAAGCCATCACCCAGGCCGCCGCTGAGCGGAAGGCCCCCTTCCTGATCCACCAGGAAAGCAACGTCATCATCCGCGCGGTCCGGGACTACCTGCGCCAGGACATCGGCGAGGTACTGATCGACTCCGAGAGCGTGTACGAGGACGTCCTCAGCTTCGTCCGCGCCGTCATGCCCACGTTCGAAAACAAGATCAAGCTGTACAAGGATGAAATCCCGCTGTTCAGCCGTTACCAGATCGAAGGTCAGATTGAGACCGCCTTCCAGCGCGAAGTGAAGCTGCCCTCCGGCGGCTCCATCGTGATCGACCCGACCGAGGCGCTGGTCGCCATCGACATCAACTCCTCCCGCGCGACCAAGGGCCAGGACATCGAGGAAACCGCCCTGCAGACCAACCTGGAAGCCGCCGAGGAAATCGCCCGGCAACTGCGCCTGCGGGACATGGGGGGCCTGATCGTCATCGACTTCATCGACATGACACCGGCCAAGCACCAACGGGAAGTCGAACAGAAGATCCGGGAGGCGCTGGAGCTGGACCGCGCCCGGGTCCAGGTTGGCAAGATCTCCCGCTTCGGTCTGCTGGAGATGTCGCGCCAGCGCCTGCGCCCGTCCCTTGGCGAGACCCGCAGCGAAGTCTGTCCGCGCTGCGAGGGCCAGGGCACCATCCGCAGCATCGAATCCCTGGCGCTGAGCATCATGCGCCTGATCTACGAGGAATCCTCCAAGGAGAAGACCGGCGAGGTTCGGGCCATCGTCCCCGTTTCCGTGGCCACCTTCCTGCTCAACGAAAAGCGTCGCCAGCTGGCCGATATCGAAGCCCGCCAGAAGGTGAGCATCGTGGTGGTGCCGGTTCCCCACATGGAAACGCCGCACTTTGAAGTCATCCGGATTCGTGAGGACGAGTCGGCTCCGGAGCACATTTCCAGCCACCAGGTCGCCCAAGAATACACGGTGCGCGAGGACGACGCCTACGAGGTGCCAAACGCCGAAAAACCGGTGCGTGAACAGGCCGCAGTGAAGGCCATCCGGCCTCGCGCTCCGGCACCGACACCGGCCGCCAAACCCGCTGAAGAAGCCCCATCGGCCGAGGAAGAGGGGCTGTTCCGCCGGCTCGGTCGTAAGATCGCCAGCTTCTTTGGTGCCGATGACGCGTCCGGCGACCAAGCCGGCCCGCAGTCCAAGGCGGCGTCGCTGGAAGACCGCCGCAACCGGGGGCGCCAGGACCGCCGCAAGACCCGCGTTGCCCGGGATGAACCGCGCAACGGCGGCAACCGCAGCGGCAACGACCGCCGCCAGGGCGGCCGAACCGAGGACCCCCAGGGCCGGGGCCGCAGCCGCGCCGACGATTCGCGCAACAGCGCCAATCGCACCGACAACGGTGGCGACAAGGGCAGCGACGGTCGCCGGGACAACAAGGGCCGGAATCAGGGACGCAACCGCGCCCAGCAGCGGGACCAGAAAGACAACCGGGAGTCGAAGGAAACGTCACCGCGCGAGGTGAAGCCTGCCGCCCCGAAGGCCACCGAAACCAGCAAGGGCGAAACGCCAAAAGGCGCTTCCGCCGAGAAAGACAAGGCGAGCACCGACGACAAACGTCGCAAACCACGCCGGCAACGCAACCGGGATGGCTCTCCGGCAGAGGCGCCCGCTTCCACCCCCGCCGAACGCAAGGCGGAACGGAGCGAGAAGCACCTGAAGGACACGCAACCGGAAACGGCCCAGGAAGCCGCCCGCAAAGCGGAAGAAAAGCCGGCCAAGCGCGACGACAAGGCGGCCCCGGATGACCGGAAAGCCGACAACCTTGAATCGGTCCAGGCCGAGACTCAGGCATCGGCACCGGACGCGGTTCCGGCCACACCGGCTGACGCCGACGCCCCGGCCAAGCCGGAACCTGCGACGGCTACGGAGGAGGCCGGGACCGGCGATACCCCGGAACCGGCAGCCCCGGAAAAACCGAAAAAAACCAGCCGCCGGCCCGCCCGGTCCAAGTCCGATCGCGCCGCCAAAGCCAAACCCGAGAGCAAACCGGAACCGGCGGAGTCCGAACCCGGCAAAGAGGCCAGCGACACTGACGCCCGTCGTGAGCCGACACCTGAGGCCGGCGGGGATGCACCTGAGGCCGGTCGCGAAGCTGCGGCTCCGGAAACCCGCTCCGAACCCGAACAGCCGGAAGGGGGTGCCGAAACACCGCAACCCCAGCCGCTGGTCACGGGTCAGGAAGCCGAGCCCAAACCAGAACCGGCGCCACAACCGGAGCCTCAGGTCACGGCCGATCCGGCACAGCCGACCGAGACTGCCGAAGCCTCCGTGGCGGCTGAACGCGCCCCCGAAACGGAACCCGGGGACACCGGCGAGGCCGCCGAGCCGCAGCCCGAGCCGGCCGCCCCGGAATCGGAGTCGGGAACGGAGCCGAAAGACGGCGATAGTCCCCGGATTTTCATCGGCGACAGCGGCAAGCCGGAAATGGACCTGCCGGTCACACCGGGCCGTGCCTATAATGACCCGAGAGAGGTCCGGCGGCGCCAACGCGCGGCCGAGGAAGCCATGAAGGCCGGGAGCCATTGACCATGCTATCGAATTCCGACATTGCCGCGCTCGAAGACATCCTGTTCGCCGAGCCCTGGGGTGATCATGCCCTGGACTTCTTCGGTCTGCACGGGGTGGTCTGCGCCAGCGTGGTTGGTCCGGTTACGCTGAGCCCTGGCGAGATTTTCCAGCTCGCCACCGGCCTCGACACCCTGCCGGAAGGCGGGGTGCCCGAGAGCTTCGAGCGCTGCGTTCGTCAGCTGGCCCGCGACCTCACTCATGCCCTGGACATGGGGCAGTCGCTGGAACTGCCGGAGCCGGAAGACGACGACCCGATGAACGCACTGGAAAACTGGTGCGCGGGCTTCGTGGAAACTTTTCTGGAGTACGAAGAGCAGTGGCTGGAAGCCGCCAGCGAGGAGGAAACGGCGGACCTGATGGTCCCCATGATGACCCTCTCCGGACTGTTCGAGGACGAGGATTTCCAGAAAGTCCGCCAGAGCGAGTCCCTGTCCCGGCAGATGGCGGAAGCCATCCCGGACTCACTGACCGACCTGTACCTGTTGTATCACGCCCCGGAGTAACCGGGGCTCAGCAACGGACGGGCTCTCGGAAATGGTGCCAGACGGGCTCAACGCCGTCTGGCATTTTCATGATCTTCCCGAGTTCACACCACGCCGCCCCGGGAAAGTGGAAGTCACTGCCCTGGGACCCCCACATGCCATGACGCCGGCACAATTCCGCCAGGAAACCCAGATCGCCACTGGACTGCCCGGAGGTCGACACTTCCAAGGCCTGTCCGCCCGCTCGACGAAACGCCTCGGTCAGCTCCCGTAGCTTGGTGGCGGTGAGTTGGTATTTACGGGGATGCGCCAGCACGGCAATGCCACCGGCATCGACGATCCAGGACACCACCTCCGGCAGCTCCGGCCAGCAGGCCCGGACATCCCCCGGCTTGCCAGCTCCAAGATAACGCTTGAACGCCTGGGCGGCATCACGCACCACACCTGCCGCCACCAACGCCTGGGCGAAATGGGGGCGCCCCGGCACCTCCCCCCTCGCCGCCTCGGTGGCTCGGTCCAACAGGTCGCTCACTCCCAGACGTGCCAGCCGCTCAGCGATCATCGCCGCACGCGCCCGGCGATTGTCCACTTGGCGGGCGACCCGTGCCCGGAAACCCGGATCGTCCGGATCGAAATCCAGACCGACAACGTGAATGGTCCGGCCTTTCCATAGGCAGGACAATTCGATCCCCGGCACCAAGGTGATGCCGGCGGACATCGCCGCCCGGTGGGCCTCTGCCAGCCCCGCCAGCGTATCGTGGTCGGTCAGCGCCAGGTGGGTCACACCCCGCTCGGCTGCCCGGGCCACCAGGGCGGCCGGGGTCAGTGCCCCGTCGGATGCGGTACTGTGGCAGTGCAGATCAATGCAGGAACGGGTAGCTTGCGGTATAGTCACTGGAAATCGATATCCTGGTTGCGTGCGGTGTCAGGGTCCGGCCCGCCAGTTTACCAGCCAGGGCATCGCCTGTATTCCCCGGGGACATCGGGCCCTGGTTACCCAGTTTGGAGGAGTCCATGTATTACGCCATCATCAGTGAAGACGTCGACAACAGCCTGCCTCTGCGCCAGCAGGCCCGGCCGGCACACCTTGAACGCCTGCAGGTGCTCAAGGCCGAGGGACGTCTGCTGGTCGCCGGCCCGCACCCGGCCATCGACACCCCGGAACCCGGCGAGGCCGGCTTCACCGGCAGCTTGGTGATTGCCGAGTTCGACTCCCTCGACGCCGCCCAGTCCTGGGCCGATGCCGACCCCTACGTGGCGGCGGGCGTGTACCAAAAGGTCACGGTCAAACCGTTCAAGCCGGTGCTGCCGTAAGCGGCGCCCTGGATGAGTTTTTTGTAATGGGCCGTGGCTTGAACCCCGGTCCAGCTATGACAAAATTGCGTTTTCATTCCATCGTGAGCTGTTAACGTCAATCATCGGGAACGACTTTCGTGACGCCTTTTCGCCTGATTCTATGCCTTCTACTTGTCGCCTCTTCCCTGGCCAGCGCCCAGGCCCGGACAGTCTGGGTGGATGACAAACTTTACCTGCCGGTGCGCTCCGGTGCCGGAACCCAGTATCGCATCATCGAAAACGCCCTGCCCAGTGGTACCCCCCTGGAGGTTCTGGAAGTTGGCGAAAACTACACCCGGGTGCGGACCCCGAAAGGGACTGAGGGCTGGGTCGCCAGTCAGTACTTGAGCAACACCCCCATTGCGGAAGACCGCCTCAAGGCCGCCAACCGAGAACTGGAACAGGCCCGTGCCGAACTGAGCCGCCTCAAGGAACAACTGTCCCAGGTGACCGAGGAACGAAACGCCCTGAAGAGTTCAGAATCGTCCCTGGCGGACCGTTCGGAATCGCTGCAGGAGGAGCTGCAACGGATCAAGAGCATCGCCGCCGACGCCATCAACCTGGACAAGCGGAACCGGGAACTGGCCTCGGAGAACCAGAAACTGAGGAACGACCTGGAAGTGCTGACAGCGGAAAACGAGCGCCTGGAAGCCAGCAAGGAGTATGATTTCATGCTACTCGGCGCGGGTCTGGTCTTTGCCGGAGTCCTGCTGGCGCTGGTCATCCCGCTGCTGAAACCCACCCGGAAAACCGACAATTGGGCGTGAGCCATGAGGGACTATTCGGAAAAACGCGACTTCTACCGTATGCAGGTGGATTCGCCCATCGAGATCACCACCACCGAGGGCGAAACACTCACCGGCACCTGCCGTGATCTCAGCGCCGCGGGCATGCAGGTATACCTGGACCGGGCTGTGGCGGTCGGTGCTGAGCTGGTGACCGTACTGAGGTCCGCCGGCGAGCCCTTTCCACCGCTGGAAGCGGTCTGCGAAGTGGTTCGCTGCCAGGCCGAGGGCGATGGTTACCTGGTGGGACTGAATATCACCGAAGTCACTCGCTGAACAGCAAAAAGGCGGCCCACGGAGGCCGCCTTTTTGCTTTCGATGTGATGCGCGCGCCGGTTACACCAGCGGCTTCTCGGATACGATGATGCCGTTGTTATCCGCGTAGACGTAGTGACCCGGGTGAAAGGTCACCCCGTGAAAGGTCACTGGCACATTCAGGTCACCGATGCCCCGCTTTTCGGTTTTCCGGGGCACGGTTCCCAGGGCCTGGACGCCTAGGTGGGTCCGGCCGATCTCATCCACGTCGCGGATGCAGCCGTAAATGATCAACCCGGCCCAGCCGTTGGCTGCGGCTTTCTCCGCAAGCATGTCACCCAGCAGGGCGTTGCGCATGGAGCCGCCACCGTCGACGACCATCACTCGGCCATTGCCCGGCAGGCCCACCTGCTCCTTCACCACGGAATTGTCCTCGAAACACTTGACGGTCACGATCTCACCGCCAAAGGCTCGGATACCTCCGAAGTTGCGGAACCCTGGTGCCACCACCTGGACATCGGGGAATTCATCGCACAGGTCCGGCGTTATGATGTCTGTCACGTCGTTGCTCTCCTCTATATCCGGATAGTGGATCAGTCGATTTTTTCATCCGCCAGGAAGAACCAGGTATCCAGCACCGAATCCGGGTTCAGGGAAACGGAATCGATGCCCTGGTCCATCAGCCACTTGGCCAAGTCGGGATGATCCGACGGGCCCTGACCGCAGATACCGATGTACTTACCGGCCTTTTTGCATGCCTGGATGGCATTGGACAGCAACGCCTTGACCGCGTCGTTCCGTTCGTCGAACAGATGCGCGATGATGCCGGAATCCCGGTCCAGCCCCAGGGTCAGCTGGGTCAGGTCATTGGAGCCGATGGAGAACCCGTCAAAGTGCTGCAGGAACTGATCCGCCAGCAGCGCGTTGGCTGGCAGTTCGCACATCATGATCACCCGCAGACCGTTCTCGCCCCGCTTGAGGCCGTTTTCCGCCAGCAGTTCCACCACCTGCTCTGCTTCACCCACCGTCCGGACGAAGGGCACCATGACTTCCACGTTGGTCAGCCCCATCTCATTGCGTACTTTCTTCAGGGCACGACACTCCAGTTCGAAGCAGTCCCGGAAGGTGTCGGAGATGTAGCGGGACGCGCCCCGGAAACCGAGCATCGGGTTCTCTTCATCCGGCTCGTACAGGGTGCCGCCGATCAAGTTGGCGTATTCGTTGGACTTAAAGTCGGAGAGGCGCACGATCACCTTCTTCGGCGCGAACGCGGCCGCCAGGGTGGCGATGCCCTCCACCAGCTTCTCCACGTAGAACTCCACCGGCGAGGGGTAGCCGGCGATGCGTTTCTCCACCGTCTGCTTGATGTCCCGGGGCAGGCTGTCGAAATTCAGCAGGGCCTTGGGATGCACGCCGATCATGCGGTTGATGATGAACTCCAGCCGGGCCAGCCCCACCCCTTCGTTGGGCAGCGCCTGGAAGTCGAAGGCACGGTCCGGGTTGCCCACGTTCATCATGATCTTGAACGGGATCGCTGGCATGGAGTCGACGGTGTTCTCACGCAGTTCGAAATCCAGCGCCCCCTCATAGATCAGGCCGGTATCCCCTTCGGCGCAGGATACGGTGACCTGCTGGCCGTCCTGCAGCACTTCGGTGGCATCGCCACAACCGACCACAGCCGGAATGCCCAGTTCACGGGCAATGATGGCGGCGTGACAGGTGCGTCCGCCACGATCGGTCACGATGGCGGAGGCGCGTTTCATGACCGGCTCCCAATCCGGGTCGGTCATGTCGGTCACCAGCACGTCGCCGGGCTGAACCCGATCCATTTCGTTGATGCTGGTGATGATCTTGACCGGGCCGCTGCCAATCTTGTGACCGATGCTGCGCCCTTCCACCAGCACCTTGCCGGTTTCCTTGAGCAGGTAGCGCTCCATCACGTTGGCGGCGGCGCGGCTCTTCACGGTCTCGGGCCGGGCCTGAACAATGTAGATCCGCCCGTCGTCCCCGTCCTTGGCCCATTCGATGTCCATCGGACGGCCGTAGTGTTTCTCGATGATCATTGCCTGGCGCGCCAGTTCCTCCACCTCGGCATCGGTGATGGAGAAGCGGTTGCGATCTTCCGGGGCCACCTTTACGGTTTCCACGAACTCGCCCTCGCCCGGGTTGGAATGGTAGACCATCTTGATGGCCTTGCTGCCCAGGTTACGGCGCAGCACCGCCGGCCGGCCGGCCTCCAGGGTCGGCTTGTGAACGTAGAACTCATCCGGGTTGACCGCGCCCTGAACCACGGTTTCGCCAAGCCCGTAGGACGCGGTGACGAAAACCACATCCCGGAATCCGGACTCGGTATCCAGGGTAAACATGACGCCGCTGGCCGCCGTTTCACTGCGCACCATTTTCTGGATGCCGGCCGACAGGGCCACCAGTTTGTGATCAAAGCCGTGATGCACGCGGTAGGAAATGGCCCGGTCATTGAACAGGGAGGCGAACACCTCCTTCACCGAACGGCGAACCTGGGGCAACCCCACCACGTTCAGGAAGGTTTCCTGTTGGCCGGCGAAGGACGCATCCGGCAGGTCCTCGGCCGTGGCCGATGAGCGCACCGCTACGGCCATCTGCTCGTTGCCATCCTGCAGCTGGGTGAACGCCTGTGCCAGGGCCTCGTCCAGGGCCTGGGGGAAGTCCGTGTCGATGATCCACTGGCGGATCTGCGCGCCGACCCGGGCCAACTCGTTGACGTCGTTGACATCCAGCTTATCAAGGGCTTCGTCAATGCGGTCCTTGAGACCGTCGGTGGCCAGGAATTCCCGGTAGGCGTGAGCCGTGGTGGCGAACCCACCCGGAACGGTAACACCTGCGTTGGCGAGATTACTGATCATTTCGCCGAGGGAGGCGTTCTTGCCACCGACCCGGTCGACATCCGACATTCCGAGGTGATCAAACCAAATGATGTAATCTTCCAAAGCACGTCTCCCTTGAGTCTGTGTAGCTAAGAGCAAAACCGGGCCAGCGGCATTCAGTGGCCAATGCAGGCAATATCCACTGCGGGGTCTCGAACTTGGCGTGTATGATACTGTAACCTGCGGAAATTACCTAGGGACCTTGCCATCCCTGCCAGCAACGAAACCGGATACCACATCATGAGACGCACTGCCTTCTTCATTTCCGATGGCACGGGCCTGACGGCCGAAGCCCTTGGCCACGCCCTGCTGGCCCAGTTCGAGAAGATCGAATTCGAGCGGGTGACCATACCCTACATCGACAGCGAGGAAAAAGCCCTGGAGATGGTCAAGCGCATCAACAAGGCGGCGGAAACCGACGGCGAGCGTCCCCTGGTGTTCGACACCATCGTCGACAGCCACATCCGGGAGATCATCGGGCGCGCCGACGGCTTCATGGTGGACATCTTCGGCACCTTCCTCAACCCGCTGGAACAGGAGCTTCGATCCTCCTCCTCATACACCGTGGGCAAAAGCCACGCCATCAACAACGAAGGCAGCTATGAGCGGCGGATCAACGCCGTCAACTTCGCCCTCGACAACGACGATGGCGCCCGTACCCGGCACTACAACGAGGCGGACCTGATCCTGATCGGGGCTTCCCGAAGCGGTAAGACGCCCACCTGCCTGTACCTTGCGCTTCAGTATGGCATCAAGGCCGCCAACTACCCAATCACCGAGGACGACCTGGCCGACCAACGCATGCCCAAGGCCCTGAAACCGCACAAGGAGAAGCTGTTCGGTCTGACCATCGACCCGGAACGGCTGGCCACCATCCGGAATGAGCGGCGTCCCAACTCACGTTACTCGTCAATCCAGCAGTGCATGCATGAAATCGAGGAAATCGAGCTGATGTACCGGAGGGAGCGCATTCCCTACCTCAACACCACCGCCTACTCGATCGAGGAAATCTCGACCCGCATCATGGTGGCCACCGGGCTCAAGCGCCACCGCTGACCCGGAGCGGCCCGCTAAGGGCCGCTCCGGTCCGGGTTACAGCTCCCGGACGCTCATCCCCAGGGCTTCGACCAGACCCCGATTGTCGGCACTGGTGACCACCGCCAGGCTGGCGCTGTCCGGCGACAACCAGGTGTCCGCAACACGGCGCAGGTCGTCAAGACGGGTGGCCAGGACCCGTTCCCGGAACCTCGCCCGCTGTTCCGGGGTCCGCCCGAACAGGCGGTTATGGAAAGCATGGCGAGCGGCACCGGCGGGTGAGCGGGGCCGGTCCAGCTGGCCGATTACACCCAGAATCGCCTCCTCCAGCGCTTGGTATTCATGGGGTGTTTCCTGCAGCCAGGCCAGAGCCTGATCAAAGTCCTCCAGGGTATCCCCCAAGCGGGGATCACGGTAGGAGAAGAAGCGGAACACCCCATTCACACTGTCCTGACCGGCGCCGCCACCGTAAGCGCCCCCCTTCTCGCGGATGGCCCGGTGCAGATAACCGTTGCGCAGGAACACCCCCAGAACGGTCAGCGCCGCCGCATCCGGATGCTCCACCGGAACGGTGGGGTAGGCCTTGGCGCAGAAGTTCACCTGCGTGGTCGTGAGCCAGGCCTCGCGGGTGGTGTAGCTGACCGGTTCCAGGCGCCAGGGGTCCCCATCCTGGGAAGACGACGCCGACCAGCAGGACTTGAGGTCATCCACCATGGCGTCGAGGTGCTCCTCCTCGCCAATCACCAGGAATTGCCGGGACTGACGCGTGATCTTGTCGTGCAGTGCAGCCAGCCGGCCGCAGAACGCTTCCAGTGCGCCGGCATCGTTCAGCGACGCATCCAGCTGCTTGGTTCCCCGGATCGCTTCCAGTCCACCCAGCTGATAGGAGAGCCAGGCGCCGGCGCTCAGTCCCTGGGACGCCGCGCCCATGGCCAGGGCATGACCACTGCCGGTCACCGCCTGCACACGGCGGGCCCGGATCTGGGCGATGATTTCCCGGACCCGGTCTTTCTCGTCGAAACGGGCGCCGGTATATACGTCCCGCAACAACCGGGTCAGCTTGTCCCGGTTGCGGGCCAGCGCCTTGCCGCTGAACACCAGATAACCGGACAGGTCCTGAACATCATCAACCCGCCCCTTGGCGCTGAAGGCCGCGCTGATGCCGCCCGACTCCGCGGAAATACGGTCCTGCATCTGCAGGTAGTCCCGGTCGCCGCACCCCACCTCAGGAATCAGGGTGGTGTAGTACGGCAACAGCAACAGCTCGTCCCGGCTCAGGGCCGGAACCGGCACCACCACCTGTTGGTAAACCAGGCCATTGGTCCCTCGGGCATAGAGGGTGGCGGCGATATCGCCATCGTAACGGTACTCGGGCTCCGGCATCTGCAGGGGCACGTCGGACAGGTCCACCTTGGGCAGGATGGACGCGTCGTCCTTGCGCAGCTGGCGCTCTTCCAGGGCCTTGGCCTGAGCCACCAGCGCCTGGGCATCCGACTCCGTCAACGACTGCTTGCGACGGGCCAGGGCGTCACGGATGGCTTTCTGGCGCCGGCTTTCCAGCTGTTCGTCCGGACGCAGGGTAAGGGTGACCCGGTGCGGGTTGTCCAGCAGCTTGCCGCGGATCAGATTGGGGATATAGTCCGGGTTCCGGATTTTCTCGCGCAAGGTGGCCAGCACCGGTTCCAGATCAAGCAGGGCGACCGGGTCGCCGCCGTGTACCATCGGTCCGATGGCACTCATGATCAGTTGCAGGCCATAGGGGAAGTGGTCCCCGGAGATTTCCCGCTGATGCAGCTCCAACTGATGCAGGATTGCCTCCAGCCGCTCCTCGCTGACACCCTCCTCCGCCACCCGGCGCAGCGTGGACTCCACCAGCGCCTCGAGTGCCCGGGCATGCTCCGGCTCGCTGCCTTCGATGCCACACACGAAGGTCATTTCCCGGTTGGAGTCCTCCAGGCCACACATCGGCGACGGCGCCTGTCCCAGGTCCGTGGATTCCAGTGCCCGCATCAACGGCGACGCGCTGTTTTCCAGCAACACCGCCGACAGCAGCTGAGCCTCCATGTTCTCGAACAGGTCGAAGCTGTGTCCCAGCAGCCAGCCCATGACGATGTGGGTCTTGTTCTCCGTCCCCTCGCCCTCGCTGACCGGGTACGCCTGTTCCACCCGGATCGGCGCAAACATGCGCTTTTCATCCCGTACCGGCAGCTCGACTTCCTGACGGTCGAAGCGCTTGAGGGCCAGCGCCTCGAACCGTTCGTGGTGCTCGTGGGCCGGAATATTGCCATAGGTGGCAAAAATGGCGTTGCTGGGATGGTAATGATGTCGATAGAAGCGCAGCAGCTCGTCATAGCTCAGGTCCACGATGTGGTCCGGTTCACCGCCGCTGTTGTAGTGGTAGGTGGTGGTCGGGAACAGGTGGCTGGTGAGGTTCTGCCAGAGCTGGGAGGTGGGCGAGCTCATGGCTCCCTTCATCTCGTTGTAGACCACGCCCCGGTACACCAGGTCGGTGCTCGGGTCGTCCGGCTTCTCGAACTCCAGGCGATGCCCTTCCTGGGCGAAGTCCAGCGGGTCAAGCCGGGAGAAAAACACCGAGTCCAGATACACCTGCAACAGGTTGTCGAAGTCCTTGCGGTTCATGCTGGCGAACGGATACGCCGTCCAGTCGCTGCTGGTAAACGCATTCATAAAGGTGTTCAGGGACCGGCGGATCATCATGAAAAACGGGTCCCGGACCGGGTACTTCTCGCTGCCGCACAGGGCCGTGTGCTCCAGGATATGGGCGACCCCGGTGGAGTCCATCGGGAAAGTCCTCAGGGCCACGAAGAACACGTTCTCGTCATTGTCCGCCGCCAAGTGCAGGTGACGGGCACCGGTTCGCTTGTGGCGGTATTCCTCGATTTCCAGGTTGAGGGTGCCGATCCGGTGACTGCGAAGCTTCTCGAAGGCCGGATGGGTAGGGTTCTCGCTCACAGCAGCCATTCAATCTATCCTGTCGTTAACACAAATGGAGACTTGTAGGGTAACACGTCGAATCGATTATCATGCACAGTCCCGCAGACATAAAGGCAGCCCCACCCCCATGACCGATACCGAAAACAGCCTCCCAGCCGTCGACGCTCCGGAAGTGGCCGCCTACTGGGAGGAGCGCCGCCGCTATCTGGACCAGATTCGCAAGGTACCGGAAATCCGCCAGCGGTATTGGCGGGCCCTGGCTGCGTACCTGGCACGGCGCCTGCTCTGGTCGTTCGGTTTCTTTCCGGTCCTGCTCGCCTTCTGGATTCCGTTCGTCATGACCAGCTTCAACCCGGTGGTCCTGGCCTCGGAGCTGATTCCGCTGCTGGAAGCCTTCGTTGGCTCCAACCCCGAAGTCCAGGCCAACACCCAGAGCAGCCTGCTCATCGCCTGGGCATCCGTTGGTTTCTTCTTCCTGGTGTTTGATTTCGTTCTCACGCCGTTCCGCTCGCCCTACGAATACGAGGCCGATGTGTACATGAAAGCGTGGGAACAGCTCAACCATGACAGGCTTCCGGACAAAGTGTGATTTGCCCGGCATTCTGGATAAGTTCGCTGACTTTCTGTTACATACCGTTGCAAACGCTGGTTAATATGAGGAACACATCGGGATTCGCTTAGCCAGGATCAAGAGGTTCCTCCACCATGGTCGATTTCAGGCCGCTGCTGTTTTTCAATGCACTGGCACTGATGCTCCTGGTCACCGCGGGCTTCGCCTCGGTGCGCCAGACCCTGATCCCCACGCCCATGTCCCAGCCTCCAGCCCACACACCCGTGGCCAGCCCGCCCGCCCCACCCAGCGCAGCGCGGGAACCTTGGCCGGCGGCGGCGCCCCCCGCCGTGGCCGGGGACAAGCAGACACCGGCCAGAACCGAGCTCGACGCTGGCCCTTCCGAGCCACCACCACCGGAGGCGCTGCCGTCCCCGGTGCCCAAACCGACCACCGCCACCCTGGTGATCCGCTCCAATGTCTTGGGGGACTCGGTCACCATTAACGGGCGGGACTATGGCGCCACCCGCCTGGATCTGGACCTTGAGCCCGGCCGCTACGACATTGTCATCCGCAAACCCGGCTTCCAGCCCTGGCACCGGCAGGTGCAACTGCGGGCCGGGGATGAAACCACCCTGGTCGGCCGGCTGGTGGCCCTGACCACCGTCGACTTCCGCAACGGCACCTGGATCGGGGGCATCCGCACCGGCGACGGCACCTACCAGGGCGACACCGGCCTGCGCTACCAAGGCCAGTTCGTGGACGGCGCCTTCCATGGCCGCGGCACGGCCTGGTTTCCGGACGGCAGTCGGTACGAGGGCGACTGGGTCCGGGGCAAGCGCAGTGGCGAGGGCCTATGGCGGGGCGCGGACGGGGCCGAGTACACCGGCCAGTTTCAGGATGACCGGTTCCACGGCAAGGGCACCCTGACCCTGACAAACGGCGAGATCCGCAACGGTCTGTGGGCCGCGGGCGAGCTGAACGGTCCCGGCTCCCTCACTCGGGTGGACGGCACGCTCTACGTCGGAGGTTTTCGCAATGGCCGATTTCATGGCCGGGGCGTGCTCACCTATCCGGACGGCCACACCTACGACGGCGAGTTCTCCAACGGTGCCTATCACGGTGCCGGCACGGAAGTCTTTGCCGACGGCAAGAAATACGAAGGCCAGTACATCGACGGCGAATTCCACGGCACGGGACGGCTCAGCAACCCCAACGGCAGTTCCATCGAAGCCACCTTTCGCCATGGCAAGCCCTACGGCCAGGTCCGCCTGACCACGGCGGCGGGCGAGATTTTCACCGCACGCACCACCGAGCCGGGCGTGTGTTACCGGGACAAGAGTTACCGGGCCACCCAGTGCCCGCCGCTGGAAGGCTGGTAAGTCAGCGCCACGAAACCACGCATGATGGCAGCAACCGCTTGAGGAAGTGACATGGCAATCAAGAACGCTCTGCTGGTAGATGACTCCAAGGTCGCCCGGTTTGCCCTGAGCAAACTGCTGGAAAGCCGGGACATGCAGGTGAACATGGCGGGATCGGCGGAGGAGGCCCTGGATTTCCTCCGCCGCCACCAACGGCCGGACGTAATCTTCATGGATCACCTGATGCCGGGCATGAACGGCGTGGAGGCCACCAAGGCCATCAAGGGTAACCCGGAGACCGCCGACATCCCGATCATCATGTGCACTTCGAAAAAGTCCCCCACTTTCGTGGAGGAGGCCCGGAATTTCGGGGTTTACAACATTCTCACCAAGCCGCCCCACACGGAGGGCCTGAACCTGGTTCTGGAGCAGCTGGCCAGCGACGTGGCGGCCGGCAACCTGGCCAAGCCCGCGCCGGCACCCGCGGCCGGTCAGGGTACGACCGCCCCGGACGCGCCCCGGAACGGCCCTAACGCGGCTCCCACCACCAACGGCCAGGGCGACAGCCCCGCCCTGCCCCTGACCAGCGAGCTGATCGAACAGATTGCCCGCTCGGCGGTGAAAACCCACATCAATAACCGACTCCACGAGCTGCTGAGCGACCTGTTCGACGAACAGTTCGACCACCTCAAACGGGCACTGGAGGATACCCGCAGCCAGCAGGAAGCCCAACTTTCCGAACGGCTGGACGACATGGCCCGGCGCCTGGAGGCGCGGACCCAGGGGCTGCGCGACGACATCGCCGCCGAGATCAATCTGAACCTGAGCCAGGAACTGGCCAACCTGAAGCAGGCACTGGCCCGGCAATCCGGCTTCACCCGCGAGCACATGGCGGAGCTGAAGGACCACATCACCGCGGTGCAAACCATCGACACCGAGTTCTGGCAAACCCTGCAATCGGAAGCCATACAGCAGGCACATGATATTTCCAGGGAAACCGCCGAGGACATCGCCCAGCGCACCATTGACCTGTTCGTGGCACGGCAACGCGCGGCCAGCGCCCGGTTCTACACCGTCGGCCTGGCCATCAGCCTGTCGGTGTTCAGCCTCGGGATTGTCTGGCTGAGCGGCGTATTCAGCGGCTGAGGCGGGCGCACACCCGGGACCAGTCCGCCGGTGTATCGACGTCGTCCCGCACACCGGCAAGTGGCAGGCGGGTGGCGCCGGCCTCGGCCAGCAGCTGCCCGGCGCCACGATCTCCGGTCAAACCCCGGATCGCCGGCCAGAGTTCACGCGGCAGGTACGCCGGCACGCCCGGGCGGCCACCATAGTCCGCCGCCAGCGGCTGGCGCGGTTCGGCCCGGGCCAGCCGTGCCATCGCCGCCAGCGCCCGGAACTCCAGCAGCGGCTGGTCCAGCACCAGCACAAACACCCCACGGGTATTCGGGCCCAGGCTGTCGAGCCCGGCCTGCAGGGACGCCGACAGGCCCTCAGGCCAGCGCTCGCAGAACAGCCACCGGGCCGGCTGGCGCCGGCAGCGAAAGCGGATCAGCGGATACCTGGCACCGGCCACCACCCGGACCTCAGGGCTCAGCTGCCGGGCCTGTGCCAGGGCCCGCTCCAGCAGTGTGCCGCCTCCGGGTAACGGCAGCAGCGCCTTGGCCCGACCCATTCGGCGGGACGCACCCGCGGCCAACAGCAGCACGGGAAACTCAACACGGCCTGGCCGCGACTTCGATGACATGGTCAGGCGCCCCCTTGTGACGTCAGGATCCAAGCGGCGGAGCGCGCGTGCGGAAAGGAGCCTCACGATCCCCTGCCGGAACACCGGATTTTTGCTAGAATCCGCCCCATCACTCAACCTTACCCCCCGGACTCCCGATGGACCACCTCTTTGTCGACAACCTCACCGTGATTGACTTTGCCTACCTCGACGCCCGCCGGGGCCTGGTGGGCGAGAGCTGGATCGTGGACGTGGTGCTGGGCGGCGAGCTTGACGAACAGGGCATGGTGTTCGACTTCTCCAACGTCAAGCGGACCATTAAACGGGTCATCGATGAGCGGGTGGACCATCGCCTGGTCATTCCCCGGGGCTACCCGGGCCTGTCCTGGTCCGAGGAGAGCCCGGATACCTTCTCCTGGATCCTGGCCGACGGTCGCCGGATCGTGCACCGGTCCCCGGACGAGGCCGTCGTCTGGCTGTCCGCCGAACACGTGGTGCCCTCCGCCGTCGCGCGCCTGCTGGAACAGGAGCTGCGCGACGTGCTACCGGCCAACGTCACATCAGTGACGATCGACCTGCGGGAAGACGTCATCGAGGGAGCCTACTACCACTACGTCCATGGTCTGAAGAAGCATCTGGGCAACTGCCAACGCATTGCCCATGGCCACCGTTCCCCAATCCGCATCGACCGCAACGGCCACCGGGACCGGGAGCTGGAACGCCGCTGGGCCACGCGCTGGCAGGACATCTACATCGGCTCCGAGGAAGACGTGGTCCGCCGTCATGTCGACAGCACCGGGACGCCGTACGTCACCTTCGAATACGAAGCCAATCAGGGGGAGTTTGCACTGACCCTGCCGGAAGAGCGGGTCTACCTGCTGGACACGGACACCACCGTGGAGCTGATCGCTGCCCACATCGCCGATACCTTGAAAGGCGAGTTTCCGAACGACCGGATCCGGGTAAAAGCCTACGAGGGGGTTGGCAAGGGCGCCATCGCCGAGCGCTGAGAGTAAACGCGACGCCCGGGCTTTCCCGGGCTTTTTTGTACCCAGACAACAGGCACAAAAAAACCGCCCGAAGGCGGTTTTTTTGCTGGCGTGCCGGTGCTTGAGCCGACACGCCAAATTGGCGTCCCCTAGGGGGTTCGAACCCCTGTTGCCGCCGTGAAAGGGCGGAGTCCTAGGCCACTAGACGAAGGGGACTAGAAATTGGTGGAGCCAAGCGGGATCGAACCGCTGACCTCAACACTGCCAGTGTTGCGCTCTCCCAGCTGAGCTATGGCCCCGTCAACGGCTGCGTATATTAAGGATCCGACCCCGGGGCGTCAACACTTTATTTTCACTTTTTTTCAGTTTTTTGGACGTCCCTGTCCAAAATGGTCACTGCATCGCCAAGTTGATGATTAAACGGACAAAGCGGCGTACTCTTTCTCCACTTTCTTGGTTTCTTTCTTGGAAAACCCGCCCAGCACGCCAAGCGCATGACGCAACCGAGAGCGGGTCATGTCCGGCCCCAGCAGCGCCATGGAATCCATGACCGACCAGGAATTCGGGGTGCCGGCAATGGCCACGAAAATGGCGAACATGAAATCCCCCATCTTCAGGTCCATGGCCTTGGCCAGGCTCCGGATATCCGCGAAGAGGGTTTCCCGGCTCCAGTGCCGCTGTGCTTCCAGCTTCCAGAGGGTGAACTGGAGCACCCGCTTGATCTGGCCTTCATCCAGTTTGTTGTGCTGAAAATCCTCGGGCTTCAGGTCCAACATGCCGGAAAACATGAACTGGGCCATGGGCGCCACGTCCGTAAACACTTCCGCCCGGCCCTTGACGTGCGGCACCAGGGCCTGGAGCCGGTCTTCGTTGAACCACCACTGGCGCATGCGCTCCATGAACTGCTGATCGGACAGCTCCTCGCGCAGCCACTGGCCATTGAGCCAGCGCAGCTTCTCGACATCGAATACCGGCCCGCCCAACGACACTCGCTGAATGTCGAAGTTCTCGATCATCTCGTCCAGGGAGAATTTCTCCCGCTCATCCGGCATGGACCAGCCCATACGACCGAGATAGTTGGTCACGGCCTCCGGCAGAAAGCCCATCCGCTCGTAGAAGTTGATGCTGGTGGGGTTCTTACGCTTGGACAGCTTGCTCTTGTCCGGGTTGCGCAGCAGCGGCAGGTGACACAGCTTGGGCATGTCCCAGCCGAAATACTGGTAAAGCAGCTTGTGCTTGGGCGCCGAGTTGATCCACTCCTCGCCCCGCAGCACATGGGTGATGCCCATCAGATGGTCATCCACCACGTTGGCCAGGTGATAGGTCGGCATGCCGTCGGACTTGAGCAGGATCTGGCAGTCCACCTGGGCCCAGTCGATCTCGATGGTGCCCCGGAGCATGTCCTCGATGACGCAGACGCCCTCATCCGGCACCTTCATCCGGATGACATAGGGCTCGCCCGCATCGAGACGGCGCTTGACCTCCGCCTCGGGTAGCTCCAGGTCCCCCTTGATTCCCGGATTCAGGCCCTTGGCACGGCGCTCCTCCCGAATCGCCTCCAATTCCTCCGGAGTGCGGAAACAATAGAAGGCATGCCCCGCGGTGACCAAGTCCTCGGCGTACTGTCGGTAGATGTGCTTACGCTCGGACTGGCGATAAGGACCGTGGGGCCCACCCACATCGGGGCCCTCGTCCCAGTTCAGCCCCAGCCAACGCAACGCCTTGAGAATGTCCCGCTCCGATTCGGCGGTACTGCGTGCCTGATCGGTATCCTCGATCCGCAGGATGAACTGACCGCCGTGCTGACGGGCGAAACAGAGGTTAAACAGGGCCACATAGGCAGTCCCCACGTGGGGATCGCCGGTGGGCGAAGGGGCAATTCGGGTTCGTACTGTCATGAAACCTTCCTGAAATGTCGGTGGCCTTTGATACGGCCGCCATTATAGCGGCGCCCCCACCGTTTCGCATGATCCGGGCAACTTGGCGACCGCTCAAAATTAGTTATATTATAACGTTCCATTCATGATTCTTTCAGGAACTCGCCGATGTCCCTATCCCATATTCGCCGCCACCTGGCACTGGCCCTGGCGGCACCGTTCCTGCTGGCCAGCCAGGCCAGCCAGGCCGAGGTTCAGGTGGTCACCTCCATCAAACCGCTGGAACTGCTGGTACGCGCCGTCGCCCCGGAGGACGTTCAGGTCACCACGCTGGTGCCGCCCGGAGCCAGTCCCCACACATACACCCTGCGTCCCTCCCAGCGGCGCGCGCTGTCCGAGGCCGACGCCATCTTTTGGATCGGCCCGGACATGGAAACCTTCCTGGAACGGCTGCTCGCGGGCAGCGACTTCCGGGACCGCAGCCACGCCCTGAACACCGAGCCTGGCGCCGGGCATCCTCACCACGACCACGCCGACCATGACGAGGACGCACACGCGGACGACGACCACGATCATGACCACGACCACGATCATGACCATGACGAGGATGCACACGCATCGGAGCACGACCATGACCATGACCACCATCACGACCATGGCGACGGTCCCGATCCCCACCTTTGGGTAGACCCGGCCCAGGCCCTGAAAATGGCCCACCAGATCCGCGACGTTCTGGCCGGACTGGACAAGATGGACAAAGCCGAGCTGGACCGTAACCTCGACGCGTTCGAGGCGGCCCTGACCGCCAAGGAACAGGCCATTCGTGAACAGCTGGAACCGGCAAAGGACATCAGCCTGTTTGCCTATCACAGCGCCCTCACCCGGTTCGCGGAACACTACGGACTGCATCTGGCGGGCATCCTGACGCTGAATCCGGAATTGTCGCCCGGCGCCCGGCACGTACAGGAGGTTCAGGAAAAACTGGCCAAGGCCAACCACCCCTGCCTGCTGACCGAGCCCCAGTTCAACCGGCAGTGGTGGCTGAGCATTACCGAAGGGCTGGACCTCACCTTCAGCACCTGGGATCCGCTGGCCATCGACATCCCCGCCACGCCCGACGGCTATCTGGCGTTCCAGCAGTCGATTGCCGACGCGGTGATGCAGTGCCTACCAGAGCAGGCTCAGCATTAACGGAATGGAAACCATGGCCAACAGGGTCTGGCCACTGATGATGCCAGCCATCAGGGGGGCGTCGCCCCCCAGTTGGCGCGCCAGAATATAGGCCGAGGTGGCGGTGGGCAAGGCCGCCAACAGCACCGCCACCTTGACCAGCAACCCCTCCAGCCCCAACCCCCCGGCCAGCGCCACCACCAGCACGGGAAACACCAGCAGCTTCAGGCCCGTGGCCACCAGAAACGGTGCCGACGCGCCACGCAGCGCCTTCAGCTGCAAGCCAGCGCCCACCGTCATCAACCCCATGGGCAGAGCGAGATTGCTCAACGGCGAGAGAATCCCCGCCAGCAGCGGATGGAATCCAACCTGGAAATAGCTCCAGAGCACGCCGATCACCGATCCGACGATCAGCGGGTTGGTGACGATGGCCCTGAGCACCGGAGCCAGCCGCACCCCATCCTGGCTCACCACCAACGAAAACATCAGGATGCACAGCAGGTTCAGCAGCGGCACCATCACCGCCACCGCGATGGCGGTCAGGGACAGGCCGTCGTCCCCCAGCAGCATGCCTCCGGCGGCCAGGCCAACGTAGGAATTGAAGCGGATCGCGCCCTGATACACCGACGAAAACACCGGCCCGCGCCAGCGCCAGAACCATTGCACCGCCGCCAGCAGCAACGTCATGGCCAGCAGCATGGCGACAATCAGCAGGGCAATATCGCCATAGGCGGACGGCGGCAAGCGGGCCTGTCCCAACTTGAACACCAGCATCGCGGGGAACAGGACGTAATAGGTAAAACGCTCGGCCTGGGGCCAGAAATCCCCTCCGGGAAAATCCCAGCGCCTCAGCACATGCCCCAGCATAATCAGTACAAACACAGGCACCAGCGCCTGAACCATCACCGGCATGGACTCAACTCCTGACAGGGCCACAGGGACAGGACGCCCCCGCAACGCGCCAATCGCAAGCCCCCGAGGATAGCAGAGGCCCGGCCGGGCGTCTGCCCGAGCGTTCAGACGGAGCGCAGACGCTTGATAACCGACCGGGTCACACTGCTGGGCGCCGAACGTGCCACCGACCAGAGGGCCCGAAACTGGCCGGTGATGGGGCGGTGCAGCCTGGGTTCCTGCACCTGCGCCCAGACTTGTTCCGCCACCTGTTCCGGACCCAAGCGGATACCCAGCCGCTCGAACAGCGGGGAACCGCCGGTATTGGCCTGGACCATGCTGGTGTTGACGAACGGCGGCATCAGATCACAGACACGGATGTCGTACGGTTCCCATTCGATGTCCAGGGCTTCGGTCAGGGCTCGCACCGCATGCTTACTGGCGGAATAGGACGCGAAATCGGGAATGCCATAGATGGCCGAGGCGGAGCTCATGTTGACCACCACCGCACCCGGGGTGTCTTTCAGGTAGGCAAAGGCCGCGTGCAGGACCGTCATGGCACCGATGACGTTGACTTCCACCGTCGCCCGGTGCGCGGCCAGATCCAGGGTCTCAAACGGCCCCACGTGCAAAATGCCGGCGTTGTTGTGCAGAACCTGGAGCCGGCCCTCGAACTGGCCGGCGAAATCAGCCAAGGCCGCCGCCACCGAAGGTCCGTCCGTCACATCCAGCGGATAGGTCTGGCAGGCGCCGTCCGGCAGCTCCGACCGCAACCCAGCCAGAGCGGCTTCGTCCCGGTCGGCGGCACCCACCGACCAGCCCCGGGCCGCGAACAGGCGGGCTGTTTCCCGGCCGATACCGGCACCGGCGCCGGTGATGAAGATGTTGTTGGACACGGCGGCCTCTCCTCTGCCTTGTTGTTGTCTCTTCATTCTATACCAGAGCCCCGCCGAGCCACCGTGTTTGTGCACGTCTGGCCTCGCCGGACCTTAACCCCCCGTTAACCACCCCGGCGCTAGCATGACGGAAACGCCCGAGCTTCGCCGGCTCACGCCCCGTTACGGAACCATAACTGCATGCCCCAAGCATCCAAGCGACTGATCCTGCCCATGCTCCTGTGCAGCCTGGCCCTGGCCGCCTGCAGCACGATACCGGACGGCTCCGACTATACCGCCCGCGCCGATGCCGACCGGCACAGCCTCGACCATTGGTCGGCACTGGATGGCGCCCGCCCCGCCGGTTACCTGGACGACCTGGTCCAGGCCCCGGAGCTG
Organism: Marinobacter lutaoensis; assembly: GCF_001981305.1. Taxonomy (GTDB): domain Bacteria; phylum Pseudomonadota; class Gammaproteobacteria; order Pseudomonadales; family Oleiphilaceae; genus Marinobacter; species Marinobacter lutaoensis. The sequence continues at coordinate 374,084 of NZ_MSCW01000001.1, read as the reverse complement.
GACACGCTGATCCGGGAAGCGCGGGCGGCCAACCCCGATCTGCAACAGACCTTGCTGTCCCTGAAAATCCTGCAGGCCGAATACCGTCAGACTCGGGCCGCACAATGGCCCGAAGCGGACGCCGGCCTGAGCGCCAGCCGCGAGGACGACAGCGGGACCGACTACACCGGCTCGGTATCCGTCAGCTGGGAACTGGACCTGTGGGCCAGGCTGGCGGACGATACCCGCGCCGAAGCCCGGGATGTGGCCGAACAGCTCGCTCTTTATCAGGCCGCCCGGGATACTCTGGTGGCCGAGGTGATGCAGGGCTGGCTAAAGCTGACTAACCTGCAGCATACCCTGGCCATCGAAACAGAGCGGGTGGCGGTACTGGACCGGAACGAACAGCTGATCCTCCAACGTTACCGGGCCGGACTCGGCACCCTGGAAGACCTGGACACCGCCCGGACCTCCGCCGCCAAGGCCCGTGCCACCCTGGCCTCGGCCCGCGCCGCCCTGCGCCAGCAGCAGCGCGCGATGAACGTGTTACTGGGTCGCCCCGAGGGCCGCACCCTGGTTGCCTCGGATTACCCCGACGTGCTGTTGCCCCTGACCGATCTGCCAGAACAGACCCTGCAACGGCGCCCCGACCTGAAAGCGGCCTATCTCGCCATCGAAGCCGCCGGTTTCCGTACCCAGGTGGCCTACAAGGACATGCTGCCCACGCTCCGGCTCGAAGCGGCCCTGACCGACGGTGGGCCGTCCCTGTCCGATGCCCTGCTCCGGGATCCGGTCTGGTCACTGCTCGGGCAGCTGAGCGCCCCCCTGTTCCGGGGCGGTGAACTGAGAGCCGCCGCCCAGGCCGCCGAGCTCACCACCGCCCAACGTTACCAGGCCTTCCGGGAAACGCTGTTGACGGCGGTACAGGAAGTGGAAGACGCCATCGACCAGGAGACCAGCCTGGCCCGGCAACAGGACCACCTTCAGGAGGCCCTGGCCAGCGCCCGGCGCACGCTGGATCAGTATCGCCAGAAATACCGCACCGGCCTGGTCAGCCTACTGGACCTGCTGGAGGTGCAACAGCAGCTCTATGACCTGCAAGCACAACTGGACGACCTCACCTACCAACGCCTGGACAACCGCATCGGCCTGGGGCTTGCCCTGGGCCTCGGCACCAAGGAGAACGGCTCGCTATGATGAAACGCCATGCCAAGTGGCTCGCCGTACTGGCGGCGATCGCCCTGCTGTTGCTGGTTTTGCTGTACAACGGCCGGAAAATTGCCGAACAGGCCAACCGTCCGATGCCGGCCCGACAGGAAACCACCCTCGCCGCCGATGTCGCCGTCGTGCAGGTGACGACCGGCCGCTACGCCCCGACCCTGGAGGCATTCGGCAGCGCCGACGCCCACTATCGGCTCAGCCTCACCACCCAGGTCGCCGGACGGGTCGCCCGTCTGGCGGACAGCCTCGAAGCCGGCCAACAGGTACGCCGGGGCAGCGTGCTGGTTCAGCTCGAGGACACCGACTACCGGGCAACCCTGGCCAGTGCGGAAAAGGAATTGGCCAGTGCCCGGCTGGATCTGCTGGAAGCCGAGCGGGAAGCCGCCCAGGCCCAGGCGGAATGGCGAACCTCCGGCATGGAGGGCGAGCCGGACTCGCCGCTGGTGCTGCACGAACCGCAACTGGCCCTGGCCCGGGCCGCCGTGGCGGAAGCGGAAGCGGCGGTGACCGCCGCCCGCCAGGACCTGGACCGAACCCGGATCCAGGCCCCCTTCGATGCCCTGGTCGTGGAGCGAAGCGTATCGCCCGGCAGCTACCTGCAAGCCGGTGGCGAGGTGGCGCAACTGTACAGCACGGACCGGGTGGAGATCGCCCTGCCGTTGTCCCAGCGTGACTGGGCCAAGCTGCCGGACCTGCCGACTCTGGAAGCCGGCGACTGGCCGGTCACCCTGATCTCGGTGGAAACCGGTGAACGCTGGCAGGGGTACGTCCGCCGCGCGGAACGGCACCTGGACGACAGCAACCGCCAGCGCGCCTTGGTGGCCGCCGTCGATCAGCCGCTGGCCCACACCCCGCCCCTGGCGCCGGGGACTTTCGTCCGGGCCGAGATCCCCGGGCGCGAGCTGACCGATCTCTGGCGCCTGCCACCGTCCGCCCTGAGCCAGCGGGGGGAAATCTGGTACGTGGCGGACGGAGCCCTGGCCACCTTCGCCGCGGAACCCGTGGCCAGTGATGCCCAGGCCCTCTATATCCAGCCGCCCGAATCGCTCCGGCAGCAGACGGTCCAGGTGCTGACCCACCCGCTCAGCAGCTACGTCCCGGGCATGGCCGTACATCCGGTGGAGGCCCAGGATGAATGAACAGGACTGGAACCGGGGCATCATTCCCTGGTTCGCCCGCAACCCGGTCGCCGCCAACCTGCTGATGCTTCTGGTGATTGCCCTGGGCGTGTTTCAGGCCGGCAGTCTGCGCAAGGAAGCCTTCCCAAGCATGGAACCGGACAGCCTGACCATCTCGGTGTCGTACACCAGCGGTTCCGCCCGGCAATCGGAGGAAGGCCTGGCCATCAAGATCGAGGAACAGCTGGAGAACGTCACCGGCATCAAGAGCATCACCAGCGCCTCCACCGCCAGCGGCGTCACCGTCACCGTGGAGAAGCAGAGCGACTACGACCTCGACGTGCTGCTGCGGGACGTCAAGGCCAAGGTGGACGCCATCTCCACCTTTCCGGCGGACGCCAAGAAACCGGTGATCGAAAAAGCGGAACGCGAGGAGCACTCGCTGTGGCTGCAGCTGCACGGCGACGCCGACCGCCACACCCTGCAGATGCTGGCCGAGGAGCTCAAGTCGGACCTGCTCGCGGATCCGGACATCAGCCGGGTCAGTGAATCCGGCTGGATTGATCCGATGATGGCCATCGAAGTCGACGAAGGGCGGCTGCAGGCCTACGGCCTGTCTCTGACGGACGTGGAAAACGCCATCAATCAGGGTTCGTCCAATACCATGACCGCGGTGCTCAAAAACCGGCAGATCTACCTTCAGCTGAAGGCCTCCCAGCAGGCGTACCTGAAAGAGGAATTCGCCGCCCTCCCGTTGCTGACCACCGCCGACGGTGTATCGCTGACCCTCGGCGACGTGGCCAGCATCCGGGACACGTACGCCGACGATACCGCCGTGCTGTCCCGCTTCAATGGCGACAACAGCGTTGCCCTGCAAGTCATCACCACCGGCCAGGACGACATCACCCGCACCGTGGAAGCCGCCAAAGCGGTGGTGGCCGAGTGGCACGCCGATGGCCGCCTGCCCCGGGGCGTGGAGCTGACCAGCTGGTACGACCGCAGCCAGTTCATCAACGAACGCTTGCAACTGCTGGTCAGCAACGCCATCGCCGGCATCCTGATGGTGTTCGTGCTGCTGGCGCTGTTTCTGAATCTCACCGTCGCCTTCTGGGTAGCCATGGGGCTGCCGTTCATTTTCTTCGGAACCCTTTATTTCATGGGCGATGACTTCGCCGGGTTGTCTCTGAACGAGTTCACCACGTTCGGTTTTATCATGGCACTGGGTATCGTGGTGGACGACGCCGTGGTGATCGGCGAAAGCGTGTACACAGTGCGCAGCGAAGAAGGCGACACCCTGCGTAACACCATCAAGGGAACCCTGCGGGTGGCGGTACCGACCCTGTTCGGTGTGTTCACCACGGTGGTGGCGTTCTTTGCCCTGTCCAACATCAGCGGCCGGCTGGGCCAACTGTACGCTCAGTTCGCCGCCATCGTGACCATCTGCCTGCTGCTGTCGGTGGTGGAATCCAAACTGATCCTGCCCGCTCACTTGGCGCACCTGAACACCCGCAAGCGGACCGGCGGCCACCCGCTGCTGCGCCTGTGGCAGCGGGTCCAGCACGGCGCCGATGCCGGCCTGCAGTGGTTCAACGATCGACTTTACAAACCGGCCATCGAGCTGGCCCTGGCCTACCGCTATGCCGTGGCCATCGCCTTTGTCGCCCTGCTGGTGCTGGTTCTGGCCATGCCGTTCACCGGAGCGGTGCGCCTGAGCTTCTTTCCGGACATTCCCGGTGACAATGTGCGGGCGCAGGTCACCATGCACACCGATGCCAGCTACGGCCAGACCCATGCGGCGCTGCGGGCGCTGGAGGCCACCGCCCGGGACATCGACCGGGAGCTGGCAGCCCGGTCCGGGGCCACCGGGGCGGACACCGGCATCGGTAACCTTCAGGTGCTGTCGGAGGCCGACCAGTCCGGCAAAATCACCGTCGAACTCACCCCGGACGCCCCCTACGACCTGGCCACCTTCACCCGCCTCTGGAAGGAACGGGCCGGCCTGCCTGCGGGCGTGAAAACTCTGAGCATCGCCAGCCGCCCCGACATGGTCGACGCCCTGCGGGTGGAACTGCGTGCCAACGACGACGAACTGCTGGCCGCCGCCGGTGCCGAACTGAAAGCGGAACTGCAACGGATTCCGGCGGTCAGCGGCATCGAGGACAACCTCCAGGCCAGCCAGCCCCAGCTGTTCCTGAAACTGAATGCCCAGGGCAAGGCCCTGGGGCTGACCACGGACATGCTGGCGGAACAGGTGCTACAGGCGTTCCAGGGACAAGTGGTGCAACGCTTCCAGCGCAACAATGACGAAATCGAGGTGAAGGTCCGCTACCCGGAACAGGCGCGTCAGAATCCCGTCGACGTCCTGAGGGCCCGCATCCGCACCGACGACGGGACGGTGCTGCCGCTGTCTTCCGTCGCCACCGTCGAGTATGGATTCGCCCGCGACACCATCACCCGAATCGACGGCAAACGCGCCCTCTACCTGTCGGCGGACGTAGACAAAGAGATGCTCTCCTCCACCGAGCTGGTGGCCAGCCTCCGCCAGACACTGGTCCCCCGGCTCAAGCGCCAGTACCCGGGGCTGGATATCCGCTTCAGCGGCGAAGCCGAACAACAGGAGGAAACCCAGTCCTCGATGGTCTCCGTGTTCATCTCCGCCATGCTGGTGATCTACCTGCTGCTGGCGGTGCCCCTGAAGTCCTACATCCAGCCGGTGCTAATCATGACCGCCATTCCGTTCGGTGTGGTCGGCGCCATCCTCGGCCACTGGCTCAACGATCTGCCCATGAGCATCCTGTCGTTCAACGGCATCATCGCGCTCAGCGGCGTGGTGGTGAACGACAGCCTGTTGTTGGTGTCCCGCTACAACGACCTGAAACCGGATGCCGACCACCAACTGGAAGCGATCAGCCAGGCCTGCCGCAGCCGCCTGCGTGCCGTCCTGCTGACCTCCCTGACCACCTTCGCGGGCCTGGCGCCGCTGCTGTCGGAAACCTCGACCCAGGCGCAGTTCCTGATCCCGGCGGCGGTGGCCCTGGGCTACGGCATCATGTTCGCCACCCTCATCACCCTGATCCTGATCCCGGTCCTGGTTGCCATCCAGCACGATGTCACCGAAGGTATAGGAAAGCTGAAACAACGCCTCCTGTCAGGGAGCCAACAAGGCGACACCGACCCATGCTGAAACTGCTGCTCGTTGAGGACGACCTCGACCTGGCGCACACGCTGATCCAGTACCTGGAGCTGGAAGGCATGCTCTGCGACCACGCCAGCAACGGCGTGGCCGGACTCAACCTGAGCCGGAACCATCACTACGACGTGCTGTTGCTGGACATCAACCTGCCTCGCATGGACGGCCTGACCCTGTGCCAGAAACTGCGCGAACAGGGCGACGACACGCCGGTGCTGATGCTGACCGCCCGGGATCAGCTTAACGACAAACTGGAAGGCTTCCAGGCCGGCAGCGACGACTACCTGGTCAAACCGTTTGAGCTGCAGGAGCTGGTGGCGCGGGTTCAGGCATTGTCGCGCCGCCGCAGTGGCCAGGTCCGCAGACTCTGCTGCGGCGATCTGGAAATGAACCTGAGCGACCATACCGTGACCCGCGCCGGCCAACCAATCCGACTCTCCCCCACCGGCTGGCAGCTACTGGAGCAGCTGCTGCGCGCCTCGCCCGCACCGGTCGCCCGGGAGGCCCTGATGGACGCGGTCTGGGGGGACGAGCACCCAGACAGCAACAGCCTCAAGGTGCATATCTTCAACCTGCGCAAGGCCATCGACGGCCCCTTCCCGGCGCCCTTACTGCACACCATCAACGGCGCCGGCTTCGCACTGCGGGAAAAACCCGACGACGGAGACGGTCACGATGCCTAGGATCAGCCTGAAAGGCTTGCTGGTCGCGTCCTTCCTCTCCCTCGGACTGGTGCTGATGGCAGCCTACTCCATGATCTCCAAGGACTACTTCATCCGCGGACTGGACGCCTCCATGGCCGCCAACATGGAAAAAACCGCGCGCACCTTCCTGCGCTTGGTCGGCCCCGAACAACAGCGCCAGGGCCAGGAGTTCAGCGGCTTCTATCTGGCGGCGGACTGGCAGCGCATGCCAGACTACGTGCGCCAGTCCTTCGCGCAGCCACCAACGGAGCCCGCCCTCCTGTACAAGGCCTCGGACGGCGGCGGGTTCCGCCGCCCCGAGCGCATGGTGTTCCTGATGCGTTACGACACCCAGGAAGGGCCTTTGTACATCGCCCGGGAACTGACGCCACCGGTGAAGTCCACCGTCGTCCACGCCACGGTACGGCAGAACCGGCAGTTCATGCTTACCGTCAGCCTGGTGGTGCTGGGGTTTATCGCCCTGATCAGCTGGCTGCTGTTGCGCCACGTGTCCCGCCCCATGGCGGCCCTGCGCGCCTGGACCCATGCCCTGGACCGCGACAAGCTGGCCCAGCCGGTACCGGACTTCGCCTACCCGGAGCTGAACGAGCTGGCAGAACTGATTCGCACCAGCCTGTCCTCCGTGCAGGCCGCGCTGGAACGAGAGCGCCGGTTCCTGCGTCATGCCAGCCACGAGCTGCGCACCCCCATCAGCACCATCCGCTCCAACGTCGAGCTGCAACGCAAACTGACCGCGCGCCAGGCCACCGACGAGGCACAGCAAGCCATTCTGGATCGCATCGACCGTGCCAGCCTGACCATGCAGCATCTCACCGAAACCCTGCTGTGGCTGAACCATCAGCCGGACGAACCTCTGCAAGCTCAGGACGTCGATCTGGCCCGGCTGGTGCGCGAACTGGCCGACGAAATGGCCTATCTGCTGACCGGCAAGCCAGTCCGCACCCGAATCGTCACCAGCCCGTTCACCTGCGCCCTTCCCCTGATCCCGGCCCGTATTGTTCTCGGTAACCTCATACGCAACGCCTATCAACACTGCTGGCATGACAGCGTGCGCATCGAACAGCACGGCGCCCGCATCGTCATCCGTAACCCGGTGGGCCTGGAAAATCCGGACGACTCCGACCTCCAGCAACAGACCGGCTACGGCCTGGGCCTGGAACTGACCGAACAGCTCAGCCAACGTCTCGGCTGGCGCTATCATCATGCGCTGCGGGATGGCGTCTACCAGGCCGAAGTGGAGGTTTGCCCCGCCTCTTATTAGCAGTGTCCGCAGTAGCCGGGGCAATACAGGTAGCACCCAGTGGTTGAAACGAATGGTAGTGCGCACCGGCTCCCACAGGCGAAGCGACGTCCCGTCCATGGGGCCTCCCCGGCAACTGGATATTTATACAGTGTTATCGTAAGAGTAAATTGTGGATGTCAAATGATTCCATGGCGAAGCGCCTTGACATCGGCTAGGCTGATGAATGAATTGAGACATTGGCGGACGCTCGTGCCATGAAATTGCGTAATCATGACGCAGTCAAAGTTGCGCAATATCGAAGCGTTCTGCCTAACTGCTGTTATATTTTTTCTGAGAATGGCGTTTTATGGAAGATTACTTCTTAAGGCTCGACGCCTTACATCCCTCTTGTCTCGCCAAAATACTACTTGGCGAGAAACTTCCAAAGGGTGGTGAGGTATGGGAATTTACCAATGAGATCAAACCAATAGATCTATACTGCTATCTCTATGCCAAGTATGGACAGCCGAATGGTATGCAGAACTTTTTTAGGTCTGATGATTCTGACAACCTAATCCATTGGGAATGGGCTCTAGCTGGAGAGTACGGTCTGACTCTTGTACAAGGACACAATTTTCGTACTGAGGTTCACCTGATCGGTGACTTTAAAGGCAAGGCATTAACATTAGAGAATTTCATAACCCAAATAAAGTCAGATATTGGAAACTATGGGCGGCAGATATCTGAGTTAAGAAAAGACCTAGAGAAATGGACGCAATTTGTTAACCCTTATCATAGAATTTTTTCCGCAGTTGACCAGCACTTTAAAAGGCTCAATGAGTTAAATATTAATCCCGAAGAGGATAAAGTTCCTCAACCAAAATCAGCGGACGATATGGTTTTATATCAAGAGCGATGGGGGGCAGTTGCTGAAAAATATAGCTTCGCGGTTGGTTTGGTTTTTGGTCTGCGCTCTATGCTGCCCGTTCTCGGGGAGTCATTTGTTAACTTAATATTGTTCATGCTTTGTAAAAAAGATATAAAGAATAACGACAGATTATTTCAGAATGTGCTCCGGCAACCGATAGATGTGCGAGTTCAGTCATTGCATATTAATTGCGTTGGGTTTGAAGAGCATATCGACTATTCTTCCAAGGAATGTGGAGATTTTCATTCACTAATGAATGAGCGAAATGATCTTTTGCATGGAAATGTAGAAGTAAATAAGCTTGCAATAGGGGATGTTTACTTTAGAGGTAAAGTCCCAATTTTCTTGGAGTATCAAGACTTCTGGGATAGATCAATCGGCGTGTCATTAGATTCGGTGGGGTTCAAAGGCATATACAAGGATCACGATGCGGTTACCAATTTTATAAAATACATTATGAGTAAGCTTAATCCTGAAGTTAGATCGGAAGTCGCGCTTACAGTGGGAAGAAGGCAGCTTGGATTTAACAAAAAGAATGGTAGGTTAGGCGTCCTGCTCCCTGAACACATGGTTGATTTTAGGCCGGTTTACAAATAAATATAACAAGGCAATTAAATTCGTTTCGGCCCAACGGGCCTCCACCGGACGCCCTTGTCAGGGCGCCGTTTATTGCTGGCGTTAGCCAAAAATAAAAAGGAGAGGTCAAACTTATGGAAGGCCATGATCTGAGACTCTATGCAAAGGGTGCAGCGTTCGAAGACGGAATATATGATCTCAGATCAATGGAGCTCCTAATCTCTAGCTACCGCTCAATCACTGACAGATTGATAGCCGTACAGCTCGGCCGCCGACAGCTCACTCCAGCAATCAAAAGCCAAATTGACTACCAAACTAGAATAAAATCTGGCTCGATTGAATTCCTCATAGATTTCGTTTTCACGCACAAAGAAATTATCGGAGCCTTGGCTGCAGATGGCGGTTACCAGCTTGCAGGGAGTATTACCAAGCTGTTTGGCGAAGCGATCACCCTTCGGAAGCAGGTTGCTGAGTTAATAGATAAAGGCTTGCCAATTAATATCACCATTAATAATAACTTCAATATTGGTTCCGGGAATATTATCGCCAATGCAGAAAATGGAGACATCAGAATCAACGACCCCAAAATTCTTTGGGCGGCTCAAGTTACCAAATACCCGACGGATAGACTGGTTTCCGGAATCGATGGAAAGGCAATAGAGTATGCGCAGTTTTCCGCTAGAGACGATGAAATGCGCCTGTCTCCAGATGATCGAGTTATTTTAGGGCAAAATAAGGAAGAGCTCGCTGCCACAATCCGAGTTACTGGCAGATTGGATATGGTCGCCTTCTCCGCCCACCGAGGCACGATCGTTTCTGGCGGTGAGAAATTTCCGGTAACTTGGGATGATGGTATTAGAACAAAAATGCAAAAGGTTGTGGATGTGGAAGGCGTAAACTTTACGGTGCGCCCCATCATTGATCATAAGCGAATGCATGGTGAGGCAATCGCATACCATGTCTTAGACTGTTTCGTGCCACAGCGGGATTTAGGTGTTTAGTGGCTAACCAGGGGCTGCAGCGGACCGCTTTTCCGGCGCGGTGCGCCTCCAAATCGGCCACTGAGCCCAGGCGTTATACGTAAATCATGGACAGAATTTTTACCAATGAATCTGAGTTGAAGCGGTATGCCTCAAAAGCGATTGAGCTGGCGGGTTCATTGCTTGAGTCTGACGCAGACTACTTAGAAAACGTGCTGGAGCTGAATTCCATTGGTAATCGTCTTGTCGGCGAAGTTTGGGAGACGGAGTTTCATGTTTTTGGCGTGATTGCATCTGATACGGATCATTTGCCAACAAAGAGGGTTCGCCCGCTATGTTCTGCCACCATGTTAGAAAAATCCGATGATGAGTTGCGGGAAATTATTAGCTCCTACAGAACGGAGGTTTCGGATGCTTGCCGCCGAATTCTCTCAAAGTATCAAAACGTATAACAAGGCCATTAAGTCTGTTCCGGGCCGATGGCCCTCCACCGGACGCCCTTGTCAGGGCGCCGCTTATGGCTGGCGTTATGTGTAGGAGTATCCATGAGCGACGAAATCGAGATTAAGCTCACAGAGGACGAAGCTTGGGTGCTTTTCGAGTTTGTCCGCAGGTTTAGTGATACAGATCGGCTCTCTATTGCAGATCAGGCTGAGCAAAGGGCTCTTTGGAATTTGTGCTGTATTTTTGAGAAGACGCTGCATCAAGCTCAAGACATCAGCTACGAAGAGTTCATTGCGCAGCGTAGGGATCGACTCCGAGATGAGTTCTGAACTCCAGCACATAACAAACCGCGTAAGACGGACGGCTTTCAGCCGCCGCTTCGCTCCGCGTTAAGTTGAAGGAGAAACGGTGAATTTATCCACGGAAGAAAAAGCCATCGTCGCGCGGCTCCTTACGGAAAAGGGTGGCTTCAGGCACGCTATCACTGCTTTCCTTCCGTACTTACTACCGGTTTTGGTGCTTGCCCTATACGGTATTGTTCAGCAGGAATATTTCGCTTGTGCGTTGGCTTTCTTTGCCTTATTCACCATTGTGGTGTGGTACATCCATCACACCGAGACATACTCTAGTCAACTACGCTCAGCGCTCCAAAAATATGAAAGTGAGGCTCAAGCGTTGGGCGTCGATCATGAACAAACTTAATAACGGCGTTAGCCATCGCAAGGGAGAGTTTGTGGCAGGAATTCAATGGGGTTCTGTAGCTGACTGGGTTTCGGGGATTGGCTCTTTGTCGGCTGCTGTCGTTGCACTTTATGTTGCCTTATCTGCCCGTCGGATTAGGCTGCAAGGATATTGTGGCGAACGCATCATAGTCGGCCCCGGCCAACCAAAGGTCGACGTGTTTTCAGTATCAGTTACAAACGTTTCGCAGCGTCCCACTGTTATCACGAACATTGGTTTTACCTTTGGTATCTGGCGCTGGAAAAAGCACGGCATCATCACATTCATGCAGGACCAGTATGGCCACGGCATTCCCAAAGCTCTGTCAGACGGAGAGACGGGAAACTGGAATGTGCCACTTGGTGAAGATAAGAAGTGGCTCGTAGATATGGCGGAACAATTTTCAGTTTCACGCTTTGCAGTTTTTACCTGGCGGGTCCAAGTACACACGTCCAACGGCGGAACGACTACGTTACGCCCGGAAAAGAATATCCGTCAGTCACTTCTAGCGTGTGCGCAGAAGTCAGGAAAAGGCTAACAAGTGCATTAAATTCGTTCCGGCCCTGAAGGGCCTACACCGGACGGCTTTTTCTCCGCTTCGCTGCGTAAAAGCCGCCGTTTATGCAGGCGTTAGCTGGTAGTGCCTTGTTCATTTTTGGTGGCTGGGTGCCATCGGGCCTTGGCCGCAAATGGGTAGTAAAACCGGCAAGATTGGTGGCCCGCGAAGGCCGTCGGAATCCATGGTCAGATTGGCAGCTCAATCTGATTTCGGTGTTGGTATAAAGTCGGAGCTCGCCTTGCAGGGCAGTCCGCCAAAAATCCGGTTTGGATCTGCTACTCTGAAGTTCAGGTTCGCCCCGCATCATTGGGGTGTTTTCAATCACAGTGCATCGGGGGTTTTCGGTGCAAGGGCCGTGGAGCATGCCGTCTTGTTGGTTGCCAGGTATCGGGTTTCACAGTTACCCTTAGCTAACCAGTCGCTGTAGTACGCGGCCGATGGCCGCCGGACGCCCTTTTCATTGCGGCTTCGCCTCCATTACAAGGGCGCCGCTAAGCTTGGCGTTAGCAGGGAGGAAAAGGAGATTCCAAGTTTTGAATAGGTTCGCGTTCACGGCACTGATTTTGTTTTCAGTCTTTTCATCATTGCTGCTTGCAGATACTAAAGCCAAGCCATCGATCGAGGTTTTGTTCCATTCACAAATTGGTGCTATTGCTTCAAACGATTATCAGCAATTTCTGGAACATACTGATTCAAATTTTCGGAAAGCCATCAGTGCAGAGCAGTTCGAAACCCTTTCAAGGTCTCTATCCTCAAGATTCAAAGGTGGATACCAATCTGAGTATTTGGGGGTTCTCAATCAGGAAGGGTTCAAGGTTCATCTATGGAAGGTGGTGTCTTCAAGTTCAGAGTCCGATAGCCTCATAAAGATGGCTATGGGGCAAAACCAGATTGCCGGATTTTGGATCGAGTAAACTGCTAACCAGTGGGTGAAGCTGACCGGTACTACGCTGCGCTCCGTACCGGCAGCTTACCCAAGGCGTTATGACCACAAGGAAGTCGAGTGAAGAAGAAGGTTTATCTGTCCATTTTTGCCAGCCTAATTTTGGCAGTGTTTGTCAGCGCCGCAGGCGGAAGTTATGGGCGAGCACTGACAGAGCACGTTAATAAAGAGGCTATTGAATTAGCGTTAGATGGCAGGTCCATATCAGATCTTTCCCAAGAAGAGGGCAATGCATTGAGGCGCTCTCCGGAATTTTTGGACCGCTTGGTCGCAGCTAAGGAAGAGGTATCTGACCAGTACTGGTGGTATTTCGCCGCGAACCTCCCCATCCAAATTTTACTAATGCTCGTCATTTGCTTGGTTTGCGGAAAATTTGTAATTCATACGGTGACTAAGCATGCGAGGCCATAACCAGGCGGTCAACCGGACGCCAAAAGCGTGGCGCTTTTGGTGCCCTCCGCTAGCGCTCCGGCGCCGGTTACCTCGGCGTTAGAAATTCCTACGCCGGCTGGCCTCAAAATAAGATCGACACAAAGTAAGGAAGTTTTGTGAAATTAGCATTTATTCTCGGTGGCGCAATCAAGGACGTACTTTGGAACATTGGCCCCCTCTCGAAAGCGTTGGCTCTCCCGTTTTCCGTCATTATTCTAATCAGCGTATTGTTTTCTTTTGAACTAAGCCCTCTTTCTGAATTGCTACTAATTATTTTTGGTGGGATTGTTCAGGCGGTGCTTGCTGTTGTTGTTCATAGGGTGTTGATTTTAGGGAAGAACGCCGTGCCGCAGTGGGGAATAACCAAGTTATCCAAACGAGAGGCTTCATTCTTTCTCCATGCTTTTTTCCTAAGCTTTTTGGCGATTCCTTTCTTGCCTTTGCTTTTCATCCCGGGAGTTGGGTGGGTTTTATGCCTTATTGGGACCAGTTGGCTTATGGGGCGTCTGTCACTGGCCTTGCCGGGAGTGGCAGTTGAGGGTGGCGTATTTTTCAACGAATCTTGGAAGATTACTCGCGGCTATCAAATCACAATCACGCTCACTACGATGGTTGCTATTGCAGCCACTTACGGTCCTAGAGGACTTTCACTTCTGGGGCCGGAAATGGCTGTGTTATCTATAATAGCTTCTGCTATTGGAACGATATTGGCTGTTGCTGTCCTGTCTCGGGCCTATCTACTCATGGTAAATACCAATGGGCCGAACACCGGAGGTGCGAATCTCTAACAAATCCAGGCACGGCGACGCCTTTTTCGTTGCGGCCTCGCCTTCACTACAAAGCCGCGCACGCTGGCGGCGTTAGGAGGAGCTAGATGGACTTATTTGCTTCGGCTGTTGGCTTCGTCGTCGGCACGTTTACTGGCGCTGCAGGCCAGTACATGGCAGCCAAGTACACAGATAGACGAAGAAGTAAAGAGGCTTCCTCTGCGCAGCGCAGGCAATGGGCCGAAATTGAAAATCGATTCCCGGCTATCATTGAGGAAATGAAAGAAGACGCGAAGAATCCGGAGTTTCAAAACGTGAGAGAGTTCTTCGTTAAAAGCAGCCGGACAACAGTGAGTCGGAACGAGCCTTGCTTTGAGTATCATACAGATGTTCATAGCGATATCGGGGCCGCTATCCGGTATTTGGAGGAACTGGGGTACATCGATGACATAACCCCTGGAAACTGTCCGATGTACCGTATGAGGGAGCATTTCATTGATCAGTTACGCCACTCCTAACCAGTCATTCCAGTTCGTTCCGGCCCTGCTGGGCCTCCACCGGACGGCCTTTTCTCCGCTTCGCTCCGTAAAGGCCGCCGCTGAATATTGGCGTTATGCCCTTTAAAGAGTCGTCAACATGGAAGGATTAATTATAATATGGGTTGCTCGTTTGGTTTTGCTAGTGATAATTTTTTTAGGTTTTTGGCGTTATTACTTCGGCATTAAAAGCAAAGGACGGCCCGTGACAGATGGTTTAATAATTTCAGGTAAGTCAGAATACTATGCAAATCCATCTGGTGTTAACGGGCATATTCCAAACATTAAATACCGATATAAGGTTAGCGGCAAAAACTATACCTCTACTCGCATTAATTTTTCACTAAATGAATCGGCTGGCAATAAGGCACACGCAGAAGAATTACTGAATAATTATCGTAATGGGAGAGTGGTTAAAGTTTACTATAACCCTAATAATCCAGAGCAGTCAGTGATCGAGCCTGGCAATAATGATGTACATTTTTTTATCACAATGACATTGGGAATTGTTTGCGTCGGTGGTATAGCATTTAGTAACTACATATTTTAAATTTAGGCATAACCAGTGCAGGCACGGCGACGCCTACTACATTGTGCCTTCGGCTCCATTCCGTAGGCGCGCATGCTGCAAGCGTTAGCAATCCAGAAATAAAGCAACTCATGTTGCAGAGGAGGTAGAAATCAATGAAGAAATTTGATGATCTAGAGCATGTCGCACAAGTGCTAGGCGATGGAGGTCCTTTCAATCCAGATACAGAATATGAAACTGTGGGAGAACTTGTTGATGATTTGATTGACTTAGGGAACACTGATGAGGTTTATGTTCAACACGATGACCACCTTGGTTTAAAAGATGAATTGTCTCCTGAATTTCTCAATTCACCATTGAGTGATGTAGACGATAAATTTGAGGATCAAGTTGAGGCCGTACTCGAACAAGCAAACATTATTATTCCTTTATCAGAAAGAGAATTGTCAGAAGACGATCTTGAAGAAATTGAAGAAGATAAAAAGTACCGGGGTGTAGATGACGATGATTAGCCCGAATCACATACCCCAACACAGTCAGTAATATTGCTAACAAGGCAAATTAACTCGGACGCAAATTCCGCTACGCTCCATTTGCGCCCGGTTATTTGCGGCGTTATGCCTAAGGAAGTTCATGGCTAGAATTCCCACATACATCGCATTGAATAAGTTCTATGAGGAGCGAGCTCAGGAAGTGAAGGATTACTTCTCGCACCTCCCCAATTTGGTTGGTAATGAGTTTCCCTATGACATACCGCTCGCATACGTTTTCCTCAGATGTGAGCAGGCTCAAAACAGAACTCTGTATGGCGGTGTGGTCAAGATTCACCGCGGAAAACGGGAGTTTGTTTCTCGTGTCATGAACTACCAGCACTTAACCCGTGATGGGTTCAAGGATATATTCAAAAACGTTTTTGGTTCTCCGCTCAGTAAGGAAACAATTGAAAAAATGGAGGAAGCAGAGAAAACTAGGGATCGAGTCATTCACGGTAAGTCGGTTCCTGATAACGAGATTCGCGAGGCTATTGCTGATGTCTTGGAATACGCGGAACTACTGAATAATGAAGTCAGTGGCATCGCAGGATTTAAACCCTTCGGGAACATGAAGGGCTTCAAGGGTAGAGCTGATTCATTGGACAATCGTACGACGAAATGGTTGATGAAGGGGCTAGGCTTTGGGGTCAAGGCATAACAATCGCAGGCACAGCGACGTTTTTTCCACTGCGGCTTCGCCTCCACTCCAAAGCCGCGCATGCTGCGGGCGTTATGTGGGTAAAGGAGAAGATGTAGATGGCGTTCAATGATCTAGAACGCAAACGAGTGGAAAAGGCGGCGAAAGCTTTTATGGAGAAGCATCGTCCTCCTGCTCACATCAGAAATGAGCTAGATCTTGCCTTTCGGATATCGGGGCAAAGTCTTGAGATATATGAAATCAGGCCAAAGTGGCGTTCGCCTGAAGAGAAAATGGAGCTGCCCGCCGCAAAAGCTACGTATGTCAAAACTCAAAAAGTTTGGAAAGTATATTGGCAGCGTCGTGATTTAAAGTGGCATGCATACCCGCCACAGCCGGAGGTTGACTCGGTCGAGAAATTTTTGGAGTTGGTTGGTAAAGACGAAAGTGCGTGCTTTTTTGGCTAACTCGGTGCAATCCACATAACCAGTCATTCAAGTACGTTCCGGCCCTAGCGGGCCTCCACCGGACCGCCTTGTCTACGCGGTGCTCCGCCAAGTCGGCCGCTTAATATTGGCGTTAAATGGCTCTGCTTTTTCTATTTATCGAAGCACAGAGGCAGTTCATAAATCAGTGCCAGTAGTTGGCGCTTCAGCATCAGGTTCCGTGCCGGGCCACATATCCGGCAGCTTCGTTCGTGGTGCCATTGTTGGGTAAGGTGGTTGTGGCTGGGCTTTCCCGTTCGTTGCGGGCGGCCACAATCCAAGTTGGGGGTAGCTGCAAAGTCTGCGTTCTTGCGGGTGCCATAAATTCAGTCTGGTTCGCAGGCTCACACCGTGCCAGTAGTTGTGTTGGTGTGTCGCCACTTAACCAGGCAAGGCAGCGGACGCAAAATACGCGCCGCTGCTCGCAGCGTTATGCATGAAGGTCTAGCGCGTGACTGAATTTGAGATCCGCCAAGATGAACATGGGATCGGTGAGGTTCTTATCTTAAAAGGAGATTGGGATCCGTCAGTGGCATCCTACATGCAGCAGCATGGAATATGCGCTCTGCGCCTTAGCGATTACTATGGGTTTAAAGGTGAAGACCTCTCATTCCTTAGTTCACTCTGGTTCCTGAAGAGTCTTGAGATCTACTGTTGGGATGCAAAGGGAGTTCAGGCTGTTGGCGATTTGCCGCACCTGGAAGTTTTGGGACTTCAGTTTCGTTCGACCCGGAAGATAGATTTTTCTGGCTTCAGTAGGTTGCGGGTGGCGATGGTTACTTGGACAAAGGGGCTCCAATCGCTGTTGGAAGTAGCTACGCTTGAAAAGCTAAACATCCAAAATTACCCACACATAGACCTAACCCCATGTGCGGGCCTTTCGTTGCTGCGAAGTCTGTATCTGACTTCAAGAAAGATAGAGAGTTTGTCCGGGATCGAGAGCCTCAAGAACCTGGAGGTTCTTGATCTGTACAACTGCCCCAAATTGGCTTCAGTGGAGGAGGCGAATGGCTGTCCGCATCTTCAAAAGCTCGAAATCGAAGCCTGTACGAGGCTTAAAGCATAACCAGGCGGTCAACGGGACCGCTTTTACGCGCCGCCCTTGGCTCTGCTCCAAAGCGGCCCGTTACCTTTCGCGTTAGAGCACATTTTTCCAAGGAGTTGAAGTCGGCAGATGGACTCGCGAAAAATTATTGAGAAGCATAAAAAGATCATCGGTGGCAGCTTGCGGCGATCACCGGCCCCACAAGCTCTGGCGCACAACATAGCGAAGTTCCATAAGGCTACCGATGAGCTCGCTACTGCTAGGCTGAGCGATCCAAATCCCCCAATGTTTGAGTGTAAAAAGGGCTGTAGCCATTGCTGTTCATTGCGGGTCGAGGCACTTCCCCCGGAGGTATTTCGCATTGCTAAACATCTGCAAGGTCTGGAGTCAGAGACACGAAGTAAATTCGTCCAAAGTTTGAAAGAAGCTGCGAGCTACGCCGCTGGCAGAGAATTTAAAAATTACGAGAATCCTTGCCCCTTTTTATCTGATGCTGGGGGATGTGAAATCTATTCGGTCCGACCTCATAAATGCAGAGCGTACTTTTCTGGCAGCGTGTCTGCTTGCGTAAAGAATAAAGCAGCGATTCAGGATGCAGAGCTTCGCAACGCGGAAAACGTTTTGGCAAATGAAGTCATCCAGACTTACAAGAAAAAAGGTGTCGTCATGCATCCCGTTGAGCTCTCGCAAGGGGTACTTAAGGCTCTGGAAGATCCTAGTATTGAGGCTCGATGGGCGGCTGGTGATCAGGTTTTTGACTTGCTGCCCGAGCGCATCATGCTCTAACAAGTGACTGTGGTGTCAATTCCATAAATTAGGCCACTTTCTCCCGCCATGGCTCTTGGTTTTTGATCATGGTATTGAGCACCACAATCATCTTTCTCATGCAGGCGATGAGGGCGACTTTGGGGATCTTTCCCTGAGATTTCAGGTGTTCATAAAAGCGTTTGAACACCGGGTTGCACTGAATGGATGAGAGCATAGCCATGAACATCACGGTGCGGACTCTGTGGCGGCCACCTCGTATTCTTCGTTTGCCATTGAGCTTGCCGCTGTCCCGGTTGATCGGGGCTACGCCAACGAGTGCAGCGATCTCCTTGCGGTTCGACGAACCGAGTTCCGGAAGTTCACTCAGGAAGGTGTAGGCAAGGACCTTTCCGACACCAGGCACGCTGGTCATGATTCAGTGTGGCGGCATACTGCGCGATGACCTGGGCATCAATTCGGTCGGTTTTGGCGAGCACGCCAATGGCCTGAGCGTAACGTCGAACGCTGATGGGATTGACGACAATGATTGGCAGACCGACTTGGTGGCAGGCTTGAACCAGAGCGTGTTCATACCGACCGGATGCTTCAACAACGATGCGCTCGATCTCGTAGTTTTTGAGGATTTGGACGAGGCGCCGAATGTGAGCTTTGGTATTTGGAATGGTATAGAACTGACCGGAGGGGTGAAGGGCGATGTCCAGATTGGCTTTACCGACATCGACACCGACATTGACTGGGATTTGGATTTCCGAGTTTTTCATAATAAGCTGACTCTGCCTTGCTATACGGGCTCGAGGCCCCGATGACTGTTCGAGTTATCGCTTGAGAGTCATGCAGCGCTACGCACTTGTTATCGGTCTCTCGAAAGAAGAGCCGTCGCTCAATCGAGCTGCTGCATGAAGGCCCCCAGCGGCCACTGGGGGTGGGCCTCAATTTACCCAAACACGGAAGAAATTATCCATACAAGGCCATCGAGGTTGTTCCGGGATCATTGAACCACTACACCGCGTTCCTGGAGCTCCAACGCGCAACGGACTGCCCAACCTTTCGCCAAAGCCTTACGGTCATAGGTTCGGCTTTCCTGATAGACTATTCTCCCCTTCAGTTTGATGCGTAGGTCTGCACGGGTACGGGCAATGATTGAGGCCACGGTGCTACACGCCCTTTCCTGTAGGATTTTTGTAGCACCAATAGTAAAAATGGGTAAAACGGGCAATAAATGATCGACAACCGTGACGCAGAAAAGACAGGAAATTCCGCGAGAAGCGGCGTAAAACCTGGCTCGGAGCCCTCCCGCCGCTTCTGCGTGGCCCCGATGATGGACTGGACCACGCCCCACTTCCGCTACCTCGCCCGGATCCTGAGCCGGCGGGCACTGCTGTATACGGAAATGGTCACCACCGGCGCACTGATTCACGGCGATGCCGGTCGCTTCCTCCGCTATCACCCATCCGAACATCCGCTGGCACTGCAGCTGGGCGGCAGCGATCCGAAAGAACTGGCCTACTGTGCCCGTCTTGCCGAGCAGCACGGCTATGATGAGGTCAACCTGAACGTGGGCTGCCCCAGCGACCGGGTCCAGAATAACCTGATCGGTGCCTGCCTGATGGCGCACCCGGGCCGGGTAGCGGAATGCGTTGCGGCCATGCGCGAGTCCACCGATCTGCCGGTCACCGTCAAGCACCGCATCGGCATCAACGGCCGGGACTCTTGGGACGCCTTGTGTGAATTCATGGAAACGGTCGCCGCCGCGGGTTGCCGGACCTTCATCGTACATGCCCGCATCGCCATTCTGGAAGGTCTGAGTCCCAAGGAGAACCGGGAGATTCCGCCGCTCAAGTACGACTGGGTATATCGTCTGAAGGCACGCTACCCCCACCTGGAAATCGTCATCAACGGCGGCATCCGGAGCCTTGCCGAGTGCCACGAGCACCTGCATCACACCGACGGTGTCATGGTCGGACGCGAGGCATACCAGAACCCTTGGTTGCTGGCCAGCGTTGATCCGGAGCTGTTTGACGATCCGGCACCGATGGCCAGCCGCCAGGACGCCCTTCGGGCCATGTTTCCCTTCATTGAGGCGGAGCTTGCCCGGGGCGTTCCCCTGAACCACATGACCCGACACCTGCTGGGCCTATTCCACGGAGTGCCCGGCGGCCGCCAGTTCCGCCGGCACCTGAGCGAGCACGCACACCGCCCCGGCGCCGGCCTGGCCACCCTGGAAACCGCCCTGGCCAAGGTCCACACGGATGGCACCAGGGCGCCGATCTCGGCCTGACACCGGCCCCACGGCTGTCTTGTTCCTGTCAGACCGGCCCGCTATTGTAGGGAATGCACGACCGCCCGGGAGATGGGCCTGCCCGACCGATTCAGACGCGCAAGGGGAAGACAGGACGCATGAGCAACAAACTGGAACAACTCAAGACCATGACCACCGTGGTCGCCGACACCGGCGATCTGGATGCCATTGCCCAGTGGCGGCCTGAGGACGCCACCACCAACCCCTCCCTGCTGCTGAAAGCGGCCGCCTCGGAAGCCTACCGACCGATGCTGGACCAGGCCGTAACGGAAGCCCGTCGCATGGGCGGCTCCGATGCCGAGCAGTTGGCCATCGCTACGGACCTGCTGGCGGTACTGGCCGGCCGGGAAATCCTGGGACTGGTGCCCGGACTGGTCTCCACCGAAGTGGATGCCCGCCTGTCATTCGATACCCGGGCCACAATCGACCGGGCCCGTCGACTGGTCGGGTTCTATGACCGCCTCGGCGTTGATACCGGCCGGGTCCTGATCAAGGTGGCCGCGACCTGGGAAGGTATCCGTGCCGCCGAGCAACTGGAAAAGGAAGGCATTCGCTGCAACCTGACCCTGCTGTTCTCGTTCATCCAGGCCGTCGCCTGTGCCGAGGCCGGCGCCTTCCTGATCTCGCCCTTCGTCGGCCGAATTCTGGACTGGCACTTGGCCAACAGCGGCCGCACCAGTATCCCCGCCGAGGAAGACCCTGGCGTGGTGTCGGTCACCCGTATCTACAACTACTACAAGGCCCGGGGGTTCGATACCGTGGTGATGGGCGCCAGTTTCCGCAACACCGGTGAAATCGAAATGCTGGCCGGCTGCGATAAACTCACCATCAGCCCCGCCCTGCTGCAGGCGCTTCGGGACGACCACGGCGAGCTGCCCCGGCGCCTGTCCCCGGATGCCGCCCGCACCGAGGACACTCTGGCCGGACTCGATGAACGCGCGTTCCGCTGGGCGTTGAACGAAGACGCCATGGCAACCGAGAAGCTGGCGGAGGGCATTCGCCGCTTTGCCGCGGACCAGGTAACCCTCGAACATCAGGTCCGGGAACTGGCCCGGGTCGGCGGCTGACCCCCACACGAATCGACGGGAGCAACACCACGCCATGATCGAACGCCTGAAAAAGTGGTTCGCCGGCGACGGCGAGTCGCCGACTCAACCCGATGCACACCAGCTCGCGGTGGCCGCCACCGCCCTGATGGTGCAGCTGTCCAGGGTGGACAACGACGAAGACGAGGCCGAACTTGCCACCATCGTCGAGTGCGCGGCCCGGACCCACGGAATCGGCCCGGAGGAGGCCGAGGAGATCCTGAGCGACGCCCTCGCCCATGCCAGCGACGCCACCTCTCTGTACCAGTTCACCGGACAGATCAACGACCACCTGGACCAGGCCGCAAAGCAGACACTGCTGGAAAACATCTGGCGGGTCGCCTTCGCGGACGGCCGCATCGACAAGTACGAAGAACACCTTATTCGCCGCATCGCGGACCTGCTGCATCTTAATCACCGCGAATACATGCAGGCACGGCACCGGGCCGAGGCCCAGAGCGGATAGGCAGCCCCAAGGAGACATCATGCTAGCCATTCTTCACCCCAACACCGCGCTGGACAGCGACGCCTACCGTCAGACCCTGGAGTATCTGGAAAACCTGCCGGGGGTTTCGGTTCGGGTGCACGAGGTTCAGGGGGCCCGTCAGCGGCTCACGGAAATCTATCTGCTGGGGGACACCAAATCGCTGGACAAGGAGGAAATCGAAGCCCTGCCGGCGGTGGAGCGGGCCATCCGCATCTCCGACGACTACCGGATCCTGGGCCGGCACAGGGACGACCGCCGCCTGAGCGGTTTCACCTACAACGGGGTCGAATTCAGCCAGGACAATCTCAACGTCTTTGCCGGCCTGTGCGCGGTGGATGTCCCCGAGCACGTGGAAATCCTCATGCAGGCCCTGGAAGACAACGGCCAGGTCTGCACCCGCATGGGCGCCTACAAGCCCCGCACCAACCCCTACTCCTTCCAGGGCCATGGCAAGGGCTGCCTGCCCTGGGTGTTCGAGAAGGCCGGCAAGCATGGCATCAAGGTGATCGCCATGGAGATCACCCATGAAAGCCACATTGAGGAAATCGACACCTGCCTGGAAAAACTGGGCCGCCCCACCGGGGTCATGCTGCAGGTGGGCACCCGCAACACCCAAAACTTCGAGCTGTTGAAGGCGATCGGCCGGCAGAATACCTATCCGGTACTGCTCAAGCGGGGCTTCGGGATCACCCTCAACGAGTCCCTGAACGCCGCCGAATACCTGGCCAGCGAGGGCAATGCCCATGTTGTGTTCTGCCTGCGGGGCATGAAAACCGAGGCCGGCCAGCCGCACCGGAACATGGTGGATTTCGCTCATGTCCCTACCGTCAAACGCCTCACCCGGATGCCGGTGTGCATTGATCCGTCCCACTCCGTGGGCAGCCGCGACCAGGCTCCCGATGGCATACTGGACGTCATGCACGCCACCGCCCAGGGGGTGATCGCCGGCGCCAACATGGTGCTGGTGGATTTCCACCCGAAACCGGAAAAGGCACTGGTCGATGGTCCCCAGGCCCTGCTGATGCACGAACTGCCGGCCTACCTGGAAGACATCCGACTGTGCCACGACACCTGGAAGCAGCGCCAGGCCCTGTATCAACGCATCAAGGACGCTGAATCCCCATGATCGTCTACGGACACCGGGGCGCCAAGGGCGAAGCCCCCGAAAATACCCTGCCGGGCTTCATTCATGCCTATCGCCATGGCATCCGACATTTCGAACTGGATCTGGTGCTGTCCAAGGAAGGCGTGCCGGTGCTGGTGCACGACCTGACGGTGGACCGGACCACCAGTTCCAAGGGGGGCGTTCGGAAGTTCACCACCGAGGAGCTGGCGGACATGGATGCGCGCCGAAACACCAGTTCCTGGCCCACCAAGACGGGCATTCCGACCCTGGAATCCCTACTCGACCTGTTCAGTGATTTGGAGCACCTGCAGCTGGAGGTCAAGAAGGACAACCGCCAGCGCCTCAACATCCTGTGCAACCGCCTGACCGAGATCATCCAGCGCCGTCACCTGTACCGCCAGGCGGCCGTCACCTCAGCCGACCCCTGGTTTCTCAAGGAGATCCGGCGCCGCGACCGCAACATCCGGATCGGCCTGGTGGCCGAGCGCCGGTTTCCCAACCCTCTGAACACGGCGATCCGTCTCGGCTGTGAGTACTTCTGCGTCAACTGGAAAATCGTCAGTCCGGAGATGGTGGAAACGGCTCACCGACGGAACATGCACGTCTCCACCTGGACCGTGAACCGGATCCACGACATGCTGCAGCTGGAAGCCATGGGTGTGGACAGTATCATCACCGATTACCCGACCAGCAGCCGGATGTTTTTCGACAACCGGGCCCGCGCCCTGCTTAACCTGCCGATGCAAGGGCGGGAAAACCCCAGCGGCCTGGAGCCGGACAGCGCCCGGGCCTGAGCCCCGGACGCCCCCGGATCAGAAGATCCGGTTCAGGCCGTTCAGAGCCGCCACCCGGTAGGCCTCGGCCATAGTGGGGTAATTGAAGGTGGTGTTGATGAAGTAATTCAGGGAGTTGGCCTCCCCTTCCTGATTCATGATCGCCTGGCCGATATGGACGATCTCCGCTGCCTGGTCGCCAAAACAGTGGATGCCCAGAATCTGGCGGGTTTCCCGGTGGAACAGGATCTTCAGCATACCCACCGCTTCACCGGTGATCTGGGCCCGGGCCAAGTCTTTGAAGAACGCCTGGCCCACTTCATAAGGCACCTTCGCTTCCGTCAGCTCACGCTCGGTCTTACCCACCGAGCTGATTTCCGGAATGGTGTAGATCCCGGTCGGCACGTCCGAGACAAACCGGAAGTATTCATCCTTGACGATGTCCGACGAGGCCGACCGGCCCTGGTCGTAGGCGGCGCTGGCGAGGCTCGGCCAGCCGATCACATCGCCAACCGCATAGATGTGCTCCACCTCGGTCCGGTAGTGTTCGTCCACCGCCAGCTGGCCCCGGCCGTTCGGCACCAGGCCGATGTTCTCCAGTCCCAGGTTGTCGGTGTTCCCGGTGCGGCCATTGCACCAGAGGAAGGCGTCGGCTCGGATTTTTTTACCGGACTGCAGGGACAGCACCACGCCATGGTCATCCCCCACCACCGACTCGTACTGCTCGTTGTGGCGTACCAGCACCCCGTTGTTGCGCAGGTGATAGCTCAGGGCATCGGAAATTTCATCGTCGAGGAACGACAGCAGACGGCTGCCGGGGTTGATCAGGTCCACCTTGACACCCAGGCCGGCAAAGATGGACGCATATTCGCACCCGATCACACCGGCCCCGTAAATGATCAGGGTTCGGGGGGTGTGGGACAGTTTCAGGATGGTATCGGAATTGTAGATGCGGTGATGGCGGAAATCGACGTCGGGCGGCAGGTAGGGACGGGAACCGGTGGCAATGATGGCCTGCTTGAAGTGCAGGGTCTCGACCGACTTGTTGCCCCGGATTTCCAGGCGATGCGCATCCAGAAAAGCCGCCCGGCCGTTGATCAGATCCACCCGGTTGCGGGCGTAGAACTGGGTGCGCAGCTTGACCTGCTTGCCGATCACCTTCTGGGCGTTCTGCAACACCCGTGGAAAGGAAAACCAACGCGGCTCGCCGATGTCCCGGAACATCTGATTGGTGTTGAAAGTGATGATCTGTTTTACGGAATGGCGCAGCGCCTTGGACGGAATCGTGCCCCAGTGGGTGCAGTTGCCGCCCACCGTGGGCTTGTCCTCGATGATCGCGACCCGCTTGCCGTGCTTCGTCGCATTCATCGCCGCCCCCTCGCCGGCCGGACCCGCGCCGATAACGACGACGTCGTAATGATGTTCTGCCATGCGCGCAGTGACTCCCTATCTACGTCGTGAAAATACGCTTGTGCTCAATGACCGACACTGGCTCAGTGGCGACCGGTCTTGGTGGCGTCGTACGCCAGATCATCGGCGACGCGCTCCTCGTGCTCCCGCCGCTCGTTCTCTTCCTTACACTTTCGGGTATCGCCGCCACAGATTTCACAGCTGGCGCTGATGCCCAGGGCACCGATACCGCCACAGGTGCCACTGATCGGCTTGCGCCCGAACATAACCCCGATGGCCATGCCAGCGACCACCAGGATGACAATCAACAGAGCCAGGAGAAAGGTTCCCATGATGCCCCTCCTTTATTGAACCGAATAGGATGAAAACGCCGGTGTCTGGTGCGTCTCAAACCCGTCTTTCGTTCTGACAATGAAATACGCCGGAATGTTCTCCCGGGTTGCCAGGGCAGCCGCTTTTTCATACCCCATCACATCAAAGCCGGTGGCCAGGGCATCCGCCGTCATGCAGTCGTCGGCGATCACCGTGACCGACGCCAGATTGTGGGTGATGGGCCGACCGGTCGCCGGATCAATGGTATGGGAATACCGGTGCCCGTCCGATTCGTAATAGTTACGATAGTCCCCGGAGGTTGCCATGGCCTTTCCGGTCAACGCAACCACCCGGTTCACCTGGCGGCTTTCCGACACCGGCTGTTCGATGGCCAAACGCCAGGCGTCACCGTTGGGCTTGCGCCCGCGTACCCGGACCTCACCACCGATTTCCACCAAGTAGGCGGCCACACCTTCACCGTCGAGATAGCGGGCCACCACATCGACGCCATAGCCCTTGGCGATGGCCGACAGGTCGATGTACTGGGCCGGATTCGCCCGGACCGCCGGCGGATCCGCCCGCAACTCCAGTTTCTCGTAGCCGGTGCGCGCCAGCATCGTGGCCAGTTCCGCCTCGTCGGGTACATGCTCGGGCCGGGCCTCCGGCCCGAAGCCCCAGAGGTTTACTACCGGGCCGATGGTCACGTCGAATGCTCCATCGGTCAGGCGCGAGACCTCCTGAGCCTTGGCCAGCACCTCGTACAGCGGCTCGGACACGCTCACCCACCGGGACTGGTCCTCGAGCCGATTGAGGCGGGACAGCTCGGAATCCTCGCGCCAGGTGGACATGGCCGCATCCACGGTTTCCAGTGCCTGCTCGATCCCCTCGGCCAGGGGCTCGAGACGTGATTCGTCCCCCGCCAGCACCACGTTGATGTGGTACGTGGTGCCAAAGACCGCGCCGGAGATCTCCCAGACTTTTTCTTCAGGTTCAAACGAACAACCCGCCAGGGCCGCCAGGGCCAGCGTCACGAAGACGCTGGCCAGGACCACCCTGACGGGTTGTGGCATGCGGGATGTCATCGGTTTCGATCAGCCCCCGAAGTCGTCCAGCATGATGTTTTCGTCCTCGACACCAAGATCCTTCAGCATCTTGATGACCGAAGCGTTCATGATGGGCGGCCCACACATGTAGAACTCGCAGTCTTCCGGTGCGGGATGGTCCTTCAGGTAGTTTTCATACAGCACATTGTGGATGAAACCGACCGGACCGTCCCAGTTATCCGTGGGCAGCGGATCGGACAACGCCACGTGCCATTCGAAGTTCTCGTTCTCTTCGGCCAGCTGGTTGAAGTCCTCCACGTAGAACATCTCGCGGACACTCCGGGCACCGTACCAGAAGCTGATCTTGCGCTTGGTCTTGATGCGCTTGAGCTGGTCGAAGATGTGAGACCGCATCGGCGCCATACCGGCCCCGCCGCCGATGAAGACCATCTCGGCGTCGGTGTCCTTGGCGAAGAACTCGCCGAACGGCCCCATCACGGTCACCTTGTCGCCAGGCTTCAGGTTGAACACGTAGGACGACATGACACCGGGCGGATAGTCGGTTCCGGGCGGCGGCGTCGCGATCCGGATGTTGAACTTGAGCAGGCCCCGCTCTTCGGGATAGTTGGCCATCGAGTAGGCGCGCACGGTCGGCTCTTTGTTGACCGCCTTGTAGCGCCACAGGTTGTGCTTGTCCCAGTCCTCGCGGAATTTCTCCTCGATGTCGAAATCCTTGAACTCGATTTCATAGGGAGGACATTCCAGCTGGACATAGCCGCCGGCACGGAAGTCCACTTCCTCGCCTTCCGGCAGTTTCAGCACCAGTTCCTTGATGAAGGTGGCGACGTTGTGGTTGGAGATGACCTCGCACTCCCACTTCTTGACGCCGAAGAACTCCTCGGGAACCTCGATTTTCATGTCCTGCTTCACCGGCACCTGGCAGGACAGGCGCCAGCCCTCCCGCTCCTCGCGGTTGGTGAAGTGGGTCTTTTCCGTGGGCAGCATGGCACCGCCGCCTTCCAGCACCTTGCACTTGCACTGCGCGCAGGTACCGCCGCCGCCACAGGCGGACGACAGGAAAATGCCATTGTTGGCTAGGGTCCCCAGCAGCTTGCCACCGGCGGCCGTCTTGATGGTGTGCTCGGGGTCGTCATTGATTTCGATGGTCACATCACCGGTGCTTACCAGCCTGGAACGGGCCGCGAGAATGATCGCGACCAGCGCCAGAACGATCACGGTGAACATGACCACGCCGAGAATGATTTCTGTATTCATGGTCTCGCCTTTTCGTTGAACCGAATCACCGGGTGCGTTACAGGGAGATGCCGGAGAAGGACATGAAGCCCAGCGACATCAGACCGACCGTGATGAAGGTGATGCCCAGGCCCCGCAGACCCTCGGGAACATCGCTGTACTTGAGCTTTTCGCGGATCCCGGCCAGCGCCACGATCGCCAGGGCCCAGCCCAGACCGGCGCCAAAGCCGTACACGATGCTCTCACCGAAGGTGTAGTCCCGCTCCACCATGAACAGGGAAGCCCCCATGATGGCGCAGTTCACCGTAATCAGCGGCAGGAACACACCCAGCGCGGCATAGAGCGACGGGATGTACTTGTCCAGAACCATTTCCATGATCTGAACGATCGCCGCGATCACGCCGATGTAGGTCAGCAGCCCGAGGAAGCTCAGGTCGACATTGGGCAGACCCGCCCAGGCCAGGGCGCCCTCGCGCAGGATGCCGTTGTACAGCAGGTTGTTGACCGGAACCGTGACGGTCAGCACCACAACCACGGCGATACCCAGGCCAATGGCGGCCTCGATCTTCTTGGAGATGGCCAAGAAGGTGCACATCCCCAAGAAGAATGCGAGCGCCATGTTTTCAACGAAGATGGCCTTGATGGCCAGACTGATATAGTGCTCCATCAGAAGGCCTCCTTGGCTTTATGGCGAGACAGTTTGTACTCGGGAGCCTCCACCTGCTCCGGCTTCCAGGAACGCAGCCCCCAGATCGCCAGGCCGATGATGAAGAACGCACTCGGCGGCAGCAGCAGCAGACCGTTCGGGACGTACCAGCCACCCTCGTTGACGGTCGGCAGCAGGGAGAAGCCGAACAGCGAGCCGGCCCCCAGCAGTTCCCGGAAGAAAGCCACGAACAGCAGCATGGCGGAATAGCCGAGGCCGTTGCCGATGCCGTCCAGGAAGCTCAGCACGGGGCCGTTCTTCATGGCGAAGCCTTCGGCCCGGCCCATAACGATGCAGTTGGTGATGATCAGACCAACGAACACCGACAGCTGCTTGGAAATTTCATAGGCGTAGGCCTTGAGCAACTGGTCCACCACGATCACCAGCGAGGCGATGATGGTCATCTGCACGATGATCCGGATGCTGGCGGGAATCTGGGTACGGACCAGGGAGACGGCCAAGCTCGAGAACGCCGTAACCGCGGTCACCGACAGGCACATGACGATGGTCACGTTCAGGCTGGTGGTGACCGCCAGGGCGGAGCAGATCCCCAGGATCTGCAGGCCGATGGGGTTGTTGTTGAAAATCGGTTCAAAGAGAACCTGTTTGGCTGATGTGTCTGCCATGATCAGACCTCCCCTTGACGAAGTTTCTGGAGGAACGTCGCGTACCCACGTTCACCCAGCCAGTAGTTGATCAGATGCTCGACACCGCGGCTGGTCAGGGTGGCCCCGGACAGGGCATCCACCTTGTGCTCCTTGTCGGGCGCGTTGGCATCCACACCGCCCTTGACCAGACGAATCTGCGGCTTGGTCATGTCGTCCTCGTAGACTTTCTTGCCCACCCACTGTTGCTTCCAGCGGGGGTTGTCCACTTCGCCGCCCAACCCCGGCGTTTCGGCGTGGGAATAGAACCCCAGGCCCTCGATGGTGTTCAGGTCACCTTCCAGCGAAATGAAGCCGTACAGGGTGGACCACAGGCCGTAACCGTGCACCGGCAGCACCACCCGCTTGAGCTTGCCGTTTTCGGTCAGGGTGTAGACCTTGGCAATGTTCGGGCGCCGCTTGATGCCCGCTACGTCCTCGGATGCCGGGATGCTGGTGGACAGCTTCGGATCCGAGGCCGCTTTGTACATGTCGAACTTCATCGGATCCTCGACACCCACCGCCGACGGCTCGACGTACTCCCCAGTATCAAGGTCCACGAGACGAACATCAAACCTGGAGAACAGCTCCTCGATCTGCTCGGCGCTGGCCCCCGCCGGCAGCATGCCCGCAGCGGAGAGAATGTTGGTCTTTATGTCCAGGCTCTGGTTTTTCACCTGCGCCGGTTTCAGCATGACCGCCGCCGTGGATACCACGACGGAGAACACGATGCTCAGCACCAGCGCGACGATCAGGGTTCTGGAGACGGTTTCTTTTGCTTTAGCCACGAGCAAGCCTCCGTTTGATGTTGGCCTGAACCACGAAGTGGTCGATCAGCGGCGCGAACAGGTTGGCGAACAGAATCGCCAGCATGATGCCTTCCGGGAAGGCGGGGTTGACGACACGGATCAGTACCGTCATCACACCGACCAGGATACCGAAGCACCAGCGTCCGGTGTTGGTCATGGACGCGGACACCGGATCCGTTGCCATGAACATCATGCCGAAGGCAAAGCCGCCAATCACCAGGTGCCAGTGCGCCGGCACTTCGAACATCGGGTTGGTGTCGGAGCCGACCAGGTTGAGTAGCAGGGACATACCGATCATGCCAATCATGACACCGCCGACAATGCGGTAGGAGGCAATCTTCATGACCAGCAGGATGATGCCACCGATCAGGATGGCCAGGGTGGAGGTCTCGCCGATGGACCCCTGGATGGTACCCAGGAAGGCATTCATCCAGCCAATCTGGTCCTGCAGCGCCTGCACGCCACCGGAGGCGGCCCAGCTCAGGGCGGTGGCGCCACTGAAGCCATCCACGGCGGTCCATACCGTGTCACCGGAAATCTGCGCCGGATAGGCGAAGTACAGGAAGGCACGACCGGTCAGGGCTGGGTTCAGGAAGTTCTTGCCGGTACCACCGAACACTTCCTTGCCGATCACAACCCCGAAGGTAATGCCCAGAGCCACCTGCCAAAGCGGGATGGTCGGCGGGCAGATCAGCGCGAACAGCACCGAGGTAACGAAGAAGCCTTCGTTAACTTCGTGCCGGCGAACCGTGGCGAACAGCACTTCCCAGAAACCGCCCACCACGAAGGTCACGAAGTAGATCGGCACGAAGTAGGCCATGCCATACACGAAGTTGTCCCAGAGGCCGGCGCCGGCACCGGTCACCGCGAGGGCTTCGATAAAGGCCTGACGCAGACCACCGTCCGCCACCATGGCGTCCGGATTCGCGGCCAGGAAGCTGTTGGCCTGGTAGCCGATGTTCCACATGCCGAAGAACATCGCCGGGAAGGTGCACAGCCACACGGTGATCATGATGCGTTTGAGGTCGACGCCGTCGCGCACGTGGGCCGTGGTGGAGGTTACCTTGCCAGGTGTGTAGAAAATGGTGTCGATGGCCTCGTACAGCGCGTACCAGCGCTCGTACTTGCCACCCTTCTCGAAGTGATGCTCGATGCCATCGAGAAACTGTCGGATTGCCATCGTATTAGCCCTCGATCTCGATTCGGGTCAGGTTCTCGCGGAGAATCGGACCGTATTCATATTTGCCGGGGCACACGAAGGTGCACAACGCCAGGTCCTCTTCGTCCAGCTCCAGAACGCCCAGCTTCTGTGCCATTTCGGTGTCACCCACGATCAGCGCGCGCAGCAGCTGCGTCGGCAGGATGTCCAGGGGCATGACGTCTTCGTACACACCCACCGGCACCATGGCCCGCTCACTGCCGTTGGTGGTGGTGGTGAAGTCGAATTGCTTGCGCCCCATCAGCCGGGACAGATAAATGTTGAGCACCGAGAACTTGTCGGTACCCGGCGACAGCCAGCCCATGAACTCGCGCTTGGTGCCCTCTTCCAGCACCGACACCTGATTGGCAAAACGCCCCAGGTAGGCACAAGGCCCTTCGCCACGCCGCCCACCGAACACCGATCCGGAAATGATGCGGACATCGCAGTCGGTAGCGACTTCGCCGTCCAGCAGCTCCGGCAGGCTGGCGCCAAGACGGGTGCGGACCAGGCGGGGTTTCAGTGCCTTGGGACCGCCGATGGCAACAATCCGTTCCACCGGCACTTCGCCGGTCACGAACAGCTTGCCGATGTCGATCACGTCCTGATAGTTGATGGACCAGACCGTCTTGGTGGCCGACACGGGATCCAGATAGTGAATGTGGGTACCCACGTTGCCCGCCGGATGCACGCCGTCGAAGTGATGGACCTCGATGTTGTCCGCCTTGGGCACGGATACGCCGGCGTCGGGCTTGCCGGTGACGAACACCTTGCCGTTGGTGAGTTTGGCGATGAGCGTCAGGCCATTCTCGAAGGCCTTGGCATTTTCAGCGATGATGACGGTCGGATCCGCGGCCAGCGGGTTGGTGTCCATGACCGACACGAAAATGGAATGCGGAGTGGTGTCAATCGCCGGTACTTTACTGTAAGGACGGGTCCGGAACGCCGTCCACAAGCCGGACTCGACCAGGTTATCGACCACCTGCTGGCGCTCCAGCCCGGCCAGGTCGGCCTCGTCATAGCGAGCGTAGGTTTCCGCCTCATCACCATCGATCTCGATGACGACGGACTGGAACACACGGCGCTCTCCTCGATTGATTTCCTTGACCACGCCCGCGGCGGGGGATGTGTAGCGAACGCCTTCGGTCTTCTTGTCCGTGAACAGCAGCGACCCGCGCTTGACACGGTCCCCCTCTTTCACAGCCATCGTCGGCTTCATGCCGTTGTAGTCAAAGCCGATCAACGCCACATGGCGAACGGGTTTGCCGTCAGTAATGGTCTGTTCGGGAGCGCCGCTGATGGGAAGATCCAGGCCTTTCTTGATTTTGATCATTTAGCCTCATCCAATCATCAGAAACTATTGTGGATTTGTCACGCCCAGCCCCTGCGGCCCAGGTTTCCTAGCCGGAATGCACCGCAATGGTTGCACCTTATGGTACGAACGCCTCCGCGCAAGCGGCCAGCCAACGTTCGACGCAGGAAATGATGAGAAACGGGGTGCCAGACATACCCAAAATCGCGCCAATTATAGAGATTAAGGAAACCTATTTCCACCAGAAAGGAAACGCCTTTCCCGGCGATCCCGCACGGCCGGGACCATAAAAAACCCCCGGTGGCGACGGCCACCGGGGGTTTTCGGATCCTCCCGCCCTATCCGGGGCGGCGATCAGTCGCGGGCCCGTTTCGGGAAAATCGGATAGGTCACGCCCGCCATCTGGTTGACGCAGCGAATCACCTGCGCACTGTAACCAAACTCGTTGTCGTACCAGACGTACAGCACCAGGCGCTTGCCGTTGGCAATGGTGGCCTGAGCGTCCACGATACCGGCGTGCCGGGAACCCACGAAGTCGGAAGACACCACCTCCGGCGAGTTCACAAAGTCGATCTGCTTTTGCAGCTCGGAGTGCAGCGCCATATCCCGCAGGTAGTCGTTCACCTCATCGGCGGTCACGTCCTTGCGCAGGTTCAGGTTCAGAATCGCCATGGACACGTTCGGCGTCGGCACTCGGATGGCGTTGCCGGTCAGCTTGCCTTTCAGCTCCGGCAGCGCCTTGGCCACCGCCTTGGCGGCGCCGGTCTCGGTGATCACCATGTTCAGCGGCGCGCTGCGCCCCCGGCGACTGCCCTTGTGGTAGTTGTCGATCAGGTTCTGGTCGTTGGTGTAGGAGTGCACCGTCTCGACGTGACCGTCCTCGATACCGTACTCGTCGTTGATGGCCTTCAGCACCGGCGTGATGGCATTGGTGGTACAGGACGCCGCGGACAGGATCTTGTCGTCATCGGTGATGGTGTCATTGTTGATACCATACACAATGTTCTTGATGTTGCCCTTGCCCGGCGCAGTCAGAATAACGCGGCTGACCCCCTTGGACTTCAGGTGCAGACCCAGCCCTTCCTCATCCCGCCATTTGCCGGTGTTGTCGATCACGATCGCGTTGTCGATGCCGTACTGGGTGTAATCGACCTGATCCGGACCGTCGGAGTAAATCACCTTGATGTAGTTGCCGTTGGCGATCAGTGCGGAACCTTCCTGGTCAACGGTAATGGTGCCGTCGAACGGACCATGCACGGAATCACGCCGCAACAGGCTGGCACGCTTCTCCAGGTCGTTCTCCGCGCCCCCCTTGCGCACCACGATGGCACGCAGGCGCAGGTTGTTACCGCCGCCGGCCTTCTCGATCAGGATGCGGGCCAGGAGTCGACCGATCCGGCCGAAGCCGTACAGCACCACGTCCTTGGTGTGCTGGTGCGAATTCGCCTCGGACTGGGCCGCGTACTGACCCACCACCGGACCGATCTCGCGCTTGAGGAACTCGACCAGATCACCGCCCTCAGCCTTGTACTTGACCGCGAGCTTACCAATGTCGATGTGGGCGCGGCCCAGCTCGAGCTTGTCCATCGCTTCCAGGATCGGCAGAGTGTCATGGACGGACAGCTCCTTGTCCTCGACCTGACGCACGAACCGGTGAGCACGAATGATGTCGATCACCGACTGGTTGATGATGGCGCGCCCATACACGGAGGTAACCACGTTGTTCTTGCGGTACAGACGGCCGATCAGCGGAATCATGGCTTCCGCGGTGGACTCCCTCTCCGTCCAGTTAGACAGGTACTGATTGATCTGATCGTGACTCACGGTTGCAACCTCTGCTGTGAATAGCGGTGGTAAAAATTTTGGGCGCACATTATCCAATTTATCGTAGCCCACGGCAAATGCGAGCGGCCCGTGCTCGGCCGCCATGACACCGCCACCCCCGGACGCTAGAATACGCCGCTTGTCCACGACCGACAGCCAACCAGCAGGAGCCGAAGAACCGTCATGAGCGCAGGCCCGTCATCGTCCACCACGCCCCTGATCGCCCCGGCCGCCCCCACGCGCCCGGCCGACCACCGTCGCTGGGGACAACTGCACGGCAGCAGCGATGCCCTGGCCATCTGCGAAAGCGCCCGGGCCCACGATGGCCTGACGCTGGTGATCACCCGCAGTACCGAAGACGCCATGCGCCTGGAGCAGTCGCTTCGGTTCTTTCTCGGCCTGCCCCAAGACAGCGACGGTCGTACCGACAACGGCCCGGAATTGCTGTCGCTGCCAGACTGGGAAACCCTGCCCTACGACCTGTTCTCACCGCACCAGGACATCACCTCCCGACGCATCCGTACCCTGCACCGGCTGCCGGCGACCCGCCATGGCTTGCTGGTGGTGCCGGCACGGACCCTAATGCACCGGCTGCCGCCGGTCAGTTACCTCCAGGGCAACACCCTGATCCTGGAGGTGGGCCAGGCCCTACACATCGACACTTGGCGCCAGCAGCTGGAGGCGGCCGGTTACCGGCATACCGACAACGTCTACGAGCATGGCGAGTACGCCGTCCGGGGCGCAATCCTCGATATCTTCCCGATGGGGGCCGAACGGCCCTACCGGATTGACCTGTTCGACGACGAAATCGAAACCCTACGCACCTTCGATCCGGAAACCCAGCGGTCCATCGACCAGATCGAGCGCATTGAGCTGCTGCCGGCCTATGAGTTCCCCTGGCACAAGGAGGCCCGCTCCGGTTTCCGCAACCGCTGGTTCGAACACTTCCCCAACGCCGACAAGGATGCCCCGGTCTATCAGGACGTCAGCCACGCCATCACGCCGCCGGGCATCGAGTATTACCTGCCGCTGTTCTTCGACGAAACCGCCACCCTGTTCGACTACCTGCCCCGGAACACACTGGTGTTCACCGCCGAGGGGTTGAACGAAGCCGTGGCACAGTTCGATGCGGAAACCCGAAGCCGCTACGAGGAACGACGGCACGACCGGCTACGGCCGATCCTGCCGCCGGCCGAGCTGTTCCTGCTGCCGGACGAGCTGTTCGGCCACCTCAAGGCCTACCCACGAGTCACCCCAAGCAGCGCGCCGGCGGACGGCGCCGGCAGCCATAACTGCGACACCCAGCCCCTGCCGAACGTCGCCATGGACGGACGTGCGGCGGACCCTGCCGGCCGGCTCCGGAACTTCCTGCAGGAGTTCGGCGGCCGGGTCCTGATCGGCGCCGAATCCTCGGGGCGCCGCGAGGCGCTGCTGCAGGATCTGAAGGCGTATGGCCTGGCCGCGGCCACTGTCGCGGACTGGCACGGATTCCTGCACCAGGACAGCTGCCGACTGGGCATCACCATCGCGCCCCTGGAACAAGGGCTGGTACTGCCGACACACCGGCTGGCACTGGTGACGGAAACGGCGCTGTTCGGCGAACGGGTGCTGCAACGCCGGCGCCGGGAAAAACCCACCGAAGTGAACGACGCCGGCTACCGCGACCTGTCGGAGCTGCGCGTCGGTGCGCCGGTGGTACACATCGACCACGGGGTGGGCCGCTATCTGGGACTGGAAACCCTGACCGTCGACGGCGACGCCAACGAGTTTCTGACACTGGAGTATGCCGGCGGCGCCAAGTTGTACGTCCCCGTGTCCAGCCTGCACCTGATTTCCCGGTACACCGGCGCGGACGTCGACAACGCGCCCCTGCACAAGCTCGGCACCGACCGCTGGAGCAATACCAAGCAGAAGGCCCTGGAAAAGATCCGCGACACCGCGGCGGAGCTGCTGGACATTTACGCCCGCCGGGAAGCCCGCAAGGGCTTCCAGTTTGAGGACCCGAAAGAGGCGTACCGTGCCTTCGCCGCCGGCTTCCCGTTCGAGGAAACCCCGGATCAGGAGGCGGCCATCCAGGCGGTGTTCGAGGACATGACCAGCGAACGGCCAATGGACCGCCTGGTCTGCGGCGATGTCGGCTTCGGCAAGACCGAAGTGGCCATGCGCGCTGCCTTCCTGGCCACTTGGTCCGGCAAGCAAGTGGCCGTGCTGGTGCCCACCACTCTGCTGGCCCAGCAGCACTATGAATCCTTCCGGGACCGTTTCGCCGACACCCCGGTGCGGGTGGAGCTGCTCAGCCGTTTCCGCACCGCCGGCCAGACCAGCAAGGCCCTGGAGGCCGTTGAAAGCGGCCAGGCCGACATCGTCATCGGAACCCACAAGCTGCTGCAGGGCGACGTCCGGTTCAAGAACCTGGGACTGGTCATCATCGACGAAGAACACCGCTTCGGCGTGCAGCAGAAAGAAAAACTGAAGGCCCTGCGGGCGGAGGTGGACATGCTGACCCTCACCGCCACCCCGATTCCACGCACCCTGAACATGGCCATGGGCCACCTGAGGGACCTGTCCATCATTGCCACCCCGCCGGCCCGGCGCCTGTCGGTAAAAACCTTCGTGCGCCAGCGCGACGAGGCCATGATCAAAGAAGCCATCCTGAGGGAGATCCTGCGCGGCGGCCAGGTGTACTACCTACACAACGACGTGGCCACCATCGAGAAGGCCGCCGAGGACCTGCGCCGGTTGATTCCGGAGGCGCGCGTCGGGGTCGCCCATGGCCAGATGCGCGAACGCCAGCTGGAGCAGATCATGTCGGACTTTT
Source organism: Marinobacter lutaoensis (assembly GCF_001981305.1). Classification (GTDB taxonomy): domain Bacteria; phylum Pseudomonadota; class Gammaproteobacteria; order Pseudomonadales; family Oleiphilaceae; genus Marinobacter; species Marinobacter lutaoensis. Next base: position 336,668 of record NZ_MSCW01000001.1, on the reverse strand, counting down.
ACCACAAGCGCTTCAATGTGCTGGTGTGCACCACCATCATCGAGACCGGCATCGACATCCCCAGCGCCAACACCATCATCATTGAGCGGGCGGACAAGTTCGGCCTGGCCCAGCTGCACCAGCTGCGGGGCCGCGTTGGACGTTCCCATCACCAAGCCTATGCCTACCTGCTGACGCCCCCGCCACGCAGCCTCAGCGCCGACGCCCGGAAGCGGCTGGACGCCATCGCGGAAGCCCAGGATCTCGGCGCCGGCTTCATGCTGGCCACCCACGACTTGGAAATCCGCGGTGCCGGCGAACTGCTGGGCGAAGAGCAGAGCGGGCAGATCGAAAGTATCGGTTTCACCCTCTACATGCAGCTGCTGGACGAGGCGGTGAAGGCGATCCGTGAGGGCCGCACCCCCAACGCCGACCTGCCCCTGAGTCACGGCACCGAAATGAACCTGCGGATCCCCGCGCTGATCCCCGAGGACTACCTGCCGGATGTGCACAACCGCCTGATGCTGTACAAGCGCATCGCCAGCGTCAGCGATGCCGAAGCATTAAAAGAACTTCAGGTGGAAATGATCGATCGCTTCGGTCTGCTGCCCGAACCCGCCAGGAATCTGATCCGTCAGACCGAGCTCCGGCTCAAGGCCGAAGCGCTGGGCATCGTCAAAGTGGACGCTGGCAAGGAATGGACCCGTTTCGAGTTCGGCGGCTCGACGCCGGTGGATCCGCTGATCCTGGTTAAAAAAGTGCAATCCGCGCCCGATCAGTACCGACTCGAAGGCGCCAACAGTTTCCGTTTCCGGCTGAAGGACAGTTCCGCCAGTGGTAAACTCGACGGCATTTCACGCATGCTTGACGAACTGTCGCCGGCACCTGCGAACGCCGGTGCCTGAGATTGGAACATGACCCAGGGAGACTCTCCGTTGCAACCAACCGCTCACAGCCTGCGCGCCCTGGCCACCTGTGCCCTTGTCCTGGTGGCCCTTGTGTTCCCGGCGGGGAACGCCTCGGCCCAGTCGGCGCAAGCCGTGCCCGATGACTACTACCGGGCGGAATTTGTCATTTTCGAACGCATTGTCGACCCGGAGACCCTTGATGAACGGATGGCAGGCCGGGAGATCGCGCCCACCACGCCTCCGGGAGATACCCTCTGGGCGGTATCCGAACAGGGAGAGGTCACCACCACGCTGAACCTGGCTCCGGAACAGGATCTGTACCTGAAGACGGCAGCCCAGCGTCTGGAACGGAGCGGACGCTACCGGGTCCTGATGACGGCGGGCTGGTATCAGTCGTTCCCTCCGGACTATGAAGGCCCGCCCCTCAGGGTTGCTCTGGGCGACTGGATCGCCGGCGCCGGACAGCGGGAAATCGAAGGCACCCTCACCATCCGCCGCCAGCGCTACCTGCATGTTTCCGCCGAACTCAACCACTGGCGGGCCGCCCCGGTATCCACACCCATGCCGGTGGCCGGGCCGGAAGAAACGCCGATGGCCACCGGCGAGGATCCGATGCTGCCGGGCGAGCAGGCCGCACCCGCCCGTACGCCGCTGGAACTGGTCACCTGGATTCGGGAAACCCGCCGGATGCGGAGCGAGGAAATCCACCTGCTGGATTCCCCCACCATCGGCGTGCTGGTGTTCTTCAAGCGGGTCGGGGCAGAGGACTGAGCGCCCCCAGGGAGGCCACCGAGCGCGCCAGAACCCGCTTGACGCCGGACATCCCCTGCTCGATGGCCGCCTCGATCTCGTCCATGGTGATGATGTGGTCGGTCTTGCCGGCCGCCCAGTTCACCACCAGTCCCAGGCAGGCATAACGCATTCCCAGTTCAGCCGCGAGCACGGCCTCCGGCATACCGGTCATGCCCACCAGATCACAACCGTCCCGCTCCATCCGGCGAATTTCCGCCGCCGTCTCCAGCCGCGGCCCCTGGGTCGCGCCGTAGACGCCAAAACCCGAGAATCCAATCGATTCCGCCCGGGCCGCTTCGATCAGCAGCTCACGGGCCTCGCGGTCGTAGGGATAGGTGAAATCAATGTGGGTCACCGAATCCAGTTCCCCCTCAAAGAAGGTGCAGGCCCGCCCCCAGGTGTAATCGATGATCTGGTCCGGAATCACCACATGGGCCGGCCCCATGTCCGGGTGAATGCCGCCCACGGCATTGACGCCCACCACCGTTCGCACCCCGGCCTGGTACAGGGCCATCAGATTGGCCCGATAGTTTACCTGGTGCGGCGGAATCCGGTGGGGGTTGCCGTGACGGGCCAGAAAAATCACCGGCTGACGGTCCAGGGTACCCCGGACCAGAGGCGCGGAGGGTTCGCCCCACTCGGTGGTGACCGCCGACTCCCCCTCGATCCGCAGTCCGGCCAGGGTGGTCAGGCCGGTACCGCCAATGATACCGACCGGCTGAATGGATGATGCCGCCATCTTACGTTTCCTCGGAATGTTCGGGTCGGGTGTCCTTGCCGCCGGGATCGCCGACATCGGCAGTCTGCCCTGTCCCGGCCACCAGGCGGACGCCGTCGGGCAGGTGCAGGGTCCGCGTCGGGAAGGCCACCTCAGCACCGTGCTGTTCGATGATGTCGCTGATCTTCAGCAGGACATCCTGTTTGATTTCATGAAAGCGTACCCAGTCCGTGGTCTTGGTGAAGGTGTATACCATGATGTCCAGCGACGACGCGTTGAACGCCACGAAGTTCACGATCAGCGTCCGCCGGGTGTCGATCTCCTCGTGATGCTCCAGCATGGCACGGATATCCGCCACGATCTCGGGCATCTGCTTCACGTCCGCGTATCGCACGCCGATGGTTTCGTAGATTCGCCGGTTGGTCATGCGCGAGGGGTTCTCGACGGCAATGGTGGTGAAGGCCGCATTGGGCACATAGAGGGGGCGCTGGTCGAAGGTCCGGATGGTGGTGACCCGCCAACCGATGTGCTCCACCGTACCCTCGATGGTGCGGTCCGGGGAGCGGATCCAGTCCCCCACCTTGAACGGCCGGTCCAGGTGCACGATCATGCCGCCGAAGAAGTTGGCCAGCAGATCCTTGGCCGCAAACCCCACCGCGATGCCGCCGACGCCGCCGAAGGCGAGCACGCCCGAAATACTGTAACCGAGGCTTTGCATGGCGATCAGAACCGCCGTGATGATCACCACGGCCTTGGACAACTTGCTCACCGCGTTGACGGTGGTGTAGTCCATCGGTTTCTGCATCTTCAGCGGCGACGACAGGATCTTTTCCGCTTGCTTGATCAGGCGCAGCAGAGCCCACACCAGCACCCAGATGAAACCGAGCTCCAGCGCCGTCTCGTTGACCTTGAAGATCTCCGCGCCGGAATAGTGATGCGCCACCTCCGCGGCCCAGTACACCCCCTGCAGCCAGACAAACGCCACCACCGGCCGGCGGGCGGCGTGCAGCAAGGCATCGTCCCAGAGATTGCGGGTCTTCTCGAAACGGGCTTCCAGCAACCGGATGACGTGGCTGGCGATATAGGCGACGGTGGCGGTACCGAACACCAGGATGAACACGATCACCCCCACGCGCCAGCCCTGGGACATCAGGCCGAACCCCTCGACCCACCGGTTGAAGGTCGCCAGCAGTGTGTCAATCATCGACTTTCCCGACCGTTATGGATGACTCAGAAATCACGACCGGCAAACCGGGACGGACCCGCTCGAACAGTTCGATCACATCCCGGTTGCGCATGCGAATGCAGCCATGGGACTTGGGCACGCCCATGGGCTCGCTCTCCGGCGTGCCGTGAATGTATATGAAGCGGCGGAAAGTATCGACCCCGCGCCCCCGGTTTTTCCCCGACTCCAAGCCACACAGCCACAGAATCCGGCTGAGAATCCAGTCTCGTTCCGGGTATTGGCGTGCCAGCACGCTGGAGAACACCTCTCCCGTGGGACGCCGGGCGCGAAACACCGCACCCTCGGGCATGCCGGCGCCGATCATGGCGCGGATATAGTGGCGCCCCCTGGGCGTGCAGCCGCTGCCGTCACGCTCCCCCACCCCGTTGCGTGCCGTGGACACCGGGTAGCGGGCAAGCACCCGCTCCCCGTCCGCCATCACGAGAAGGGTCTGGTCGGCGATGGAAATGCGCAGATGATCAACAGCGGGTGACGTCGGTAGGCTCAAGATGGCCGGGCTCCGTGTCCGGGTGAATCCAGACCGGAAGCCTAACCGAGGGCGGCGGGCTCAGGCAACCGGGACCTTGCTGCCCGCCGGCGATACCAGCAGGGTGTCCTCGGCCTGCATGCCCGCCGCCAGGAAGGGCACCAAGCGGGCGGCGATCTCCTGCACCGAGGTTTCCACCCCGGTCTTGTTCTGCAGGATGTCCCGCAGGGCGTCGGAGCTGGACATGGTGAAGGCGGTGGCCCCCAGCATGAACTGGATGCGCCAGTAACGGTCCACAGCGGACAGTTGCGGTGTAGCCGCCTTAAGCAGCCGCATGAAGCGGCTGAACGGCTCGCTGTATTCCTGCTCCAGGAACTTGCGCAGGTGACCCTGGGACTGGGTGTAGGCCAACCCCAACAGACGCATGAAAATGGAGATCCCCTTTTCGTTGCGCTGGGGCATGCGTACGGCGCTTTCCGTCAGGGCCCACAGGGTCTGGTTCAGAGTCGGCGGCTGGTCACCGCAACGCTCCTCGAGTTCATCGAAGGCCTTTTCCAGGGTCGCGGAAAATGGCGTCAGGAAACGGGCGAACACCGCATGGATCAGCGCGTTCTTTGAGCCAAAATGGTAATTGACGGCCGCCAGATTTACTTTAGCCTTGCTGGTAATCATTCGGAGGGAAGTTTCGGAAAAGCCGCGTTCGGCAAACAGCTCTTCGGCTGCGTCCAGGATCCGGTCAACGGTATCAGATTGCGCCATGTTGTTGTCACCGCCTCTAGCAAACGTCTGTTTGAAACATACGTTTGAAGCACGATGATGTCAAGCGCGGGGCTCCGGCTCCGCCGCCACCTGCTCCCAACCCCGATCGATGGCCTGCTGATTACCCTCGAAAAATGCCTGTTGCACCTTGGCATAGGCTTTCTCCGCCTCCAGCAGGAAGATCAGGTACAAGCGCACATGCTCCCGGCGGGTCAGGCTGCGCGGCAGCGCTCGCTGCTCGGATAACCGCACCAGCCCGCTGAACCGCGGGTTTTTCAGCGCCGGGTTGTACTCCGCCATGCCCACACATTGCCAGACCAGCCCCTCCTTGCCTTCCAGGTGAGCGGCGTGACGGCGGGCATCGGCCAGCAGCCGATGGCGCCGGAGCAGCAGATCGAGATAGGACGGACGGGAGGTGTAGACCCGACGGATGGCCGGCAGTCCCAGCAGCAGGATGATCACGAAGGCCCCGAAGCCCCCACCGGCGAGCCAGGCCGGCACAAACCCGGTCAGGCCGCTCAGGAACACCGCCGCCGCCGCCAACGCCCCGGTCAGCCAGAGATCGCGACGACGGCGGGCGGCGGCCAGGGTAAAGTTGTCCGGCCAGTCGTTCATGGCGAGCAGGTTGAAGTCCATCAGCAGCACCCGGTCGCACTGACGCAGCAGCAAGCGCAGGCGCCGCTGCCGGGCGGCGGCGCTGGCCTGGGCGACCTGGCCTGCGTCCCCTTCGTGCCCGTGTCCTTCCGCCTCGTGCTCCGCCGGGGAGTCGGCGGACGCCGCATCCGCGGTCGTCCCGGGTGCGCCGTCATCGGCGACGGTCACCGGAGCCGCCGCCTCCCCGTCCCGGGGTTGCGGCAGAGGATCAGCGGCACGCCCCGGACGCAGCACCGGCTCACGGCTGGCGTCCCGATCCTGGGACGATGAAGTGTGTTCCGCCATCAGGCTCTCAACCTATTGCGCATGGAGTCTATCAATGTATCTGTTTCGGGTATCGGCGAACATGCCCAATCCTTGAGCCCGGCCGCCGGACACTTGGCAAGCCCGGGGCCGGACCGCTATCCTTCGGTCTTTCCGGCAAGGCGCCAGGATTCACCCGCAGTGAGGTCAGGTTATGTTTACAGGCATTGTCCAAGGGATCGCGACCGTGGAGGCGGTCACCGTTCGTCCGGGGCTCAATACACTGGCGATCCGGCTTCCCGAGCACCAGACCCGGGACGTTGCCATCGGCGCCTCCGTCGCTATCAACGGGACCTGCCTGACGGTGACCCGGCAGGAAGGCGCCACCCTGTATTTCGATGCCATGCAGGAAACCCTGAACCGGACCATCCTCGGCCAGCTGGCGCCCGGAGACCGGGTGAACTTCGAGCGGGCCGCCCGTATCGGTGACGAGATCGGCGGCCACCTGCTGTCCGGTCACATCCACACCACCGCCACCGTGGTGGCGATCGAACGGCCGGAAAACAACGTCACGGTCTGGTTCGAACTGCCGGAGGGCTGGAGTCGCTACCTCTTTCCGAAGGGCTTCGTGGCGGTCAACGGCGCCAGCCTGACCATTGGCGAGGTACGCGACAACCGCTTCAACGTGCACCTGATTCCGGAAACCTTGAGGGCGACCACCTTCGGCGAGGCCCAGGTGGGCGACCGGGTCAATATTGAGATCGACAGCCAGACCCAGGCCATCGTCGATACCCTGGCCCGCCTCGGCTACGACCGCCCAGCCTCGAACACCACGAATTTGGGGTCCGCGTCCAGCTGACGGACCCGGCTGAACCACCGGCGCAGGCTCCGGTGATAGCCCAGGTGCCGGTTGCCCACCAACAGCAGGCGGCCCCCGGGCGCCAGCCGTTGCGCCGCCTGGCGGAGCAGCCGCAAGGCGATGTGGTCCCCCACCGCGCCGCCGTCATGGAACGGCGGGTTGAGCAGGATCAGCTCGAACGGCCCTTCCGACCCCGCCAAGCCGTCCTGGTGCAGGAAAGCGGCATCAACCCCGGGGCAGGCCCGGGCCAGGTTATGGCCAGCACTCATCAGGGCCTGGCTGGATACATCCACAAAGGTCGCCATCAGGTCCGGACGCCGGACCAACGCGGAAATCCCCAGAATGCCATTGCCACAGGCCAGATCCAGCATCCGCGCCTGCGGGGGCAGCGCGGCCACCGCCCGGGCCACCCAGGGCAACAACCGACGGGTACCCTGGTCCAGCCGGTCACGGGAAAATACCGCCGGCAATCCCTCGAACGTCAGGCCGTCGTCGAGCCGATAGCCTTTCCAGGTATCCGGCCAGTCCGCCAGACGAGCCTCGCCCCGGCGACAAACCACCACCCTGGCCTTCTTGCGCGCCGGCAGCACCGTGTCAGTCCGGACCGCTTCGGCGAACAGCGCCACGCTGCGGTCGGGCAGGTGCTTGATCATACCACCGGCCAGCAACCGGCCCTGTGCCGCCAGCACACCGTTGAGCCAGCGCAGCAGCCAGCCCAGGTAGTCCGCCTGCCGGGGAATCCTCAGCAGCACCAAGTCGTATGGCCCCGAAGGCGGCGCCCGCCAGTCACTCGGTGCGGCCACCGGCGGGCATCCGGGATTGCGGGCCCGATTCGCGCGCAGGGCCGACGCCAGGGTGGCGTTGTCGGCCACCAGGTCCGGGCGGGCGCGGGCCAAGCCCAGCCCCAAGGCTCCGAAAGCATCGTCCACCACCAGCACCCGCGCATCCGGCTGCTCCCGAAGATAATCATGGGCGGTGTCCAGCAACAACGCATCGGCGGCATCCCAGGCCCTCAGCCCCCGCGCCCCACCAGGCCGGACCAGAGCCAGCACCCCCTCGGGGGTTGGCAGGCTATCGTTGCTCGTTTCGATCATTCGAGATTCCATCTGGAAACTGACGATTTTTAGGCTGATTACTCTAGAAATTCACCCTAGAGTATGGGGTGTTCACGCCCATTACCCCTTGCCCCGTACCCCAGGGGCTTTTTTTATGTCCGGACAGCCCGGTAAACCGTAAACCGGCGGTCCCCGGCCAGCCGCTCCACCGGCCCTACATGGCGGGCCATCAGGGTCTCATAGGGCAGGAAACTGTTGGCCACCAGCCGCAGTTCGCCGCCCGGTTGCAGGTGCTCGGACACCTGGGCCAGGAAACGTTCGGTCATGGAGGTATCGGTTTTCACACCAGAATGGAAGGGGGGGTTGCTGACCACGGCCGGCCAGCGCCCCGACACCCCGGACAGGCCGTCGGACGCCAGGATGGTGCCCTGACCGCCGTTGCGGGCGTAGGTTTCCCGGGCACAGCGAACCGCCTGGGCCTGGACATCGACGCCATCCACCGGAACCTCCCGGCCCTCGGCCCGGGCCGAGGCCTGCAACCAGGCACCGATCACCCCGGCACCACAGGCGAAGTCCAGCACCCGGGGCGCCACCAGGGGCCGCTCGGCAAACGAGTCCAGCAGCAGCGCCGTGCCGTCATCCAGTTCACCCAGGCTGAACACCCCCGGCAATCCGGCGATGTTCAGCGACACGCCCCGGTACGCCAGCGGCGTCCAGCTCAGCCAGTCGGCCAGGTCAAAGGCCGCAAGGGGCACGGCCACCTGCGCACTCCATACCTGGCAGTGGCGGGCACTGTCGACCTTGACCGCAGACGGTGCCCGGGCCCGGAAGTGTTTGACGGCACCGGCGATGCCCTCTTTCTTCTCCCCCACCAGCAGGACCTCGGCGCCGGCCCTGGCCAGCCAGAAGGCCAGGGCCAGGCGCAGCTCCAGCTCAGCACGGGCCTTGGGCAAAAACACCACCAGGCTGTCGTAACGGGCTGCCTGCAAGGTCGGGTCGTCGTAGCCAAAGGCAGCGCGCCAGCCGGCGGCGCCGGAAAGGCTCCGATGGACGCCGGCGTGCTCGGTCATGGCCAGCCCGGTGACCGCCAGCCTGGACAGCAGGGCCGGATCCTGGACACCCAGCAACGCCACCTGGCCACGCAGGCGACCGACGTGGCGCAACAACACCTCGTGGGAATTGGGAAGTACGGACATGGCAGAAAAAACCGACGGGTCAAACGGATGGAACGAGCCGGCGCTCAGGCACCGGCTCCGGGGTCAAACAACTTTCTGGCGTCCGGAGCGCACCGGCCGCAATACGAGCTCGTCCACGGCGTTGCGCCGGATCTGCTCCTTTTCTTCCTTGCTGGAAATCGACAGGCCCATGTCCCGGAGCAGGCCGTCCGCGACATCGTACACGAAACCATGCACGGTCAGCGGCTGGCCACGGCGCCAAGCCTCCTGGACGATGTTGTTCTGGCAGACATGGCTGACCTGCTCGATCACATTCAGCTCGCACAGCCGGTCCACCCGGTCCTGCTCGTTGGGAATGGCGTCCAGCACGTCCTGGTAACGGTCACGGACATCCTGAACGTGGCGCAACCAGTGGCTGATCAAGCCAAACCCCTGGTTCTGCAACGCCGCCCGGACACCGCCGCAGCCATAATGCCCCACCACCATAACGTGCTTGACCTTGAGCACCTCAATGGCGAACTGGAGGACCGACAGACAGTTGAAGTCCGTGTGCACCACCACGTTCGCCACGTTGCGGTGGACGAACAACTCACCGGGCAGCAGGTCGACTATCTGGTTGGCCGGAACCCGGCTGTCAGCACAGCCGATCCAGAGGTACTCCGGCGCCTGCTGGTTGGACAGGCGGTCGAAGAACTTGGGGTCGACCGACTTGATGCCGTTGGCCCAGGCCCGGTTCTTGTCCAGAAGGTGGTCCAGCTGCCCCATGAATTTTCTCTCCCGTAGTAGACTCGAGCCACGCATTGAACGTGAACCCGGGCCGCAACGCAATACCTAGCTGGTCTCGGGCGCACTCTGGTGCTGGGTGCTCTGGGCCAGGTCCAGCAGCTCCCGCAGCGCCACCGAGAACATGGCATACTCCGGCTCGCGCGCGCCCTTGAGTTCCGCCAGCATGGCGTTCCAGCGGTTGATCATGGCCTCGTGGCCCTGCAACCAGTTTTCCACGCACCGGGGCACGTCCTCCGGCGATTCCGCCAGCCGCAACACGCCGGTGGTCAGAGCCCGCTGCTGCCAGTCCAGGTCCTCCCGGAAACTCTCCCGAGCCAATGCCTGCCAGTGGGACCCAGGCTGCAGCTGGGCAATGGCGTCGGCGAACCAGCTCAGATCCAGGCGGTCACCCAGCTCGAAGTACAGGTTGGCCACTGTCTTGAGCGGCATGCCGGTGGCTTCCCGGGCCTCGATGATACCCAGCGAGGAGTACAGGTAATTGGTTCCGGCCAGCACCGACGCCAGTTCGTTCGGCAGGCCGGCGTCCACCAGCTCCTGATGCCGGGCTTCCCAGGTTTGCCGCGCCTGGTCGCCCAGATAGTCGGGCAGGCCGGCGGTGATGGCCCAGACGCTGTCGGCAAAGCGTTCCATGTGCCCCTGAATGTTCAGCTCGGCGCGGCGGTTGCGCAGCAACCAGCGCACGGTCCGGCGCATCAGGCGCATCAGGTCCTGCATCAGCTCCATCTGCAGCTTGGCCGACACGTGGAAGTCCAGGGCTTCGATCCGGTCCCACCAGTTGTCGATCCGGAATACGTCCCGGGCGATGATCCAGGCCAGGGCGATGGACGCTGCGTCGGCGCCGGTGGACTGGCTCATGCGTTCGACGAAGGTGATCCCCATGTGATTCACCATGTCGTTGGCGATCTGGGTCGCGATGATCTCGCGGCGCAGCTGGTGCTCGCCCAGCTCCTTACTGAACTTCTGGGTCAGGGCCCGCGGGAACACCTTGTACATCTCACCGGCCAGCAGCGGCTCGTCCGGCAACTTACTGTCGATGAGGGTCTGCTTCAGATCCGCCTTGACGTAGGAGATCAGTACCGACAGTTCCGGCCGGGTCAGGCCCTTGTTCGCCAGCTTGCGCTCGGACAGGGTCTCGTCATCCGGCAGGAATTCCAGGGCCCGGTTCAGCTTGCCCTGGCTTTCGAGGGTATTCATCAGGCGCCGGTATTCCTCCAGGCGCGAGGCGGTATCCTCACTGGCGATGCTGATCGCCTGGGTCTGGCGATAGTTGTTTTTCAGCACCAGTGCCGCCACGTCGTCGGTCATTTCCTCCAGCATCAGGTTGCGCTGCTTGGCGGTCAGATCCCCCAGCGCCACGGCCCGGTTGAGCAGGATCTTCATGTTGACTTCATGGTCGGAGCAGTCCACACCACCGGAGTTGTCGATGAAGTCGGTGTTCAGCCGCCCCCCCTTGAGGGCATACTCGATGCGGCCCAGCTGGGTGAGCCCCAGGTTGCCGCCCTCGGCCACCACCTTGCAGCGCAATTCCCGGCCATTGATGCGCAGGCCGTCGTTAGCCTTGTCGCCAACGTCACCGTGGGACTCGGTGCTGGCCTTGACGTAGGTTCCAATCCCCCCCACCCAGAGCAGGTCGACCCGGGCTCGGAGGATATGGCTGATCAGCATGTTCGGTGGTACGCGATCGGCCTTGATGTCCAGCAGCTTCTTCATCTCGGGGCTGACCGGGATGGACTTGGCGCTGCGGCTGAACACCCCGCCCCCCTTGGAAATCAGTTTCGGGTTGTAGTCCGTCCACGCGGATCGCGGCAGCTCGAACAGCCGCTTACGCTCCCGGTAGCTCACCTCGGGATCCGGATCCGGATCGACGAAGATGTGCATGTGATTGAAGGCGGCCACCAGCTTGGTCTTCTCGGAACAGAGCATGCCGTTACCGAACACGTCGCCGCTCATATCGCCAATGCCGATGGCGGTGAATTCATCCACCGCCGGATTGATACCCATCTCCCGGAAGTGGCGCTCCACGGACACCCAGGCGCCCCGGGCGGTGATGCCCATCTTCTTGTGGTCGTAACCGTTGCTGCCCCCGGAGGCGAAGGCATCGCCCATCCAGAAACCGTATTCCTCGGCGATGCCGTTGGCGATGTCGGAGAAGGTGGCCGTGCCCTTGTCCGCCGCAACCACCAGGTAGTGATCATCTTCGTCGTAGCGCACCACCCACTGGGGCGGCTGGATACCGGCATCCACCAGGTTATCGGTCACGTCCAGCAGGCCCCGGATGAAGGTTTTGTAGGCCTCGATGCCCTCGGCCTGGAAGGCCTCGCGGTCGGACGGGTCGGGCAGCTGCTTGGCCACAAAGCCACCCTTGGCGCCCACCGGCACGATCACCGCGTTCTTGACCTGCTGCGCCTTCACCAGCCCCAGGATTTCGGTGCGGTAGTCCTCAAAGCGGTCGGACCAGCGCAGGCCACCCCGGGCCACCTTGCCACCCCGCAGATGCACCCCTTCCACCCGGGGTGAGTAAACGAAAATCTCGAACATCGGCAGCGGCAGCGGCATGTCTGGAATCCGGGAAGGATCGAACTTGACGCTGATGTAAGGCTTGGGCTGGCCCTCGGCGTCCAGCTGGTAGTAGTTGGTGCGCAGGGTCGCCTGCATCAGCTCCATGTACAGGCGCAGAACCCGGTCCTCGCTGAGGTTGTCCACCTCGTCCAGGCCGGCGTTGAACTCCAGCAGCAGCTTCTGCTGGGCCGCCTCGCTCTTGGCGTGACTCTGGTGCCGGTCCGGATTGAACCGGGTGTCGAAGAAGTCCAGCAGCAGCCGGGTCAGGTGCACATGGTTGACCAAGGTGTTGGAAATAAAGGTCTGGCTGTTGGAGAAACGGATCTGGCGCATATAGCGCGCATAAGCCCGGAGCAACGCAATTTCCCGCCAGCTCATGTAGGAGGAGAGCAGCAGGCGGTTGAAGGCGTCGTTCTCCGCCTCGCCGTACCAGACCTTGCGGAACAGGTCCTCGAAGATCGGCCGGATGCGGTGGATGTCCACCACGTCACCAGAATGGGCCTGCAGGGTGAAATCGTGTATCCACACGGACTTGCCATGGCGATCCAGCACCTCGAACGGGTGCTCGCCCAGTACCCGGAAGCCGAGGTTGTCGAAAATCGGCATGACGTCGGACAGCGGCAGCGGCTCGTCCGGATAGAACAGCTTGAAGTGCAAGGTGCTCTCGTCTTCTTCCAACGCCCGGTAGAAGCTCATCGCCAGGTCGTCGTTGTCAGCGGCCGAGGCGATGTGATCCAGGTCGATCGCTGCCCGGCGCGGTGAGAACATGTCGGTATAGCTGGCGGGGAAACCGCCCGCCCACAGCCGGTAGAACTCATTGCCCCGTTCCTCGCCATAGCACTCGCTGAGCGCGTCGTAGAGGCCGTCGCGCCAGGACTGCGCCAGCTCGATGACCTTCTCGCGAATCTCGGCGATCGGCAGCTGCCGGTTCTCCACCTGCGGTACCCGGATGGTGAACTGGACCCGGGCCAAGACCGACTCGGAGAAGTGGGTGACGAACTCGATATCCTCGGCCCCCAGATACTCCAGCAGTACCCGTTCCACCTTCAGGCGCAGCTCGGTGTTGTAGATGTCACGGGGGAAGAATGCCAAGCAGGTGACAAACTGACCATACACGTCCTCGCGCATGAACAGCTCGATGCGGCGGCGCTCCTGAATGTAGAGAATGCTCTTGGCTACCCGCAGCAGCTCGTCGGTTTCGATCTGGAACAGCTCGTCCCTGGGGTACAGGGTGAGGATCTGTTCCAGCTCCTTGCCGGCGTAGTCATCGCGCAGGAAACCGGAGCGCTGCATCACCGTCTCGAACTTGCGGCGCAACAACGGGATCTCGTCCGGCCGTTCGTTGTAAACCCGGGCGGTGTACAGGCCCAGGAACCGGCGTTCGCCGATCACCTCGCCCTGGTCATTGAATTTCTTGACCGCAATGTAGTCCGGGTAGGCTGGCCGGTGCACGCGGGAACGCTGCGCCGACTTGGCAAAGATGAAGATATCGTTGCCCCGGGTCATCTCCTGGCGGGTCCGCGGCAGCTCGCTCAGGCGGACCTTTTCCGGCCGCTCGTTATTGACCCTCAGGATACCCAGCTCGGAATTCGGTACCCGGCGCACCACCAAGCCGTCCTTGTCGGGGGCGAAGTCGTATTCGTCATACCCCAGGAAGGTGAAATGATCTTCCACCAGCCACTTCAGGAAGGCCCTGGCCTCGTCCTTATCCTCCTCGCTGATGCCGGCGGTGGTGGTGTCCAGCTCGGCGATGCACTCGTTGACCTTGCCGGTGACCCGGGGAAAGTCGGACACGGCAATCCGAACCTCGTGCAGCACGTTCTGCAGAGCCTGCTCCAGCGCTTTCAGGTCCTCGGGATCACTGTGGCGATCGATCTCCAGCACGATGAAAGCCTCGAACTGGGAACTGGAGCTGCTTTTCTTGGTCGAAAAAAGCCGCTTGAGCTTGCCGTTCGGATCCCGTTCCACCCGCAGGATCGAATGCTGGATGGAGTGGGTGCCGATTTCCCGCTGGTTGATCGCGATCCGCAGGGAATCGATCAGGAACGGCATGTTCGGATGCAGGATGAAGATCACGGTGTGGGTGGACTGCCAGCCGTCACTTTCCAGGTCCGGGTTGAACACGGAAACCGGCGTCTCGTCCGCGGTGCGCTTCTGCAGGAATTGCCAGGCCGCCAGGATGGCGCCATAGGTATCCGAGAATCGTCGACTCACCAACTCTTCGAGGGGAATGTGGGCGTAATGCTGTTTCGCGAACTCACTGATTTTCTTTGCCTCGGTTTTGGCGATTTTTTCGGCAAATGCATCCGCGAGCTGCTGGAAGAACTGTTCCTTGCTGGCCACAGTCAGCGCGTTCATGAACTACCTCTGGTCAGTGTGAAATAAACGTAATCGACGCATCGTCACATAAGCATAGCCAAACGCTTGATTTTTGCCGTTTACATGCGAAAACTGCGGCAACTACTTATGAACAATACGTTTCCCCGACGGGACATCGGATCAACAGGGAGCGGCCACGCCCAATGTCACTACAGCATACGTTCGGTGAGTTAAGGACTCAGTTAGCCAAACGGATTATCGGTCAGGAAACGCTGGTGGATCGGTTGCTGATCGCCCTGCTGGCCGATGGGCACCTGCTGGTGGAAGGCGCCCCCGGGCTGGCCAAGACCACAGCCATCAAGGCCCTGGCCGACCATCGCGAGGGCGACTTTCACCGCATCCAGTTCACGCCTGACCTGTTGCCGTCCGATGTCACCGGCAGCGAGATTTACCGGGCCGAGACCGGACACTTCGAGTTCCAGAAAGGGCCCATTTTTCATAACCTCGTGCTGGCCGATGAAATCAACCGCGCTCCGGCGAAAGTGCAGTCGGCGCTGCTGGAAGCCATGGCGGAACGCCAGGTCAGCGTGGGCATGAAAACCTTCCCGCTGGATCGTTTGTTCATGGTCATGGCGACCCAGAACCCGATTGAACAGGAAGGCACCTACCCTCTGCCCGAGGCCCAGCTCGATCGCTTCCTGATGCATGTGCTGATCGACTACCCCTCGGCCGAAGCGGAGAAGGCCATCCTACACCTGGCCCGTAACGATTACCGTCAGGGACTGCCGAAAGCCGACTTGAGAATTCGCGCAGAGACGGTGTTCCAGGCCCGGGCCGAAGTCGCGGACCTGTACATGGCGGAGCCGGTGGAACAGTACCTCCTGGCTCTGGTTCTGGCGACCCGGGACGCCGCCATCCTGGACCCCGAACTGGCCCGCTGGATCGCCTTCGGCGCCAGTCCCCGCGGCACCATTGCCCTGGACCGTTGCGCCCGGGCCCATGCCTGGCTCGATGGCCGTGACTACGTCAGCCCCGAGGACGTCAGGGCCATGGCCTACGACGTGCTCCGGCACCGGCTCCTGCTGACCTTCGAAGCGGAAGCCGAGGGTATAACGCCGGACGCCCTGATCAGCCGGCTTCTGGACCTTGTGCCCGTCACCGCCTGATTCCCCATGCTCCGGGAGGTTACCACCAGCGAGATGACCGCCAGCCACTCCGCAATCCACGCCCCGCTGCCGGACCTGATCCGGCTGCAGGCGGACGCCCGCGCCCTGCAACTGCCCACCGCCCGCTCCGCCCGCAGCCGCCAGGCCGGATTGCGAAAATCCCCCCAGAAAGGCCGGGGCATGGTGTTCTCCGAGGTCCGGCAATACCAGCCGGGGGATGACATCCGCAGCATCGACTGGCGAGTAACCGCCCGCCGCCAGGCCCCCCACACCAAACTCTACGATGAGGAACGGGAGCGTCCGGTGCTGCTGCTCTGCGACCTGGGACCGACCCTGTTTTTCGCCAGCACCGGAGCCTACAAACAGGTCCGCTGTGCCCAGGCCGCCGCCATCCTGGCTTGGCTGGCATTCTGGGCCGGAGATCAGGTCGGCGGCATCGTATTCAATGGCCAACGGTTGTCGGTACTGCGCCCGGCCCGGCGCAAGAACGCCGTACTGCGTCTGCTTGACGCCCTGGCCGACCGGCAGTACACCCCCGACGACCCACCCGACCCCGACACACCCGCGGACACAGCCGGCTTGAATCAGGCCCTGATCGAAGCCCGCCGGGTGGCCCATACCGGCAACCGCATCGTTATCCTCAGCGACTTCCTCGGCCTGACCGAAGACACCCCGCGCCTGCTGGGCTCGTTGGCCCGCCACAACCCGGTCACGGCGCTGAGGATTCAAGATCCGCTGGAGCGGCGGTTGCCGGAGCGGGGGCGCTACGCGGTGGCCACCGCGACAGGGCCACTCTGGTTTGACGCCGGCAATCCAAGCTTCCAGCGGGCCTGGCAGGCCAAGGTGGAGGCCCACGAAGCCCGGCTGGCCAGTTGCTTCCGCACCTCCGGCGTGGCCCATGCCAACCTGGCCACCGGCGACGAGCCCGCCGGTGCCCTGCGCCCGCTGCTTGGACCGGGAGGACGGATCGGATGACACCGGACGATCCCCTGAGCCAACTGAAGGACATCCACCTGCCGGCCAGCGGGGGTTTCTGGCCACCGGCGCCGGGCTGGTGGCTGTTGGCGGCCATGACCCTGGCCCTGCTGGCCGCCCTGGTGCTCTGGTGGCGCCGACGCCGTCGCCGCAACCGTTGGCGCCGCGACGCCGAACGGCTGCTGGCACAGCTGCAGGACCGGGCCGAGGCCTCCCCGGCCTGGTTCGCCGAGCTGAACGCCCTGCTCAAACGGGTGGCCCGGACCTGTCACCCGGAACAGCACCCCGAGTCCTTGAGCGGCGAGGCCTGGATCGATTTCCTACTGGCCACCGCCCCCCGCGACCGCATCGCCGCCCGGCCAGTGGTGGCAGGACTGGTGCGGGCCACCTGGCGCCCCAGCACCGATACCGACCCGGCCCAAGCCCTCGACTTCGCCCGCCTGTGGCTGGGAGGTCAGCGGTGCTGACGTTCGCCTACCCCTGGCTGCTGGTGCTGGCGCTGCTGCCACCGGTACTGCAGCGACTGCGTCCCGCCCGGCCGCCGGTGCCAGCGCCCCACCTCCCGACCGGTCACTGGCTGTCCGGTCTGCCCGGCGTGTCCCCCCGGGGCTCCGCCAGCCCACGCTGGCAGCAGGGGCTGCTGTACCTGCTCTGGCTGTTACTGGTGCTGGCCCTGGCCCGGCCCCAGCACGTGGGCGAGGAAGTGCAGTTGCCGGTCACCGGCCGCGACCTGATGCTGGTGGTGGACATTTCTCCCTCCATGGATGAACGGGACATGATCATCCAGGGCCGTGCCATCAACCGCCTGCAGGCGGTCAAGTACGTCCTGAACGACTTCATCTCCCGGCGCCAGGGCGATCGCCTGGGGCTGATCCTGTTTGGCACCGAACCCTACGTCCAGGCACCGCTGACGTTCGACCTGGAAACGGTCCGGACCCTGCTTCAGGAAGCCGGCCTCGGCATGGCCGGACGCGCCACCGCCATCGGCGACGCCGTCGGCCTGGCAGTGAAGCGCTTGCGGGAGCGGCCCCAGGGCCAGCGGGTGGCCATCCTCCTCACCGACGGCGCCAACACCGCTGGCGAGATCCGTCCGGACAAAGCCATCGAAATCGCCAAGGCCGCCGGCGTCCGGCTCTATACCATCGGCATCGGCGCCGAAAGCATGCTCCAGCGTGGTCTGCTCGGTTCCCGCCGGGTCAACCCGTCCCGGGATCTCGACGAAGCCCTGCTCACGCGCATGGCAGAAAGCACCGGCGGCCAGTATTTCCGCGCCCGCAGCCTGCCGGAGCTGGAACAGATCTATGACAGCATCGACCAGCTGGAGACCATCGAACTGGAGGGCAAGTACTTCCGGCCGGTCACCGAGCTGTTCCACTGGCCGGCGGGTCTGGCGGCCCTGGCCGGCGCGCTCGGGCTGCTGCTGCGCCGCCTCGAACTCCGGCGCATGCCAAGCGCCGGCCACCGGCAGGAGGAGGCCCGCGATGACTGATCTCCACTTCCTGCGCCCGGCCTGGCTGTTGTTGCTGTTCCTGCTCCCGCTGCTGCTGTGGGCCCTGCGGCACGGCGGCATCGGCGACAGCGGCTGGTCCCGCTGGATTCCCCAGCACCTGCTCACCCCCCTGGTACGGAGCCGGGACGACCCGGCCAGCCGGCACCCGGTCGCCCGGCGGGTGCTTCCGGCCATCGCCTGGATCAGCCTCAGTCTGGCCCTGGCCGGCCCCGCCTGGCGCGAGGCCCCCACGCCCCTGAAACACCCGGGCGACAGCCTGGTGATCGTGCTCGACCTGTCCCTGTCGATGCTGGCGACAGACGTGGAACCGGACCGTCTGACCCAGGCCAAGCGCAAAATCCGGGACATCCTGGATGCCCGGGCGGGCAGCCTCAACGCCTTGGTGGTCTACGCCGCCGACAGCCACGTGGTGACCCCACTGACCGACGACGCCCGCACCATCGAAGCTATGCTCGCCGTGCTCGACCCGGTGATCATGCCGGCCCAGGGCAACCGGGCCGACCTCGCGGTGGCTCAGGCCAGGGCCCTGCTCGCCCAGGGAGCCCCGGGGCCGGGCCGAATTCTGCTCATCAGCGACGGGGTCAACGAGCGGTACCGCGCCGCCATTCACGACCAGCTGCAGGACGGGCGCTACCCCCTGGACACCCTGGTGGTCGGGACCGAACAGGGCGGCCCCATTCCCCTCGCCAAGCGGGGCTTCATCCGGGACAACGGCAACATCGTCATGACCCGGGCCGATGCCCCCGGGCTGGCCAGGCTGGCCCGCGACAACGGCGGCCACAGCCATGCCCTCACCCTGGACGATGGCGACATCCAGGCCCTGGCCCTGCGCGCCGCCGACGGCAACAACTGGCAAGACGCCAACGATCTGACGGTGGCGCGTTGGCAGGACGACGGCTACTGGCTGCTGTGGCTGGCCGCGCCCCTGCTGTTGCTGGGGTGGCGCCGGGGCATGCTCGCCGGCGCCCTGATGCTGATGCTTCCCCTGGCGCCCCAGCCGGCCCAGGCCGCCAGCTGGGACAGCCTCTGGCTTCGGGACGACCAGCGTGCGCCGGCGCTGATCGAGCAGGACCCAGCACAGGCCGCCCGGGAACTGACGCAGCCGGAATGGAAAGCCACCGCGCTGTACCGGGCCGGCCGCTACGATCAGGCGGCACAGCTGTTCGGTACCCTTCAGGGGCCGGATGCCGACTACAACCGGGGCAATGCCCTGGCCCAGGCCGGCCGGCTCGAGGACGCCATCAAGGCCTACGACTCGGCGCTGGCGCAGGACCCCGAAATGGAGGACGCCCGGTACAACCGGGCGCTGGTGGAACAGTTGCTGCGCCAACGCCGCCAGCCGTCGCAGCAGGGCCAAGGCCAGGGGCAAACGCCGAACCCGGGCGATGATCGAGAACACGGCCAGTCCTCGCCCGACCGTCAGGGGCAGGACAGCCAATCGGACCGCAACGCCGGCCCCACTCCGGGCCATACGCCCCCCAACGGCGCCCCAGAGCCGTCCCGTGACAACGCCGGGCAGGCCCCCCAGCCCTCCCAGGAAACGGCAGAGCCCCCGCCGCCCCCCGAACCGGACACCGGCCATGAGCAGCAACCCGGCGAGGGCCGGGAGGACGGAGCCGAGGCACCGGACGAGCTGTCGACCGTACCTCTGAGTCAGGCGCAGGAACAGTGGCTGCGCCGGATTCCGGACAACCCGGGCGGTCTGCTGCGCCGCAAATTTCTGCAACAGTATCAGGAACGTCAGACACCTCCGGACGAAGGCGATACACCATGGTAAAACGGACCGTCACCCTCCTGGCCCTCCTGTGGCTGGTGCTGGCCTCTGCCGTCCAGGCCGACGAACTGCGCGTCGAGCCGGACCGGACCCGGCTGTACGAAGGGGAAGTGCTGACCCTCACCGTCAAGGGCCGCATGAAAATCGACATCAACCTGGGCAATCTGTTCGATTTCAACCTTTCGGACTTGCCCTCCCCCGACATTGAAAAGGTCGAACCGGACTTCGAGATCCTCGCCCGCAACCAGCGTTACAGCATCCAGACCATCAACGGCGACATGGTGGGGGAAATCACCTGGACCTACCAGCTGGCCCCCACCCGCACCGGCACCCTGACCATTCCGCCCCTGACCTTCAAGGGCACCACGTCCAAGGCCATCGATATCGAGGTGGTGCCGGGGGCGCCGGCAGACCAGGGCGCCCGGCCGAGGGACAGTTTCATTGAACTGTCGGCGGACAAAGCCGAGGTGTACGTCCAGGAACAGCTGGTGCTCACCGTCAAACTGTTCTTCACGGGAAACCTGATTCGCGGTGAGCTCTCGGAGCCGGAGCACCCCGATGCGGTGGTCGAGGCGCTGGGCAAGCAGCGGGAATACACCCGGTACCGGGACGGCATTCGCTATCGGGTGGTGGAACGGCGCTATGCCGTGTTCCCGCAGAAGCCCGGCGAACTGGAGCTGCCCCCCATTCGCTTCGAGGGCCAGGCACGCACGCCCGAAGGGGCCTTGCGTTTCCTCCGGGACAGCGAGGAGTTTTTCCCCATACCGGTCAAGCCGGTGCCGGACAGCTTTTCCGGTGACACCTGGCTGCCGGCCCGCAACCTGACCCTGGAGGAAAGCGGGCTGCCGGCCACTCCCCAGGTGCATGCCGGGGACAACCTGACCCGCACCCTGGTGCTTCGGGCCGACGGACTGCCGGCGGAAACCCTGCCGCCGTTGCCGGACCAGGTACCCCCGGGCCTGCGTGCCTACCCCGACCAGCCAGAGCGGGACACCGAGGTCGGCCAGGATGGGTTGCAGGGCCGCCTGCGCCAGACCATCGCTCTGGTGCCCGTCCAGGCCGGCGACATGACCCTGCCGGAAATCCGGATTCCCTGGTGGGACACCGACACCGACAGCGAGAAAGTGGCGGTGCTGGATGCACGCACGCTGTCGGTGATCGGCTCCGCCAGCAGCCCGGAGCCGGCCCCCGCCACGCCCCAGGCCAGCCCCCCGAAACCGGAGCCCGCCGCCGAACCGGCGACCGGCCCGGCGGTCACCGATGCACCTGGAGCCGACCGCAATCCCTGGTTCTGGGTTAGCCTGATCCTGGCCGCCGGCTGGGGCCTGAGTGTCGCTGGATGGTGGTGGCAGCGGGGACGGGGAGCGCCGGCCGAAAGCCGGGGTGAGCGGGATGCCGACGGTTCCGAACGGGCCCGGTACGATCAACTCATTCTGGCCGCGAGGGCGGCCTCGCCGGACACGCCGCGACTGTTGCTGCGCTGGATGCGCGCACGCTATCCGGGCCAGCGTTTCCGGACCGTTGACGATGTCGCGGCCTTCCTCGGCGACCACAGCTTGGCCGCGGAACTGGCGCGCCTGGAACAGGCCCGCTTCGGAGCCCAACCTGACGGCCACGCCTACGACCACCGGGCGCTGCTGGCCGCCCTGGAACGGGCACGGCGCCAGCGACCGGCACCGACCAACGGCAACGACACCGCCCTGCCCCCGCTCTACCCGGACAATCTGTCGCCGTGAGCGGGTGCCGGGCGTCCGTATCAGTTGGTCAGCTGACGGTCGATCACCAGGGACACCGGGTCGCCGTCGTCACTGACGGCCACCGGCGCCGCCAGCTGGCCCTGCCAGTCGCCGGCACTGGCGGTGACCTCGCCGGAACGGCTCAGGCGCGCGGTGACCATCACCTGACGGACTTTGGAGATGGCCAGCTGCGGCGACATTGCCATGCGGTCGTCCAGACGCACCGTGGCCGGCAGGTCACCTGCGCTCAGGCGGGCCACCGCCAGGGGGGGACCGGACGGATTGCCGGCTTCACGCGCGAACACGAACAGGGTGGTGTCCGGCGGTATCTGGCCGGCGAGGCCGTCGGCGAGGGACAGTTGTACCGTAACCCCGGGACCGGCGGCGGGTTCCGCAGGGGGCGTCTCGCCCAGGCGTCGATAGGCTTCCTCGATGCCCCCGCGGATTGACGCGATCTGCGGATGGTCGGGTGCCACCTCCACGATCCGCTGCCAGTACCGGATCGCCTCCCGGTAGTCCTCTCGGCCGAAGGCGTGGATCCCCAGCAAACCCAACGAGTTCACCTCGTCCGGGTTCAGGGCGCGCGCCTGTTCGATGGTACGGGTCACGTCCTCGGTCATGTCGCCACGGCTGTCGAAGAACAGCGCCTGGGCCGCCAGCCCCAGGGCCACGGCCCGGGCGTTGTCGTCTCCCGCCACGCTGTCGGCCAGCTGCCGGAAAGCCCAGGCCGCGTCGGTGTACCGCTCAAGGCGCATGTAACTCTGCCCCAGCATCGCCCAACCCTCGGGATTGTCCGGACTGGCTTCGAGCTTGGCCCTCAGTTCCTCCACCAGCTCCGCCATGCGTGCCTCCCGGGCGGCGCCGGAGCGTTGCATTTCCTGCATGGTCAGGAACTGCTCGACCCGATCCATGGCCCCCCACTTCTGATACAGCAGGAAAACGCCCGCGGGCAGCAGCAGAATGGACACCAGGGCCACCGCCATGGCACTGCGGCGACCGGGAGCCCGAGGAGGCCGCGCCGCCGGCTCGTCGGTCTCGGCGACGTCGTCCAGCAGGGCGCCGGCGAGCTCCTCCTTCAGCAGCTGATAGTTCTCCTCGTCCAGAATGCCGGCGTCACGTTCCTGCTCCAGCTCCTTCATCCGGGTACGGTAGGCCAGCAGATTCTGGTTCCGCAGGTCGGCCCGGGCCCGGGCCTCCGGGCGATGGAACAGGACGGGGTAGAGAATGAACGCAAGGGCCAGGAGAATCAGGCCGGTGGCGGCTATCCAGAAGGTGTTAGTCATGGAAACGGTGTCGCAGGCTTGAACATGGATGAAATGGAATCAGTCTTCACGCGGTGCCGGTCCGCCGCTGTCGGCACCGGCCAGGATCCGCTCGGCACGGGCCCGTTCCTCCGGGCTCAACGGCGGTTCCGAACGATCCCGGCGCCGTGAGCGGATGACCACGCCGGCGACCACCAACAGGCCGCCAAACACCGCGATCGCGGGGGTGAACCACAGCAGGAAGGTACGGCTGTCCAGCTTCGGCTTGTAGCGGACAAACTCACCGAAACGGGCGACCAGGGCATCGACGATCTCCTCGTCGGAAGCACCCGCCTTCATCATCCGGTACACTTCATCCCGCATGTCCTGCGAGATCGGCGCATGGGAGTCGGCGATGTTCTGGTTCTGGCACTTGGGACAACGCAGTTCCGCCAGCAGATTCTGGAACCGGACCTCCTGGGCCCGGCTGTCGAAGTCGTAGACATCGGCCACGTCCGCCCAGGCCGGAACCGCACCAACCAGCAGTACGAGCAGCAGCAGTCTCAGTTTCCGCACCATCAGCCGTTCCCCCGGGCCTGTTCAACCACCGGCCGCAGGATGTCCTGCCAGACCTTTTCGTTGATCTCGCCGACATGGCGGTAGCGAACGATGCCGTTGGCGTCGATGACGAAGGTTTCCGGCGCGCCGTACACGCCCAGATCAAACCCCAGGGTGCCTTTCGGGTCATACAGGCTCACCTGGTAGGGATCCCCCAGCCGACGCAGCCAGTCCAGGGCGTCCACCCGCTGATCCTTGTAGTTCATGCCGATGATGCGTACACCGTGCTCGCGGGCCAGGCGCATCAGGTCGGGGTGTTCATCCCGGCAGGACGGGCACCAGGTGCCCCAGACATTGAGCAAGGACACCTGCCCCAGAAACAGGCTGCGGTCCCACTGACGCCCGGGATCGTGCAGGTCCTCCAGCTTGAACTCCGGTACCGGCTTGCCGATCAGGGCCGACTCCAGGCGGGTCGGATCACGACCAATGCCGGCGAACAGCACCACGCCAAGGATGGCGGCCACCAGCAGCGGCAGGAACAGCAGCAGGCGCTTCATGACAACACCTCCGCACCGCCCTTGGGCGCATCCGCCACCGGCCGGGGCTCCCGGGCGGTCTCGCGAATCCGGTAGCGGCGATCGGCGATGGCCAGGAAGCCGCCGATGGCCATCACCAGGGCGCCAAGCCACAACCAGCGCACCAGCGGCTTGTACTGGAGACGGATCGCCCAGGCGTCCTCGGACAGGCGTTCGCCGATCGCCACGAAGAGGTCCCGGAACAGACCGGCGTCGATGTCTGCCTCGGTCATCACGCTCATGCCGACCCGGTACTGACGTTTCTCCGGGTGCAGCTCGGCGATTTTGTCACCGTCCAGCAGCACATCGAAACCGGCATACTGGGCGGTGAAATTCGGGCCTTGGCGCTCGCCGATGTCGGTGAATACGAACTGGTAGTCCCCGACGCTGGCGACATCCCCCGGCATCATGCGCACGTCACGCTCGATACCATAGTTGGACACCACAGTGGCGCCGGCGATGGTCATCGCCAGGCCCAGGTGCCCCAGCACCATGCCCCAGTAACTGCGGGACAGGCGCCGCAAGCCCGCCACCCGACCCTGCCGGGACGCGGACTTGAGCCACAGGTCCCAGCCGGTGGCCACCGCCACCCAGGACGCGGTGAACACACCGGCAAAGGCCCAGGGCCGGAAGCCACCGTAACCGACCATGACCGCGGCACTCACCACGACGCTGATGGCCAGGGGCCAGAGCAGCGTGCGCCCGAGCCAGCCGCCGTCGGTCTTTTTCCAGCGGGAGAAGATGCCGGCCCCCAGCAGCAGACCGGTCGCCACCGCCAGCGGGCTGAAGGTCAGGTTGAAGAAGGGTTCGCCGATGGACAGTTTGCCCAGTTCCAGATAGTCCAGGACCAGCGGGTACAGGGTGCCAATCGCCACCAGCAGCGTCGCCGCCACCAGCAAAATGTTGTTGAGCAGGAGGAAGACCTCCCGCGACAGGGCGCCATACCGGGAACGAACATGCACCACCGGAGCCCGGAAGGCATACAGGGCAAGGCTCGCAAACACCGTCACCGCCAGCAGCATCAGCAGGAACGTTCCCCGCTCCGGATCGGAGGCGAACGCGTGCACCGACGTCAGCACACCGGAGCGAACCAGGAATGTTCCCAGCAGGCTCAGGGCAAAGGTGACAATGGCCAGCAGCACCGTCCAGCTCTTGAACACGCCGCGTTTTTCCGTCACCGCCAGCGAGTGCATCAGCGCGGTGCCAGACAGCCAGGGCATCAGGGACGCGTTTTCCACCGGGTCCCAGAACCACCAGCCGCCCCAGCCCAGCTCGTAGTAGGCCCACCAGCTCCCCAGGGCAATGCCAACGGACAGGAAGGCCCAGGCCACGGTGGTCCAGGGCCGGGACCAGCGCGCCCAGGCGGCATCCAGGCGACCGTTGATCAGTGCCGCGATGGCAAAGGCGAAGGCCACGGAAAAGCCGACATAGCCCATGTACAGCATCGGCGGATGCATGATCAGACCCACGTCCTGCAGCAGCGGGTTGAGATCGGCGCCATCGACCGGCACGTTCGGCAGCAGGCGGTCAAAGGGGTTGGAGGTGACGATGATGAACAGCAGAAAGCCCACCGCCACCATGCCCAGAACCGACAGCACCTGGGAGATCATCACCGACGGCAGGCGCCGGCTGAAAATGGCCACCGCCAGGGTCCAGGTCGACAGCATCAGAATCCACAGCAACAGCGACCCCTCGTGTCCGCCCCAGACGGCGCTGAACTTGAAGTACCAGGGCAACAGGCTGTTGCTGTTGTTGGCGACGTAGGCTACCGAGAAGTCATCGGTCAGGAAAGCATGGGTCAGCAGCGCGAACGCCAAGCCGATGAACACGAACAGGCCCGAGGCCAGGGGCCGGGCAAATGCCTGCAGGTTATCCCGCCCGGTCAGCGAACCGACCAGGGGTACGACGGAAAGGAGCACTGCCAGCAACAGCGCGATGATCAGTGCGATCTGTCCGAGTTCCGGAAACATCAGTATCCCCTGTCAAGGCTACGGAATTTATTGGGTGACGACGGGCGACGCCATGCCGCCGGCCTTGTGCTGCCCGCCGGAGGATTTCTCCAGCGCCTCCGCCACTTCCGGCGGCATGTAGTTCTCGTCGTGCTTGGCCAGCACCTGGTCCGCGACGAAGCGGCCTTCCGGCGTCAGCCGTCCCATGGCGACCACCCCCTGCCCTTCCGCGAACAGGTCCGGCAGGATGCCGGTGTACTCTACCGGCACCGACCGGTTGAAGTCGGTAATCCGGAATTCCACCTTGAGGCTGTTCGGGTCACGGATGACCGAGCCCTCCTCGACCATGCCACCGGCCCGGATGCGGGCATCCAGGGGCGCCTCGCCCGAAGCGATCTGGGTCGGGTCGTAAAACAGGTTGATGTTCTGGCGCAGCGCGTAGGTGATCAGGCCCACCGCCAGGCTGATGCCGACGAGCAGAACCAGAACGATGGTCAGCCGTTTCTTACGGATCGGATGCATGGGTTACCTGCTGTTCAATCTTGGGGTACGTCAACTCGGGTAAAGGTGGCCGCCGTCCGCGCGTTGTCCCGCGCGGCCCGGTCCCGCTGCGCCAGGGCGCGGCGATACTCGTCCAGAAGCGCCCGGCGCCGGCGCAGCGACTGGAGCATCAGCGCCACCAGACACAGGAAGAAGACGGCGTAACAGGTCCACACATAGGGACCGTGGCCTTCCATGGCAATGAATGCAGACAGTGACTCGAATGCCATGAATTAGTTCCTCCCCGCCATCACCAATTCACGAACCCAGCGGGTCCGGGACTCCCGGATCAGGATCTCGGACTGCATGCGGATGCAGGCCAGCCAGCCGAAGATCAGGTACAGACCCAGAACCGAAAGCAGCAGCGGCACCCACATCTCCGGCGGCATCGACGGCTTTTCCGTCAGCTTGAAGGTGGCGGGCTGGTGCAGGGTATTCCACCATTCCACCGAGTACTTGATGATCGGGATGTTCACCACACCGACCAGAACCAGCACCGCAGTCGCCCGGGCCGCCGATTTTTCGTCGCTGATGGCGCGGCCGAGGGCGATGACGCCGCCGTACAGGAACAGCAGGATCAGCATGGAGGTCAGACGCGCGTCCCAGACCCACCAGGTGCCCCAGGTGGGCTTGCCCCAGACTGCGCCGGTGAACAGGGCCAGAAAGGTCAGCCAGAGCCCCACCGGCGCCACCGCCTTCACGAACACATCCGCCAGCTTCATGCGCCAGACCAGGGTGACCACCGCGGCGACAGCCATCATGATGTACGCGGACTGGGCCAGAAACGCCGCCGGCACGTGAATGTAGATGATGCGATAGCTGTTACCCTGAAGGTAATCCTTGGGCGCGAATGCCAGCCCCCACACCACGCCCGACAACAGCAGCAGCGCGCCGGCGGCCAGCAGCCAAGGCATCAGGCGGGTCGCGATGCCGTAAAACCATTTCGGCGACCCCAGCTTGTGAAAAAATTGCCACATCGATTGGTACCCGTTCGTTCGAACTCTGTTTCTCTCGCTAGCTGTTTGACAGGCTGATCCGCAACGCCGAGGCCGCCGCGAACGGTGCCAGCGTCAGCGCCAGCACCAGGAACGCCGCCATCAATGCCAGGTGGCCACCGACCGGCGCCCCTTCCGCAGCCGCGGCCACCGTCCCGGTGCCGAAGATCAGAACCGGAATGTACAGCGGGATGATCAGCAGCGACAGCAACACCCCGGCGGACCGCAGTCCCAGGGTCAGGGCCGCACCGATGGCGCCGATCAGACTCAGTGCCGGCGTGCCGATCAGCAGCGTTAGACACAAAACCGCAATGGAGTTCCCCGGCTGGTGCACCATCACCCCCAGCACCGGTGCCAGCAGCACCAGCGGCAGTCCGGTAAGCATCCAGTGCGCCAGCGTCTTGGCCAGCACCAGCAGGAACAGAGGCTGCGGCTGGAGCACCAGCTGTTCCAGGGTGCCGTCGTCATAGTCGTGCCGGAACAGGTGGTCCAGAGACAAAAGCACCGACAGCAGGGCCGCCACCCACAGGATACCGGCTCCGGCCTCCCGTAGGAATGACACTTCCGGGCTCACCCCGAGCGGGAACAGCGTCACGACCATCACGAAAAACAGCAGGGGATTGACCAAATCCTGCCGCTGCCGGAACGCCACCCGCAGATCCCTCAGGAAAACGGCCTTCATGGCGGCCAGCAGGCCCACGTCCGAGCTGGCCAGTCGCCGGCGGTGCTCAGTCATCACCCGCCTCCTCCTGCCCCAGCGGAATCCGGTGCATGCCCGGCAGCCGCAGATCATGGTGCGTGGTCACCACCACCGCCCCGCCCTCGGCTGCCCGCTGCAGCAGCAGCGCCTCGAGCGCGTCGACCCCGTGCACGTCGATGGCGGTGAATACCTCGTCCAGCAGCCACAGCGGTTCGTCGGCGATCAGCAACCGTGCCAGGGCCACACGACGCTGCTGGCCCGCCGACAGATTGCGGCAGGGAACATCCTGAAAAGCCGCCAGACCGGTACCCTCCAGCGCCTGACGCAGTACCCGGTCCGGCAACGGCCGGCGACCGGCGGTCAGGGCGCGCAGGTTTTCCAGCGGCGTCAGCAGCGGTTTGATGCCGGGGCGGTGCCCCAGATACAAGGTGTTCCTTAGGAAGCTTTCCCGTTGCCGGTCCCGAGGCTCGCCACACCAGTAGAGCTCGCCGCTCCAAGCATCGTTCAGCCCCGCCAGGATACGCAGCAGCGTGGTCTTGCCCGAGCCGTTGGGCCCCTCGACACGCGTCACCGTACCGGGCAGTATGGAAAACGAAAGATCGCGGAACAGAACCCGCCTGTCGCGTTCACACTGCAAATGGACGGCCTGTAGTAACGGCTCAGACATCAGGGCCCCGAATCCAGGCGGTGCGCGTCGCGCGGCACCGGGTGTATTCATGACGAAAACGGCGGAAGTCGCCGGCGGCGCGTATTATAACGAAAGCATTTCCGGATTACTCTTGCTTGGGGTCAATTTGGGCCATGACAACGACGAAGCCTCCCGGCAACACCGGCGTGCCTCCGCTGCCCGGTGTCACCTCCCGTCCGGCGGAAGCCCGTCGCACGGCCGAGGTCGACGGCGCCCGGATTCTGGACCAGCTGCGGATCGGCCATCGCGAGACGGTCCTGGCACGCGTGGCCGAGGTGTCGCGCCAGGGCCAGGCGCCGGCGGAACTGCGGCTGGATATCCGTGGTCAAACGCTGCGGGTGCAGGCCGCCGTCGGCCAGACCGAACTGACCCCGGGTGACTGGATCCGGGTACTGCGCAGCGGCAACGAGCTGCAGCTGCTGGGCAAACTGGCGGACACGGCCGGCCCCACCCTGGCCCGGGCTCTGATCCAGCGGTTGCCATGGCAGCACAATCTGGGCGAGGGCCTGGCCCTGCTGGCCCGGTCTCTGAGCCAGGGACTCAAGGCCCAGGCCGTCCCCGGCCAGCTGCCCTCGGCCCAGTCCATGCAGCCCCTACCCGAAGCAGCCCGGACTGCGCTGGCGCAGGTGTTGGCCGCCCTGCCCCGGGCCGGCGAGGTGCACCCCGGCGCCGGGCGGAACGATGACGTCGTGGCCCAGATCCGGCAATGGCTGCAGGACAGCGGACTGTTCGCCGAATCCCGCCTGCTCCGCTCCGGAACACCGCCCCCCACAGACCTGAAACTGGCCCTGGCCCAGGTGGCGACCGCCCTGCTGACCGAACAGGGCCAGCCGCCGGACACGTTCAACCGCCTCACCCCGATGACCAGTCCGGAGCTGTTGCAGGCGCCCCTGAGCTTTCCCCAGAACGCCGCCCTGTCGTCCGCCCGCCCCGACACCGAGCCCCTGACGGTCGGCCAGGCCCTGCGCCTGCTGGCCGGCATGCTCAACCGCATCACCAGCAACCAGCTGCACAGCCAGGTACTGGCGACCCGTGCCGGCGCAGAAACCGGCGGCGGCCCCGCCCTGACCCTGCTGCTGGAGCTGCCATGGCTGAATGCCCAGCAGGAACCCAGGGTGGCGCAGCTGAGGCTGGAATATGAGGGTGAACAGGGGGAAAGGCGGCGCCGGCAGCGGGTCAGTGCCGGTGAGTGGCGGGTTACCCTGGCGATGGAGCTGGATCGGGCCGGTGCCCTGCAGTTCGAGGTGGCCCTGCGTACCGGTTCGGTGAGTGCACGGGTGTGGGCGGAAAAGCCCTCAACCCTGCGTCAGGTCAACCGGGAGCTCCCCCTGCTGAGGCGCAGCCTGGCCGACCTGGGTCTGGAGGTGGCTGAACTCGAGACCCGACAGGGTCGCCCGCGTCATCCGGAAACCCGTATTGAACACAGATTGGTGGATACCCGCGCATGAACGACGGTCCGAACCGCACCCGGCCAGCCGCCGCGGTGGCCCTGAAATACGATGGCAAACGTGCCCCGACCATTGCCGCCTCCGGGACCCGGGAACTGGCGGAGGAGATCATCCGCCTGGCCCGGGCACACCATGTGCCCCTGTACGAGAACGCGGAGCTGGCCGGGGTACTGGCGCAATTGGCCCTGAACGAGGAAGTGCCGGAAACCCTGTACCGGGTCATCGCCGAGATTCTGGCGTTCGCCTTTCACATCCAGGGCCGTACCCCCGACGATGTCCGCGCCCCCAACCCGGGCGCCTCAGACAATCAGTGACCGCAACGCCCAGACCTGCCGCCAGTGTTCCCCGGTACGCTGGGCCACTGCGGTCTCGAAATAATGGCGCAGGCGCCGGCGATCCTCCGGCTGGTCCTTGAGGGCCGAGCCGATCACATGATGCATCAGGTGCTCCACGGTCATGGCGCCGCCACCGTAGTACCAGGCATTCAGGCTGGCGGCATGGGCGACCGCCACCGCTTCGGCCGTCGACAGCGCCGAACCGGCGAGGCGATCGGTGCTGCGGCCGTCCAATGTCTGGCCATTACGCAGCTCGTGAAACAGGGTCACCAGTACCTCAATCACCGCCGGATCCGGCGCCACGGTCACCCCGGCCGCCGCATTGGCTCGCCGCACTTCCCTCAGCACTACGTCGATTTCATCGTCAACCTGGCGGATCGGCCGGATCTCCTCGAAATCCATGCGCCGCTTGAGCGCCGCACTCATGGCGTGCACCCCCTCGTCGATACTGTTGGACGTGGCGATGACGTTGAAGCCGTGGCGGGCCAGGATCACCCCCTCGTCCCCGGCCAGCTCCGGTATCACCACCACCCGATCCGACAGCACCGATAACAGCGCGTCCTGCAATGCCTGGGGGCAGCGAGCGATTTCCTCGAACCGCACCAGCCGGCCTTCCATCATGCCGCGCAGCAACGGGCTGGGCATCAGTGCTTCGCGACAGGGGCCCTGGCGCTTGAGAATGGCCTCGTTCCAGCCGTACAGCAACTGGTCCACGCTACCGACCGCGCCGCCCTGAAGCGTCAGCGTGGAGACACCGGAAATCGCGGCGGCCAGCAGTTCCGACAACCAGGACTTGGCGGTGCCGGGTTCCCCCACCAGCAGACAGCCCCGGCTGGTGCACAGGGAAATGATGATCCGGACCACCATGGCCCGGTCGGCCACGAACTTGCGCTCGATGCCCAGGGCGTCGTCACCCATGACGAAGGTTTCCACCGCCCGGGGGGACAGCCGCCATCCCGGCGGCACCGGCCCCATGTCCAGATCGGCCAGCGCCGCCAACTCGTGGGCATAGGCCACCTCGGCCGGTGCCCGCTGGACCCCGGCCACCGACATCTTTGCTTGTTTCGGGCTCATTCGGACCTCCTGCGTCCACCACGGACTTCCGGCGCCATGCGCTCCCTCGGCAGGATACGGGGCAGTTCGGACAGGGGAATCACCCCTTCAATGACGTGGTCCAGCGCGCTGTCGCGCATGGTCACCAGGCCCGCGTCCAGGGCGCGCCAGCGCAACTCCCCGATCGGCGGCTGGCTGGAAATGGCGTTGCGGATGTCGGAGTTCACCTCCATGTACTCCACGATCGCCACCCGGCCCTGGGTGCCACGGCCGTTGCAATGCTCGCACCCCTGCCCCTCGTAGCAGCGAAAATTGGCGGGCGCGCCGTCCGGAAACAGCTCGGCGAGGATACCCGGCTCCGGTTCCGCCGGCTGCCGGCAGTGCAGGCAGATGCGCTTGGCCAGGCGCTGGGCGATCACCGCCAGCAGCTCGCCGGCGATGGAGTTGGGGTGAACCCCCAGGTCATACAACCGCTGGAGGGAATCCACGGCATCGTTGCAGTGCAGGGTCGACAACACCACATGGCCGGTCTGGGAGGCCCGGATTGCCTCCAGCGCGGTTTCCTGGTCCCGGATCTCACCCACCAGGATGACATCCGGATCTTCGCGGACGAAGGCCCGCATGGCATCAGCGAACCCAAACCCGATGTCTGCCCGGACCCGAGTCTGCTGAATGTTGTCGATGGAGTACTCGATGGGGTCTTCGACGGTGATGACCTTGCGACGGCCGTCGTCCGCCAGGGTCTGCAGGCCGGCATAGAGCGTGGTGGACTTGCCGGAGCCGGTAGGGCCCACCACCAGAACCAAACCCGCGGGGTTGTCCAGCAGCCGCTGGTAACGGGCGCCAATGGCCTTCGACATGCCCAGCTCGGCGATGGTCATGGCCCGGCCGGTCTGGGGCAGCAGGCGGATCACCACGTGTTCGCCGTGCAGCGAGGGCTGAGTCTGTATCCGCAGGTCGTAGAGCGCGTCCCCCAGTTTCAGTTGGGATCGGCCGCCTTGGGGCAGGCGATGCTCGGCGATGTTCAGTTCCGCCCGCAGTTTGATGACGTTGATCACCCCCCGCAGCTCACGGGGCGTCAACTGGTAGCGGGACAGGTCGTGCAGTTCGCCATCAACCCGCAGCCGAACCCGGACCCGCTCACCGTACTGCTCGATATGAATATCACTGGCTTTCTCGCTGACCGCATCCAGCAGAATGGCCTCGTACACGGACACCAGATACGGCGCCACCTGCCGGGAATCGGATTTGTCGCCCAGACTCGCCTGGGCGGCCGGCGCGGTCACCGGGTCCGCGTGGTCCTCGACAAACTGCTTGCCCTGAGCGGTCAGGTCCAGCGCCGACCAAATGCGCCGAAAATCCGTCGGCGTCACCAGCACGCACTCAATGGTGGAATTGGGTGTCAGCCGCTCCAGCTGGTCGGTGCGGGCATCGGGGTCGTCGGTAATCACGGTGATCCGCCCGTTTACCTCGGTGATCGGAATCAGCCGGGACAAGTCCAGGAAGGTTCTCGAAAAACGCCGGAACAGACCCGGCTGCAGGCCGGTCAGGACCTCGTCCGCCTCCCGGAACACCATGCCGCGCTGCCTGGCCAGGTCCTGGTACAACCCGACCTCCTCCAGGTTGAGCCGCTTCCGGACCACGTCCAGCACCCGGGCATTGGTCTGGGCGGCTTCCGCCCGGGCCGCCGACAGCAGAGTGTCGTCCACCAGCCCCAGGTCGATCAGGATCTGCTCGGCGTTGCGGTTGAAATCCACCCACCCCAGAGTCTGGCTGCGCGCCAGCGTCCCGCCGCGGTTCTCGAACATGGCCAGGCTGGGAACCGGCCCGGCACGGCCTTCCAGGCACACCAGCCGGCCCCGGTCCCGCAGGGCCGGCAACAGCCCCTTAAGGTTCTTCAGGAAGGTGGTACACAACACCAGGTCGCCCTCGAGGGCCGGCAACCCGGCCTCCGCATCCACCGTCATGACCTCGATGTTGTGCATGCCCAGTCGGGCAAAGCGGGCCTTCGCCGCCTCGGCCACCACGGGGTTGCGCTCAACATACACCACGGTATGCGCCAGCTCGGCCAGCACGGCGGTTAGATAGCCCGAACCACCGCCGACATGAACCAGGCGTTGGTCGGGTTCGATTTCCGGCATCAGGGACAGCAGATGCCGGACGGTTTCCTCGCGGGGGATGGAGTGGCCGGTGATGGAGGGGGCAAGATCGGAGCCGGCGACGAATTCATGGCGGGAGACAGCACGGAGGGCCGCCTGGGCCCTCGGGTATACTCTTTTCATCCAGCACTTCCGTTAGAACGACAGGTCAGGCGACCTGGCGTTTTCGTAATGCTGACACCAGTTCCGCCTCGGGACGGGAAATTCCGCACGTGTTCATAAGATCGTCGATATCTGCGCCCAGATCAACCAAGCGGGCCGCTTCATCGTAGGAAACCCGCAGCGGATCGTTCTGGCGCATTTCCTCAATGACGGTTTTCAGCTCATGCAGCTGCCGCTCGCACTGCACCAAGCGCTGGCCCACCCCCAGGCTGCCGCTGGTGGTGGCATGCACCTCCCGCCCGAGGGCGTCACAGCGTTCCTTGAGGGACGTGCGCAGGGCCCGGATCCGACGCCCCTGAACGATGCCCTGGATCACCAGAAGCACGATGGCGGCCACGGTGCACAACCACGGAAGTATGGCGGAAAGCTCTGGAGTCATGACGGACATCTCCCCTGTGATGTTGGTTCCCGGGGCGTCCGTCGCCTGTCTGCCCTACCCTGGGCCTACAGTGCTGCGATTTCCGCCCACTCGTCTTCGGTCAGCATCTTGTCGAACTCAACCAGAATGATGAGTTCGCCGTTCTTGTTGCAGACACCCTGGATGAACTTGGCGCTTTCCTCGTTCCCCACGTTGGGTGCCGTCTCGATTTCGCTGCTTTTCAGGTACACAACCTCGGCCACGGAGTCCACCAGGATACCCATCACCTGGTTCGCGGACTCCATCACCACGATACGGGTGGCGTCGGTCACTTCCGCGTCCGCCAGGCCAAACCGGCGGCGGGTGTCGATGACCGTGACCACGTTGCCCCGCAGGTTGATGATGCCAAGGACGTAGTCCGGGGCACCCGGTACCGGGGCAATCTCGGTGTAACGCAGGACTTCCTGAATCTGCATGACGTTGATGCCATAGGTCTCGTCATCCAGTTTGAACGTCACGTACTGCAGTACCTGATCATCCTGGGCCTGATTCTGCTGTCCGCTCGGGGATGCCATAGCGCTCTGTCTCCTCTGTGGCTGCCCGGCGGGCAACCTGATCGTCAAAAAAACATCATCAGTGCCCACATGCTATATGTAGGGCACAAACCGTGCCAGACCTGCACGGTTTCAGTCGGTAACGGTTCGCTACCGTCACTCCAGATCCAGGTGGTGCTCCCGTTCCGCCCTGGCGAGCAGGTCCGCCATGGTGCGCACGTCAATCAGCGCGCACATGTGATCGATCACCGTGCCCGCGAGCCAGGGCCGCTTGCTGCGGGCGGAACGCCAGCGCACCTGCTCCGGGCGCAGCGTGAAGGACTGGGCGACCTCGTCGCAAGCCAGTCCCCAGTCACTGTCATCCAGGCGGATGACAAACCGGTAGTTGTCCCGGGCATTGGCCGGCACCCGACCCGCCATGATCCATTCAGCGGTGTCCACCACCCGTAGGTTGTGCTCCGTGTCCGGCCGGATCCCCATGTACCAACGCGGGCTGCCGGGAATGGCCCGGATCTCTTCCTCGATGCGATGGATGGCGCCGAGCAGTACCAGGGGAACCGCCAGCTGCAACCCGGCCACGGTAAACAGCAGGCACTCGAACGGCTGCTGTGACCAGTCCGGCCGGGTCGGCGGGGCCGGAGTCCCGGCGTCCGACAGCGTCTCCGGAGCCGGTGGCGCAGGGGCAGCCTCGAGCACCGGTTCAGGAGCCGCCACAGGCGCCGGAGCCACTACCGGGGCCGATACCGGTGGCGCAGGCTCCTCCGCCACCGGCGTCACCGGATCCGGCTCGCTCCGGGTGTCTTCCTGCCGGGCGGCATCGGTGGCGCTGTGGAGCAGTTCATCCAGATAACTGGCGATGGCTTCGGCCGGGTCCACCAACGCTGTCAATTTTCCGTCGTCAACCATGACGCCGCTCCCTCGGGATTTCGGAGTGCGCCAGCAAATCGTTGAGCAGATGCGTATAGGCCCGCACGCCGTGGGTCTGGGTATCCAGGGCCGACGGCACCACCCCCGCCTGGCTGGCATCCCGGAACTTGGTGTCGACCGGGATGGCAAAGCGCCAGAGGCTGTCGCCGTATGTCTTGCGCAGCAGGTTGAGGCTCTTGACGGAAGCCTGGGTCCTGCGGTCAAACAGCGTCGGCACAATGGTGTACGGCAGGGCGTTCTTCTGGGACCGCATGATCATCTGCAAGGTATGCAGCATTCGTTCAAGCCCCTTGATGGCAAGAAACTCCGTCTGCACCGGAATCACCAAGTGCTGGGCCGCGGCCAGGGCGTTAACCATCAGCACCCCCAAGGACGGGGTGTTGTCCAGAATCACATAATCGAAGTCGTCCCAGAGCTGGGCCAACGCCCGAGAAATGATCAGCCCCATGCCCTCGGCGCCCACCAGCCGGCGCTCCAGCGTTGCCAGTGCGGTGCTGGCGGGCATCAGCGACAGCCCCGGACAGCCGGTCTCGGTGACCAAGCTCGCCGGCAGGCCCTCCGGTACCCGTCCCTGATTCTGGAACAGGCCGAAAACACTGCGCTGGACGGTATCCGGATCCAGGCCAAACCAGCTTGTCAGGGAGCCGTGGGGGTCCAGATCCACCACCAGTACGCGTTTGCCCCGCTCGGCCAGGAGTCCGCCCAGGGTGACCACGGTGGTGGTCTTGCCGACCCCACCCTTCTGATTGGCTACTGCCCAGATTCGCACGTACGTGCCTCCACATTCGCTCCGGAACGGCCCCGCTCCCGGTCTCGTCGTTCAAGGGTATTATCGGCCGCCACCCATGCAACTTGAACAGCGGACAACACAAGGTTCCGGCAAGGATTTGCCACAACTCGATCAGAACGGGGAACAGATACAGAATTCATGCCAGCCGCCGTTGACAGACCCCAGGGAACGGGCCCAGCTCAACGCATGGTACCCCGGATGCTGGCATCCCGGGAAATCAGCAGGACCACACGCCGGTTACGCCGTCGCCCCTCTTCGGTGTCGTTGCGCGCGACCGGCTGGTACTGGCCATAGCCCACCGCCGCCATCCGCTCCGGCTCGATACCCTCGCGGACCAGCATCCGGACCAGAGCCGCGGCACGGGCCGCCGACAGTTCCCAGTTCGAGGGGAATCGGGGCGTTTTGATGGGCTGATTGTCGGTGAACCCTTCCACCTTGATGGCGTTGTCGTGCCCCCGGAGCACGCGGGCGATCTTTGCCACCACTTCGAAGGCATCGTAGTGGGGCTCGGCGTCACCGCTGCTGAACAGCAGGCTGTCCGGCAGATTGAGCTCCAGCCACTGGTCGGAGGTTTCCAGGGACACCACGCCCTGATGGATCAACGCATCGAATTCCAGCGCCAGCCTGTCCGACATCGCCCGCAACGCCTCCACCCGCCCCTGCTCGTCCATGTCGGGATGGCGGGGGGCCTCGGCCACCGGCGGCGGAATCACCTGATCCGCCGGAGCACTGTCGGCGCGGCGCGGCTGGTCGCCCACCTCCACCGGCTGGAACGAGCGCTGGGGCGCGTTGAACACCCCGCTCATGGTCTCCGACAGAACCTTATACTTGCCTTCATTGATGGACGAAACCGAGTACATGACCACGAAGAAAGCGAACAGCAGGGTAATGAAGTCCGCGTAGGAAATCAGCCACCGTTCCCGGT
Organism: Marinobacter lutaoensis; assembly: GCF_001981305.1. Classification (GTDB taxonomy): domain Bacteria; phylum Pseudomonadota; class Gammaproteobacteria; order Pseudomonadales; family Oleiphilaceae; genus Marinobacter; species Marinobacter lutaoensis. The sequence continues at coordinate 299,032 of NZ_MSCW01000001.1, read as the reverse complement.
TATGCAAGTCTTCGTGGGATTGCCTGCGACGCCGCATAGGAAAGGCCCGTGGTGAGTTACTGCAGGAATCCCCGCAGCCGCAGCTCGATGGATTTTGGGTTTTCCCCTTCCGCGATGGCGATCAGGCCATCGATCATCATGTCCTCGTAGCGGGTGCGCTCGCGGACGATGCCCCGCAACTTGTTGGCCACCGGAAAGAACAGCAGGTTCGCCAGGGCCACGCCGTAGATGGTGGCCACAAACGCGGTGGCGATGCCTCCCCCCAGGGACTGGGGATCTTCCAGATTGGTCATCACCTGGATCAGACCCATCACGGCACCAATGATGCCGATGGTCGGCGCATACCCGCCCATGGATTCGAACACCTTGGCAGACTCGAGGTCCCGTTGCTCCCGGTTTTGCAAGTCCACTTCCAACACATTGCGCAGGGTTTCCGGCTCGGCGCCGTCCACCAGCAGTTGCAGGCCCTTGCGGGCAAACGGCTCCTGTTCCCGGTCCGCCAGCCCTTCCAGGCCCAGCAGTCCCTGCTTACGCGCCTTGACGCTCCAGTCCACCACCTTGCCAATGCCATCCTCGAGACTGACATACGGTGGCAGGAACACCCACCGGGCCTGGGAGCATGCCCGTTTGAGCACCGGCCAGGAGGTCTGGAGGATCGTGGCTGCCAGGGTTCCGCCGATCACGATCACCGCTGCGGGGCCGTTGAACAGCGACCCCAGGGCGCCGCCCTCGAGCAGGTTGCCGCCAAGAATGGCCGCGAATGCCAGGACGATGCCCAGCAGGCTGAGGATATCCACTAGCAGACCCCTTCCACCAGACGCGGGCCGATCTCATCCAGCGACAACACCTCGTCACTGAGACCGGCCTTGGCCACCGCCATGGGCATGCCGTAGATCACCGATGACTTCTCGTCCTGGGACCAGACGTCGGACCCCGTCTGCTTCATCATCCGACAGCCTTCCTTGCCGTCTGCGCCCATGCCGGTCAGGATCACGCCCAGAGTCTTGCCGGGGAAGCTCCGCGCCAGCGAGCCAAAGGTCACGTCGACACAGGGCTTGTAGTTGAGACGCTCATCCCCGGGCAGAATGCGGATACGGGCTTGGCCGCCCCGGTTCTCCACCAGCATCTGCTTGCCTCCCGGCGCCAGCAACGCCAGCCCCGGACGAAGCAGGTCGCCATCCTCCGCCTGCCGGACCTGGATCTGGCACAGTTTGTTCAGCCGTTCCGCAAACGCCGGCGTGAAGCTGGCCGGCATGTGCTGCACCAGCACAATCGGCGCAGGGAAGGTGGCCGGCAGGGCGGACAGCACCTTCTGCAGAGCCACCGGGCCACCGGTGGAGGTGCCGATGGCGACGACGCTGTAGTGTTTGGCCGGGCCGTGGCCCCGGCGGCGGGGCTCCCCCTCCCGGGCCACAGTTTCCGGCCGGGAATCCGGCGCCGCCGGTTGCCGGCTCCGGAGCGAGGCCGAGGCGGCACGGGGGGGCGCAGGCCTGGCCGGTACCGTGCGGCCGCGCTCCGACGACGGTGCGGGCGCCGTGGCCCGGGCACCGGGCCGGCTGCGGGCAACATCCAGTACCCGCTGGATCAGAATGGTCTGGAGCTGGCTGGAATCCCGGGCGATCTCCTCGAAATTCTTGGGCAGGAAATCCACCGCACCGGCTTCCAGGGCGTCCAGGGTGACGCGGGCACCCTCATAGGTCAGCGAGGAAAACATCAGCACCGGTGTGGGCTGCCGGCGCATGATTTCGCGAACGGCGGTGATGCCATCCATCACCGGCATTTCATAATCCATGGTGATCACATCCGGGCGCAGCCGTTCGGCCATTTCCACGCCCTCACGCCCATTGGACGCCACCCCGGCCACCCGGATCTGCCCGGAGCCGGTCAGTATTTCGGTCAGCCGTTTGCGGAAGAACCCTGAATCGTCCACGATCAGGACGGAAACGGTCATCCTTGCTCTCCTAGCGCGATCCCCACCGGTACCGGTCAGCCGTAGTGCTGCAGCAGGCTGGGGACATCAATGATCAGTGCGATACGGCCGTCACCGGTAATGGTGGCGCCGGCCATGCCCGGCGTGCCCTGAAGCGCGCGGCCGAGCGGCTTGATGACCACTTCTTCCTGCCCGACCAGCTGGTCCACCACAAAACCGACCTGCTTGGTTCCCATGGCGACGATCACCACATGGGCGTTGTCCGGGGTATCCTGGGCAGCAGCGCCCTTCACCAGCCAGCGTTTGATGTGGAACAGCGGGAAAACCTTGTCGCGCACGACAATGCATTCGCGGCCGTCGACAATGTTGGTCTTGGTGAGGTCGAGGTGGAAAATCTCCACCACGTTGACCAGCGGCAGCGCGAAGGACTGGTCGCCCAGCATGATCATCAGCGTCGGCATGATCGCCAGGGTCAACGGCACCTTGATCAGGATCTTGGTGCCCTTGCCTTGCTCGGAGACGATGCTGATCTGACCGTTCAGCTGGCCGATCTTGGTTTTCACCACGTCCATGCCCACACCCCGGCCGGACACGTCGGAAATCTGTTCCTTGGTGGAAAAGCCGGCGGCGAAGATCAGATTGAAACACTCCTGATCGGTCAGGCGGTCGGCGGCATCCTGGTCGTACAGCCCCTTTTCCACCGCTTTCTGACGCAGCCGGTTCGGGTCCATGCCGGCGCCGTCATCCTCGATGGCCAGCAGGATGTGGTCCCCTTCCTGCTCCGCCGACAGGGTCACCGTGCCCATCCGCGGCTTGCCCGCCTTCTCCCGGACATCCGGCGGCTCGATGCCGTGGTCCACCGAGTTCCGCACCAAGTGCACCAGCGGATCGGACAGGGCCTCGACCAGGTTTTTGTCCAGATCGGTGTCCTCACCGTGCATGACCAGGTTGACTTCCTTGTTAAGGTTGCGGGCCAGGTCGCGCACCACTCGGGGGAAACGGCCGAAGACCTTCTTGATCGGCTGCATCCGGGTCTGCATGACCGCCGCCTGCAGGTCGGTGGTCACCACGTCGAGGTTGGCGACGGCTTTGTGCATCTGTTCATCGTCGCTGTCGGCGCCCAGGCGCTGCAAGCGGTTACGAACCAGCACCAGCTCGCCCACCATATTCATGATGTCATCCAGGCGCTTGGTATCGACCCGGACCGTAGTCTCGGCCACCGGGGCCGACTCCCGCGTCGGCGCCGCTGGCCGGGTACTGGCCTTGGCCGGTTCCGTTTTTTCCACTCTGGGCGTGGCGGCGGGTTTCGCCGGAGGCTCCTGCTTGGGCGAAACCGCTCCGGAGGGTGACGCCGGCCCGGAAGCGATCCCGGAGGGACTGCCGCCCTTGCCGTGCAGCTCATCCAGCAGTTTTTCGAACTCGTCGTCGGTAATGAGGTCGTCACCCCCGGCGGGCGGGGTTCCGGAACCCTCCCCGACGGAACCGGAAGCGGGCGCACCGCCGCCGGTCTTGGTGACCACGTCGCCGGAGAAACGCCCTTTGCCATGCAGCTGGTCCAGCAGCGCCTCGAATTCGTCATCGGTGATTTCATCGCCGCCGGCCGCGGTGTCGGACGCCTCCGGCGGCGAGCCGTTGTCGGCCCCGGCTGCGCCCGCCTCACCCTCGGTCAGGGCATCCAGCAGCTGCTCGAATTCATCGTCGGTGATGTCGCCACCGTCCTGGCTTTCCGGCACTGGCACTGCGGCCGGCACCTCCGGAGCGGGGCTGGCGGGCGGCGCGGCGGTTGGTGCCGCGCCGGCTTCCGCCGGCTGGGCCAGCGCGTCCAACGCGACGATCAAATGGTCCGGAGCCGGCGTGGGTTCCTCGTGGTTACGTACCTGCTCGAACATAGCGTTGACTTGATCGAGGGCCTCCAGCACCACGTCCATCAACTCGGCGTCCACCTGCCGCTTGTGGTTGCGCAGGGTGTCGAACACGTTCTCGGCGGCATGGCAGCAGTTGACAAGCGCTTCCAGCTGCAGGAATCCGGCACCGCCCTTGACGGTGTGGAAGCCGCGAAAGATGGCGTTGAGCAGGTCACTGTCGTCCGGATGCTGCTCCAGGTCCACCAGCTGCTCGGACAGCTTTTCGAGAATTTCTCCAGCCTCAACCAGGAAGTCCTGGAGGATCTCTTCGTCGGCATCTAACGCCATGGATTACCCTCTTTGCTCAGAAACCGAGACTGGACAGCAGGTCATCGACATCGTCCTGCCCGGACACAACATCGTCACGCTCTTCCGTGCGGATTTGCGGGCCCACACCTTCCTCCGCCGACACCGACTTGTCGTCGAGCTGATGCACCGTGCCGGTCAGCTGGTCGACATGACTGGCCATGACCACCAAGCTCAGCAGGTGTTCCTCCACTTCCTTGACCAGCGTGGTGACCTTCTGAATCACCTGGCCGGTCAAGTCCTGGAAGTCCTGGGCCAGCAAGATTTCCGACAGATTGCCATACAGGGTGTCGGCGTCGCCGGTCAGCTTGGAGAAGAAGGTATCGATGCGGGCGTACAGGTCCCGGAACTCGTCCGGCTGCATCTCCCGACGACGCAGTCGCTGCCACTCCTGTCGCAGCGCCGCCGCCTCGTCCCGCATGGCATGCGCCATCGGCATGCTTTCCTCAACCAGGTCCATGGTCCGGTTGGCGGCCTGGGCGGTCATCTGCACGACGTACTCCAGCCGGTCGGAGGCGTCGGTCATCTTGGAGAGGGCTTCTTTCTGCTCGGCGTTGCGGGGATCGATCTGGAAGTTGCGGATGGCCTCGTGCAAGCTGCGGGTCAGGCGCCCCACCTCCCGGTACAGGCTCTGATCCTTGACCTCACTCAGGTCGTTGATCAGGGACATGGCCCGGCCATAGTCGCCGGCGTTGACGCTTTCGGCCAGTTCCGCCGCCTGGCGCTGGAGCTTTTCGGTCACGTCCGGATCGAGCCCCTGATGGTTCTTCTTGCTATCGCTCATGAGAGCCATCCGACCTCTGGTTACTGAATGCGTTCGAAGATTTTCTCGATCTTTTCCTTGAGGACCGCGGCCGTGAAGGGCTTGACCACATAGCCGTTGACCCCGGCCTGCGCCGCCGCGACGATCTGGTCCCGCTTGGCCTCCGCTGTCACCATCAACACCGGCAGGTTTTTCAGGTTCTCATCGGCGCGAACGGCCTTGAGCAGGTCAAATCCCGACATGCCCGGCATGTTCCAGTCGGTGATCAGGAAGTCGTACTTCCCGCTCTTGAGCATCGGTAACGCGGTATTCCCGTCATCCGCTTCGTCGGTGTTGCTGAAGCCGAGATCGCGCAGCAGGTTCTTGATGATCCGTCGCATTGTGGAAAAGTCGTCCACAATGAGGATTTTCATGTTCTTGTCCAATGGGACCTCCAGTAACTAACACCCGGAATACATTTGGCCTGAGCACCGAAACTCTGGCAAGCCTTGGCTTTTGCCGTCTATTGTCAGGCGTTTGGACCGGTTGTAAAGCGCCGGTTACCAAAAGCTACACACTGAAAATGGGCAGCGACGGATTCAGGCATCCTCCGCATCCCGCCAGTCCGTCAGACGCCCCCGCAACCGGAGCGCCGCCTGGCTGTGGATCTGGCTGACCCGGCTTTCACTGACCCCGAGCACGGCCCCGATTTCCTTCAGGTTCAATTCTTCCTGGTAGTAAAGGCTCAATACCAGCTTTTCACGTTCCGGCAGCGCGTCGATGGCCTGCGCCAGGCTGCGGCGAAATGCCTCCGAAGACAACCCGTCCAATGGATTGTCGCTGCTCTCTGATTCCTCTATCGGCAGCTCGCCGGATTCTTTGAGCTCATCCAGGCTAAAAAGTCGGCCGCTGCTGGCGTCGGACAGGGCCGAGTGGTAGTCCGGCAGCGCCATGCCCAGTTCCTCGGCCACTTCCCAGTCCTGGGCCTCCCGCCCTTCCCGATCCTCCACTGCCTTGATGGCCTGGGCGATCCGGCGCGAGTTGCGGTGCACGGAACGGGGCACCCAGTCGCCCTTGCGGATTTCATCGACCATCGCGCCGCGAATACGGATGCCGGCGTAGGTTTCGAAGGTGGCGCCCTTGGTGGAGCTGTAGCGTTGCGCGGCCTCCAGCAGGCCGATCATGCCGGCCTGCATCAGGTCTTCCAACTGAACCGAGGCCGGCAGACGGGCCATGAGGTGGAGAGCGATTTTCTTGACCAGCGGCGCGTGTTCCTCAACCAGCCGTGACGGGCCCGAGGCTCCGGCTTGGTGATACATTCCCAGGTGCTTCGCCAATGTCATGCGTCCGGTGTTGTCGTTGGCTGGTTCCCGACTCTGGCCTAGACGAGCCGCTCCACAAAGAACTCCAGGTGACCACGGGGCGTGGACGGTAACGGCCAGCTGTCGACCTTGTCCGCAATCGCCTTGATGGCCAGCGAGGCCTTGGCACGCGGATAGGCGTCCAGTACCGCCCGCTGCCGCTGCACCGCCTTTTTAACCGCCTCATCGTACGGCACCATACCCACGTATTGTAGTGCCACATCCAGAAAGCGCTCGGTGACGCGCGTCAGTTTCTCATAAAGGTGCCGCCCTTCCTGCTCGCTGCGTACCTGGTTGGCGAGGATGCGAAAGCGGGTCACGCCGTAGTCGCGGTTCATAAGTTTGATCAGGGCGTAGGCATCGGTGATTGAGGTGGGCTCGTCGCACACCACCAGCAGCAGTTCCTGGGACGCCCGGAGGAAGCTGACGACGGATTCGGAGATACCGGCGGCGGTGTCGACGATGAGCACGTCGATCTGGTCGCCAAGTTCACTGAACGCATTGATCAGTCCGGCGTGCTCCATCGGACTGAGCTGCGTCATTCTCTGGGTGCCGGAGGACGCCGGCACAATCTTGATGCCGCCGGGCCCCTCCACCAGGACATCCCGGATGTCGCACTCGCCGGCCAGCACATCCTGCAGATTGCGGTTGGCGGTGATGCCAAGCAGGACGTCGATGTTGGCCAGCCCGAGATCCGCGTCCAGCAGAACAACCCGGCGCCCTTTCTGGGCCAGGGCAATCCCCAGGTTCACGGAGATGTTGCTCTTGCCGACCCCACCCTTGCCACCGGAAACGGCGATGACCTGAACCGGATGCGCTTTGCTCATACTCTTTCCAGTCTCTTGCCCAGTTTCTGCCACGGGCCCTTGTTATTGATACGACGCCAGACTCACGCAGGCACAACACCACCGGCCCATGGCCAGGGGCTTATGCCCCTTCCGCCACCGTCCGCTGCGGCTGAAGCCGTTTCAGACGCTCGACGGCCAGACGCACCAGGGGAGCCGGTTCCGCGTGGTGCAGGTCCTCGGGTATTTTCTGACCGTTGGTGTAATAGGCCACGGGCAACCCCGTTTCCATCACGAACCCCAGGGATTCGCCCAGGGTCAGGGCCTCGTCGACCTTGGTCACGACGCACCCCGCGAGGCTTGCCATCTTATAGCAATGCCAGACAGATTTCATGATACGCGGCTGGCTGGTCGCGGACACCACCAAGTGCGTGCGCACGCCGTGCCGGCTGCGGGCCAGTTCCGCCAGCTGTTCCTGACAGCCGCGGTCGGAGGGCGTCAGACCGGCGGTGTCGATCAGCACCAAGTGGCGGTCGGACAGTTCGTCCAGTATATCGTCCAGGCTGTGGCTTTCGTCCACCACCCGGACCGGCACGTTCAGGATACGCCCAAACACGAACAGCTGCTCGTGGGCGGCCACGCGATAGCGGTCGGTGGTCACCAGCGCCAGGGCATCCGGACCATGGCGCAGCACGTAGCGCGCCGCCAGTTTGCCGATGGTGGTGGTCTTGCCAGAACCGGTAGGCCCGACCAGCGCGTAGACGCCCCCCTGGTCCAGCCACTCCTGACGGGATGTCCGGACACCGGCAGCCAGCATTTTCAGCGCCTGCTTCCAACCGTCCTCCAGGCGTCCGGCCTTGTGCCGGCGTGACAGTGTCGCCGCCAGCTCGGCACCCAGCCCGAACTCCTGCAGCCGCTCCGCCAGACGCTGTTGAACCGCGCCCAGCCCCGGCCGTGGGGCGGCGTCCGGCTGCTGGCCGCGCACCAGTTCACGCAGGGAGCTGATTTCCTCGCGCATCCGCGCCAGCTCCCGGGAGTAGTCACCGGCCGGAGCCGAGGCCACCGGCGCCGGTTCGTCGGCCATGGCACGGGCCAGGCCGAGATCGTCCAGCGCCATGGTCTCGGCCGGTTGGCTCCGTTGTTCGCGGATCTCCCGGATGCGCTCGCGGGAACGCTGGAGTTCGTCCTCCAGGCGCCGGTGCTGCTCCGCCTGCAGTTCCGCAAGGCGCGCGCCGCTGGTCGCTTCGTCGGCTTTTTCTCCCAGCCGCTGCCGCGCCATGTTCTCGTCGTAGTCCAGGGCCGTCACGATTTCGACGCCGCCGTCCACCCGGCGGTTGGACAGGATCACGGCATCCGGCCCCATGTCCTGGCTGACCTGCTTCAGCGCCTCGGCCATGGTCCGGGCGAAAAACCGTTTCACTTTCATGCTGATTCATCCTCCCCGCGACGGGCCCCGCGCCCGTCGCCCTGATGTCCGGCGGCAAGTTATTGCCCCACGGACGCCACGATGGTGACCTGTTTGTTGTCCGGAATCTCCTGATAGGACAGCACATGCAGCCGCTCGACACCGTAACTGGCGAACCGGGCCAGCACCGGGCGCAGCGGCGCCGACACCAGCAGGATCGCCGGCTTGCCGAGCATTTCCTGACGCTGCACGCTGTCCTGCAGTGAGCGCTGCAGCTTCTCCACCATGTTCGGCTCCAGCACCATGCCGATGTCGTCCTGAGCGCCGGATTGTTGACTCTGCTGAACGGACTTCAGCAAGATCTGTTCCAACTCCGGATCCAGGGTAATGACCGGTATTTCCGGATCGTTGCCACACAGGCTCTGCACGATCATCCGCTTCAGCGCGAGCCGGGCGGCCGCGGTCAGCACTTTCGGGTCCTGACTCCGGGGGTGAACATTGACGATGGCCTCGGCGATCGAACGCATATCGCGGATCGGCACTTCTTCCCGCAGCAGGTTCTGCAGCACCTTCAGCAGGACGCTGATCGACACCGTCGTCGGCACCAACTCCTCCGCCAGCTTGGGCGAAATTTTTTCCAGTTGATCCAGCCACTTCTGGGCCTCTTCGTGGCCGATCAGCTCATGAGCGTGCTTCTGCAGGATCTGATTGAGGTGGGTCGCCACCACGGTGCTGGCATCCACCACCGTGTAGCCCAGGGACTGGGCCTGATCCTTCCGGTCCGGCTCGATCCAGCAGGCGTCCAGGCCAAACGCCGGGTCCTTGCCCTCAATGCCCTCGATCTTGCCGAACACCTGGCCCGGATCGATGGCCAATTCCCGGTCCGGGTGAATCTCAGCCTCGGCGATGGTCACGCCCATCAGCGTGATACGGTACACGTTCGGCATCAGGTCCAGGTTGTCCCGAATGTGCACGGAGGGCATCAGGAAGCCCAGATCCTGGGACAGCTTCTTGCGCACGCCCTTGATCCGGCTCAGCAACTGACCGCCCTGGGACTTGTCCACCAGGGGAATCAGGCGATAGCCCACCTCCAGACCGACGATGTCCACGGTGGCGACATCATCCCAGCCCAACTCCTTGGTTTCCGCCGGACCCGGCAGCGGCTGGGGCGCCTCGGTGCCACCGGCGCCACCGGGCAGGTCGCGTCCCGGCCCCCGGGCCACCCCGGCACCGCGACCGCCGCGACCGGGAAAACTCCCCTCCTCTTCCACCGTCTGTCGTTCCCGCCGCCAGATGTACCAGGCAGCGGCTCCGGCGATGGCGCCCAGGCCCAGGAACGCCAGATGGGGCATGCCCGGGATCAGACCAAGCAGCACCAGGATGGCGGCGGCGATGGCCAGGGCCTTGGGAGCGCTGAACATCTGCTGGATGATCTGATGCCCCATGTCCTGGCTGGAGGTCGCCCGGGTCACCATGATCGCGGCCGAGGTGGACAACAGCAGCGACGGAATCTGAGCCACCAGGCCGTCGCCGATGGTGAGCAAGGCGTAGCGCTGCATCGCCAAACCGAAATCCAGGTCGTGCTGCAACATGCCGATGGCGACACCGCCGACAATGTTGATCACCAGAATCAGCAGACCCGCCACCGCGTCGCCCTTGACGAATTTCGAGGCACCGTCCATGGACCCGTAGAAGTCGGCCTCCTGGGCGATCTCGCCGCGACGCTGTTTGGCTTCTTCCTGGTTGATCAGGCCGGCGTTGAGATCGGCGTCAATCGCCATCTGCTTGCCGGGCATGGCATCGAGGGTAAAGCGGGCGCTGACCTCGGATACCCGGCCGGCCCCCTTGGTGACCACCAGGAAGTTGATGATCATCAGAATCGCGAACACCACCAGGCCAACGGCGTAGTTGCCACCGATCAGTACCGCGCCGAACGACTCGATGACCTTGCCGGCGGCATCGCCACCCTCGTGGCCATTGAGCAGGACGATCCGGGTCGAGGCGACGTTCAGCGCCAGGCGCAGCAGCGTGGCCACCAGCAGCACCGTCGGGAAGGCGGCGAACTCCATCGGTCGCATGGCGTATACGCACACCAGCAGGATCACGATGGACAGGGTGATGTTGAAGGTAAAGAACACGTCCAGCAGGAACGCGGGCACGGGCAGAATCATCATGCCCAGCAGTCCCATCAGCAACAGGGGAATGCCCAGGTTGCCACGCGTCAGGGATTTGACGTTGTTGAGGACCAAAGCTCTGTCCATCACGGGTTACGACTCCGACTGGCTGCGCCTGCTGGCGTTCGGGGGACGAAATTCCGACACTCGCGCGTCGTCTGGGGGAGTTGTGGCAAGATCCGTACCACTCCTTACCCAGGGGCGCGGTTTTTCCCGGACAAACGCCTGACGCGTCCGCCGAGATACGGTATCCTTGCGCCATTTGCGCGCGAACCGCCGCAACGCCGTATCCGTATTCCAAAATCCTAACCCCAGACACACAGGTGACCCCATGCCAATCCACGAGGTACGACACCCCCTGATCCGCCACAAACTTGGCCTGATGCGTCGGGCCGATATCAGCACCAAGAACTTTCGTGAGCTGGCACAGGAAGTTGGCGCGCTGCTGACCTACGAAGCCACCAAGGATTTCAACCTGCAAGAGAAAACCATCGAGGGCTGGGCGGGCCCGGTCACGGTGGAGCAGATTCAGGGCAAGAAGGTGACCATCGTTCCCATCCTCCGGGCCGGCCTGGGCATGCTGGACGGCGTGCTGAGCCTGATTCCGGTAGCCCGGGTCAGCGTGGTGGGCCAGATCCGTGACGAGGAAACCCTCGAAGCCAACACCTACCTGGAAAAACTGGTGGGCGAGCTGGATCAGCGCATGGCGCTGATCGTGGACCCGATGCTGGCCACCGGCGGCTCGATGATTTCCACCATCGACCTGCTCAAGCGCGCCGGCAGCACTGAAATCCGGGCGCTGGTCCTGGTGGCGGCGCCCGAGGGCATCCAGCGGGTGCTGGAGAAGCATCCCGATGTGTCCATCTACACCGCGTCCATTGACGAGCGCCTGAACGAGAAAGGCTACATCCTGCCGGGTCTGGGGGATGCCGGCGACAAGATCTTCGGCACCAAGCAGAAGGACGTTTGACCATGCAGGACCACGCTCAAGACCCGGTCTGGAAGCAGGCCCTCGCCGGTTCGCAGATGCTGCTGGTGGCCTTCGGCGCGCTGGTGTTGATGCCGCTGATCACCGGCCTGGACCCGAACGTTGCCCTGTTCACCGCCGGCATCGGCACCCTGATTTTCCATCTGGTGACCGGTGGTCAGATTCCGATCTTCCTGGCCTCGTCCTTTGCCTTCATCGCCCCCATACTGGCCGCCAAGACCCGATTCGGCCTGGAGGAAACCCTGGGCGGACTGATGGCCGCGGGGCTGCTGTATGTCGCGCTCAGCGCCGCCATCAAGCTGCGTGGCACCGGTTTCATCTCCCGGCTGCTGCCACCGGTGGTGATCGCGCCGGTGATCATGACCATCGGCCTTGGCCTGGCCCCCATCGCCGTGCACATGGCCTCCGGACGGACCGGTGACGGCTCCGCCGTGCTGGTGCCCTACGACACCGCCATCTGGGTGGCCATGACCTCGTTGCTGGTCACCATTGTGGTGGCGGTCTGGGCCAAGGGCATCTTCCGCATGATTCCGATCATGTTCGGGGTGCTGGTGGGCTACGCCCTGTCTGCCGTTCTCGGCATTGTCGACACCTCGCCGATCGCCGAGGCCCCCTGGTTCGCGGTACCGAACTTCGTCACGCCGGAATTCAGCTGGAGCGCCGTGCTGTTCATGCTGCCGGTGGCCATCGCGCCGGCCATCGAGCACATCGGCGACATCCTCGCCATCGGCAACGTCACCCGCAAGAACTACCTGGAAAAACCGGGCCTGCACCGCACCCTTCTGGGCGACGGCCTGGCCACCAGCGCCGCCTCCATGCTGGGCGGACCGCCCAACACCACCTACTCCGAGGTGACCGGCGCGGTCATGCTGACTCGCAATTTCAACCCGAGGATCATGTGGTGGGCGGCCATCGTGGCCATCGTGCTGGCCTTTGTCGGCAAGTTCGGCGCAGCCCTGCAGACCATTCCGGCACCGGTCATGGGCGGCATCCTGTGCCTGCTGTTCGGCTCCATCGCGGTGGTGGGTCTGAATACCCTGATCCGCAACCAGGTGGACCTGTCCCAGTCCCGTAACCTCGTCATCGTCGGTGTCACCCTGGTGTTCGGCATCGGCAACCTGGTGCTGGGTCAGCTGGAAGGCATTGCCCTGTGCGCGGTGGTTGCCGTGGTTCTGAACCTGGTTCTGCCCGGCAGCAAGGAAGCCTGGGGCAAGCGCGTCAACGAACCGGCCACGGACTGAGCGCTCCCTCCGCTTCCCGCCGCCCGACCGGGCGAGCGGGAAGCCTCCCCCGCCCCTCGCGATCACACGTCACGCCGCATCTCCGGCGGAATCGGGAAGTCCGGCATACCCGGCTTGGGTGCCCGCCCCCTGCGGAACTGGCGCAGCTGGAACACATAGGCCAGGACCTGGGCAATGGCCATGTACAGGCCGTCGGGAATCTCGTCGCCCAGCTCGGTGTTGTGGTAAACCGCCCGCGTCAGTGGCGGCGTGCGCAGAATCTCCACCTTGTGCTCGCGGGCGATCTCCATGATCTTGAAAGCCACTTCGTCCGCACCCTTGGCCACCACGACCGGGGCCGCCATGGTCTTCTGGTCGTATTTCAGGGCCACGGCGTAGTGGGTCGGGTTGGTGATGACCACGTCCGCCGTGGGAACATCCTGCATCATCCGCCGCTGGGCCATTTCCCGTTGCAACTGGCGAATCCGGCCCTTGACCTCGGGCTTGCCCTCGGTGTCCTTGTACTCGTCCTTGACCTCCTGCTTGGTCATGCGCAGCTTCTTGCGGTGATCGTATATCTGGAAAGGCACGTCGATGGCGGCGATGACCACCGTGGCAGCAGACAGGAAAAAGAAACTCCAGCCCAGGGTCCACAGGACATGGGCCATCGCCGGCAACACCGGCTCCTCGGCGATACTGAGCAGATCCTCGGTGCGCAGGTCCAGAATCAGCAGGGCCACGGCCATCACCAGGCCCACTTTGGCGATGGCCTTGGCCAGTTCGATCAGGGAGCGCAGCGAAAACATCCGCCCCAGCCCCTTGATCGGATCCAGGCGGCTGAATTTCGGCTCGATGGCCTTGCCGCTGAACAGCAATCCGCCGAGGGCGACGGAGCCGGCGATCGCCGCCACCAGCAGCAGAAGCAGAATCGGCGCCAGAGCCAGAGCGGCCTCCCGGGCCGAGGCCAGTAACTGGAGACTCATGTGCCGCGTGTCAAAGATGGCGGAGCGCTCCAGTGTGAAGCTGTCGCGCATGATGGCCTCCAGCGCCGCCCCCAGGTGGCTGCCAAACATCAGCAGGCCGCCGGCGCCCGCCAGCAGCACCGCCATGGTGGCCAGCTCCCGGGAACGGGCGGTCTGTCCTTCCTCCCGAGCCTTCTCCAGGCGTCGGGGGGTGGCCTCTTCGGTTTTTTCCTGGCTGTTGTCGTTCTCTTCCGCCACCCGGCCCCCTCGTCACGGTCTCAGGGCTGCCCCTGCAGCCGTCGCATGAATTCAAAGGTTTCCCGCGAATACTGGTCGAAGTGAGGCAGGAAATTCGCGTGCAGCACCCAGATCGCGAACAGGCCGAAAATCAGGCCAATCGGAAAGCCCAGGGCAAAGATGTTCATCTGCGGCGCCGCCCGGGTCATCACACCGAACGAAATGTTGACGATCAGCACCGCGGTCACCGCCGGCAGCGCCAGCAGCATGGCGGAGGCGAACATCCAGGAGACCCGGTGCGCCACCTCCCAGACCCCGGCCTGGCCCAGCCCGTCCAGACCGATGGGCAGGGTACGGAAACTCTCGATGAACACGTCGAGCGCCACCAGATGGCCGTTCATTGCCAGGAACAGCAGTGTGATGGTGATGGTGTAGATCTGCGACAGCACCGGCACGTTGACGCCATTGGCCGGGTCCACCATGGACGCAAACCCCAACCCCATCTGCATCGCGATCATCTGGCCGGCAACCACGAACAGTTGCCAGAGTGCGGTCAGGGCGAACCCCAGGCCAACGCCGATCAGGATCTGTTGCAGCGTGATCACCACCGCGTCCGCGCTCAGGGCCTCCACCTGGGGCACCGGCGGGATCATCGGTACGATCAAGACGGTCATCAGCAGCGCCAGCCCCAGGCGCACCCTGGCCGGCACCAGCTGGGTACCGAAGATGGGGATCACCATCAGAAAGCTGGCCACCCGGAACAGCGGCCACAGGTGCTGGCCCACCCACTGGCCGATCAGGTCCGCGCTCAGGGCCGACGGCAGCATGGCCTAGCCAATGAGGTAGGGAATGCTGGAGATCAGGCGGTGGGCATGATCCAGCAACTGGGTCAGCATCCACGGCCCCGCGACAATGATGACGATCAGCGTCACCAGCAACCGGGGCAGGAAGCTGAGCGTCTGCTCGTTGATCTGGGTCGCCGCCTGAAAGGTACTCACCACCAAGCCGACAACCAGGCCAGGGCCGATGATCACCGCGGACAGCAGGACGATCAGCCACAGCGCTTCACGCAGGATGTCGATCACGGTTTCCGGGGTCATGGCACCTCCTAGAGCCCGTAACTGGCGGCCAGGGTACCCATCACCAGGGCCCAGCCGTCCACCAGAACGAACAGCATGATCTTGAATGGCAGCGAAATGATGATCGGTGACAGCATCATCATCCCCATGGCCATGAGCACACTGGCCACCACCATGTCGATGATCAGGAACGGGATGAACAGGATAAAACCGATCTGGAACGCTGTTTTCAGCTCACTGGTGACGAACGCCGGCATCAGTACCCAGAAGGACACGTCCTGGGGCGTGTCGTACTGAACGTCGGCGATCCGCATGAACAGTGCCAGATCGTCCTCGCGGGTCTGGGCCAGCATAAACGCCTTGAACGGCCGACTGGCCAGCTCCACCGCTTCCAGGGAGGTCACCTGTTCCTGCAGGTAGGGTTGCAGCCCTACCCGGTTGGCCTCCTCCAGCACCGGCTTCATGATGAAAATGCTCAGGAACAGGGCCAGGCCCAGGAGGATCTGGTTGGAGGGCGTGGCCTGCAGCCCCAAGGCTTGGCGCAAAATCGCGAACACCACAATGATGCGGGTGAACGAGGTCATCATCATGAGCATGGCCGGCAGGAAGGTCAGCGCCGTCATCAGCGCCAGAATCTGCAGCGTGACTGAATACTCCTGGGTACCCTCCGTGGCCCCGGGGGTCACGGTCAGGGCGGGAATGCCGGGCAGGTCGGCCAGGGCCAGGGTCGGCCAGGCCAGGCCGGAAAGCAGCAGGGCCAGGGAGAGCCAGCGGAAGGGTCGGTACACCATGGTGCGCTCTAGTCCTTGTCGGGCGGGGTCCGGGAACGGCCCATCAGGGCCTGGAGATGGCGGGCGAAATCACCGGAGCCGGCCTCCGGTGCGGCCGCCACGGGCGAGTCGAACACATGCAGGGTGCGCACCGTGGAGGGGGTGATGCCCAGGAGGATCTGCTGCCCCCCCACATCCACCAGGGCGATCCGTTCCCGGGCACCCAGGGCCATCACGGAAACCACCCGGATGACCTGGTTGTTGACCCCGCCCATGCCCGTCATGCGCCGGACCAACCAGGCACAGCCGTAGATGACGGCGATCACCGCCACCAGTCCCAAGCCGAGGCTCACCAGCGTGCCCAGGGTATCGGGAGCATGCGCCGCCGTCCGGGAGGCGGCGCCGGCGGTCTCTTCCGCCGTCAGCGGCGGCGCCGCCAACAGCAACGCCAGGGCGATCCGGCCGCGCATGGCTATTTCTGCAACCGCTTGATGCGCTCGGACGGGCTGATCACGTCGGTCAGGCGGATACCGAATTTCTCATTCACCATAACCACCTCGCCATGGGCAATCAGGGTGCCGTTCACCAGCACGTCCAGGGGTTCGCCGGCCAGACGGTCCAGTTCGATGACCGACCCCTGGTTCAGCTGCAGCAGATTGCGGATGGGAATCTGGGTGTTGCCCACCTCCATGGAGATGGTCACCGGGATATCCAGAATCACATCCAGATCCGGCGTATTGCCACCACCGGCGGGGCTGTCGCCGAACTCCTCCATGGGGGCCGGACGTACATCGTCCCGGGGCTGCTCCGCTTCCGCCTCGGCCATGGCCGCCGCCCACTCGTCGTCACGATCAGCGCCGGCGTCCTCAGCTTCCTCCATGGCAGCCTCCCATTCCGCCGCCAGTTTTTCGTCTTCGGACAGTTCCTGATCGTCTTTTTTGTCGTCGTCAGCCATGTCGCCCTACCTTCAGCTGTTTTTTGACCTTTGGCAGTGTCGCCTTGTCGTGAATCTTCAGCGCCAGTTTTCCGTCACGGGTACCCAGGGTGGCCTTGTAGACCGGAATGCCGTTGGCCGTGACCGTGAGAAATTCGGGGATCTCCACCGGGATGATGTCGCCCTCCTTGAGCTTGGCCACTTCCCGCAGGGAAATGCGTCGACGGCAGACATCCGCGTTGATGGGAACATAAACATCCTTGATGTCCTCCTGCAAGGCATTGACCCAGCGCTCGTCGACATCGTCAATGTCACTCTGGACGCCGGCATCGAGGACATCCCGGATCGGCTCGATCATCGAGTACGGCACGGCGAAATGCAGCTCACCACCACCACCGTCGAGTTCGATGTGGAAGGTGCTCACCACCACCACCTCGCTCGGGCTGACAATGTTCGCCATCGCCGGGTTCACTTCCGAGCTCAGGTATTCGAAGTCCACCTTGAGCACCGCGTGCCAGGCTTCCGACATGTCATGGAACACCTGGTTCAGGACCATCTGGACGATCCGGGTTTCGGTGGGGGTGAATTCCCGCCCCTCGATCTTGGCGTGCCGGCCCTCGCCGCCAAAGAAGTTGTCCACCAGCTTGAACACCAGCTTGGCGTCGAGAACGAACAGCGCCGTGCCGCGCAGCGGCCGGACCTTGCACAGGTTCAGGCTGGTCGGCACGTACAGGGTGTGGACATACTCGCCAAACTTCATGATCTGGACACCCCCGGTGGAGACGTCGGCGTTCCGTCGCAGCAGGTTGAACAGGCTGATCCGGGTATAACGGGCAAACCGCTCGTTGATCATTTCCAGGGTCGGCATGCGACCACGGACGATGCGGTCCTGGCTGGCCAGGTCGTACGCTTTGACGCCCGAGTCGTCGGTCTCTTCGTAGGTGTCGATGTCGCCGTCATCCACCCCGTGGAGCAGCGCGTCAATCTCGTCCTGTGACAGTAAGTCCTGCATAACTGGTCCTGTCGCCGGGAAGCCGGGCCGGCTCCCTATTGCACCACGAAATTCCGGAAAAGCACCCGCTCGATCGGCGGCTGGCCTTCCCGCTCCAATACCTGGTTCACCGTTGCCAACATCCGCTCGGCCAAGGCGCGGCGGCCCTCCGGCGTCTGCAGCTCGGTGAAGTCGCTGTTGCTCAGCACCATCACCAGCTGGCTGCGAATCAACGGCAGGTGCAGCTGAGCCGCCGCCAGCGCGTCAGGATTCCGGGCCTCGAACGACAGGTAGGCCTGGGCGTACCGCTGGCGCCCCTCCGACTGGATCGTCGTCACCAGTGCCTTTTCTATGTCAGCATAGGTGCTGGGAACGAAGCTTTCCTCGACCTCACCGGTGGCGGCTTCGTCATGATCCCCGCTCGCTAGGCTGCCGCCCAGGAACCACAGGGTTCCGGCCACCGACAGCGCGATCGCCAGGATCACCACCAGCACGATCAGGAGGATCAGTTTCAGCTTGCCTTTCTTGGCGGGTGCCGCTTCGGATGCGTTGTTGTCAGCCATACTCTTCGCTTCGCCGGAAATCCGTCACGTTCCGTTGTTTGCGTGACGTTTGGAAGGACTATGCAAAGGCCGAGCCAGAACGCCCACCCCTGCGATTCGGAATCCGCAGTTTAGCCTTGAAGCGAGGCAATGGGCAAAATCATCTGCGGCTGGCCGGGACCGGCCAGCCGGGAAAGAGCGCGGGTCAGGCGAAGACGTCCACCTCGCCGTTCCAGCTGAGATCCAGGTGTCCGGCACGCTGCTCGGGCTCCACGCCGTCAAGCCCCGGCGTGTGGGCGGCCGCCGGTTCGCCGCCCGGACCATCACCGGAGGACTGGCCACCGGACTGATTGCCCGGCTGGTCGGAAACATCAAACCGCGCCAATGACAGTCCCTGCTCTCCCAGCATGTCCCGAAGCCGGTGGGAATGCAGCTCCAGCTGGTCCCGAACCACCGGATTGGCCGCGTGCACGGTGATATTGGCCTGTTCGTTATGGACCCGTACCTTCACCTCCAGGGGGCCCATGTCCGGTGGCGTCAGGTGAATTTCCGCCACCGACAGATTGCGGGCGGTCAGCCAACTCAACTTGCCCACCAGCTTGTCACCCCACTCGGCATGGCCCACCGGAACGTCCACCGAGGTGGCGTAGCCGCGCAGGGGCACGGCCGATTCAGCGGCGGTACGTTGGCTGGCGGTCAGCGTGGCATTTTGGGACGTTAGGTCCAGGTTGCCCTGGAGGCGAAGGCCCGCCCCGGTCGGGCTGGTTCCGTCCGCGGACCGGGGACTGTCGTTGCCTGCCATGGTCCCCAGGAAGGCGTCCAGAAACTGCCCCGTGGCACCGGAGGACGTCGTGCCCGTCCCCGCCGACGAGGTCCCCGCCAACAGGCCGACACGGGGGAGCTGGCCCGCCGCCGGCAGTTCGGTGCCATCCTCACCGGGACTGGCCGACAGGGCCGCCTGCAGTTCCGCGAACGTGATGGGGACGTAGACCGGGGTCGCGTCGGCCTCGGCATCCTCAGAGGCGGCCTCCCGGTCCGTGGTGGTGCCCGACGGCTCGGCCACCCCCCCGTCGGTGGTGGTTTCCCGGGGCGGGTCGGCGTCCTCACGGGCCGGGGCTTCCGGCGGTCGTTCGCTTTGCTCCGCCGCTTCGCTCTGGCGCCGGTCCATTCGCTTGCGCTCCGCCTGGGAGACCGAATCGAACCGGCTGTCCTCGGTCTTCGAGGCCTTGCCGGCGCTGGCCTTGCCGGCGCTCCGCTCGAGGCCGAGCTCGGCGGGGGTCTGTGGAAGTACCATCTGTTGTGGCATGGCAACCTCTTGCCGCTTTTCGGTTGACTGTCATTCGCTGACGTCACCACTGCAAAAGCGATGCCACTCGCAGACGTCACCGGACCGAGAGCCCCTCCAGCAGACCGGTAACCACCGCGAATTCCGCCTCGATGTCCGCCATCAGGGCCTGGGCCCGGGCCAGATCAGCCACCTTGCCGGCCTGTTCCGCGGCCTGGCACAGGTCTCCGAGCCGGGGGGCTCCGATGTTGATGCAGCTGCCCTTGAAACTGTGGGCGGTCCGGGCAACGGCATCCGCGTCGCCGGCGGCCAGCGCCTCCTTCAGGCTGGCGATGCGATCCCGTGAATCGGTCAGGTAGGTTTGTATCAGGACCTCAAACTCATCCTCCATGACGTCCTGCAGCTCGGCCAGAGCTTCTTCGTCAAGGTGTGGTTTCTCAGTCATCGCGTCCCCCTGCTGCTGGTGGCGGGCATCCGTCCGTGATTGAAGGGGCGGAGGGTAACCGCCAGTCGTAGACGATTTCCACACAATTGCCCCTGCCATGAAATGTGACCGTTCTGGCCAGGCGTTTCAAGAGCATCAGCCCCCGGCCAGCGTATCGCGGACCGTCGCCAACCGGACCCGAGTCCCTGGCCACCGGGTGATTGGCGTGGTCGAAACCGTCACCCGTGTCCTCACAGGTTACACGCAAGCGGCCCCCCCAGGGTTTCCGGGCATGATGCAGACGGAAGACAATGCCGTGGTCCGACACCTCCGCCAGCCGCCGTTGCCGTTCTCTGTAGTATTGACCAAACCCGTCCGGGCTGCGTTTCCAGTCCGACGGCAGGCGCAGAATGCCGTGTTCCAGGGCGTTGTTGTACAGTTCCGACAGCAGCAGGTACACCTCACCGCTGCGGGCTCTCAGGCCGGGTACCTCCATGCAGATGTGCAGCAGCAGCGGCAGCGGGTTGAACTCCGCCAGGGTCGACCCGCGTACCTCGTACTCGCAACGCCATTCCGAGGGGCCGGACAGCGCCGAGGACTCCCCCGGTTCCGGCCGCAGCGCCAGCCCGGTCCGGTCGATCATGTCCAGGGAAAACAGGGTCAGGTCGTCCGCTTCCCGGGCCCGGTGACTGAAGTCGGCCATGGCCTGGAACACCACATCGAACGGGTGCTCGCCTTGCTGCCGCCGGCGCAGGCACCGGCGCACGCCGGCCTCGCCGAACAGCGTGCCGTCGCTGGCCTGGCACTCCAGCACACCGTCGGTCATCAGCAGCACGGTATCGCCGGTGCTGGCGGGGTACGCGGTCAAGTCGGCCCGGAACTGTTCCGGCGGCAGGATGCCCAGCGGCAGGTGGCGGGACGGCAACGGCCGGGGCGAGGCCCCCGCCCGGAACAACCAGCCTTCCGGCAGGCCACCGTTCCAGATGCCAATCTGTCCCGCCTTGAAGTCCACCTCCAGCATGGCACCACAGCAGAACATGCCGATCGGCAGAATGCGCTTGAGCTTCTGATTGATTTCCCGCAACACGTCGGCACCGGAAAACCCTTTGGCGGCCATGCCGTAGAAGATTTCCGCCACCGGCATGGCCCCCATGGCCGCCGGCAGCCCGTGGCCGGTGAAATCCCCGAGAAAGACCAGCAGACCACCATCCGGCCGGGGCGAGGCGAACAGGACGTCGCCGTTGAAAATCGAGAGTGGCGAGGCGTGATAGCGGATGTTGGCCGCGTCCAGGCAGCCGGTGTGGGCGACATTGTCGAACACCCGGCGGGCCGTGGTCTGCTCGTCCAGCAGCTGCCGGTTGCGCTCCCGGGCCAGCGCGTGCTGCTCGGCCAGGGCCTCGTGCATCCGGCGCATCCGGTCGAACGCCTTCAGCTTGGCGTCCAGAATGATCCGGTTGTACGGTTTGGTCAGGAAATCATCGCCGCCGGACGCAAGACATCGGGCCAGATCCTCGGCGTCGGACAGGGAGGTGAGGAAAATCACCGGCACCAGCCGGTCGCCCGCCAGTGACTTGATCTCGCGCGCGGCTTCCATGCCGTCCATCCGGGGCATCAGCGCGTCCAGAAGTACCAGATCGGCCCCCTCCCGGCGGAACAGCTCGACCGCTTCGGCACCGTCCCTGGCAGCCTGAACCCGGTGACCAAGGCGACACAACAGGGTTTTCAGTATCAGCCGGTCCGAGTCGCTGTCATCGGCGATCAGAATCCGGAGGCAGGAGGGCGTCACTTGATCGCGAACAGCTGCTCGAAGTTGGAAATGGCCAGGATGCGGCGCACATCGTTGTTGCAGTTCCGGATCGAGATCCGGGAGCTGTCTCCACCCGCGTGATCCCTCAGCAGCAGCAACATGCCCAGGGCGGAGCTGTCGAGATAGGTGGTGTCGGACAGGTCGATCACGTAACGGTCCACCTTGGAGCCCCCATGCTCGTAGGCGTCCCGGAACGCCTGGTGGGTGCTGAAATCAAACCGGCCCTCGATCCGGATCACCAGCGTATCGCCGTCGTCCGCAAGGCGTGTATGTATCGGCATGCAACTACCTCCAAACCAGTGACAAACCCATGGGTGTGGCTTTCGTGGCAATTCTGGCGTGCCCCGGAGTGCCGTCCTCAAGGGGTAAGGATAGCTGACCGCAAGGGCTTTGCATGGCTCCGGTGGGGGTTATTGCTGGCGACGGGCGAAGGCGCGGCCCGCAGACTCGTCCGCCAGCTTCTGGTCACGGGCGTCCTGTTCCCGCTGCTCCTGCTGACGGCAACGGTCAATGTACTTTTCCATACCCCGCCGCCGTTCCCAGGCCCGCAGCCAGTCCTGACGACAGTTCTCGAACTGCCGCTCCGCCTGATCCAGCAGGCGCTGCTGCTGCTGGATGACCGCATCCAGCTGGCTGACGAACGCCTGCCAGGACTGCAAGCGGGCCGCCGACACCGGGCCCTCCCGGCCCTGGCGCATCTGTGCTTGGTATTCCTGCTGATAACGTTGCAGGTTCTGCACCTGCTCCAGGTGCTGCTGCATGCGCTCGCGGGCCTCGGTCAGACGCTCCAGCGCCGCCTGCTCCTTGCGCTCTTCGACCGCCAGCACCACCTGCAACCGCCTGGACCGCAGCATCAGCTAGCCTCCCGACCGGCCGATGGATTGGGAACAGCGGCTTTGCGCCGTTCGGGCGAACGCCGCTCGGGCACCACCGCCATCAGCTGTTCGATGCTGTCCGCCAGGGGCGCGCGCTCGTGCAATCCCTGTTGCAGGAACTGGCGCATGGCAGGCATGTGCTGAATGGCAAAATCGGTTTCCGGGTCCGAGCCCTGAACATAGGCACCGACGCTGATCAGATCCCGCGCCTGCTGGTAACGGGAGTAGACCTGTTTGAACCGCTGAGCCCGGGAGAAGTGGTCGGCATCGGTGACCTGGGGCATGACCCGGCTGATCGAGGCCTCCACGTCGATGGCGGGGTAGTGCCCCTCCTCCGCCAGGCGCCGGGACAACACGATGTGGCCGTCCAGAATGGCCCGGGCAGCATCGGCGATCGGATCCTGCTGATCATCCCCCTCTGTCAACACCGTGTAGAAAGCGGTAATCGAGCCACCGCCAGGCCGACCATTGCCGGTCCGCTCCACCAGCTGCGGCAGCTTGGCGAACACCGAGGGCGGATAGCCCTTGGTCGCCGGAGGCTCCCCCACCGCCAGGGCGATTTCCCGCTGCGCCTGGGCGTAGCGGGTCAGGGAATCCATCAGCAACAGCACCCGCTTGCCCTGATCCCGGAAATATTCCGCGATGCGGGTGGTCAGCATGGCCGCCCTCAGCCGCATCAGCGGGGAATCGTCCGCCGGCGAGGCCACCACCACCGAGCGGGCCAGCCCCTCCGGGCCGAGGATGTCCTCGATGAACTCCTTGACTTCACGCCCCCGCTCGCCAATCAGGCCAACCACGGTGATGTCGGCGTCGGTGAAGCGGGTCATCATGCCCAGCAGCATGCTTTTGCCCACGCCGCTGCCGGCGAACAGGCCCAGCCGCTGCCCCTGCCCCACCGTCAGCAAAGCGTTGATGGCGCGGATGCCCACATCCATGGATTTCCGGACCGGCGCCCGGTTCAAGGGGTTGATGATGTCTCCGGACAGGGGCACCCGGGCTTCCGCCTGAAGCGGCCCCTGGCCGTCCAGTGGCTCGCCGCTGCCACCCAGTACCCGCCCCAGCATCTTCGGCCCCACCGGCACCCGGCTTGCGGACGACAGGGGGATCACCCGGGCACCCGGGCGCAGGCCATCGATCGCGGTCAGCGGCATCAGATAGACCCGCTCCTCCTCGAAGCCGACCACTTCTGCCTCCACCCGGGCTGAACCCTGGCCTTCCACCAGGCAACGGTCTCCGACCACCATCGGGCACCCGACACATTCCAGGGTCAGCCCCACCATGCGGGTCAGGCGACCGGACAGCTCCGGTGCCGGCGCGCGGGTCAGGCTCCGCTGCAACCGGTCGAGCCGGTCAACCAGTCGGGAGGTCATCGGCTCCGCTCCCGGAGGCGTCATCCGGCGGCGCTGTGTCGCCGGCGTCGAACGAATCTTCCAGCATGCTCTGCACCGCCCGCTGGAAACGTTTTTCCACGGTGAAGTCCACCAGACTGTGACGGGTTTCCACCCGGCAGCCGCCGGGTGTCAGGGTCTCGTCCTCCAGCACCGAGGCCGCCGCGTCCAGGCGCTCGGCAACTTCGCGCACAGGCTCCAGGTCATCCGGATGCACGTGAATCCGCACATTGTCCGCGGTTGACGGCAGGGCCTCCAGAGCCCGGCGGACCACCTGACGGATCTGGGAGGAGTCCATCGACAGTTCCCGGTAGACCACGGCCCGAGCCAGGGCGGTGGTCAGGTTGACCAGGGCCTCCGTCACTTCTTCCTCGTGACGTCGGATCGGCTGGACCAGCTCCGCCAGCCACTGCTCCAGGCGGGCGAGCTGTTCGCTCACGGCGGCACGGGTTTCCTGATAGGCCTGGGCCTGCCCCTGCTCCCGGCCTTCCGCGAGCCCGGCCCGGTGCCCCGCCTCGTGCCCCTGCGCCCGGCCCTCGGCCAGGCCCGCCTGATAACCGGCGTCCCGGCCTTCCCGGTAACCGTCCTCGTGGGCGGCCTGGCGAATGGCTTCCAGATCCGCCGCCGTCAGAGGCTTGAGGTCACGCTCCTCCTCCCGGGGCACTTCGTTGCCCTGCTCGTCGAGCAGCGGCAGCTCCCACCGTTCGTAGGCGGTCAGCTGTTCCTTGGGAATCCGCTGGGGTGTTTTGAAGGCGTCGGAGTCGCTCATCACATCATTTCTTCACCGGCGCCGCCGAGGGTGATCTCGCCGGCCTCAGCCATGCGCCGGGCAATGGTGATAATGTCTTTCTGGGCCGATTCCACCTCGCTGACCCGGACCGGTCCCTTGGCTTCGAGGTCGTCCTGGAGCAATTCCGCCGCCCGCTTCGACATGTTCTTGAATATTTTCTCTTTGACGCTGTCGTCCGCGCCCTTGAGCGCAACCACCAGGACCTCGGAGGACACTTCCCGCAGCAACGCCTGGATGCCCCGGTCGTCCACGTCCTTGAGGTTGTCGAACACGAACATCAGGTCCTCGATGGTGGAAGCCAGATCGGGATCCATGTCCTTGATGGCGTCCATCAGGCTGCCCTCGATGGAACGGTCCATGAAGTTCATGATATCCGCCGCCCGCTTGACACCGCCGATTCGGCTGGTCTGCGCGGCGGAACCGCCGGAGAACTGTTTTTCGAGAATGTCGTTGAGTTCCTGAAGGGCCTGGGGCTGAACGCTTTCCAGGGAGGCAACCCGCATCATCACGTCGAGCCGGACCTTCTCGTCCAAGCTGGCCAGGATTTCAGCGGCCTGGTCCGGGTCCAGGTAGGAGATGACAATGGCCTGAATCTGCGGGTGTTCATAGCGGATGATGTCGGCCACCGCGCGTGGTTCCATCCATTTCAGGGTGTCCAGGCCGGTGGTGTTGCCGCCGACCAGGATGCGGTCGATCAGGCTGGCGGCCTTGTCCTCGCCCAGCGCCTGGGTAAGCATGGTGCGGATGTACTCGTCGTTGCCGACCCCCAGGCCGGTCTGGCCGCCCACGGCCTCGACGAACTCATTCAGGACATAGGCGACGTCATCCTTGCTGACGTCCTTCATCTGCGCCATGGCCACACCCACCCGCTGGACTTCCTTCGGCCCCATGTGCTTCAGGATTTCCGCCGCGTCCGCCTCGCCCAGGGACATCAGTAGAATCGCCGCCTGCTCTACCCGGGGAATCTTGCGTTGCGGTTTTTTCGGGGCGTTGTCGCCCTGGCCGGCTTGATCAGTCATCCACGTTCACCCACTGGCGCATGACCTGCGCGACCCGGGCCGGGTCTTCCGCGATCAGGCCCTTCAAAGCGTTCAGTTGCCTATCATAGCTGTCGGTGGCGCCCGGCAAAAGCAGTTCGTCGTGGGAGGCCATGGCTTGGCGGAGAGCATCCCCCCCTTCCAGTTCATCCAGCCCACCGTAGCCCGCCTCCGAATCGCCGCGCCGGCTTTCCTGGCCACCGCCGGACAGGGTCCGGAGCGTCGGTCGCAGCAGGCCCAGGACCAGCACCAGGATCACCAGGCCTGCCAGCACCTGTTTCATCAGGTCCCAGAACCAGGGCTGCTCCCAGAACCCCGGTGTCTCGAATTCGATGGCCTCCTCCGGCGCGAAGGCGGTGTTCATGACCGTTACGCTGTCACCGCGTACGGCAGAGTAACCCACCGCATCGCGAACCAGCATGCTCAGGCGCTGAAGCTCCTGTTCCGGCCAGGGCTGATAGCTGACCTCGCCGGTGGCCGGGTCCACCACTTTCATGTCATCCACCGCCAGCGCCACGGTCAGTCGCTTGATGCGGCCACGCTCCTGCCGCCGGTAGCTGACGGTCCGGTCCAGCTCGTAGTTGCGGGTCGCCTCCTGGCGCACGTTCACCGGCGGCGGCGTCTGCTGGGCGGCGTCACCGGCTCCCGTGCCCGCATCCACCTGCTCCGGCACGGTGGGGTTGGCGGGCGGCTGGTTGGACAAGGCGCCGGGGATGCCCACCGGGCCGCTGCCCGCGGTGCGCTGCTCGGTCAGTTCACGCTCGCTGCGCACCGCCTGCTGTTCGGGATTGAACAGTTCCTCGGCCTGCTCCACCGCCGAGAAGTCCAGGTCCGCAGTCACCTCAGCCCGGTACCGCCCCTCGCCCACGATGGGGGCGATGATGGAGGCCACCCGGCGGGTCAGGCGCTCTTCCACCTTGGCGGTGTATTCGTACTGTTCCTGAATCAGGTCCGCCTCGCTGCGACGGTCGTTGCCGGTCAACAGGTTGCCGTTCTGGTCAACCACGGTCACCCCGTCCTTTTTCATCATCGGGACACTGCCGGCCACCAGATTCACAATGGCGGCGATCTGCTCCTGATCCAGGCGACGACCGGCGAACACTTCGAGGAACACCGAGGCCGACGGTTCCCGGGCATCGCGCACGAACACCGAGCGCTCGGGAATCGCCAAGTGCACCCGGGCACTGCGAACCCCCCGCATGCTGCCGATGGTCCGGGCCAGCTCGCCCTCCAGCCCACGGCGATAGCTGATGGTTTCCATGAACTGGGACGTGCCGAGCCCCCGCTCCTGATCGAGCAGCTCGTAACCCATGGCGCGCTGGTCCGTCACGCCTTCGGCGGCGAGCTTGAGGCGAGCGTTGTAGACCTGATCCGACGGCACCAACAGCGCCCCGGTCCTCGGGTCCATCTTGTAATCAATGCCGTTGCTGTCCAGGATCGCGGTCACGTCCTGCGGGTTGTAGGAGGACAGGTCGCCCACCACCGGCTGATAGTTCGGTTCCTGGGCCCAGAGCACCACGGCCACCCCCAGGGCCACGCTGGCGGCAAGGCCGACCATCAGACCGATCTGCCGCAGCAGGGTCAGGCGGTTGAAACCGAGCAGCAGGTCGCTGCGCCCTTCTTCGGACGCCCGGCCCTGGGTCGCGGGCACGTCGGTCTGGGTGGTTTCGGCGGGTACGCTGGCCATCTCGGTGCTCCGTTATCAGATCGGCATGTTCATGATGTCTTCATAGGCCCGAACCACCCGGTTGCGCACCTGGGTCAGCGCCTCGAAGGAAACCGACGACTTCTGGGCGGCAATCATGACCCGGGTCAGATCGACGTTGGGGTCCCCCAGTTCATAGGCGGTGCGCAGGTCACTGGCGGTCTGCTGGAGGTCGTTCACATGGTTCACCGCCTGCCCCAGCATGTCGCCGAAGCTCGGCACCTCGCGGCTTTCATCGACTCGGCGCGGGCGATCGACGCCGCCGCGCACATGGGCCTCCTGCTCAACACGCTGATTCTGCATCATCTGCGCGCGCAAGTTGCGAATCTCGGACAGAACGCTGTTGATGTCGGCACGTTGTACCATCACTCTCTCCTGGGGCCGTCGGGTGTTGGACGGCCGGCCTGTTAGAACTCGGACAGGCACACCTAAGCAAATCTTGGGCCATTCACTTTTTTTAATTTATTTTCATTACGTTACGGAAACAAAATTACGACCAGACGCGCCCCATGTCGGGGTTTTGACGGTGCTTGGCGCCCGGTAGAAAGGGCCACGGCCGGGATAAAAAAGGCACCCCGAGGGGTGCCGACACGAAGGAGTCCGGAGTTACGGTCAGGCCAGGGCGAGCTCGGCTTCGAGGTCGATGCCCGCGTCGCGCATCTGGGCCAGCTTGTACCGCAGGGTGCGGGGGCTGATGCCCAATTGTTCCGCCGCCCGGTTGCGCCGCCCGCCCGCCTTGCGAAGGGTCTCGATGATGATGCGGAATTCCTGCTGGCGCAGGTCGTCCCCCAGGGAGGCGGCCGACGGACTTGGCGCCGACTCAGGCTCCGCCTGCTCCACAGCGACCGGCACCGGAGACGGCATCGCCGGGGGCGCTGGCATCGGCCGACCGGTGATGCCCAGGTCCAGGCACAGGTCACCGGCATGAATGACGTTCCCCTGGTGCAGTACCAAGGCCCGTTGTATGGCGTTGTCCAGCTCTCGCACATTGCCGGGCCAGGGATGCCGGACCAGGGCCTCCCGGGCGTCGTCGGCCAGGGTGATGCCGGTGAGCTTCATCTTGCGACAGTGCTTCCGGAGCAGATGGCCGGCCAGCGGCAGGATGTCCAGCGGGCGTTCCCGCAGGGGCTGCCAGTGCATCGGGAAAACCGTCAGACGGTAGTACAAATCCTCCCGGAAGCGGCCCTCACGGACCGATTCCGCCAAGTCCCGGTTGGTGGTCGCAATCACCCGGACATCCAAGGCGATGGTCTTGCGTCCACCCACCCGTTCCACTTCCCGTTCCTGAAGAACCCGGAGCAGCTTGGCCTGCAGTCCCAGTTCCATTTCCGAAATCTCATCCAGCAGGAGAGTCCCGCCGTTGGCCTGCTCGAACTTGCCCGGCGCGGACGCCACCGCGCCGGTAAAGGCGCCTTTTTCGTGACCAAACAGAATGGCCTCCAGCATGTTCTCGGGAATGGCGGCGCAGTTGATCGCCACGAACGGCTGCCCGGCTCTTGGGGAATGCTGATGGATGTATCTGGCCAGCACCTCCTTGCCGGTACCGCTCTCGCCGGAAATCAGAACCGTGGAATCCGAGTTCGCCACCTTGGCCGCCAGCTGGAACATGCGCTTACTGACCGGGTCTTCCGCCACCGGCTCGTCCGCGGAGGCCCGGCGTACACCGCCCACCACCCGGGTCACCGCGTCCACCAGCACCTGGGGCTCGAACGGCTTGACCAGGTAGTCGATGGCTCCGGCCTGCATCGCAGCCACCGCGTGGCTGATCTGGCCATAGGCGGTAATCAGCATCATCGGCAGCCCCGGGTACCGACGCTGCACCTCGGCCAGCAGCTCGTGGCCTGACAGCCCGGGCATGTTGACATCGCTCACCACCATGTCGACCGGAGACTCCGCCAGACGCGCCAGCGCATCCTCGGCACAGGCCGCCTCCCGGACCCGGAATTTTGCCAGTTCCAGGGTTGTCACCAGGGCGTCCCGCAGGTCGTGGTCATCTTCAACGATCAATATCTGGGCGTTATGGGCCATGATGTTCTCCACTCACGTTCGGCGCGTCAGCAGGGGCAGGGTCAAGGTCGCGACCGCCCCGCCCGACTCCGGAGCCTCGATGGTGAACTGCCCCTGGTGGGCCTTGGTCACCGCCTGAACCACCGCCAGCCCCAGGCCGGTACCATGGGACTTGGTGGTATAGAAAGCCTCCAGCAGCCGAGCCGTTTCTGACGCCGCAAACCCGGGCCCGTTGTCCGACACGCGAATCACCAGAGTGCCGGGCAGGTTCTCGACGGTTACGACCACCCGGGACGCACCGGCCTCCAGGCTGTTGTTCACCAGATTGGTACAAGCGCCCACCAACGCGTCGCGGTTGCACATCAGCGTGGCCCGCGCTTCGCTCCGGTCGTCCAGCTCGACCCGGGTAGCGGGCACCGTGCGGACACCCTCCAGGGCCGAGGACAGCGCCGACACCAGAGTCGCCACCGGCAGTTCTTCTGCCAGCCGGGTCTCGCCCCGGGCAAAGATCAGCATATCCCGCACCTGCTGCTCCAAGTGCGTCAGCCGGGACATCAGCCGCTCGGCACAGCGCCGGCGCAGTTCATCGTCCAGGTCGTCCTGGCTCAGATGCCCGCCGTAAAGAATCGCCGCCGACAGGGGCGTGCGAATCTGGTGCGCCAGGGAGGCGACCATCTTGCCCATGGCCGACAGGCGCTGGGCATGCGCGAGCTGCGCCTGCAGCTGACGGGTTTCCGTCATGTCGGTCAGCAGGATCAGCTGTCCGGGCTGGTTTTCCATGGTGCGAATTTCAATGCTGACACGCCGGCCGTCCTTCAGGGACACCTCGTGGCCGTCATCCCGTCTCGGCGCGAAGCAGCGCCGGATCACGTCCACCCAGCGCTCGCCCTCGAGGGGCTCCCCCAGCAGCGACACCGCCGCCGGATTGACCTGGGCCACCACGCCCTGGCTGTCGAGCACCACCACGCCGGCGGGCAGGGCCTTGAGCAGGGTGGTCAGGCGATCGGCCAGACGCTCCTTCTCCTCCAGTTCCTGCTGGCGCTGCAGCGACTCCTGGGTCAGTTCACCAGAGAGCTGGTTGACCCGGGATTCGAGCGTACGGTAGGAATCGGTGATCTGCCGGGACATCCGGTTGAAAAGCTCAAGCGCGGAATCGACCGCCTCGCCCCCCTGTTGGGGGAACAACGCGGTCACGCGGTCGTTGGCGTCCGCCGCCGCATTGCCCTGGGCGACGCGGCTTTCGGCATTCATCGCAACCTGTGCCTGACTCATACTTCTCGCTCCCTGACGGCCCACGGGGCGGGCCGCACCCGTAGGATTTCTCGTTTACGAGCGAACAAGCCAGGACTGTGCCAACTTGAATTTCTTCTTTATTATCAAAAAGTAAGGAAAACGAGGGATGGCCTAGTGACGATTTTACGTCGGGGCGGGAGGGCCTCAGCCCTCCTCCGCCTCCTCGCGCAGGCCGTACTTGCGGACTTTCTCGACCAGGGTGGTCCGTCGAATGCGGAGCTTCTCAGCGGCCCGGGCCACAACCCCACCGGCCTCGTTGAGGGCCTGCTGAATCAGCTGTTTTTCCAAATTGGACAGGTAGTCCTTGAGGTCGATGCCGTTCACCGGCAACAGCGCCGGGGCATCGAGACCGACCAGCCCGGGCACGCCCGACGGCATACCGGCATCCTCCACCGGGCGGTTCTCGTCGTAGTCATCCACGTACCGGAACTTCTTTGGCAGCTCCTGGACGCCGATGACGCCGTAGGGGTGCATGATCGCCAGCCGTTCCACCAGGTTGGCCAGCTCCCGGACATTGCCTGGCCAATCGTGGCGGCACAGGCTCATGATCGCGGCGGAATTGAGGCGGATGGAACCCCGCTTTTCCTTTTCCATCCGGGAGATCAGCTCGTTGATCAGCAGCGGAATGTCCTCCACCCGGTCACGCAGCGCCGGCATCTCAATGGGGAACACGTTCAGCCGGTAGTACAGATCCTCCCGGAAGTCTCCGGACTCGATCATCAGCTCCAGGTTCTTGTGGGTCGCGGCAATGATCCGGACATCGGCGGTCTGGGTGCGGTTGCTGCCCACCCGCTCGAACGTGCGTTCCTGCAGCACCCGCAGGATTTTCACCTGCATGTTCAGGGGCATGTCGCCGATCTCGTCCAGGAACAGCGTGCCGCCCTCAGCCATCTCGAAACGCCCGACCCGGGCGGTAATGGCGCCGGTGAAGGCGCCTTTTTCGTGGCCGAACAACTCGCTTTCCAGCAACTCCGCGGGGATCGCGCCACAGTTAACCGGCACGAAGGGCCTGTCGCGACGGGATGAGTGATAGTGCAGGTTGCGGGCCACCACTTCCTTGCCGGTTCCGGATTCGCCGGTGATCAGGACGCTCACGTCCTTGTCCGCCACCTGCTCCATCAGGCGACGGACCTCCTGCACCTTGCGGCTGGTGCCCACCAGGCTGCGGAACAGTTGCGGAGCCCGCTGCCGGCCCCGCTCCAGGGAGTGACCGTACTGTTCCCGGAACACCTGGGCCCGATACAGGGAATCGACAAACTTGGTGTAGCTCAGCGGCCATTCCAGGCGGGCAATCACCCGACCGGCCACCTCGTCGTTCAGGCCCTTGAGCTCCGGGTCACCGACCACCAGCAGGGGGAGACTCCGGGACGCTTTGCAGACCATACCGACCCAATCCCGGACTCGGCCATCCTCACCGTTCAGGATCGCCACCGACACGTCCGCCAGCTCGTCCTCGCCCGCCTGCCGCAAGAGCGCCAACGCATCGTCACCGCACAGGACCTGTTCCTCGCCGACAAACTCCAGAATGGTCGTGATATCCCGGCCTCGCAGGTCGTCGTCACTCAGCACCAGCACCTTGTTATTTTTGGACATTCACCACA
Organism: Marinobacter lutaoensis; assembly: GCF_001981305.1. GTDB lineage: Bacteria > Pseudomonadota > Gammaproteobacteria > Pseudomonadales > Oleiphilaceae > Marinobacter > Marinobacter lutaoensis. Next base: position 266,490 of record NZ_MSCW01000001.1, on the reverse strand, counting down.
ATCTCTTTGGGGATTTGTGCGGTATTTAAGACTGTAAGCCAGGGCGAGTCAATTTTATGACGCTATTTGCCCCGGTTTGCGGAAACATTCCGGTAGGCCTGGGCCGCCGACCGGTTGCGACTCAAGCCTTTCAGCTCCTTTTCCGCTGAATGGCGGGCCTCCGAGGCCTGCCGGTTCGCCTCCTCGACGAACTGCTGCAGCTCCGACAGCCGGGTACGGACCGCCTCGGCGTCCAGCTCGCCGGAGCGCAGCGCCGCCATGGCCGGCGCCACCGCCGCCGGAACCCTCGCATTCAGCTCCGACAGACGACTCCAGTCCTGCTCAGCCAGGGCCCGGCCGAGCTCGGCCAGCAGATGGTCCAGGGTATCCAGATGGGATTGGGGGGTGGTCATGTCAACAGTCTCCTAATGCCAGTTCCTGCATCATGGCCGGCCATCCCGCGAACCACAAGCCCCCGCCGCCCGGATCAGCGACGGGCCGCCCGCCGCGCGGCGGACGCGGTGAAGTCCTTGGCCCGGAACCCTGGCCTGAAATCGTACGCCGGAAAGCCGTCATTCAGGCCGTCGACGTAATAGCGCCGGGCTTTCAGATCGTAGGTCATCTCCATCGTGGTCCAGAACACCGGCTCACTGTAAAAGCTGATGTTATGGGCCTCGGAGACCCGCCACAGGGCGCCGGCGGCGTCGTATTCCTCGGACGCCAGGATCTGCCAGCTGTCCTCGTCGACGTAAAACACCCGGCGGTGGTAGATATGACTGATGCCGGTGCGCAGGGTTGCCTCGACCACCCAGACCCGGTGCAGTTCATAGCGCGTCAGTTCCTGGTTGATGTGGCGCGGCCGGATCACGTCGTCGGGCCTGACCCGATCGTCGTGCAGCCGGTAGGCATTGTAGGGAACGTAGATCTCCCGCCTGCCCTTCAGGCGCCAGTTGTACTGGTTGGGCGCACCGTTGTACATGTCCTTCTGATCCACGGAGCGCAGGGAGGACGCGTTGGGCAGGTCCGTTTCGTAGGCCAGGTTGGGAGACCGCCGCAAGCGTCGAGAGCCGGCATCATACCGCCAGGCCAGACGCGGCGAGCGGATCTGGTCCAGGGTTTCGTGTACCAGGGTCAGGGTGCCGGCCAACGCCGAGGGCGACAGGGTTTCGGTCTTGAGATAGAAAATCTTGTTGTCGATGTCCGCCAACGTCGCCCCCTTCTTGCTGTAGGCAACGAAGTAGTCATACTGGCTGACCACCGGATTGTAGGAACCGTCCGTCTGGGGCGTGGCCGCGGCGCTGCGAAATGAGATCTCCTCGCCCCGATAACGCAGGATATGGTTCCAGATCACCTCCAGACCGTTGCCGGGAATCGGAAAGGGGCTGGTCATGATGGTGTTCCGCACACCGTTGCCGTTTTCCAGCAGCTCGGCGGACACCGCGTTTTCACGGAACTTCGCGTACACATGCTCGGGAAAAGCGGCCGTACGACGGGTCTGGTAGACCGGCATGAAAAAATCCGGGCCATACTCGGAGAGCAAGCGAATATGGCCGTCGGTCAACCGGTCCCGGTACAGTGGCAGGTTGTCTCGGGTGATGACGAACAGCGGGCGGTCGTCGGGAAACGGATTCACCTCCACCTGGCCGCGCTGCCAGCCCGGCGGCGGCGTGGCCAGGCCCCCGGTCCAAGGTGGAATGGTGCCAGAGGCGTTGCCGCCCCGCTCCGCACCCACGGGCGTCAGGTCCCGGTCGAGCCTGGCGGCCTCTTCCGGGGTTACTTTCGACACGGCCTGACCGGCCATGCCCCACAGCAGCACGGCGATCCCCGCCATCATGCGGCTTCGCATATCCACCTCCAGCGATTCGTTTGACGCCTGCTTTTTGCCAAATTCAAACGACCGTTTCAAGTGAATGTTTGTTTTTTCTTGTACACAGGTATGAGGTGCCGGATGCAGCATTGATGGGCAGAAAATGTTACACTGGCAACCTTTCATCCGAAGATCCGGCCGTCGCCGGGGCAACTGGTCATCACGGGTCGATCATGGCGTCGCAATGGTATTCGCTGGTCACACAAAAGCTGTTTCTCGCCAAAACACTGCTGGATCAGCTTGAGGCTCCCGCCCCGGCGCCCCGGCAGGAAGCGCTGACCCAGGGCGCCGTGGAGCTGATGTTGCGGGCACGCAAGCTGCTGCTGGTGATGATCGCCCGCCACTATCAGGAACGCCGGGCCATGCCCGGCACACTCGAGGAGCTGGCCGGATGCATTGGCCCGGACGCCCGGGAGATAGGGCAGCTCACGGCCCTGGCGGCGGAAGGGACAAGCTGGTGGCGCCACCTGGACCAGCTGGAGCAACACCAGAGCCAGCCGCCGGCGACACGAAAGACCGTGACCGATGACAACATCATTGCCATCGCCACGGAGCCCGGACCGGACCGGTCCGCGGCAGGGCTGCTGACGACCCTGACCGCACTGAAACAATTCGCCAAGGATCTGGAGGAGTGGCACAGCGAGTGGTAACCCTCGCTACATGCCGCGCCGAGGATCGCAACCAAAGACAGGTTTACGAATGTCACCATCCTTTTTTGAAATCGTGCAGCTGAGCAACGGGGACTATGCCTTGCGCCGCATCGACGACGACAGTGCACCGCTGGTGCGGATTTCCTTTTCGGAAGAAGCCCGGGAAATGATGGAAGACCGGGAACTGAGCGTCGCTAAGGCCATGATTGCCGCCGGCATCGAGGCCGTGGGCAACGTCGCCCACGACATCGACTGGGACGACGACGACGCAGAAATCATCGACCCCCAGCCCACCTACACCCTGCACTGACCCCCGACCTGGCAACCGGGGCCACGGAACGGTTACCGCTGACGCAGGACCACACCGTGGCTATTGCCCTCGGCCGAAGCCTTCTGGAGGGAAGCCAAGGCGGAACGGGCCAGCTTTTCCGTCCACATGACCACCGCGTGGCAGGTGCCGGCACGCAGCGCCCGTTCGGCCAGCTGCTGAGCCGGCAGTTCCGCCGTGGAGCGCAGCACCAGCAACTCGCTGGCCACGATTCCGTGCATCTTCTGCCATTTGCTGACCAGCGCCTGCGGTGGGTCGATCCAGGCCAGCCAGCGTTTCTCCTGGTTCAGCTGGGTCAACATGGGCAACAGCAGCTGGAAATTCTCCACCTGTCCCCGGGGCAGGATAATCTCGGTCACATTACCGCTCTCTTCCGCCATCGGGTGCTCGCGGCGCCGGGTCCGGATCACGGCCCTGCGCCCCGGGGCGGCCAGCGGTGATGGCGTACGACCGCCCGGTTGAAAGGCCAGGCTTTGCTGATTGAAACTCAGTTGTTCCATAAGACCCCCGATTGTCTCGGTTTCCACTCGTTCCGGCGCCGGCAGGCGTCAATGCAGATCGGAGCGGCGGATGACCCCCACCCCCAGACCCTCGATAAACAGCTCTTGTTCCGACAAGTCGACCTCGATCGGCTCGAATGCCTCGTTCTCGGCGATCAGGTAGACCTTGCCACCGTCCTTGCGGAAGCGCTTGACCGTGACCTCATCCCCGACCCGGGCCACCACCACTTGGCCGTTGTGAACGTCCTGCGTGCGATGCACCGCCAACAGGTCGCCGTCCAGAATGCCGATGTCCTTCATGCTCATTCCCCGGACCCGAAGCAGGTAATCCGCCGCCGGCGAGAAGAAGTCCGGCGGCACGCTGCAATGGTCCTCGATATGCTCCTGAGCCAGAATCGGGCTGCCGGCGGCCACCTGCCCCACGATCGGCAGGCCCGGATCGTCCTCGGCTTCCGGCAACCGGATGCCCCGGCTGGCGCCGGGCACCATTTCGATGGCCCCCTTGCGGGCCAGCGCCCGCAGGTGTTCCTCGGCGGCGTTGGCGGAGCGGAACCCCAGCTCGCTGGCAATCTCCGCGCGGGTGGGCGGATAACCGGTCTCTTCGAGGTAGCGCCGGATGATGTCCAGCACCTGCTGTTGCCTGGCAGTCAATTTCATTCCATGTCTCCCATGGGCCCTGCGAACGATTCCCCGCGCTCATCGGCGCAGGTTCCGTCGCGGCCGCGAACCTGTTTTTTTATACAGTGAACAGACTATATACAGTGTTTTATCCAGTGTAAACCCCGGCGCGCCGTTCCTGTCAGCAAGGTAACCGGCCCGCGCCGGGGTTTGTGCTAAGGTGAGTGGCACATTGAGCGAATCACACCAGGGGAAGGATCACCGATGGCCAATGTCGTACCATGCCGGATTCCGGATGTCCGCCTGAACGAACGGGGCGAGGAGCGAAGGGTCGGGGTCGAGATCGAACTGTCCGGTCTCGGCTACGATGAACTGGTCCACCACGTTGCCCGACTGCTGGAGGGCGAGGCGCAGCTGGCCTCACGCTATGTGACCCGGGTCGATACCGGGTTGGGCACCTTCACCGTCGAGCTGGATTCCGATCCGATCAAGGATCTGGCACTGGACGACGAACGGCTGCCCCGTGCCTTGCGGGAGCTGAGCACCCAGGCCATGGACGTGATCGACGCCGCCGCCGAACGGATTGTTCCCCTGGAAATCGTGACACCGCCGATTCCCCTGTCCCAGCTGCAGACCGTGGAGGAACTGGTGGCGCAGCTGCGGGATCTGGGTGCCCTGGGCAGCCGGGAAGCGCTGTATTTCGCGTTCGGACTCCAGCTCAACCCGGAGCTGCCGGCCCTGGATCCGGACACGCTGGTGCGCTACCTTCAGGCGTTCGCCGGTCTCTACGAATGGCTCAAATCCCGCCATCAGCTCGACATCAGCCGCAAGTTCACCACCTACATCGAGCCTTGGCACAACCGCTACGTCGAGCGGCTCATGGCCGACGATTATGCGCCGGACCAGGCGCGCCTGATGCGTGACTACTTGACGTACAACCCGACCCGCAACCGGGCTCTGGACCTGCTGCCGCTGTTCGCGCACCTGGACCCGTCGCTGTTGGGTCAGTACGTGGACGATCCGCGCATCAAAAGCCGCCCCACCCTGCACTACCGGCTGCCCGACTGCGACATCGACAATCCGGAATGGCAGTTCTCCAGCGTCTGGAACGACTGGTATGTACTGGAGCAGATCGCCAATCACGCCAGCCACCTTGCGGAACTGAGATCGCTGTACCGGGACAGCCGCAAGCTGAGCTTCCACAACCTCACCCATCGCTGGCCGGAAACCGTGCACGAGTGGTTGCAAGCCAAGGGCTATGTCTGACCACAACACCCCACCCCTGGAGCTACCGGGGCTGACCATCGGCATCAGCGGCCCGCGCCGGCGCTCCCTGGCACACCGGCTGATCAGCCTGGCGCTGCGGTGGTACGGCGCCCGGAGCCACTACATTCGCCCGGGTTCGAGGGTCAACGTCGACCAGCTCGATGGCTTGGTGCTGTCCGGCGGCACCCATGTGCATCCCGCCATTTTCGGCCAGCAGCCCCGGGTAACGGCCCGCTACGACCGCCTGCGGGACGCCACCGACCATCGCCTGCTGGCCGAGGCCCGCGCCCTCGGTATGCCGGTGCTGGGCATCTGCCGGGGCGCTCAGTTCATCAACGTTTTCCAGGGCGGCACCCTGTGTCAGAACGTGACGCCGCTGCGCGTCCACACCCGACACCGGCCGCTGTTGCTCCCATTGCAGACGGTGCGGCTGGTGGCGGACAGCGGTCTGCGCCAGTGGATGCAGGCATCGGTGGTGGGCGCCAACCGTATCCACAGCCAGGCCATCCGCAGGCTGGGTCGGGATCTGCGGGTGGTGGCGCTGGACAACGACGGTTTCGTGCAGGCAGTCGAGGGTCGGGATGGTCCCTGGCTGCTCGGCGTGCAGTGGCACCCGGAGTATCTGCTGTACCACGCCGGCCACCGAGGCATTTTCCGGGCCTTTGTCGAGGCCGCCCTCAACTTCAAGCTCTCCCGCCTGGAACCCGGGCCGGAGGGCGATTCCCCCATCCTGTCGAAGGAGTAAGCCCCATGACAGAACGGAAGCAACACCCCCTGGCACTGGCCGCGGCCCTGGCCGGCCTGATTTCCACCCCCGCCCTCGCGGGCGAGCTGTCGCTCAGCGGCGAAGGCTCGGTACGTTACGAACCGGACAGCGTCCGGCTGCAGTTCACCGCCAGCGCCGAACACGCCCTGGCGGCCCGGGCCAGCGAGCAGGTGCAGGCACTCATGGAGCGGTGGCGCAGCGGCATCGAGCCGTGGCGCGAGCGGCTCGACGGCTACAGTGACGCGCGCCTGAACCTCTACACCCGCACGCTGCCTGCAACGGAGCGGAACGAGCCGCCCCGGCAACAGGCGGTGGCGTCCCAGACGGTCAGTTTCAACCTGCATGACCTGTCGCTGCTCAACCCGATCCTGGCAAAGGCCCAGGCGTTGGGGTTCACCTATAACCTGGGGCCGCAAAACTTTTACCATTCCGACCAGGCGCAACTGGAGCGGCAGGCCCTGGCCCAGGCCATCGCCGATGCCCGCAGCCGCTGCGAGTTCGTAGCAACCGAGTTGGGACAGAGCTGCAGCGACGTGGTCACCATGAGCATCAACGGCGGTTTCCGGCCGGTCCCGATGATGATGGCGGAAGCCCGTTCAGCCAAAGATGTGGTGGCCGAGGTGGGGGTCCGGGATGTGACCGCCTCGGTGTCGGTCACCTTCGAGCTGGACTGAGATTCAAAAATCCCGGGTGTAGAACAGGTCCAGGGACGCGGCCAGGCCGCTGGCGGCCTCAAGATAAAAGTACTTGCCCAGGTCGTAGCGCAGCGCCACGGTGGTGATCGGCTCGAAGATGCCGACCCCATAGCGGACACTCAGGTCCTCGGTCAGGTAGCCGCTGGCGACCACCGAGGTCTGTTCACCGGAGCCCTCCGCCTCCAGGGTCAACTGGCGTATGCCGAACTCCTCGCCGAGGGCCCCGGTGACCTTGCTTGCCTGGGTCAGCCCCAGCGACAGGGCTGCGCGGCTGATCTGACCTTCGTCCCCCCGGCTCTGGGGCGCCCGGCCGAGAATCAGGTAGGACAGCGCATCGGACTGCGGCATGTCCGGGTCGGAAAACACTTCCGTGGACGGCGACCGGACCGGACCGGTTACCCGCAACCCCGCGGTCACCGTATCCACCTGGCGAACCGCCTCGACTTCCAGATACGGCTGGGTCAGGTTGCCCACGAACAGCAGGCGCGCGGTACGCAGCTCCAGTTCCTGGCCGTAGGCCTCGTAACTGCCATTGACCAGTCGCAACGTGCCCCGGGTATCCATGTCGTCACCGATGCGCAGGGTACCCTCCAGATCACCGGCGATGCCGAACGCGGCAAAGCTGACTTGGTCCTCGCCCACTTTCACGGTCACGTCCATGGCCAGCGACCGGACCGTGGGCGCCTCCCGCTCCACACCGACGATCACTTCGTCCTCGGATACCTGGACCGCCTGCTCCGGCAGCGAGTCGATTTCGATCCGGCCCCGGGGCACCGCCACTTCGCCGGTGACGTTCAGATCATTACCGACGAACGCCAGCACCAGGTCCGGCGCGATTTCCAGTTGTGCGTAGGGTTCCAGACTGAACGGAAGCCGGCTGCCCTGAATGGCAATCCGGCCTTCCGGAACACCGGACCAGTCCAGTGAGCCCCGAACCCGAGCCTCGCTGCGGGCGTTGCTTCGGAGCCGCCCTTCCAGATCGGCGCGGTACCCGGAAAGCGCCAGCCGCAACTGGATATCTTCCATCGGTACCGGCAGTGTCGGGTCCATGACACGTCCGCCCTGCAACGACAGCTCACCGGTTACTTCGGGTTTCAGCAGCGGTCCGGACAGTCGCCCCTGCCCCTGGATTTCGCCCGCCACCTCGGTCAGGCCGGTAAACACTCCGGCCAGAGCCAGATCCAGCCCCTGCAACCGGAATGCCCCGTTCATCCGGTGGTCCGGGCTGTCGGGATCCACGTCGGCCTGGAGCGACAGCTGCCCCAGGCCACGACCGGCCACCTCGACGTTCACGCTCGCCAGGTCCGGCCGCAGGCTCAGATCCAGGGTAAGGGTCTGATAGTCCAGCGCCTGCCAGTCGCCGTCGGCCAGGACCTGAAACACCCCCGACCCCGCGTCCAGTGACACCTGGCCCCGGGGGCCGTCGTCGTTCAAGCTGACCTGGACCCGGCCGTTGATTTCGGATCGCCAGCGCAGGGTGTCCGGCAGCAGCGGTGCCAGGGCCTGCGCCGGAAAGCGCTCGATCCGGTAGTCGATGTCCGGATTGGGCCACAGTACCTGGTCCCCAGCGCACACGGTACTTTGCTGCCAAGCCCAGCAGTGGTCACCAAAACGGACCGGCTGGCCGCGTTGCCAGACCAGCTCCGCCGGCGCCTGCAATGCCCAGTGCTGACCCGGCTCGGGCAGGTCGATGTCGCCCAGTTTCAACTGCCCGCGCCATCCCTGCCAGTCGGGCTGGAAGGCGCCGGCAAACAGCAGCCCCAAGCTGCCGTCAGCGTGCTCCAGATCCAGCCGCAGCTGGTGATCGTCTCGCTGGCCTTGGGCCGCCGCACTCAGCGATGCCAGGCTCCAGTCGCCCAGGGTCAGGGTGTTCGCCCGCAGCCGGGCGTCCAGTACCTGGCCGGACGCCAGTCCGGCGGACAGATCCAGGGTTTCGATCGCCGCCAGGTCCCGCCAGGCCAGTCCGTGCCCATGGGCGGACAGGCTGGCTTCCGGGTCCTCGGGCCGCCCCGCCAGGGTCAAGCGCGCGTCCAGGGTGCCTGCCAGCCCGGGCAGCAGCTGGCCCGGTTGCGCCAGGGAGAGCTTCAGCACGCCCGCCAGCTGCTGCCCCAGGGAGCCTTCACCCTGCACCCGGTTGTCCCCAACCCTGAGGTTCAGGCCGGAAACCCGCCACTGTCCGGCTTCGGCGGTCAGTGTTCCCACCGCCTCGGTAGCCTGCTCCCGCCATTGCCCGCCGAGGTTCCAGTCGGCCCGGATCCGGGGCGGCCCATCCTGCGCCAGCGCACCCTCGGTGTGCACCTGTCCGTCCAGCCGGGCACTCAGGGCCGGCCACCAGTAACCGGGATTGAAGCCGTTCAGGGTCAAGGCCGCCTGCCAGCTCACCGGCCCGTCGAACCGGGCCTGCCCCTCGCCGGACAGAGCCCCGGCTTCGCTGGCCAGGGTCAGTTCGGAGACACGGACAGAGGCCGTGTCTCCGGCCACCGTCGCGCTGACGGAAGCCTCACCCAGGGGCCCCCGGGTCCGGGCCTGGAGCTGCCCCTGGTAACGGTTGTCCCGCCAGTCCAGTTGCGCCGTCAGATGCTGAAGGTCCACCGCCGGTTCGGCCATGTCGGGTACCAGTACAAACCAGGGGAAGCGGTCGAGTGTCAGCTGCAGCTGCGCGGTCAGCGCCTCCGACCAAGCCAGACGGCCGGCGACCGTGGCCCGCCCGGCGTCCCCGCTGCTCAGCTCCAGTGTCAGGTCCCGCGCTTCCCGGCTGTCAACCCGCCCGGACAGAGCCAGGGCCACCGGCCCCCGGGTACCCGGCAAGGCTGCCTGGCCGGTGACCCGGAAACCACGGGCGACGCTGCCCCGGGCCTCCAGTGCCAGGTCGTTCAGGGCCAGGGTCGGGGGCAGCGTATCGACGGCCAGGAAGTGCCGCGAGGTCAGACGCAACCGCGCCGGGATCTCCGGCGCCAGCGGCGCAACCTGGCCGTTCACCTCGGCGTCCAGGTAGCCTTCACTGTGTCCGTTCAGGCGCAGGGCGTCCAGGCTGCCGGTGAGATCCAGGTGCCAACGCCAGGCATCCCCCGACGGCGGCGGTAGGGTCGCGGCTACCTGCAGGTCCAGCGGCCAGTCGTTGCGGGTTTCCACCCGGCCGCTGGCAGTCACCGCGATCTCGCCGGCGCGGACGTGGACCCGGTCAAGGCGCCAGCTGGCCCCCGAACCGCCGCCATCCAGTTCGAAGCGGTCCCAGACACGGTCCCCATTGAGGTCAAACGGGCCCAGACGGACGTCGGCAATCCGCAGCGCCAGGGGGATGTCGATGGCCGGCAACCGCACGGGGCTGGCCGGCGCCGCTTCGGACGCCGGCGCGGTGGCCAGGTCGATGTGGTTCGCCCGGAGCCGGTCAAAGCACAGTTGCTTGTGCAGCAGGCACGAAGGTGACCAGGCCAGCTCGGGCTCCCGCAGCTCGAGGGTGATGCCGTACCCCCGCCAGTGCAGCGCCTCGGCCCGCCATTCGGCCAGCAGGCTGCCCTGCCCGGCGGTGATGTCCAGTCCGGGCACCCGATCCAGCAACCAGGCGGTACCGGTATCCGAGCGCAGCACCAGCAGGATCGCCCCCAGGGTCAGCAGCGGAACCAGCAACAGCACCGCCAGCGCCACCCGCACCCACCGCAACGGATGTCGTTGCCCGCGCCCCTTCTTCGGCGCCGGTGACGGCGCAGGTGCCCCAGTCACAGCTCAGGCCCCATGGAAAAGTGAAGTCGCCAGGTCCCGCCGAACTCCGGATCCAGCCCCTTGGCGATATCCAGCCGCAGCGGCCCCACCGGGCTGATCCAGCGCAGGCCCAGGCCGGCGCCGGTGGCCAGTGGATCGTACAGGTCGTTGATGGCGTTGCCGTGGTCGACGAACGCCGCCAGCCGCCAGCGATCGGCGAACTGGTACTGGTACTCGCCGCTGCCCACCAGCAGGTAGCGCCCCCCACGGGTACACCGTTGTCATTTTCCGGCGACAGGGTTTCATAGCCATAGCCCCGAACACTCTGGTCGCCCCCGGCGAAGAAACGCAGTGACGGCGGCACGTTTTCGAAACGGTTGGTGGCGACGGCGCCGAACTGAAACCGGGCCAGGAACCGGTGTCGGCCGGCCAGGGTGTACAGTCCCTTGGCCAGGGCACTGATGTGCAGGATATCGACATCGGACAGCACGGCCCGGTGCGAACCGGTCACATCCAGCTGCAGCCGATACCCCTGGGACGGATCCAGCGACGAATCCTGGTGCAATTTGGAATACCCCACGCCCGGCAGCAGCAGGCTGGTGGATCCGGTTTCCTCATCGTTACCGATGTTGAAGCGCTCGCCTTCCCAACGCAGGGACAGAACCTGAAGCCAGCCGTTGTCGAGTTCATGCTGCCACTGCTGACCGAGGATCAGCCGTTCCGATTCGACATTCTCGATGTCCTCCCGCTGGTACCCCGCGGTCAGCCGGATCAGGTCGGTCATCGGTGGGTCCAGGGGCAGCTCGTACCAGGTACTGAGGTTCTGCCGGGGTTGGGAAATCTCGGTCTCCGCCCCTCGCTTGTGGCCCATCGGGTTGATCCAGTGCTCGCGCCAGGTGCCCCGGAACCTCGGCCCCACATCGGTGGAGAAACCGACGCCGGCCGACACCGAGCGACGGTCACGGCGGCTCAGGTGGACCGTCACCGGGATCACCCCATGGTCCGCCTTCGACGGCGGCGCGTCGATGTCGACATCGGAGAAGTAGCCGCTGGCCGAGAGGTCCTGATTAAGGCGGGCGATCTCGTCGGCATGGTAGGGCGTGCCGGGTTGGAAACGGACGAAATTGCGCAACAGCGACGCCTCAAAGCCATGCCCCTCGGCGAAGGTGACTGCGCCCAGGCGGTAGCGTTCGCCGGTGGCGAACACCAGAGTAAGGTCCGCGCTTCCCTGGTTCGGATCCACCGTCAGGGCCCGGTTCACAAACCGGCCATCGAAGTAGCCAAGCTTCCGGGCCCGGGTCTGTATGGTGTCGCGCAGGTTGTCGTAAGCGCCGTGATCCAGGATTTCGCCGACGGCCGGGCTTGCCGGCAGGTTGGCCACCAGCTCCGGGTCGTCCGCGCCGGGCCCCTCGAACCGAACCTGGCGCACCGTGACCCGAACCGGCGTTCCCGGGTCAATGTCCAGAATCAGGGTCGCCAGGTCGTCGGCATCGCCGCCCTCCACCCGCCAGTCGATTCGGGGCCGGTAGTAGCCGAGGGCCCGCAGTGCGCGACTCGCCTGGTCCACGGCGGTGGCGGCGTAGCGGCGCAGATTCGCGGCGCTGCGCCCCTCCACCTCGCCGATGAACGCCCGGACATTGTCCGCAAGCCGAGGATGGTCGCCGGCCAGCTGTACCCGTACCTGGCCGGCCAGGGCGGACAGCGGAAGCGACAGGACAAGCAGCATCCACGACAACAGGCGCAGGGGCTTCGGTACGGGCTTGATAGACAGTCTCCGGTTATCCCTTCTTGTTTCCGAACACTCGGGCATGCGTTCCTTCCAAGGTTGCGAGTATAGCGCCGGCCGGTCAAGCGCGCCCGCCCCGGGGACGGGTCGTTCCCGGCGCGCAAATAGGCTAACCTGTCAGCAACTTACCAACACACCACGGATTGAACCGTCACGGCATGTTGCACATCAATCGCGAGAAACTGAAGTCCAGTCACCAGCTCATCTGGTTCGTCATCGACTTCCTGATGCTCGGCCTGCTGATCCTGAACTTGTCGTTCATTGTCTGGGATTCCATGTACGGCTTCATCGCCGTACAACGTCTGCTGGAGGCACACCTGCCGGCCCTCCAGGCCGCCTATCACCCCATTCACGAACGCTTCATTTTCTACGACCTGCTGTTTGTCGCGGTCTTCCTGACCGAGTTCTTCGTGCGTTGGGGCTATGCCATCCGGGCCAAGGTCTATGACCGCTGGTACTTTTACCCGTTCATTCACTGGTATGACCTGATCGGCTGCATTCCGGTCGGCAGTCTACGTTTCCTGCGGATCCTACGGGTCATTTCCATTGTTTACCGGCTGCATCAGTATCAGATTATCGACATTACCAACACCCGCCTGTACCGGTTCCTGAACTTCTATTACGAAGCCTTCATGGAGGAGCTGTCCGACCGGATCGTACTGAAGGTACTGACGGGCATCCAGGACGAGGTACGTCGCGGTTCGCCGCTGTTCGACCGGATCCGCCACGAGATCCTGTCACCCCGGCGCGACATGCTCGCGGACTGGATCTCAGAACGGGTGGCGCAAGCGGCCCGGGAAGGCTATGTACCCCACCGTGGCGCCCTGCGGCGCTATCTGGAGAGCCGGGTGGACCAGGCCATGAAGCAAAACAGCGAACTGGCCCGCCTGAACTACCTGCCGGTGGTCGGCCCGAGCATCCAAGAAGCCCTGGAAAACGCGGTCGGCGACATCGTCGCTCAGGTTATTCACCAAGTTCTGGAGGACCTGGCCTCCAACGCCAACCACGGCTTCATCGAGGATATCGTCCATGTGTTCCTGCCGGAACGGGATGGCCGGCCTGAAGGCGAGGCTCAGAACCAGGCGCTGATCGAGCTGATTCTGGAGATCATTGATGCCATAAAGGGCCAAGTCCGGGTCAAGCACTGGCGTGCGGAGTTGCCCTGACGTATAAGAAGACGGCACACCCACAACCGGGAAACCGACATGGACGCACTGCACTACCTGCCGGCCCATGAACTGCTGCGGCGCATGGCCGACGGCCAGCTGAGCAGCGAGCAGCTGACCCGGGCGCTGCTGGCCCGCATCCGCGAACACAACCCCCGCCTGAACGCGGTGGTCACCCTCGACGAGGCCGGCGCCCTGGCACGGGCCCGGCAGGCGGACCGGCAACGGGCGGACGGCGCGCCACTGGGGCCGCTGCACGGCTTGCCGCTGACCTTGAAGGATACCTGGGAGGTGGCCGGCCTGCCCTGCACCGCCGGTGCGCCGGCTCTGCGGGATCATCGGCCGGAACGGCACGCCGACGTGGTGCAGCGACTGGTGGATGCCGGCGCCCTCATCCTGGGCAAGACCAACGTGCCGCTGTATGCCACCGACCTGCAGAGCTACAACGCGCTGTTCGGCGTCACCCTCAACCCCCACGATCCGGACCGGACGCCCGGGGGCTCGTCCGGCGGCGCGGCGGCGGCTCTGGCAGCCGGCTTCACGCCGCTGGAGGTGGGCAGCGACCTGGCCGGATCCATCCGCACCCCGGCCCATTTCTGCGGCGTGTTCGGCCACAAGCCCAGCCGGGCCCTGGTTTCCTTCCGGGGGCATATCCCGGGGCCGCCGGGGACCGAGTCCCGCCCCGACCTGGTAGAAGGTGGCCCCATGGCCCGCAACGCCCGGGATCTCCGGCTGCTGCTGGAGGTCATCGCCGGGCCGCGGCCAGTGGAGAGCCGGAGCTGGCGACTGGCGATGGCACCGGCCACGATCGACCGGCTCGATCAGACCCGGGTCGGCCTCTGGCTGGAGGACCCGCTGTGCCCGGTGGACGATGAGCTGGTGTCCGGCTATCAAACCCTGGCCCAGGCGCTCGAGACGACCGGGGCCCAGGTGGCGCCGGCCCGGCACCCGCTGCTGGCCCTGGACCAGATCCTGCCCCCCTACTTCAACCTGCTCGGCAGCCTGCTCAGTACCTCCCTGAAACCGTCCCAACGCCGGCAGATGAAATGGATCGCCCGCCTTGAGCCCTGGCTGCACCTGTTTGGTCCAACCACCGCCCACATCGCCGAGTACGGCCGGGGCGTGAACCAGCCGGTGTATCAATGGGCCCTCTGGAGCGAACGCCGGGAAACGATGCGGGCGCAGATCGAAACCCTGTTCCAGTCCGTGGACGTGCTGCTGACCCCGGTCACGCCCACCGCCGCCATCGCCCATGACCATAGCCAGCCGGTGTTCCGGCGCCGGATCACCGTGGCCGGCCGGCCCCGGGCCTACATGGACCAGTTCTGCTGGATTGCCCTGGCCACCCTGCTGGGACTGCCCGCCACCTCGGTACCAATAGGCCGGACGCGGCAGGGGCTGCCCTACAACGTCCAGGTCATCGGCGCGCCCGGCATGGACCTGACCACCCTGCGTTTTTCCGAATTGCTGGAACAGGCCGGTCTGGCGGGATTCCAGGCACCGGAGGGTGGCTAGCCCCAGGACGGTGACATTGTCACTGACGCCCCGGGCCGAGGTTCCTACAGTGAGTGGACAACGAGTCCATCACCGACAAGGAATCTCGCCATGCTCCAGACTGCCCGACCCCTGATCGTTGCTCTTCTGGCCCTGCTCACGCTGGGTCCGTTCACTGCCCAGGCCCGCGACAACGCCGTCGACGAGGCGCTGGTGATCCTGTCCAGTGCCTCCCAGCAGACCCAGGGCATGGCCATGGTGCTGGCCAATGCCATGGCGCAGCAGGGCGCGAAAGTCCACGTCCTGCTCTGCGACCGGGCCGGCGACCTGGCCCTGAAGGACGACCAGGCCGAACCGATGAAACCGCGCAATGTCACCCCCGGCCAGCTGCTGCGCGCGTTGCTCGACAAGGGCGGCTCCGCCAGAGTCTGCGCCCTGTACCTGCCGAACAGCGAGCACACCCCGGCGGACCTGATCGAAGGCGTGAGCGTCGCCATGCCCCCGGAGATCGCGGGGCAGATGCTCAACCCCGACATCCCGACGTTTACCTTCTGACGCCCGTCTTCCCGTTCACTCCGGTGGGGCCGGCAGGACGCCCCCACCGGCGCAAGTCACGCAAGGTCGAGCCATGACAGAACACACCACGCCCAGACTGCAACATTTCCCCATTTCCTGGTTTGCCGTGATCATGGGCATGACCGGCTTCACCATCGCTTGGCACAAGGCGGAAACCCTGTTCGCCCTGCCCCTGGCCGTCAGCAGTCTTCTGCTGGCGCTGACCTTGGGCCTGTTTCTGGCGCTGCTGGCGGGCTACGCCGCCAAGGTGGTGAGGTACCCACAGGCGGTCGAAGCGGAATTCGCCCACCCGGTGAAGCTCAACTTCTTTCCCACGCTGTCCATCAGTCTGATTCTGCTGAGCATCGCGCTGCTGCCGTACCACCCGCCCCTGTCGATGGTGCTCTGGAGCGTGGGCACCGTACTGCACCTGGGCTTCACCCTGTATGTCCTGTCCGCCTGGCTGCATCAGACCCACTTTGAAATCAGCCACATCAACCCGGCCTGGTTCATTCCCATTGTTGGCAACATCCTGGTGCCCATCGCCGGGGTCCACCATGCCTCGTCGGAAATTTCCTGGTTCTTTTTCAGTATCGGGCTGGTGTTCTGGCTGGTGCTGCTGACCATCATCTTCTACCGGATGTTTTTCCATCAGCCGCTGCCCGGCAAACTGCTGCCGACGCTGTTCATTCTGATCGCGCCGCCCGCTGTCGGGTTTGTCTCCTGGCTTCAGCTGACCGGCGATCTCAACGCCTTCGCCCGGATTCTGTACTACGTGGCCATTTTCCTGACCCTGATGTTGGTCACCCAGGCCCGGCGGTTCCTGAAGCTGGAGTTCTACCTGTCCTGGTGGGCCTACTCCTTCCCGTCGGCCGCGATCACCATCGCGACCCTGCTCATGTACGAGCGGCTGCAGCTGCCATTTTTCCGGGGCTTGTCGGTGCTGTTGCTGATCCTGCTGACGGCACTGATCCTGGTGCTGGTGGCCAAGACCGTTCAGGGCGTGCGCCGGCGGACGATCTGCGTCGAGGACTGATCAGCGGGGTGGCTCGTCCAGTTCCTCGTAGCCGGTGATCATCGGCCGGATGAGACTGGTGAGGGTGCGCCCCATGGTCGCCATGTAGACGTGGGCGATGATGAACACCAGCATCGCGAACGCGGCCGCCGTGTGCACCAGGGCCACCCACTCCAGTGCCAGCAATCCCGACAAGGTGGCCGGCCAGTCGTTGTAGAACAGGTAAAGCAGGCCGCTGGCCCAGATCACCGGCGAAACAACCAGCTTGAAGAACAGATAGGCAAGGCGCTGCAACGGATTGTGCTTGGCCTTGCTGGTTTTCCGGTACGGATGCTCGGCGCCGGTGAAGGTTCCCACCAAATAGTAGTGCAGCACCGCGAACAGCCCCTTCCGGGTGGGAATGTACTGCCGCCACTCCCCGGTGGTGACATGCCAGAACATGGCGAACAGCCACAACACGATCAGGGCCCAGGCGGCCAGAGTATGCACGCGCACGGCCTGGGCGAACCCCAGGCTATGGTAGCTGCCATGAATCTCGAAACCGGTGGCCAGCAGTACGAAGATCAGCAACGCCTGGGACCAGTGCCAGAAGCGCTCGAAGCGCCGGTAGATCATGACCCGAGTCATGGCCGTTTCCTCCCTTTCAGCAGCAGGCGCGCCACGCCGTGGGCCCCGACGCCCAGCAATGTCAGGAGCACCACCAGCCAACCCAGGCGATCCAGCCAAGCACTGTGGTGGAACCCCGGCATGTAAATGCCGCCCAAACCCGCCAGACGGCTCTGGGCACCGTGGCAGGACTGGCAGTCCAGCGCCTGCTCCTTGGGCGCCACCATGTGCGCGATGGGCCAGTACATGCGGGTTTCCACAAACCCGAAGTGGCCGCTGAAAGGCACCCCGGACATGGCGCTGCCTGCCGCCAGGGCTCGCGGCCAGTCAAAGTTGCTCCACAGCGCCGAATCGTCGGCTCCGAACACATGGGTCACCAGCAGGGTCTTGAATTCGGTGTCGTAGGGCTGCTTGCCCCTCATGACCTTGAACGGCCAGATGCGCGAGCCCGGGTCCTCTGGGCCACCATCCACCCGGTTGATGTCGATGGGCACCTGGCTCAGGTCCAGCGGCTGGTCCACCAAGGTGTACTCCACGGTGCCATCGAACCAGGCGTACTCCGGCACCACCTGTTCCTCATACCGGAAATCCCCCTTGGTGCTGAGATAGCGGACGTGCCCGTGGGCGTCGTATTCGGTGATGGGGTTGCCATCGGCATCGAGCCGACCCGCAGTCGACCAGTCCCACCACATTTTGGTGGCCACGCCACCTCGGGCGAACGCCGGTACATGGCAGGTCTGACAGGCCAGGGTGTCGACATGATCGTCAAGCTTTTGCCGGTCGTGGGGCGTGCTGCCGTGGCAGGACTCGCAGCTGGCGCGGCTGAAGTCGGTATGCCCGGGCACGTCGATCCCGAGCGTGTCCTTGGCATTGACCTGGTAGCGGCTACCGGCCACCCGGTGCCCCCAGGTGGTGTGGCAATCGGAGCATTGAAAATCCAGCCCTTCCGGAGACATATGGACATCCAGCGTCCGGGGCGGGTTAACCAGGGAGGAGTCGAGATCGCCGTGCTTGACGCCATCGCCGCCGCCACCGTAGAAATGGCAGGCGCCGCAGTTGGCGCGACCGCTGGCCCCCACGTGGCCGGCGATCCGGGCCAGATCCGGGGGCTCGACGATCTTGCCGGAGCCGGACGGCCACTCCCGCGGAACGTCGGTGGGGAAGCCCGCCAGGGTAGGAAATTTCCAGTAGTCGCCGGTGGTGTCGTGACACACCAGACAGTCGACGGCGGAATCCGACGATGGCGGGGGCTGTTTCATGTCGGTCCAGCCGTAGCCGACGTGACAGGAGGTACAGCGCGCCTCGTTACTGATCGCCATGCCACAGAAACTGTTGATGACGTGGCGCTTGCCCAGCACCTGACCGGTTTCCGGGTGGGCATAGGTCCAGGTCCAGTGGGTGGTCTTGCGGATCTGCTCGGCGGCTTCGGTATGGCAGCCCAGGCAAGCCCGGGTCACCTCGGTGGCGTCGCGGAACGGCCCCTTGAGCGCCTCAAACTTGCGGTGATCGGCGGTGGGCGGCGGCCGGTCCGCCCCCTGGGCGACGGAGACCAAGGCAGACAGCAACAGGATCACGCCCGCCACTCGCCCCAAGCCCCCGCGTTCACCCCGTACCGGCCCCGTCGTCATCACCCGCGCCCTCCGCCTGGATCCCGTTGGCCGGTACCACCGCCGCTAGGGGCGATAGATCTTGTCCGGATTGATGTCCATGGACCAGGGCAAGCCGGCGTTCTGCCAGCCATTGACCACCCGCAGCCCTTTCATCTTGCCGTCCTTGGCGGTGCTGCCCTGAAAACCGTGGTCGATGTACTTCACATTGGTAAAGCCCCGCTCGAGCAGGTAATCGGCGCTGGGTTTGCCCCGGGACGAGCCAGACCGGCACATGGTAATGACCAGCGCATTCCGGTCCAGTCCCTTGGCCGCCAGGGCGGCCTCGACCTCGGCCGCGAAGTCCGGATTGGTCACCATGGCGAACTTGGCCTTGTTTTCATCGAACCGGGTGCGATCCACCAGCTTGAAGGGGATGTTGACATCCACGGCATCGGTGAAACCGATGAACATGATCTCCACCGGGTCCCGGACATCCACGAACAGCAGCCGGTCGCCCTGCGCCTGAACCAGGGCCCAGGTCTCTTCCGGTGTGATCGACAGCGCCTCTTCGGCGTGAACCTGAAAGGACAGCCCCAGCAGCAGGGACAACGACAGCAGCAGGTGTTTCATGGCAATCTCCCGTAAGGCTTCGGTACCGGGTCGGGGCGCAGGCCCGGCCGGTCATCGGATATTCCAAGCTTAGTACAGATGCCGTGAATCAACCACTTTTGGAATATCTATATAACCAAAAGTTGATGCCAATCAAAACGGTTCGGCGGACGCCGGAAACAAAAAAGGCAAATCCGATTCCGGATTTGCCTTTTTAAGAAAAATGGTAGCGGGGGCTGGATTCGAACCAACGACCTTCGGGTTATGAGCCCGACGAGCTACCAGACTGCTCCACCCCGCATCAAAACTGGCGGTCACCCGGGGCGGCCCCGGACAACGTGGCGGGCATAAT
This sequence comes from Marinobacter lutaoensis, assembly GCF_001981305.1. Classification (GTDB taxonomy): domain Bacteria; phylum Pseudomonadota; class Gammaproteobacteria; order Pseudomonadales; family Oleiphilaceae; genus Marinobacter; species Marinobacter lutaoensis. The sequence goes on along the minus strand of NZ_MSCW01000001.1, from coordinate 246,950 downwards.
ACGAACCCAAGTGGTCAATGTCAAAGGAAATTTCGGGAATCCCGTAACGTCGGGGAACGGCTCAGCGCTCAAGGATCGCCGTCACGCCCTGACCACCGGCGGCGCAGATGGAAATCAGCCCGCGCCCCCGCCCCTTCTGCTGCAGCAGTTTCGCCAGGGTCGCGACGATACGCCCCCCCGTAGCCGCAAACGGATGGCCAGTGGCCAGGCTGCTGCCCTTGACGTTGAGCCGGGTGCGATCGATGGTGCCCAGCGGTGCATCCAGCCCCAGCCGGTCGCGGCAGAATCCGGGATCCTCCCAGGCCTTAAGGGTCGCCAGCACCTGGGCAGCGAACGCCTCGTGGATTTCATAAAAGTCGAAGTCCTGCAAGGTCAGCCCCGCCCGGGCCAGCATCCGGGGCACAGCATAGACCGGAGCCATCAGCAACCCCTCTTTCCTGTCCACGAAATCGACCGCCGCCACTTCCGAGAAGGTCAGCCAGGCCTGGACTTCCAAGCCATGCGCCTGCGCCCACGCCTCACTGGCCAGCAGGACACAGGAGGCACCGTCGGTCAGGGCCGTGCTGTTGGCGGCGGTCAGGGTCCCATGGTCCCGGTCGAACACCGGCTTCAGGGACGCCATTTTCTCCAGGGTGCTATCCGGGCGCAGGACATTGTCCCGCTCCAGGCCGGCAAACGGTGTCACCAGATCCTGAAAGAACCCCTCGTCGTAGGCCTGGGCCAGCTTCTGGTGGCTCTCCCAGGCCAGCCGGTCCTGGTCCTCGCGGCGGATCTCCCAATCCCGGGCCGTCACCTGGCAGTGCTCCCCCATGGACATACCGGTGCGTGGCTCGCCGTTCTCGGGTATCTCCGGCAGCAGGTGTCCCGGCCGGAACCTCGACAGGATACGCAGGCGCTCGCCGGTGGTGCGGGCGCGGTTCAGGTCCAGCAGGATCTGGCGCAGTCCCTCACTCACGCCGATGGGTGCATCGGAGGTGGTATCGGTGCCGCCAGCGATGCCGCAGTCAATCTGACCAAGGGCAATCTTGTTGGCCACCAGAATCGCCGCCTCGAGGCCGGTGCCGCAGGCCTGCTGGATGTCATAGGCGGGGGTTTCCGGCGCCAGTCCGGAGCTGAGCACCGACTCCCGGGTCAGGTTGAAATCCCGCGAGTGCTTGATCACGGCACCGGCGACCACCTCGCCCAGGCGCTGCCCTTCCAGCCCGAAACGGTCCACCAGCCCGCGCAGCGCGGTGGTCAGCAGTTCCTGATTGCTGATCCGGCTATAGGCGGTGTTGGAACGGGCAAACGGGATGCGATTACCGCCCAGTACGGCGACGCGACGTACGCCCGGTGCCGGGCGGGGTTTAGCGGTTCGGTTGGCCTGTGCCATGATGTCCCCCTGATCTTGACTGGCATGGGGGCCAGTCTAACGCGCGCAGGCCACCGCTCATTGGCAAACCTGACATTTCCGTGCCCCCGTTGAGTCAATCCAAAAGCGGCCGGATGCCTTACCCTGAAGGTCCATCCGTTGCCAACATCCTGCACGAGGACGATCCCGATGTCAGACCTCTACCTGAGATTCGTCAATACGCCCATTGGCAAGACCGCTGCCCAGACCCTGGGGCTGCCTGCCCCGGTCCCCCTGCAACGACTGAAGCGCACCGACCAGCCGTTCATCGAGGGCCAGGTGTTGCTCGGCGCGGCACCGGGCGGCCGGGCCATCGCCAGCCTGGGCCGTATTCTCGGCGCCAGCCCCGCCCGGCTGTTCCATGCCACCGGCCGCGACAGTCTGGCGGACTCCGCCGGCGCTGGCAATGCCTGCCGGCCTCTCGACCTGGCCAACACGGAACTCACGACAACCTTCAACGCCTTGGTGTTCGACGGCACCGGCATCCGCACGCCGGAACAACTGCGGGCCCTGTACGACCTGTTTCACCCCACGCTCCGGACGCTCGAACGGAACGGCCGGGTCCTGCTGGTAGGGCTGGACCCGGGGCAGTGCCGCAAGGCACCCCAGGCGGCGGCGCAACACGCCCTGGAAGGTTTCACCCGCAGCGTTGGCAAGGAAATCGGTAGGAAGGGCGCCACCGCCAACCTGATCCGCATGGCACCGGGTGCCGACGCCTGGCTGGACTCCAGCATGCGCTTTTTGCTGTCCCCCCGCGCCGCCTATGTCGACGGTCAGGTGGTGGTGATTGGCAAGGGCGCCGACACCCCCGCCACCAATCCGGTGGCCCCCCTGAGCGGCAAGGTGGCGCTGGTCACCGGCGCTTCCCGGGGGATCGGGGAAGCCATCGCCCGTACCCTGGCCCGGGATGGAGCCACCGTGATCGGCCTCGACATCCCCGCCGCCAGGGACGATCTGGAGCGGGTGACCGGTGACCTCGACGGCCACTCGCTCACCTGCGACATCACCGACGCCCAGGCTCCGAAGCTCATTGCCGAGTTCGCGGAACAGCACTTCGGCGGACTGGACTTCGTGATCCACAACGCCGGCATCACCCGCGACAAAACCCTGGCCAACATGCCTGAGCATTTCTGGGACATGACCCTCGCGGTCAACCTCGTGGCGGAGGAACGGATCGACGAGGAACTGCTCGGCCGCGACCTGCTGCGGGACAACGGCCGCATCGTCTGCATTTCCTCGATCAGCGGCATTGCCGGCAACTTCGGGCAGACCAACTATGCGACGGCCAAGGCCGGGGTGATTGGTTATGTCCGGGGCATGGCCCGGCATCTGAAACGGGGCATCACCATCAACGCGATCGCTCCCGGGTTCATCGAGACCCAAATGACCGCCGCCATGCCGGTCACTCTGCGCGAGGCCGGCCGGCGCATGAACAGCCTGTCCCAGGGCGGACAGCCGGTGGACGTGGCCGAAGCCATTGCCTGGTATTGCCACCCCGCGTCCAGCGGCATCAACGGCAATGTCGTCCGGGTCTGCGGCCAGTCACTGATCGGGCGCTAGCGGAAAACGAAAAAAGGCAGGTCGATGACCTGCCTTTTTCGGGGAATTCTGGTGGGTGGTGCAGGGATCGAACCTGCGACCCTCGCCTTGTAAGGGCGATGCTCTCCCAGCTGAGCTAACCACCCGGGAAAATGGCGGAGCGGACGGGACTCGAACCCGCGACCCCCGGCGTGACAGGCCGGTATTCTAACCAGCTGAACTACCGCTCCGCATCAACGGCCGAACCTGAAACCGGACGGGGTGGTCCGGCGATGCTGAAAACTCTCGAAGATGGTGGGTGGTGCAGGGATCGAACCTGCGACCCTCGCCTTGTAAGGGCGATGCTCTCCCAGCTGAGCTAACCACCCGCTCGTGCTTCGAAAGCTTTCCGAATTGCCGTCTCCAGCAATTGAGACGCGCATTTTAAGCATTTCCCCGACGGTGTCAAACCTTTTCCGAAAAAAATCCCAAAAAAACCGCAACCCCTTAAAAGTCGTACATTTTTTACTCACGCCGAGCGTTTTCGCCCGGCCTCGTCGTGGCCTCCGGACAGCCCCTGCCCGGCCCGTTCCGCCTTGCGGCGCAGCGCCAGCTCACTGACCTGCGGACGCCGATCCTCCGGCACCGAACGGCTGGCCAGGGCATGGTTGATCGCATCCAGTCGGTCGCGAACGTCCCGCACACGCTGCCTCAGCCGACGCCCCAGAGTATCCAGAATCCCCCGATTCAGCCCCATGCTCAGCCTCTCCCTGCTCTGCTCAAACGGTGTTGATGTCCAGTCTAGTTCGCCTTGCCCGGACCGACAATGACCCTCAAGCCAACGCCTTCGGCAGCCGGGCCACTGTCCTAGAAAATCCACCAGCCGCCCTCGGCATCGGCCCGGCGTTCCCGCTCTTCCTGCAGACGGGCATACGCCTCCTGCAGCTGCCGGATGTCCCGGTCCGCCGCCAGCGGTACCGTCGGACCGCCACCGAACGGCCAGTACCAGGGCGCATCCCGGTATTTCCCAGCGGTTTTCAGCCGCTCGATTTCCAGCTCCCGCTCTTTCTCGAGATAGGCCAGTCGCCGCGCGTAGTCGGTGTCTTCGTTTACCTCAACGATGGAGGTTCCGGCATGATTGGGTGCCAGCAGGTCGCTGTTCAGGAACCGGGTGGCGACAATTTCCTCCGGCTGCATGGCGTAGCGGCGGGTCACCAGCTGCAGGTCTCCCCGGACCAGTGGGTGATCCGGGTCCAGGTCCGGATAACGCTCATCGGGCACCGACAGCTCACTGTACCGGAGGTAGTAGACGCGCCCCGCCTCGACCGTGAAGGCCGCGTCGGCGATCAGACGCAGACTGAAGGAATTGACGCCCTCCAGCCCCAACAGCGGCCGGCGCATGGTGATGTGGCGTTCACCGGGACGGACCTCGAGCCAGGTATAGCTGCCGTCGCGGAGGTTGAAGTAATGCCGGTCATCAATGTAGACGCTGGGCGCCTCGATCTCATCGGCCGCCCACTGGGAATGGGGACGATAGAAATACAGCAGGGCGTTGCGGTGATCCCAGCGGTCGTTGTCGATGTGCACGAAATCATGACCGGACACCGGATGCAGGTACGCCCCGGTGCTCTTGCCGATGGACTGGTAGACGGTGCACCCGGAGCCGCACAGCAGCAGGAGCAGCACCAGCGGCCAACCCGGCCGCGGTGTCCGACCGGGGCGGCCCGGGGAAACGGGGGGCGCAGGCTTGTTCATTATCGTTACTCTTCATCCCACTCTCTGCGCCCGATGATAGCAACCGCCCCCGGAAAGAAATGAGAGCTACCGCAAGGGATGACTACAAACCGTTACAAACCGGTCTGAGGTTACTGCACCACCCGCGCCTCCAGCCGATCCAGCCGGTCGGAGAGGCGGACCAGGCGCGATGTCAGCTGGGCCCGGGAGGCATCGATGGCCTGCACGGTCTTGTCCAGAGAGGACAGCGCATCGCGCAGTGCCCGCACGTCCTTACTGCCGGCGGCGGTCTCGGCGCGTTTCTCCAGCGCCGCCAGGCGGCTTTCCAGACCGCTCAGGGTCAGTTTCTGCTCCTGCTCGAAACGGCGCAGCCGGCTGTCCACCACCTGATCGACCTCAGCCATCCGCTGGCTCAGAGAAGCCAACTGATCCGTGGTCTGGCGGGACGCCTCATCCAGGTCGGCGAGGGTCACCGACACCTGCTCACTCAGGGCCGCCAGATCCGTTTTCAACTGGCCAAGCCGCTGCTCGTGGTCGGTCCGTACCGCCGCCAGGGACGCACGCGCCTCCGCCAAGCCGCTGTCCAGGGCATCCAGGCGCGCCTTGTTGCGCTCGTTGGCCACCACCCACAGCTTGCGGATCTCGCTGTTGGCGGCCTCGAGCTGCTTGTGATTATCGGCAATCCGGGCTTCCAGGGTCTGGCCCCGCTCCTGGAGGTTTTCCCCGGTCTCACTCAGTTCCCCCTCGAAACGGGCCAGCGCCAACTTGCTTTGCCGCGCCCAGTAATCCGCCTCCTCCAGCTGGGCCTGCAAGGCATCGAGGCGTTGCTGTTGTAGGTACCAGCCCGCGAGCCCGGCACCGGTCACCACCAGCAGTACCAGCCAGTACAGGGCTCCACCACCGCTCCGGTGCGCTGGCGCGGCACGACCACCGGCACCGGCAGCATCTTGCGCCGGCGCCCGCCGGTTCTTCCGGCCATCCGATGCCGGAGGGCGGGGGCCGGCCTTGCCGGCGGTTGCTCGCAATTCATCGTCGTCTGGGCGGATCGGTTCCATGGCTGCTCCTGAACATGTCCGGGCCGCGGAATCGGCCAAAAAATACCGTTGCAGATAATACATGGGCCGATGTCCGGGATAAAATGACACGCAGCTCATGCTGGCGGGGCGGCAAGTTGCACGACCCGGGGCCAAAATTTAAAATGGCCGGCTTTCCATTCTTCTCGGGACGTTGCTTATGCAGCCGCTTGTAGGACTCATTATGGGCTCCAAGTCCGACTGGCCCACCCTGGAACACGCCGCCAACATGCTGGACCGTCTCGGCGTACCCTATGAAACCCGGGTCGTGTCCGCGCACCGCACACCGGATCTGCTGTTCGAATACGCCAAGACCGCCGCCGACCGGGGGCTGAAAGTCATCATCGCCGGCGCGGGCGGGGCCGCCCACCTGCCGGGCATGGTGGCGTCCCAGACGTCGCTGCCGGTGCTGGGTGTTCCGGTCCAGTCCAAGGCCCTGAATGGCCTGGATTCGCTGCTGTCCATCGTCCAGATGCCCGGAGGCATTGCCGTGGGAACCCTGGCGATCGGCAAAGCCGGCGCTACCAATGCGGGCCTGCTCGCCGCCCAGATCATCGGCACCCACGATGACACGGTGCGTAAGGCCGTGGAACAATTCCGGGAAACCCAGACACAAACCGTGCTGGACAACCCGGACCCCAGAAACCCGTAAACCGGCGGGCCCGGCCGGGGCGGTTCGTGCCGCAACGCCACACGATCATTTGCCAAGCACTGGCAGGAGAACTCTGATGAGAATTGGTGTCCTAGGCGCCGGCCAGCTGGGCCGCATGCTGGCCCTCGCCGGTTACCCACTGGCCAAGAACTTCGTCTTTTACGACATGTCCGGTAGCCCCAGCGCCGGGCTCGGCGAGGTGATCATCGACCGCGACGGTCGCTATCTGGACGACTTTCTGTCCCGGGTTGACCGGGTGACCTACGAGTTCGAGCACCTGCCGGTCGAAGTGGCCGAAAAACTGGCGCAGCAACGCCCCATGCACCCCTCCCCCCGGGCCCTTCAGGTGTGCCAGAACCGCGAAGCGGAGAAAACCCTGTTCGGGCGCCTGGGTATTCCCACGCCCCAATGGCGCATCGCGGACAGTGCCGAGGCACTGGCTGACGTTGCCAGAGAGCTGGGCTGCCCGGTGGTCGCCAAATCCATCACCGAAGGCTATGACGGCAAGGGCCAGGCTGTCCTGAGAACCCCCGAGGATGCCGCCGAGGCTTGGCGGGTCATCGGCCACCCAAGGGTCATCGTCGAGCAGTTCGTCCACTTCACCCGGGAAGTGTCCATCATCGCTGTCCGGGCCGAGGATGGCGATGTCGCCTTCTACCCGATGGCGGAGAATGTTCACCACGAAGGCATCCTGCGCTACTCGATCGCGCCCGCGCCCGGGCTGTCGCCGCAGGTCCAGCAGGAAGCGGAGCGCTACATCCGTGCCCTGCTGAACGACATGGACTACGTCGGCGTGCTGACCCTGGAGCTGTTTGAGACCGAACACGGCCTGCTGGCCAACGAGATGGCTCCCCGGGTCCACAACTCAGGCCACTGGACCCTTGAAGGGGCGATGACCAGCCAGTTCGAAAACCACATCCGGGCCATCAGCGGCCACCCACTGGGCAACGTCGACCCGCGTGGTCTAAGCTGCATGATAAACATCATCGGCGAACACGGTGACACGGACCGGATCCTGGCCCTGCCCTATGCCCATCTCCACCTGTACAACAAGGCGGAACGCCCGGGGCGCAAGCTGGGGCACGTCAATATCCTGGCGGACAGTTATGAGGAACTGGTTTGGCGGGTGAGGAACTGCGCTCAGTTCCTGCCGGGGTCGCCGGAGTTTAAAAGTTCTTTGACCGCAAGGGGTTGATCTGACTCAAATCGCCCTTATATTGCGTAGTCGTACACACTCACACAAACACAGAGAGACAGGGAGAACGACCTCATGGCATTTGAACTTCCCCCACTGCCCTACGAAAAGAATGCACTGGAGCCGCACATCTCACAGGAAACCCTTGAGTATCACTACGGCAAGCACCACCAGACCTACGTCACCAAGCTGAACGGTCTGATCGAAGGCACCGACAACGCCAACAAGTCTCTGGAAGAGATCATCAAAAGCTCCAGCGGTCCCCTGTTCAACAACGCCGCCCAGGTTTGGAACCACACCTTCTACTGGCACTGCCTGAGCCCGAACGGTGGCGGCGAGCCCACCGGCGCGGCCAAGGAAGCCATCGAGAAGGCCTTCGGTTCGTTCGAGGCGTTCAAGAAGGAATTCAGCGACAAGGCCGCCAATAACTTCGGTTCAGGCTGGACCTGGCTGGTCAAGAAAGCCGATGGCAGCGTCGCCATCGTCAACACCAGCAACGCCGAAACCCCGCTGACCGGCCCGGACAAGCCGGTACTGACGGTGGACGTGTGGGAGCACGCCTACTACATCGATTACCGGAACTCCCGCCCGAACTACCTGGAGGCGTTCTGGAACCTGGTCAACTGGGATTTCGTCAACGAAAACCTGGCCTGATCGGCGTCATTTCAGGCGAAAACACCACGCCCGCGCAGTCGCGCGGGCGTTTTTGTATCTACCAGGCACGAAAACCGAACAAATTGAAACACCCAGCCGGAGAAATATCTGAAAAAATCGCCGATACTCAAGGCAGTACTGCCTAAAATGGACCACACTATAACACTGGGTAGAGTTTCTCTTTCGAGGTCCCGTGACAAACCGACGTCGCCGACTTGGACTATTGATGGCTCCCAATGCACGCACCCTATGAAGTCGAACACCGGCTGGGCTTCCGCATTCTCCGCTGGACCCTGGGTATCGCACTGATCACCGGCATCGTGGTGAGCGCGGTGCAGGTTGCCCTGGATGTCCGCGGCGTAAACCAGGACTTGGAAACCCAGGCCAGGGAAACCATCGCCACCATCCGTGACGCCGCGACCCAGGCGGTCTTCAGTATCGATTCCGAACTGGCCCGCCAGGTCGTTGACGGCCTGTTCGCCAAGGATGCAGTGCGGCTGGCCCAGATCGCCCATCCCGACGGCCAGCTGCTGGCCCACCGAAGCCGCCCGCTGAGCCAGACCCTGTTTCGCCCCCTCACCGACCCGATCTTCGGCAGCGAGCGCCATTTCCGGGAGCCTTTGGCCCGTGACACCGAGCCGGAAGTCATCTACGGTTTTCTTGATGTCCATTATGACACTGCGCCGTTCGCCCAGGCCTGGATGAACCGGGCGCTGGTCACCTTCGCGTCGGTGGTCGCCACCGCCGTTATCCTTGGGCTGTTGTTGTTCATCGTCTTTCACCTACTGCTCACCCGCCCATTGCTGCGCATCGTGCACTCGGTCAAGCAGGTCGATCCCGCGCATCCGGACGACCGCCTGGTGAACCTGCCGTCCGGGCACGAGAACGACGAGCTGGGCCTGTGGGTGAATGCCACCAACAACCTGCTGGTGGCCATCGGCGACAGCCAGAAACGGCACCGGGAAGCGGAAGACCGGGTCAGTCGCCTGTCCCGCTACGACCAGCTGACCGGCCTGCCCAGCCGTGAAACCTTCATGGACCTGTTGCAGGGCAACATCCAGGAGGCCGCACGTCATGAGGCCCTGCTGGCGCTCACCGTGCTCGGCGTCGACGACTTCAAATCCCTTAACGAACAGTGCGGTTTCCGCACCGGCGACATGATCCTGCAAACCATCGCCGACCGGCTGACCAGCAAGCTGGGCAGCGGCCGCTTCACAGTGGCCCGACTAGGCAGCGACCAGTTCGTGGTGCTGGAGAAAGGGTTGAGGGACGGCTATGAAGCGGCCAATACCGCGGAACTGATCCTGAGCACCATCAAAGCACCAATGACACTGGGCGACCAGACCGTTTCCACCAGCGTCACCATGGGCATTGCCCTCTACCCCTCGGACGCGGACCAGGCGGACCGGCTGCTGCAGAACGCGGAGCAGACCATGGCGCTGGCCAAACAGAAAGGCCAGAACCACTTCCAGTTCTATGTCGCCAGCATCGACAAGGAGATCCGGGACCGGAAGCTGCTGGAAAAAGACCTGTCCAAGGCGCTGAAAAACCACGAGCTCTATCTGGTCTACCAGCCCCAGGTCAACCTGGAAACCGGACGCATCATCGGCGCCGAGGCCCTGATCCGATGGCAGCACCCGGAACGGGGGCTGGTGCCACCGGACGAATTCATCCCGGTGGCCGAGGCCAACGGCTCGATTGTCGAGATTGGCCAGTGGGTGCTGGAGCAGGCCTGCTGGCAAGCGGCCCGCTGGGCCTCCGAGGGCTTGGCCCTGCGCATTGCAGTCAATCTTTCCGCCGTCCAGCTGCGCCAGGGCACCATCGTCGAGGACATCCTCAGCACCCTGGCCCGGCACAAGATTCCTGCGGGCCGGCTGGAGCTGGAGGTAACCGAAACCAGCTTCATGACCAACCTCGCGGATGCGGTGGACAAGCTGCGAGCCCTGCACCGAGCCGGCATCAGCATCGCCGTGGACGATTTCGGCACCGGTTACTCGTCCCTCACTTATCTCAAGCAAATGCCGGTACAGCACCTGAAAATCGACAAGCAGTTCATCCGCGACCTGCTGGTCAACGAGGAAGACACCCGCATCGCCAACACCATCATCGACCTGGGGCGCAGCCTGAACCTGACGGTCGTCGCCGAGGGCGTGGAAACCGCCGAACAGGAATACTACCTGAAACAGCGTGGCTGTAAGCTTGCCCAGGGCTACTACTTCAGCAAGCCACTGCCGGCCCGGGAATTTGAGACTTTCGTCCAAAGCTTCCACCAGAAGATCGTGGAAAATAACACCTGATCTGACATCGAGAGGAGTCACCATGGGAACGACCGTCATTGGCCTGGTTGTCATCGCCATCGTCGTGCTTTACCTGATCTACATCTACAACCAGCTGGTTTCCCTAAGGAACCAGTTCAAAAACGGCTTTGCCCAGATCGATGTCCAGCTGCAACGGCGTCACGATCTCATTCCCAACCTCGTCGAAGCCGCCAAGGCCTACCTGAGCCACGAAAAAAGCACCCTGACCCAGGTGATGGAGGCACGCAACAACGCCGTCAGCGCCCAAAAGGACGCGGCCCGGGACCCCGGCGACAGCACCAGAATCCAGCGCCTCGGCAGCGCCGAAAACCTGCTGACCAAGGCCCTGGCCAACTTTTACGCGGTGGCGGAGAACTACCCGGAGCTGAAAGCCAACGAAACCATCCAGCAGCTGATGGAAGAGCTTTCCAGCACCGAGAACCGGGTCGCCTTTGCCCGGCAGGCCTACAACGACGGCGTCATGAACTACAACATCTTCCGCGAGAAATTTCCCAACAACCTCATCGCCGGCCTGTTCGCCTTCAAGGAAACGGCGCAACTGCAACTGGAATCCCCGGACGCCCGCCAGGCGCCGAAAGTCTCCTTCTGACCCTGAGCCATGGCCCACCCCGGTTTTTTTCAGCGCCAGGCGCACGCCCGGCGCAACACCGGCCTGCTGGTGTTTCTGTTCCTCAGCGCCGTCATCCTGATCACCCTGGCCGTCTGCCTGGTCGGCTACCTGGTGACACGGAGTGAAACCTCCTCCCTGCCCTTTCACCATTGGCTGCTGTCGTCGCACGGGCTGATCACCGCCGGCGTCGTGGTAGGCCTGATCGGCACGGGTTCGCTGGTTCGCTGGGCGGACCTGGCCGACGGTGGCGAGCGGGTGGCACGAATGGTCGGAGCCCGTCTGATCGACCCGGACACCCGCGACCCGGACGAGCGCAAGCTGCGCAACATCGTTGAGGAGATGGCCATCGCCAGCGGTGTCCCGGTCCCCCAGCTCTATGTCATGGACCAGGAAGCCGGCATCAACGCCTTCGTCGCCGGCTACACCCCGGGCGAGGCGGTTATGGTGGTCACCCACGGTGCCCTGGCCCAGCTCACCCGGGACGAACTGCAGGGCGTGGTCGGGCACGAATTCAGCCATATCCTCAACGGCGACATGCGGATCAACGTGCGGCTGATCGCCCTGCTGGCCGGGATTCTGATGATTGGCCAGATCGGCGGCTTCCTGGTGCGGGCCTCATTCCACCGGGGCTCCCGCTCGAACCGCGACAACCGCGCCCAGGCCGGTCTGGGCGCGGTTGGCCTGGCACTGCTGGTGATCGGCTACGTCGGGGTGTTCTTCGGGCGGCTGATCCAGGCGGCGGTGTCCCGGCAGCGGGAGCTGCTCGCGGATGCCTCCTCGGTCCAGTTCACCCGTAATCCGGAAGGGATTGGCGGCGCCCTGTTCAAGATCGGTCTGCACGGCGGCTATCTGGAAAGCACCAGCCATGCCAGCGACATGAACCACATGTGCTTTGGCGAAGCCACCCGCATGACGTTCAGTGCGCTGCTGGCCTCCCATCCTCCCATCGAGGAGCGGATCCAGAAAATCCAGCCCGGGCTGCTCGCCCGTCTGCGCAGCCGGCTCAGGGACACTCACCCCAGCGCCGAACTGAGCCCGTCCGTAACGGCGCAGCCGCAAGCGACACGGCTGGGGGATATCGCCCGCCAAGTCTATGAGCCGGTCCGGGCCGCGAGCATGTCCCCCATCGCCCGGGCAGCCCCCGTCCCCGCTCGGTCACTGTCACAGCAGGTGGGTACCGTCAGCCAGGACAGCGAACGCTACGCCACCCGCTTTCTGGAGCAGCTGCCAGCCACATTCCGGACCCTGCTCTACACCCGGGCCGGCGCGGTACAGCTGTGCTACGCGCTTCTGATCGGGCACCTTCCCCGGGAGGAGCAGAAGGCTCAGCTGGCGCTGCTTCCGGAGCATCCGGTGCTGGGGCCACAACCAGAGCTGCTCGCCAAACTGCTGCCGACCCTGGCCAGCCTCGGTGAAGGCGTACGCTTCCCAGCCCTGGAGCTGGCCATGCCCGCGTTGCGCAAGCTGGACCCGGAAGAGCGCCGGACCCTGATCGCCAATGTCCGCCGCCTCGCCGCGGCTGACCAGAAAATTTCTTTGTTCGAACTGGCCCTGACCAGCTTCCTGGCCCGCCATCTGGAGCGGCAGGCCGGCCAGGCGGTGCCGGTCCGTTACCGCGCCTACAAACCGGCGCTGCCCGCCATACGCAAACTGCTGAGCCTGATGGCAAAGGCGGGAAGCCGGACCCAGGACGAGGCCAACACCCTGTACCGGGAAGCCATTTCGGGGTTCATGACTTGGCGGGAAGAAGAGGCGCCAGGCGTGGAAAAGGTCACCATGCGCCAGCTGCAGGAGGCTTTGACCGCTCTGAACCGCCTGTCGCCCCTGCTCAAGCCGGCGGTCATCGATGCCTGTGCCCACTGCGTCAGCCACGATGGCCAGGTCGAGCCCAGGGAGTACGAGCTGATGCGGTTGATCGCCGACCAGCTCGACTGCCCCATGCCGCCTCTGTGAGACGGCGTCTATTCGAGGGTGGGAGACTGGAACAGGGATTCGATGGGCGGGCGCTCTCCGCGCTCGGGCAGGCCCAGTTTTTCCCGGATGCCCAGGTTCACCTCCCAAAGTGTCCGGTACTTGCCGTCGGTGGCGGCGGTGGATTCCGCCTTGTCGAGCATGATTGTCGGGCGCAGGAACACCAACAGGTTGCGCTTCACCCGCCGCTCCGACTCCGATGAAAACAGGCGCCCGAGCACCGGGATATCGCCCAGCAGGGGCACCTTGCTGCGGGTGACCTGAAGGTCGTCCCGGGTGAGGCCGCCCAGCACGATGGTTTCGCCGTCGTCCGCCAGCACGGTGGTCTTGATCTCACGCTTGTTGGTGACGATGTCCGAGGCGTCCTCGATGCTGTCCGCCACGCTTTCGGTGGTCTGCTCCACCACCAAGCGCACCAGCCCGTCGGCGCTGATGGTGGGCGTCACTTTCAGGGTCAGGCCGACGTCCCGCCGCTCAATGGTGGTGAACGGGTTGCTTGCGCTGTCCCCGGTCTGGGTGTATTCGCCGGTGCGGAACGGCACGTTCTGGCCCACGGTAATCTCCGATTCCTGATTGTCCAGGGTGATGATGCTGGGCGTGGACAACAGATTCGCCGCGCTCGAGGTGGCCAGCGCCTGGATCAGCACGCCCCAGCTGATGCCCCCCTCGTTACGCTCACCGGCCCCCAGGGTAATCCCCCCCAGTGCCGGCGTGATGGCCGACTCGTTGAGAATCGCCGTCAGAACATCGCCAAGGCTGCGTCCCACGTTACCGAAGTTGGTACCCACCACCGGCGTCGAGCCCCCGGACTCGTCGCCGGCCGCGAACTGAACGCCCAGATCCTGCCCCAGTTCATCGCTGATCTCGACAATGGCGGCCTCGATCATGACCTGAGCCCGGCGGATGTCCAGTTGCTCCACAATCTGCTCCGCCTCCTGCATCAGGGACGGCTCCCCCCGAACCACCAGGGCATTCAGGCCTTCGTCCGCGAACACCGAGAAGCTGCTGTTCGGGCGCGCCCCCGAAGCCCCGGAGCCGGAAGCACCGACGGAACTTTCCTTGACCCGCTCGCCCATCACCCCTTTCAGAATCTCAGTGAGATTCTTGGCATCGGCGTGTTTGAGGCGAATCACCTTGGTGGTGCCTCCGGTGGCGGACGGCTGATCCAGCTGGCGAATCAGCCCTCGCATCTTGTCCCGGAAGGTCTCGTCGCCCCGCAGGATCAACCGGTTGCTGCGTTCATCGGCGGTCACGCTGTATTTACGGGCGGCATTCTCGCCCCCGGCGCGCCCCAGTTCATCGGGTGCCAGCTCCTGCAGCAGCGTCACCATGTCACCCACCCAGGCTTCTTTCAACTGGATCACCTCCACCTCGTACTTGGAGGGGCTGTCCAGCTCACGGACAATCTGTTCGATCCTCTGGATATTGGCGGCATGGTCACTGACGATCAGAGCATTGGCGGCGGCCACGCCGGCCAGGTGGCCATACTTGGCCACCAGCGGCCGCAGAATGGGCACCAGTTCCAGAGCATTGGCGTTGTCAATCTGAATCACCCGGGTGATCAGCTGTTCCGAGGGCACGTCCGGAAACCGGGACAGGGATTCGGCGGACTGCTTGGCATCCACCTGCTGCACCACCTTGATCACTTCCTCGCCGGGAATGGCGGTGAAACCATGAACGTTCAGGACCGCCAGGAACAGGTCATAGATCTCGTCCTTGTTCATGGGCGCGCTGGACAGCACCGTCACCTTGCCTTTGACTCGCGGGTCCACCACAAAGCTGTAACCGGTGATGTCGGCGACCTGGGTCACGAACGCACGGATGTCGGCATCCTTCAGGTTCAGGCGCCAGGTTTCTTCCTGGCCATGGGCCAGGGACATCAGAGAAAAGAGCAGCCACAGCGCGAGGGCCCGTAGCAAAGTCGTCTTATGGTTATGCATCTGGCGTTTTCGTCCTGTATCGTGAGCCCCGATCAGCGCCACTGCTCGGGGATGGCATAGCTGACGGTCAGGAGCGTTCCGTCCCGTTCAATCTCGATTTCCAGCTGGGGCTGATCCCGCCAGCTCTCCAGCAGCGCCTTGTCCTGTTCCAGGTCGCCCAGCCGCTGGCCGTTGATCGCGGTGATCACGTCCCCAGCCTGTAGGTTGAGGGCGTTCAGCATCGCGCTGGAGCCGTCATAGACGTAACCGGACTGCCCCGAATCGTCAACCGGACGCAGGCCGTAACTGGCAAGGGCGGCGAGCCCCTGGGTATCCAACTGCTCCCGCGCGGCCGAAAGGAACGCATCGGGCGAGGATTCTGCCGGTTCCTCGGCCGCTTCCGCAACCACTCCGGCCGACTCGGACTCTTCGAACGTCAGTGACTCGTAGCGGCCACCACGGCGGATCAGGATGCGACCGGCCTCCACTTCCGCCAGTTCCGCGTTGCCCGGCAGCAGCTCACCGACCCGGTAGTAGGCCGTTTCTCCGTTGCTTCCTGCAACTATAGCACCGGACGCTTCCGGACGGGGGCCCACCAAAACGCCCTCCAGACGCAGGCGCAGTCGGGTTTCCGGGGCCGAACGCCTGACGGCTTCCTGCACGCCGGCCTCGACCCTGGGACGCCCGAAAAATGTGTAACTGGCCATCGGATAGGCCTCCACCCGGCCTGGCCCGGGCGTTCCGGCCTCCGGTGCCGGCGGCGGAACCGGCCGCTCCTGCCAGGCGAGAGTCCAGGTGACTCGGGCCAGCACCACCCCCAGATACAACACCAGCGCCAGCAACAGCAGGTTGGCCAGCCCCCTTGCGAGGGCGGCCTGGGGGATTCCCGACGTCTTGGCCACCGTCACAGCCCTCCCGGCACCAGGGGTTGGCGCACCCGGAACACCACGTCGGAAGGACGGGCGGCATCGGACCAGGGCTGACCGGCTAGGTCCACCATCCGTTTGTAGACGCGAATGTCCATCATGCCGTCCCAGGAAACCTGAACGTCCGCCGCGGGGCCGGGGGCCTCCGCGGCCCTTACCGACAGGGAGACCCCGCCTGGGCGCCGGGTCATTTCGGCGAGCATGGGCGGAAAATCCGCCGCTCCCACCTGTCCGGCCATGGGCCACGTGACTCTCCCCCCGCCCCAGCGCGCCAGACCGTCGGCCTCGGACAGGCTCCGGTCCCGCCAAACCAGGTGCAGGCGCTCCACATCCACCGCGCCCTCGATCATGGCGCCGCCACTGCGGCGAATCAGGTCTTCGAACTCGGCAACATCCACCCGGCCCCGCGCGTCCAGGGAGCCTGCTCCCGGCCAAGTCAGGGTCAGATGCCCCTCCAGGTGGGAGCGGACGGAATCCAGCCGCACTTCCAGTGGCAAACTGAGCCCCGTCAGCGACGGCGCGCCGAGCCCCCAGGTTACCCGAACCGGATAGCCCAGCACTTCAAGCCCAGCCGCGCCTTCCCAGAGCGTACCGGAGACTTGGCGCACCGAAACCTGTGACGGCAGCCGGACATGGCCGGAGGCCTGCTGCCAAAGCCAGCCTGCGGGCACCCAGATCACCAGGGCGACCAGGTAGGTCACCAGGCCCAGGAGCAACAGCCCCATCAATTTGCCCAGGCGGAAAAAACGTGTCGGCTTGGCGTCACTCATTCACTCATACACACGAAAGACCGGAAGCCGAGTCTAACAAAGCCCCCCGACAAGTTCATGACAAAAAACAAAAACCCCGCGCCGGTGTGAACCAGCGCGGGGTTTGGGTTTGGCTCGTGCCGCGCCTTTGCGGGCGCGGCAGGGTCCAAGCCGGTCGGCGTTACATCATGCCGCCCATGCCGCCCATGTCGGGCATGCCGGCAGCCGCCGGTTTCTCGTCTTCCGGCAGGTCGGACACCATGGCTTCGGTGGTGATGATCAGGGAAGCCACGGAGGCTGCGGCCTGCAGGGAAGAGCGGGTGACCTTGGCCGGATCCAGGATACCCATTTCCAGCATGTCGCCGTACTCTTCGGTCGCAGCGTTGAAGCCAAAGGCACCTTCGCCTTCACGCACCTTGGCCACGACAACGGAGGGCTCGCCACCTGCGTTGTATACGATCTGACGCAGCGGAGCTTCCATCGCCCGGCGCAGGATGTTAACACCGGCTTTCTGCTCTTCGTTGATGGCATCCACTTTGTCCAGAGCGGCGATGGCACGGATCAGGGTCACGCCACCACCCGGTACGATGCCTTCTTCAACCGCAGCGCGGGTGGAGTGCAGAGCATCCTCAACGCGGGCTTTCTTCTCCTTCATTTCCACTTCGGAGCCAGCACCCACCTTGATGACGGCCACACCGCCCGCCAGCTTGGCCACACGCTCTTGGAGCTTCTCCTTGTCGTAGTCGGAGGTGCTCTCTTCGATCTGCTTGCGGATCTGCTCGACGCGAGCCTGGATGTCGGCTTCCGCGCCCGCACCGCCGATGATGGTGGTGTTTTCCTTGGTGACGGTTACGCGCTTAGCGGTACCCAGATCATCCAGGGTGGTGTTCTCCAGGGTCAGGCCCACTTCTTCGGAGATCACGGTACCACCGGTCAGGATGGCGATGTCCTGCAGCATTTCCTTGCGACGGTCACCAAAGCCCGGCGCTTTTACGGCGCTGACCTTGACGATGCCGCGCATGTTGTTGACCACCAGGGTCGCCAGGGCTTCACCCTCGATGTCCTCGGCGATGATCTGCAGCGGCTTGCCAGCTTTGGCAACGGCTTCCAGGACCGGCAGCAGTTCGCGGATGTTGGAGATCTTCTTGTCAACGAGCAGGATGTACGGATCCTCCAGCTCAGCGGACATGTTCTCCTGGTTGTTGATGAAGTACGGGCTCAGGTAGCCACGGTCGAATTGCATACCTTCGACCACTTCCAGCTCGTCTTCCAGGCCACGGCCTTCCTCGACGGTGATGACACCTTCCTTACCCACACGCTCCATAGCCTCGGCGATGATCTTACCGATGGACTCGTCACCGTTGGCAGAGATGGTGCCAACCTGGGCAATCATGCGGCTGTCGTCGCAGGGCTTGGCCATGTCGCGGATGGCCTTGACGGCCTCGGCGGTGGCCTTGTCGATGCCGCGCTTGAGGTCCATCGGGTTCATGCCGGCGGTAACGGCCTTGATGCCCTCGTTGACGATGGCCTGAGCCAGAACGGTTGCGGTGGTGGTACCGTCACCGGCGGTGTCGTTGGCCTGGGAAGCCACTTCCTTCACCATCTGGGCGCCCATGTTTTCGAACTTGTCTTTCAGTTCGATTTCCTTGGCCACGGACACACCGTCCTTGGTCACGTTCGGCGCGCCAAAGGACTTGTCGAGCACCACATTCCGACCTTTCGGACCCAGAGTGACCTTCACGGCGTCCGCCAGGATGTTAACACCCTTGACCATGCGCTTACGGGCGCTGTCACCGAATTTAACGTCTTTTGCTGCCATATCGTCTATTCCTGTTCGTTAAACCGAATGTCTGTCGTTCGAATGAAGGACTGTTCGTTCGGATCGCCCCGCGATCAGTCTTCGAGCACGCCGTAGATTTCGCTCTCGCTCATGATGAGCAGTTCTTCACCGTCGATCTTCACGGTATTGCCGGCATACTGACCGAACACCACGGTGTCACCCACCTTGACCGCCAGCGAACGGGTTTCGCCATTGTCCAGGATCCGGCCGTTACCGACGGCGAGCACTTCACCCTGGGAAGGTTTTTCCTTGGCGTTACCCGGCAGCACGATGCCACCTGCGGTTTTCTCTTCTTCTTCCTTGCGGCGTACGACAACACGATCGTGTAGCGGCCGAATTTTCATTGCTCGGTTTCTCCAGTAGTCAGATTAATGTGGCAATGACAGTTGATGTTGAACCGCCTGCACAGTGCCCTGCCCAGGCGCATTGCCCGGCTGTCCATGCCGGCTGACGCACAGCCAGAAACAGCCTGCAACGAACTTGTGCAACTTAAATGGGGATGCCCAAGGGCATTTCAACACCCCGAATAAAAAATTTTTTCACTTTTTTTCGAGCCGGTCGTGATCCCGCTCGGTATGCTCCCGATACTCCCCTTCGATGATGTCGCCCTCCCCTCCGGAGCGGAACGGGCCACCCCCGGCACGGAAGTAAAAGGCCCGGGTCTGCCCCGACACCCGCAGACGCTTGAGAGCCCGGGCCGCCAGCCAGTGCCGGGTTCCGGGCAGCAGGCAGAGGAAACCGGCGGCGTCGGTGATGAACCCCGGTGTCAGCAGGAGCGCCCCGCCCACCGCCAGAATCAGCCCCTCGGCCACCTCCCGCGCCGGCAGTTCGCCGCTGTTCAGGCGCTCATTCGCCCGCAGCAGGGTCGCCAGCCCCTGCTGGCGCAACAGCCAGGCTCCCATGACTGCCGTCAGCAGCACCAGAGCCACGGTATTAAGGACACCGATCAGACTGCCAACCTTGATCAGGACAGCCATCTCGGCGATGGGCAAGACAATAAAAAGCAACAGAAAAACTGGCATGAAAACCCCAATGGCAAAGGGTGTGTTCAGGGCGCCTCTGATATACTCGGACACCTCGACAACAACAGCCGGTACACGGCCTTTATCCCGGGCTCCGGCCACGGGCAACACCGGGCACACAGTCATTGCACAAATCACTCACTGTTGATGAATTGAGGGCAAACCATGAAACTTCAAGATTCCGTGATTGCAATTACCGGCGGTGGCCAGGGCCTCGGTCGGGCCATGGCTGAATATCTGGCGGCCCGGGGCGCCCGTCTGGCGTTGATCGACTTGGTACCGGAAACGCTCGACGAGGCCGTGGAGGCGTGCGTCAGGGCCGGCGGCGAGGCACGGGCCTATCTGTGCAACGTCGCCCGGGAAGAGGAGGTGGCGAAAACCTTCGAAACCATTGCCCACGATTTCGGCCAGCTCAACGGCCTGATCAACAATGCCGGCATTTTGCGTGACGGTTTTCTGATTAAGGCCCGGGACGGCAAGGTGGAACGGCGCATGGAATTGTCCCAATGGCAGGCGGTGATCGACGTCAACCTCACCGGGGTATTCCTGTGCGCCCGCGAAGCGGCGACCCAGATGGTCCAGACCGGCAGCCAGGGCGTGATCATCAACATTTCGTCCATTTCCCGGGCCGGCAACATGGGGCAGTCCAACTACTCCGCAGCCAAGGCCGGCGTAGCCGCGCTGGTGCCGGTCTGGGCCAAGGAACTCGCCCGCCACGGTATCCGTTGCATGGGCATCGCCCCGGGCTTCATTGAAACCGAGATGACCGCGTCCATGAAGCCGGAGGCACTGGAGAAGATGACCGCGGGCATTCCGCTCAGGCGCATGGGCAAGCCGGAGGAAATTGCCTCCGCCGCTGCGTTCATTTTCGAGAACGACTATCTGTCCGGGCGCATCATCGAGGTGGACGGCGCGCTGCGCCTGTGACGCCGGGCCGGGGCAATGGGGGCGCAGCCCTCATTGCCAGCCAAACCGCGCCATCGATACCCGGCCGTTGACGACCTCCACCCCTTCCTCCGCTAACAGGCGAACCTGTCGCCGAAAGGCCTCGCTGTCCGCCGGAAAGGCAATCTGGCCGTTGCTCCGGATCACCCGGTACCAGGGCACCGAATGCCCCGGCGGCAACCGGCCGAGGGCGCGCCCGACAAACCGGGCCTGCCGCCCCAGCCCCGCCATGGCGGCGACCTGGCCGTAACCGGCCACCCGGCCTTTCGGAATCGCCAGCACCACCTGCCAGATCCTCTGTTCCTTGCTGGGCTCGTCCATCAGGACCTCTCCTGCCGAACCACGGGATCCGGGGCCAGGGTATCCAGGCGCCGGCCCCGGCGCATCAGAAACAGGACCAACAGGATGGCCGGCCCCCCCATGAGTGCGGACATGGTGAAGAAACCGGCATAGCCGAAGGCCTCCACCAGAAGCCCGGAAAAACCGCCGAGAAACTTGCCCGGCAAGGTCATCAGCGAACTGAACAGCGCATACTGGGTGGCAGTGAACGAGGCACTGGTCATACCGGAGAGCCAGGCGATCAGTGCCACGTTGGCAATGCCTCCGCTGAGGTTGTCGGCACTGACCACCAGCGCCAGAGTAACGATGTTCGGCGGATACTGGGCCAGCAGTACAAACAGCAGATTGGTGGCGGCGGTCATCACCGCTCCGGCCAGCAGGACCCGGCGAACGCCATAGCGCACCACCAGCACGCCGCCCAGCAAGGAGCCGCCGATGGTCATGAAAAAGCCGAACACCTTGGTGACGTCCGCGACCTGGGTCTTGGTGAAGCCCAGGAAATTGAGGTAGAAGGGATTGGCCATCACCCCCATGGCGATGTCCGACACCCGGTACAGCGCCACCAGAGCCAGGATCGCCAGCGCCAGCTCCCGGTAACGCTGGAAAAAGTCCAGGAACGGGCCGGCGACCGCCGCGTAGAACCAGCCGGCCAAGCGAGCCAGCCTGGGAGGCAGGTCCGCGCGCCGGGCCGCTTCCCGCTCAATGTGATGGGCGATGTCGCCGGCAACGGCGTAGTGGTTCACCGCCGGCTCGCGAGCCACCAGAATGGTCAGCATGCCTACGCCCACCAGCACCGCCATCGTCTCGTAGGACACCTGCCAACTCCAGAACTCCGCCAGATACAGGGCCCCGGCCCCGGCCACCAGCAGGGCCAGCCGATAACCGAAGATATAGGTGGCCGCGAGTGCCGCCTGCAGACGTTCCTCGGCGATCTCGATGCGGTAGGCATCGATACCAATGTCCTGGGTGGCCGAGGAGAACGCCACCAGCAGCCCCCACAACGCCAGCCGCTCCGGATGCGCCACCGCATCCACCTGTGCCATGGCATACAACCCGGTGGCAATGCCGGCCTGGGCCAGCAGAATCCAGCTGCGCCGCTTGCCCAGTAGCCGGTCCAGCAGCGGCAGACGCAGGCGATCGACCACCGGCGCCCAGAACACTTTGATGGAATAGGTCATGCCCAACCAGCTGAAGAAACCGATGGTGGCGGTTTCCACCCCGACATCCGCCAGGCGGGCGTTGAGGGTGGAGAACACCAGAAGGAAAGGCAGGCCCGCCGAGAACCCCAGAAACAGCAAAGCAATGACTTGCCACCGGGTATAGGTGTGCAGTACGTCCCGGATCAGGATACGGCGGGCTTCGGAAAGGATAGCGGGCCTCCCGTCAATCCCGGAAGTTGTTGAACTGCAGCGGCAGATCCAGCTCCGCCTCGCGCAGCATGGCGATCACCGCCTGAAGGTCATCCCGCTTTTTGCCGGTCACCCGGACCTTGTCGCCCTGGATCGCGGCCTGAACCTTCATTTTCTGATCCTTGATCATCTTGACGATCTTTTTGGCCATGTCCGTTTCGATGCCCTGTTTCAGGGTAAAGTGCTGTTTCACCAGCTTGCCGGCCTTGCTGTCACCGTCCTCCGCCAGGGCACGGACGTCGATGTTGCGCTTGGCGAAGGCCATCCGCAGCATGTCCGTGAGCTGTTCCAGCTGGAACTCCTGCTCCGCGCTGAGGGTAATCCGGGAATCCTCCAGCTCGATGCCCGCCTCCACGTTCTTGAAATCCCAGCGGTTACCCAGCTCCCGACGGGCTTGGTCGACCGCATTTGTGACCTCGTGCATGTCGATTTCGGAAACAATGTCAAAAGAAGGCATGGTCGTCATTCTCCAGGGGGCGCGCAAGCGTATACTGGCGCCACAGGTTCTATCCCAAAACGCCGCAAATCATAACAAGAGCCGGCAGACACCGCACGTGACAATGGACGGATAAACAAGCAGGACTCCATGCCCAACCTCGACCTTCCCATCCTCGTCGTCGACGACGCCAAGTTCAGCAGCATGGTGGTCAGCCGCACGCTCCGCAATGCCGGCTACCGCGATGTCCGTATCGCCAACAACGCCCGAACCGCCCTGCAACAAATGGAGCAGCGCCCGGTGAGCGTATTGATCGCAGACTGGCTGATGCCGGAAATGGACGGCCTGGAACTGACCGATCAGGTACGCCAACAGGACGAACAGAACAATCACTACACCTACGTCATTTTGCTGACTGCCCGGGAGAGCGTCGAGGCTCTGTCGGAAGCCTTCGACCGGGGCGTGGACGACTTCATCTACAAGTCCGACATGACCAAGCAGCTGATCCCCAGGGTGTTCGCCGCCGATCGCATGGCCGACCGTCAGAACACGCTGCTGCAGGCCAACGCGCGGCTGATCGAGAACAATCGGGAACTGGCCAGCACCAACATCATCGACCTGGAAACCGGCCTGTGCAACAGCCGGTACAGCCGCCAGCGACTGGACAAGATCCTGCGCCACGCCGAAGCCCGGGGCGGCGCCTCCGCCTACGTGCTGTGCGGCATCCGCAACTGGCAGGAACTCAAGCGCGCCTATCCGGCCTCGGTCATGGGCGAGCTGGCCACCGGCATCGCCCGACGCCTGGGCAGCCTGATCCGACCGATCGACACCCTGTGCCGGATCGGCGACAATCAGTACGCCATCCTGGCCTACTTCCCTTCGCCGGAACACTGCACCACCGCCGCCTTCCGCCGTGTGTTCGACGGCATCAACCATAAGGCCCTGAAAACTTCCGCCGGCTACATCTCGGTGGAGGCCGGCATGGCGCTCTGCCGGGCCGACGCCCAGCAGGGCACCCCCACGGTCCAGGATATGGAACAGTCCGCGCTCCAGGCACTGGTGGACGCCTACGAAACCCGCCGCTTCACCGAAACGGCACCCATGGCAGGGATCGGGGCCTGAACCCGGAACGACGAACAATCGGTAACACGGTGACACAGATCACACACAGACAGCCCGACACCCCGGGAGTAACCTGACATTGTGGATTCAAGCAGTATCCCCCATGGCGGAGGGTCCGAGTCGTACCTCCGCCGCATGATGGGGTCCACCGAATGATCGAATGTTCAGGCACTTTCGTTCTTTCTTCTTGGTTTAGGGTCAGCTCCGGCTGGCCTTTTATTTTGTGCGCCGCCCCTCCAGCCCTGCCCCCGACTTCCGCTATACTCGGCCTGACACAAAACCAAAAACCGCGAACCCGCATGACCACCCTTGGAACCGCCTCCGTGGCCGCCCTGCGCCAGTACGTCCGAGCCGCCGAAGCCGCCGGCCTCGACACCGCGCCGCTGTTTGCCGAAGCCGGCCTCAGTACCGACATCCTGGCCACCGATGACGGCCGGATCAACGGCGAGCAATTCCAGGATTTCATCCGCGTTCTGGTTGAGCGGACTGGGAACCCGATCCTTGGGCTGGAAACCGGAGACTTCGTGCAGCCCGGCTCCTACAGCGTGCTCGGCTACATCACCATGAGCTGTTCCACCCTGGGAGAAGCCGTCGCCCGGATCGCTCCGTTCGAACGGCTGGTGGGCGACATGGGCACCACGCGCCTGGCCATCCAGCGGGACACCATCACCCTGTCCTGGAGCTGCCGGTACACCGACCCGCGTGTGCGCATGCACATGGTGGACAACGTCTTTGCCTCCTGGATCAACTACGCCCGCTGGCTGGCAGACACCCAAACCGCCGCCCCCGATCGGGTGTGCCTACGACGGCCGTCCCCCGGCGCCAACCTGGAACCGGCCTACCGCCAGCGTTGGCGGTGCCCGGTCGTTTTCAACTCGGAACAGGACAGCGTCTGCTTTCCGGCAGCACTGCTGGCAACCCGATTGCGGCAACCGGATCCCCAGCTGCGCAAGACACTGGAGGCTCACGCTCTCTCGCAACTGGCCGCGCTGGACACCGACACGGACCTGACCTCCCGGGTGAAAGCCAGCATTCAGAAACAGCTTCGCCAGGGCATCACCCGGCAGGACATGGTGGCGGAGGACCTTGGCCTCACCAGCCGCACCCTGCAACGCAAACTGAGTCAGGAAGGCGCATCCTACCAGCGCCTGCTGGACGAAGTGCGGCAGCAACTGGCCGAGGACTATCTGAGTGGCACGGACCTGGCAATTCCAGACATCGCGCTCAGGCTGGGATACAGTGAAACCACGTCGTTTCACCGCAAATTCAAAGCGGTCAAAGGTATGACGCCTGGGGAGTTTCGGCAAAGCAAAGCCGGTGCAAAAGACGAACGATCAAGGTCGGTACCGGCTCCCGGAAAACGCCCGTGAATACACCCCTGCAGGGCTCGGTCGCGCCGTCCCTGGCGCTTCACGTTTCCGGGGGCAGGCTCCGGCCTTGGCCTGACGAGCCAACCCGTCTTAAAGCTTCCGCCCCTTGCCAGCCGCAATGCGAAGACGCAGGGCGTTGAGCTTGATGAAGCCCTCGGCATCCTTCTGGTTGTAGGCGCCCTGATCTTCCTCGAAGGTGGCGATCTTCTCGTCGAACAGGGAGTCCTCGGACTTGCGGCCAACCACATCCACGTTGCCCTTGTACAGCTTCAGACGCACGGTGCCGTTGACGTATTCCTGGGTGGTGTCGATCAGGGCCTGCAGCGCCTTGCGCTCCGGCGACCACCAGTAGCCGTTGTAAATGATCTCGGCGTAACGCGGCATCAGGCTGTCCTTCAGGTGCGCCACTTCCCGGTCCAAGGTGATGGACTCGATGGCACGATGGGCACGCAGCATCACGGTACCGCCCGGCGTTTCATAACAGCCACGGGATTTCATGCCCACGTAGCGGTTTTCGACGATATCGATCCGACCGATGCCGTTGGCGCCGGCGACTTTGTTCAGGTGCTCCAGCACCTCGTGCGGCTTCATTTCCTGGCCGTCGACGGCCACGATGTCACCTTTGCGGTAGGTCAGCTCGATGTAGGTCGGCTGATCCGGTGCCTTCTCCGGCGACACGCTCCAGCGCCACATATCGTCCTCGGCCTCGGCCCAGGGATCCTCCAGGTTCATGCCCTCGTAGGAAATGTGCAGCAGGTTGGCATCCATGGAGTAAGGGCTTTTGCCTTTTTTCTTCTCAACCGGGATGCTGCGCTCGTCGCAGTATGCCAGCAGCTTCTCACGGGAGTTCAGGTCCCACTCGCGCCAAGGGGCGATCACTTTGATGCCGGGCTTGAGAGCGTAGGCACCCAGCTCGAAGCGCACCTGGTCGTTGCCCTTGCCGGTAGCGCCGTGGGAAATGGCATCGGCACCGGTTTCGTTGGCAATCTCCACCAGGCGCTTGGCGATCAGCGGGCGGGCAATGGAGGTACCCAACAGGTACTCCCCTTCATAGACGGTATTGGCCCGGAACATCGGGAACACGTAGTCGCGCACGAACTCTTCGCGCAGGTCCTCAATATAGATTTCCTTGACCCCCAGCGCTTCCGCCTTGGCCCGTGCCGGCTCCACTTCCTCGCCCTGACCAATGTCGGCGGTGAAAGTCACCACCTCGCAGTTGTAGGTATCCTGCAACCACCGGACGATCACGGACGTATCCAGACCACCGGAATAGGCCAGCACCACCTTTTTGATATCAGACATGCCCTTGCTCCAGACTGAACAGAATGGATGTGTGAAAAACAGGAGCGATATTGTACGGGAGAGCGGGGGGAATGGCTATTCAGCCATCCGCATGGGCAGCCCGCCCCACCGCGGCAACCGGTGGGGCACCGAGCCCAGGGAACGATCAGACGGCTTCGGACGGCTGAGTGACAACTTCCTCGCGAATGCCGTCCCAGCCTTCCTTGATGACCCGCAGCAGCTCCGCCACTTCGTCCAGCTTGGCCGGGTCGTTCTTGGCATTGGCCTCGAACAGGGTTCGCTCCATGTAGTCGTACAGCCCTTCCAGCCGCACCGCCAGGTCGCCGCCCTTGTCGAAATCCAGAAAGCCCCGGAGGCCGCCGATGATTTCGATGGCCTTGGAGATCAACCGACCCTTGCCCTCGAAATCCCGGGCCAGCATCCGGGCCTTGGCCATGTTGATCCGCTCCAGCGCCCCGTTGTACAGCAGCTGGATCAGTTTGTGCGGATCGGCGTCGGTGATGCTGGTTTGGGTGTTGACGCGCTGGTATGCCTGCAAACCGTTCATATCAAACCTCGTGTGCGCAGTTTTGTCGTTGTGACAAAACGGTTTAATCGTCGCTGCTGTTCGGAGCCAGGGCAGCGAGTTGCTGGGTCACGTAGTCGCCCGTGGTGTTCAGCTGGGAAATCAGAGTGTCGGCGGCGGTGAACTGAGCGACCAGACGTTCGCGGTAGCTCTCGATGCGCGCGTCCAGACGTTCCTGCTCTTCCTGAATCCGCTCCAGCTCCCGCTCCAGTCCGTCGGTCTTGGCCTCCAGGCTGCCGTCCTCGCCGACGATGCTGGTGACCAGGTTCACCGCCTGCTCGCCGATGCCCTCGATGAAGCGGATGGTGCCACGGTCTCCGGTCGCGTCACCGGTCACCCGGATGCTGATGCCCTTGGCGCCACCGGAACCGGTCACGGTCAGCACCTGGCCATCCCCCTCGGCGGCGACGCCACCAATCGTGCCGGCCACGTCCTTGCCCAGGGTCCCGGTCTTGACGGACAGGCCCAGGGCTGCGCCACCGTCCTCGATCGACATGATGCTGACGTTCGAGCTGCTGCCGTACTGAGTGGAAGTAAAGCGCAGCACGCCGCTGTCATCCAGATCCACCAGCACCGATTGCCCCTCGGAGTTCAGCGCAGAGGACGCATCCAGCTGGGCCTGGATTTCCGCCACCAGGTCCTCGGCGGTGGCGTAGGTGCCCTGGGTCAGCTGCACGGTGAGCGTGGTCTTACCATCCACCGTCAACTCGAACTCGTCATTGCTGTCGTCGATCACCACTCCGTCGGCCAGGGCGGTATCGCCCAGCACGCCACCGCGGGTCGCCGCCTGGGTGATGTTGACGCGGTAGTTACCGGCCAGGGTGTCGGAACCGCTGGAAAGAAACTCGATCCCCTCGTCGGAGGCGCGCCCCTGCTCCGCGAACAGAGCGGTGACATCGTCCGGGTGATTCTTGAGCGCTTCCTCAAACTTGCTCTGGTCGAAATCCAGCCCACCGGTTTCGTAGTTGGTGGTAATACCCACGTCTGCCAGCGTCCGCACACTGGCATTTTCCAGGCCCGGCACCACCGTGTTCAGGATGTTACGCAACTGGGACTGAATCGAACGGACGGCGGAATCGCCGGTGAGAATGCCTCCCTCGCCGGTCTCGGCGTTGTACCCGGCCAGACTTTTGATGGTGGACTGCAGGGCGTTGAACTTCTCGACGAAGGCACTGACGCGCTCGGTGACCGCGGCATAGTCCTGCTCGACCTTAACCGTTGAGGTCACCCCTTCCTCGGTGACATCGAAGGTCAGGCCCCCGATGACGTTGTCGAAACTGTTGGTGGAGCGGGTAATTTCGATACCGTTGATCTTGACCTTGGCATCCTGGGCGACGACCGTTTCTTCCAAATTCTGGACGGTGTCGTTAAAGGCGAACGCGGACAGCCCGGTGGCATCGTCGCTCACGCCGTCGTTGTCCGAAACCTCGATGGAGATGGCATTGGCGGTACCGGTGCTTTCCGACGACAACACCAGCCGGTAACCGCTGCCGGTATCGATCACTCCGGCGGACACGCCGATGCCCGCCTCGTTGATCTCGTCGGCGAGTCCCTGCAAGGTATTGTTGGAACCATCGATGGTGATGGTCTTGGACTCACTGCCGGTACTGATGGTGAGCGTGCCGGTGCCGATGGCGGTAGAGTCCTTGTCGGCGAAGGTGCCGGAAGCCAGGGACTGGGCCTGGGCAAGCTGGAGCACGTCGACCGTATAGCTGCCCTGGCTGGCCTTGGTGCTGTCCACAGAGACCGATACCGAATCGTGGGACGAGGTCGCGGAAAAGGCTTTCAGGTTATCCGCAGCGCTGAGCTGTCGCATCGGCAGGCGCAGTTCGGTGACCGCGCTGCGCAGCGTTCCATAGGCCGAAATCATGGCCTCGGCGCGCTCGGTCTTGTAATCCAGACGCTCCTGAGACGCTGCCTTTTCAGCTTCGACAAGCTGGTCGACCAGATCGGACGTGAGAACGCCCGAGCCGATACCCAATGACGAGATGCTTGCCATACCCTTCCTCCCCTGGGGGATGTCTTATCTATCCAATGCAGTTATCGGCCGAGGCCGGCAAAACTTTGCCGTCCGCGCCGGCATTTTTTGTAACCACGCGTAACCACCTTAAACGAAAACACCGCCAATCCCTTGCGGAAACCGGCGGTGCTGACTCGTGGCTACAACACGTTCTGTGAGGGTATGAGGCGTCACACCTTCACATTGAACAAGGTCAGCGGTTCATCCTGCTGCAATTTCTCTGCCAGTTTCAGGGCCACTTCGTCGGGGATCTGCCGGATCACCTCCTGGGTCTCCTGATCCACAACCCGAACGATGGTCCGGCCCAGCTCGTTATCCACCTCGAACTGCAGATCTCGCTGGACACTTTGCACGTAATCGTTCAACTGCGAGACGGCCTCATCGAGCTGCTCCCTTTCGAGCCTGTCCTGTTCGACCCGCCTGGCCTGCTCAACCTCACGCGCTTCAGTGGCACGGGTGCCGGCTTGCACAGAAACATCACTGTCCTTGGGCTGAGGAGATGACGATGCCCGAGCCGGAGCTTGGTCACTGGAGCGAACCAGCTTCAGATCCGGGCTATCCAGGTTAACGCCATTCATAGCTCACCTCACTATCCTCAAACGGCAATGAGCTGGCTCCCGATGGAGCCAGCTCTTGCGCTACGCGCTTACTGGAGCAGGGACAGTACCTGTTGCGGACGGGCATTCGCCTGTGCCAGCACCGAGATACCTGCCTGCTGGAGCACCTGGGACTTGGCCAGCTTCGCGGTCTCGGAAGCGAAGTCCGCGTCCAGGATGCGGCTCTGGGCAGCGCTCAGGTTGGTGGAGGTGGACTCCAGGTTAGAGATGGTGCTCTCGAACCGGCTCTGCAGGGCACCGAACTTGGCGCGCTGGGAGTTGATGGCGTTGAGCGCCGCATCCACCGTCTTCAGGGCCTGGGTGGCGCTGTCGAAGGACGTGATGTCCAGGTCAGCGACGGTCCGCAGGGTTGAACCGGAGTCCGCGAAGGCATTGGAGTCCGTGACATCCACCGCGAACGAGCGGTCGGAATCCAGCTCGATGTAGCCGCTCACCGCCACATCATCCGCCGTGGTATCGGCCGTCAGGGTCTGGCCGGAACCGGCATCGGTCAGGGTGCCGTCGGCGTCGCGATACTGCTTGGTTACCGTCACGTTACCCGCGTTGGCAACCCCGGTGTCGCCCACAGTGATGTCACGACCGGTTTCGTTACGCAGCACGATGGAGGCACCGTCTTCGGCCACTTCCGCCGTGATGCCGGTCTTCGCGGACTGGTCATTGATGGCCGCCACCGCGGCAGACAGTGCATCCTGGCCGCTGGTCGCCTCGATGGTGAAGGACACCGTCTGGGCCGTGGAGTTTTCGCCGGTCAGGTTCAGGGTGTAGCTGCCGGACGCGGCGAACGCCAGATCCACTTCGGTACGGGCCGTCGCGGTGACACCGGTCTCACCCGTCTTGGAGTTGATGTCGGAAGCAATGTCATTGGCTTCGGCATTGGCGGCGATGCTGATGGTCTGGGACCCCAGGTAGCCGTTGATGGCGATGGAACCGGAGCTGACACCGTTCACCGCTGCGCCACCGGACGCTGCGGTACCCGCGGCCGCGCCACTGGCGATGACCTGGTTGTTACCGAAGCTGTTGGTCCGCAGGTTGGACGTAGAGGCCGTGATGGTCTCGTTGGCGTTGGCACCGACCTGGAACTGAGCGGTACCGAAGCTGCCGTCGAACAGTTTCTGACCGTTGAAGTTGGTGGTGGTGGCAATCCGGTCCAGCTCGGAAACCAGCTGGTTGACTTCGTCCTGCAGGGCCTGACGGTCGGAAGAGCTGTTGGAGGCGTTGGCCGACTGTACCGCCAGCTCACGCACCCGCTGCAGGATGTTGCCGGCTTCACCCAGCGCACCCTCGGCGGTCTGAGCCAGGGAGATGCCGTCGTTGGCGTTGCGGGTCGCCTGGTTCAGGCCACGAATCTGAGCCTCGAAGCGGTTGGAAATCGCCAGACCGGCGGCGTCATCCTTGGCGGAGTTGATCCGGAGACCGGAGGACAGGCGCTGAAGTGCCTGGTTGGACAGCTCCTGGGAGCGGTTCAACTGGTTTTGGGCAGACAGTGACGCCACGTTGGTGTTAATACCGAGAGCCATAATGCATCTCCTTAGAACCGTTAGTTTCTCTATGAAGAGGTCTGGCGCCCTTTCAGAGAGTTTGGGTGCGCCGCCCTACTGACTCAGTTAACGGCTCTCGGCAGGGCTTCTTTAGAGAAAAAACCGGCTTTTTTGTAATGGAATGTAAAATCCTCCGTTACCGTGTGCTCCAGGCTTCGCGCCAGGCTCGCACCGCGTCACCCTCCAGCATCCAGTCTTCCAGCACCGCCTGTTTCAGGCGGTCGCCCTGGCGCTCCCGAGCGTCCGGATCCGACAGATGGTCGCGGATCGCGTCCATCCATTCCTTGTACCGATTCCGTACCAGAGTGACGGGCAGCCCCGAGGCCCGGTACGGCTCGACATCGCTGCACACCACCGGAAATCCGCAGGCACCGTATTCCAGCAGCCGCAAGTTGCTCTTGCAGCGGTTGAACAGATTGTCTTCCAGAGGCGCCAGGGCCAGATCCAGGTCCAGCGACGCCAGCTTGCTCGGGTAACGCTGGATCTCAACCCCCTCGTGCCGCTCGTGTACGTAGGGTTTCAGAGCGTCCGGGCACATGCCGAAGAACACCCATTCCACCTCTCCGGCCAGGTCCCGGACCACATCGGCGATCAGTTCCAGATCTCCGGTGTGCCCCATGCCGCCAGCCCAGCCAACCCGGGGCTTGTGGCCGCGCCGACGGCGGCTGGACAGGCCACGCCACCAGTCCACCGGCAGCCGGTTTTCCACCACCCGGATGTCCGGATGGATGCCCGCCAGGGCCTCGGCCAGCGGCCCGGTCGACACCACGAACCGGTCCACCCAGCGCATCGCCCGGCGCATCGACTTGAGAATGTCCCGGGGCATGGTGTCCCGGTAGGCGCTTTTCATGGGCAGATTCGGCAGGTAGTCGTCCAGCTCGTAGACGATCGCCTTGCCCGCCAGCGTCTTGATCCGCCGCATGTCCTCAATCTGCTCATCCAGCAACTGCCGCTGCACCACCACCACATCCGGATTCAGCCGTGCCAGCTCCGGCAGGGTCAATCGCTCGTGGGCCAGCAGCCCTTCCAGTTCGCCGGTCGCCTTCATCGCCTCGAACGGCTTCATGATGCGGTAGTGACCACACCCCCAGGGGTCTGCCGGATAGCACAGCGCCACCGGTCGGGGACCGCCGGCCAGCGGCTGCCAGGTCAGATCGATGCGCTGCTCCACCTCAAAACCACGGCCCACCAGGGTGAGGTTGCGGTTGTAGGCGGGGTCGTTCGCCAGCAGCGGCAACCAGCGCTGGTACATGGCGTCCTGTTCCCGGGCAAACCGGGCTTGCTTCTGCTCCAGGGCGGTCTTGTCGACGGTATTCTGGCTGGCATTGGCAACGTGCATCATCAACGCATGGGGCGTCCAGACCGTCAGATAGCCCGCTTCGCGGACCCGCAGGCAGAAATCGATGTCATTGTAGGAAACCCCGAACGTCTGCTCATCCAGACCGCCCACCTGTTGGTAGACCGACGCCCGGACCATCAGGCACGCTGCCGTCACCGCGGTGTAATTCTGGTCCACCTGGAGCCGGTTCATGTAACCCGGTGCCTGCAATTCCTCGTCGATGAAGGCGTGTTCAGCCGGCCCGCGCAGCCCCAGCACCACGCCGCCGTGCTGAACCCGTCCGGACGGAAACAGCAGCTTGGCGCCGACAATGCCGACTTCCGGCCTCTGCGCATGGTTCAGCATCTCATCCAGCCAGTCGGCCCGCAGCACCCCGGTATCGTTGTTCAGCAGCAACAGATACTCCCCCCGGGCCTGGGCAGCGGCGAAGTTGTTGATGGCGGAATAGTTGAACGGCTCCCGGTAGCGCAGCACCCGGATGTAGTCGACCGGCAGCTGCGCCATTCCCTCCAGCCAGGCTTGCGCCTCGGCGGTTTCACTGTTGTTGTCGACGATCAGGATTTCGAAGTTCCGGTAGCGGGTCTTTTCCAGCAGGGATTCAACGCAGGTCTGCAGCAACGGCAGCTGGTCCTTGGTGGGAATGATGATCGACACCAGCGGCGCACCCGTGTGGCGATAACGAACCCGATAGGTGCCGAGGGCGGGGTTGGCCTCCACGTCGGCGTCATACCCCCGGCGGGCCAGGTGTGCCAGCAGCACCCGCCGTTCCTCTTCGGGATTGCGCACCGGTCGCCCCGGTTCACTGATCAGCAGCGGCTCGGCAACGTGGCCGATGGCGCCAAAGCCCCCGGCTTCCAGAACCCGCAGGATCAGGTCCAGTTCGAAGGCGGTACCCAGCGTCTCGTCGAAGCCGGACAGCGCCACCACCGCGCTGCTCCGGAACAACCAGTTGCGGGCCATGGCACCGGGATTGCTGATCAGCATATCGAGATTAAAGTCGGGCCGGAAGGCACCACCGCCGATGTGCCCCCCGTCACGGACCAGGCTGTCACCGTAAACCGCAACACAGGAATCCGGCGCACCCGCCAGCTCCCGGGACAGGGTCATCATGCCCTGGGGTGTGATTTCGTCCCAGCTGTCGGCAAGCATCAGCCAGCTGCCTTGGCGTTCACCGGCAATGCGGTTGAGAGCGGCGGCCTCGCCACCCTCGCCCACTTCGACAAACCCCACGTCCCGGAAGTAAGCCTCGGGGTAACGTGACGGCTCCGGTGTCAGCACCAGGCAGCGCAATCCGGGCGCGAAGCGCCGGGCGATCCGGAACGCACTGACGGCCAGCCCCAAACGAAAGTCGTCCGGATTCCGGTCCCGGATACAGACAAGGATCTCCGGGCCATGGCCCCGCTCATCCGCCAACACCGTTTCCTGCGCCGGCGACAGCACCCGGTTGGCCAGCCAGCGCCCCAGTGCCAGTGCGTTGCCCTGCGCCCGCTGCGTGGCGCGCACCGATTCAAAGGTAAACTCGGACAGCGCCTCCGGGGTAATCCGGCCCACGTCACGGAAATGCTCCACCAGCGGGAAACGTCCCCAGGACGGGTCGGGCCGATCCAGGGGGCGAACCCGCACGTGGCCATAGAGCGGCAACGGCTCCACCCCACGCACATCAAGCTGGGCCAGGAATACCGACCGACCATAGTCCCCGACCACGGTGGCGTTGCCCTGGCGCTGGGCCTGGCCGCCATGGGTACGGAAGCAGGACTGGGGTTGGGCCAGATACGCCAAGTGCCCCGCCCCCAGCGCATTGACGTACAGCGCCAAGTCATTGACCGAATTGATCATGCGGTTGCCCAGGGCACTGATGTGAGGCCAGCAGCCCCGCAGCTCATCGGCCCGCAACAGCACGGAGGTGGGTTCACCGACAAAGTTCAGCGGAAACCGGGACCAGAAGCGCAACAGGTCGGCGCCATGGATAACGGCGTCCTCGGCGAACGGGCTGTGGGTGGCCAGAATGTCCGGCAACACCTGACCCGTCTCGTCGATGAGCTGGCGCCGGCCGGTGACCATCCGGATGTCGGGGTGGGCTTCCAGGACCGCCACCATGCGGGCGGTGGCCCCGTCCAGGAGCCGGTCGTCGTCGTTGACAAACTTGACGTAGCGCCCCACCGACAACTCGAAACACCGCTGCATGTTCATCAGACCACCCAGCTGAACCTCGTTGCGCTGGTACTGCACCGGAAACCGGCTGACGCGGGCAAAGTCTTCGACGATTCTGGCCACGTCCGTGCCGGGGGAATCATCACAGACAATCACCTCGGCTCGGTCCACGCCCTGTGTTTCGATGCAGGCCAGGGCCTCCGACAGGAAATCCGGCTTGAACGCGGGAACCAGAAAACTGACCAGGCAGTCGTTGCGGTTGGCACTTTGGTGATGCGGTGTTGTCATATTCGGATCGTTGTCATTCCAGAAATTGAGTCAGCCCCATGGCCCGGGTCTGTTCGAGAATCTGACGGATCAGGTGCGGATCCAGCTCCGTCTGCCAGCGTTCATTGACCGACTTGTCCTTGAACACGGCGTAGGGATCGTCGTGGTGATGACCGTGGGCGGCGCTCAGGAAACCCTCCGTCTGCTCCGTCCATTCCAGCCCTGCCCGGTCGAACAGGTCACGTGCGGTGGCCTCCGGACGCGCGACCAGGTCCGAATACCGGATCAGGGTAAAGCGCTCTGGATAGGCTTCCGCCAGACGCAGGAACAGGGCGGTAACGGCCAGCCAGTCATCAAAGCCCCAGTATTCGCCAACACCGTCCTTGCGGCAGGCACCGGTGCGCCAGTCCCGGTCCACCGAACAGCCCTTGTTGTGGAACTCTTTCTCGGAATGGATCCAGGAATTGATGGCGCCGCAGGGGTGGCGGACAATGCCAATGATATGCAGGTCAAGCGCGGAGGACAGAAATCGCTCCAGCAGTTCGTGGTGTCTCGACGTTTTGTACGCCAGACATGTCGGCGCCTGCTTGGCAAACTGCGGGTAGGCTCCGGACGCCACGTGATGGCGCTGCATCAGGAAATCGTCGTCATCGGCCGCCAGCAACTCCTCGAAAAAACGAGCAATGTCGCCATCCGTCGAGCCGGGCTGGAGCCGGTTCTTGAATCGGTAGGAAAACAGGGGCTCCGTACGGAACGCCACACAGGGGTTGCTGTTGATGATCTGGCCCAGCCAGCTGGTGCCTGACCGGGGCATGCCGGTCACGATCACGGTTTTCAAGGTCATGGCTTGCTCAGCAGGCAATCAAATCGGTAGAAGGCGGTGTAGAGTGCTTCGGGCTGCGGCTCGATGCGGCAGCTCAGCCCCAGGTCCTGAGCCAGAACCCGGAAGAAATCCGGGTGATACCAAGTGCCCATGACATCCGTCCCCGCCGCCAAGGCGCGCAGATAGCAGGCCCGGCGTCCGGCATCCGCGTAGAAATGCCACTTCTCGGTTTCCGACGGGATTCCGCCCAGCAACACCCGGCCACCCGCGGGCAGCGCCTCCGTCAGGGCATGGAGAAAGGTTGCCACCTCCGGGTAGCTGAGGTGCTGCACCACTTCGTACAGATACGCCTTGCCGGCCCCGAACGTCCGCCAGTCAGCCTCCAGCAGGGACTGGCAGACGTAGGAAACATTGCCGGCCGCGTGCTTCAGTGCCTGCTCGTACAGCGCCCGGTTACGTTCCAGACCCGTGACCTGGGCACACCGTGGCGCCACCAGGTTGGTGAGCAGGCCATTGCCGGCGCCGATGTCGAGCACCCGGTCCTCCGGCGTCAGGTCCAGCAGGGACACAATCTGGCCAACGATGAGTTGCAGCTGTTTCCGGTCCACCGGCTCACCGTTGACGGTTTTGCCCACCTGCCAGAGCAGATCATCGCTGCGGGCGACCCGCTCGGAATAATACCGATCCGTAGGGGTGATGTGATCGTCAGGCATGCTCCGGCCCCGTGTGGTCGCCCTCGTCGGGCCGGCGAACGATGTAAAGCAGGCTCTCTGGCTTCAAGCCCAGAGACTCGAAGGTACAGGCGCCAAAATAGTCCTGCCCCAGCAGGGTGAGCTCGAATCCGGCCTGACCGATACGTTCGATGTAACCGGCCCGGTTGTACAACCGGACATGATCGCCCTGGCCAAAGCGGCGCCAGCGTTCGCCCTCATCCGTAACATCCGGATCCTCGTCGATGGCCTCCAACCCCAGGATCACCGGCACCATCAGGATGCCAGCGCCTCCGGGCCGGAGCACGCGGAACAGTTCCGCCAGCGCTTGGCGGTCATCCCGCACATGCTCCAGCACATGGCTGCAAATGAAGAAATCCAGGCTGGCGTCGTCAAAGGGCAGATCCATCAGGTCAGCCCGGTAATCAACACCGGCCATGGCGTAGTCCGCCGTTTGATAGTGGCGAAAGCCCTGTCTCCTGAGCCACCGGGACAACCCCGGCTCCGGTGCAAAGTGCATCACCGCCGCATCCCGGCTCAACTGTTTGCGCGCCAGGGCCAGCACCAGCCAGTAGGCATAGAGACGCTCCCGATCCGACGCACCGCAACCGGCACAAAAATAGGTCCGCTGAGCGGTCATTTCGCCCTGACCGAAATAGCGGAAGCCATAACGTTCCGCGTTCTCACGGTAAAAGCCCGGCAACGGCGAAAAACCGGCGTCCGAGGCCTGGCACAACGGGCAGAAACTGGTGCTGAGGTGTGGCAATGGATTGACGGGCAACGCCGGAGCCCCGGCGCGACCCAGCATGCCTTCGAGCATGTCGGTCAGGTTCGCGGTCAGCAGGGACGCGGCCTGCATCTGCAGCTCCGCAGCCTCCCGGAATCGGGCCAAGGCCCGCTCGTGCTCCCCTTTCCGGTAATAGGCGACCGCCAGATCGTTGGACAGCGAGGCCTGCTGCCCGATGCGGCTCTCCAGTACTTCCAGAAGCTCCGCCGCCTCGGCAAAATGACCCTGTTCAAACTGTTCGTAGGCCAAGGCCTTCAAACCGGAAACACTCAGTTCCGTCATTGCATGTCACTCCTGTTGGCTCCGGTTTGGCCGTCAGGGCAATGCCGCCCGGCCTGCACCATCCGACGGGTTTCATCAAGCCCGTTCCACATCAGCACATCGAGAATCGACAGCCCCGGTACGAACGGCCGCTGCCCCTGAGGATAAGGCTCCAGTACCGGCTCATGGAAGGCCAGGGCAATGCCCGACGCCTCGAACTCCTCAGGCCGGAACAACCCGGCACCACCGGCAGGGTTCAGGTAGCTCCGGGCACCCAGGCATTCGGCGATCCGGAGTGCCCACTGCCCCGCGTGCTCGACCGGCCCGAGATTCCAGTGCGCATCGGATTGCACATGGAAGGTGGGCGACAACGCCAGCACCTCCGCCAGCCGGCGCAGGGATTCCACCAGAAACCGTGCCAAGTTGTGCTCGGACTGATCCGTACAATGGTCAAACACCGACAGCGCCTGCTCATAGTATGGCGCCCGTTTTCTTAGAAAGGACAGCTGGCCGCGGATCTTGCCGCGCCAGTCGGCCTCGGCCATCCGAATGTCGGTGATCCGGTCAAACCGGTTTTTCCCGGCCAGAGGCACGGTCATATACTGCCAGCCCTTGGCCGGGTCGGGATGCAGAATGCGATTGCGGTTGACCCAGCCCTTGTTGACGAACTGAATGTCGTCGAAAAACACCCAAGTATCGACACTGGCCATGAGCTGGAAATAGCCCAGATACGGAAAAAAGTATGGCTGCATGATCCCCACGTTCATGCCCCTACCCCCGACCGGCCGCCGCTTGCAAGACCGCGCTGACGCGCTCGAAGTCCCCGTCCGACAGCCCCGGGTACAGTGGCAGGCAGAGAATCCGCTCCGACATCGCCCGGGCGTTGGGCAGGGGCAGCTGCCGGGCCTGCCGGTACATGGGAAAATCGGTGATCAGTGGGTAGAAATACCGGCGAACCAGAATGTCCTGTTGCCGGAACCGGTCATACAGCGCATCCCGAGTGACCGGGAACCCGGGTCCGACCAGCAGCGGACAATAAGCGTAGTTCCAATCGGTTCCGTCCGGCTCGGGCATCAGTTCCAACCCGTCGAGTCCGGACACCAGCCTCTGGTACCGATGGTAGAGTCGGCGCCGGTCGGCGATGGCCTCGTCAATCCGCGCCAGCTGCAACAGGCCGACCGCCGCCTGAAACTCGTTCATCTTGCCATTGATCCCGGGGGCCACCACGGTCACCTCGTCGGCAAAGCCGAAATTCTTGAGGTAGTCCACCCGCTGCTTGGTCTTGGCATCCGGGCACACCAGCGCGCCCCCTTCAAACGTGTTGAAAACCTTGGTGGCGTGAAAACTGAGGACCGACAGGTCGCCCGCCTCCAACAGACTCTGGCCCCGGTGCCGGACTCCGAACGCATGGGCCGCGTCATAGATCACCTTCAGCCCGTATATGTCCGCGACTCGCTGAATCTCATCGATGTTGGCAGGCACGCCGTAACAGTGCACCGGCAGGATGGCGGTGGTCTCGGGCGTGATGGCGGCCTCGATCTGGGCCGGGTCCAGGTTGAAGGTCTCCGGTTCGATGTCCACGAACACCGGCCGGAGCTTGTTCCACAGCAGCGCGTGGGAGGTTGCCACGAAGGAGTACGGCGTGGTGATCACCTCGCCACGAATGCGCAGGGCCTGGAGCGCAGTGACCAGGGCCAGGGTTCCGTTGGTGAACAGGGAAAGATGGGACACACCGAGGTAATCGCACAGCTGCTGCTCCAGCTCGGCGTGAAACTGCCCGCCGTTGGTCAGTCTGCCGCTTTCCCAGATGCGCTCCAGCAGGGGGGTCAGTTCCGCCAGCTCCGGCAGAAGCGGGCGGGTAACCGTAATCTGTTTTTTGTTCGTCAAAGGGTCGGGTCCCTCATCCACTTCCATGGGTTTGCCAAGCAACATCCTAGCATCATTATTCCCTCCACTCGTATGCCCCGCCCGACAAAATAACCGGCAAGGCCCTGCCGCTTTCCCGCGTCAGGAAACCGCCGTTTTCCGCGACACCCTTGCCGCAGTGCGTTCAAAAAACGGCCGATCCCCATGATTTATCTTGTATTTTTTAATTCCTGGCATGGCCTTCGCTAAATGACCCTCAGCGGCAACCAATACGAACGGCCGGCGGGGCATCCTTTCTCGGGTGGGCTCAGAGTACCGGCAACTCTGCATGGTAGGGAGAAACACTATGCCTCAGATCATCAACACCAACATCGCGTCCCTGAACGCGCAACGCAATCTGAACGCCTCTCAGCAGGACGCCAACACGACACTGCAGCGTCTGTCCTCCGGCCTCCGTATCAACTCGGCCAAGGATGACGCCGCGGGGCTGGCGATCGCGGAGCGGTTCACCTCGCAGATCCGGGGCATCGACCAGGCGGTTCGTAACGCCAACGACGGGGTGTCCCTGGCCCAGGTGGCCGAGGGTGCTCTCGGCGAGTCCGGCAACATCCTCCAGCGCATGCGGGAACTCGCGGTACAGGCGGCGAACGCCACCAACTCCGCTTCCGACCGCAAGGCGCTGCAGGCCGAGGTCAACCAGCTCAAGCAGGAGCTGGAACGGATCGCCACCACCACCGAGTTCAACGGCCTGAAGTTGCTGGACGGTACCTTCCAGGCCCAGAAATTCCAGGCCGGCGCCAATGAGAACCAGACCATTTCGGTCTCCATCACCGGTTCCCGCATCGACTCGCTGAGCAACAACACGATCCTGAACAGTAACGCCGTGTCCGGCCAGGGCACCGGCTCGGTGGTCGGGCCGGCCAGCGGCACCGCCCCCGCCCTGAACGGTATCAGCCCGCAGGACATCACCATCTCCAGCTCGCTGGATGCCAAGACCGTTTCCATCACCGCCTCCGGAGCAACGGCTGCGGACATCGCGGCTGAGATCAACAAGGAAGCGGTAACCACCGGTGTCACCGCCACTGCACGCACCACCGCCACCCTCGACAACCTGGCGGCCAGTGGCACCATCACCCTGACCCTGTCCAGTGGCGGCAGCAGCACCGCCACCATCTCGGCCCAGATTTCCGACGTCAACGATCTGGAACCCCTGGCCCGTGAGATCAACGCGGCCTCCGGCAAAACCGGCATCACCGCCGAGGTCGACAACGGCCAGATCGTGTTGATCGAGGAGACCGGCCGCGACATTGTTCTGGAGGGCTTCACCTCCAACGCCGGCGCCGGCACCACCATCGACTTCCAGGGGCCCGCCGATTCGGCCTCGGTACAACTGGCATCAGGCGGGGCGGACAGTGCCCGGGTGTCCGGTGAGATCACCTTCGATTCGGCCACCTCGTTCGCCATCTCCTCGTCCATCGACGCCGCCTCCGGCAGCATCCTGAACGCCGGCGCCGACGAGGCCATCGGCTCGACCCCGGAAACCATTGCGGACGTGGACATCAGCACCTTCGAGGGCGCAAGCAGCGCGCTTCGGGTCATCGACTCGGCGCTGGAAACCATCAACAGCATCCGCGCGGACCTGGGCGCCGTCCAGAACCGCCTGGAGTCCACCATCGCCAACCTGAGCACCACCTCGGAGAACCTGTCCGCCGCCCGCTCCCGGATTCAGGACGCCGATTTCGCGGCGGAATCCGCCGAGCTGGCCCGGACCCAGGTGTTGCAGCAGGCCGGGCTGTCGGTGCTGGCACAGGCCAACGCGCGGCCGCAACAGGTACTGCAACTGCTCCAGGGTTAATGACGACCGGCTGATACCGGCATTGAAAGGTAGGTGACCGATGCACGCACACCATCGACAGCAGACATCCAGAACGACCCCGGCCGAAGCGGCCCGACTGGTCGTCGAGGCCAACGAGGCCTATAACGAGTCCAACCGCCGGGGCCTGGGATACGTTCAGCGCCTGCGGGCACGCCAAGCCTGTCGCGAACACCTGAACCGTGCGCTGGCACTCGATCCGGACCATCCCGCGGCCCTCGGCCTGCTGGGCCGGGTCGAGATGGACGACGGTCACCTGGAACAGGCCCGGACCCTGTTCACCGCCAGCCTGGAGCGCCAGCCGGAGCAGCCCCAGCAGTACTGTAACCTGGGGTACTGGGCGCTCAGGACTGAGCGCCCCGCACTGGCGGAACAGTACTTCCTGCAAGCGCTGGCACTGGACCGCCAGTCCGCCGCCGCATTCTGCGGTATGGCCCATGCCAAGCGCCAGCAGGGCCAGTTCGACGTCGCCTATCTGCACTACCGCAAGCTGCTGGAAACCGGTGCCGACTGGGATTCGATCTACGCTGGCATGCTGACCTGCGCCCGGCATCTGGAGGTACACCAGGCCGATACCGCTCTGGCCCTGGACGCGATTGCCCTGCTCCAGAGGGACGGTCTGCCTCATCAGGACATCGCCCGGTTCGTCGGCGCCATCCTGCACCAGCAGTACGACCTGGATAACCCGGACGCGGCGGTACTGCTGGACGCGGCGGCAGGCGACGAACTGTTGCTGCTGGCACTCCGGAAGCTGCTGATCCCCAACCCCGCCATCGAGGAACTGGTGGTCCTGCTGCGCCGGGCCATTGTCGCTGAGGTCGCCCAGACCGTCACCCTGAGGGACGAACTCCAGCCCCTGGCCCTGGCCATCGCCCAATACGCGGATCGCTCCGGCTACGCCCTGATCGCCCAGGATGACGAAGAGCGGCTTGTCGCCGCCATCAACCAGAGCCTCGAGGCCCAGTTCGCCCTGGGCGAGGAGCAGGATGCCCTGATCGGCTCACTGATGATCAGCGCCATGTACGGTGCTCTGTTCCATCAGGGCTTCGCGGTACACCTGGGACAATGGTCGCTGACGGATTGGCCGCTGGCCCTACAGCCGGTCATGGCCGCCAGCTACTACCACCGCGCCGAGGAAGAAGCCGTCAAGCAGAATTTCGCGGAAAAGGCGGAGGAGCTGTGCCTGGACACGGTCGACCAACCCCAGGCCTGGCCGGTCTGGTCCGATCTGGCCTACCACAACGAATCCAGCCTGAAGACGATCCTTGCCCAGGAACTTGGGCTGGCAACCGATCGCCTGCCAGCCACCGTGCGCATTCTGGTGTGCGGTGCCCAGTCCGGGCAGCGGGCCCTGGAACTGGCTCGCTATCTGGACGATGTGGAAGTGGTCGCCGTGGACGAATCCCTGGCCAATGTCGCCAAGGCAACCCGCATGGCCGAGCAGCTGAAACTTGAGAACATCGTCTTCTGGCCCTGGTCGGTCGCCCAACGATTCGTCGCCGACGGCCATCAGGTGCACTGGGTCGAGGTTGGCCGCCTGCCGTCACCGGCCATGACGGAGTTATCCCTGACAGCACTGATCAACGATGTCACCGCTGCCGGCGGTGTGGTACACCTGCACACCGCCCTGGCGGAACAGACCGCCGGTGACCGGCAGATCCGCCGCCTGATCGCCGAACACCGCCTGGAAGCCACCCGGGCCAATGTCCGCAGGCTGCGTCGAATGGTGCTGACCAACCCCGCAGACGATACTTGGGCGGAACTGCTGGCGGATGACGACTTCTACAGCCTCGGTGGTTGCCGCGACCGCTGGTTCCGACCCCAGGACGCGAACCAGCTGCGGGAGTTACTGGCTCTGCTCAGCAACGAGGTGGAATGGAAACTGGTGAAGGCCCGGGATACCGACGGCCACCGCCTGGCCACCCTGCCGGTACAGCGTCAGATCCAGGCCGAAGCCCTGGGCAGTGAAGTCCAGAGCCTGATGGGACAGAACCTGAGCGTGTATTTCCAGCGCCGGCGCTGAACCGGCTCAGAGATAGGGCATGAGGGACTCACCGTACAGGTGCAGTTCCTCCAGAATGTGCCGCTTTTCCGGTGTCAGCGCCGGATCAGCGGCCAGTCGCTGAAGCTCGCGGCCATAGTCTTCCAACGAGCGCCACCCCTTCCCGGGGCGCATCAGCCGTTCGGTGCGGAAGTGCTCCCAGCGTTCCATTTCCTCCCCGGAAAGCGTCGACGGGTAGTTTCGTGCCCGATAGCGAAACACCATCTCGGGCAGGCGCGCATCCTCGAACCGGATCTCCTGCTCGCCCAGGCTCTCCACCGGCTGGGACAACAGCCAGTTGAGCTTCTGCCGGTCGGTGTCGCCGATGAAACCACCGGCATACAGCTGCTCGTCCGGATCGGTCAGATCCGCGGACTCGAATTCCCGGGCAAACGCCTGCGCCACCTTGGCAGGCAGCTCCGGAGTGCTCCGGAGCTTGGCGAGGTTGGCCCTTAGCACCTCGCCGTCCAGTTCCAGCGCCGCCAACCGTTCCCGGGACACGCTGGACAGCATGGAGGCCGGTGCCAGCACCGGACACTTGTTCAGCTGCACGCCCTTGAGGGGAAACCGGCTGACCTCTTCGCCAAGGGCTTCCCGTGAGGTGAACACCCGTTCGCGAATCTCTTCCGGCGTGGCACGGATCAGCTCCTCCGGGTCTTCCCGCAAATCGTAGACGATCACCAAGTTCCGATTGTCCGGGTGCTCCGCCACCGGCGCCACCAGCGCGCAGCAACCCCGGCTGGCCGGATATTT
Organism: Marinobacter lutaoensis; assembly: GCF_001981305.1. Classification (GTDB taxonomy): domain Bacteria; phylum Pseudomonadota; class Gammaproteobacteria; order Pseudomonadales; family Oleiphilaceae; genus Marinobacter; species Marinobacter lutaoensis. The sequence goes on along the minus strand of NZ_MSCW01000001.1, from coordinate 202,845 downwards.
GGCGGACACATGAAAGACCGGCTTCATCGTTGCGGTATCGAGCATACGCCGGGCGGAATGCTTGTCTTTGTGGCGCAGCACGAAGTCGAACAGCTTCGGCTGCCTGTCCCGAATCAGCCGGGCTACGGCGATGGTGGCCATGACATCGGACATGGCATCGTGGGCGGCCTCGTGTTCAATACCGTTAGCCACGGTCAGCTCCTCAAGCCGGAAGCTGGGCGAACCGTCCTCCTTTCTCGGCCATTCGATGCCCTCCGGGCGCAGGGCGTAGGTCAGCCGGACCATGTCAATGATGTCCCAGCGGGAGTTTCCGTTCTGCCACTCCCGGGCATAGGGGTCGCGCAGGTTGCGGTACAGCGTGTGGCGGGTCACTTCGTCATCGAAGCGGAGGCTGTTGTAGCCCACCACACAGGTGCCGGGCTGGCTGAAGGCCTCATTGATGCGGGCAATGAACTCAGCCTCCGGATAGCCCTCTTCCAAGGCTTTCTGGGGCGTAATCCCGGTGATCAGGCAGGCTTCCGGAGAAGGCAGATAGTCGTCCGCCGGCTTGCAGTAGATCACCAGCGGATCCTCGATGATGTTCAAGTCGGCATCGGTGCGCACGCCGGCGAACTGGGCGGGTCGGTCGTGGATAGGATCGACGCCGAAGGTTTCGTAGTCGTGCCAGTAGAAAGAACGAATCACGGGCTATGACTCCTGCCTGAATCGGATGAAACTGGCCGGAGTGTACCATTTAAAACAGCCGGGGCCCCAGATCCGCCTGGTGTGTGCGCAGGCGGGGCACGCCCTCGGTCACCAGCTGGCTCATGTCAATCGTCATGCTGGTGGGCAGGTTGATGAAAACGCCCTGCCCGGCCCGGATTGCGTTGCCACCATCCAGAGCCTGCCAGTCAACGTCTTCGCGCTGGAAACCGATGAAGAAGCCGTCGGTGTAGCCGGTGGTGCCATCGCCATTGTCCGTGCCCACGATCAGCGACTGGAGCTGCTCCAGGGGAGCACATTGGCCGCAGTTACCGGAGCCGTCGTCAATCCCGATCTGGGTCGCCCGGTTCCCGGTGGCCACGCCGGCCGCATCGAACAGCGTGGCGTCGTGCATCGTGCCGCCGTCGTCGGTCAGTTTGAGGCCGATGTGACCACTGAAACGGGTGGTCAGCGACGACACCGAGCCACGGGCCTGGGCGAATCCCATGCGGAATCCGGACAGCGAGCCCTCGGCCGAATCCTCAGCCAGCTCAATGTAAGGCTGGTACCCTTCGAATGGCACGTCGGTGCCCTCAGCGTAGGTCTGACCGTCATACTGAAGTTCGGAACCGTCGCGGGAAATGTGCCCAAGGGCCACGTGGGTCGCTGCGAAGTCCGCACCATCCCCGGTCTGGCCAAGGCGGATGTCATCGATGTTCACCCGGGTCTGCACATCCATGCCAAGCGTCAGGCGAGTGAAGTTATGCTCGTCCACCGACAGGTTTTCAACCTGCATAAACCCCTGCCCGGTCACCTCGCCCATGGCCGCATCGGATATGGGTTTGAGTTCCGCCAAGGCAACGGGCGAAATACCCAGGCAGAACACGGCAAGGGCAGCGTATCCGTACGCCTGCTGTCTCATGATGATGTCTCTGAAGTTATTTTAGTTATTCACTGCGATGACACTATATCGAAGGCGGTCTGGCCAATGAGTGAGACCGTTCACATTCGGCAACAAACGCCGACAGAAGCGTTTACATTCGGCAAAGAAACCTCTACACAAGTGTCCATTTCCCCATCACTTTCAATCACTTCATGAACTTAACATTAAAAAAATGTAGCACCCATGTACATAAACAGAATGACTGTTATACTTTTGCGAGATGAGACTACCCTCCCACGGCTCACGGCACTCTAGATGACCACCCGCATACTTATTTGCGACGACTCCTCTCTCGCACGCAAACAGATGACGCGCGCCTTGCCGCTTCCCCTCCATGAACACGTCATCTATGCCACCAACGGCCAGGAAGCCCTGACCAAACTCCGTGCCGGCGAAGCCGACCTCATGTTCCTGGACCTCAACATGCCAGAACTGGACGGCTACCAGGTACTTGAACACATCCGCCAGGAAGACCTGCCGGTCCTGACCATCGTGGTCTCCGGCGACATTCAGCCGGAAGCCCGGGAGCGGGTACGCAAGCTTGGCGCCATCGACTTCATCAAAAAGCCGACCGACCAGGACACCGTGCTCGACCTGCTGACCCGCTATGGCTACTACCGGCCGGGCGAGCTTGAAGACCTGGCGCGCAATGACAGCTCACTGCGCAGCGCCGGGTTCAACGAAGCACCGGAAATCTCGGTCTCCCTGAGCGACTACTTGCAGGAAATCGCCAACGTTGCCATGGGGCGTTCGTCGGACCTACTGGCCCGGCTGCTCCGGGTGTTCGTCAGACAACCGATTCCCCGGGTGGCGTTCATCGCCAACTCGGAGCTGCACATGGCGATCTCGGCAGCCCGGGACACCAGCACCTACTCCGCCGTCTGCCAGGGTTTTACCGGCTCCGGCATTGCCGGCGAGGCGCTGCTGCTGTTCGCCGACGCCAGTTTCCGGGACATGGCGGAAATGCTCCATTACGACAACGTGGATGGCGATGCCGTACATGTCGAGGTCCTGATGGACATGTCCAGCATCCTGTTCGGCGCTTTTCTCAAGGGCATCGGCGATCAGCTGGACATTAAACTCGGCCTGAGCCACCCCCGGGTTCTGGGGCAGCATCGCCAGATCAGCGACCTGCTCGAGCACCACAGCGGGCGCGAGGAAAAGCTGCTGTGTATCGAGATCAGCTACAGCCTGGAAGAACGGGACATCCACTGCGACATGCTGGTGCTGCTGACCGAGAACTCGATCCCGTTCCTTGAAAAACGCCTGCAATACCTGGTGGACTGAGCCATGGCCATGAATGAACTGGAAGCGAACGCCTACCACTGGATGGTCGACATGCTCGAATCCATCGAGGTGGGTCTGGTGGTCCTGGACCTGGACCTGAGAGTGCAGACCTGGAACGGGTTCATGGAAAACCACAGCGGCATTACCGCCACCCAGATCCACAATAAAGTCATCTTCGACGTGTTCCCGGATATCCCGAAGGCCTGGCTGACCCGCAAGGTGGACGCGGTGGCCATGCTCAACATCCGCACATTCATTTCCTGGGAGCAGCGCCCCTACCTGTTCCGGTTCCGCAACACCCGCCCCATCACCGGAATCGAGGAGTACATGTTCCAGAATCTGACCATCAGCCCCCTCAGCGGCCCCAATGGCGTGGTGGAAAAGGTGTGCCTGATGGTGTACGACGTCACCGACATCGCCACCAGCAAACGGGCCTTGGAGCGGGCCAACGAGCAACTGGAAAAGCTGAGCATGACCGACCGCCTGACCGGCCTGCTCAATCGGGGAACCTGGGAAAACCTGGTGGATGCCGAGTACGAACGCTTCCGGCGCTATGGTCATACCACCACGCTGGTTATGTTCGATATCGATCACTTTAAAAAGGTCAACGACACCTACGGTCACCTGGCGGGCGACGAAGTGATCAAACGTACGGCCGAAGTCACCAAACGCGCGATCCGGCAATCCGACAGTGCCGGTCGGTACGGCGGCGAAGAGTTTGGCATTATCCTGCCCGAAACCGATGCCGAAGGTGCCTATATTATTTGTGAACGGATTCGCGAAACCATTGAACGCAGCACCGTCAAAACAAATGTTGCGGATATTACGTATACCATCAGTATGGGTATTTCCCAACTGGATGATCGCCCGGAAAATTACATGCAATGGCTGCAACGGGCAGACGAGGCGCTGTATAAAGCGAAGGAAGGCGGGCGAAACCGGGTCGTTATAAACAAATAACAGAAATGAATTCAATCCGGCCCGAAGACCGGATTGAACAAGGTCAGATCAAAGATCAGACACATCACCAGAACCGCGTTATCAGTCCTGCAGCCAGCCCTGAACCGCTTCCTTACCGTACTTATCACGCCACTCGTTCAGAGTCTTGTGGTTACCGCCCCGGGTTTTAACCACTTCACCGGTGTGCGGGTTCTTGTATGTTTTCAGCGGCCGCTTGGGACGGCTGCCCGCAGATGCGGTCTCCGCCTTGGCTGCGGTGATGGAAGGGTCGATGGCCGAGAGAATCTGCAGGACATCCTTCGGGGATTTGTCATACTCCTTCATCAAACCGCGAACTTTTTTCTCGAATTCCAGTTCGCGTTTCAGCGCCTGGTCTTTTTCCAGCTGTTCCAGTTCTGCCGCAAGCTTCTCCATAAGCTGTTTTTTCTGGTAGTAGTCGTTAATCTTTGCCATGGAATAAGAACCTTATTTGAAGGAGAGTTTCAAATAAAAGAATAAATGACCGAAGTCGCGGCTAATAATAAGAGAATAAATGAACGATCGCAAAATTAATTGAAGGTAGGCATTCAGGAATGCCTTACCATATACCCCGCGTATCGATCATCCGCCCCTGCTGCGGGCGAATACGTCGGAACTGTGCATGGTCGACCAAAAGGACGTGAATATCGGCCTCGGCCACCGCTTGGTCAAAGGACACCAAGAGCTCCCCGGGTAGCCAGGCAGGGGCTTCACGCAGGTTCGGCTCCACCAGGCGAACCGTGCCGGCGTGCTCGGCCATCAGGCGCCTGGCAATCGCCACCGCCGGGCTTTCGCGCAAATCGTCGATATTGGCCTTGAAGGCCAGTCCATAGCAGGCCAGGGTCACGTCCCGAATACTCCGTTTCGGATGCTCCGCAAGAAAGTCGGCCACGGTCGCCTTGACCTTGTCCACCACCCAGCCAGGCTTGTCATCGTTGACCCGGCGAGCCATGGCAATCAGCCGGCTCTGCTCCGGAGCACTGCTGACAATAAACCAGGGGTCCACCGCGATACAGTGCCCCCCAACCCCGGGCCCCGGTTGCAGAATATTGACCCGTGGGTGCCGGTTGGCCAACCGGATCAGCTCCCACACATCGATGCCAAGCGCATCGCAGATCACCGACAGCTCATTGGCAAAGGCGATGTTTACATCCCGGAAACTGTTCTCCGTGAGCTTACACATTTCGGCGGTACGGGCGGTGGTCAGCACGCACTCACCTTTCAGGAACACCCGGTACAGATCCGCCGCCGTGGCCGCACAACGGGTGGTCATGCCACCGATCACCCGGTCATTCTGCACCAGCTCGCTCAGAATATGCCCCGGCAGCACCCGCTCAGGACAGTGGGCCACCCGGATGTCGGACTGCTCGCCCACCTGCTGCGGAAAGCTCAGGTCCGGCCGGGCCTCGGCCAGCCACGCGGCCACCCGCTCGGTGGTGCCCACCGGCGAGGTGGACTCCAGAATCACCAAGTCCCCCGTCTTGAGGACCGGCGCGATCGCCTTGGCCGCAGCCTCCACATAGCTCAGGTCCGGATCGTGATGATCCCCGGCAAACGGCGTGGGAACCGCGATCAGAAATGCATCCGCGGGCTCAGGCGTGCGGGAGGCCCGCAGGTAGCCCTGCCCGACCGCCGCATTCACCACCATATCCAGGTCCGGTTCGACGATGTGGATCTCGCCCCGGTTGATGGTATCTATCGCATTCTGGTTCACGTCGATCCCAATGACCTGGATTTTTCTGGACGCGAATACCGCTGCCGTGGGCAGGCCGATATAACCCAGCCCGACCACGCAGATCTTGCCAACCGCCATAATGCCTCTCCCTTACCAGTCCCTGTGCGCGAGCACCTCGACGATACGATCACAAGCCTTGCCATCGCCGTAAGGGTTATGGGCATAGGCCATCCTGTGGTAGGCGTCGGCATCCGTCATCAGGTTCGACACCTCCGCCACGATCTGTTCCACCCGGGTACCCACCAACTTGACGGTCCCGGCTTCCACGGCCTCCGGCCGTTCGGTGGTGTCCCGCATCACCAGCACGGGCTTGCCCAATGAGGGCGCTTCCTCCTGAATACCGCCGGAGTCGGTGAGAATGACGTGGGAGCGATTCATGAGGTAGACAAACGGCAGATAATCCAGGGGCTCGATCAGATGTATGTTGTCAATCCCTCCGAGCAAACGCTGTACCGGTTCCCGCACGTTCGGATTCAAATGGACGGGGTAGACAATCCGGCTGTCCGGGAAACGCCTGGCCAGGGTGGCCAGGGCGGTACAAATGCGTTCGAAGCCCCCCCCGAAACTCTCGCGCCGGTGCCCGGTCACCAGCACCAGCGGCCGTGAGTCCTCAAGGAAATCGAACCGCTGCCGGAGGCTTTCCCGCAGGCCGGCCTCGGTCTCCAGCTTGGCCACCACCTGAAGCAGAGCATCAATCACCGTGTTGCCGGTCACCGTGATCCGGGCTTCGGGTACATTTTCTCGCCGAAGATTGTCAGCGGCGCCCCGGGTCGGCGCGAAATGCAGGTGGGCCAACGCTCCGGTCAGTTTCCGGTTGGCCTCTTCCGGCCAGGGCGAGTACAGGTTACCGGTGCGCAGCCCAGCCTCGACGTGAGCCACCGGAATTTGCGAGTAATAGGCCGCCAGGGTGGCGGCAAACGTGGTGGTGGTATCGCCGTGGACCAGTACAAGATCCGGCCGGGCTTCCGCCAGAACCGCCTGCATGCCCTTGAGGATGGCCGCCAGCACCTCCGCGAGATCCTGCCCCGGTTTCATCACCGACAGATCGTAATCCGGCTGCAGCTCAAACAGCCGCAGCACCTGATCCAGCATCTCCCGGTGCTGCCCAGTTACACAAACGCCCGCGTCAAAGCGGGCGTCGGCAGCGAGTTTCAGTGCCAAGGGGGCCATCTTGATGGCTTCGGGGCGGGTACCAAATACGCACAATGTCCTGATCCGGTCCATACATCCTTCTCGACACTCGTCAACGGCAACAGCAGGCGCGCCGGCCCCCGGGGTTTGCAGTCATCCCTGTTACACATAATTACCCATTGTATACTTTTGTAACCGTCGCAACAAAGTTTCTTTATGGAATGATGAGCGGGTGAAGGGGAGATATCTGGAAGGGCGGGATTGCAGAAGACAGTAAGGGACAGGCAGCAGACCGAAGGGTATGGCTATGGTGGAGGTACAGGCAACGCGCCATGCACCAGAAAGTCTGTCAGCTCAAACCCGTAAACCGGCCCCGTACCCGCCGGTTTGAAGGTAACCCGGGCCGGTGTCAGCTCACAGAACCAACGTTCACAGGATCGGGGTGCCCTGTCGGCCAGCGCCCGGGGCGTAAAGAGGGCGCCACAAAGTTGATGGCCAGCCGCACGGGCTGACGGGTATTCAAAAGCCTCCACCCCCGCAGCTCTCATCCGGCTGCCCAGGGTCTGAGACGCCGAATAATCCCGGGGATGGGCCATCTGAGCCGTAAATTCATCGAAAGGCGGCCGCTGCAACTGCACCCCTATTGCCGTGCTGTAACCGACACTGAACAGCGTGTGCTCACTGTTCAGCTTGTCCGTCGGCGGGGTACCGTCCATGGACCAGAGAAACACAAACCGGTAGTAGGCAGATTCCGCCAGGGTGGCGTCAACAGACCGGCCCCCGTAGAACAGGCCCGGCTCATGGACACACCCGAACCGGGACCCCCAAGGCAGTGGCGGATAACGGAATGGGGTTTTCAGAAGATAATGTCGTTCAGAGCGCAGCACTTCCGGATAGTCTGGCTTCGAAGTTTCCAGCAGCTCTTCCAGCACCGCCTGCTCCTCCAGCGTGTCCACGTAACCAATAGTGGCCACCTGCTCCTGGCTTTCCACCAGGCGAAAGAGCACCCCCTCGATGGGGCGGATATGCCTTTCCCCCTGACAGCGGGACCAGATATCCATCAAATCTTGCCTCTTAACGCATCCAAGCAGGTCAGCACACGCACGAGCCCCTGAACCGTCTGCACCTGCTCCGCCGGAATCCCACCGGTCAGGTGGTTGGGTGAGCGCATGAAGTGCCGGATCCAGTCTTCATCCCCACCGGTCAGAGCAAACAGCGCCCGTGCAGCCCGGATCAGCAGCAGAGCCAGCTCACCCTGCTTACTATCAGGCTGCAGATCCAGGTTCTTTTTCAGGCGGGTAATGGCACTGCGGTGAACCCCCAGCACCCCCCCCAGCTCCTCCTGCCGCAACGTCAGCTGCCGGGCCGCGTTCAGAACCGCTTTCGACAACACCACGGCAGGATCAGGCTGCTCCCGGGTCCAGGCAGTCATTCTCGGGCTCCTTGTTGATGGGGTGACCTGAATTCTAGTCGCATATGCGACATTATGGTAGAAAAATAATCAAATGCGACTTCAAGGAGACGACAGGATGCCCTGACGCTGGCCTACGGAGCACACGACCAACGGAACATCGTTGCTCCACCCCAGCGATTGCAGGTCAGTAAATAGTTGACCGCCGGCATCGGCTCAAAACGACCACACCAACGGAATCAGCCCGATCGCCGTCAGTCCAACCAGCAGACTCAGCGGTAACCCAATGCGCACGTAGTCCGTGAAGCGGTAGCGTCCCGGGCCGTACACCATCAGGTTGGTCTGGTAACCCAGGGGCGTGATGAAGGAAGCCGACGCCGCGAACATCACAGCAATGGCAAACGGAAGGAAGCTCACCCCAAGCTGCTCGGACAGCGCCAGGGCAATCGGGAACATCAGAACCGCCGCCGCGTTGTTGGTGATCACCTCGGTAAACAGCGTGGTCAGCAGATAAACGATGGCCAGGGCCAGCCAGGGTGACAAAGGGCCGAACCCAAGCAACTGACCAGCCACCCATTCCGCCGCGCCAGTCACCGTCATGGCATTGCCCAAGGCAAAGGACGCAGCAATCACCACCAGCACCGGCAAGTCAACGCTGCGGCGAGCCCGGCTGGCCGTAATGCAGCCCGACAGAATCATTGCTCCTGCCGCCAGGAAGGCCGCCTCCATAATGCGCAGGAGGCCACTGGCACTGAGGGCCACCATAACGCCGAGAATAACCAGCGCCACCGGCGCCTTACGAAAATCCGGTGGCGTCGAATCATTCAGAGCGCTAACCAACAGGAAGTCCCGGCGGAACCGGTACTGTTCGACGAACTGATGACTGGCCTCCAGCAACAGGGTATCCCCCATCCGAAAGGTAATATCCCCCAGCTTGCCCGGCACCCGGCGCCCTTCCCGGGACACCGACAGGATCACCGCATTGAAGCGGGTCCGGAACCGACTGTCGCGAATGGTTCGGCCCAGGGCGGGAAACTCCGGCCCCAGTACCACTTCCACCAGACAGCGCTGGTGATTGGCCACATCGAGTTTGTGCAGGCTGCCATTGGCCGGCTTCAACCCCTGAATGCGGCGCAGCTCACTGGCACACTCCGCCGCGCCGACAAAGTACAGCCGGTCACCGGCCTGCAACGTCCGGTCTGGATCCACCGCCGTAATCAGGCGCCCGCCCCGATCGATCTCCGTCAGGTAGCCATAGTTAAGCGCCCGCAAGCCCGCCTCGGCAATGGTCTTACCAACCAGCGGCCCGGGCGCCACTTCCATTTCCACCCCGTACTCGCGAATCTGGTCCAGCTCCTCTGACCCCCCCCCCCGATCCGGCAACAGCCGAGAACCGAACAACACCAGAAAACCGCCGCCTACCAGCAACAACGGAATTCCCACCCAGGCCATCTCGAACACCCCCAGGTGAATCCCCTGGCTGGTTTGCAGCATCCCGTCCACCACCAAGTTGGTGCTGGTACCAATCAGCGTACAGGTACCACCGAGAATGGCCGCATAGCTCAGCGGCAACAGCAACTTGGAAGCCGATAGCCCAAGACGCTGGGCCCAGTCCTGAATGGCGGGGATGAACATGGCGACCACCGCGGTGTTGTTCATAAAGGCACTCAGCAACCCCGTGGGGGCAATCATCCGAAGCTGGGCCGCTGTTTCGGTTTTCGGATGCCCCAGTAAACGCCGGGCGATCCACTGAACGGCCCCCGTCTCCTTGAGGCCCGCCGCCACCACGTACAACGTGGCAATGGTAATCACACCCGGGTTGCCGAAGCCCGCCAGGGCTTGGGCCGGGCCGAGGATGCCGGTGATCAACAGAAACGCCAGCGCCGCCATCAGGATCAGATCGGCGGAGACCCGAGTCAGGGCCAGCGCCGACAGCACCGTCCCCAGGGTCAGCAGGGTCAGTATTGCTTGCCAGTCCATCAGTCGGCGATCAACCCCCGGGAAGCCATGAAGGCAATCAGCGCCGCCACGCACTCGTCAACAGTCATGCTGGAGGTGTCCAGGCGTACTTCCGGATGCTCCGGTGCCTCGTAGGGGGAATCGATGCCGGTAAAATGCTTGATCTCCCCCTGCCGCGCCTTTTCGTACAGCCCCTTCGGATCCCTCGCTTCGCAGGTTTCCAGTGGCGTGTCCATGAACACCTCGATGAACTCGCCTGCGGGGAACAGGTTACGCACCATCCGCCGGTCGCTGGTAAAAGGGGAAATGAAAGCACTGAGGACAATCAACCCGGCATCGGTGAATAACTTACTCACCTCGCCAATGCGACGAATGTTCTCTACCCGGTCCTCGTCGGAAAACCCCAGATCTTTGCACAACCCATGGCGTACATTGTCGCCATCCAGCAAAAAGGTATGGTAACCACGCTGATGCAACGCCACATCCAGGGCGTTGGCGATGGTCGACTTGCCAGAACCGCTCAGGCCGGTAAACCAGAGCAGGCAGGGCTTCTGGTTCTTGTTGGCGGCGCGCTCGGCACGGGTGATCTTATGTTCATGCCAGACAATGTTTTCAGCCAAAACAGACACCTTTTCCTTGTGATGTAAAGCAGCGTCCCCGAGGACCCGCCATATGATTTATATGGTTAGAAGATTCCGGAATGTACCGAGTAGCCGCCTGGCGGTAAAGTCGTAAGCTACCCAAGCAACGCCTCCGCCTGCATCAGAATCCGCTCCAGATGCCGCTCGTCAACAAAGCTTTCCGCGTAGATCTTGCACAAGTCCTCGGTACCACTGGGCCTGGCCGCGAACCAGCCGTTGTCAGTCGTGGCCTTGAGGCCCCCGATCGGAGCACCATTCCCCGGCGCATGGATGGAAACCTCCCGCAACGGATCGCCGGCCAGCTCGGAAAAGGGCAGATCGTCTGGCGTCAGGGATTTCAGGCGTTGCTTCTGCTCCGGCGTTGCTGGGAAGTCCTTGCGACGATACACAGGCGCGCCAAAACGCGCCGTCAGCCCGGCGTAATAGTCACTGGGCCGCAGGCCACTTCTGGCCATCAGCTCCGCCGCCAGCAGACAAAGGGTAATTCCGTCCTTGTCCGTGCTCCAGGGCCGGCCGGAGAAGGTCAAAAAACTGGCCCCGGCACTCTCCTCGCCGCCAAAGGCCAGACGGCCGCTGTGCAGCCCTTCCACAAACCACTTGAAACCCACAGGAACCTCATACAGCACCCGACCCCGGCCAGCCACCACCCGGTCGATCATAGAGGAAGACACGAGCGTCTTGCCGATGGCCAACCCCTCGTCCCAGGCGGGGCGATGCCCTAGCAGGTAATCCACGCACACCGCCAGGTAATGGTTGGGGTTCATGAGCCCGCCAGCATCCACGATGCCGTGCCGGTCCGCATCCGGGTCATTGCCGAAGGCAAGATCGAAGCGGGCCCGGATCTTGAGCAGATTAGCCATCGCCGCCGGACTCGAACAATCCATCCGGATCTTGCCGTCATGGTCCGGGGGCATGAAGGCGAAGTCCGGATCCTGCCTGCGGTTGACCACCTCCAGGTTCAGCCCGTAGCGTTTCCCGATCGCTTCCCATACCGCCAGGGACGCCCCCCCCATCGGGTCCACCCCCAGCTTCAGGCCACTGGCGGCAATGGACGCCATATCCACCACATCGCCCAGATGATCGACATACTGGCCTGTGTAGTCCCAGGGCTCCGCACTCGACCGGGCGGCCGCGAGCGACACACGTTTTACACCGGCCAGCCCCTGTTCCAGAAGTTCATTGGCCCGGCGCTCAATCCAGCCTGTGACCTCGGCCGCGGCTGGCCCGCCGTCCGGAGTGTTGTACTTGATGCCACCGTCCTCGGGAGGATTGTGGGACGGCGTGACGACCAGGCCGTCGGCCCGGCCGCCCGCTCCCGCCGCGTTATGCACCAGAATGGCATGGGAAACCAATGGCGTGGGTGTATAGCCCGATTCAGCGTCCACCCGTGCCACCACACCATTGCCAGCCAGGACTTCCAGGGCCGAGTTCATTGCCACACCGGACAAGGCATGGGTGTCCTTGCCCAGATACATGGGGCCGTCAATCCCCTGCTGCCATCGCCAGTCCACCACGGCCTGGACAATCGCCAGGATGTGGTGCTCATTGAAGCTACGGCGCAAGGATGAGCCCCGGTGGCCGGAGGTCCCAAAGCTGACCCGTTCGGCCGGATTCGAGGGATCCGGCGTATCGCCGGAATATGCGGACAGCAGGTTGGAAATGTCGATGGTCATGGTCTTGGACTCCTGACGTTGGAACGCCAAACGGCCAGTGTATTGAAACCGAGCCTGCGCTTGACCCAGTAAACCGCAAGCAAGTTTTGCGCCCCCACCGCCAGCGCAGTGGAGATTGCGGCGCCGAGCGCGCCGTAGAGCGGAACCAGAATAAACGTAATTGCCACGCTGACCGGAGCCACCAGCAGCAGCGTGTTACGCAAATCCCGCTCATGGCCGGACATGCTCAGCAGGTAGCCGACGGATCCGGTGAGCACATTCACGAACTGCCCCAGGGCCAGCACCTGAAGCAAGGGGCTGCCCCCGGTAAAGCCGGCGCCGAACAGCCCCATCAGAAACTCCGGGAACACCAGCATCACTGCGACAACCGGCGTGGCGCCCAGTGCCATCAGCCGGACCGCCGTCAATGCCATGTTGCGTAACGCCGGCATATCACCGGCCGCGTGCAGTGCCGCAAACCGGGGCGCCACCACCATATTGACCGCCATCAGGATAAAACTCACCAGCAGCGCGGTCCGCTGAGCCACCGCCAGCTGCGCGATTTCCTCGGGTTGCAGATAGGCACCGCCGACAAACTGCCCCGTCCACTGAATCAGCTGATTCATCAACAGCACGATCCAGAGCGGCCAGGCCGATTCGAGCATGGTACGCAGGGACGTGTCGTAGTGTGCGTTTGACGCCGTCCCCCGCACGGACCGGTACCAGAACATCAAAAAGCCGGCCAGTACCAGCACCGACCCCAGGCTGTAAGCCAGCGCCGCCTGCTCGCCCGTCGATACTCCGGTACCCCAGACAATGAGCACCAGCACCATATTGGCGGCCACATTCATCGCAATGATGGCCGACGACACCCGCCCCAACCCCTGAAAGCTCTGCGCCAGCAGCCACAACACCGCCATGGTGACCACGCCCGGCGCAATGGCCGCCAGTACGGGACCAAACTCCGGCTTATTGAACACCCTACGGGCCAGGTCATCCGACGCCAGCCAGAGTGCCAGAGCCACGCACCCGGACACCACCAGGGTTACGCCGGCACCCCGAAAAAAGAGCTGACGCACGGCCTGAGTGTCTCCCTGGGAACGAGCCGCTGCGGTATGACGCAGAATCACGTTGTCAAAGCCGCAACGGGTCACCGCCGCCAGGAAGGTCACCACGGTAAACCCCAGAAAGAAATAACCACTTTGCTCAACCCCCAAGGTCCGGGCCAGCACCAGGTTCATAAGAAACGCGGCAACCGCCCCGAATCCCTTGACGAACAACGCGACCAGCGACTGCAGTACAACCCCATCCAACCTGACGTTCATACCTTCCTCTTGAACAACACAGGGCGTTCCGGTCACCCGGTCGGCAGGATCTTCCGGCACAGTGGCACCAGCGCTCGCCGCCAGTTGCCAGGGGGAACACCCGCCTCACGCCGGAGCTTGCCACCATCCAGCACCGAATAGGCCGGGCGTTGCACCGGTGCTGGGAAGTCCGACGACGCAATGGGCACAAGCCTGGGAGAAGGGAATGTATCAGACACCTGGCTGCAGGCTGCAAAGATCGCCTGGGCAAAGCCAAACCAGCTGCAGGGCTCACCGCCCGAGAAATGGTAGACCCCGCTCTCCGGCCTGCCCCGGCACAGCGCCACCAAAGCCTCGGCAAGATCGCCGGCGTAGGTGGGAGTGCCCACTTGGTCGTCAACGATGGACAGCGTGTCCCGTTCATGGGCCAGCCGGATTATGGTCCGGAGAAAGTTATGGCCATATTCACTGAACAACCAGGCCGTGCGGACCACCAGGTGCCGATCCGCGAGCCGGGCCGCCTGCTCCCCGGCCAGTTTACTGGCACCGTACACGCCTACGGGATTGGCCATATCGGATTCCAGATACGGACGACGCAGGGTGCCATCGAACACATAATCGGTGGACACATGCACCAGAGCCGCCCCGGCCCGGTTGGCCGCCCGCGCCAGATGCTCAACCCCCTCGGCATTGACGGCCCAGGCGGTCTCCCGATCCGTTTCGGCCCGATCCACCGACGTGTAGGCAGCCGCATTGACGATGATATTCGGGCGCACCGCCATGACCCTGGCGTTTACCCCGCTGCGGTCGGTAATGTCCAGCCCGTCCCGGCCCAGCGCGACCACACGGTCATCGCTGTCCGCCAGCCGGTCCAGCAGGCACCGGCCCAACTGCCCATTCGCACCCGTGACCAGAAGCTTCATGCCTGGCAAAACTCCCGAAAAGTGGGGGCCTGGGCGTCCTTGTCCGACAGTGTTATCTCGACCCCGGATGGCCACTGGATGGCCAGGTCCGGATCGTTCCAGACAATGGCACCTTCATCGCTGGGGTCATAGTAATCCGTGCACTTGTATTCGAAGTCCGCGAATTCACTCAACACCAGGAAACCATGGGCAAATCCGGGAGGAACCCATACCTGCCGCTTGTTGTCTCCGCTCAGATACACGCCTTCCCACTGACCAAATGTCGGTGAACGTCGGCGCAGATCAACCGCGACATCAAACACCTCGCCGTGTACCACCCGAACCAGTTTGCCCTGGGGTCGGCGCAACTGGAAGTGCAGCCCTCGAAGCACACCGCGCGACGACCTGGAATGGTTGTCCTGGACAAACGCCAGATCGATACCCGCCTGCTCCCGGTAGCGCTGGGCCTGAAAGGTTTCCAGAAAGAACCCCCGATGGTCACCGAATACCTGTGGCTCGATCACCACGCAACCTGACAGCCGTGTCGGGATGACGTTCACAACGTTTCCCCCACCAGCCGCAACAGATACTGCCCATAGCCCGTTTTGCCCAGTGCTTCGCCCTGGGCCCGCAAATCCCCGACGCCGATCCAGCCCTTACGAAAGGCTATCTCCTCCAGGCAGGCAATTTTCAGGCCCTGTCGATGCTCAACCGTCTGAACAAACTGCCCCGCATCGATCAGCGAGTCGTACGTGCCGGTGTCCAGCCAGGCGAAGCCGCGCCCCAGCAACGACACACTCAGATCTCCCCGCTCCAGATAGGCTTGGTTGACATCCGTAATCTCAAGCTCGCCCCTCGCGGAGGGCCGGATGGCCCGGGCGATCTCCACCACATCATTGTCGTAGAAGTACAGCCCGGTTACCGCGTAGTTGGACTTCGGCTTCGCCGGCTTCTCTTCGATACCCAGTACCTGGCCGTCCGGTCCGAACTCCACGACCCCGAAACGCTCCGGGTCCTTTACGTGATACCCGAAAATCGTCGCTCCGGTTGGCCGGGCCACAGCCTGGGCCAGCTTGTCGGAGAAGTGCTGCCCGTAAAAAATGTTGTCCCCCAGCACCAGGCATACGTTATCGTTTCCAATGAACTCCGCACCGATGAGAAACGACTGGGCCAGGCCATCGGGAGACGGCTGCTCAGCGTAGGTCACGTGGATTCCAAACTGGTGTCCATCGCCCAGCAGGCGCTGAAAGCCGGGCAAATCATTGGGCGTGGAAATGACCAACACCTCACGGATCCCGGCAAGCATCAACACCGACAACGGGTAATAAATCATCGGCTTGTCGTAGATTGGCAGCAACTGCTTCGAAATACCCAGAGTGATGGGGTGCAGTCGCGTACCCGCGCCCCCGGCCAGGATAATGCCCTTATATCTCGTCACGCCCTGCCCTCGTTGTCATCACACACGCGCCCCGGTCACTCCGGTTTACCGATACGATCCAGCCGGTAGGCCCCAGACAACACCCGTTGCCACCATGGCCGATTGTCCAAATACCACTGTACGGTCTTGCGCAAGCCCGTTTCAAATGTCTCCCTGGGCGCCCAGCCCAGCTCCCGCTCGATCTTGCCAGCATCGATGGCGTACCGTCGGTCATGGCCAGGCCGGTCCGGAACGAACGTGATCAGATCCCGGTACGCCCTCACGCCCACCGGTTTCTCGGGCGCCAGCACCTCCAGGAGACCACACAGCGCTTCCACCACGTCCAGATTCTTCACCTCATTATGGCCTCCGATGTTATAGGTGCTCCCCACCTCGCCATGGAGCACCACCTCTACCAAAGCCCGGGCATGGTCCTCCACATAGAGCCAGTCCCGAATCTGGGCCCCATCGCCATACACCGGCAACGGCTTGCCTGCCAGAGCATTCAGGATCATGTGGGGAATCAGCTTTTCAGGAAACTGGCAGGGACCGTAGTTGTTCGAGCAATGGGTAACCAACACCGGCAACCCGTAGGTCCGGTGCCAAGCTCGCACCAAGTGGTCGGAACCGGCCTTGGAGGCCGAATAGGGTGAGCTGGGAGCGTAAGGTGTTGCCTCGGTAAACAGATCGGACGAGCCGGACAGATCGCCGTAAACCTCATCCGTGGAAACATGCAGAAAGCGGAACCGGGAACGTTCCCCGGCAGACAGTCCCATCCAATAGTGTCGGGCGGCTTCCAGCAACACGCAGGTGCCCACCACATTGGTCTGAACAAATGCGGCCGGCCCTTCGATCGACCGGTCCACATGAGACTCCGCCGCCAAGTGCATCACCACCGTGGGCCGGAATTCGGTGAAGACCCGCTCGACGGCCAGCCGATCACAGATGTCCGCCTGGTAGAAGCGATACCGTGGCGAATCCGCCGCCGGCCCCAACGACTCGGGGTTGGCCGCGTAGGTCAGCTTGTCCAGATTGGCGACCTCATACCGGCCCTGTCCGACAAGAAAACGGACCAAAGCGGAACCGATAAAGCCGCAACCACCAGTGACGAGTATTCGAGCGTTCATTTAAGTAACAGCCAATTTTGGGCGATAAGACCGTATGCCTATTAGCACCTAGCAAAGAATATCGTATTGGATACCAGCCGACTCCACTACACGAAGGGTTTTTTCCGAAGGAGAGACCAGATAAACCTTTGATGCGATCTTCATCAACGGCAAATCTTCATAGTGATCTGTGATAACGACCACGTCCTTGGGGTCCTGGCATACCTGCTTCAGTGATTCGACCTTGTTTTCAGAGTAATTTTCGAAAAAATCGTCACCGACAAAGGTACTGCCAATGACATGAGAGACATGCACACCAATTAAATCAACAGTATGTTCAAGATAAACCAGAGGTGCTGCAGATGAGATTACCCTAGTCCCCTCACAGGAATTCAAAAAATCTAATACTCGATCATTCACATGCCGGGAAAGTGAGCTCGAAACATAGTCATTATTTAAAAATCGACTCAGATTCACCAGATTTTTTTTGAAATCAAAGTGGCTCACCAGTCCCAACTTACGAACAACAAGTAAAAAAACGACTTTGACTGAAAGAAAAGGCCTGAACTCCAGAAGAAAACCCTTCGCTATAGATAAAACCCACAAAGGAAACGAGTTGACTCTTACCAGCGTGCCGTCAAAATCGCACACCACTACACGCCTACTCATGCGTCCAACGCCCAGGGAAAACGAACCAACACACCTTTTTTGAAGGAAAAATCCGGTTCAAACACAGGATTTTCCTGAGTGACAACAAATACCGCAGAACGAACAGATACATCAGATGCATTACCGGCTGCCAAATCCATTATATGGGAGACGACGGATTTTAAGCTATAGCCAGAATCAACAGCATCATCTACCACAATTACAGTGTCGTATTCAGAGTAGTCCGCCAGAATTGAAGTAACCTCCCTTTCTGGAGACCGCTTTAATGAAAGAAAAGAGTGTTCCACATTTCTCAAAAAATTCAGAAAAAATTTGGGCAAAATCCGAATGACAGATCTAAAAATACGCCCGATCACTCCCTCTTTTTTCTTCTTGGTGGAAGGCCGAGAACACCTGACGAACGAAATTGAGGTCCTAGTCAGATTCTTGACCTCTTCAAACAACGCTTCCGCTATGGGCACGCCTCCAGATTCGACACCTATAATTAAGACGCTGCGTTTTTCACCGAGATTAAAAAAGTCAATGGCCTCCGAGCAAAAGCTCTTAAGCATCTCATCATCAGCATCCAGCACCTTCATGACTCCGGGCCTCTTCTATAAATATATTTCTTCAAATGAGTCAGAACTCCTCTTGGAAAAACCAAAATAAGAAAATTCTTGATCAGACCAACCGTACTATTCATAGAAAAATTATAGTTATCCCAAAGAAGCTTAACCTTGCTTCTGGACTGTCTAAACCTTTTTGTCGTCGAAATACTTCTAGGACTCACTTCATACTGGAGTAAGACTTCCGGCAAATTGGCCAAATCCCACTTTTTTGAAAGCTCAAGGAAACATGCCCAGTCTTCCAAAGCTGGATAGTCGTCAGGGTATCCTCCAACCGCTTGAACCGCCTGTAGCCGAAACATTGTTGCGGGGTGGACAAATGGATTGTACCGATAAATTGCTTTTTTTATCTCTTCGCCGTGCACAGGATGTTTTAAAACAAACAAATGATCCCCATCTGGGTTTATGAACTCCACCCAGCAACCAACCAGGGCAACATGAGGATTCTTCTCTAGAAAATCACGTTGCTTAGAAAATCTCAGCCCCTGATTTCTGTCCCCCGCATCCAACCTGGCTACATACGAATAGTTTTCCTGTTCTGCTATTTCCAAGCCCTTGTTGAGTGCTGCAACAATTCCCTGGTTTCGCCCGAGCTTGAATAGCTTAACATTACCATAGGCCTTGAAGGCTTTAGAAAGATCATCTTCGGTGGGAGGAACGTCACTTCCATCATCAACAACCAGAACATCCACAGATTCAGCTGACTCTATGCTGGATATTGTTTTAAAAAGAGCTTCACCACCATTAAAATTTGGGATAAGAACTACGGTATCATTCTTTGTATTTCCAGGCACTGTAGTCTTTCTCCGTTATTTCGCTGAGTAGATCAATGTCTTTATCAAAAAATCCTGAAAGAAGCTTTTTGTCGGATTGCGTTAACGCAAACTCTGGCTCAGCATCTTTATAAAGAAGCCTATTAACAATCGGGTTCATTTTTATTGAACCCACCAAATTGCTGAGACCTAAGCGCCGAGCCAGCAGAGCACATTTTTTAACAAGATACGACAGCTTCCTTGACCTTGCAGGCCTAGCCTTATTGACAACCTTCCCAAGAACAGATGGTGAAAAATAAGAAACACCCAAAAACTCGTATATCTGAGTTAAAAAAGCCACCGGGTCAGCCTTTAGGGTATCGTACTCCAGCAACATCACTTGCTCTTTCTCAAAAATCTTATAAAGCTCACTGATATTTCGACCGTAAAGAGAACCCTCAACAAGTTCCGTATGCTTGTTTATAAGCTCTTCAACACGCCCGAAACCATACCCATTTCTTTGAAGAAATCGAATTCCAGACTCTGTTCTCTCATATGGATTCCGAATACAGACCAAAATTTTTGCACTTTCATTATAATTTTTTATTCTTTTTAAGGCATCAAAGCATATCAAATAATCATGGGAAAAGTCCCCAACATGCTTGCTGAAGTCACACCCTTCGAATTGATTGTGATACCACTCAACGCCTTTATCAAAAAATTGATCAAAGAAATAAATATCTTTCGCTTTTGGCAGACTAAACTCTGGATGTTCAGACAAAGCCTGATACACCCAAGTGGATGCAGTTTTGCTGGGGCCGACAAAAAAGAAATTAACCATCATAACTATAGCCGTATTTCTTTGCCATCCAAAACGTCATAGCCCATGTAAGCGCCGCATCTAATTTACGCTGCTTCTTTTTCCATTCCATATCGGGCTTAATATTAGTAAAACCACTATCAAACTTAACTGGATTACCACCTATAGTATGCAAATTATTCACAGGTTCGCCATGCCCGCTACATCCAATATATTCTCGCAAACTTTTAATAGCATCCTCCGGCGAGTTTACAAAGTCCTCATACCTAAGAAAAAAATTTTCACCCATAACCTTTTCTGATTGAGCATTCATTACTAACCATAATGCACTGGACTTATAAAATGAGTGCCTAGGCATAAAAGACAAATCTGGCGACTCTTTTCTTATTTTCTTTCTGGACCAGGAATAAACAACAGCTCGCGGATGCCTAACCAAGTGAATATTTTTTATGTTAATCCTTTTCGATTTGGACAAAATTGCAGCATGAGTTGGATTTTTTGAACTATCAAGAACTATACTTTTATTCGACTCATCACAAATTATTTCGTACATCTCTTCATGCTTTTTGATATACCATTGAAGGTCATCTGGGACACGTTCAAGAGATTGAATTTTCCAAAAATTTCTTATTCTATCGTACTTATACCTAATAGACTCCATCTTTAAAAAAAAATCGGCCAGCGACTTTTCATCAGAAACCGAGCCAATAACCTTTGACCAAAAATCACAATCCAGAATTGACCTTTCACAAGAGCACCTATACCCAAGTAGTCCCCTTTCCCATATATTTCTCATTTCTCCCACAGGGAAAATTTCTGATCTTTTTGAGAGAACGGCCTCTATAACAGTACTTCCACTACGACCGTAGCCATTCACTAGAACGACATTCATTTGAACCTCATCAAAATAAAGATTTTTGTGACAATCAAATAAATTATAAATGGGGCTGTAAAGTATAAATTCTTGGCATATGGGTTAGTACTGCTAAAACCTAGCGTCAAGACAAAAAAAGCCCAAAAAATCTTTTCACTGCCATTTAATTTTATTTTTTTAAAAATCTTATCAATCGACTGAAAAGAAATACCCATAAAAAACATAGGGACTATCATGTACCACCCCATGTCTGCCCATAAAGCAGTAAAAGATGGGTTTGTAGAAACATTTTCATATCCATATATTTGTTTGTTAAGCCAGACACCAAAGGTATCACCACTGCCAGGCAGATAATTTGTTAAGTCCATCAAAAAAGCACCACCCCACAAAAAGCCCGACGAATAGTTAAAATTTTCTAAAACATAAACAGCATTCTTTATGTTAACAAAAAACAACCGGAAAAAAACATTCCGCCATATTTGATCGGCATCCAGCCCCCTATACTTCAAATAAGTAATAGCATAAAATAAAACAAGAAGCGCCAAAAAAAAGAAAACCTTCAAGACGAGCTTTGGAGAATAGTACCTCTCCTTTGCTATCATATATGCTAAAACAAGTTTTGCTGGAGCCGACTTGAAAGCTGTTAAAAATGAAACGATTAAAACAACAGAATATGAAACCAATTTAACAGCAGTTCCTTTATTGCCGACTAAAATGAATACATACATAGGCGACAAATAAGTAAGCAGAAAAAAAAATGGTGTAGCTCCAGCCGCCGCTTTGAATCGAGCTTCATCTGGACTATTAGAAAAGTAGGGGACACCATACCTAAAGTAATAACCCCCAACAATAAAACCTAATGCAACTACCAAAAATACCCTTATTTTTTTATAAACAGACAACTCGCCGGGAAACTTAATAATACCATAATAAAAAAACGCCCTATAAAATCAAAATTAACTGTCTTTTCGGAAAGATAAGCACCAGCAAGAAAGGAAATAAGAAACAATGAAGAAGAAAGAACTAACAACCTCGAAGTTTTTTCATCAAGATTCTCTGCCGACAGATAATAAGGAATACCAACATAGTACCCAACAACATACAAAACAGAAAAGACAAAAACAGCTCCAAACCTAAACCTTGAGACCCGCCAAAGCAGAAAAATAGAAAATAAAAAAAATGACCAAAACATTATAAGTCCCAGAAGCTTTTAATGTTTAAAAAAATCAAACTCAAACATTACAAAAAATCAGCCACAACCAACTCCCCAATGAACATTAAATATCGGCAATCTATCTTCAAAAGCAGTCAACTGCTATTATTTACACTCCTATACTCATAAGAGTAATAACCATATCTTTGAGCACTATTTTTCTGAGTTACTGCATTGAAAATAACCCCCTTTACAAATACACCATTTTGCTCAAAACGCTGACGAGTCAGGTCCACCTCTTTGACTGGATTCGTCCCAAACCGAACTACGAGCATAGTAGTGCCTGCGTGCCGCCCAACGATCGCGGCGTCGGTGACAGCAAGAATCGGAGGCGTATCGATAATAATCAGATCGTACTGAGGCGACAGTTTCTGGACCAGCTCATCAAACCGCTGCCCCATCAATAACTCGGAGGGGTTGGGCGGCACGGTGCCCCGGGGCATGAAGCTGAGGAAGCCGGCCATGTCTGAGCAGTGAATCGCCTCCTCCGCGGAGCACTGGCCGGACAGTACGTCGGAAAGGCCCCGGTCGTTGCTGGTGTTGAAGATTTCGTGGCAGAAACCCTTGCGCATATCCGCGTCGATCAGCAGGACCCTCTGGTCCGCCAGGGCCATGATTGCCGCCAGGTTGGTGGAGACAAAGGTTTTTCCCACGCCCGGGCTGGGGCCGGAGATCATCAGGATGTTGTTCTTGGCGTCCATCATCCCGAAATGAAGGCTGGTCCTCAGGCTCCGAAGTGCCTCCACCGCCAAATCCGCCGGGTTCTCCACCGCCAGAAGGTTGGTCTGATGCGCACTGGAACGTCTGCCATGTTTGCCCCCTCGCCCCAATTCGGGCTGGGTTTCAGATAGGGGGATGCCGGCGTAGACAGGCAAGCCAAGGGCTTCGATCTGCTCAGGGTTTTCTACACCACGATTCAGCGCAGCCCGAATCAGAACAACACCCACACCAATAAACGCGCCCAGGAGGAAGGCCACGGCCACCACCAGAGCCTTCTTGGGCCTTACGGGCTCTTCCACATTCACGGCGGCAGCGTCCACTACGCGAACGTTGCCCACGGTACCGGCCCGGGCGATGTCCAGCTGCTGGATGTTGGAGAGCATCTGCAGATAGGTTTCGTTACCCACTTCCACATCCCGGCGCAGCCGGATCAGCTCCTGCTGGGTCTCCGGCAAGCCGCCAATGCGCTTGTCCAGTTCCTCGCGGCGCTGTTTCAGTTCCTGCATCTGGGACAGCCAGGCCTTATACCGGGGGTGGGTGGGCCGGAACCGCTGTTCAATCTCAGCGCGCTGAATCTCAAGCTGGGAGATCTGCTTTTCCAGCTCCACCACCTGGTCCAGAATGGCCTCGCCCTCGGCGGAAATGTCGATGGTTTCCGCGCGAATCTGGTATTCGTTCAACTGTTCTTCCGCCGCTTCCAGCTCCCGCTTCACTTCCGGCAGCTTGTTACGGAGGAACTCGAGGGACTTGGCCGCTTCGGCACTGTTACGTTCCACGTTCTGGCGTACGTAGTTGTTCCCGACTTCATCCAGCACCTGCTCCGCCAGCCGATAGTCCTCGTTCTCGTAGCTCAGCGCAATAATGCCGGAATCCTTGCCCTGCTCACTCGCGGAAATGTCCTCCTGAAGCTCAGCGATGGCGCTGTACCGGCGGCGTTTGGTCACCTCAAAGGTGGTGCCCGGGCGGGCGGTCAGGGCCTGGACCATCAGTGCGTAGTCGCCGGCCTCCGACGGTTGGCCAACGACACCTTCTAGGACCGGTTCGGCCTGACTGTTGTACAGACGCCAGCCCTCTTCTGTCGCCTCCAGCACCAACGGCTCCCCCAGTTCAACATCCGGCACAGCCATTCGGGATATGCTCAGGTCTTCGCCCCCCCAAGCAAAACGCTCACCGAAAAGCGGCTCCGCCAGTTCGCCCTCCGAACCGACAAAACGGCGAGCCACGGCCTTGCCTATGACCGGGAAATAGTTGGGCTCCACCACGATGTCCAGGTGCAGGTCGTCCACCACCTGCCCCAGAACCGCCCGGCTCTTGATGAGCTGGATTTCCGTCGTGGCGGTCGACGAGGAGCCCAGCAGGCTGGAGAGATCCTCCATGCCGGGCAGGGAGCCGCTCTTTTCCTCTACCTGTACCAGGGAGGTGGCACGGTAGACCGGTGTGGCAAGCAGGGCGTAGATGATTCCAATCATGGTAAAGACCAGGGTCAGTGCGGCAATCCGCCAGCGTCCGTCCCACAGGGTGCCGAGCAAGGCCAGGAGATCGATTTCGTCTTCGTCGGTGCGTTGAGGGGTTTTGGGGGTGTCGGTCATGGAGTCTTACTTGTCCAGAAATTTAAGCCAGGCGTCTGAGGCCTGGTCGATCAGTTTGAAAGCGTGTTCGAAGGCGGGACGTTGCTGCCGGTACGGATCCGGCACCGGCTGGTCCCCCAGCCATTTGCCCATCAGAAATGCCTTGCCGCGAACCTGAGGGGCCATGTCGTAGAGGTACTTCAGGTGCTTCTCCTCCATGGCCAGGATGAGATCCGCTTTTGCCAGCATATCGGCGGTTACCTGGCGGGCCCGGTGGTCACCGGCATCGATGCCGTGTTCCCGCAGGAGGTCCTGGGCGGTTTCATCCACCGGTTTGCCAACCAGGGCTCCGATGCCGGCGGATTCGATGGTCAGGTCCGGCTTGTGTCGGAGCTTATGACGGAGCAGGTATTCCCCTATGGGACTTCGGCAGATATTGCCTACACAGATGACAAGTACGTGTTTGAACATGGCGTCAGTTGTTGGTCACCTCGTCTTCGGCCCGGGCAAAGAAGTAGATCGCCTGGGCGGTGGGCAGAATCTGTGCGATCAGGCGGTTCCAACGGGCAATGGGCGCGGCGGTCACGTACACGATGTCCCGGGGCTGAAGCTTGAACTGGTCGGCCAGCACCAGCGCGGTGGCATTCCGGGCATTGAGTTGATAAACGTTCGCCACCTTACCAGACCCTTCCGGCGCTTTACGAACCACGAACACGCCGCTGGCGTCCGCGGTGGCCTGTGCGAACCCGCCGGCCTCGGTCAGCGCATCCGCCAGGGTGATGTCGCTACGGCCAAAGTTGATGCTTTTGGGTTCAACAACCTCACCCAGGACGAACACCTTGGCGGCATCGTTCCGGGCCACATGCACGATATCGTTCGGGCGCAGCAGAATGTTCTGGCGGGTATCCCCCTGCTTGTAAAGCTCCCGCAGGGAGTAGCGGGTGGTGTTGCCGTTGCGGGTCAGGGTGACGTCGGTCCAGTCCGCGAATTCCGTCAGGCCACCGGCGCGGGAGACTGCTTCCAGCAGGGTCAGGGGCACATTGGTGATGGGCAGGGTACCCGGCTTCTGCACCTCGCCGGTGATGTACACCCGCTTGGAGCGGAACGCGGCCACGGTCACGTCCACTTGAGGTGACTGAATGTATTCGCTGAGTCGTTCACGCAGAATTTCACGGATCTCGGTGACCTTCAGCCCCGCGACCTGAACCTCTCCGACATAGGGATAGAAAATGCTGCCATCGCTGTGGACCCAGTTGCCTGCTTCGGAGGGGCTACGGTCAGAGCCCTGGGGGATGGTCAGTTCCGGATGGTCCCAAACAGTGATGTTGAGGACATCGCCCCGGTTAACCACATAGTCGTACCCCTGGATTTCCAGTTCCAGCTGTTCATTCAGCTTGGGCTGAACGTCTTCGGCGGCGAACTGGCTGGCCAGGAGTTTCGGGGTAATGGCGTAAATGTCCACCTGCTCTTCGAGGTCGACGCTCGATTCGTCGTCCGTGCTATACCAGCTGGATTGTCCGGAGGGGATGTGTGATCCGGGAATAACGGTACAGCCGCTGGCCAGGGCAAGCAGCAGGACGGCGACAAGAGGTTTCATTGAAGCACGTGTTCCAGTTAGAAGGGTTAAGGGGATACGAAGCCAGTAATGATGCGAAAAAGACATAAGGGGTTCAATCAAACCTTTGTTTCAAAATGAAGCCGGCACTTCATCAGTACGCGCCGTTGCGCCCCAGCACGACCCGGACGGTTCGCAGCAGAATGACGATATCACTCCATAGGGACCAGTTCTTCACATACCACGTGTCCAGATACACCCGAGAGTCGTAATCGATATCGTTCCGCCCGCTAACCTGCCAGAGCCCTGTCATGCCGGGTTTTGCCTGCAGGTAATGCTGCGATTTTTCCCCGTAGCGCTCAATCTCCTCGGAAATGACCGGGCGAGGTCCCACAAGGCTCATATCACCTTTCAGCACGTTCCAAAGTTGTGGCAGCTCATCCAGGCTCGTTTTCCGAAGGAAATGTCCGACTTGCGTTATGCGGGGATCATTCTTCAGCTTGAATTCTCGATGCCACTCCTCCCTTGCCTCTGGGTCGTTGCGAAGGAGCTCTTCCAGAACCTCATTGGCATTCATGACCATTGACCGGAATTTGTAGCACTTGAATGGCTTGCCGTTTTTCCCGATACGTTCATGCCCGAAAATAACTTGCTTCCCGGTTTTCCTAACCAGGAACCAGAGGACGGCAAAAACCGGCGCCAAAACGATCAACAGCACAGCGGAGCCAACAATATCAAACACTCTTTTCATCAATCTGGAGGTCGGCCGGCAGAGGTTGTTCCGTACATTGAGCATCATGACTTCGTGGCTAAAGAAGCTGTCCACATCCATGCCGAACAGGGGAATGCCCCGAAGAGCAGGAACAACCGACAGCCTGGGGTACACGAGGTTGAGCTTGTCGAAATAGTACTTCATGCGATCCAGCCCGCCACGCTCAAGGGCCATGATGACATGGGGGTATCCAAGCAATTTCAATGTCGCTTCCGGATTCCCTCCAAGCGGAGCCACGGGGTAAGCGCGGCGGCCAATCTCGATACGGGGTGCCTTGGGCTGCCCCGCGGCCAAAAAGCCAATGACCTCATAACCCAGGGTTTTGTCCTGCATGAGCGCTTTGGCTGTCTCGACAGCGTTGGCACCATCCCCGACAATCACGGTAGGTCGTTGCCAGACACCCAGCACCGACATGACCGCGACGGCACCAAACCGCAGAACAGGGACCGTGACGAGTGCAATGGCCCAAACCAGCCATATACTGGAGCTGCTTTTACCAACGAACGTGGGCACCGCCGCCGTCAGTAGTGCCAGCAGCAAACAGGTTTCAAGCAGGCCGTAGAGTTGGTCCCAGAATGGTTTTCTCTTGGTGTAATGACTTTTCTTCAGCTGAAGGAAAAGAAAAACACCCGCGGACAGCGCCAGCAAAGACAGATCATACAGCCGGCCAATAGGAACAAATTGACTGGCAACAGCCAAAGCAAGGCCAACCCCGGCCCCCTCAGCGAGCATCAGTCCAAGCGCCTGCACGCCCCGGGAATATTTTGATTTTCTGGCGGGTTCGCCAAAGCACTCCAGGGCATTCGGAGCGGCTTCACCGGTCGCGTTCAGTCCATCTTTCATTAACAGCACGGTCAGACCCTTCCCTTGTCTCTAATTGAAATCACCTTAACTTTTGACTCAAAGAGGAATGCGCCATTCCAGGGCACCGGACAACTCACTGACCCGGTCATCCGCAAGTACGACATCGTCGGACAGCAAACCGATCTGGACGGTTATCTCTCCCACTGCCACCGGGCGGGTATGGCTGATCTGCAGCATCACCACCTCCTGATTAAACGCGGGAACAGCGTAGTCGACCTCGGTTCCGGCGCCCTTGTTGAACCGAACGCCCCCTTCCCGATTCAGGTCGGCCCAGGTCAGAGCCAACTGCCATTGCACCTCGGGAGCGGAAAAGTGGTAGACACCCAGAGTGACCGCCCGGGCATCGGAGTCAAACGTTGTAGCAAGATTCCTGCCCAGATAGCGCATGCCGCTCCGGTAGTTGAAGTGCTCATAGGCGTAGTTGGGCCGGGAATCCCCACCGAACAGGCTCTCCGACAGGGTATCCACGCCTTCGAGATACCACTGCTGCTGGCCCCCGAGCAGGCGACTGGTCCAGTCAAACCCAAGCTGATACACCTTACGGGAGGGCAGGTAGCCCGCTTCGTCTTCCCCCACCACTTGAGTATAGAGACCAAACGTGCGCTCGCTCACAGAAAATCCGTAGCGCAGATCGATGCCACCCAGCTGATTGCCCGGGTCCTGCCGCTCGCCGTTGGAACCGTAGTTATCCTTGCCGGTGAACGAGTCCCAGAAGCTCGATAGGCTTTGTGGCTGACCTTCCCCACCCCACTGAATCAGCCGGGAGAACCCCACCTCCAGGCCGTCCA
This sequence comes from Marinobacter lutaoensis, assembly GCF_001981305.1. GTDB lineage: Bacteria > Pseudomonadota > Gammaproteobacteria > Pseudomonadales > Oleiphilaceae > Marinobacter > Marinobacter lutaoensis. The sequence continues at coordinate 174,498 of NZ_MSCW01000001.1, read as the reverse complement.
GCGGACGGAAATTCAGACGCATGCCAATCAGATTGGCATCGGGAACATAACGCTCGCTTTCCAGGCGGGAAACAAAGCCGGTGAACTGCCAGGGTCCCAACCAGCTGAGCCAGGGCGACGACGAGGTGTCAGTGTTGCGGCGATCCAGCCACACAGAAGGCGCGGGGCGGGCGTTATCGGACAGAATCAGGCTGGATTGCCAACCGGGGCCCCACCAACGGTCGATGTAACCGGCACCGGCGGTCCAGTTGTGGAAGGTCGTGGCAAGGTAGCTGCCGTCCAGCCTTAATTTTTCGTCATCAGCTGGATCGGGAACATAGGAAGGGCTGAGCGCCAGCGCCCAGGTGTCACCGATGTACTCGAGGGTGCTATCCACCTCGCCGGCGGTCCGGACGCTGCCACCAAATCCCCGGACGAAATCCGGGGCGGTGCGGCCGCTGAAAGTCACGCGGGCGGAGCCGCCGATGTTGCCCGCCAGGTCGTTCCAGAGTGACTGATCCCGGGACTCGCCCGAGGGCCGCGTGTTTCGGGCATTGCTTCGGGCCAGGGGCCAGGTTGTTACGGTGGCGTCCAGACGGCCCTGATCGGCGGCCTGCTGCAGCCTGAAGCGACCATAGGCATCGCCGGGTTCAACCCAGGGGGATGCAAGGACCAGAGGAGAACCCAAGCCGTTCAGGCACGCTACCGCCCCACTAACCAGGGCCCAGTGTTTTAAGGTCATACGCTGTGCTGTTCCATGGACAGGGCCTGTGGGCGAACACCGGGGTGGAAAGCTCCGACGCAGTCCCTGTCAGATGATTGTCAATATTTCAGGAGTGTGACGATTTTACGTGACACAACATGACAAGCAAGTTACTGCGCAGCCACCACCACCTGGGCGAAAACGGGAGAGCTTGCAACAACTTACCGTTTTTTAACAAAAAAAGCCCGCGGCGGGGAGCCGCGGGCAGCACAGTAGAACAGCTTTTGTCTCCAGGTTCCAGACAACCAACATCCAACAACCTGTTTCCAAGGAGACGCAACAAACCAGGATGCGTGCTGGACGGAGTAGCCACGCGGAAACGACCTCACGTTTTCCTGATTTGTATACATTAGGTTATACGATAATTTTGTGACTTGCACGTTTTTCGTCGAATATCCAAAAATACCTTGGACACCGTTTGTAATTTTGTGTAACAGGTAGTATGTTTAGTATCTATACACCTCTACTATAACGAGGAACCACCCATGACTCAGCGCGCCCAGCCCTCCGGGAGCCCGCTCCCCTCCACTGACCAGCAGGCCGGTCAACTCAAGGCGCTTATGGACTCCGAAGGGCTGGACCTGGTGTTTCAACCCAAGTTCAACTGCGCCCGGGGTACCGTGTGCGGGGTCGAAGTGCTGGCACGATGGCCGGGGGCCAGTGCGCCCTGGCAGCGACCCGACTGCTTTATCCGCCTGGCAGAGCGTGAAGGGCTGGCCCCGGAACTGGATCTCCACGTATTGAAGAAGGCACTGAGGCAACTGGCCCGGTTACCGGCACAAACCCGGAGGGCCCTGAAGACGGTGTCGATCAATGTCTCGGCGGTCAGCGCCCAGGATGCCCGGTTCCTGCAGTCGGTCAAGGGGCTGCTTTCCTCCAGGCCCCACCCAAAGCTGATGTTCGAGTTGACGGAAACCGCACCGATTCATCAGCTGTCCGTGGTACGAAAAGGTTTCGAGGCCCTGTCCCACTATGGCATCGATCTTTCCCTGGATGATTTCCTGTGTGGGCACGCCACCCTCAACCTGCTGACGGCGTTGCCGGTCCGGGAAATCAAGATCGACAAACGCGATGTTGCCCGGCTGGGTACGCCAGCGGGGTACGGACGGGTAGCCGGGCTGATTGATCTGGCCAGACAAGGGGAGATTTCAGTTACGGCCGAAGGGGTGGAAACTCGCGAACAGTGGCAGGCGCTCCGGGCACTGGGTTGCGACAGCGCCCAGGGCTTCTGGTTGTCACGCCCCCTGCCGCTCGCGGAGGTGGTGACACTGATCGGGCAGCTACACGAGGATGCGCGGGCCGTCAGGCCCGACTTGTGGTCCGAGGGCGTGTCGCAACACCAGCTCCGGCCTCGGATTTCCCGCGCTTGAACAATTGCTCGGCCGCATCGGGCGTCAGGGCCAGGGTACCGCGACAGAGAACCTGCAACTGCTGCCGGAAGGCCGGCGCCATGTACCGGGGGAATGCCTGCTCCCCACCCTCTTCAGCTTCAGCGAGCTCACTGGAACGCGCCCTCAGCGCACTGCCATCCAGCAGGTACACATCGACACCACGGCTGATCATCGCCTCGACGGCGGCTCGATAGTGCTCTTCGTATTGGTGGTGCATGACACTCTCCAGTGCTGTTGGATTTGGCAACCTGACAGTCTCAGCCAGCTTCCGCCATCTCAGACGCCATTGTCACATAATCCTCATAATACTTTACAGGCGTAATCCATTCCCGGCGTAGCAAACCTTGGTTGATGTTGGCATCCTTTTGCAGAGCAGAAATCAGAATATACCCGTACTCTTTATAAAACTGTTTAACTTCCGCAGCCTGGTTTGTATCCACCTGTGTATCCCAATCAGCATAGACGACATATTCTTCGCCAGCCATCTCGAATGAGATCATCTGGGGAGAGCTTTTACCAAAGGACTCATTCAGAAACACCGCATTCTTCGGGGCGCCACTGTCTGTTGGCAGGCCATAGAGAAACCAGATGATATTTTCGATATCACCGCTCTGGTTTCGCTGGATGCCCAGGGTCCCGTCCAAAACGACCGCCATTACGCGCCACCTCCTCCGTGTCTCAGTCCTGTTCCCGCTTCTGTATGGCTTCCAGATAGTCGTCCATTTCCGCCTGACTTGCAAACACGGTCAGATCCGGCATGACTTTCACAATTTCAAAGACTTTCCGGACTCCCCGACTCATCTGGGACACGCTGACCTGCCCTCCCCGGGCCTTCATCTGCTTCAGGGTCTTGAATATCACCCGCAGCCCCGCGGAGCTGATGAACGTGACACCCGCCATGTTGAAGGCCACGACCCGGGTGTCCGGCGTGACAGCCGACTCCAGCCAGTGTTCGAGATCGGGCGCCGTATCGCTGTCCAATGCCCCCTGGAGCTCGACACCGACGGTTTCTTCCGAGATGTGCTTCTCAACGATTTTCAGTGACATGTGGGATCTTCCTTGGTACCGCCGGTTACCTGTAGGTCAATGGTGAGCGTGTTGAGCCCGTTTTCGTAAACATAGTCCATGCTGTCGCTCAGCTGCGAAATAATGGCCAGGCCGAGCCCGCCAATACGCCGGAGTTCTATCGGTTGAGGTTCGATATCCGGGCTTTGGGTTGGATCGAAACATGGCCCGTGGTACTGGAATACCAGTGTAATTCCACGGTCCGAGCATGTCACTGATAAATGCCATTCGAAATCATGACATTTTGGCGCAACATGCTCTCGCATATTGGCGTGAAACTCATCAATTATCGTACAGCAATCGATAAACCGTTCTTCGTGGCGACCCACCATCGGACACTGCTCCTGGACCCGCTGGAGAATACTCGCGGTCGTGTCCTGGGGGCGAATGGTGATTTTCATGGCCTGGTACCGTGGTGCTGTATGGTCAGCAGCGTAACATCATCCGACTGGGGCGCGTCCCGGGTAAACTCCAGCAGCTGGGTTTTCAGGTAGTCCAGAAGTCCCTCGGCCTGATTCGCGGCCCGGTAGCCCATGTTGACGAGGCGGTCCTCGCCAAAGGCCTGCCCGTTCGGGTCGAAGGCTTCGGTCAGGCCGTCGGTGTACAGGATCAGGCTCTGGCCAGGCTGGAGCCGCAGCGTCTCCGTGCCATACGACGTGCCCTCGTACAAGCCAAACGGCGGCCCGGCGCTTTCACTCCACAATCCGGGGGCGGACAGCGTATCCACATACAGCGGCGGGTTGTGACCCGCGTTGATCCAGCGTGTGAGGCCGGAGCCTAGGTCCAGCACGCCCAGCATCATGGTGACGAACATGCACGCGTCGTTGGCGCGACAAAGCTCGTCGTTGAGGGCACCGGCGATCCGGACCAGGTCGCCGTCGTGGGAGCGGGCGAGAAAATTCAGCAGGCTGACGGTACGGGCCATGAACAGGGCCGCCGGCGCCCCCTTGTCGGAAACGTCTCCCACCGCCACCAGCAGCCGGCCGTCCGGAAGCTGGATGACTTCATAGAAGTCACCGCCCACCGCCTTGGCCGGACTGAGCCAGGCTTCGATGGTCCAGGCCCGGTACTGCTGTAGGAAAGCGCCCGCGCCCGGCACCATGGACATCTGGATATTCCGGGCCACACTCAGTTCGTTTTCCAGCGTTTCCCGGGCCTGCCTTTCCGTCTCCACCGATGCCGACAGGGACGCCATCAGGCGCCGGTTGATCAGGCTGGTCTTGAGCACGGATCCCACCACCCGGAGATACTCGATGGTCGCGGTGGGTACGAACTGATAGCGGGCCTCCACTGAGACGAAGCCCAGCAGGGGGCCCTGCTGCTCGTCGCTGTACAGGGGAATGACCAACACCGGCTTACCCTGGTCGGAAAGGCAGAGTTCGTCATACAACTCATCGTTAACGGTCAGGTATTCCGGGGTCGGAGTTCCGAAAATGGCCTCGAACCGACTCACCGGAAGGGCTGAAAGCTTCGGCTCTGTCTCCTCGTCCCCCATCACGACGGTTCCCGCCACCGGTTCCAGTGACTGGCTGGCCGGCCGGACTTCCCAGATACTCAGCGCGCCCAGGCCGTAATGGGCCTGGAGCCGGCGGCCGACGGCGGTCAACCCGCCGACGTAGTCATCGGCGGGAATGTTCACGATCTCCATACCAATGTCGCGGATAAAACGTTCATTGGCGGACGAAGCTTCCAGCGCGCTTTTCCAGTGCTGGTGCTCGATGCCCAGACCGACCAGCGAAACCACGGAGGAGAACTGACGCAGCAGCTCGCCATCGGGCTGCCGGCTGGTCTCGCTAAACAGGGTGATCACCGCCAGCAGGTTGCCGGCGTGATCCAGCACCGGCTCGGACCACGCCGCGTCTACGCCCAGCTCTTCGTACACCTGGCGGTGGCCCTGCCAGCGGTGATCCTGGTGCAAAGCCTCGCAGATCACCCGATTTCGGGTGTGGGCCGCCGTACCAATAGAGGTGGCGCCGTAGCGGGCTGGCACGCTGGGTATCCAGCGCCGGAAATCCCGGGCGAATCCGGAGTTGCCGTGGGTGACGAGCAGGTCCTTGGGCTGGTCGTACAGCGAAATCACGCAGCGCACACCGGGTTGCTGCACTTCGATCAGCTTGATGGCGGTATCCAGCAGCCGCTCGACGGGCTTGCCCTCATTGATACCCACCAGCGCCCGCTCCCGGAGCCGGTCCGCCAGACTTTCCATCTTGCGATGATGGATGTTGGCGCCGGAAAACAGGCGGGCGGGATGGGCCGCAAAGACCGTGTTACTGACTTCGCAATCGAGCCAGACGCTGGCTCCGGAGCCGACGGCGAAGCACCATTCCTTGCGAGCCACCCCCAAATCCCGACCGGTGGCCAGCCATTGCTCGAAGTCCAGCAGGCTGTGGGGCGTCGGCAGCCAGTGGTCTGGCCGGCTGAACACCCGCTCCATCAACGCGTGTTCGTCCTCACACTGGAACAGTTCCAGGGCCTGCCGGTTGGCGAAAAGCAGCTTTGGCCACTGGCGCTCGAAGATCAGAATGACTTCCGGCAATTGGTTCAGCAGGGCCCGGGTGTCCGCCAGGGACGAGGCATACTGGCGCTGCAGGTCGTGCAGCCGGGCTTCCAGGTCCAGCCGGCGCGCCGCGGCCTGGCGTCGGCAGCGCAGGAACAGCAGCAGCATGACCGCCGCCAGTGCCGCCGCAAGCGACAGCAGCGGCCAGGAAATCGCTTGCGGGGTCATGACATATCGGGTCCTTCGTCGGGGCCGGTTCTAATCGAGAATCCCCAGGCGCTCGGCGGTCTCCAGCGTGATGGCGCCGGAAGCCAGGCCATGATCCACCTGGTATTCAGACAGTGCGGACAAGGTGTTTGGCCCCAACAGGCCATCCAGTTCACCCGGGTGATAGCCCAGGCTGGCCAAGGTTTTCTGCAGCTCAAGCACCCTGTCGCTGGTCAGATCCCGGTCGCACACCGCCTGCCGGGCCACGATGCGGGGCTTGCCCTCGTAGCGCTTCACGGGCATGGACACGGTTTCGGCGGGCACCTCCCGTTCCCGGGTCTGGGCCGGTTCCACCAGCTCGGTGACCTCCAGGGTATTGATTTCATCGTCGGTAGTGACGGGGATGATCTCCGCTGGCTGATCCACCACCCAGCGGGTGATGGTCTTGTACTCGGCGGGGACCACCTCGGTCCGGGTGGTCTCCGGCTTGACCAGTCGGGTCACCTTGACCGTCTTGGTCCGGGCCGGAATCTCCACGGCGCAGAAACCAAACGCCGCCGAGTGGCTGGCGTAGGCCGCCGCGCCGGAGGTCCGACACGGTTTCAGCTCGGTACGGGCTTCTTCCAGCACCACCTCTTCTTCCACGTCCTCATACACGGCCGGCTCAACCACCAGCCGCGTGGTTTCCGGTTTGACCAACACCTGTTCGGTCACTTCCTTGTAGGTGGCGGGCCTGACACGGTAGGTCCGGGTGCCTTCCTTGGTGACCACTTCCTTGATGCCACGCCGGAATTCGGCGGGGGTGACTTCCAGGCGGACTTCGGAATCCCGGACCTTCACTTCCACGCTTTCCTGCACCGGGCGCGGCTGAATCTGCGCGTACACCCAGCACTGGCCAGGCTGGATGTCGATTTCCGACGCCGGGACCGTTGCTCCGGCGGTTGCCGTGGTCGCCGGCACCGGCTCCGCACCGCCATCCGCCGGCGCAGGCTCTTCGTCGCCGCTCCTGGCCGTCGGTTCCGAGGGCGCCGCAGCCGGCGTCTCGGGCTCCCCGGAAACCGCCACAGGCCCGGACGCCCCGGCGGCCGGCTCCGGGGCCGTGGGCTGCGTCCGGGGAGACACTTCGTAAGCATAGATGCCGCTGACTTTCGGGCCGGGGTCCGTCGCCTGAAGGGCGCAACCGGACAGGGCCACCGCCATGACCGGCCACCAGTAGTGTTTACACACAGTGCCTTTGCCTCGCATTGTCGAAATGGTGTCGTTATCCATCATAGTTGCACATTTTCAATGAGTTGGCTGCCAAGCTGGTCAACCCCGACCACGGTCACCTCCAGCCCTGCCAGGTCCACGCCCAGGATGCTGAGCAGTGGCGATACGATGCCTTGCAGAACCACGGTGGTGACAAGGTTGAGCAGGGTTTCGATCAAGGGCGTCAGCAGATCGACCACCACGTTCAGACCGCTCAACAGGCTCGGCTGTCCGCAGTCCAGGGCAAGATTTTCCAGCTGGACATCCAGACCCTCGACCCAGGTTGGACCACCGCCGGTGAAGGTGCCACTACAGGCTGCCTGCGGACAGTGCAGCGGGAAGTCGACCACTTCCTGATATTTCCCGGCGACCGGCAGGGTCAGCCCCAGGTCCGCGTCGACGCAGAGATTGACAAGGGGCTGGGTAAGCAGGCGAAGTTTCAGGATAGTGGCGTGTATCGGTTCCCGGCTCACGCTGCCGTCACTGTCGAGAGTGCCGGTTGCCACGTTGGCGACGGTAGGCTCGGCGAGAATTTCCAGGTCAACGGTGTTGCTGTCGCCACGGGCGCAGCGGGCGCCGATGAACCGGGCCCGGCCACCGCCGACCTGCACCACCAGGGGCACGCGAATGTGGTCGAGGATCTCCGTCTGAACCAGGGTCAGGGTCAGGGCGCTGATGAGGTCGCCCAGAAAGCCAGCGGACAGGTGCAGGTCCACCAACGCCTCCAGGGAGACATCGGTGGCCGAGACCTCGGTCATCCAGTCGCCGCTGGCTGCCTGGCGGGCGGGCCCGATGACCACCGGTGCTGGATTGTCCACCTTCAGGTTCAGGGTGATGTCCAGGTCACCCAGCAGTGGGTTATCCAGCAGGGTTGACAGCGCCGGGGACTGGGACGGGTCCACCGTCAGGCTGAGCAGGCCTGCACCCTGCCCAAGCGCACTGGCGCTGTTCAGCACCACACTCATGACGAAATCGTAGAGCGGAAACTCCGCATTCTTGGCGGCCGAGGGATCCCCGGCGATGCTGAGTACAGCGGAGGCATCCAGGCCGGACAGGCCGGCGGCACCGGTCAGGTCATTCACCAGTGCCCCGAGTGGGGTGGTGACCCCGCCCAGCAGGTCAACGACGCCGTCAAGCACGTCGATCAGCGGCTCATCCAGCAGGTCGGTGACGTCGTCCAGCCCCAGCACATCCAGAAGATCACCAACGCCGAGCAAGGTCGACTCCAGGCTGGCCAGATCGGTCGGGTCCAGGCTGTAGTTGCTTTGCCCAAGTACCGCCCCGAGCAGGTTGCCCAACAGCCCTTCATGCACGGTGGCGGCGGAGGCGTTGGCACTGAGCGCGGCATACAGTTCCTTGCGCGCCGCCGCGTTGACGGACAGCTCGATGGGCGCGACCAGCGACGTAGGCAACAGCGAGGATACCGGCTCCCGGCGGCTGTACCGAACCACCGTGGCGTTGCTCTGGGCCGGGGGCGTGGCCGTGAACCGGAGTTGATCGGGGTTGTCGGAACTGGGCGACAGAACACCGGCCATCACCTCCAGTTCACTGTCGTCACCCTCGAACCCCAGTCGCCGGGCAGCCGCCAGTGCCCTGGCACGCATCCGCCCGAGATCGCCGACACCGCAGGCCTGGGCCTCGTCGGCAGCCGCGGTGGCGGCGGCGTTGACCACGCGCTGCATGTCTCCGCGCACCGCGTAGATGCGGGCCGCGTCCATGGCCAGGGTCACGATGACCGCGAGCACCACCAACAGAAACGGGGTGAGAAAGACCAGGACCCCGCGTTGCCGTCGCGGTTCAGTCACGGGTGGACTCGACCATCTTGTCGGGGATCGGCTGCTGGAAGGACTCCGCCAGCCGCTCCTGAGTCTTCACGTAAAGGGTGGCGCTCAGCTCCCCACCCCGGGCCGGTTTCGCCGCTTGCTGGTCCAGAACCTTGCGCGGTACCGCGCGCGCGTCCTTGGCAAAGCTGACACCCACCAGCCCCGGCAGGGGTTCGGGATCGGCGGCCAGGACCGTGGGGGCGACCAGCATCAGAGCGCCGGTCAGACAGACGATACGAATCATCAGGAACCTCCCGCAAAGCGTTTGGAGAATTCGATACCGGCCGCCACCAGTTCGTCGTCCAGGCCCAGTTCTCGCCGGACCCGGGCAACGGACGTCTCGCCACCGTGGAGATAGTACGCGGCCACCATGCTCCGGCCGGTGCTGTCCTTGCCTCCGGACAGCTCGTAAGCCGTACGCAGCTCGAACGCGGCCTGGCCATAGAAGCCGGCCTCCATCAGCACCACGCCAAAGTCATTACGGATGTCGGCCGAGGCCGGTTCCAGGGCCTTCGCGGTCGACAGGGCGTCCAGCCCCGCTTCGATCCGGCCCGCTTTCACGGACACCACCCCCAGACCGTGGTAGGCCTCGGCACTGCCACACGCCTCGGCGATCTGACGATAGACGTCCTGGGAGTAATCCAACTGATCCACCTGCGCCAGCAACTGGGCCCAGCGCAACCAGTGCTGCTGAGTGGAGAACGGCAGTGCCTCCAACCGGGCCAGGGCGGCGTAGTTGTGGGAGGAGGCCATCATCGAGTCAATGGCATCCAGCTCCACCCGGTGCTCGGGCGTCAGGTTGGTGGCGCAACGGACCTGTAGCCGGTCCCCGGCCTGCTGCGGCCCCAGCTCGTCACGGGTGTCCGGAGCCAGGGTGGCGCACCCGGAAAGCACGGAGACGGCAAGCAGCACCAGGGCGGGCATCAGGGCAGCGTGGGAGTGGATCATCAGTGGCTCCTTGCGGATGTTCGGTGGCGTCGGGTCGGTACGGATCATGGGGGGCCTACCTCTGCAATGCGTCCATGATGGAGAGCACGGCGGGCCCACCGATCAGGATGAACAGAGCGGGCAACATGAACACCATCATGATGATGGTCATCCGGGCGCCCACGCGGTTGGTTTCTTCCTTCAACTTACTGCGTTCCTCGTGATGGGCTTCGGCAATGATCTGTTCCAGGCCACCGGAAACCCCAGAGCCCAGGGCGCCCGCCTGTTTCATCAGGGTGGCGTAGCTGCGCAGCACCGTCAGGTTGCGGTTGCGCCCCAGTTCGTCCAGGGCCCGGCTCCGGTCGGCGCCGCTTTCCATGACCCGATTGAAGCGGTCGATCCGGCGGACCAGCAGGGGCATCAGCCCCCTGGCCTGGTGGGAGATGAGCTTGAGGGAGCGTTCCGGGCTGAGACCGGCTTCCATCAGCATCCGGGTCATGTGGCACAATTCGATGGCTTCCCGGTTCTGCTGTTTCTCGGCGGAGGCGCCGGCACTGCGAATGCTGCGCCGGGAGAGATAAAACGCCAGCATGAAGGCAATGGCGCTGACCAGTACATCGAAGGCGATCACCGTGGCCAACAGCACCACCAGCGGCAGCACCCAACAGACCAGGACATAGTAGCGGCGGGCCTGCAACGGCGTCTTGCCCGTGGCATCCAACGCGGTTTCCAACTCTTTGAAGTCGCCAGCCATCAGCGGGCGCTCCACCAGCCAGAACAGGAAGGCCCCCAGCAGGGAGTCGTCCACCTCGGTGTCCGCACGGAACTCACGGTGATGCAGCCGGGCGTTGACCCGGGCCCGGAGCGCGCGGTCCGGCGCGACCCGCCAGGCATACACCACGGACGCGGCCGCCAGGACAATCGCCATCACGAACCAGAGATTAACCACGCCCCACCCCCCGGATCAGGTTCCAGATCAGGATGGAGCCGAGTACCTGCAGCACGCCGGCCACCGCCATCATGGTATGGCCCGTATCGGTGCTGAGCAGCGCCTGGGCAAACCCCTTGTTCATCAGCACGATGTAGACCGCCAGCCCCGGCGGCAGGAGTGCGAAGACCACTGCGGTGAAACGGGTTTCAGAGGTCGCGGCCATGAACTCCCGGCGCAGTTCCTGGCGGGAACGGATTGCCTTGGCCACCTCCTGCAACACCGGCCGGACCGACGAGCCGAAGTGCGCGGAAGTCCTCAGGGCAATAGCGATCTGGGTGACCGGGGGGATGCGGTACAGCTCGGCGAAACTGTCCAACACCCGGGTATAGTCACGCCCCTGCCGGACAGCGCCCCGGAGCCGGAAATTCAGCGGATCGAAGACCGGCGAGGCGTCACCAAACGCAATCACCAAGCTGTGCTCCACCGATCGGCCGGCGGCGAGGGATCGCAACATGGCATCGACGATCCCGGGCAGCTCCTCGAAGATTTGCCGGCGCAGGCGTTCGTGTTTGATCCGCCAGAGCGTCATCAAGATGAGCACGGCACACACCAGAGCCACCACCGCCTCAAGCACGCCACGCGACACCGCCAGGGCCAGGATGATCGCCGCCGTCACCGTCAGTACCAGCACCAGGCGCGTGAGCGACATTCGGATGCCCGCCCGGATCAGAAAGTTCTCCACCGGCCCCAGATCGATGCCTTCTTTCTTCCGGGTGTCCGCCACGGTCTGCGGGTTGAGCCGGCGCAGGACCTGTTTTTTCAGGTTACCGGTGTGCCGGAGATGCCCCACCACCACCTGCACGCCCAGCACCAACAGCGCCAGCAGCCCCACCCCGAGACTGGACAGCCACAGCAGCTGCGCGTTCACGGCTGACCTCCGGTGTCATCCGGGTCCACCAGCTCGGCGGCACGATACAGGGTTTTCATCAGGTACGGGTTGGCCTGTGTGGGCGTCATGGCGACCACCTCGCTGACCAGACGCCGGCCATTGGGCAGGCGGGCCAGCTGCACCACCACATCCAGGGAAGATCCGATCAGTCGGCCGATGGCCCGTTCGCTGGCGTCGTAACCATTCACCGCCAGCAGGGTTTCGATACGGATCAGCGCGTCCTTGGCGGAGTTGGCGTGGATGGTGCTCATGGACCCTTCATGGCCGGTGTTCATGGCCTGCAGCAGCTCAATGATCTCGCCGGAACGGACCTCGCCCACGATCACCCGGTCCGGCCGCATCCTCAGGGCGTTGACCACCAGGTCGCGGGCGCTGACCCGTCCGGTGCCCTCGGCATTGGCGGGGCGGGTTTCCAGACGCACGATGTGCGGATGGTTGAGCTGAAGTTCGGCCGAGTCCTCGATGGTGACAATACGCTCGTCCTTCGGGATGAACTGGCTCAGCATGTTAAGGATGGTGGTCTTGCCGGTACCGGTACCCCCACTGACCAGCAGGTTCCGGCGTTCCTCAACGATGCCGATCAGCAGTTCCAGGCATTCGCGGGTCATGGACCCCAGGTTCACCAAGTCGGTCGCGCTCAGGTGTTTCTGGGTAAATTTGCGGATGGAGACCGACGGCCCGTCCAGGGCGATGGGCGGAATAATGGCGTTGACCCGAGAACCGTCCGGCAGCCGCGCGTCCACCATCGGGCTGCTCTCGTCGAGGCGACGCCCCAGGGGCGCCAGTATCCGGCGCACGATGCGCATGACGTGATCGTCGTCGATGAACCGGGTCTGTGCCTTTTGCAGTACGCCGGCCACTTCCACGAAGATGCTGGTGGGGCCGTTGACCAGGATGTCGTTGATCTGGTCGTCCGCGAGCAGCGGCTCCAGCGGGCCATAACCCACGATTTCGTCGAGCGTTTCCCGCGCCAGCATGATCTGGTCGGCGGTGGCCAAGGGAATCCTCTGGCTGGCGATGTACTGGGTCACGTTGGCCCGAACGAAATTTTCCAGCTGGCCGCGCTCGGTCAGTTCCACCTCGATGCCTTCCTCGTCCAGCCGGTCGATCAGGTGCGCGTGCACCTGTTTCTTCAGCTGCTGGTATTCTTCATCGACACGCGTAACCACCCGTTACCCCCCGCGACTCAGCGCCGTTTGAAGAAGCCCGTGGCGCCGCTAGCGGCCGACCTGCGGGCGTACTGCATCTTCACGAATTCGGCCAGTTTTTTTTGGTAAAGGGTACGCCTGGGCAGCTCCGACAGCGGCACCCCGGCGTTAATCGAGTCCAGCCGGTGCAGCCACTCGATGGGCAGGCGCAGGCTGACCTCTCTGGCCAAGCTTTTTTCCACCTCCGCCAGCGACAGGGTGGCCCGCTTTTCATAGCCGTCCATCACCACATGGGTTTCACAACCGTTACCAAGCCACTGACGGCTGGCCTGCAGCATGGCCTCGGTGGCCCGGACCTGCTCCACCATGGGGTTGGCCACGATGAACAGCCGGTTGACATCGGAGCCGAGGATTTTCAGCCAGGTTTCAGCCTGGTGCTCCACCACCCGGATCACCAGGTGATCGAACAGTTCCGCCAACCGGGAAATGGCGATGAACAGGTCCGCGGATGCATCACCGGTCAGAGTGTCGGTGAGCACGCGGCCGGACAACAGACGCAGCCCCGGGTTGTATTCCTCCAGGGCGGTGTTGACAAACGACTCATCGATGGAATCCGTGCGCCTGACCAGGTCGTTCAGCGTCAGCCGGCTGAGCGTGTCGAAATAGAAGGCATGGCTGTCGGTGGCCATGGTATCGATGGCGAGCACCTTGGCCTCCGGCTGCTGCCGGTTCAGTTCGCAGGCCAGGTTCTGGCTGAAGAAGCGGGTATCCACCACTGAGGCCGCGCCCATCACCAGGGTGATGCTTCCGGATTTCCGTGCCGACGCCTGCTCGAGGCTTGCCGGCACCGGCTGGGACAAGGCCCGTAGCCGGTCCTTGGCCCGATCCGCGTCCACCGCGGTAATCAGGCAGTCACGGGCGCCGGCCCGCATAATGTCCAGCAGCAGTTCCTGGGAGATGTGCCGGGCCACCGCTACCAGATTCAGCCCCGGGTTCGACTTTTCCAGAGCGGAGAACAGTTTGGCGGATTTATCCGGATCGTCCTCGTCGATCGCGACAATGGCCACCCGGGCGTTGCTGGCCCGGGCCAGGCGGCTGACCCGGGACAAATCCGAGGCGGAGACGAACTCCAGCAGCCACTCATCGTCGAGTATCCGTTCCAGCCAGACCCGGATTCCCACGTCCTCGGCAATGCAAATCAGCGTTTCACTCATGCCGTCGGACTCCCTACCAGCTCAGGCCGCTTTCGAGCGGCTCGGTGCCGTCCCTGGAATTGATCACCATGTCGCCCCACTCGGTGCTGCTGTACTCATACTTTTTGCCGAAATTCCGGGCCTCTTCAGGCAGCTCTTTGAAGGCACTGACCAGATGCGGGGTCACCACCATGATCAGCTCCCGCTGCTCGTCGGAAATCCGGTCCGAACGGAACAGCGCGCCCAGCACGGGGATGTTGCCGAGGCCGGGAATACGGTCACTGTTGTTGAAGGTGGTACGGCTGACCAAGCCGCTGATAATGAAGCTTTCACCCGGCGCCATGGACACCATGGTCTCGGTGCGGCGCACGCGCAGGCCCGGCACCGACACCCCGCCAGAAGTCACGCCCGAGGAGAAATCCAGGTCGCTCACCTCCGGCGCCACCTTGAGAATAATTTGCCGCTCGTCGACCACCGTCGGCGTGAGCGACAGGCTGACGCCGAATTGCTTGTACTCGATTTCAATGTCGCCGTCGCTGCCGGCCACGGGGATCGGGAACTCACCCCCCGATAGAAAGGTTGCATTCTGGCCACTGAGACTGACCAGGGAAGGTTCGGCCAGGGTGTAGGCAAAGCCACCGGATTCCAGGGCATTGATGATGCTGAGGGAGCTGTCGCCAAACCTGAACAGGTTGAAGCCTTCGGAGGTGATGCCTTGCAGGCTGGAGGGCACGCCCCCGGGCCGCACGAACGCGCCCCCGCCTGGCGCGATGCCCACGCCGTTGTCCCCGCCGCTGAACAGCTTGGCGTAGTAAAAGCCCAGGGAATTGAGTTTCTGCCGGTTGACTTCCACCACGCGGATGTCCGTCTGCACCTGCATCGGTACCGGCGGGCGCTGACCAGCGGTGGCGGTGACCAGGTAGTCCGTGGTGCGTGGCGTACCGATGCCCTTCAGCCAGACCCGCACGGACGCCGATCCCGCCGCTTTGGCCGTCACCAGCACTTCCTGCTCGCCACTGACCTGGACCGATGCCACCTCCGGATCGGAAACGGCCACCTTCTCCAGCTGACGAGCAAAAACCAGCACATGCTGCTGCCCCGGGCTGAGGGCAACCGGCGCCTCGCCAGCGATGCCGGGGCGCTGCGCCAACAGCAGCGCCAGGGCCAGTATCAGCGGGCCGAGGGAACGGGGAGCGACTTTCACGGTGTTAGCGCACATACACGGTCCTTGCGTCTGACCCTTCAAACACCTGCACCTTCAGCCCGGGCTTTTCTTCCTCGGCTGACGGAGCGGCGGCTTCCTTTTTTTTGCGGGCCCGAGCGTCGGGCGACAGCGGCCGGATGTCGGCCAGGAAGACCGGAGGCCGCCCGGACGGTGTTCCGGCGACCGCCTCCGGGGTGCCAGCATCCGGGCTGGAAGCCACGAACTGAAGCCGAGCCTCCGCAGCGGCCAGGGCCACCCGACCGACCTGGGCTTCAGGAATGGCCAGCACCATGGTGGCGTTGCGGCGGCGATCATCCTCCTCGGCCGCGGCGTCCGGCTCGATCGCCCCCCGAATGGCCAGAACCTGCACCTGCTCTAGCAACGGAGAACTGACGGCAATATCCCGGGAGTCGCCACGGAAGGTGGCCATGATGTCCACCCGGTCGCCGGGCCGCAGCAGCCCCCCGACACTGGTCAGCGGGTCCAGCTCGAAGGCCATGGCCCGCATGCCCTCCGCCACCACCTGTTGCAGAGGCGTAGCATCGACCATGGCATCCTCGGTCAGTGGCCGGCCGGCCTTGACCGCCGCAGCCAGCGTTTGGCCAAACGGCACATCCGCCTCAGTCAGGGCACCGGGCAGCTGAACCGGCGTCTCGATCCGGGTGAACAGGTCCGGCGTCAGCTCCGTGCCCGGCGCAAGGTCCTTGGTGGCGAACAGGTAGGTGTACCGGGGCGCGGGGGGCTCGTCCGGCGGGCTCGCCCGGCCGGCGGCCGGCTCCGCCACCCGGGCCTGCTCCTGGTTGTAGCGGACCAGACCGGTCACCGCCAGCACCACCGCAATCACCGCCAGCAATACCGCTGGCAGGGTGGACATGAATCTCATCCGCATACGCCGCCTTCCTATCCTTGTTCGCCAGACCACCCACGGGCCCGGCCTGCACTCAGAACGCCACAGCGGCCCTTGCGGACAACTCCTGTGGCTGGGGCGGGAACCGCCCCAGGAACCCGAGGTTAAGTTGTGGCAGGAACGGCTCCTCGCTGACCGCCCGCAACCGGCATTCCACCAATGTCACACCGCCGGTGGAGACGTTCTCACACGCCTGTTCGGTCAAGTGTTTCCGGATCCGGTCGGGCAGGCCGGCCACCAGCCCCTGCAAGGCATCCTCGCTGTGGTCCACCACCTCGTCGCCAAACTGGCTGAACTTGCGCCGATCCAGGTGGAACACCGAGGTCGAGGCCATGTCCACGGCCCGCTGCATTTCCAGCTTGTTGAGAAACAGCACGCCGTATACGGCGCCACCGTAAAACAGCCCGACAATCAGTGGCAGGATGAACACGAACTCCAGGCTTACGACACCACGGCTGCTCCGATCCATGATCAGCATCCTTAGCGAAGGGGTCTCTAATTCAGGTCACCACAGGCGCCGACGCGGCGTCACTCCGGGACCTGATCCGTCGCAAAGCTGAAGATGTCACTGAAGAAGCCCGCGACCTGGCCGCCCAAGTCGGTTTTCGATACAACGACGAGAATCGCGACCAGAACGGCCGCCAGCATGATGTATTCCAGTGAGGAGGCCCCTTTCTGCCGTTTAGGCATGGAGGCTTGATGACGACGAAACGCAATATGTCCAAAGTTCATGGCGAATACCCTCTCAACAGCTATCCCTGAAATCCCTGTTTATGATCTTATTTTTGTAACAATACCAACCCTGGAAACGAGGTTAGAAAAGCATACTCCATATTATAATATGGGCAGCCGTATTGTTATATCACTCATATTACCGACTTCCCGGCCAATTAAAAGGTCATGTCATGAAAAAAATTGTGAACTTTGGTGCTGAAACCGTCTGGCCGGACACAGAAAAAGACGAACACACCCCAAATCTATAAATTTGGTTACAGCAAAATACCACCACACCGGCTACACTTGGCCGCCTACCCTTCCGGGTTCCATCGCCCGTCCTTCCAGAATGCCTCCGCGCTCACACCACGCGCGCGCAGCTCATCCTCCACGCATTCCCGCAACTGGGCATAGATCGGCCGCCCCCGACGGTGCTGCTCGGCGAAGACCGTGGCCAGGCGTCGCGCGAAGAACGGACAGGACTGCTGATCGGATGCAAATTCGTAACTCATCACCCGGGACGCGCCGAACAATGGCCCCAACTGACTGGTCCGGAACTCCGGATCGATCTTCTGAATCGCCCGCAGGACACTTGCGCCACTGGGGGGCAGTGCAATGATGTGGCGCAGGTCCTCCGGATAACGGAACAGGTATCGGACCAGAATTGCCGAGGGCGCGTCGATACGCTGGTGTGCCCGTTGCCGAAAACGATAGTAGGCCTTCACTTGCAGGCCCAGGGTCCAGAAAGCCTCGGCGCTGGTCAGGCCAAAACTTTCCCGGAACAGGCTGAACAGGCTGTCTTCCCGCCCCAGAATGGGCTGAGTGGCCCGACTGTAGCGGCGCAGATCCTCGGTGGTGACCTCGTTACGGTTGCTCCAGGCCCCCTTGGCCAGCGCCCTGTCCGGATCGATATCCCGAGACACGGCTTCATCGTGGAGCACCCCCAGGTAGCGGCCCTCAAACCAGGCACGCCAGCGTTCATGCAACTGGACGGTGAAGGTGTCATAAACCGGGTCCGGCAT
Organism: Marinobacter lutaoensis; assembly: GCF_001981305.1. Taxonomy (GTDB): domain Bacteria; phylum Pseudomonadota; class Gammaproteobacteria; order Pseudomonadales; family Oleiphilaceae; genus Marinobacter; species Marinobacter lutaoensis. The sequence goes on along the minus strand of NZ_MSCW01000001.1, from coordinate 156,530 downwards.
CCAGTCGGTCAGGGAGTCCCGGGCCCGGAGCAGGTGCCAGCCGGTATCCTGCCGCAGGCTTTCCTGGACGTATTCCGGCACCGGCACGGTGGCCTCCCCGATGTACTGCCGGCACAGTTCCCGAAACATTTCCGCCAGGCAGCCGACCATCAGCATCTGCAGGCGCACCACCGGCAGGCTGGTGGCCTCGCCTTCGGAGAGCATCTTATAGGAGGAGACATAGGAACGGCCGAACAACGGGGCGTATCCTTGCTTACCGGGAGGCTGGCCCTCGTTGCCGGGCATCAAAGGTGCCAGCAGATCGAACATCTCGGCGTTGGAGGGCCGGAGGGTCAGCGGAGCGTATTCCGGATACTTCAGCAACAAACGCACCAGCACGGCCTGATTGGGACGAATGGTCGGCGCGTCGTCGTCCTCGTTCCCGTCGGTGTCCGCGACATTCGCCACGTCGGCGGGGGCACCGGATTTTTTCAGCCGCCCCAGACGGTTGACCGGTACATTCAGCAGCATGGCCAGATCCAGATCCCGGACTTCGCCATCGCCTACCACGCTTTCCAGAACCAGTTTCAGGTTCCGAAGCGTATGCCCGCTGATGGGGCCGGAGGGGTGGGTCAATTCGCTCGTGGACTGCCGCATGAACTATACCTTTGTGAACAGGGAATCGATTTTCCGCGATTTCGGATGGTAACATAAGCCCATACGAACCTGACGATATCCCGTAATCACCACGTTCATCGAATCAAAGTCTGCCACAAGGATTCTCCAAGGTGTCTGTTATTGGGGCGAAAACGTTTTTCTTCTATGAGGGGGACTCCCAGCCCCGCCTGCACACCCTCTGCGAGCCAGACTACTTTCAGCTCCCGGGCTTCCGGTTCCCGAGCAACGGCGTCACCTTGTTGTATGGTCACAAGGGGCCCGGCAGCCTGATTGGCGCGGCCGTGCGCCAAAGCGCCCATTCCGGCCAGGGTGTGTGCTTTGCCGACATCAAAGTCGAGATCGGCGACTGGGACGCCAACAAACAAAGGCTGGACAATTTCGCCAGCTGCCGCTTTCTGAATCTGCCCCAGCGCGCCAACCGGGAAGTGCTGGATGACATCAACCAGCACTGGAACCGCTGGCTGGACGCTGAAGGTGCCCCGCACGAAGACTTCCCCAGAAAGCCGTCGCTCAGAATGGACCTGCTGGACCGGCTCGCAACCCTGCCCCCTTACAACGAACTGCATGCCATCGCCTACGATGTTGGCACCCGCTTTGGCGTAGCCAAGTTCGTTACCGTCTACAACATGGCTGCAATCCTGACCGATGAGGTCATGGTCATCCCGCCGGGAACCCAGCTCCAGTTCCGCCTGCCCCGGGATCGCGGCTGAGGCTCCGACCAAGGCGGGCACCTCACTTTTTTACCATCGACCGGTGCAAGAACACTTTTTTCGTTATAGTATGTACTATCATATGCCAACGTAGACTGTCGATCGACAAGGAGTCCCGATATGCGCAGCCTCAGGAATGCCATTCTGGCCATCATCATCTCGTTACCTCCCCTCACTCTGGCTTCCCAGGATTTTCCGCTGAGCTACAGCAGCCTCGGAGCTGAAGTGGGCTACGTGGACGCAGGCACCTCCGGCAACGGCGGCAGCGCGGAGGACGACCTGTCCAACGACTGGGAGTTTGGCCTCAACTTCACGCACCAGTTCAACCCGAACATCAGCCTGCTGCTGCAGGGAAGCTACGCCGAACCGGAAACCCGCAACCTGAACCTGGATGTCGAACTCTGGCGAGGCAGCATCGGCGGCCGCCTGCACCCGACGGATTACCGTCTCGCCGGCTGGCGGCCCTTCGCTGGTGGCGGTTACAGCCATTCCAACCTGGATACGGACCTGGGCTCCAAGAACGAGGACATGCTCTACCTGGAGGGCGGGCTGCACCGGATGGTTTCACCCCGTTTCCTGGCGGAAGCCGGCGTACGGGGCCGGCTCGAGGTGGACGATGACTACATCGACGGCCAGGTGTTTGCCGGTATTCACTATGTGTTCGGCCGAAAGTTCCCGGCGGCCCCGAGGCCCCGGCAACCGCTGGACGTGGCGCGCCTGTCCACACCGCCGGCCGACACCGATGGCGACGGCGTCGAAGACGCACGGGACCGGTGTCCGGACACCCCCGAAGGCGCCCTTGTGGATGAGGCAGGCTGCGCCAGGGAGCTGACCCGGGAAATCAAGCAAACGCTCTACGTCGAGTTCGAGCACGACAGGACCGAAGTCCGCCCGGCGTACTATCCGGAAATCGGCAAACTGGCCCGCGTACTGAAACAGTACCCCACGGCCCGTATCCTATTGGAAGGGCATACCGACAGCACCGGCCCCGCCTCCTACAATCAACGCCTGTCCAAGAGCCGGGCCGACGCGGTCATGAAGGTACTGGTCAGCCAGTTCAACATCAGTGCCGAGCGTATCCGCACCTCGGGCATGGGGGAATCCCAGCCCATTGCCAGCAATGACACCGCTGAAGGCCGGGCCCGGAATCGCCGGGTGGAAGCCATCGTGTTCGGCACCTATTCGGAGATCATGAAGAAGACGCGCTAGTACCCAGGCCGACCCCGAGGCGGCTACCGCCCTCGGGGCCCTTCGAGTACGATGAAGGCTCAAACAATGAGTACAGCATAAAATAGTCTATATTACATATAAAGAACGCACGACCGACAGAGGGACAATCACGATGAATCATGGACTGCAACACTTCCTATTGGCGTTATTGATAGCCACTCCGGCCTTTCTGGCAGGCTGCAACTCCGGCGACAGCGATGGCCGGCTGCCGCTTGACGACACCCAGAATGACGACGACACCGGCACTCCCCCGGATGACCCCGGCGATCCGCCTGTGCTGAACCCGACCGACGAGGACCTGGACGGCGACGGCATCCCCAACGAGGATGATGCCTGCCCCCGTGTTCCCGGCGACGACCCGGCACTCTGCGACGATACCGTGGACACCGATGGGGATGGTATTCCGGATCAGTATCCGGCCATTGAGCCCTACATTGGCGACGGCCTGGTCAACCAGCCGTGGGACAACTGCCCACAGGTGGCCAACCCGAGCCAGTCGGACCTCGACGGCGACGGTACAGGGGATGCCTGTGACTCGGATCAGGACGATGACGGCGTGCTCAACAGTGCCGACAACTGCCCGATGGTCGCCAATCCGAGCCAGAACGACGAAAATGGCAACGGCATCGGCGATGCCTGCGATCCTGGCATTGAGGATGGCTACAGCTGCTCCGTGGAAGGCATCTACAGCCCGATGCTGGCCAACGACGCGGACACTCGGGCGATGACCTCGGTGGATGCCACCCATTGCCTTCTGGGGGGTGGCGACCTGGGTTCACTGCTGTGCGGCGTACAGAACCCCGGGTACCTGACGGACGATGACACCGATAATGCCGCGGTCATCTACAACAGCGACCTACTGGGACTCTCGACCGTCACCTTGAATGTCAGCACCGGTACGGACTTCGTGTATCCCGCCGGCAACCGTCTGGGGGTCGCGGTTCGCAACGCGCCACAGATCGTGCAGCTGGGCCTGCTGACCAACGGCGGCCTGCAGATCCGCACTCTGCTCAACGGTGAGGTTCAGGAAGAGACCGAGGGCAGCGTGGGCGCCGACCTCGACCTGCTCGGGCTGTCCCAGGTGATCGGTGGCGACGACTTCGAATACCTGGTGTTCGAGACATCGCTACCCTTCGATAGCGTCGAGATCTTCAGCGGCGGGTTCGAGCTGGTTTCCCTGCTGGAAGAGCTCGAGGTCAGCCGCGTGTGCGCCGCCAAGGAAGGCGTCGCCCCGTAATCCATAGACAGACACTCCCGGATGAGGATCGAGTTCCATGTGGATTATCGTTATCGTATACCATAGGTTATGTTGTACTTTTCGACCTGCAAGAATAGACTGATGGGAAGGTTCGGATGGTGTTTCCGGAGATGACAGACATGGAGAAAAGGCAGCATTTCAGGGTGTCCGACTTTATCCGGGTGGAGATCCATGAGCGGGACCGGCAACGGTTCCCGCGCTGTGAGATCACCGAATCGTCCAGAGTGCGGGCCAGGCACGGCGACATTCTGGACGCCGTGATGGAGGCCCTCCGACAGGCCCGGGATGAACAGTGCCTGACCGCACGGGAAATTCGGGAGCGGCTGTCCGAGCATTTGACGGAACGGTACGCCGTTGTCGAACACGGAGACGGCCAGCAACACGCCGATCCCAGGCGCCGCCCGGTCTCCCTCAGCGAGGGGGGCATCTGCATCGAACTGCCGCCCGGGAGCCTTCAGCGGGTCGGACATTTTCTGCAATTGCTGCTGTACCTGGAAGATGGCGGCAAGCCAATGCGGTTGTCGGCGTCACGGGTCGGTCTGGAAGCCACGGACGAGGCTACCCGGCTCCGGCTTAAGTTCGTGAATCTCGACGAAGTCGACCGGCGTCGGCTGTTCCGTTACATCCTCCAGCAGCAGGCGCGCAAAGTCAGGACGGCCGAGGCCGGCCTGGCACGGCAGGCCTAGGGGGGGGCGGGGCTCCGCTCACCCCTCCGCCACCTGATTACGGCCGTTCTGCTTGGCCCGGTACAGTGCCTGGTCCGCACGCTTGACCAAGCTGCCAGTGCCATCACTGGAGCGGAACTGAGCCACCCCTACGCTCACGGTGACCGGACTGGGCAAGCCATACTCCCCTTCTGCCACCGTTCGGCGAAGGTTCTCCGCCACCAGCAGGGCGCTATCCTTGCCCGTTTCCGCCAGAATGACGAGGAATTCCTCCCCGCCCCAGCGCCCGACCCGATCCACGCTCCTCAGCGACCGCTCAACCCGCCGGGCCACCGCCTGCAGCACCTCATCACCCACGTCGTGGCCGTAGGTGTCGTTGATCTGCTTAAAGTGATCAATGTCAAAGAGGATGACCGACAGGGTATTCCGGTACCGCAGTGACCGTTCCACCTCGGCTTTCAGCTTCTCCTCGATATGGCCTCGGTTGTAGAGGCCGGTCAACGGGTCGTGGTGCGCTCGCCGTTCCAGCTCGCGCAGCAGTCGGGTCCGGACCAAGTGGCTGGCGAAGATCGGCGCCACGGTAGACAGCAGGGCGTTCTGCTCGGAGGTGACGGCGGGGGTATCGGCAAACAGCAGCAGCCCCTCCAGGTGCCCGCCCGAGGCCATTGGGAACACGGACCACACCGCCTGCCGGGTTTCCGGCCGGATCGGCAGGCTTTCGGCAAACGCCTGAATCGCACTGTCTTCGCCGGCGGTCAGGGAGACCAACTCCGGGAGCTCCGCCCCCTCCCCGCCGTCCCGGGTCACCGGTCCGCTGCTGGTGGCCAGTCGGTGAAACTGCTCGGTCAGCCACTGGCGCCCCTCCCCCATCCGGGCTCCGGCCTCGAACAGGGTTCCGGTCTGGGCCAGGCCGCCCGCCTCATCACAGAAAATCAGGCCCACCCGACCGGAAGCCAGCTCGGCGTGAGCCTGCAAGTCATCGATGCAGTGATACAGCACCTCGAGTTCGCGGCCGGCGTCCGCCGACAGCAGTTTTTCGCCAATACGCTTGATCAGGCGATCCGCCCTGGCCTGATTGACGATGGTCGAAAGCGCCTGATGCCGCTCCAGCAGGACGGAGGCCACAAACAGAAAGTTGGATATGGCATCCGGACTGACATCGAAACGAACGCCGTCGAACACGAACAGGTCAAAGGTGCCAAGCACCTCTCCGGCGCTGGACGTGATGGGGAACGATGTCCATTCGCCGAGGCGCTCCATTTCCAGCTCGTCAAAGCTGAAGCTGTCCCGGAATGCAGTCTTGTCCACCTGCACCGCCTTCGACAACAGGGCGGCCGTGGAATTGGGCGCATAGCCGAAGATCACCGGTATCGTGTTCAGGGACTGCTGCATCCGGCCTTCAAGGCCACGGCTCCAGATCGCCCGCAGCGTACGGGACCGGGAATCGAGCAGGGACACGCAAAAACCCACACCGTGCCCCGCATGTTCCCGCGCATGCAGCAGTTCCACCGCTTTTTCCAGGCCCCGCACCACGTTGGACTCGTTGAGGATCGAGCGAATCACCGAGTTATCCCGTTTCGCTCGGGTCATCGGCCGTGCTCCAGGCTCGTCCTTCCAGCGCAGGGTGACCAGCACCCGGGAACCGACCGGCGCCAGGCTGGCGGCCACCTCAATGGCCTGGCCGTCGGTGGTGCCCGGACGCATCGGCACTCTGTCGTGCAACTCCACCCGGCCCCGGATGCCCGTGGCCAGCCTGGCGCGGATACCTGGCAGGAGGTCCGGGTGGCGGCCCTGAAAAATCGACTCCAGGCGCAGGTCCTTCACGTCGTCGGGCATGCCCAGGCGGTGCTCCTCGGCATAGCGGGAGACACAGGTCACCAGGCCCGTGTCGCGTTCCACCAGCAGGGCGCAGAACGGCAGTTCCCGGACCATGTGTTCAATGTCCCGCTGCAACCGCTGTAGATTCTCCGCCGCCTGGCTGAACTTGTTCGATACTTTCGCCGTGGCCCGTTCGGATTTGGCAAGGTTGACCCGCTGCCGTGCCAGCGCCAGGGTCAGGACCAGACACAGCGCAACGGCGGGCCACGCCGACATCAGGCTTTCAGTCAATGCTTCGGACATGCATCCGGCCCCCTTCCCACCAAAAATGTACAACATAATATAGTTTATATTATCAATATCTGAAAATAACAACCGGGCCCGGGTGACCAAAGAATAGCCTGTGACGGAGTTAACAGAGGCCCGCCGGGCAACGGCGGGCTAGACTTTCAGGGATTTGAGGGGAACTCGGATGCGCTGGCGAGACTGCATGAAACTGATCAGGACAATAGCGCGCTCTTCACCATCATAGGCCTGGAAAACGGCCTGGAGCCCCTTGAACGGGCCCTCCTCCAGCTCGATGGTCTGCCCGGGGCGGATGCCACCGTGCGCCGCCACCGTCGCCACGCTGGCCCGGATATGATCGATGACGTCATCCTCGATCGGAGCCGGCCGGTTGCCGAAGCCCACCACCCGCAGCACGCCCCGGGTGGAGCGCAACCGGGACCAGACCGGGTTGGCGTCGTCGAGGTTGACGAACAGATAGCCGGGGAACAGCGGCTCCAGACGACGGCACCGCTTGCCACCGCAGATCCGCTCCACCTCCACTTTCGGGTAAAAGCAGCCCACGCCCTGATTCTGCAAGTGCGCCAGGGCACGATCCCCCTGGGCGGGTTTGTGCTGAATGGCGTACCACGTCATGACTCAGAAATACCAGCTTCCCGCGGCGACGAAGTTGGGGTTCAGCACGTTTTCCTTGCCATACCGCAGGGGGGTGCCATCCAGCGTCTCGACCCGACCACCGGCGGCCACCAGCACCGCCTGGGCCGCGGCGGTGTCCCATTCGGACGTGGGACCAAGGCGCGGGTAGATATCGGCATGCCCTTCGGCGATCCGGCAAAACTTCAGGGAGCTGCCGGCCTGCACCAGCTCATGCTCTCCCAGTGCCTCGATGAAGGCGAGGGTCGGCTCGTTCATGTGGTTCTTGCTCGCCACCACCCGCTTCGCCGCCTTCGGCTCGGCCACCCGGATGCGGTGCACGTGCCCGGTACGGTCACGCTTGTACGCGCCCTCGCCCACCACGCCCCAGAAGGCTTCCTTCAGGGCCGGGGCCGTCACCACGCCCATCACCGGTTCACCGTCTTCGATCAGCGCAATGTTGACTGTGAATTCGCCGGTACGCTGGGTGAAGTCCCGGGTGCCGTCGATCGGATCGACCAACCAGAAACGGCGCCAGCCCTGCCGCTCCGCCCAGGGAATGTCCTTGCCCTCTTCCGACAGGATTGGAATGTCCCGACTGAGGGCGCGCAAGCCCTTCACGATCACCTCGTGGCTGGCCTCGTCGGCGGCGGTGATGGGGGAGTTGTCGTCCTTGTAGCGGACCTTGAAGTCCGACTCGTAGATATGGAGGACGCGCTCGCTGGCTTCGTCCGCGATCCTGATGACATCCGGGAGGATGGAGCTGTAGTGCATGAGCCTTGCTTCCTGCTTTATGTCAATTCGCATTTTGCGGGTTTCGGGCATAGTATGACTGACGGATTTCCAAGACAGAAGGATGCTTTCATGAAACTTCGTTTTCTCGGCGGCACCGGCACCGTGACCGGCTCCCGTTACCTGCTCTCGGACGATTCCCATCGGGTGCTGGTGGATTGCGGGATGTACCAGGGCGTGAAGACCCTGCGCCGCCGGAACTGGGCGAAGTTTCCGGTGGACCCGGCCAGCATCGATGCGGTGGTCCTGACCCACGCCCACATCGACCATTCCGGCTACCTGCCGGCACTGGTCAAGAACGGTTTCCGGGGCAAGGTCTACTGCACCACGGCCACCCACGACCTGTGCCGGGTACTGCTCCCGGACGCCGGGTTCCTGCAAGAGGAGGACGCCAAGTACGCGTTCCGGAAGAAGTTCTCGAAGCACGAAAAACCCGAGCCACTGTTCACAGAGAAGGACGCCTGGGCGGCGCTCAAACACTTCGAGTCACGCCATTACCACGACACGTTCGAGCCGGTGAAAGGGTTCTCCGTTACCTTCACCCCGGCGGGCCATATCCTGGGCTCCGCCTGCGTGCACGTCCGCCATCAGGACAGCGGCCGGACCCTCGTCTTCAGCGGTGACGTCGGCCGCCAGAACGATCTGATCATGCGGCCACCCGAGCCCATCCAGCAGGCCGACGTACTGGTTTGCGAGTCCACGTATGGCGATCGCGAGCACAGTGAGCTGGATCCGGAGGCCGAACTGGAAACCATCGTCAACAAAACGGTGGCACGCGGCGGCATCGTGCTGGTCCCGGCATTCGCCGTTGGCCGGGCCCAAATGCTGCTGTACGTGGTCCACAAACTGATGAACGAACAGCGGATACCGAAACTGCCCGTGTTCCTCAACAGCCCCATGGCCATCCGCGCCACCGAGATTTTTTGCCACCACAGCAAGGAACACCGACTCAGCAACGCCCAGTGCGAGATGATCGACAACAGCACCACGTTCGTCCGCACCGTGGAGGAATCCATTGAGCTGGACTCGGTACGCTACCCCTGCATCATCATCTCCGCCAGCGGCATGGCTTCCGGTGGCCGGGTGCTTCATCACCTCAAGACTCTGCTGCCCAATCCCCGCAACAGCGTGGTGTTCGCCGGCTTCCAGGCACCGGGCACCCGGGGCGACGCCCTCGTCCACGGCGCCGATTCGGTCAAGATTCACGGGGAGTACTGGCCCGTCAAGGCCGACATCTACAACCTGGACTCACTTTCCGCCCACGGCGACTACCGGGAAATCCTGTCGTGGCTGGGCCAGGGCTCACTGAAACCCGAGAAGGTGTATGTCACCCACGGGGAAATGGTCGCCAGTGACGTCATGCGCAAGCACATACACGAAACCTTCGGCTGGGATGCGGAAGTCCCGGAGCTGTATGAGGAGGTGGAGGTCTGAGGCCTCCCTCCCTGCCTACAGAACCGTACAGTTCCCCGGTGCGTAGCTTGCATGCCACCCGGGAGCGGACGATGGATCAATTTCGCAGCGCCACTCACCAACCGTGCTACGCTCGAATCGAATCACGACCCCTGCCAAATCGGGGTGAACCTTGCCCCCCAGTGTCACTTCCAGGTGACCCGATCCGTCAGCGTTCACCGTAGCAATTTCCGTGGCGAGGTTCCCCGTGGTCAGGGTTGAAGGGGTATATCCCAGTGTCTCGTTACTGATCGGCTTTGAATGGGCGAGGCCCGCCTCGAACGCCGACCGGTAGGCCCCAAGCTCGCCAACCGCACGATTTACCTGGCTTTTGGCAACGTACCCCTGGTACAGAGGAATGGCCACCACCGCCAGGATTCCGATAATGGCCACCACGATCATCAGCTCAATCAGGGTAAAGCCTTTGCTGGACGAATACATGCTCTTTGCTCTTAGCTGGTCTCTCTGACACAAAAAGCAAAAATAGAGCCAAATTCATTCCCCGCCATCTAAACCTAAGAAATCAGGCATCATTATGATAGCGGGTCACTGCATCCACCATACACTTTCTATAAGGCGAAACATCAATGTCTCGGTATTTTTCAATTACTGGCAAATCTGCTTCCAGCTTGAAATAAACTGACTTATAGAAACGAATGGCTTTTTCTGAAATTTCGCAAGCCTTTTCCATATCACCACTCAAAATAAGAAGCTGGATTTTTCGGACAAGAACAAGATTATGAGGACGCCATAGCATCATCCTTTCTACTAGCTCTGACTCACGCTCATACTCACTCTCACTTGGCAACAAGCGCTGATACGACAATAGTGTTGCATAAGGCCCCAGCAAAGTATCACCTTGCCAAGAACGGACAGTTTGAACAGTATCGGACCCCCAATACGACTTACTATCAGCTTGAACCAAATCCCAGTACCCAGAAGACAAATTTAACCCAAGAAAACCGAATACGGCCAAAGCGACAGCCGACAAACCATAGCCAATAACTCTTGAGTCAACTTTAAATCGAATACTTGGCAGCACCAAAGAACAGATACCAAGAAAAACCACCAAATACTGCATATACCAAAGAGGGTATTCGACATTGCTATAAACAAACAAGATTCCAAAAAAAGACACCAACCAAAACCACTCGGCATTCTTTTTTTTCACCCAAAGATGCCAGCCCACGCATGAGATTAAAATCAGAAGCACAAGTAACCCTAAAACTCCTTCCTCAGCCATAACCATGGTAAACAGATTATGGCTATGCGTAGGCAAGGACCCTGGACGGCGGGCATCTTCAACATAGTCATCCCATATATAACTGTAGGCAGAATAGTTTCCCGGCCCAACTCCCAGCCATAAGTCATGCCCAATCCCAGCAACGATTTTTTTGGCTTCACTTACTCGAATCCCCAAATCCGAGAGATCGCGAGTAGACACAGAGTCCTCCAGGGAAATCCGACGCAAATCATCGGGGCCAATAGATTCGAGAAAAGCATCGACCGGCTTCACACTGATAAACGCTAGCAACGATGTCATTGCTGCAGCTATGACAATTGCCGCCACTCGCTTTTTATGGATTCGCTCGTCATCGCCATAGACAAACCAGAGAGCGATAAAAATAATAGCCACATAGAGTAGAATTGAACGCGTATCAGTGAGTATGGCCGCAAACGAAGTTACATAAATAACAAAAAATGCACAAAAAAGGCCAACCTTACCCTTAAAATACAAATAAAATAAAGATGCCATACCTATCATCAGACTACTTGCAGTGAGGTTATATTGATTTATCAACCCAGGAAGACGAGTAGTTCCAGCTTCAAATATCCAGTAGCCGCGCAAAAGCCCATAAAATTTCGCAACACCGAGAATACTCTGCGCCAACGCAGAAAAAACGAAAAGCAAAGCAATAACTTCGATAACATGCGTCACCGACATCTCACTGGACAAACGACCAATCCAAACAATCGCCAACAACCCAACAAACCAATAAATAAGAACCCAGTATCCGGAAGACACCATAGAATAGTCGGCACCTAAAAATGAAATCAGAAGTACGCCGCCCCATATTAGCCATAAAACAGTTGCCTGGGAGACCTGTCGCTCCCGTGGCATATAGGCCCAAGCTATCACCCCGCCAATGACTGCAGCCCCTCCAGCAATAAATTCCTCAATAAAAGAGCCTATTGGAACAAAGTGGTATGGCACACAAAATGCCACAACGATAAGAGCTGTCATCAAAGCATAATGGATGGTCAATTCCAGGCGTGTCACCAAATTCACCTTATACATCGACATTAACAATAAGCAACAAAAAAGGGCGCTACCTGAGCGCCCTTTTACATCATAGGAAAACAGCGTATTAGTTACAGCCTGTCGGCACGTAATCAGTCTTCCAGGAGCCTGCACTACCTCCGCTAACCGTACAAGTCCAAGTTCCGTTTGCTTGACGATTGAGAGTGATGATAGCACCAGCAACCGCTGTACTTGCATCAGTACCCAGAGTCGCGGAGATAGTGCCGGAGCCACCAGTGAACGAAACTGTCGGAGCCGTGCTCATGAGATTGGAGCTGGTGAAGCCCAGCTGAGAGGCTGCAGAGGGGTTAATGCCACGCATCAACTGTTCCTCGGTCGCAGTTTTCAGCGAAGAAATTTCAGAGTACACACGGTTTACCTGTGAGCGCGCAACATAGTCCTGATACTGCGGAATCGCGATCGCGGCCAGAATACCAATGATCGCCACGACGATCATCAGCTCGATCAGGGTGAAACCCTTCTGGGCATGGTTCACTTGAATGTTTTTCATTACCGACCTGTATGTCTGTCGTTGATCAACTCGGATGGGCCCAGGGCGGGTGATCGAGGCCACCACAGCCGGTTTGTGAGCCTAATCCCATCAGAGCACTTTTTGTGCCAATTGCAAAACATCGTAAAAAAGGCTGAGAATTCAAAGCTCTGGGAAACCGTGTGACCGAGTTCACGGAGACAAGCGCCTCACCGGTTCAGCCAAATTCAGTCACTCAGTGACAAATTTTGTCACCCCACCCCGAAAACACGCGCCTCATGCTATGGATAAAAACCTGCGAAACCACGGAACCTGAAGGGCAACGACTTTCAAAAGCTCGACCCGCGATCTACACTCAGTGCTATCATCCAAACCGGCATTCAGGCACTTACACCACCTTTTTGACTCCGTTTATTATGGCAACCAACAGCAGCAACGTTACGCTTACCGGCCTGGCACGGCGCTTTGTCGACGATGGACTCCTGGACGAGGACGTCGCCAAGGAAGCGTTTCTTCAGTCTTCCCAGAACCGAATCCCACTGATCACCTATTTGGCGCAGAATCAGTTGGCCGACAGCGCGAAACTTGCGTTCTCGGCCGCCATGGAATTCGGGATGCCGGTGCTGAATCTGGATGCCTTCCTGCCGGACATGATGCCGGAGAAGGTGGTCGACGAAAAACTGATCCGCAAGCACAACGCGCTGCCGCTGTTCAAGCGGGGCAACCGCCTGTTCATTGCCGTTTCCGACCCCACCAACATCCAGGCCCTGGATGAAATGAAGTTCAACACAGGGCTGAGTACCGATGCGGTGCTGGTGGATGATGCCAAACTCCGTGCCGCGATCGACCGTTATCTGGATGCGCACGATACCGCGATGGACGGACTGGATGATGCCGACCTCGAAGGCGTAGAAACGGAAGGGGGCGAACAGGATGATGACGAAAGCGCCGTAACGGCCAGTGATGTCGATGATGCCCCGATTGTTAAGTACGTCAACAAACTCCTGCTTGATGCCATCCGCACGGGCGCGTCCGACATCCACTTCGAACCGTACGAGAAAACGTATCGGGTGCGTTACCGCACCGACGGTATTCTGAAGGAAGTGTCCCGCCCCTCGATCAAACTGGCCCCCAAGATCGCCGCCCGCGTCAAGATCATGGCCCAGCTGGACATCTCGGAACGGCGCGTTCCGCAGGATGGCCGGATCAAGATGAAACTTTCCAAGACCAAAGCCATCGACTTCCGGGTGAACACGCTGCCCACGCTCTGGGGCGAGAAAATCGTGCTCCGGATCCTCGACCCCAGTCAGGCGAAACTGGGCATCGACGTGCTCGGCTATGAAGAGGACCAGAAGCAATTGTATCTGGAAGCACTGGAGCAACCCCAGGGCATGATTCTGGTCACGGGGCCCACCGGTTCCGGCAAGACAGTCTCCCTTTACACCGGCCTGAACATCCTCAATACCACCGAGCGGAACATCTCCACCGCCGAGGACCCGGCGGAAATTAACCTGGAGGGGATCAATCAGGTCAACGTCAACCCGAAGGTGGGCCTGGGCTTTGCCGAAGCCCTGCGCGCCTTCCTGCGGCAGGACCCGGACGTCATCATGGTGGGCGAGATCCGGGATCTGGAAACCGCCAACATCGCGATCAAGGCCGCGCAAACCGGGCATCTGGTACTATCGACCCTTCACACCAACAGCGCCGCGGAGACCCTGACCCGGCTGATGAACATGGGCGTGCCTGCCTTCAACATCGCCACGTCCGTCAGTCTGATCATTGCCCAGCGCCTGGGCCGGCGCTTGTGCTCTAGCTGTAAGCAGCCCATGGAGGTTCCCAGGGACGTCCTTTTGAAGGAAGGGTTCACAGAGGAACAAATTGATACAGGCTTTACGTTGTACCGCCCCAAGGGCTGTGATAAATGCAATGGGGGTTACAAGGGGCGCGTGGGGATCTACGAGGTGGTCAAGGTGACCGACACTCTGGCCAATATGATCATGGAAGAGGCCAGCTCCATCCAGATTGCAAAACAGGCCCAGGCCGAAGGCTTCCGTACCTTACGCCAGTCGGCGCTCCTGAAGGTGATTCAGGGCGTGACCAGCCTCGAGGAAGCCAACCGCGTGACGAAGGACTAAGCATGGCAGAGAAAGCGCAGAAGCTGGAATCGTACATTTGGGAAGGCAAGGATCGTAAGGGCAACAAGACCAAGGGCGAGCTGACCGGCGCCAACCTCGCGCTGGTCAAGGCCCAGCTGCGCAAGCAGGGAATCATACCCCAGAAAGTCCGGAAGAAACCCAAGCCCCTGTTCGGCGGCAGCAAAAAGATCACGCCGTTCGATATTGCCATGCTGACTCGCCAGCTCGCGACCATGATGAAAGCCGGTGTACCGCTGGTACAAAGCTTCGATATCGTCGCAGACGGCCTGGAAAACAAAGGCCTGCAGGAACTGGTGATGTCGCTTCGCAACGACATCTCATCCGGGACGAGCTTCGCGGGAGCGCTGCGAAAGCACCCCAAGCACTTCGATGAGCTTTACTGCAACCTGGTGGATTCCGGGGAGAAGGCCGGCGCTCTGGAAGCCATGCTTGATCGGGTCGCAACCTATCTCGAGAAAACCGAGAATCTCAAGAAAAAGGTCAAGAAAGCCATGACCTATCCGATCGCGGTTATCGTCGTGGCCATCATCGTCACCGCGATTCTTCTGGTTAAAGTGGTGCCCCAGTTCGAGAGTCTGTTTCAGGGGTTTGGCGCTGACCTGCCCGTCTTCACACAAATGGTTGTTCATATCTCCGAATGGCTGCAGAGCTGGTGGTTTGCGGTACTGCTGGGCATTGTGGGCTTCATTTTCATTTTCCGGGAATCCAGGCGCAGGTCCCGCGCGTTCTCGGATTTGGTCGACAAATACATGCTCAAACTGCCCATCGTGGGCGAAATTCTGGACAAGTCAGCGGTGGCCAAGTTCGGCCGGGTCCTGTCGACCACCTTCGCGGCGGGTGTGCCTTTGGTGGACGCTCTGGATTCCGTGGCCGGAGCCACCGGCAATGCGGTCTACCGGGACGCCATTCTGAACATCAAGACCGATGTTGCCAGCGGTACCCAGTTGCAGGCCTCCATGCGCCAGCAGGATGTATTCCCGGTGATGGCGGTCCAGCTGACGGCCATCGGCGAGGAATCTGGTAACCTGGACGAAATGCTGGGCAAAGTGGCCGAACACTATGAAAGTGTCGTCGACGACATGGTCGATAACCTGACAGCCTTGATGGAGCCGATGATTATGGCTGTTCTCGGGGTTCTGGTAGGCGGCCTGATCATCGCCATGTACCTGCCCATTTTCCAGATGGGTCAAGTCGTCGGATAAGAAGCCCCCATGCCCAGTTTTGATGAACTCATGGCCCATCCGTGGCTGCTGTATGTTGCTGTCACGGTGTTCTCCCTCTGCATCGGTAGCTTCCTCAATGTGCTCATTCTGCGCCTGCCCCGGATGATGCATCAGGACTGGCGTTGCCAGTGCGAGGCGTTTCTCGACATCCCGGAACAGCAACGGAGCAAGGAACCCCGGATCTCCCTGGCGAAGCCGGCGTCCACCTGCCCGTCCTGCGGTCATCGCATCCGGGCCTGGGAGAATATTCCGGTTGTCAGCTATCTCTTTCTCCGGGGCACGTGTGCCGCCTGCCAGGCGCGGATTTCCCCACGCTACCCACTGATCGAGCTGACCACGGCGGTGCTCTCGGTCCTGACCGTGGCCTTGCTGGGCCCGTCGCCGGCGGCGCTGTGGGCGTTGCTTCTGGTGTGGACGCTGATCGCCCTGACGGTCATCGACTTCGACACCCAGTTGCTGCCGGACTCCCTGACGCTTCCCCTCATGTGGCTGGGGCTGGTGCTCAATCATTTTGGGGTGCTGACCGATTTTGACAGTGCCTTCTGGGGCGCCGTGGCCGGCTACCTGTCCCTCTGGTCGATTTACTGGCTGTTCAAGCTGGTGACCGGAAAGGAAGGCATGGGGCACGGCGATTTCAAACTGCTGGCGGCTCTGGGCGCCTGGCTGGGCTGGCAGCAGCTGCCGGCGGTGATCCTGCTGTCGTCCATGGTGGGCGCGGTGGTGGGTATCGGCCTGATGGTGTTCCGCCAGCACGGCCGGGAAGTGCCCATTCCCTTTGGTCCCTACCTGGCTGCCGCCGGCTTGCTGTGCCTCTGGTTCGGGCCGGCTATCCAGCAGGCCTGGCTCCGCTATCTGGGGCTGTAGGCCATGGCAGTCCTCGGTCTGACCGGCGGCATTGGTTCCGGCAAATCCACCGTCGCCCGGCTGTTCGGTAAACAGGGTGTTCACTGGGTCGACGCGGATGACGTGGCGCGTCAGGTGGTCGAGCCCGGAACCCCGGCCCTGCAGGCGATTGCCGGGCATTTTGGCCGGGATGTTCTCACTCCGGAAGGCACGCTGGACCGGGCCAGATTGCGCCAGATCGTTTTCGCTGACCCGGAGCAGCGGGCGTGGCTGGAATCCCTGCTGCATCCCATCATCCGCGCGGAGCTGGTGCGCCAGCTCACCCTCAGCGACGATGCCCGGCCCTACGTTCTGCTGGTTTCGCCCCTGCTGCTGGAAACGGACCAGCATGAGCTGGTGAGACGGGTGATCGTGGTGGATGTGCCGGTCGAGGTCCAGCTCCAGCGGACCATGGCGCGGGACAACAACACCCGGGAGCAGGTCCAGCGCATCATCGACGCCCAGATGCCCCGGGCGCAGCGACTGGCACGGGCGGACGTGGTCATTGACAACAGCCGGCCACTGGAGGATGTGGAGCGTCAAGTTCGTGATTGGCATCAAAGGTTCCTGGTGGACTTTGGCTGAACGGTATTGCTCCCGGCTTCTTCGCTGGACCACGCGCCTGCTCCTTGCGCTCCCGGCCATCACCATCGCCGCGCCCGACAGCCCATCGCTGGCACGGTCCATTCCCGAGATGCTGTCTCCCGACACGCTGCCGTCTCGGTTCTTTACCTTTTCCCCCGAGGAATACTGGCGTGAGCCAAGGGATTCATACTGGCTGTCGTTCAGCAACTGGGTCCTTCGGCAGGAGCGAGTCCAGGGGGCACGCGTACAATCCCTGGGAGCCTGGGCCGACCGTACTCTGTCCGGCTCAAGTCAGGCCTTGCCGGACAACGAAAGCTATCTGCGCCTCGGTTTTGCCACTGAATCGGAATACAGCAAGCTGGCCCGATTCGAGCCGGAAATGCGTTTTCGCCTCGACATTCCCACCACCCGCCGCAAGCTCCGCCTGGTGATCGAAAGCGAGAGCGAGGAGCTGATTCCCCTGGAGGAGCGGCAACGGGATCGCCAGCTGACCGAGCCGGAACGGACCGATGCCGAAGCCACGGGTGCGCTGCGCTACTTGACCCGGATCGGCGATGCCATCAACCTGTCCAGCGACCTCGGCGGTCGGCTGCGACTGCCCCCCGATGCGTTCTGGCGCGCCACCGCCAGCAACCGTTGGCAATGGCACGGACTGTGGACACTCGGGTGGCAGCAGCGTTTCTACTACTATCACCAGACGGGCTGGGGGGCGCGGACGTGGTTCGGGGGCGGCCGGTCGTTGGCCGGCGGCTGGCAGTTCCAGTCGTCATCGGAACTGGAATGGGTCCACCCGGACCGGAAATTCGTTGCCGCCCAGATTTTCAGCCTGCGTAAGGCACTGAACAACCGCTCGACCCTGATTCCCCGGATCGGGATCCTGGGCGAGAGCCAGCCCAATTGGCGAACCAGCTCCGCTTTCGCAGACCTGACTTGGCGGTACCGCCTGCACAGCGACTGGCTGTATGCAGAGCTGATTCCCGCCCTGAGTTTTCCCAGAAGCGAGAGCTTTTCCGACCAGGGCTCGGTCGTTTTTCGCATTGAGATGTTTTTCGCCGGAACCGTTGAGACGCCATAGGCCCATGCCCAGACACCCAGCAAAACCCGCCGATCAGGCCCCAACACTGACCCCCATCGCCGTGACCCGCTCCTGCTTCCGGGACAAGTTCGGCGTGCCCCGGCAACCGGGGTTGACCCGGCACGCCCATGCAGAACTGATCATTCAGCCCCCGTTCGACCGGGAAGACGCGTTTCGTGGGCTCGAAACCGCCAGCCACGTCTGGCTGGTGTTCCAGTTTCACCAAGCCATCCGGGACGAGTGGCGCCCGGTGGTTCGCCCGCCCCGGCTGGGCGGCAACCGCAAGATGGGGGTATTCGCAAGCCGCTCCCCGTTTCGTCCCAACAGCCTGGGACTGTCGGTCGTCAGAAACGAGGGACTGGTCAGGAAACGTGGCCAGCTGGTACTGAACATCCGGGACCACGACTTGATCGACGGCACTCCGATCTTTGACATCAAACCCTACCTGCCCTTTGCCGACTGCGTTCCGGAGGCCAGTCTGGGCTGGGCCGACACGGCGCCGACCGACCGCCTGGACGTGGTGTTCCACCCGGAGGCGGAACGACAGCTGGCGACGCTGCCGGCCGAAGACTATCCCGATCTCCGGGCACTGATCGAAGATGTGGTCGGTTACGACCCGCGCCCGTCGTTCCGGCGCGGCCGGGACGAAACGCGAATTTACGGCACCCACCTCTACGATCTGAACGTCCGCTTTCGTTTCCTCGGGGATGAACAGGGCAGACGTGTCGAAGTGCTGACGGTCTGTTAAACTGCTCTGGTGATTTTCTAAACGACACAGGGAAGTCGTACCTTGTCTTCTGACCAGATTCTAAAGCGATTGGGTGTACGGCCACTGGCGACCAGGCTGCTGGTGTATGTGCTGCTGTTCGGCCTGGTGCTTTCCCTGGTGGCGACCGGCGTTCAGATGATCGGCGAATTCGAGCGCCACAAAAGCGACCTGGTCAGCGCCCAAGGCAAAGTCGCCGGGCTGGTGGCCGGCACCATGAGCAACAATCTGTGGCTGATGAATTTCAGCGAGGTCGCCAACAGCCTGGATGCCATGCGCACCTTCCCTTCCATCCAGTATGCCCAGGTCACCACCTCAACCGGAGAGGTGTTCAGTACCGGCGCCTACCCCGAGGGCCGGGTGATTGCCCGGACGTTTCCGCTGGTCTTCGACCGCTCCAGTTTCCAGGCGCCGGAGCAAGTTGGCCAGCTGACCATCGTCTCCTCCATGGAACAGCTGTACAAAGAGCTGAAGGCACGCGCCCTGATGATTCTGCTGGTGGTGTCGCTTCTGGTCATGCTGGGGACCCTGGGGCTTCTGCTGATCGTCCGGTTCACCCTGTCGAGGCACCTGGAAGCGATGGCGGACTACGCCGCCAAGCTCAACCTGGACGCTCTGGTCGAGCCGCTAAAGCTGAGGCGCAAACCGCCAAAAAAGCCGGATGAGTTGTCGGAGCTGGAGCAGGCTCTGAACAAAATGCGCCTCCAGATCCTGGAGGACACCCGTTCCCTGCGGCAGACCACGATCCAGTCACAGGGAGAACGGGACGAGGCAATCCGGGCCAATCACGCCAAAAACCAGTTTCTCGCCAACGTCAGCCACGAGTTGCGGATTCCCCTACAGTCCGTCCTCGGCTACGCCAACCTGCTGACCGACACCCCCCTGGACCAGGAACAGCGGGAATACGTCAACACCCTGCTGAACGCCTCCGAAAGCCTCTCCGCCATCATCAACGACCTGCTCGATATTTCCAGTATGGAGGCCGGCAAGCTGGTTCTGGAAAATCTGCCCTTCGACCTGCGCGAGCTTCTGAATGATCTGGTACACCTGCTGGGCGGCCGGGCCCGGGAAAAGAACCTGCCTCTGGAGCTGCGCATCGACGAGAACCTGCCCTGGGCGCTGATGGGTGATCCGGTGCGGGTGCGCCAGGTTCTGGTCAACCTGGTCTCCAACGCCATCAAATTCACCGACTCGGGGCATGTGCTGATCAGTGTGGAAGTGCTGGGGCGGCGAAATGACAGCGCGAGAATCCGCCTGGCGGTGGAAGACACCGGCGTCGGCATCAACCCGGAAGACCTACCACTGGTGTATGAGCCCTACATGCAGCTGGGTCAGCACTTCCAACGCCAGCTGCCCGGTGCCGGCCTGGGTCTGACGATCTGCCGACAACTGGTCAACCTGATGGATGGCACCCTGGACGTCGAAAGCCGCCCTGGCCAGGGTTCTACCTTCTGGGTGGAGCTGACCTTGCCCATTGCGCCGGAGAATGCCACCCGGGTTCGTCCCGACACCCGGATGGTGCGCAATAAACGCATCCTGGTGGTCGATTCCTACGAGCTCTCCCGCAAGATCACGCTTGAGATGCTGTCCCGGCACGAGGTCCACATCGAGGCCGTCCGGTCCGCGGGCGAAGCCCTCACCTCGCTGCGTCTGGCCTTTGACAACCAGCTTCCGTTCGACGCCATCATTCTCGACGGCTTCGTGCCGGACATGGACAGCGATCTCCTGTGCCGGCAGATCCGCAGTAATCCCGAGTGGAGCGACATGCGGCTGTTGATCCTGTCCTCCAATCCCCAGCGGGGCGATGCCGAGCATTACCGCCAGGCCGGCGCCGATGCGTTCCTCAGCAAGTCCCTGCGCGAATCCTATCTGATGGCCGTGCTCAACCAGCTGTTCGTGGATGCCGCCCATCAGGAACGCCGGTTCCTGACCCGCTTCTCGCTGCAGACCAGTACCGACACCAGCCGGCAACGGGAGCTGCCCTGTGGCCGGATGCGGGTGCTGCTGGTGGAAGACAACCCGGTGAACCGCACCCTCACCCGCCGCCTTCTGGAAAAGCTGGGATGCGACGTGATGACCGCCAACGACGGCGAGGCCGCCGCCGCCCTGTGGCCCTGGCATCCCTTCGACCTGGTGTTCATGGACTGCGTGATGCCCCGGGTGGACGGCTATGAAGCCACCCGCCGCCTGCGCCAATGGGAGCAGGAGCACCAACGCCCCAGGGTACCGGTGGTCGCCCTGACCGCCAGCGCCATGGAGGAGGACGAGGAACGGTGCCGGCACGCCGGCATGGATTCTTTTGTCGCCAAGCCTGTCAATATTGAAATGCTGCGGGCAGTGCTGGAACAATACTGCTGCACATCCGCGGCCACCTGATCCGCCCCATCCGGCAACAGCGTCAGGGGCCCGCCACATCCCGATCGCCGGAAACCTGACAAAATCGCCATGATTGTGCAATGCCCGACATGCAAGCAGGCCGTAAAATGGTCTGAAGAAAACCGGTACCGCCCGTTTTGTTCCGAGCGCTGTCAGCTGATCGATCTGGGCGCCTGGGCCAACGAGGAATACCGGGTGCCATCCGAAGAGGAAGACGCTTTGTCTGACGCCTATCAACCAACCGAAACCAAGAAGGTAGAAGAATGAAAGTCACCCGTATCTCCCTGATGGTTCTGAGCCTGGCCGCCGCACCGGCCTGGGCGAGCGATCTGGACCTGAGCCTGACCAACGATTCCGTCAAGGGCCAGGTCAATTTCTTTGAAACCAACAACGACATCCAGCTTGGCGCGGGCTACACCTACCACGAGGGCAGTCGTCACATCACCAACCTGGACTTCCATGCCCAGGGACGTACTGCGCTCGGCAACCTGCCCACCACCGCCGGTATCGGGGTGCGGGGTCTGGCCTGGGATGACGACGACCTCGACGGCGGCGCGATCGGCATTGGCGGCTACGGCACCGTCAACATCCCCACGGTACCGGGCCTGTCCTTCACCGGTGACCTGCATTACGCCCCGCGCATTCTGTCGTTCGGCGACTCCGACGACATGACCAGCCTGGAACTTCGTGGCAGCTACCGGGTCATCCGGAACGCCGAGGTGTTTGCCGGCTACCGCTATCTGAACACCGACCTGGACGCGCCCCACCGGGGCGACGTCGACCTGGACGAAGGCGTGCTCGCCGGGATCAAAATCTTCTTCTGATCCCCACCCTGTCGGCACCCGGCCAGTTCCGGGTGCCGGTTTCGTGCATCCCCTCACTCTTTTGTCCCGCCTGCCCCTGCTAGACTGGCCGTCACCGATACCTACAGACGGCAAGGACAGCATGACAACAAGACTTGCCTTTGCCCTGCCCCTTTTCCTGGCCCTGGTCAGTGGCTGTGGCAGCGGTGAGGATGCCATCGAGGGCGCCCGAAATCAGCCCAACCACTTTGCCGGGGTCAAGAATCCCGTCGATGATTTCAGCTCCGGCAGCACCGGCGATTCCAGCAACACTTCGGGGCTGGCAAGCAACGAAGTCCGGATCACCCTGGAGCTCCCCACCGCCCTCGCCCCCGACGGTGAGGCCACTCGGCGCAATCTACGGATCGTGCAGCCGGAACGCATCGCCATCTACCGCACCGATCCATCGTTGCAGAACCTTGGCGGCGTGGACGGCGTCTCCACCCGGACCGACGCCGAGGGCTACACCATCATTACCTTCGAGGGCGGTCAGCCCCTGGCCCCCGACATCGTGATCGAAGCCAGCTACGGCAACACCCGGCTACGGGCGCTCGCCTCGGATTCGGACCGGGACATCAAGATCAACCCCTTCTCCGAATACCTGGTGCGGGACATCCTCGGCAGCTACACCCCGGGCGAATGGCAAGCCATCCTCGACTGCGCGGACGATGAACTCTGCCTGAACCGGTATGTGTGGCCCACACTGTCCGACCAGATTCACGACTTCGAGATCGACATTCCGGACAACGCCGGCCTGACGGAAGCGTTGGCCCTGCTGCGCAGCCGGGCCGATTTTACCCGTTACGCCCAGGCCATGGCCGGTTATGCCCTGCTGGAAAACACCTCGTCCGGCCAGCTCCAGGCCAGCTCCGCCGACTACAACGCTGTGTTTCTGGGCATCGAGCTGGGCCAGAGTTTCGCTGAGCCCAGCATTCAGGGCGCCGGATTCTGGGGCATCCGGACGGCCCAGGAGGAGCGGCTTCAGGACGACACCGGCCTCGCCTACGTCTACCCGGCCCTGACCCTGGCCAGCTTCGATGCCTTTGGCATTCAGGTGACCTCCCTTGCCAGCGACATCCCCTATGACCGGGAAGTGATCCTGCAGACCGCCGGCAACGACTTCTTCGTGCGTGGATCCGATCAGTGGCAACGCAACACCCACGCCACCGCGCCCGGCGCCGCGACGCTCGCGGAAGGAACCCGTCTGCTGGCCGGCCGGAGCCTGTACCAGAGCGTTACCGGTCGCGGCAGCTCCCGGATCATCGGCTGGACCCGCAACCCCTACTATCTGGATGCCTACACCCGCTCCCCCATCAACACCACGGCGGGTCCGGACCGGGTCCTGGCCGGCTATTTCAGTGCCGGCAAGGCACTGGAACTCAGTGCCCAGGGCGATCAGCTGAAGCGCGGCACCCTGCTGGAGAATCATTACGTCTCGGCCTTGGAGCTCGACCTGTCACGGCCGCCGACCGGCGCAACGTTCGATCCCGAGGTGCTGCATGGCAAGGACTACAACGTCCTGCTTCTGAGTGGCCGTTTCGACCAGACCCAGTCGACGCCGATCACCCTGGCAGCCGGGCTCGGCACTTGGTCGATAGATGACGACGGCGGGGTGGCCCAGAACCTGGCGCTCAATTACCTGACACGGGATACGTCCGGGGCGGTGTCGCGGCAGCCGGGCACCGACACCCAACAGTGGCGGGTCAGCTCCAGAACCGCCATCCTGAGCAGTGGCAATCAGGACATCGGCCGGCTGAACCTCGATCAGGACCAGCCATCCGGCAACGAGGCACAACCCGACATCGGCATTGGTGCCAGCACGCCAGACGGCACCCTGCTCGCCTTCAACCTCGACGACAGCCCCCTGGGAGACGGCCTGCTTATCGCAGCCAGAACAGCCGATACTCCGGCCCCGACCAGTGGCCGTTTCCGGCTTCAGGGAGTCACTCTGGGCATGGCGGACGGGGTTAACCGCCTACGCCATTTCGCAGACCTGGAGCTGGTGATCGACTCAGGCAGCCGCGCGTCCATCACGGGTGAATGGCTGTCGGTCACGCACAGGGTCAGTGACCAGACACTGGAACAACCCGACAGCCAGCCGTTCAACCTGGCCTTGAGCTACACCGACAACGGCAACGGCCGCGTGTCGCTGAGCAACGGCACCCTCCATCTGGACGGTTTTTTCAGTACGGACCGCAACCAGCTGTTCCTGCGCCAGGCCGACAGCGACGATACCGAAAGCCTCGGCCTGCTGCTGGCCACCCGGCAGCCCTGAACCCGCTGCCGGCCGGGGCCGCGGGCATCCCTGTATAACCTGTTATAATCCCAGTCATATCCATTCTCGCGAGAGGTGTTATGTCTGCCGCCAGCCGGGCTTTGTTGTTGCTTG
This sequence comes from Marinobacter lutaoensis, assembly GCF_001981305.1. Classification (GTDB taxonomy): domain Bacteria; phylum Pseudomonadota; class Gammaproteobacteria; order Pseudomonadales; family Oleiphilaceae; genus Marinobacter; species Marinobacter lutaoensis. Next base: position 131,944 of record NZ_MSCW01000001.1, on the reverse strand, counting down.
TTCCCCTGGTCGTATTCACCGTGGCCGGGAGCCTGTATCTGCCACCGCGGGATCAGGCCGCCGACTCCGGGTCGGAAGTCTTTCTCAAGGAACTGCCTCCCCTGCCCGCCTGGGCTGCGACACCGCTGCCGGATTTTTCCGGCTATGTTGACACCACCGAGAAAAAAGCCGCGTTCTTCGCGTTTCTCTACCCCCGGATCGTTCTGGCCAACTCCCGCATCCTGCTGGAACGCAACTACCTCCTGAGCCTGGAAAAGAAGGCCTCGCTGACCCCCCAGGAAAAGCACTGGCTGGACCAGCAGGCGCAGCGGCTCCGGATCAAGGCCGTCACGGGCAGCCGCCAGCAGTTCGAACTGCTCAAGAAACGCCTGGATGTGATCCCGCCCTCGCTGGTGATGGCCCAAGCCGCCAACGAATCCGCCTGGGGGACATCCCGTTTCGCCAGGCATGGCAACAACCTGTTTGGCCAGTGGTGTTTTACCCGGGGCTGTGGTTTGGTACCGCAAAGCCGTGTCGAGGGTGCCCGCCATGAGGTCGCCAAGTTTGCCTCGCCGTATCGCTCGATCCGCGCCTACATCGAAAACCTCAACCGCCACCCCACCTACCAGGCCCTGCGGGAGATCCGGCTCAAGGACCGCGCCGAACAAACCCCCTTGTCCGGCCTGGAAATGGCAGAAGGCCTGTTGGGTTACTCGGAGCGTGGTGAAGCATACGTAGAGGAAATCCGCGCCATGATTCACTACAACAACCTCGAGTTCTACGACGACGCTTTCCGGACCATGGTGCAGGGGCGGAACCCCGAGGCTTTGCTGCAACTGGCCTCGACACCCCAGGAAGCCGGGTTGCTACCGGGCCCCACCATCGACGAGAATGGGCCCGCCGAAGGCTGACCAACCATACACGATTCATCCAGAGACACGACGGAATGCTTGATTTCCTGCCCGCGCCGCTCAAGGGAACCCTGGCGGCCCTGATGATCCTGTTGAATACCCTGGTGCTTTACCCCGTGCTGACGGTTTTCGCCCTGATCAAGCTGATCATTCCGGTAACCGCCGTGCGCAAGGCCTGCACCGTCGCGCTCAACGGTGTCGCCCGCGCCTGGATCGGTTTCAACAACCTCCTGGTGGACCTGCTTCACCAGGTGGAGTGGGATGTCCGGGGCGTGGACCAGCTGGGCCGAGACCACTGGTACTTTGTGACCTGCAACCACCAGAGCTGGGCCGACATACCCGCCATTCAGTACGTCATGAACCGCCGCATTCCCCTGCTCAAGTTCTTCCTGAAAAAGGAGCTGATCTGGGTACCACTGCTGGGGCTGGCCTGGTGGGCGCTGGATTTTCCGTTCATGCACCGGCACACCAAGGAACAGATTGCCAAGCGGCCGGAACTGAAGGGCAAGGACATTGCCGCGACCAAGGCCGCATGTGAAAAATTCCGCTACACGCCGGTGGCCATCCTCAACTTCATGGAGGGGACCCGCTTCACCCCGGAAAAACACCAGCGCCAGAACGCCCCCTACAAACATCTGCTCAAGCCGAGAGCTGGCGGCACCGCCTTTGTGCTGGGTACCATGGGGGATATCCTTCACACCATGCTCGACATCACCATCGTCTACCCCGACGGTCGCTTCGGGTTCTGGGACTATCTCTGTGGCCGTATCCGCCGCATCATCATCGACGTGCGTACCCTGGAGATTCCCGAGCGATTCCTGGGCATGGATTACGAGAACAATCGGGAGATGCGGGCGGACTTCCAGCGTTGGGTCGGCGAGCTTTGGGCCGAAAAGGATGCCCGGATCGAGGCCCTGAAACACGAATCCGCAGAGGCCTAAAGCAGCCCCAGTTCGCGGGCCCGGACAATCGCCTGGGTCCGGGAACGCACCTCGAGCTTGGCGTTGATCCGGCGAGCGTGGGTTTTCACGGTATGCAAGGAAATGTGGAGCTTATCCGCAATCTCCTGATTCGAAAGCCCCTGAGCGATGAGTTCCAGCACCCCCTGCTCACGCTCGCTGATCGGCTCCGGCAGGGTCTCCCCATGCCCTCCGGCAAGCGGAACCCCGAACAGCTGGGCCAGATCCTGCCGGAAACCGCTCTCCGGTACCTGAACCAGGCTTCGCTCCATCAGCTCCTGCAGCTCCCCCCGCAGCTCGGCGAACGGGCTGATGTAGTGTTCCGAGGCCGCCTCGGCAATGAGGTCGCACAGCAACCGGCGCGCCGTCGCTCCGCCTTTTTCCCGATGACACAGTACGGCATCCAGCAGCCGCACATGCAGGTCGACGCCCCAGGGAATCGTGGATTCATAGCGTTCCCGAATGCGCTGGAGGGTCTCCCGGGCACGTACCAAGTCCCCCCGGGCCATGTCCACCCGGACCTGCAGACAGTCCAGCAGCCCCGGCATCATGGGAAACAGCTCCGGCACGCACCCGGCGTCCCGATAGGGCTGCAGCCGCCGAAGCGCCTGCAGCGCACTGTCCACCCGCCCCTGGGCCAGCCAGCAGCTGGCCTTCAGGGCTTCGAGCACGGGCACATAAAGGGACTCGTCCACCTGCCAGGCGTGCATGGTGCGCTCGGCCCGGCCGATCCAGACAAAGGCGTCCTCAAGGCGGTGTTCGGCGCGGCACATCAGCACCCGGAGCGCCATCGCCAGCAGCAATCCCAGATCCCGGGCCTGTTCCGCATGACGTGCGCACAGGGCCAGCAGGCGATCCGCCTCCGCCAGTCGCCCCTGGTGCCATAACACCAGCACCAGATTGAGCTGGAGCCGGGTTTCCCCCACCCGAGCCGGACGTGCCAGCTCCTGCATGGCCGTATCCAGCCCGGTACGCAACAGCTGCTCGGCATGTCGGAGCGCCCCCTTGCCCAGCTCGATGCGGGCGTGGGCATACACCGCCAGCGCCTCGGAACCGGAATCCCCCGCTTCCCTGGCCAGCCGCGACGCGGCCCGATTGGCTTCACGGGCTTCTTGGAACCGTCCGGCGGCGCACAGAGCACTGGAGCGCACCATTTGCACCACCAGCTGCCCCTGGGTAGACAGCTCACCATCGGCCAGGGCCCGGTCCGCCATGGCCAGAGCCTCCGCCACCTTGCCCTCGCCTCTCAGGATAAAGGACTGGAGAGCCGCGATCCGACAGTCATGAGCTTCAAGGTCCGCCGGCGATAGATCGTCAATCAACGCCCGTGCCTGACCAAACTGGCCACCAATCGCGTGCACCCAGCCATACACAATGCGCAGCCTCGGGCTGCGCTCAAGGAGCTCCGCCGGCAGACTCCTGCGCATCCGCAACAAAGACGCCGTGTCCTGCCCCAGCAGCAGGGCTTCCGATCCCTCCGAGGCAATCCGAATCACTTCCTCGTCATCACCGGCCAGCAACGCGTAACGCAACGCCTCCGGGAACTGGTATCGCTGACCGAACCACTGGCTCGCCAGCCGCATCCGGGCTTCGTAACCGGGCATCCGGGACGCCCGCAACCATTCCTGCAACAAAGGGTTCAGCCGATACCAACGGCCCCGGCCCGGCATGGAGCGGATGGGCAGCCCCCGCTCCTGCGCCTGGGACGGCAGCAGGCACGGCGTCTCTGGCAGCGCCGGTTCCAGGGCCAGAAACAGCTCATCGGAACAGGTCTCCAGCTCAGCGATGGCCCTGAGGGAACGCATCGGACCGCCGGCCACGTGGGCCAGAACCGAATCATGCAGGAACCGCTCGACACTGCCGCTTTCCTGAATCGGCTTTCGCTCCAGCGTCTGCTCCAGTTCCCGGCGATAGAGTGCAAGCGGCGTAATCCAGCCCTCGGTCAAATCATACAGCTTGTCCACTGCGACACTGGTCAGCCGGTTCGCCGCCAGCAGGCCCTCGAAAAAGCGGAACGTCTCAACCCGGGACAGCTCCAACGCCTCCGGCCCCAGACGAGTAAAGCGCCCTTCCAGTTCCAGCCCGTGGGTTTCAAACGGCAGACCGCAGCGGGAAATCAGGACGAGCGTCAGAGACTCCGGCAGATTGCGTACCAGTTGGGATACCAGCTCGGCGGCGGCGGGATTGCTCAGGTGATCCAGATTGTCCAGCACCAGAACCCGCTGTTCAAACGCGGCGTTCCGGCCCACCGACACCAGCATCATCGCCAGGGCATCGGCAAAGCCCGCCCCCCCTTGCAGGGCACTGTCGAGGATCCCGGGGGTATCCAGGGCCAGCGACAGCAGCGTCAGAAGCCGGGCCGGTGCATTCTCCTGCGGTGTCAGAGACAACCAGCAGGCGGCACCGGGCACCGTGCTCAGGGCACTGAGGACCGCATGGGATTTGCCATAGCCACAGGGGGCCTCGACAAGGAGTGCACGGCGGGGGGAAAGCGCGCCCAGAATACGCTGATTCAGCGCCGGGCGCGCCAACGCATCGGCCGGCAAATCCGGCACCTGCATCCGCTGCTTCAGCAGATCCCGGACCAGCTCGCCCCGCTGGAGACCGTTGTTGGCAGACTGGAATTCGTCGTTGGCGGCCCGGCCTTCATTGAATGGTTTCACGCACTGCCCCATGACAAAGCGGTCCGAACCGTCCGGCTACTGGACCAGGATTGGAAGGCTCCAATGATTTCCATACGGCGACCTGCATCGGGTACGCCTTTAGTATGAGAGGAAGGTTAAACCAAGTGGGGGCGAGGCTGCAAAATTTTGACGTATTAGCACACGATTGGATGGCGGTTTTTTAGCACTGCCTTTGCCGTCAGGCCCAGAATAAGCACGGGCAACCTCTGAAAAGCGGCCCCAAATACGACAAACCCCCGCCGTTGTGGTGGGGGTTTGTCGCAGTCCAGCGGGTCGCTCGCGACCCGCTTTGGTTTCCCGGAGGCCCGTTAGCGGGTGCCTGCCCGGCGCAACGCGGCCGGGGTGTAGTCCCGAGAGGAGCGTTCCACGCCAAAGGTGTACGGGTTGTTCTCTTCGTTGGTCAGCCCCAGTGCCAGGTAGCGGCCGGACAGCAGGTCGTAGAGCACTTCCAGCGCATACCAGGGTACGTCCTGGTCGTAGAACTGCATGGCATGGGCCTCGGCGACCCGCCAGAGTTCGCCGCGACCGTCGTAGTGGTCAATCACCGCCGCCTGCCAGGTATCCTCATCGATGAAGAAATCACGCTGGGCGTAAATGTGGCGCTCCCCTTCCTTCAGGGTTGCGCGCACGTGCCAGACCCGGTGCAGCTCGTAGCGGGTCAGGTCCTGGTTGATGTGGCCGGCCTTGACGATCTGATCGTACGTCAGGCTGCGATCCACCAGTTTGTAGGAGTTGTACGGAATGTACATTTCCTTTTTGCCCAGCAGCTCCCAGTTGTAGCGGTCCGGAGCACCGTTGAACATGTCGAAGTTGTCGGAGGTGCGCAGGCCGTCCGCCGCGGTGCCCGGGCCATCGTAGGCCACCTGGGGGGCCCGGCGCACGCGGCGCTGCCCGGCGTTGTACACCCACGCCCGGCGGGGCTCGGCCACCTGGTCGATGGTTTCATGTACCAGCAGGACGTTACCAGCCAGCCGCGCCGGCGCGGTGATGGCCTGTTTGAAGTAGAACAGTACGTTCGGGTCCTCGGCCGGATCGTAATCCTTCAGGTAGGTCCGCCAGGTGATTTCGTCCTGAAACTTGACCACGGAGTAGGCCCCGTCGGCGGTGGGAGTCACTTGGCCGACGTTCCTCTGAACCGCCCCACCCCGATAGCGGGTGATGTGGTTCCAGATCACTTCCAACCCGTTCTTGGGAATCGGGAACGGCGTGGCGCTCTCGTAATTACCCAGGCCGTTGCCGTCCTTGATCAGCTCGACCTTGGTGGCGTTGGCGACGGTCTGCTTCATCACCTCGTCCGGATAGGTCGCGGTCCGGTGAGTCTCATAGACCGGCATGAAGTAGTCGTCGTATTTCTTGATCATGGCCACCTGGCCCGGAGACAGCTTGTCGGCGTACTGGTCGACGTTGCTGCGGTCGATCACGAATTTCGGTTTTTCATTGGGAAACGGGTTCACGTAGATGCCGTCCCCTTTGTAACCGGCCGGGGGCGTGGTCAGACCACCGGTCCAGGCGGGGATGTCGCCACCGTTGCCGGCCTTTTCGGCGCCCATGGGGGTCAGGGAGTCGCCCAGCTTGGCCGCCTCCGCCGCAGAAACCGCACCCCAGGCCTGACCCGCCAGCATGCTTGCCGCCAGTACGCCCGTGGCCAGTAGTTTCTTGTTCAGTTTCATGTAGCTTACCTCGTTGGAGAATTCGGTCCGGGTCAGAATGAGTAGGAAACGCTGGCAGTCACGAAGTCGCGGTCCGTCAACTCGTTATACGGTTCGCCGCCGAAGAAGTTCGTGTAGCCGATGTTTCCGGTGATCTTGTTCTGGTAGACCGCCTGCAGGGACAGACCGATCGCCTTACTACCCTCGTTGAAGGCACCGCCAGGCTGCGGGCTGTAGCCCTTCACGTCGTGGCTCCAGGCCAGCTGTGGAGACAGGTTCACACCGGCAATGGCATTCGGGTAGTCCCACACCAGGCGGGCCCGGTAGCCCCAGGAGAATGCGGTGGTGTAGCCGTCCAGGGTACAGTAGCTGTCGTTGAGGTTCAGTTCCTCACAACCGCCGCCTGGCCGGGTGCCGATACCGAACGTCCCGGAGCGGCCATACAGCGCCTCGTCCTTGTCCGGCAGGTCGTGCACGTAGGTCGCGCCGAATTCAGTGATGAATGACAGGCGGCTGGCGCCCATCACCTGGTCGAAGAACTTGATCAGGGTGAACTGCGCCTGGGAGACCTTGAAGCGGTCCCAACCGCTGACATCCTGGCCGGAGAGATCGGCGCCACCGGCCTCGGCTTCACGCTGGTCCTGCAGCAAACTGGCGTTGTCACCGGTTACCGGGTTCTGGAGTTGCAGACCGCCGTAGATCAGCTCGAAGGCGTTCCACTGCAGCGGCAGGTTCTCCCGGAAGCTGTACTCCGCCCCCAGCGACCACCCGCCCGGCGTGGTGGTGTTGATGCTGATGCCGTACAGGTCGATGTTCTCGGGGTATTCGATGAAGTAGGACGGGAAGGTGACCCCATTATCAGGGTCATTCACCCGGCCGCTGACATACGGCAGCCGGCTGTTGTATTTGATGTAGTAGAAGCCCAGTTCGGAGTCGTTCAGTTCCGGCACATACCAGCGCAGCGCCACCCCGAACTGATCCTTGGAATCGGCCTCGCGGTCGCCAAGACGGGGCGCGATAAAGCCCTGGGCGTAAGCCTCGGAGTCCGGCAACTGGCCGGCCAGCAGCACCGGGCCACAACCATCGGCGGCGAAATCGTTGGTCGAGAAGAAGGTGCCGCAGTCATCGGGGCGTACCGGCTCCCAGTCGGTCTGGACAAAGGTCTCGACGGTCAGGTTTTCGGTGATGCCGGCGGAGCCGTAGAACATTTCCACCGGCAGCAGGGCATCCTTCAACTCGGAACCGGGCGCCCGAAACGCCGGCACGTCCACCGGGTTGATGGTGTTGATGCCGCCCTGGATGAACGTGCTCTCGCCCCAGCTAACGACCTGCTTGCCATAACGCAGGCTGACCGGCACGTCGCCGAAGTACCAGTCGGAAAACACGTAGGCATCGAGGATCTCACCGCCGGAGGCATTGTCGGACGCCTCGTCGTTCAGGGGCACGTGCTCGCGGTCTTCATCCTTCAGTTCGAAGTCATACCAGTAACGCCCCCGCAACAGGCCCCCCACCCGGGTCAGGGTGTCGCTGTCCACGTCGTAGTTCAGGAACAGCTCGCTGTTGCCCTTGACAATCTTGGAGTAGGTGTCGCCCTTGTCGAAGTTGAGGTTGCCGTCGTCGTAGTTGTTGGTGGAGGCGCCGGTATCCGTATAGGCATAGTCCGGCCCCAGGTTGCCCTGGGCAATCAACCGCTTGTCGCGATCAGAAACCCGCCAACCAACGCCCGCGGACAGCGTGGTGTTGAACTGGGCCTCAACGTCGCCCATGTAGAATGACAGGGCGGAGGCCTGCCCGGATGCCCCCGCAGCAATGGCCACGGCGAGCGGTAGTTTGGTCCAACGCTGCCATTGTTGAGTTTTTCTTGTCATTGGAAGGCTACTCCATTGTTGTTCTGAGTCGCTGCTCTGATTATTGGTGTTCACGATGTATTGGAGGCTTCATGCACAGTGCTCGTGATGATCGCACTATAGCTAACGGGGTTGGGGGCTTTGATCAGTCAAAAGTATGATTTTTCAGTCACCCCCTCGACCGGGGCCCGCTCCACACACTGTGATCCACTATAGACAACAATTGGAGTAGCAACCAGATTTCACGGCTTGTGGGGCGCTTCCAGATACTCCCGGGACTGCATCTCCAGCAGCCGGGATTCGGTCCGTTCGAACTCGAAGCTCAGCCGCCCCCCGGAGTACAGTTCCGTGATCGGCGCCTCGGCGGAGATGATGACCTTCACGTTGCGGTCGTAAAACTCGTCGATCATGTTGATGAAGCGCCGGGCTTGGTCGTCCTTGTCGCCACCAAGTACAGGGACGTTGCTGATGATGATGGCATGGAACTGGCGTGCCATTTCGATGTAATCGTTCTGGCTGCGCGGGCCATCGCACACGTCCTTGAAGTCGAACCAGACCACGTCGTCCGCGTGCGCCCGGGCCGGAATCTTCCGGCCGTTGATTTCCAGCGTCCGGCTGTGCTTGGCCGCTTCCACGGCCAGGCTCTCGAAACTCTTGCGCAGACTGACGTCGGCCTGCTCATCCAGGGGGTAGTGATACAGCTCCGCCTGCTCCAGGGTGCGCAGCCGGTAGTCGACGCCGCCGTCCACGTTCACCACGTCCGTGTACCGCTTCACCAGCTCGATGGCGGGCAGAAAGCGCTGACGCTGCAGGCCATCCTTGTACAGGCCGTCGGGTACGATGTTGGAGGTACACACCAGGGTCACGCCCCGGCTGAACAGGCCGTCCATCAGGGTTGCCAGGATCATGGCGTCGCCGATGTCGGACACGAAGAATTCATCGAAACAGATGACCCGGGCCTCGTCCGCGAACTTCCGGGACACCAGGTCAAGCGGGTTCTTCTCACCCTTGAGCGCCTTCAGTTCGTTGTGAACCCGTTGCATGAACCGGTGGAAATGCACCCGCATCTTGCGCTGGAACGGCAGGGACTCGTAAAAGGTGTCCATCAGGTAGGTCTTGCCCCGGCCGACGCCGCCCCAGAAGTACAGGCCCTTGATCGGTTCCTCGCGCCCCTTGCGCAGTTTCCGGCGCAGCCGGGCCAGGGCGCTGCTGCGCTCGTTTTCAGCCGCCACCAGCTTGTCGTACAGGGCCTGCAGCCGCCGGACGGCATCTTCCTGGGCCGGGTCTTTGTGGAAATCCGGGCGTTCAAGGTCCTTTTGATAACGCTGCCAGGGGGTAAGGTGCTCGCGGGTTACAGTGGACATCGCTGCGGTCATCAGACTATTCCCGGAAATTGGACGTGAAACTTGGGCGCGGTATTTTCGCTCATTTCGCATTTTTTCGCCATTCGGGCCCGCCCCGGGGCAATACGACGATTGGCGCAGGCGTGGAACATGGGCGGCCACCGCCCCGGCACGTTATACTCGGGAGACGGGCTTTGCTCATTTCTGGTTACAAAGGACGACATTGCATATGACGAACCTGATTCTGGCAGCGCTGGCGGCGCTGGTGATTGGCATCGTGATCGGGATATTGGTGGGCCGCTCCGGCCAGGGACAGACGCTTCGTCAGCGGCGGGCCGAGCAGCAAATCGAAGAACTGCGCAGCGAGTACACCCGTTACCAAGCCCAGGTGAACGAACACTTTATGGAGGCCGCCCACCTGCTGCGTCGATTCAACGACGCCTACCGAGACGTAAACCAGCACATGGCCCGGGGCGCCAACCGTCTGTGCAACGACGAGGACTGGCTGGAGGAGCTGGAGCATGAGACCTCCAGCAAACGCCTGGAGGACGTGCGGGATGGCGCTCCGGCGGAGCCGCCACGGGACTACGCGCCGAAACCCGATCCGGAAGCCAAGGGCACCCTGGCGGAGGATTTCGGGCTGGACAAAGACCGCAACACCAGCAAAGCCTGACCTCCAGGGCCGTTGTTCGTTAGACCGGGTTATCGCAGTCGATAAAAAGGTGCGTTAACCCGAATTCCCGAGCCAACGCTTCCCCCAGCGCCTGCACGCCATAACGCTCGGTGGCGTGATGGCCGGCGGCATAATAATGAATGCCCGCTTCTCGGGCGGTGTGGGTGGTGGGCTCGGAAATTTCGCCACTGATGTAAGCATCCAGTCCCGCGGCCAGGGCCCTGTCGATGAAGCCCTGGGCGGCGCCGGTGCACCACCCGACATGCCGGATCTCGGCAGGCCCTTCCCCCACATGCAGCGGCTGCCGGTGCAGCCGGGATGCCAGGTGATCAGCCAGTGCCCCGGGAGTCATGGGCTCCGGCAGCTCGCCCTGCCAGACCAAGCCATCGAGCGGACGGGCATTCCTCAGTCCCAGCACCTCGGCCAACTGGCGATTGTTGCCATAGTCGGGATGATCGTCCAGGGGCAGATGGTAGGCCACCAGGTTGAGGTCATGTTCCAGCAGCCGCTTCAGGCGCGCTTTCTTCATTCCCCGCACACAGGGGTCCTCGCCCTTCCAGAAGTAGCCGTGGTGCACCAGAATCATGTCCGCGTTCGCTGCAATCGCCGCCTCAATCAAGGCCAGGGAGGCTGTGACCCCCGTTACCAGCGTGCCAACGGTTTCCCGGCCTTCCACCTGAAGCCCGTTCGGGCAGTAATCCTGAAAGTTCCGGGGCTGGAGCCAGTCGTCCAGCCGTGCCAAGAGTTCGGCGCGATGTACCATGACGTTCCCTCCGTTGTCGAAACGACCGCTTACAGAGTCTGCAACCCCCGGATCAGGGCGTCGTTCTGTTCGGTGGTACCGATGGTGATCCGCAGGAAGTCCCGGATGCGGGGCTTGTCGAAATGGCGCACGATGATCCCCTGCCCCCGCAATCCCCTCGCAAGCTCAGAGCCGGAGCGGCCAGGATGGCGGGCGAACACGAAGTTGGCCTTGGACGGCAGCACCTCGAACCCGAGACCTTCCAGCGCAGAGGTCACCCGCTCGCGTTCGTGAATCACGGCCTCACGGCAGCGGCGGAACCAAGCCTCGTCCTCGAACGCAGCCTTGGCCCCGGCCAGCGCCAGCCGGTCCAGGGGGTAACTGTTGAAGCTGTTCTTGACCCGGTTCAGCGCCTCGATCAGCTCGGCCTGGGCAATGGCGAAGCCCACCCGCAGACCGGCCAGCGAACGGGCCTTGGACAAGGTCTGGCAGACCAGCAGGTTCGGGTAGCGATCGACCAGTGGGATGGCGCTGTCGCCCCCAAAGTCCACATAGGCCTCATCCACCACCACCACCCGATCCGGGTTGGCCCGCAGGATCGCCTCCACCTTGTCCAGTGCCAAGAAACGGCCGGTCGGGGCGTTGGGATTCGGGAAGATGATGCCGCCATTGGCTTGCCGGTAGTCCTCCGGATCGATTTCGAAGGATTCGGTGACCGGCACCGGGCGGGCCTCAATCCGGTACAGGCCGCAGTACACCGGGTAGAAACTGTAGGAAATATCCGGAAACAGCACCGGCTCGCCATGCTGGAACAAGGCCTGGAAGATGTGCGCCAGAACCTCATCCGAGCCATTGCCCAGAAAAACCTGCTCGGGCGACACCCCGTGGTAGTCGGCGATGGTTCGGCGCAGCGATTCGCCCTCCGGGTCCGGGTACAGGCGCAGGCTGTCATTGAGCTCCGACCGGATGGCCTCCAGCACCTTCGGCGATGGGCCGAACGGGTTTTCGTTGGTGTTCAGTTTGACCAGGTCCGCCATCTTCGGCTGCTCGCCCGGCACATAGGGTTCCAGGTCGTGGACCAGCGGGCTCCAGTATTGACTCATGTTTACGCCTGCGAGGTGGATCCGTCGTTGATGCGATATTCCGCCGAACGGGCGTGAGCCGTCAGCCCTTCGCCCCGGGCCAGTACCGAGGCCACGCGCCCCATGCGACTGGCACCGTCCGCGGAAAATCCGATGATGGACGAGCGTTTCTGGAAGTCATAGACCCCCAGCGGCGAGGAGAACCGGGCCGTGCCGCTGGTCGGCAGTACGTGATTGGGGCCTGCACAGTAGTCGCCCAGTGCCTCGGCGGTGTAGCGCCCCATGAAAATGGCGCCGGCGTGGCGAATGTCCGCCAACAGGGCCTCCGGATCCTCCACCGACAGTTCCAGGTGCTCCGGGGCGATCCGGTTGGCAACGGCGGCGGCCTGTTTGAGATCGGCCACCTGGATCAGCGCGGCCCGGTCATTCAGCGAGGCACGAATGATGTCGGCCCGTTCCATGGTCGGCAGCAACGCGCGGATACTGGCTTCCACCGCGTCCAGAAACACCGCGTCGGGGCTGATCAGAATGCTCTGGGCCTGCTCGTCGTGCTCGGCCTGGGAGAACAGATCCATGGCGATCCAGTCCGGATCGGTGTGGCCGTCGCAGATCACCAGGATTTCCGAGGGGCCGGCAATCATGTCGATGCCGACGGTGCCGAACACTTCCCGCTTGGCGGTGGCCACGTAGATGTTGCCGGGGCCGACGATCTTGTCGACCGCCGGAATGGTTTCAGTGCCATAAGCCAGAGCCCCGACCGCCTGCGCGCCGCCGATGGTGAACACCCGGTCCACGCCGGCGATGGCCGCAGCCGCCAGCACCATGTCATTGACCAGGCCGTCCGGAGTCGGGACCACCATGATCACTTCCCCAACGCCCGCCACCTTGGCGGGAATGGCGTTCATGAGCACCGAGGAGGGATAGGCCGCCTTGCCGCCCGGCACATAGAGTCCGGCACGGTCCAGGGGGGTGACTTTCTGCCCCAGGACGGTACCGTCCTCATCCTGGTAGCGCCAGGAGGCCTGCCGCTGCCGCTCATGGTAGTCGCGGATACGCGCCGCCGCCTGTTCCAGCGCCTCGCGCTGTTGGCGGGGAATGCTCTCCAGAGCCTGCCGCAGCCGCTCCTGGCTCATTTCGAGGTCCGCCACGGTGGTGGCCGTGACCCGGTCGAAGGTCTCGGTCAGTTCGAGAACGGCGGCATCCCCCCGGGTACGCACGGCATGGAGGATCTGACGAACCGCATCGTTGACCTGATGATCCACGCTGTCATCCCAGGCCAGCAGCTGGGCCAGCGCCTGGTCGAAATCCTCCTGGGCGGCATTCAGTCGTTTGATGCGTACGTCGGTCATGTCAGTGTTCCCATGTCTAGGTGCCCCGGCCAGGGTCGCGCCGGATTACGCCTCCGCCTGCCGTTTCCGGACCGCGGCGGCCATTTTCTCAATGATAGGGTTGATCCGGCCGTGTTTCATCTTCATCGAGGCGCGATTGACCACCAGCCGGCTGCTGATGTGTTCGATCAGGTCCCGGGGTTCCAGGCCGTTGGCCCGGAGCGTGTTGCCGGTGTCCACGATATCGACGATTTCGTCGGCCAGGCCGAGGATCGGCGCCAGCTCCATCGCCCCGTAGAGCTTGATGATGTCCGCCTGGCGCCCCTGTTCGGCGTAATAGCGGCGGGCCAGGTTGACGAATTTGGTGGCCACCCGGATGCGGCCACCGGGCGGGTGCTGCCCCTTGGGGCCGGCAGTCATCAACCGGCACCGGGCGATGTGCAGATCCAGGGGCTCATACAGCCCCTCGCCACCGTGTTCCATCAGCACGTCCTTGCCGGTCACGCCCAGATCGGCACCGCCGTACTGGACGTAAGTCGGCACGTCGGTCGCCCGGATGACCAGGACGCGGACATCCGGATCCGTGGTGGGGAACACCAGCTTCCGGGATTTCTTGACGTCGTCAAGCAGCTCGATCCCGGCCTCGGCCAGCAGCGGCAAGGTTTCGTCCAGGATGCGTCCTTTCGACAACGCGATGGTGATGGAGTCTGTCATGCGTCCTTCCGGTTTTCCGCTGCTGTGCCTCACGCCGGCAGTCGCCGGATGCTGGCACCCAGCAGCTGCAGTTTTTCCTCAATGCATTCGTAACCGCGATCGATGTGATAGATCCGGTCGACGATGGTGTCGCCGTCAGCCACCAGCCCGGCAATCACCAAGCTCGCCGAGGCCCTCAGGTCGGTGGCCATGACCGGCGCACCGGTCAGCTGGCCCACCCCACGGATGATCGCGGCGTTGCCTTCCAGGGAGATGTCCGCGCCCATGCGAATCAGCTCCTGCAGGTGCATAAAGCGGTTTTCGAATACCGTTTCGACAATGGTGCCCGCCCCTTCCGCCACCGCGTTCATGGCGGCGAACTGGGCCTGCATGTCGGTCGGGAAGGCAGGGTATGGCGCGGTGCGGATGTTCACCGCTCTGGGTCGGCGCCCCTTCATGTCCAGCTCGATCCAGTCCGGACCGGTCTGGATCTCCGCACCGGCCTCCTCCAGTTTCAGCAGGACCGCTTCCAGCAGGTCGTCCCGGGTATCCTTGAGCTTGACCCGCCCTCCCGTCGCAGCCGCGGCCACCAGGTAGGTGCCGGTTTCGATACGGTCGGGCAGCACGTCGTAGCGGCAGCCGCGCAGGCGCTCGACCCCGTTGATTTCAATGGTGGCGGTGCCGTGCCCCTTGATGTCCGCACCCATGGCAATCAGGCATTCCGCCAGATCCACGACCTCCGGCTCGCGGGCGGCATTTTCCAGAATGGTCTTGCCCTCGGCCAGCACTGCGGCCATCATCAGGTTCTCGGTGCCGGTCACGGTCACCGTGTCCAGGAAAATGTGGGCCCCCTTGAGACGGCCGTTGGTCTTCGCCTTGATGTAGCCGTTTTCGACCTTGATGTCGGCGCCCATCATTTCCAGGCCGTGGATGTGCAGGTTGACCGGACGACTGCCGATGGCACAACCACCGGGCAGGGACACCTCCGCCTCGCCAAAATGGGCCACCAGCGGCCCAAGCACCAGAATCGACGCGCGCATGGTCTTGACCAGCTCGTAGGGCGCGTGAAACTGCTTGATGGTGTTGGCGTGGATCTCCACGCTCATTTTCTCGTCGATGATGACCTCAACCCCCATGCGACCGAGCAGCTCGATCATGGTGGTGATGTCGTGCAGGTGCGGGAGGTTGCCCACGGTTACCGGCTCATCGGCCAACAGGGTCGCCGCGAGTATAGGCAGGGCGGCGTTCTTGGCGCCGGAGATACGGATTTCGCCATCAAGGGGGCGCCCCCCCCGAATCAGAAGTTTGTCCACAATAGAGTTCCTGTGTCGTACGGGCGTTCAGGCTTGGCGCTCGGCCCATTCGGACGGAGTGAAGGCACGCGGATGGAGGGCATGGATGGTGCCGTCCATCACATACTGGAACAGCGCCTTGTTGATCATCTGCTGCCGTTTGATGGTCGGCAGCCCCTCAAACACGTCGCCCACCACCACGACCAGGTAGTGATTGCCATCAACCTGAACCTGCACCTCGCAACCAGGCAGGGCTTCTTTGACCCGTTCGGTGACTGCAGCGGCATCCATACATCATCCTCGGAAATTTTGAAAAACCAGGGGCGGGATTGTAACCAATTAGTCGGCCCGGGTCAGCTGGCCGCCGAGATTGCTCAGTGCAGCCAGCGATGCCAACCGCTCACTGACGCCACGGAACCGGAGCTGTCGCCCCGACTCCGCCGCCAACCGGCGCCAGCACAGCAGCATCGACAACACCACACTGTGCGCCGTTTCCAGGCCGGACAGATCCACCACCAGGTCGGCTTCGGCCTGGCGGATCAGCTGCTCGCCCCGGGCCCGCAACGCCAGAACGGAATCGGCGTCCACCTGGCCGGTGACCACCAGGGCGCCGTCCCGCAACTGCACGCTCGCCTCGGCACCGGTCATGACTTGTTGGCTTCCTCATCCAGATCCAGGGATTTCACGGTGTCCGTCCAGCCGTCGATGACCGCCTGCACCTGCCCCCGGTTCGCTTCCATTTCCTGGGCGAAACGGTCCCGGAAGGCCAGACCGATGTTCACCCCCTCGACGATCACGTTTTCCATCAGCCAGTGCCCCTGATCGTTGCGATACATGGAATAGGTGACCGGATAGCGATTGCCGGAGGCACTGATCACCTCAAGCTGCACCGAGGCGCGGTCCGGGTGCTGAGGCAGCAGCGTGACCTCCCTAACCTCGATCTGGAAGTTCTCGGTGTTCACCAGCGCCTGGGCATAGCTGTCGAACAGGCTGCGCTTGAACTTCTCCACGAAGGCATCGCGCTGTTGCGGCGATGCCTGACGGGCATAGCGCCCCATCACCCGGGCCGCGATGCGACGGAAATCCACGAAATCGCTCAGGGCTTCGTCCATGCTGCGGTAGAAGGCTTCCGGATCCTTTCCGTACAGCCCGCGCTCGGCGTTGAGCTTCGCCACCAGGCGCTGGGTATTGTCGTCTACGTAGGCCTTCAGGTCCTCGGCCGGGCCCGCCTGCGCGCGCGCCACGGCAACGGCCAGCAGGACCCAGAACACCATCAATTGCCGACTCAAGGTTGCCATTGTTTCCTCCAGGGTTTCGTCCTGTTTACCAAGCGGCATCAACGACCGGACGCGAAATTGCCGATCAGCCGCTCCAGGTTCATGGCCGACTGGGTGGAGTAAAACGTGTCACCGTCTTTCAGCGACTCCAGGTCGCCACCCACGGATATATCAATGTACTGTTCTCCGAGCAGGCCGGATGTACGTATTACTGCGGCGCTGTCGGCGGGAATGTTGTCGACGCTGGCATGGATGGACATGGCCACCCGCGCCTGGAAGGTATCCTTGTCCAGGGTGATCGAGTCGATGGTACCGATGGTGACCCCCGCCATGGACACCCGCCCCCGGGGACGCAAGCCACCGGTGTCGTTGAAGTTGGCATACAGGGTGTAGGTTTCCTCCGCCGCCTTGGGCGACAGGCCGCTGACCTGGAGCGCCAGGAACAGCAGCGCCGCCAGACCGGCAATCATGAACAGGCCGACAATGATTTCAATGGTTCTCTGTGCCATGCACGGCTCCCGTTGATCTTTCTCAGAAATCGCCGAACATTACGGCGGTGAGTACAAAATCCAGCCCCAGAACGGCCAGTGAGGAATAGACCACCGTCTTGGTGGTGGCCGAGCTGATCCCGGCAGAGGTCGGCACGCAGTCGTAGCCCTGGTAGACCGCAATCCAGGCGCATACGAAACCGAACACGACGCTCTTGATCACACCGTTCATCACATCGTCCATGAAGTCCACGGACGACTGCATGTTGCCCCAGAACGATCCTTCGTAGACGCCCAGCCAGTCCACACCTACCAGCATGCCGCCCCAGACACCGACCACCGAGAAAATCAGGGCCAGCACGGGCATGGCGATGAAGCCGGCCCAGAGCCTGGGAGCAATGACCCGGCGCAGGGGGTCAACTCCCATCATCTCCATGCTGGACAACTGTTCGGTGGCCTTCATCAGACCAATTTCCGCCGTCAGCGCCGAGCCGGCCCGGCCGGCAAACAGCAGCGCCGTCACCACCGGCCCGAGTTCGCGCACCAGTGTCAGCGCGATCATCTGGCCGATGGCGGCCTCCGACCCGTAATCGGTCAGGATGGTGTAGCCCTGTAGCCCCAGCACCATGCCGATAAACAGACCGGAGACCACCACAATGGCCAGCGACAGCACACCGACCGCATAAATCTGCCGCACCAGCAGCGGGAAACCGGTGCTGGGGCTGGGTACCCCGGCGAGCACCCCGGCAAGAAAACGTCCGGAGCGTCCCAGGGACGCCACCACCGCGAGGGTCAGCCGCCCCAGGGCGGCGATTCGATCCAGCATTACGCCTCACCTCCAAGACCAAAATCCCGGGCCGTGCTGCGGGCCGGGTAATGGAAGGGCACCGGGCCGTCCGGCTGTCCCTGCAGGAACTGCTGCACCTGCTCGGACGGATGCGCCTGCAACTCTTCCGGCGTGCCCTGCCCGATCACCTTGCCGTCGGCGATGATGCAGGCGTAATGGCAGATACTGAGGGACTCGGGCACGTCGTGGGACACCAGCACACTGGTCAGCCCCATGGAATGGTTCAGGTCCCGGATCAGCTTGACCAGCACGCCCATGGCGATCGGGTCCTGGCCGGCGAACGGCTCGTCGTACATGATCAGCTCCGGGTCCAGGGCGATGCTTCTGGCCAGCGCCACCCGCCGGGTCATACCGCCGGACAGCTCCGAGGGCATCAGGTCGCGGGCACCGCGCAGCCCCACCGCCTCCAGTTTCATCAGGACGATGTCCCGGATCATGTCCTCCGGCAACCGGGTATGCACGCGCAGCGGGAAAGCAACGTTCTCGTAGACACTGAGGTCAGTGAACAGCGCGCCGCTCTGGAACAACATGCCCATCCGCTCCCGCAGCGCGTACAACTCCCGACGCTTCAGGGTCGGGACCTCGTACCCGGCCACCCGGATGCTGCCAGAATCCGGCTTCAGCTGGCCACCGATCAGGCGCAGCAGCGTTGTCTTGCCGGTGCCGCTGGGGCCCATGACCGCCGTGACCTTCCCCCTGGGAATGTCCAGGCTGATGCCGTCGAAAATCCGGCGTCCGGAGCGGGAAAACACCACGTCTTTCAGCGAAATGTATGCGTCTGAACCCATAATCTGCCTCTTTCGGGGAGCGGCTACATTATGCCATGCGACGGCCAAGCTCAACGTATCCACGGCAAAATGTCCGGATGGTCACCTATAATTTTCCTGAACTTTCCGTAATTGCCTCCGCAACCGCTCCGACCCGCCCACGGGAGGTGGTATAATCCGCGCCTTCAAACCCCCGAACCCTTTACCCGAATGCTAGGCAAGACACATGACCGACACGCCCCGTCACGACTTCCGAGCATCCGCCTTGCGCGCGATCCGAATTGAACGCTCGGCCATCGAGGCCCTCGAAGAACGAATCGACGAACAGTTCACCCGCGCCTGCGAGACCATCATGGCCTGCCAGGGCCGCGTGGTGGTCACCGGCATGGGCAAATCCGGCCACATTGGCAACAAGATCGCCGCCACCCTGGCCAGTACCGGCACGCCGGCCTTTTTCGTTCACCCCGGCGAGGCGAGTCACGGCGATCTGGGCATGATCACCAGTCAGGACGTGGTCATTGCCATATCCAACAGCGGCAGCACCAGCGAAGTGGTCACCATCCTCCCGCTGATCAAGCGCATGGGGGCACCGTTGATCAGCATGACGGGCAACCCCGACTCGATCCTGGCCCGCGAGGCGGTGGCCAATCTGGACGTGCGGGTGGCCGAGGAAGCCTGTCCGCTCGGTCTGGCGCCCACCGCCAGCACGACCGCCACCCTGGTGATGGGCGACGCCCTGGCCGTGGCCCTGCTTGAAGCGCGGGGCTTCAGCGCCGAGGACTTCGCCTTTTCCCACCCCGGTGGCAGCCTTGGCCGCCGTCTGCTGCTGAAAGTCTCCGACATCATGCACACCGGCGACCAGATCCCCAAAGTCCGGGAAGGCACACCGCTGAGCGAAGCGCTGATCGAGATCTCCCGCAAGGGCCTGGGCATGACCACCGTGGTGGACGCCGACGGCCGCCTGGTTGGTGTCTTCACCGACGGCGACCTGCGCCGCACCCTCGACAAGGCGGTGGACATCCACAACACCATCATCGATGCGGTGATGACGCGTAACGGCAAGACCATCGGCGCGGACCACCTGGCCGCCGAGGCCCTCAATATAATGGACGCGCTGAAAATCAACGCCCTGCCGGTGACCAACCCGGCCGGCGACTTGGTGGGCGCCATCAACATGCACGACCTGCTCAGAGCGGGGGTCATCTGATGCTGGAACATCCCCTCCAATCCCACTGGCCGGCACCGCTGCTGGCGAAGGCGGCACGGGTTCGCCTGGCCGCCTTCGACGTCGATGGCATCATGAGCGACGGCACTCTGTTGTTCAGCGCCTCCGGTGACGAGCTCAAAGGCTTCAATATCCTCGACGGGCTGGGCCTGAAGCAGCTGATGGCCGCGGGCATTACCGTGGCGGTGATCACCGGCCGCCGGTCGCCGCTGACCGAAAAGCGCATGACCGACTTGGGTATCACGCACCTGGTCCAGGGCCGTGAAGACAAAAAGGTGGCCCTGCTCGAATTAGCCGCCCGCCTGGGCCTTGCCCAGGACGCCATTGCCTACATGGGCGACGACCTGCCTGACCTGCCGGCGATCCGGTTCGCCGGCCTCGGCATCACCGTTCCCAACGGCTACTGGCTGGTGCGCGAACAGGCTGACTACTGCACCACCGTGGCCGGAGGCCGCGGCGCGGTCAGGGAGGCCTGTGACCTGATCCTGGCTGCCCAGGGCCAGCTGGCCACCACCCTCGCCCCCTATCTGGAGCCGTCCGAGTGAAACCGCCGGTTGCGTCCCTGATCGACCTGAGCGAACGTCCGTGGGTGCGGACGCTGGCGCTGGTGGTCCTGATCGGCGCGACCGTCTTCCTGCTCTGGCGCAGTGACGACCCGCCGGCACCTTCGGCAACACCGGACGAATTGCGCGGTCCGGCCGAGCCGGACGGTTTCGTCGTTGATGGCCATTACCGCGCCTACGACGCCCAGGGCAATCTGCACATTGAGTTCACCAGCCCCCGCATCGAACAGTTTGAGGCGGGCAACGTCGCCACCATGGACAGTCCCCTGGCCCACGTGTACGGCGACGAGGGCAACACCCCCTGGACCGTTGCCGCCGACCATGGCAGCCTGCTGCAGAACGAACGGCTGCTGTACCTCACCGGCGATGTCCGGGTGACGCGGACAGCCGCCGGCCAGGACACCCGACTGACCACCTCGGAGCTGACCCTGGACAGCGATCAAGGCGTCGCCTACACCGACGCGCCGGTGGAGATCAGCGACCGCTATGGCACGACCCGGGCAACCGGCATGAAGGCCTGGATCGACCAACGCATTCTGGAACTGAACGCCCACGTGGAAGGACGTTATGACACAACCCCGTAAGCACACGGCCAGGCTGCTGCTGGCCGTGCTGGCCGCCCTGCCCGGCGTTCCGGCCCTGGCCTTCGACCTGGATTCGGACGTGCCCATCACCGTCAGCGCCGGCAACGCCCGGCTGGACGATGCCCAGGGCGTGGCCACCTACACCGGCGAGGTCGAGCTGACCCAGGGCCAGACCCGCCTGACCGCCGACCGAGTGGTGATTCACCGCGACAGCGAGGGACTCAGCCGTATTGAGGCCACCGGGTCCCCGGCGCACTACCGCCAGCCCACCGAAGACGGCGCCGGCGAAACCGACGCCCGCGCCCACACCATCACCTGGTCGGCGCAAGACCGGCAGCTCACCTTTGAAGGAGACGCCGTGATCGAGCAGAATGGCAACCTGTTCCGTGGCGACACCATCCATTACGACACCGCGCGGCGGGTCGTCACCGCGGACGGCGGACAAGGCACCGGCGCCGGCAACGGCCGGGTGGAAATGGTCATCCAGCCGCGCACGACAAGGCAAGAGCAAGAGTCCGATGGCAGTACTCAGGGCCAGTAACCTGGCGAAAAGCTACAAACAGAAAAAGGTGGTGCTCGACGTCTCCCTGGAAATCCGCAGCGGCGAGATCGTCGGCCTGCTGGGCCCCAACGGTGCCGGCAAAACCACCTGCTTTTACATGATCGTGGGCCTGGTGCCCGCCGATCATGGCCGCATCACCATCGACGGCCATGACATCACCCCTCTGCCCATGCACGGCCGGGCTCGCAAGGGCATCGGCTATCTACCCCAGGAAGCCTCGGTCTTCCGCAAACTGACCGTGCGCGACAACATCCTGGCCATCCTGGAGACCCGCAAGGGCCTCAGCCGGGCCGAGCGGGAAGCCAAGCTGCAGGAGCTGCTGGAAGAGTTTCACATCACCCACATCCGGGACAGCCTGGGCATGGCCCTCTCCGGCGGCGAGCGGCGGCGGGTCGAGATTGCCCGCGCGCTGGCCATGGAGCCGGCTTTCATCCTGCTGGACGAACCCTTTGCCGGGGTCGACCCCATTTCCGTCACCGACATCAAGCACATTGTCCGCCACCTGCGGGACAAAGGCATCGGAGTCCTCATCACCGACCACAACGTTCGGGAAACCCTGGACATCTGCGAAAACGCCTACATCGTCTCAGGCGGTCACATCATCGCCTCCGGCAGCGCCGATGAAATTTTGGCCAATCAGCAGGTTAAGGAAGTCTATCTGGGGGACGAATTCCGGCTCTGATCGGCGCTCCGATGTCAACCCAAGGCTGAAATGCCCCCCTTTTTTCCCCAAGCAAAATGCCCCTTCCTGAGGCCAAAGCGAGCGATTCGAATGGCAATAACCGGGGTTGCTGGAAATCCAGGGTGATCCGTCCCCATGTTGCCGCGCAAGACAACAGGGGGACACAGGGCAAGGGCGAGGCCTTAATCGAAGTCAGAACGTGCTGTCGGTGGATTCTTCGTCGCTTTCCTGCTCGAAGCCTGATCAGCGGCCCGATTGTGTTGCCGAGCCGGAGCAAGTAAACTCGGCAAAGAACTTGCTTGTTCTGCCGAAAAGTCCGGGAACAGAAAAAATTTTCCCATACATGCCAATGATATAGAGCGCTGATGAGTGACGGATTCTGAATCATGGTGATGAAAGCCTCCCTACAGTTAAAGCTGGGTCAAAGCCTGACTATGACGCCCCAGCTGCAACAGGCGATCCGGCTTCTCCAGCTCTCTACCCTGGACCTCCAACAGGAGATCCAGCAGGCTCTGGAATCCAACCCCATGCTCGAAACCTCCGAGGACGACGAGCAACTCCCGGAGACAGAGGCCGACGCCCGGGACCGGGATGAGGCCTCAGGAGAAGCCACCGACGGGGGCCCGGAGGATGACTGGGACGACGGCGAGACCGGTCTGGAGTGGAGCACCAACAACGACAGTCAGGACACCATTCCCGACGAACTCCCGGTCGACACCGCCTGGGACGATATCTATCAGTCCGCCCCCGCACCGGCGGCCCGGTCCGATGACGACAACGATCAGGACTTCGAGACCCGGAATTCCCCCACCGAAACCCTCCGCGACCACCTGGAATGGCAGCTGAACCTGACGCCCATGAGCGAGCGGGACCGGGTCATCGCCCACGCCCTGCTGGATGCGGTGGACGACCGGGGGTACCTCACCTCGTCCCTGGAGGAAATTCACGCCGGCCTGGTGGACGAGGCGGAGGAGGACCCGCTGGAACTGGACGAGGTCGAGGCGGTTTTACATCGGCTGCAGCATTTCGATCCGCCCGGTGTGTTCGCCCGGGACCTTCAGGAATGCCTGCTGATCCAGCTCAACCAGTTGCCACCGGATACCCCCTGGCTGGCCCAGGCGCGCCTGGTGATCACTCACTACATCAACCTGCTCGGCAACCGTGACTACGCGCAGCTGCTGCGTCGGAGCCGGCTCAAGGAGGATCAGCTCAAGCAGGTCCTGGCCCTGATCACCGGTCTCAATCCCCGCCCGGGCGACGTGATCGACCGGTCCGAGCCGGAATACGTCATTCCCGACGTCATCGTGCGCAAGCACAACGGGCGCTGGCGGGTCGAGCTGAACCCGGAAATCGCGCCCCGTCTTCGCGTCAACGCCAGTTACGCGTCCCTGATCCGGCGGGCGGACAGCAGCGCGGACAACACCTATCTTCGGGACCAGCTGCAGGAAGCCAAGTGGTTCATCAAGAGCCTCCAGAGCCGGAACGAGACCCTGCTCAAAGTGGCAACCCGGATCGTGGAGTACCAACAGGCGTTCCTGGATCATGGTGAGGAAGCGATGAAACCGCTGATCCTATCGGACATCGCCCAGGCCGTGGACATGCACGAATCCACCATTTCCCGGGTTACCACCCAGAAGTACATGCACACCCCCCGGGGCATCTTCGAGCTGAAATATTTCTTCTCCAGCCACGTCAGTACGGAAGAAGGCGGCGAGTGCTCCTCGACAGCCATCCGGGCGATGATCAAGAAACTCATCGCCGCAGAAACTCCCAAAAAGCCATTGAGTGACAGTAAAATTGCGGCCATGCTAGGAGAACAGGGCATCAAGGTGGCAAGACGCACCGTGGCCAAGTACCGGGAGGCGATGCACATTCCGCCTTCCAACGAACGAAAACGACTGGTGTAACAACAAGGAGACGCCTATGCAACTCAACATTTCCGGCCATCACGTAGAACTGACCCCCTCCCTGAAGGACTATGTCACCGAGAAGTTCGACAAACTGGAGCGCCACTTCGACCACATCTCCAACTGCCAGGTGACCCTGGAAGTCGACAAGGTGCGCAACATTGCCGAGGGAACCCTGCACGTGAGTGGCGGAGAAATCCACGCAAAGGCGGAAAACGAAGACATGTATGCGGCGATCGATGCCCTGGTGGACAAACTCGATCGTCAGGTGCTCAAGCACAAGGAAAAAAACG
Source organism: Marinobacter lutaoensis (assembly GCF_001981305.1). Classification (GTDB taxonomy): domain Bacteria; phylum Pseudomonadota; class Gammaproteobacteria; order Pseudomonadales; family Oleiphilaceae; genus Marinobacter; species Marinobacter lutaoensis. Next base: position 107,567 of record NZ_MSCW01000001.1, on the reverse strand, counting down.
TAGACCGGATGCACGGAAACGGCCAACGCTGAACGCCGCGTTCCCGGCCTGATGTCCAATGGCGCTGCGACACCCGGGTGTCGCAGCCTTTTTTTTACGGAAGTACAGTCGATCCATGAGCGACACATCTCTGACCATAGACAACATCCTTGTACCGGAGCTGACCCTTTGTCGGGTACCGGCTTCCAGCAAGAAACGGGTTCTGGAGTTCATCGCTGAACAGATCCACCAGTACGACAACTCCCTGAGCGAAACTCAGATCTTCAACAACCTGATCGCCCGCGAGCGACTGGGAAGCACCGGCATCGGCCAGGGAATCGCGATTCCCCACTGCCGGCTGGAAGGACTGGAGCACGTCGTGGGCGTGCTGATGACGCTGGTCGAGAGCATTGAGTTCGATGCCATCGACAACCAGCCCGTCGACCTGGTGTTTGCCCTGATCGTTCCCAAAGAAGCCACCAGCGAACACCTGGAGCTACTGAGCCAGCTGGCGGAAAAGTTCAACGAGCGCTCGTTCTGCGACCAGCTGAGGGACTGCGACAGTGCCAGGACACTCTACCAGCGCATGACCGCCAGCAGCGAATAACCCGGCCCAAGGGGAGGAAACAGGGCATGAAGCTGATCATTGTCAGTGGCCGATCCGGCTCCGGCAAGAGTACCGCGCTGCACGTGCTCGAGGACCTCGGCTACTACTGCATCGACAACCTGCCGATCGGCCTGCTGTTTCCCCTGACCCAGGAAGCGGCGGCCCAGGAGAAGCCTGGGCGGCTGCACCGGATGGCGGTCAGCATTGACGCCCGCAACCTGTCCGGAGAGCTGGCCAATTTCGAGGACATCCACAGCCGCCTGCAAGCCACCGGGGTGACCATCGAGATCATCTTTCTGGACGCCGACGAACAGTCGCTGCTGCAGCGGTTCCACGCCACCCGCCGCAAGCACCCCCTGAGCAACGACAAGGTGTCGCTGCGGGAAGCCATCCAAACCGAAAAGGCCCTGCTGGAACCCCTGTCCAAGCTGGCCGACCTCTACATCAACACCACCGGCATGTCGATGTATGAGCTGCGCGACCAGGTCAAGCAGCGGGTGGTCGGGCGCAAGGACCAGGAACTGGCCCTGCTGTTTCAGTCGTTCGGGTTCAAACACGGCGTGCCCCTGGACTCGGACTATGTCTTCGACGTCCGCTGCCTGCCCAACCCCTTCTGGGACAACAGCCTGCGCCAGTACAACGGCACCGACCAGCCGGTCATCGACTTCCTGGAACGGGAGCCGGCCACCCGCGCCATGGTGGAGGATCTGACCCGATTTCTGGAAACGTGGCTGCCGGGCTTCGCTGCCAGCAACCGTACCTACATGACCATTTCCATCGGTTGCACCGGCGGCCAGCACCGGTCGGTCTATGTCTGCGAACAACTGGGTCGCCACTTCCGGAAAAACTACAACAACGTCCAGGTCCGGCACACCGAACTGCCTCACCTGCGCACCCGCGAAGAGTGAAGAGATTGACACCCCATGATCCGTCGCCCGATTACCATCATCAACAAACTGGGCCTGCACGCCAGGGCCAGTGCCAAGCTGGTGGCCACCGCATCCCAGTATGACAGTGTCGTAAAAATCGCCCGGAACGGGCGGGAAGTGGACGCCAAGAACATCATGCAGGTGATGATGCTGGCAGCCAGCCAGGGCACGGACGTGGAACTGATCGCCGAGGGCCCGGACGAGGAGCAGGCCATCGCGGCGCTGGTGGAACTGATTGACGATTATTTCGGAGAAGGCGAGTAACGCCGGGAATCACCTACGACGCTTTCTCACCTGTGTCACCTAACTCCGCTATAATACAGGCGTTTTCAGCAAGCAGGTGATTCATGACCGATATTCTGGAAAAAAGCCAGGCCCGGCAGCGGCTGCGGTCGCTGAGCGAAGCGCTCGACAGCGGTGCGCTCAAGCAGGTCGCCCGTATTCTTAACGGCGGCCTGAGTCCCAGTGATATTGCTCACCTGCTGGAATCCTCTCCCCCCCGCCAGCGGGCCCTGCTCTGGAACTTGGTGGAAAAGGACCTCGAAGGCGAGGTTCTGCAATACCTGAGCGATGACATCCGGGGCTACTTCCTGAGCCAGCTGAACGCTCAGGAACTGGCGGACATCATCGAAGATTTCGAGTCGGACGACCTCGCCGACCTGCTGCAGCAACTGCCGGACGCGGTGATCCAGGAAGTCCTGGACACCATGGACGAACAGGACCGCCAACGGGTCGAGGAAGTGCTCTCCTATCCGGAGGACACTGCCGGCGGCCTGATGAACACGGACACCATCACCGTCCGTCCCGACATCAGCATCGACGTGGTCCTGCGCTACCTGCGGCGGCACCGTACCCTCCCCCCCATGACCGACAGCCTGATTGTGGTCAGCCGCCGCGACGAGTTCATCGGCATGCTGCCGATCACCAAGATGCTGGTTTCCAACCCCGCCGCCACCGTCCGCGAGGTCATGGACACCAACATCGAACCCATTCCGGTGGACCTGCCGGACACCAAGGTCGCCACATTGTTCGAGCGCTACGACCTGATTTCAGCGCCGGTGGTCAACCACGAGGGCAAGTTGCTCGGCCGGATCACCATCGACGACGTGGTCGATGTCATCCGCGAGGATGCCGACCACTCCCTGATGAGCATGGCCGGTCTGGACGAGGACGAGGACACCTTTGCCCCGGTCTGGAAAACCACCCGGCGGCGCGCGGTCTGGCTGGGCATCAACCTGCTGACCGCGTTTACCGCGTCCGCCGTCATTGGCCTGTTCGAGGACACCATCGCCCAGGTGGTGGCCCTGGCGGTGCTGATGCCGATCGTCGCCAGCATGGGCGGCATTGCCGGCAGCCAGACCCTGACCCTGGTGATCCGGGGCATGGCGGTCGGGCAGATCAGCGGAGCCAACGTCGGCTGGCTGCTGAACCGGGAGTTCCTGGTGGGCGCCCTGAATGGGATCTTCTGGGCCGCGGTGGTCGCCAGCGCGGCCGCGCTGTGGTTCCAGGACCTGATGATCGGCGCCATTATCGCCGCGGCCCTGGTCATCAACCTGGTGGCCGCCGCCCTGGTGGGCACGGTGTTGCCTCTGTTCCTGAAATCCCGCAACATCGACCCGGCCCTCGCGGGCAGTGTGATTCTGACGACCGTGACCGATGTGGTGGGCTTCATGGCCTTCCTCGGTCTCGCCACCCTCTTCTATTCCTGATCGAACCATGACCGACTATCAAGACGACGAGTACCAGGACGACCTCGGCCCCAGTAAATCCCAGCTCAAGCGGGAGATGCTGGCTCTGCAGGAGGTGGGCAGGCGCATGCTGGACCTGAGCGACGAGCAGCTCGACAGCCTGCCCATCAGCGACCGGCTGCGGGCAGCCGTGGTCGAATCCCGGCGCATCCGGAAACACGAGGCGCGCCGGCGGCATCTGCACTACATCGGCAAGGTGCTGCGGAGTGAGGAAGATCCAGAGGCCATCGAACGCGGCCTGGATGCGTTCGATGCCGGCAGCGCCGAACACACCCGGCGCCACCATCTGGCGGAACGCTGGCGGGAACGTCTGGTCACCGAAGGCGACCCGGCGGTGGCCGAGTTCATCGACTATTGCCCGTCGGCGGACATTCAGCACCTGAGGAACCTGACCCGCAACGCCCGTAAGGACGCCGAGAAGCAGAAGAACACCGGGCAGGCACGTAAGCTGTTCCGCTACCTCCGCGAGTGCATCGACACCGTTGAGTGAATCCCGTCCCTAGAGCCGCCGGTGGTCCCACACCGGCATGTTCGTCCGTACCTGGGCCAGCCGCTCACGGTCCAGCCCGGCCACCACGACGCCGGGCCCTTCCGCCTGCTCCGCCACCACCTTGCCCCAGGGGTCGCAGATCAGGGTGTGGCCGTAGGTTCGGCGCCGTTCGCTGTTCTGCCCGCCCTGGCCCGCAGCCACCACCCAGATCTGGTTCTCGATGGCCCGGGCGCGGATCAGCGCATGCCAGTGGGCATCACCGGTCTGCCAGGTGAAGGCGCTGGGCAAACACACCCACTCGGCACCTTGGGCCCGCAACGCCCGAAACAGCTCGGGGAAACGCAGGTCATAGCAGATCGCCAGCCCCAGGCGACCGACGGGGGTGTCCAGGGTCACCACCTGATCGCCGGGTTCAAAGGTGTCCGACTCCCGGTAATGGCCATGGGCGTCGTCCACCCGGGCATCAAACAGGTGGATCTTGTCGTACCGACCCACCTCCCGGCCCTGGTCGTCGAACACCAGGCAGCTGGCCCGAACCCGATCCTCGATGTCGCTGCCGTCGGGACGGGCCGCCAGCGGCAGGGAACCACCGACGATCCAGAGTCCCAGCGCGCGGGCCCGGTCGGACAGGAACCGACGGATGACCGGAGCGTCCCCCGCCTCGGTCCGGCCGCAGGCAAGCATGTCGGATGTGGACAGCACGGCGAAATTCTCCGGCAGCACCGCCACTCGGGCGCCCTGCGCCGCCGCTTCGGACAGCAGCCGGGCAGCGTCCCGCAGGTTGGCGGCCAAGTCACGGGTACTGACCATCTGAATTGCCGCGACAGATGCCGATGTGGGTGTGCTCATTGCCTTATCCTCCGGTATCGAAAACCCGACGCAGTTCCACCTCGGGATTGTCCCAAGTCCCTGTCACACTATAGGTGGCGCTGGTGAGTTTGCTCAATGGGTCGCCCAGGACTTTATCCAGCACAAACAGGGCCCCGCCGATGGGGGCTCCGGCCCCCATCAGCAACGCCGCCAGCGGCAGGTTCTGGGTCAGCGGCAATACCACCACCAAACGCATGTCCAGCCGCTCCTCCGACAGATCGGTGGTGCCACTGAGCTTAAAGGCCCCCGAGGGCCCCACCACCTGCAGTTCCGGGTCCAGAGTGACCAAGCCGTCGACGATACGAGCCTTGCCGGAAATGGCGTCGAACGCCACGCCCCGTTCATACAGGTCGGAAAAATCCAGCTTGAGACGGCGCCAGATGGTGTCGGCATTGAGCAGGTTGAAGATCCGGAACAGCTGCGCGGTGTTGTTCTGCTCCAGGATGATGCCATCGTCCAGGCGCACGCTGATGCTTCCGCTCAACCGGCGCATGGAGAACTCATCGGGGCGGCCCGGCCAATCCACGTCGAGCTCGACCTGGGTCTTCTTGTTGGTCAGGGGCATTTCGACGCCAAACAGCTGATTGAGATCCTTCAGGGCGCCGCCGGACACGGAACCGGCGAAACGGGTGGTTTCCCGGTCGGAGATGATGCTCCAGGTCATATCTCCCAGCAGCGTCAGGGAGTTCAGCCGGCCCTCGATGCCATTGACCTTCAGGCGATAGGGCTCCGGCCGCAGCTGGAACGACCAGCGGCCAAGCTCACCCTGGTCGAGGCGGAGGTCGGCAATGGTGACGTCGACATCCGGCCAGCTGCCCATGTCCAGTGCCTTGAATGCGTCCAGTTGCTCCTCCAGGCTCAGCAGTTCCGGCGACGATGCCGGGTCCGCCGGGGTCTCGGCAGCGCCGCGAACCAGATGTACCTGTTCGAAATCCGCCTTCACCGGCGATCCGTCACTCGGCAGAACCAGCTGCCCGACCGCCCGTTCCGAGCGGGTCCGGACCACCCACCGGTCCGACAGGCGCAGGGCGTCGAGTTGAATATCCCGGAGAATGTGTTCTCCGATGTGCAGGTCTTTCATCGTCAGCTCGAAGCCGCTGTCCTTCCATAACAGTTCAAAGTCCGCGCGGTCAGTCCACCGCCCCGATACCGCCACGCCGCCCTCCGCCGACGGATCGACGAAAGCCTCCAGGGGAGCGTCCTCCGGCGCGGCCTTGCCCAACGGTTCCGGCCAGTCCAGCACCAGGCCGCGCAAGGGTGATTGGACACGGATTCGGGATGTGCTATCGGTGCTTACGGTCAGCTCGGCCACGTAGTCAAGACGCCCTCCCACGCCGAAGGTGGTTCCCCCCTCCAAGCCAAGCCGGCGGAAAGTGTCCGGAAACGCCAGGCGGCCGTTCTGCCGCAGGACCAAGCCGTGGTCCTCCGGTCCCACCGCAAAGTCGATCGCAACCGGTTGCTCGAAGAAGCGGGCCTGCAACGGCCCGCCCGAGAAGCCCTGCCGGGTGTCGTAGGTCAGCTGGCCGGTGACCGAGGTCCAGGACAACCCGGCCTCGGGGTAGGTCACGGTGGCACCGTCCACCGCCACCGTGGCACGCACCGACGGCGTCCCCGCCTCGGCCAGGGGCAGATCCAGGTCCAGATCCAGAGTGTACTGTCCCTCGTACCTGAGGTTCCTGGCAGAGGCTCCCGCCATCGCACCGAGGGGGCTGTTGGCCAGCCAGAACGGAATCGCTTCGCCCGGTACCCGGGCCTTGGCGGTGACCTGGACCCTGGTTGGCGTGCCGGGCAACACCCGCACCCGACTCGGTGACAGGTCGATCCCCCCCACCTGTCCCGACGCCAGCTGGATCTCGGTCCGGCCGTTGTGGATATCGACGCGGCCGCTGGCCTGAGTCAATTCCGGCCAGCGCTCGTCATAACGCACGGTGGCCTCGCTGAAGCGATACCACATGGAAGAGACAAAGGCTCCGTGTGGCGCGGAACCGTCGATCTGGCCGTGGCCGTAGAACACGCCTTCCTCAATCCTGGCCGAAGGAATGGCGGTGGTCAGCCAGTGATACAGTTCCGGATTCACCGCTTTCTGCGGAACGAAGTCGGCCAGCAGGCCGGCGTTGCCATCGCGGACCCCAATGCGCAAGCCGAGGTTGTCCTCCCCCTCCCGGTCCATGCGCAGGTCGAAGGCTCCGGTCAGCTCGGTGGCCTCGCCGTAGCGCATCTGCAGGTCGTCGGCGTACACTCGGGTGATGGCGCCTTCCAGCTGCCATGCCACGGTACCCCGCATCTCGGCAAAGGCCCAGTCCGCCCGGAACAGCTCCGGAAACCCGAGGGTCACCGCGCCCGGTGTCAGCCGCACAAACCCGGAGCGGGCATCCATGTACAACGTGCCTGCCAGACCGGAGGCCCCCGGAGCGCCATCGTGGGCCTGAATCGACACGTCCCGCAACTGCCCCAGCAAGGCAAAGCGGCCGGCGTCCGCCGCCCCGGGCAGAACCAGGTGCAGGTGATCGAGAAAGCCGGACGGACGGTAATTGGTCAAGGCTCGCGCCAGCCGTTCCGGCAATGGTGCCACCGCCACCAGCAGCCGGCGTACGGGCGCCAGGGGCAGCGTGTCAGCCACCAGGTCGAAGCCATCACCCCGGGGCCGGACCCGAAGACTGAACGCGGGGACCGTGTCCCCGTCCCAGGTCCACTGCAGGCTTTGCACGTGCAGTTCGCCCCGGGCCAGGGTCTGGGCCAGCGTCTCAGCCTCGTCCCCCCCGCGCCGGCGCCAGCCAAACCGCGCCTGGATATCCTCCAGCGGCGCCAGCGAGGTATTCGCCACCCCCAGTTGCAGGTAGGGCGTGCGGAGCGTGCCGTTGACCTGTTCCAGGTGCCCGCTCCGGAACGTCAGCCAGGCCTCACCCCCCAGGTCAACCCCCTCGATCCTCAGTTCCCGCCAGCGGTAATCGTCGATGAGGCCATCGAACAGGCGGCCGGAATCCACATCCAGATAGAGCTGGCCGGTGAAGTCGCCGCGGAAGAAGTGTTGGCCAACCAGGGCAAAACTCGCCAGCTGTTCGGTGGTTCCCGCCCGCATGGCCCGGCCCGATGCCCGGAACAGGCCTCGGCGATACACCAGGTCGAGCTGGGGGATGTCCAGATAGCGCGGGTTGTCTTCGCCATCTTGAAGTTGCAGGCTGACCCGGGTAATCCGGACGAAGGGCTCGGACAGCCACTTGCCGGCCAGATCCAGCCAGGTCTGCAGCTCACCCCTGGCCGGAGCGGACAGCACCGGCCCCGGCAGCCGCAAGTCGCCGTTCGGGCTCTGGCGCAGGGTCAGGTCCAGACCATCCGCCTCGAACTCGGCGAAGACCAGCCGGAACCGCAGTAGGGAGGACAGGAAATCAAGGCGGACACGCAAGTGCTGGAGGTGCGCGGCCACCGCGTCACCATCGGCGGTCATCACGCGGATGTCGTGGGCCAGCAGGGTCGGGTCCAGCCAGTTCCAGCGCGCATCCAGAGCGTCGATGTCGACCTGACGCCCCATCCGGGCAGACAATTCGTCGGCCAGATCCTGTCGGAAACTGTCGATATTCTGGGTCAGCTGGCGGCCGATCCCGGCATACAGTGCCAGCACCAGCAGACCGGCGAACAGCAACCACCATACCAGGCCCGCCAGTCTGGCCGCCCACCGGATCGGCGGGGTTTCAGGTGGCGGCCCCGGCAGCGGAGGCCCCGGATTCGAGGACGACATGAACGCACCTATTTCCCTGGTCGTTGTCCTGCGCTCCGGTCAAAGCAGGACAACATCGTACTGTTCCTGACTGTAGAAGGGCTCCACCTGAAACCGGATGGTCTTGCTGATGAAGGATTCGAGGTCGGCGACGTTGTCCGATTCCTCATCCAGAAGGCGGTCGACCACCTTCTGGGACGCCATGACCAGGTAGCTCTCGGCATCGTAGGCGCGGTTGACCCGCAAAATTTCCCGGAAGATCTCGTAGCACACCGTCTCGGCCGTTTTCAGAAACCCCCGGCCATCACAGACCGGACACGGCTCGCACAGCACCTGGCCCAGGCTCTCGGTGGTCCGCTTGCGGGTCATCTCCACCAGCCCCAGCTCCGAGACACCGGTGATCTTGGTCTTGGCATGGTCCCGCTCGAGCATCTTTTCCAGCATGCGGTGAACCTGGCGCTGGTGCTCGGGGTCTTCCATGTCAATGAAATCAATGATGATGATGCCACCGAGGTTGCGCAGGCGCAGCTGCCGGCTGATGGCCCGGGCCGCTTCCAGGTTGGTTTTGAAGATGGTTTCTTCCAGGTTGCGGTGGCCGACGAAGGCACCGGTGTTGATGTCGATGGTGGTCATCGCCTCGGTCTGGTCGATGATCACGTAGCCGCCGGACTTGAGCTGGACCTTTCGACTCAGCGCCTTCTGGATTTCGTCCTCCACCGAGTAGAGATCGAAGATGGGGCGCTCACCGGGGTAGTATTCCACCTTGTCGGCAAACTCGGTGACAAACTCCTCCACGAATTCCATCACCCGCTGGTAGCTTTCCCGGCTGTCGATGCGGACCTTTTCCGTCTGCGGTCGCACCAAGTCACGGATGGTGCGGATGAACAGAGGCAGATCCTGGTACACCACCGCCGGCGCCTGAACCTTGGCGATGCGCTCCTGGATCGACTGGTTGAGCCGATGCAGGTATTTCATGTCGGCGATCAGGTCCTCCGGGGAGGCCCCCTCGGCGGCCGTGCGGATGATGTATCCGCCCTGGATTTCCTCCTGCTCCGCGGCGGCGGCCTCGACCAGGGACTTCAGGCGCTCGCGCTCGTTCTCGTCTTCGATCCGCTGGGAAATGCCGATGTGGGTCACGCCGGGCATGAACACCAGATAGCGGGAGGGAATGGAAAGCTGAGTGGTCAGGCGGGCGCCCTTGGTACCGATGGGGTCCTTGGTCACCTGGACCACCAGAGACTGGCCCTCGCGCAGCAGGGTCCGGATATCCGGCACGGTTTTCGGGGCATCGGCCAGTTCCTCGCCAGCCGACTGGGTCACCACATCCGAGGCATGGATGAACGCGGCCCGCTCCAGGCCGATGTCGACGAACGCGGCCTCCATGCCCGGCAGCACCCGGACGACCTTGCCCTTGTAGATATTGCCCACGATGCCCTTGCGGCTGGTCCGCTCGATGTAGGCCTCCTGCAACATGCCGTTTTCCACCAGGGCGACCCGGGTTTCCACCGGCGTCACGTTGATCAGGATCTCTTCACTCATGGTCGGCTCTCCAGACTGCGTGGCCAGTTCGTCCATACCGGGAAGCCGGCGTCGGCCAGCAAGCCCGCGGTTTCCAGCAGGGGCAGGCCGACCACTGCGCTGTAGCTTCCCCGGAGTTCCTTGACAAAAATACCACCAAGCCCCTGGATTCCATAACTGCCGGCCTTGTCCATGGGTTCCCCGGAGGCGACATAGGCTTCGATTTCCGACCGGGTCAGGGGGCGGAAGACCACCTCCGTCGCCACCAGCCGGGAACGACACTCCCCCCGATGCACCAGCGCCACCGCAGTCAGGACCCGGTGCCGGCAGCCGGACAACCGCGCCAGGGTGGCCACGGCCTGCTCCGGGCCTTCCGGCTTGCCCAGAATTTCCTGCCCCAACACCACGGAGGTATCGGCCCCCAACACCCGCGCGTCCGGCCGGGCGGCGGCCACCGCCAGGGCTTTTTCCCGGGCCAGACGCGCCACGTAGGCCTCGGGCGTCTCACCCGCGACCGGGGTTTCATCCACATCCGCCGGGCACACCTCGAACGCCAGGCCCATCTGGGCCAGCAGCTCCGCCCTGCGCGGCGAGCCGGAAGCCAGTATCAGCGACGTCATGCTCTACCCCAGTTTCTGATTGATGTGATCCAGCAGCCCGCACACCAGAGGCCAGAGCACCGCGCTGGTCAGGGCCGGCCAGAGATAGCTGAAGCCGGTATTGTCCGCCCCCAGCAACTGTTTGACGAAATGCACCAGCATCTGGTTGATGCCCAGCAGGAGGAACACCATCAGACACTGCTGGGGCAACGGATACATGCGCAGGCGTGGATGGATGGTCAGCACCAGGAAGGCCACCGCGGCCATGGCCAGGGCGTTCACCCCCAACGGCGTCGCCTCCAGCACGTCCAACAGCAGGCCCAGGCACCAAGCCAACAGGACGCCGAACTGCGCCGGCGCCCGGAACGTCCAGTAAAACACCACCAGGCCTAGCCACTCCGGCCGGAACTCGAACCAGCCCACCGGAAACAGGGAAATGCTCAGCACCAGCGCCAGCACCACGGACAGCACGAACACCGGATAACTGATGACGGACAACATCACTCACCCTCCCCGGCCGGATCGCCGGCGTCACTCACCTCGGGGCGGGCGGGGGGGAACACCACCAACACCAGCCGGCTCTGGTTCAGTTCCGCTTTCGGGGTTGCCTGGATTGACACGAACGGCTCCCCCGGCTCCTTGCTGATCCGGGACACCTCCGCCACCGGGTAGCCCCGGGGGAAGCGGCCGCCCAGACCGGAGCTGACCAGCAGGTCCCCTTCACGGATGTCGGCGGTGTCGGGCACGTGCACCAGATCCAGGGCGTCCGGGTTTCCGGTGCCCAGCAGGATCGCGCGCAAGCCGTTGCGGACCACTTCCACCGGCACCGCGTGACTGCTGTCGGATAACAGCAGGACCCGGGACGTCAGCTGACTGGCCTGCACCACCTGCCCCATCAGGCCGTGAGCATCAAGAATCGCCTGGCCCGGGGTCACCCCGTCGCGAAGGCCCTTGTTGATGACCACTTCGTGGGAGTATGGATCCGGCGAGACTCCAACCACTTCCGCCACGATGACACGGTCATCGAGGACCTCGGCGGAATTCATCAGGCGGCGAAGCTCGTTGTTCTCGGCCGCCAGGGCCGCGTACTTGAGCGCCCGGCGCTCGAGGATCAGCAGGCGGGCCCTCAGGTCCTCGTTCTCCTGCTGCAGCTCGTCCTTGGAAACGAACAGCCCGGAGGCCCAATCGGCGAATTGGTAGGGGGCATTGCCGAGCCAGTAGACCGGCGCCAGGCCGGTGGCGATGGTGCTGCGCACCTGCGAGAGCCGGTCAAAACGAGCATCGGCAACGATGAACGCTGCCGATACCAGAACGACCAGGAAAAGCCGGAAACCGGGAACCGGCCCCTGTACAAAGATGGTTTTAATGACCAGCCCTCCCCACGGGGTTAACCCTCCTGGGAGAACATTCCGATGCCACCGCGATCAATGACTTCCAGCGCCTTGCCACCGCCGCGGGCGACACAGGTCAGGGGGTCCTCGGCGACGATCACCGGCAGGCCCGTCTCCTCGCTGATCAGTTTGTCCAGGCCGCGCAGCAGGGCACCACCACCGGTCAGGACGATGCCCCGCTCGGCGATATCGGACGCCAGCTCCGGCGGCGACTGTTCCAGGGCACTTTTCACGGTCTGAACGATCTGCGCCAGGGATTCCTGCAACGCGTCCAGGATTTCCTCGCTGTTCAGGGTGAAGGCCCGGGGTACCCCCTCGGCCAGATTGCGGCCGCGAACGTCGATTTCCCGGACTTCGAGGCCCTCGTAGGCGCAACCGATCTCGTGCTTGATGCGTTCGGCGGTGGAATCACCGATCAGGCTGCCGTAGTTGCGGCGGACATAGGTGACGATGGCCTCGTCGAACTTGTCACCGCCCACCCGGACAGACTCCGCGTAGACGATCCCGTTCAGGGAGATGATGGCGATCTCGGTGGTGCCACCACCGATATCCACGATCATTGAGCCGCTGGCTTCTTCCACCGGCAACCCGGCACCGATGGCCGCCGCCATCGGCTCCTCGATCAGGAACACCTCGCGCGCTCCGGCGCCAAGGGCAGACTCGCGAATGGCCTTGCGCTCGACCTGGGTGGACTTGCTCGGCACGCACACCAGCACCCGGGGGCTGGGCGTGATGAAGCTGTTTTCGTGGACCTTGTGAATGAAGTGCTGGAGCATTTTTTCGGTCACCACGAAATCGGCGATCACACCGTCCTTCATCGGCCGGATCGCGGTGATGTTGCCGGGCGTGCGCCCCAGCATGCGCTTGGCCTCGGAGCCAACCGCCGCCACCATCTTCTGGGAGTTGTTGGTTCGGATCGCGACCACCGACGGCTCGTTCAGGACGATGCCGCGTTCGCGCACGTAAATCAGAGTGTTGGCGGTGCCCAGATCGATGGACAGGTCGCTGGAGAATAAGCCTCGGAGTCTTTTGATCAACATTCGTGTCGTTTCAACCTGAGAGTTGCGGTTGCGTTCAAGATGCGGCAACTTTAGCAGTGAGCACCTACTCAGGCAAGGCGCCGAACGGCGCTCCTCCGGGCCATTCCCGGATTTTCCCGCCCGCCCGGGTCCTCCCGCCGTTGTCCGAATCTGATACCATACCGGGTTTGATTTTCCGCCATCCTTTTATTAAAGACATTTCATATTTCTGGGAGGCAATGTGAGCATTTCCCGAGAGGACATCGAAAAGGTTGCCCTGCTTGCCCGAATCCGGGTGGACGACGCGCAGATTCCGGCCCTGGAAAAGGACCTTGGCAACATCCTGACCCTGGTTGGCCAGCTCGCGGCCGCGGACACCGACAACGTCGAGCCCATGGCCCACCCGCTGGACGCGGTGCAACGCCTGCGCCCGGACGAAGTGACCGAAAGCAATCAGCGGGAGGCCTTCCAGGCCATCGCCCCCGCCACCGAGAACGGCCTTTATCTGGTACCCAAGGTGATCGAGTGAGCCCGGGCCGCATCCCCGCATCCCTCGACCCGCAGCGACTTCAGGAATCATCATGCACGAGAAAACCGTAGCAGAGCTTTCCCGCGAGCTGGAGAGCGGCAAGATCTCCAGCGTGGAGCTGACCCGGCACTTCCTGGACCGTCTCAAGCAGGAAGACGGCCAGTACAACAGCTTCATCACCATCACCGAGGAACAGGCCCTGGCGGAAGCCCGGGCGGCGGACGAGCGCCGGGCCGCCGGCCAGGCCACCCCCTGGACCGGCATCCCCTTCGCTCACAAGGACATTTTCTGCACCAGCGGAGTCCGCACCACCTGCGGCTCCCGGATGCTGGAACATTTCGTGCCGCCCTACGATGCCACCGTTGTGGCAAAATTCCGCCAGGCCGGCGCCGTTTGTCTGGGCAAGACCAACATGGATGAATTCGCCATGGGGTCATCCAACGAATCCAGCCATTTCGGGCCGGTCACCAACCCCTGGGGGCTGACCCGGGGAGAACGGCGGGTCGCCGGCGGCTCCTCCGGCGGCTCGGCGGCGGCGATCGCCGCGCGCCTGGTTCCCGCCGCCACTGCCACCGATACCGGCGGCTCCATCCGCCAGCCCGCCGCCCTGTGTGGCGTCACCGGCATCAAGCCCACCTACGGCCGGGTGTCCCGCTACGGTATGATCGCCTATGCCTCGTCCCTGGATCAGGGCGGCGCCATGGCCCGCACCGCCGAGGACACGGCCCTGATGCTGAACGTCATGGCCGGCTTCGACCCGAAGGACTCCACCTCCATCGACCGGGAGGTGCCGGACTACACCGCTACCCTGAATGAACCGCTCAAAGGGCTGCGGATTGGCCTGCCCAGGGAGTATTTCTCCGACCAGCTGTCACCGGAAATGGCAACCCGGATCCGCGAAGCGGTGCGCGAATACGAAAAGCTCGGAGCCACCGTGCGCGAGGTATCGCTGCCCAACGCCAGCCTGGCAATCGCCGCCTACTACGTGATTGCGCCGGCGGAAGCCTCGGCCAACCTGTCCCGCTTTGACGGCGTCCGCTATGGCTACCGCTGTGACCATCCGAAGGACCTGATGGATCTGTACACCCGCACCCGGGCCGAAGGCTTCGGCACCGAAGTCAAACGCCGGATCCTGATCGGGACCTATGCCCTGTCCCACGGCTACTACGATGCCTACTATCTGAAAGCCCAAAAGGTGCGGCGCTTGATCCAGCAGGACTTCGTCAACGCCTTCCAAGAGGTGGATGTGCTGATGGGGCCGATTTCACCGTCGCCCGCGTTCATTCAGGGGGAGAAGACCGACGACCCGGTCACCATGTATCTGGAGGACATTTTCACCATCGCCGTGAACCTGGCGGGGCTGCCCGCGATGTCGGTCCCGGCCGGATTCATCGACGGGCTGCCGGTTGGCCTGCAGATCATTGGCAACTACTTCGAGGAAGGCCGGCTGCTGAACGCCGCCCACCAGTTCCAGCAGGTCACTGACTGGCACCTGCGCGAGCCCCGGTAAGCCCGAGAGAGGAGACGACACATGCAGTGGGATATCGTGATCGGGCTGGAAGTCCACATTCAGCTCGCCACCAAGAGCAAGATTTTCTCCGGTTCCAGCACCGCCTTCGGTGCCGAACCGAACACCCAGGCCAGCGCGGTGGATCTGGCCATGCCCGGTACCCTGCCGGTGCCCAACGCCGAGGCGTTCCGCTACGCGGTGATGTTCGGCCTGGCGGTCAACGCCGAGATCGGTCGCCGTTCGGTGTTCGAACGCAAGAACTACTTCTACCCGGACCTGCCCAAGGGTTACCAGACCACGCAGCTGGCGCAGCCCATCGTCGGCCCGGGCCACATCGATATTGACCTGGCCAACGGCGAAACCAAGCGCGTGCGCATCCATCATGCCCACCTTGAAGAGGATGCCGGCAAGTCCCTGCACGAGGACTTCCACGGCATGTCAGGCATTGACCTGAACCGGGCCGGCACCCCCCTGATTGAGGTTGTGACCGAGCCGGACATGAACAGCGCCGAGGAGGCGGTGGCCTTCGCCCGCAAACTGCACAGCATCGTCACCTCGCTGGGCATCTGCGACGGCGACCTGTCCCAGGGGTCCATGCGCTTCGACGTCAACGTCTCGCTCAAGCCCAAGGGATCGGACACCCTGGGTACCCGCACCGAAACCAAGAACCTCAACTCCTTCCGGTTCATGGAACAGGCCATCCGCCACGAAGTGGAGCGGCAGATGGAGATCCTCGAGGAAGGCGGCCAAGTGGTGCAGGAGACCCGCCTGTACAACGGCGACCGGGACGAGTCGCGTTCCATGCGCACCAAGGAGGAAGCCAACGATTACCGCTACTTCCCCTGCCCGGATCTGCTGCCGGTGGTGATCGACGACGACTTCATCGACGACGTCCGCGCCAGCCTGCCGGAATTGCCGGACGCCCGCCGAGCCCGCTTCCAGTCACAATACGGCCTGAACGACTACGATTCCGGTCAGCTCGCCGGTGACGCCCGCCTGTCGGCCTTCTTCGAGGACGCCGTGCACCAAGGCAAGGATGCGAAACTGACCGCCAACTGGATACTGGGCGAGTTCTCCGCCCGACTGAAGGCCGAGGAGAAAACCGTGGCCGAGGCTCCGGTTTCTGCCACCCAGCTGGGTCAGCTGGTGGCTCGAATTGCCGACAACACGCTGTCCTCGGCGGGCGCCAAGAAGGTACTGGAAGCTCTCTGGAGCGGTGAAAGCAGCGACGTCGACGCCATCATCGAGGCCAAAGGGCTGAAGCAGGTCTCCGACACCGGAGCCCTGGAGGCCATGGTGGACGAGGTCCTCGCGAGCATGCCGGAACAGGTGGCTCAGTACCAAGCGGAAGACAACCCGAAGAAGCGCAAGAAGATGCTCGGCGGCTTCATGGGGCCGCTGATGAAAGCGTCCAAGGGTCAAGGAAACCCCAAGCTCTTCAACGAGATCCTGATCAGGAAACTCGGGGACTGACAACCCGGGCCCGGACGCGCGGTCGCGTATCCGGGCCGAACGTTCAGGGTGGGTGGCGGGTCACCCCAGACGGGCCCACAGATCATGTTCGTCGGCGTGCTCGACCACCGCCTGGACGATTTGCCCCGGGACCAGGTCCGTTTCGCCGTTCAGGTACACCATGCCGTCGATCTCCGGCGCGTCCGCCTTGGACCGCCCAATCGCGCCTTCCTCATCCACCTCGTCGATGAGCACGTCGATGGTTCTGCCGATCTTGGCGTGCAGACGAGCCGCCGAAATCTCCGCCTGCCGGACCATAAACCGGGCCAACCGCTCTTCCTTGACCTCCTCCGGCACGGCACCGTCCAGCTCGTTGGCCTTGGCCCCCTCGACCGGGCTGTAGGTAAAGGCGCCCACACGGTCCAGCTGGGCCTCGCCCAGCCAGTCCAGCAGATACTGGAAGTCTTCTTCGGTCTCCCCAGGGAACCCGACAATGAAGGTGGAACGGAGGGTCAGGTCCGGGCAGATCGACCGCCACTGCCGGATCCGTTCCAACGTTTTGCTGTCGTGGGCCGGGCGTTTCATGGCCCGGAGGATCCGCGGGCTGGCGTGCTGGAACGGGATGTCCAGGTACGGCAAGATCTTGCCCTCGGCCATCAGCGGGATGACCTCATCCACATGGGGGTACGGATACACGTAGTGCAGCCGCACCCACACCCCCAGTTCACCCAGTGCCTCGCACAGCGCCTGCATCCGGGTCTTCAGCGGTCGGCCCTGCCAGAAACCGGTACGGTACTTGATATCCACGCCATAGGCGGAGGTGTCCTGGGAGATGACCAGCAGTTCCTTGACCCCCGCATCCACCAGCCGCTGGGCTTCGTCCATCACCTCGCCGATGGGACGGCTGACCAAGTCGCCCCGCATGGACGGGATGATGCAGAAGGTGCAGCGGTGGTTACAGCCCTCGGAAATTTTCAGGTAGGCGTAGTGGCGGGGAGTCAACTTGACGCCCTGGGGCGGCACCAGGTCCACGAACGGATCGTGCTCCTTTCTGGGCGGCACGTACTGATGCACCGCCCCCACCACTTCCTCGTAGGCGTGCGGCCCGGAGATCGCCAGCACGCCCGGATGGGTTTCGCGGATGCGCTCCGCCTCAACGCCCATGCAACCGGTCACGATAACCCGGCCGTTCTCCTTCAGCGCCTCGCCGATGGCATCCAGGGACTCCTGCTTGGCCGCGTCGATGAAACCGCAGGTGTTGACCACGACAATGTCGGCGTCGTCGTAGGTGGGCACCACGTCATAACCATCCAGTCGCAACTGGGTGAGAATGCGCTCGGAATCGACCAGCGCCTTGGGACAGCCCAGGCTGACAAAGCCCACTTTGCCGCCGGTGCTGGTTGCTTCTGTCTTTTCGCTCATAGGTCCGTCGGTTTCTGGAGCGCCCGTGGCTCCGGTCAATGAATGGATGAAGGGTGAAATTCTACCTCAGCCAATCGGTGAACGGCAGCCATGGCCGGGTACGTGAAAACAGTGACCCAAGTCATTTCCCAGGCCTCCGGTTGCGGACACCCCGTCACAAATCTGACACTATGTACGACAGGCGCCTTGCTGTTCACATTTTAAACAACTAAACTTTACAACCGTTTAGGTGTCTCCGTGGAAGGACAGTATGGGAAAGGCCGCCTCGTTTCAGACACGTCACGCCCGAAGGGTCCGCATGAAACCTGTCACCGCCAAGCCAAACCTACGCAATCAGCAGCGCGTCAGCGTCTCGACAGACATCGCCATTGAAACGCCGGACGGCACCTGCGTCACCTGCACGGTGTCAAACCTGTCCCGCACCGGGCTCATGGTGATCTGCGACCTGAATACCGTCAGGGCCCTGATTCCCCACCAGCGCCCGCCCGCCCCGGGCCAGTGGATCGCCGTGAAGACCCGATTTTCCGTCCCGGTCCTGCCGACCCAGCCGGTTTCGGTCATTGCCGAAGGCAACATCGTGCACATGCGGCGGACCGCCCGGAACGAATTCCAGCTGGGTATCCAGTTCGCCGAGTTCGAAAACAACGGCTACGATTACGTGGACCGTTACGTATCCCAGCTGCTCGCCGGCGCCCACGGACAGGCCTGAAGCCCTTCTGCCACCGGCTCCGGCGGCCCTGGGGTCGCCGGGTGACGCTATATTGTTATAGCGTCAAACTCTAGTAAGGCCGCTTCTTATACCCGTGCCAGCTCTGCTATAGTTGCGTATCCTATTGGCAAAGCGACAAACCCGCACGTCGGCAACGGATCATCATGACCTCATACAACCTCACGCACCTGAAACAGCTGGAAGCCGAGAGCATCCACATCATTCGTGAAGTGGCCGCCGAGTTCGAGAACCCGGTTATGCTCTACTCCATTGGCAAGGACTCCGCCGTCATGCTGCACTTGGCGCGCAAGGCCTTCTATCCGGGCAAGCCCCCCTTCCCCCTGATGCACGTGGACACCACCTGGAAATTCCGCGACATGATCGAATTCCGGGACAAACAGGTGCGCAAATACGGTCTGGACCTGATCGTCCACATCAACGAGGAAGGCGTGAAACAGGGCATCAACCCGTTCACCCATGGCAGCGCCAAGCACACCGACGTCATGAAGACCCAGGCCCTGAAACAGGCCCTGGACAAGTACAAGTTCGATGCCGCCTTCGGGGGCGCGCGCCGGGATGAAGAGAAGTCCCGAGCCAAGGAGCGCGTCTACTCCTTCCGGGACAAACACCACCGCTGGGATCCGAAAAACCAGCGGCCGGAGCTTTGGAACATCTACAACGGCAAGGTCAACAAGGGCGAAAGCATCCGCGTGTTCCCGCTGTCCAACTGGACCGAGCTGGACATCTGGCAGTACATCTACCTGGAAAACATCGACATCGTGCCCCTGTATTTCGCCGCCGTGCGCCCGGTGGTCGAACGTGACGGCACCCTGATCATGGTGGACGACGACCGCATGCCCCTCCGGGAGGGAGAGACACCGATGATGAAGTCGGTCCGTTTCCGGACTCTGGGCTGCTACCCCCTCACCGGGGCCATCGAATCCGAGGCCACCACCCTGCCGGAGATCATCCAGGAAATGCTGCTGGCCAAGAGCTCCGAGCGGCAGGGACGGGTCATCGACCACGATTCCGCCGGGTCCATGGAACAAAAGAAACGGGAAGGGTATTTCTAAGATGTCACACCAGTCCGAGCTGATTGCCGAAGACATTCAGGCCTACCTGAAACAGCACGAGAACAAGGAGCTGCTGCGCCTGCTGACCTGCGGCAGCGTCGATGACGGCAAGAGCACCCTGATCGGCCGCCTGCTGCACGACACCAAGATGATCTATGAAGATCACATGGCCAGCCTCAAGAGCGACAGCGCCAAACTGGGCACCACCGGCGAGAAGCTGGACCTCGCCCTGCTGGTGGATGGTCTGCAGGCGGAGCGGGAACAGGGCATCACCATTGACGTTGCCTATCGCTACTTCTCCACCGACAAGCGCAAATTCATCATCGCCGACACCCCGGGCCATGAACAATACACCCGCAACATGGCCACCGGCGCCTCCACCGCGCAACTGGCCATCCTGATGATCGACGCCCGCCACGGTGTGCTGACCCAGACCCGCCGTCACTCTTACATCGCCTCCCTGCTGGGCATCCGCCACATCGTGGTGGCGGTGAACAAGATGGACTTGGTGGCATTCAGCGAGGCGCGCTTCAACGAGATTCGCGAGGAATACCTCGCCTTTGCCGCCAAGCTGGGGCTGAAGGACATCCGCTTCGTTCCCATCTCCGCTCTGGAGGGCGATAACGTGGTGAACCGGAGCGAAAACACCCCCTGGTTCACCGGCCAGCCGTTGATGGAGATCCTGGAAACAGTGGAAGTGGCTCGGGACAAGAATCTGGAGCATTTCCGTTTTCCGGTGCAGTACGTCAACCGCCCCAACCTCGACTTCCGCGGGTTCTGCGGCACCATCGCCTCCGGCGTCATCCGCCCGGGCGACGAGGTCATGGCCTTGCCGTCCCGGCGCACCAGCAAAGTCCGGGAGATTGTCACCTTCGATGGCAATCTGGACGAAGCCTACGTGGACCAGGCGGTCACCCTCACCCTGGAAGACGAAATCGACATCAGCCGCGGCGACATGCTGGTGAAAGTCGGTGATGAGCCGGAAGTGGACAACCGCTTCCAGGCCAACGTGGTGTGGATGACCGATGCCCCGCTGGAAACCGGTCGCCTGTACAACATCAAGCTTGGCCCCACCTTCACCTCCGGCACGGTCAAGACGATCCACTACCAGACCGACGTCAACACCCTGGAGCAGCGCGCCAACCCCGGCCGGCTCCAGCTCAATGAAATCGGCCTGTGCGAGCTGACCCTGAACCAGCCGGTGGCATTCGATGCCTATGCTCGCAACCACGCCACCGGCAGTTTCATCATCATCGACCGGCTGACCAACGTGACCATCGGCGCGGGCATGATCACCGGCCTGGCCGACGGCACCGAGTCCCTGGATCCGGTCAGCGCCGAGGAACGCCAGCGGCGCCTGGCCCAGAAGCCCATGATCATCGCCTGCAACGGCAAGCAGGCGTCCGCGCTGGCACTGGCGCTGGAGCGCGCTCTGTTCGACCAGGGCAAGACCCCGGTGGTGCTCACCGAGGAGTCCGCGGGCGACAGCGACGAACGCCGGCGCGTGGCCCAACTGCTGACCGCCCATGGCCTGATCGCCATCGTCACCAACCTCGGCGGCGATGTGGCCAATGCCACCGCCTCGGCGGACAGCGAACAGGAGATCCCCGCCGCGGTCAGCCAGCTGGTCCAGACCCTGGTGCGCGGCAAACGGATTTAACCCGCCGGCAAAACCATTACAATAGCCAGCCCCGAGCGCTCCAGGCCTCGGGGCTTTTTCGTTCATCAACCGGGGAACGCACGCATGGCTATCAAGCACCTACGGACCGCCTTCGCCAGTCAGTACCAGCCTGGCCAGCCCGCCCGCCTCAGGAGCGGCGAGCCCCTGCAGGAGCCCGGTGGCGACTACGAAGCCCTGCACAAGCAGATGAAACGGCTGTTCAACAGCAAACCCGGCAAGAAATACGGCCGTTTTTCCGATGCCCTGGCCGACAGTCCGTTCAGCGCCTGGCTGAAGGACTATCTTGAGGACAAGCAAACGTTCGCGGCCCTGACCGACCGGCTGTTCGGGCAGTGGCAGGAGTTGCTGAGCGGCTGTCAGGAGGAATTCGACGGCCACCTGATGGTGGTGCATGAAGCCCTCGCCGACCAGGAGGTGGTGTACCTGATCCTCCTGGAAACCGACGGCGCAATGCGCTTCGATGGCGACCAACGTCTGGACAGCACCGACGTACTCAGCCTGTCCCGGCTCAACTTGGCCCTGCGCGTCGAACTGGACGACTGGCTTGGTGACCAGGGCGGCGACAACTACCTGACCCTGGTCCACGGTCGCGGCACCGGCGAGCCGGGCGAGCTGTTCATCCGCCTGTGTGGCTTCAACAACAGCGTCGACGTGGAAAAGGAGACGCTGACCTTCCTGGACGCGGTGGAAGCGTTCGCCAAGTCCTCGGCACCAGAGAAAGCCGGCGAGGTACGCACCCGGGCCTACGAATTCTGCAAAGAGCAGCACGCGCTGGGGGAGCCGGTGGAAATCGAGGCGCTGTCCAGCTACCTGGACGAGGAACAACCCCAGCGGTTCAAGGAGTTTGCCAGCCAGAACGCGGAACTGCCGGACACCGGCGTGCTGCACCCGGACCACCGCAAGGTAAAAAAACTGGTGCGCATCGCCGGCTCCGGCGGCGGCCTGAGCCTGTCGTTTTCGTCCGACCTGGTGAACCAGGCCGTCTACTACGACCGGGACAAAGACGCCCTGACCATTACCCGCCTGCCCAAGGCCCTGCGGGAACAGTTGCAGCGCTATCTGGAGAGCCGCGAGACCTGACCAGGAGGGGCTGAACGCGAGACGTTCAGTCCCCCGCCGGGCCGGGCGAACCGTCCTGTTTTGTCCGGTTCGCCCGCTGCTTCCGAACCTCCCGCATCCAGCCCACGCCATCGATCAGCTCACCGGTGTCGGGGTCCATGGGGGGATACGGCAGGTTGCGATCGTCGCAGTACCGTTTTACCGTCGGCTGACACCAGCTGAACAGCAACCGCCGGTACTCATCCTCCGGCAGCCGGCGATGATCGTACAGTCCCGCCTGGCGGCGTTGCCGCTGGGCCTCGGACAGGATGATGGCGCAGGCGGCGGAAACATTGAGCGATTCCACCATCCCCATCATCGGAATGACGATGTGTTCGTCGGCCTCGGCCGCCGCGGCCGCACTGACGCCGTCCACCTCGTTGCCCATGACGATGACGCAGGGCACGGTGTAGTCCACGGTCCGGAAATCCACCGCCCGCTCCGACAGCTGCGCCGCATACAGCCGGTGCCCCTGCGACTTGAGCACCGCGAGGGCATCCGCCATGCTGGGGTGGGTGTGGGTGGTGACCCAATTGAAACTGCCTCCGGCGGTCTTGCGGAAGGCCCGGAAGCCCTCCCTGGGCCAGACCACATGCATATTGGCCACACCAAAGGCATCGCAGGAACGGATGATCGCCGACAGGTTACGGGGCTTGTGGACTTGGTCGGTCAGCACCCGGAGGTCTGGCTGGCGGGTGTTCAGAGTTTGCTTGATTCGGGCGAGGCGTTCAGGGGTCATGGGGCTTCGTTCTTTCCGTTTTCGCGTCCGCGCCGGCCCGGGGGCGCGCGGACGTTTCCAGATCGGGGCGGGGATGATACCACAGCAAAACCCGAGACAGCGGTGGTTGCGAAATAGGCACCCCGGTATAATACGCAGTTCCGTTTTTTCAGCGCCCGCGCGTTTTGCAGTCCCGGCGCAACATCCACCAGATCACGTGAGAATCATGGCGAAGAAGCTGTACATCAAAACCCACGGCTGTCAGATGAACGAGTACGATTCCGCCCGCATGGCGGACCTGCTCAAGTCCGGCGAGGCGGTCGAGATGACCGAGAACCCGGAAGAAGCAGACATCCTGCTGCTGAACACCTGCTCGATCCGGGAAAAAGCCCAGGAGAAGGTGTTCCACCAGCTCGGCCGCTGGAAGAGCCTCAAAAACCGGAAGCCGGACCTGATCATCGGGGTGGGTGGCTGCGTCGCCAGCCAGGAAGGCCAGGCGATTCTTGACCGGGCCCCGTACGTGGACCTGGTGTTCGGGCCGCAGACCCTGCACCGGTTGCCGGACATGATCACCGAAGTACGCATGAAGGGCGACGGGGTCGGCGTGGTGGATGTCAGCTTCCCGGAAATCGAGAAGTTCGACCGGCTGCCAGAGCCGGGCGCCAAGGGGCCGTCCGCTTTCGTGTCCATCATGGAGGGTTGCAGCAAGTACTGCACCTTCTGCGTGGTGCCCTACACCCGGGGCGAGGAGGTCAGCCGCCCGGTGGACGACGTTATCGCCGAAGTGGCGCACCTGGCCAGCCAGGGCGTGCGGGAGGTGAACCTGCTCGGACAGAACGTCAACGCCTACCGAGGCGAAACCCACGACGGCGACACCATGGACCTGGCCGAGCTGATCGAGCTGATCGCCACCATCGACGGCATCGACCGGATCCGTTACACCACATCCCATCCGGTCGAATTCTCCGACGCTCTGATCGAGGTATACGCCAAGGTGCCGGAGCTGGTCAGTCACCTGCACCTACCGGTGCAGAGCGGATCCGACCGCATCCTGGCCGCCATGAAACGCGGCCACACCGCCCTGGAATACAAATCCAAGCTGCGCCGGCTGCGCAAGATCCGCCCGGACATCAGCTTCTCATCCGATTTCATCGTTGGCTTCCCCGGCGAAACCGACAAGGATTTCGAGGACACCATGAAACTGATCAACGACATCGGCTTCGACGTGTCCTTCAGCTTCATCTACAGCCCGCGTCCCGGCACCCCGGCCGCCGACCTGCCCGATGACACCCCCCTGGAAGTGAAAAAACAGCGCCTGGCGATCCTGCAACAGCGCATCAACCAACAGGCCATGGAGATCAGCCGTCGCATGGTGGGCACCACCCAGCGTATCCTGGTCACCGGCCTGTCCAAGAAGGATCCGGGCGAGTACGCCGGCCGCACCGAAAACAACCGGATCGTCAACTTCCGGCACGACAACCCGGAGGTGGTGGGCCACTTCATCGACGTGGAAATCCGGGAGGCGCTGCCCAACTCCCTGCGCGGCGTACCGGTCAATTCCGAACTCTATTGAGGATTCTGGTGAAACCCAACGACAGCAAACAGTTCGATCTGCACCCGGTGGACCCGCGCCGGCTGGCCACCCTGTGCGGCCAGTTCGACGAACACCTGAAAATGGTGGAAAAGCGCCTGAACGTAACCATTGGCCGGCGCGGCCACCACTTTCGGGTCCAGGGCGAGCCCGACCATGTCGCCGCCGCGGTGGAGGTCATCCGGCACCTGTACCGGGAAACCGAAGCCACCGACGACATCTCCCCGGACACGGTGCACCTGTTCATCCGCGAAACCGGCCTGGAGCGGCTGCCGGAAGACGTGCCCTACGACGAGGGGGCGGTCACCGTCATCAAGACGCCGAAGCTGACCGCCAAGCCCCGGGGCCGCAATCAGCAGAAATATGTGCACAACATCCGCACCCACGACATCAACTTCGGGATCGGCCCGGCCGGCACCGGCAAGACCTGGCTGGCGGTTGCCTGCGCGGTCGAGGCGCTGCGGGAGGAACAGGTCAAACGCATCCTGCTGGTGCGCCCGGCGGTGGAGGCCGGTGAAAAGCTTGGCTTCCTACCCGGCGACCTGGCCCAGAAAGTCGACCCCTACCTGCGCCCCCTGTACGATGCCCTTTACGAAATGTTGGGCTTCGATCAAGTCACCCGTCTGATCGAGAAAAGCGTCATTGAGATCGCACCGCTGGCGTTCATGCGCGGGCGCACTCTGAATAACGCCTTCATCATCCTGGACGAAAGCCAGAACACCACCCGGGAACAGATGAAGATGTTCCTGACCCGGATCGGCTTCGGCTCCACGGCCGTCATCACCGGTGACACCACCCAGGTGGACCTGCCCCGGGGTCAGCACTCCGGCCTGATCCACGCGGCCAGCGTGCTGGGCAAAGTGCCCGGCATCGGCTTCACCCGCTTCGACGCCCGCGACGTGGTCCGCCATCCTCTGGTGCAGCGCATCGTGGAGGCCTACGATGCCTTTGACGACGGAGGCATGCCCACGCCATGAGCCATCCGCTGACGGTGGATTTCCAGAATGTCTACGAGGGCGAAGGCGTACCCGAACCAACCCGCTTCCAGCACTGGGCGCAAGCCGCTTGGCTGGCCGGGCACCCGTCCGAGGTGACCATTCGCATCGTCGGCGCCCTTGAAAGCCAGACCCTGAATCACCAATATCGGGGCAAGGACAAGCCGACCAATGTGTTGTCCTTCCCATTTGAGGCACCAGCGGGTATAACGGTGCCATTGGTCGGGGATCTGGTCATCTGCGCCCCGGTGGTGGAGCGGGAGGCCCGCGAGCAGGGCAAGGACCCGGAGGCCCATTGGGCGCATATGGTGATCCACGGCATGCTGCACCTGCAGGGCTATGACCACATACACGATGACGACGCCGAGGTCATGGAAGGCCTCGAAATCCGGCTGATGAGACAGCTCGGATACAACAACCCCTACGAAGCAGAGGAACCGGAACCAGACTCATGAGCGACGATCACTCGAGTCGCGGCCAGGGCGGCAAGTCCTGGCTGGAGCGCATTTCACAGGCCTTTTCCAGCGGGCCGGAGTCCATCGAGGACGTGCTGGAGATCCTTCGGGACGCAGAGTCCCAGAACATCATCGACACCGATGCCATGAGCATCATCGAAGGCGCCATGCAGGTCATCGACATGCGGGTCGAGGAAATCATGATTCCCCGCTCCCAGATGGTGACCGTCAAGGCGTCCCAAGAGCCCAAGGAGTTTCTGGGCGAAATCATAGCTTCGGCCCACAGCCGGTTCCCGGTGATCGGCGACAGCCCCGATGACGTCATCGGCATCCTCCTGGCCAAGGATCTGCTGCCCCTGGCCCTGAACAACGAACTGAACTGGCCCCACATCCGGGAAATTCTGCGTCCCCCCACGTTCGTCCCCGAAAGCAAGCGACTGAACCAGTTACTCAAGGAATTCAAGGAGAACCGCAACCACATGGCCATCGTGGTCGATGAATACGGTGGCACCGCGGGACTGATCACCATCGAGGATGTGCTGGAGCAGATTGTCGGCGAAATCGAAGACGAGCACGATTTCGACGAAGAGACCAACATCAAACCCAGGGGCGACGACACCTTCGCCGTCAAGGCCGCCACGCCGATCGAGGATTTCAATGAGTTTTTCGGGACCGACCTGGACGAGGAAGAGTTCGACACCATTGGCGGCGTGATTCTGAAAGAGTTTGGCCACCTGCCCAGACGGGGCGAAACGGTTGAATTGGGCGGTTTGCGCTTTACCATAGCCAACGCCGACAACCGAGTCATCCGTCTGCTGCAGGTAACCCGAAGTGACACCTAACCCCCCCCCTCGCCCGCTGACCGGCGTGCTGAATACACAACCCTGGCTGGGTGCCGCGGCCCTGTTGGCCGCCGGCGCCCTGCAAACCCTGACCTTCGCCCCCTTTGACCAGTGGTGGCTGGGCCCCCTGTCGATCCTGCTGATTCTGTGGATCACCCTGCCCGTCGCGCCACACCGCCTGTTCCTCGCCGGCTGGCTGACCGGCCTGGGACTGTTCGCCAGCGGCGCCAGCTGGGTATACATCAGCATCAGCGAATACGGCAACACCTCGGTCCCCCTGGCGATTCTGCTCACCGTGCTGTTCGTCATGGGGCTGGCCCTGTTTCACGCCCTCGCTTTCTGGTTCTGGGGTAAGCTGGCCAGCCACAGCCCGGTGCGCCGGCTGATCCTGTTTCCGGCTGTCTGGGTGCTCGGTGACTGGCTGCGCGGCTGGCTGCTGACTGGCTTTCCCTGGCTATACCTGGGCACCGCCCACACCGACGGCCCCCTGGCGGGGCTCGCCCCGCTGGTGGGTGTGCACGGCATCACTTTCTGGATCGCCACCACCGGAGCGGCCCTGTACGGCAGCCTCTGGCTGTGGCTGACACAGCGCCGGCGGGCGGCGGGGACCACCCTGGTATTGTCCCTGCTGCCCTGGTTCTGCGCGCCGCTCCTGTACCGAGTGGACTGGACCGACCTCAGTGACGAGACGGTGTCCGTGGCGGCCATGCAGGGCAATATCCCGCAGCAGATTAAGTGGGACCCGGATTTCTTGAAGGAGCAGATCGTCACCTACCTGACAATGACGGAGCCCCACTGGGACGCCGACCTGATCCTGTGGCCGGAAACCGCCATTCCCATTCCCCAGGACCAGGCCGGCAGCCTCATTGAGCACATTGCCGGCCGGCTCGGTGATCACGGCACCTTGATCACCGGCATCCCCTGGTACGGGTTCAGCGACCGCCGGGAAGACTTCACCTTTCACAACAGCATCATGGCCATCGGCAACGGCGAAGGCATCTACCACAAGCAGAAGCTGGTGCCCTTCGGCGAGTATGTGCCACTGGAAGGTCTGTTGCGGGGGCTGATCGGCTTCTTCGACCTGCCCATGAGCAGCTTTACCCCAGGACCGGCGCACCAGCCCCCCCTGCGAGCCAACGGGCTGAAGGTGATGCCCTTCATCTGCTACGAAGTGGCCTATCCGGATTTCGTGGCGTTTAACAGCCGTCACAGCGACCTGCTGCTGACCATCAGTAACGATGGCTGGTTCGGCGACTCGATCGGCCCGCTCCAGCATTTGCAGATGGCCCGCATGCGGGCCCTGGAGACCGGTCGCTACCTGCTGCGCGGTACCAACAACGGCGTCACCGCAATCATTGACCACAAGGGCCGTATCCGTCAGCGCATTCCCCAGTTCGAGCGCGCCACCCTGGTGGGCCAGGTCCGTACCGCCACCGGCAGTACCCCCTACATGCAAACCGGCTCCTGGCCGGTGCTCACCCTGGCGCTGATCCTGGTGGTGTTCGTCCGGGAGCGGCAGATCCCGAACGCCACGCCGGCGGCCTGAGCCGCTACCCGTCCTTGCGCGGCCAATGGCTGGTGACCCGCTCGTAGTAGTGGGAACCGCAGGCCTCGCAGGGCTGCAGGTGGCTGGTCCGGGTCAGGCACAGCATGTGACTGCAGTTCAGGCACCGGAACATGCCCGCGGTGGCCACCTCGCCGGAGATGTAATGACCGGCGTCGTCGTTGTCCAGCTTCTGCTGCAGCTCCAACGTGTCCACCAGCGTCCGGTCCGCCACCGACAGCAGACTGTCGGCCAGCTGTCGTTCCAGCAGCGACAGGTCCAGCTGCAGCCACTCTTTGAGCCCTTCCCCGGTTTCGTCCACGAAGTGCAGCAGGTGTCGGAGATCCCGCTCCAGATAGGCGCCCAACAGGTCCGCCTCCTCGCGGGTCATTTCCTCCAGCTCGTACTCGAATTCAACCGCCTTCTGGATTTCCTCCTCCAGAGTCTGGAGGGACGTTTCCCGGGCCTCCCTCAGCCGTTGCTGGACTCGCTCCAGCATCCGGTCATACGCCTCCAGGGCTTTGCCGGACAGGTGGTTGCGCTGGGATTCGGTCATAACCACTCCTTCTTTCCGATGCGGGGGATTTCCCTTTCCTAGCATGGCACAGGATGGCGGCTTTGGCAGACTACCTGTGGCGTCCAGTGTGCGCTAGAATACTCGGCCCCTCCGACTATCGATCTGACACAGGGTGACTTTGGTAATGGCAGGAATGGACGAGCAATACAATCCCCGTGACGTAGAGCAGACCGCCCGTGAATTCTGGGAACGGAACGAAACCTTTAAGGTGAAGGAAGAGCCGGGCAAACCCAAATACTACTGCCTGTCCATGTTCCCCTACCCCAGTGGCAAGCTGCACATGGGGCACGTCCGTAACTACACCATCGGCGACGTAATCGCGCGCTACCAGCGCATGCAGGGCAAGAACGTGATG
This sequence comes from Marinobacter lutaoensis, assembly GCF_001981305.1. Lineage (GTDB taxonomy): Bacteria > Pseudomonadota > Gammaproteobacteria > Pseudomonadales > Oleiphilaceae > Marinobacter > Marinobacter lutaoensis. Next base: position 78,152 of record NZ_MSCW01000001.1, on the reverse strand, counting down.
CAGCCCATGGGCTGGGACGCCTTCGGCCTGCCCGCCGAGAACGCCGCCATTGCCAACAAGACTGCGCCGGCCAAGTGGACCCGAGCCAACATCGACTACATGAAGAAGCAGCTCAAGCAGCTGGGCTTCGGCTATGACTGGAGCCGAGAGCTGGCCACCTGCGACCCGGACTATTATCGCTGGGAGCAGTGGTTCTTCGCCCGCCTCTACGAAAAAGGGCTGGTGTACAAAAAGATGGCCACGGTGAACTGGGACCCGGTGGACCAGACCGTGCTGGCCAATGAGCAGGTGGTGGACGGCCGGGGCTGGCGCTCCGGAGCCCTGGTCGAACAGAAAAAAATTCCCCAGTGGTTCATCCGCATCACCGATTACGCCGAGGAACTGCTGAACGACCTGGACGAGCTGGACGGCTGGCCGGAGCAGGTCAAGACCATGCAGCGCAACTGGATCGGCAAGTCCGAAGGGGTGGAGCTGACCTTTCCGCTGAAGGACCGCGATGCCGGTCTGACCGTCTACACCACCCGCCCGGACACCCTGATGGGGGTCAGCTACATGGCCGTCGCCGCCGAGCATCCCCTGGCCAAGGAAGCGGCGGAACGTCACCGTGACGTGGCGGAGTTCGTCAAGGAGTGCAAGAACAGCACAGTGGCCGAGGCCGAACTCGCCACCATGGAGAAAAAGGGCATCGACACCGGCTTCAAGGCCATCCACCCGCTGACCCAGGAAGAAATTCCGGTGTGGATCGCCAACTTCGTGCTGATGGACTACGGCACCGGCGCGCTGATGGCCGTGCCCGCCCACGACGAGCGCGACCACGAGTTCGCCGTCAAGTACCGCCTGCCCATCAAACAAGTCATCGCCCCACTCGATGGCCGTGACATCGATGTCCAGGAAAAAGCCTTCACCGAGAAAGGCGTACTGGTGTCCTCCGGCCGGTACAGCGGCCTGACCAGCGAACAGGCATTCGAGGACATCGCCCTCCATCTGGAGGAAAAAGGCATCGGCAAGCGCACCGTCAATTACCGTCTGCGGGACTGGGGCGTTTCCCGGCAACGGTACTGGGGCGCCCCCATTCCCATGATGACCCTGGCCGACGGCACCGAGATGCCCGTCCCCGACGATCGCCTGCCGGTGCGCCTGCCGGAGGACGTGGAAATGGACGGCGTGCAGTCACCCATCAAGGCGGATCCGGAGTGGTGCAAAACCGAATACAACGGCCAGCCGGCCACCCTGGAGACCGACACCTTCGACACCTTCATGGAGTCCTCCTGGTACTACGCCCGATTCTGCAGCCCCAACTATGACAAGGGCATGCTGGACCCTGCCGCCGCCAACTACTGGCTGCCGGTGGACCAGTACATCGGCGGCATTGAGCACGCCATCCTGCACCTTCTGTACGCCCGCTTCTTCCACAAACTGCTGCGCGACGTCGGCCTGGTGACCAGCTCCGAGCCCTTCAAACGCCTGCTTACCCAGGGCATGGTGCTGGCCGAGACCTACTACCGGGAAGACGAAAAAGGCAGCAAGACCTGGTACAACCCCGCCGACGTCACCGTCGAACGGGACGCCAAGGGGCAGGTGGTCCGCGCCATTCTCAAAACCGACGGCCAGCCGGTGGAGATCGGGGGCGTCACCAAGATGTCGAAGTCCAAGAACAACGGCATTGATCCCCAGGCCATCATCGACCAGTACGGCGCCGACACCGTGCGCCTGTTCATGATGTTCGCGGCACCACCGGAGCAGTCCCTGGAGTGGTCCGACAGTGGCGTCGAGGGCGCCCACCGTTTCCTCAAGCGCCTGTGGCGTCTGGTCCATGAACACGTGGCCGGCGGATCGGTGCCGGCACTGGATGTCGCTGCCCTGAACGACGCTCAGAAGGACCTCCGCCGCAAGACTCACGAAACCATCGCCAAGGTCAGCGACGACATCAGCCGCCGGCTCACCTTCAACACCGCCATCGCTGCAGTGATGGAGCTGCTCAACGACGTCGGCAAACTGACCGGCGACGAGCCGCAGACCCGGGCCGTGCGCCAGGAAGCGCTGGACGCGGCGGTGCTGGTGCTGTCCCCGATCGTCCCGCACATCTGCCATCAGCTGTGGTACAGCCTGGGCCACGAGCAGCCGGTGGTCGACGCCCCCTGGCCCGAGGCGGACGAAAGCGCCATGGTGCGCAGCCAGATCCAGGTGGTGCTGCAGGTCAATGGCAAGGTCCGGGGCAAAGCCGAGGTACCGGCCGGGATTGACAAGGGCGAACTCGAAGCCCTGGCCCTGGCCCATGAAAACGTCCGGCGCTTCACCGAGGGCAAAACCGTGCGCAAAGTCATCGTGGTGCCCGGCAAACTGGTCAACGTGGTGGCCAACTGACCATGTCCTCCGGCCCTTCCCTGACACGCCGGATCATCCGGGTCCTGCCCCTGGCACTGATGCTGCTGGCCACCGGCTGCGGTTTTCAGTTGCGGGGCAGCTCGCCGGTGCCCCCGGCACTGCAACCGCTGGCCGTGGTGTGCGACCGCCAAGTCCCGGAGCCCCTGTGCCAGGCCGTGCGGGAGCAACTGGAGCTGGGACGGGTCCAGGTGCAGGACGCGACGGAGGCCGCCTACATCCTGACCCTGGACGACTTCCGCCAGGATCGCAGAGCAACCGCCATCACCGCCCGGGGCTCGGCGGCTGAGTACCGCCTGAGCCAGTCACTGCGCATGTCGGTCCGTACCGCCGACCAGGTTCCGCTGCTGGCCGGCGCCGAGCTGGTGGCCCGGGAAAGCTATCGTTACGATGAAACCAATGTCCTGGCCAAGCAACGGGAACAAGAAGAGCTGGAGCGGCAGCTCCATGACCGGCTGGCCCAGCAGGTGCTGTTCCGTCTGGCCCCGCTGACCGAGGCCCGGATACGCGACCTCCGGCAAGCGCACGAAGCCCCATGAAGGCACAGCCCGCCCAGTTGCCCCAGCTGCTCAAGAAAGGCTTGGCTCCGGTATACTTGGTTTCGGGCGACGAGCCCCTGCTGGTGCAGGAGTGCTGCGACCAGATCCGGCAGGCTGCCCGAGACGCCGGTTTTCGCGACCGTCTCACCTTTCACGCCGATCACCAGCTGAACTGGAACACCGTGGCGGACGAGTGCAACGCCATGTCGCTGTTCGCGGAAAAACGCCGCATTGAGATTCACCTGCCCACCGGTAAACTGGGCGACGGCCGTGCGGTCATGGAACGAGTGCTGGCGCAACCGCCGGAAGACATCGTGCTGCTGCTGATCAGCGCCAGGCTGGATGCCGCCGAAACCAAGCGCAAATGGTACAAGGAACTCCAGAACAAAGGCGTGCACATACCGGTCTGGCCCATCGATGCCGACAAGTTCCGGGGCTGGCTGCAGGAACGCGCCGGGCGCCAGGGCCTGCACCTGACCCGGGGTGCCCTGGATATGCTCGCCGAGCGCCTCGAAGGCAACTTGCTGGCCGCAAGCCAGGAACTGGACCGGCTGTCGCTGCTGAGCAACGGCAACACCATCGACGAGGACACCATCGAACAGGCGGTTCTGGACAGCTCCCGCTTCAGCGGTTTTGAGCTGGTGTCTGAGCTGCTGGCCGGCCGCGCCGCGCATGCCGCGAAAATCATCGGCGTACTCCAGCAGGAAGGGGAAAATCCCCTGGGCCTGCTGGCTGTCCTCAGCCGCGACCTCAACCTGCTGCTGGAGCTGCGTGCGTCCGGTCAGGACAGCCCGGCGGCCTTTCTCAAGAAACGGGGCGTATTCCAACCCCAGCGGGCCCGGGTACTGGAACGGGCCAGCCGCCGCCTCAGCCAGCGGCAACTGCAGCAGGCTCTTGCCCTGTGCAGCGAGATCGACCGCGCGGCCAAGGGCTTTGACGACCTCGGCCCCTGGCATTACCTGCGCGACCTTGCCGTGCTGCTGGCCGGTCAGACCGCTCAGAGAGTGACCTGAATCAATCCCCGGGTACAAGGACACCGGCCTGGCCCCGCCGTCACTTGACAGCCTTTTCCTTTCCAGCGCATGGTAGCTCCACGACACGACGTCAACGCAAGGAGGGGCTTGCCATGAGCATCCAAGACGAACTCAAGAAGCTGTCGGAAAAAATCAAGCAGTACCGGGACGAAGCGCGAGTTCAACTGCATCTGGCTCGGGAAGACATCAAGGACGAGTGGGATGACCTCGAACAGGACTGGGAACGCTTCCGCAGCAAGCTGGACAAGATTCTGCACAACACCGAGGACGCCAGCCAGGAAGCCCGCCAGACGGCGCGGCAGCTGGGCGAAGACCTGAAAAGCGGTTACCAGAAGATTCGTGACAAACTGAAGTAATCTGTTAACAGGTTAACAGTCCGCCACAAATTTCTACCTTTGAGGCTCTCCCCTGGAGAGCCTCTGTGTCATACTTCGCATTATCGAAAGCAAAAAGCGTCATAATTTTGACTGCCCGACCCGGGATCCGGCAACGCCGTTCCCGTGTACGCGGGCAACTTTCGAATGCTCAGAGGTATCCGTGGCGTATGAAAAAGCTCACAATAACAATCTCCACCCTTTTCCTTCTCATCACCGCCGGCACGGTCATTGGCCAGAACACCCGCTTCAGTGATCCCGCGACGGTCATCAGGGATCAGTTCTGGGGCAAGCTCTACGCCGATGGTGGGCGCTCGTTCTTCTGTGACGCCCCCTTCACCCACAAGGGCTTCATCATGACCGACGGCTACGTGTACCCCTTGGCGGATATCCGTACAGCTCTGGATTGCGGAACCTCGCGGCAGTGTGAAAAGGACGATCGCTACCGGCAGATCGCGTCCGACCTGCACAACATGGTCCCGGTCCGGAGCCGCATCGAGATGCAGCGTCGCAGCGTTCGCTACGACAACGTCGGCAACACCGTACAACCGGATGAGTGCGGCATCCGCGTCAGCGCCCAGTTTTTCGAACCACCGGAGCGGGTCAAGGGTGACGTGGCACGCACCGTCGCCTATATGGTGGACACCTACGGTCTGCCCTGGCTGGGTGCCAGCGCCATCCTGAAACAGTGGAACCGGCTGGATCCGCCGGATGATTCCGAACTGACCCGGCACCGCCGAATTGCCGAGATCCAGGGCAACGAGAATCCCTTCGTCACCCACCCGGAGCGAATGGAGACCCTGTGATTTCAGGGCCGGGTAACGCGCTCCCCCAGACGAAAAAGGCAGGTCCGAAGACCTGCCTTTTTACACCGTTATTCCGTCCTGGAATCAGAACTCCTCGGCGCTCAGGGCCATCATGGCTTCGCTGCCGCTACGGATGCTCTCCGCCAGGGACACGGTTTTTGGCAACAGGCGTTCGAAATAGAAGCGGGCAGTCTTGAGCTTGCCGGAATAGAAGCCCGAGCGGTCGCCTTCCGCCTTCGGAGCCGCCGCCTTCACCATTCTCGCCCACATATAGCCGAGTGCGGTCAGGCCGAACAGATCCAGATAATCCACCGAGGCGGCCCCCACTGCATTGGGGTTTTCCGCCGCCTGGGCCAGGACATGCTCGGTGACGTCATCCAAACGCTCCACCGCAGCCGCCAGGGGCTCCAGGAACGGACGCAGCGCCTCGTTGTCGCGGTTGTCCTCCAGGAAACGGGTGACGTCCTGGGCGAAGAGTTCGTAGAGCTTGCCCTGGCTTCCGACCACCTTGCGGCCCATCAGGTCCAGTGCCTGGATGCCGTTGGTTCCCTCATAGATCTGGGTGATCCGGCAGTCCCGAACCAGCTGTTCCTGCCCCCACTCGCGGATGAAGCCGTGGCCACCGAAGATCTGCTGGCCCAGGATACAGCTTTCCAGGCCACGATCGGTCAGGAACGCCTTGGCCACCGGTGTCAGCAGCGCGACCATGCCCTCGGCGTAGGTCCGCCGTTCATCGTCGTCGGAGTATTTGGAAATATCCAGCCACTGCGCCACGTAGGTGGAAAACGCCCGGCCACCTTCCACGTAGGACTTCATGGTCAGCAACATGCGCCGCACGTCCGGATGCACGATGATCGGATCCGCCACCTTGTCCGGCTGCTGCGCCCCGCTGGGTGCACGGCTCTGCAGGCGGTCCAGGGCATAAGCCCGGGCGTTTTGCAGCGAGGCCTCGGCGGCGCCGATACCCTGGATACCGACACCCAGACGCTCGTAGTTCATCATGGTAAACATGGCCGCCAGACCCTTGTTCTCCTCACCGACCAGCCAGCCCTTGGCACCGTCGAAGTTCATGACGCAGGTGGCGGACCCCTTGATGCCCATCTTTTTCTCGATGGAACCGCAGCTAAGCCGGTTACGCTCCCCCAGTGACCCATCCTCGTTGACCAGGAATTTAGGAACCAGGAACAGGGAGATGCCCTTCGGCCCCTTGGGTGCGTCGGGCAGCTTGGCGAGCACCAGGTGGATGATGTTCTCCGCCATGTCGTGCTCACCCCAGGTGATGAAGATTTTGGTGCCCGTAATGCGGTAGGAACCGTCATCGTTAGGCTCGGCTTTGGTCCGGATGATGCCCAGGTCGGTGCCTGCGTGCGGTTCGGTCAGGTCCATGGCGCCGGACCAGGTGCCCGCGTACATATTGGGCAGGTATTTCTCTTTCAGTTCCTGGCTGCCGTGGGCATCCAGCGCCAGGCAGGCACCGGCGGTCAGCATCGGCGCCAGGCCGAATGCCATGTTGGCGCCCTGCATCATTTCCTCGAACTGGGCCACCAGGGTCTTGGGCATGCCCATACCACCAAATTCCGGGTTGCCGCCAAGGCCGTTCCAGCCACCCTCGACAAGGGTCTGGTAGGCTTCCTTGAAGCCTTCCGGCGCGGTCACTACGCCCTCATGCCACTGGCAACCCTGCTCGTCCCCCTCGCGGTTCAGGGGCGCCAGCACACTGCTGGCGATCTTGCCTGCCTCTTCCAGAATCGCGTCAGCGGTTTCAGGATCGACGTTCTCTGCCACTTTCGGAAGGGACGCCCACAGGGAAGGCGCGTCGAAGACTTCATTCATGACGAAGCGAATGTCACGTAACGGTGCCTGATATTCAGCCATTCCAAACTCTCCAAAAAATTTCAGTCAGTCGTTACAGGTGCGGGGCAACCGGTTCGGGCGCCGGACCTGATGGGCTATGTGTCCGCTGAAAGTTGTTTTTTTGTGGGCCGGTATTCTACCGCAAAGCCCGGGTGATCTCATGAAAAAAGCCCGGCTCCTGAGAGCGCGGGCTTCTGGTTCATATGGTCTTGCCGGAACCCACGCCTCAGAAAGCGAAGGCTTCCTCTGGCATGTCCAGCAGAGTGTCGGCGCCGGCCAGCATGGCTTCCGCGTGCGCCTTGGTCCGGGGCAGAATGCGCTTGAAGTAGAACCGCGCCGTCTGCACCTTGGCGTTGTAGAACATTTCCTCGGTGGTGCCATCGGCCATCTTGTCCAGCGCCACCTTGGCCATGCGGGCCCACAGATAGGCGAACACGGCGTAGCCGGAGTACATCAGGTAGTCGACCGAGGCCGCACCGACTTCCTCCCGGTTTTTCATGGCGGTCATGCCGATCTTCATGGTCAGCTCGCCCCACTCTTTATTGATGGCGGCCAACGGCTCGATGAATTCCTTGAGCTGCGCGTTATCGGCGTTCTCCTTGCAGAACAGGTGCACCTGCTTGGTGAACAGTTTCAGCGCCTCGCCCTGGGTCATCAGCACTTTCCGACCCAGCAGGTCCAGCGCCTGAATGCCGGTGGTGCCTTCATAGATCATGGAGATCCGGGCGTCACGCACGTTCTGCTCCATGCCCCACTCGGAAATGTAGCCGTGGCCACCGAACACCTGCAAACCCAGGTTCGCCGCCTCGTAGCCAATCTCGGTCAGGAAGGCCTTGGCGATGGGCGTCAGGAAGCCCAGTAGGGCGTCCGCCGCCTTGCGCTCTTCCTCGCTCTTGCCCGCATGCACGATATCCACCTGCTGGCCGGCCAGATAGATCAGCGCGCGGGCGCCTTCGGCCACGGCTTTCTGGGTCAGCAGCATGCGGCGCACGTCCGGATGCACGATGATCGGATCGGCCGGGCCCTCCGGGTTTTTCGGGCCGCTCAGGGAGCGCATCGCCAAGCGTTCCTTGGCATAGGCCAGGGAGCCCTGGAACGCCAGCTCGGCGGAGCCCAGGCCCTGGATCGCGGTGCCGATACGGGCCGTGTTCATGAAGGTGAACATGCAGTTCAGCCCCTTATTCTCGGGACCGATCAGCCAACCCTTGGCGCCGTCGAAGTTCATGACGCAGGTGGCGTTGCCGTGGATCCCCATCTTGTGTTCGATGGAACCACAGGACACGGCATTGCGCTCGCCCGCGGAGCCGTCTTCGTTCGGCAGGCGCTTGGGTACGATGAACAGGGAAATGCCTTTGGTGCCTTCCGGGGCGCCCGGCAGCCGGGCCAGCACGATGTGCACGATGTTCTCGGCCATGTCGTGCTCGCCGGCGGAGATAAAGATCTTGGTGCCGGTGATGCTGTAGCTGCCGTCGGGGTTCGGTTCGGCCTTGGTGCGCAGGGTTCCCAGATCGGAGCCACAGTGCGGCTCGGTCAGGCACATGGTGCCGGTCCACTCACCGCTGATCAGCTTGGTCAGGTACACCTGTTTTTGCTCTTCGGTGCCATGCGCCTCGATGGTGTTGGTGGCACCGTGGCTCAGGCCCGGATACATGCCCCAGGACCAGTTGGCGGTGCCCACCATTTCACTGATCACCAGGCCGATGGAATGAGGCAGACCCTGCCCGCCGTAGGTGGGATCCGCGGTCATGGACGGCCAGCCGCCTTCAACGTACTGCTGGTAGGCTTCCTTGAAGCCGGTCGGGGTTTTCACACCGTCCTCGCTCCAGGTGCAGCCTTCGCGGTCGCCCACCGGGTTCAGCGGAGACAGTACCTGTTCACAGAACTTCGCACCCTCCTGGATGATGGCGTCCACCATATCCGGGGTTGCGTCTTCCGCACCTTCCAAATTGGCGTAATGCTGCTCGCTGTTGAGCAGCTCGTTCATGACGAATTTGATATCACGCAGGGGCGCTTTGTACTCAGGCATGGAATCCACCTCGGTTTTCGGTGCCGGCTGAGACGAATCTGCAGCCTTTGGCCTTGGTTTTCCCAGGCACCGCGGCGACCCCGCCACGGCGCAAATTAAACAGCTGTTTGAAACATACGTTTACAGATGCGAAATTGTCAATAGGGCAAGCAAAAATTTGTTGTTGGGAAAAGCGCACGGCCGCACCGTTCCACCCCGTGTGGACCCGGCGCTGGCTGGAAATCACGGGCAGGACGACCCGGTTGCGGGAGGAACAAGACAAGAAACTGAAGGGAAGCATCGGCGGCGGTACCGAACCGCCACCCGCAGGCGCTCAGGCCCGAATATCGAGCAGTGTGCCCAGGGTTTCGTCCGCGACTTTGACCACCTGAGCGGAAGCTTCGACACTGCGCTCGTACAGTTTGAGGTCCAGTATGGGCTCAATCAGGTCCGTGGCCCCGTCCGCACTGCCCCGGGGACCGTCCAGACCGCCCCGGGCGATCTTACGGGCCGCGCTCTCCATGCCGGCCATGCTCTCCTGAATGCCCTGAATCCCAGCGGCCAAGGTGTTGTTGATCATAAGACGACGTCCGGTAACTGCCCTGTCCACCAGTAAGCCATAACATTGTTCACTTTTCAAACAGAACCGTCAGATCCAGGGCGTCGGCGAGAACCGCCGGGGCAGCGTTTTCCAGCCAGGGCAGGACGCCAAGGCACGGAGCCCCCAGATGCCCCCGCAAGTAATTCAGAGTCTCCGACTCGTTGGCCATGATCTCCGGGGCCGGCCGGTCGGCCACCCAACCCGCCAGTGTCAGGCCGTCGGCCCGGATGGCCTCGGCGGTCAGCAGGGCGTGGTTGATGCAGCCCAGGCGCAGTGCCACCACCAAAATCACCGGTGTGCCCAGCGCCCTTGGCACCGCCGCGTAGGTTTCCCGCTCATTCAGCGGCACTCGCCAGCCACCGGCGCCCTCGATCAGCATCAGATCGGCCGGGCGAGTCTGCAGCCCCCGGCAAAACCCCACCAAACGCTGCGCCGACAGAGATCGGCCGGCCTCGGCGGCGGCCACGTGAGGCGCAATCGCCGGCGCCAAGGCCACCGGGTTCACTTGCTCATAGGGCAGAGATTCGGTCATGGCCGCCTGCAGGATCAGCGCGTCCTCGTTCCGCAACCCGTCCGGCGTCATGTCGCAGCCGGAAGCCACCGGCTTGATTGCCAGGGTACGCATGCCCCGGGCTTTCGCCGCCTCCAGCAGAGCCGCCGACACGAGGGTTTTGCCGACACCGGTATCGGTGCCGGTCACGAAGTAGCAGGTCTTTGCCATTATGGGATCCTTCTGTTGAACGCTCAGCGTGCCGACCAGTACACCCAGCCGGCCCGATAGGATGCCAGGACACCATCACCGTCCGCGACCGGGTAAGCCCGGACCATGGCCCGGAACCGGCCCGGTGCCGTCAGCGAGCGGCGACGACCGTCTCCCTTGAAAGTGGCACCCAAGCCCTTGAGTTCGCGGTTCAGGGCCATTGGCGAATCGTAGGGCAGGCGTAGGGTCTCGGCGACACAGTCAGCCCCCGGCAAGACGCCGGTCACGGTCGTACGCCAGCATGTCTCGGGAACAAATTCGTTGACATGGGGCCGCCCCGGATCGGCCACCGCCCAGGCTTGCCGTAGCTCGCTCAGGGTACCCTCCAGCAGGGTGGATAACGCCAGCCAGCCCCCCGGACGCAGCAGCCGTCGGCACTCGGACAGCACCTGCTCCGGCTCGGAGCACCACTGGATCATCAGGTTGCTGAATACCAGGTCAAAGCCCCCGCTGACAAACGGCAGGGCTTCGGCGTCTGCGGCCAGAAACGCCGCGCCGCCGCCGGCTCGGGCACGGCTGACCATCCCTTCGGCAAGGTCGGCACCGACGATGACGGCGTCGGGATAGCGCCGCGCCAGAGCCCGGGAAAACCAGCCAGTACCACACCCCAGGTCCAGGATACGCAGTGGCGATGCGCGCTCCGCCGACAGCCGCTCCAGCATCCGCATGCCCATCATCCGTTGTAACCGGGACGCCTGTTCATAGGTGGTCGCAGCGCGGCCAAAGTCGCTGGCGATGTCCCGCTTGTCGGCCCTGGTGGGGCATGGCTCCCAATCACCGGGCCGCTCCGGCATCATGCCCATGAGCGGACACCCGAGCAGGGCAGCCCCGAACGGCATTCGGCCAGTGCATCCAGCAGACGATCCACCTGAGCCGCCTGATGCGCTGCGCTGAGCGTTACCCGCAGGCGAGCCTCCCCCGCCGGTACGGTCGGGGGCCGGATGGCGGTGACCAGGATCCCCCGCGCTTCCAGCGCCCGGCTCAGTGCCAGGGCGGTGTCGTTGTCACCCACCAGGATCGGCTGGATCGGGGTCTGGGACGGCATCAGGGTATAACCCAGGGCCGACGCCCCCTCCCGGAAGCGCCGTACCAATCCCGCCAGGTGCGATCTCAGGTCGTCGCCTTGCACCACGGCCTCGAGATTGGCCCCGATCGCCACCGCCAGCGCCGGCGGCATCGCCGTGGTGTAAACGTAGGTGCGCGCTTTCTGGACCAGGTATTCAGTCAACCACTCGGGGCCGGCGACGAAGGCACCACTGCCACCGGCGGCCTTGCCCAGTGTTCCGACCAGCACCGGCACGTCCTGTTCCGACAGTCCCGCAGCCAGCACACTGCCCCGCCCCTGCGGGCCCAGCACCCCCAACCCGTGGGCGTCGTCCACCATCAAAAGGGCATCGTGACGCTGGCAGACCCGGGCCAACGCCCGCAATGGGGCAACGTCGCCGTCCATGCTGAATACCCCGTCCGTGACCACCAGCTTGTGTCCAGGGGTTTGAGCCAGCTGGACTTCCAGGGCGGAAACGTCACCATGGGCGTAACGCCGGACGCGGGCCCGGCTGAGGATGCAGCCGTCAATGATGGAGGCGTGGTTGAGGCGGTCCGAGAAGATGGTGTCGCCGCGACCCGCCAGGGCCGATATCACGCCGAGGTTCGCCATATAGCCGGTGGAAAACAGCAGTGCGGACGACCGGCGGGTAAACGCCGCCAGCTGGCCTTCCAGTCGATGATGGGCCTCGTGATGGCCGCAGATCAGATGCGAGGAGGCGCCGCCCAGGCCGGCATGCTCCAGCGCCCGCGCCAGTGCCTCCCGGGCCTCCGGGGCATTGGCGAGACCCAGGTAATCATTGCTGCAAAACGACAGCAGCGGCTGACCTTCCACGGTCAGGGACGGCTGCTGGGGCCCCGAGACCTGCCGCCGGCTTCGATACAGCCCGGCCCGCTTGCGCTCCTCGATCTCGCGCAGGAAATCACGCATGGTCTCAGGCGGACTCACGGGTGGCGTCGTAGAACAGATGGCGTGTTGCCTCGTATTCCACCGCCTCGGTGAGGGCCGCGGCTTCCTCGGCCTCGGTGGTGCACTGGGTCCGCCGCTCGGGGCGAATCCCCAGGCGCCGGAACAGGCGCATGTCGGCGTCGGCCTCGGGGTTTGAGGTGGTCAGCAGTTTTTCCCCGTAGAAGATGGAATTCGCCCCCGCCATGAAACACAGGGCCTGCATCTGTTCATTCATCTGCTCACGCCCGGCGGACAGCCGCACATGGGAAGCCGGCATCATGATCCGTGCCACCGCGATGATGCGGATGAAGTCGAAGGGGTCCATGTCCTCTACGTCTTCCAGGGGGGTTCCCTTCACCTTCACCAGCATGTTGACCGGCACGCTTTCCGGATGCTGAGGCAGATTGGCGAGCTGAACCAGCAGGCCAATGCGATCGTCCTCGTCCTCGCCCATCCCCAGGATACCGCCGCAACAGACCTTCATGCCGGCCTTGCGCACGTTTTCCAGTGTTTCCAGGCGGTCCTGGTAGGTCCGGGTGGTGATGATGTGGTTGTAGTATTTCTCAGAGGTATCCAGGTTGTGGTTGTAATAGTCCAGCCCCGCCTCGGCCAGGGCCCGGGCCTGCTCTTCCCCAAGCATGCCCAGCGTCATACAGGTCTCCAGACCGAGAGATTTCACCTGGCGGACCATTTCCAGCACATAGGGCATGTCCTTGCGTGACGGACTGCGCCAGGCCGCGCCCATACAGAACCGGGAGGCGCCCTTGTCCCGGGCGGCCCGAGCTTCAGCCACCACCTTCTCAATTTCCAGCAGCTTTTCCTTTTCCAACCCGGTGTTGTAGTGGCCGCTTTGCGGGCAATACTTGCAATCTTCAGGACAGGCACCGGTCTTGATGGACAGCAGCGTGCTCACCTGCACCTCATTGGGATCGAAGTACTGCCGATGGACCGTCTGGGCGCGGAACAGCAGGTCATTGAACGGCAGTTCAAAAAGGGCACGGGCTTCTTGGAGCGTCCAGTCGTGACGCGGTTCTGTGGCAGTCATGGTCGGGTCCTGTTAACCTGTTCAGGTCTTTTGGTTTACGGATGAACCCGATGATAAAGGGACTGACCCTGCTGTCAACCAGGATTAAACAAAAGGTTAACAGCGCGCTTCTGACCGAACGCTGCGTCAGCTGCCTCGCCCCGACCACCGATCACGGCCTGTGCGCCGCCTGCCGCAGCGATCTGCCTGCCAACACCCCGGCCTGCCCACGCTGTGCCCTGCCCTTACCGGACAGCGCCACGGGGCTGTGTTGTGGCGACTGTCTGCGTGACCCGCCCCCGTTTGCCCGGGCACGCATTCCCTGGCGCTATGAGTTTCCGGTGGACCGCATGATCGGCCGGTACAAGTATCAGGGCCAGCGCAAGTATGGACGCCCACTGATGGCTGGCTTGGCCCGTCACCTGGAGGAGGCGTTGGCCCGAGAACCCGACTGCCGGCCGGAGGCACTGATCGCCGCCCCTATGCACCCGGCCCGCCGGCGTCAGCGCGGCTTCAACCAAGCCCAGGATCTGGCCGAATATCTGGGGCGGGCACTCGACCTGCCGGTGCTGCGGGGCCGGGTTCATCGCACCCGGCGAACGCCCACGCAGCGGGGCCTGGACCGGGCCGGACGCCTGGCCAACCTGAACGACAGCCTTACCCTGACGGGCGAGCCGCCCGCCTCGGTCGCGATCGTGGACGACGTGGTCACCACGGGTGCCACCGCCCGGGCTCTGGCGAGTCTGCTGAAATCGGCGGGAACACAGCGGGTGGAGCTCTGGGCCCTGGCCCGCACACCCGCCCCCGTCAGTCCGCGGCCACATCCAGCAGTGACCCCACCCGCCGAGCAATGGCCAGACTGGCGGTGAGGCCGGGGGATTCGATACCGAACAGGTTGACCAGCCCCGGCACCCCGTGTGTCGCCGGACCGTCGATGCGAAAATCGAAAAAGCCGCCGTCCGGCCCGGTCAGCTTGGGCCGGATTCCCGCGTAGGCCGGCTGCAGACGGCCGGGGTCCAGCGCCGGCCACCAGCGCCGGATACCGTCGGCAAACGCCCGGGCTCGCGCCGGGTCCACCCGGTAGTCCTCCCGCTCGATCCATTCGACATCCGGCCCGAACCGCGCCTGCCCCGCCAGATCGAGGGTCAGGTGCACCCCCAACCCACCCACCTCGGGCACCGGGTAGATCAGGCTATCGAACGGATGACGGCCGGTGTAAGAGAAGTACACACCCCGGGCCAGCCATTGCCGGGGCCGCTGCTCCGGCGGCAGCCCGTGCCAGCGCGCCGCCAGGGCCGGAGCGCCCAGACCCGCAGCATTCACTACCTCGCGCGCCACCAGCACGCAGGGCGTCGCGCCCCCCACTTCGAGCCGGTGCCGCCCCGCCCCGCTGTCCGCGGTCAGTACCGGCGATTGCAGCACCAGCTGGCCGCCCGCGGCCTCCAGATCCGCCAGCAGCGACACCATCAGTCCGTGCGAGTCGACAATCCCGGTTGCCGCGGACCAGAGCGCGGCCCGGACCCGGACCCCGGGCAACCGCCGGGCAACGTCTCCGCCGTCCCGCCACGCCAGAGCCACGCCGTTTTTCGCAGCGGCTTCCCGAAGCCCGGCCAGGGTGTCGAGCTGGGCCTCGTGGGTGGCGACGATCCACTTGCCGCACTGGCGATGACCAACCCCATGTTCCCGGCAATAGGTGTACAACAGTTGCCGCCCCTCGACGCACAATCGGGCTTTCAGCGTCCCCTCAGGGTAGTAGATACCGGCGTGAATCACCTCGCTGTTGCGGGACGAAATACCCTCGCCAAACCGGCTACCGGCCTCCAGCAGCAGGACCTCCCGCCCCCGCCGCGCCAGTTCCCGAGCCACCGCCAAGCCAACCACGCCGGCCCCGATCACCACGGTCTGTACCTGGTATTCCTCGCTCATAGGCTCTATCCTGCACGCTCCTTGGGATTGTCCACATTAGCGCAAAGCACCGGGCGGTCAAACCGGGAGCGTCCGTAATCGCGCGGATTACGCCCGGACGCCGAGCGGGTATAATGGCGCACACGTTTTTCGCCGATCGCAGCCTCATGAACCAAGCCAGCCATCCCTACGATACACTTACCCCGGACGCCATTCTTGATGCCCTGGAGGCCGAGGGATTTGCGGTCAGCGGGCGTCTGTTCGCCCTTAACAGCTACGAAAACCGGGTCTATCAGGTCGGTCTCGACGAAGGCGCACCGGTGATTGCCAAGTTTTATCGGCCGGGACGGTGGAGCGAAGCGGCACTGCGGGAGGAGCACACATTCAGCATGGAAGCCGTAGCGGCGGGGATTCCGGTGGTGGCACCACAGCCTCTGGCCGACGGCGACACTCTGGGCCGGCACGGCGATTTCTGGTTCGCGGTGTTCCCACAGCGGGGCGGACAGGCCCCGGATACCAGTGTCACTGACACCCTATACCGACTCGGGCAATGGCTGGGCCAACTGCATACTGTTGGTGCCCGCCGACGGTTCCAGCACCGCCCAACCCTGGACCTGCTGGCGGGCCTCGAGGCCAACCACCGTTTCCTGCGCGATGGTCCCTGGATTCCCGAGGACCTCCGTCCAGCCTGGGACAGCCTCCTCTCCGACCTGATGGCGTTGTGCGCCGCCCGGCTCGACGAGGCGGGCCCGGTTGAGGCGCTGCGTCTGCACGGCGACTGCCACGCGGGCAACATCCTCTGCCGGGACGAACACATGCTGTTCGTGGATCTGGACGACTGCCTGTCCGGGCCCGCGATCCAGGACATGTGGCTCCTGCTCAACGGTGAGGACAACGACCGCGGCGCCCAGCTCGCCGAGCTGCTTGAGGGCTACGAAATGTTCCGGGACTTCAACCGCCGGGAGCGGCACCTGATCGAGCCTCTGCGCTGCTACCGGCAAATCGCGCACTGCGCCTGGCTGGCCCGTCGCTGGGACGACCCGGCCTTTCCCAAATACTTTCCCTGGTTCGGGCAGCCGCGTTTCTGGTCGGAGCAGATCCTGGCGTTGCGCGAGCAGATGGCGGCACTGCAGGCCCCGGCCATCGATATTCCGGGTCAGTATTGAGACCCGCCACTCACCGTTACAACGAGGTAGGCATG
Source organism: Marinobacter lutaoensis (assembly GCF_001981305.1). Classification (GTDB taxonomy): domain Bacteria; phylum Pseudomonadota; class Gammaproteobacteria; order Pseudomonadales; family Oleiphilaceae; genus Marinobacter; species Marinobacter lutaoensis. Next base: position 61,674 of record NZ_MSCW01000001.1, on the reverse strand, counting down.
AGCCAAAGCGAAGCCCGTTACAGCGCCCGCAGCCTGATTCTGACCGCCGTGATTACCGTGGTGGTCACCGTCCTGGCGCTTGAGAGTGCCGGCAAAATCGACCACTCGGACAACAAGGATCACGTGCCGGTGGGCGATTTCCAAGCCGTTCATGTGACCCCGGACGAACCCTACCGAATGTCCCCCAAGGCGTCGGAGCTGCACGCGGTGTGCCAGGATGGCTACCTGGCCATCGCCGCCGACGCGGATCCTTCGTTCCGGGGCATTCTCGTTGACTACAAGAACCGTGGCGTGCGCTGCCGCCGGCCCTCTCCCACGGCACCGGCAGTTCCGGCCAGGGAGCCCGGCGATGACTGATTCCCGCAAGCGCCAGCCACCGGAACAGGCGACCGACCGTCTGTTCGCCACCGAACGCAAGCCCGAGGAATTCCGATTCGACGCCTCGGTGGCCCGGGTGTTCCCCGACATGATTCGCCGCTCCGTGCCGGGCTACACCACCATCATCCCAATGATTGAAGTAATCACCGAGCAGTACGCGCAACCCGGCTCCCACTGCTACGATCTGGGCTGTTCCCTCGGCGCCTCCACCCTGGCCATGCGCCACGGCATTCCGTTTGCCGACTGCCACCTGTTCGGAGTGGACAACTCCCCGGCAATGATCGAACGCTGCGAACATTACATCGCCCTGGACGACTCGCCGGTCCCGGTAACCCTGCGCTGTGAGGATATCCTCGACACCGAGCTGAGCAATGCCTCGGTCACTACCCTGAACTTCACACTGCAGTTCATTGCCCCGGCACAGCGGGCCGGCCTGCTCCAGCGCATCGCCGAGGCCACCCGGCCGGGCGGTGTGCTGATTCTGTCGGAAAAACTGTGCTTCGAATCCGAGCAGGAGCAGGAAATCCAGACGCGGCTGCACCACGCTTTCAAGCGCGCCAACGGCTATTCCGACCTGGAAATCAGCCAGAAACGCACCGCGCTGGAGCAGGTGCTCATACCGGAAACCCTGGCACAGCATCAGGAGCGCCTGCGAGCCGCCGGCTTCGACCAGGTGCTGCTCTGGTATCAGTGCTTCAACTTCACCTCCCTGCTCGCCATCAAGACACCATGACGACCGTAGCCACGACACCGTCCTTCGACTGGCGGCGCCAGTTCCAGGCGCTGTTTGCCGACCTCGCCGCCCAGGGACGGCCGGACTGGGTCCAGCAGCTGAACACTCAGCTCCGGTACCGCTTCGACGAGAACCCCCACGGCGACCTGCCCCGATGGCTGGAAGCCCTGGCGACACTGCCGGAGCTCGACGGCGTCCGGGCCAGCTTCGACACCGATACCGTCACCCTCAGCCGGGACGCTGCCCTGTCCGGGGCCCAGGCGGAGCGCCTGGAGCGGGGGCTGCGGGGCCTGATGCCCTGGCGCAAGGGCCCGTTCCGGTTTTTCGACACCTTCATCGATACCGAGTGGCGCTCAGACTGGAAATGGCAACGGGTGGCCCCCCACCTGTCGGACCTGCGCGACCGCCAAGTGCTCGACGTCGGTTGCGGCTCGGGCTACCACTGCTGGCGGATGTACGGCGCTGGCGCCCGGCGGGTCGTCGGCATCGATCCGGGCCTGCTGTTCCTGTTCCAATTTTTGAGCGTCAAACGCTATCTGGGGGAGGTGCCGGTGGATCTGCTGCCGGTGCGAATGGAGGATCTGCCGGCGGACCTGGAGGCCTTTGACACCACCTTTTCCATGGGAGTGCTGTATCACCGCCGCTCCCCGATCGACCACCTGCTGGAACTCAAGGGCACCCTGCGCCGGGGCGGTGAACTGGTGCTGGAAACCCTGGTGGTCGACGGCCCGGAGGGTTACACCCTGATGCCGGAGGACCGCTACGCGCAAATGCGCAACGTCTGGTTCCTGCCCAGCTGCGACACGCTCCTGCGCTGGCTCCAGCGTACCGGCTTCCGGGACGCCCGGGTGGTCGATGTCACGGTGACCACTCCCGAGGAGCAGCGCAGCACCGACTGGATGCGCTTCAACTCTCTAAGGGATTTCCTGGATCCGGCCGACCCATCCCGGACCCTCGAGGGCTACCCCGGCCCCAAGCGGGCCACGGTCATCGCCACCAAACCCTGAAACCGCCACCCAAAAGCCCCGCCTTGGCGGGGCTTTTGGGGGCTAACCGGCGTCACTCGCCAAACGGGTGCCGCAGGATGATGGTCTCGACCCGGTCCGGGCCGGTGGAGATGATGTCGATCGGAGCCTCAATCTGCTCTTCCAGGAAGCGGATGTACGCCCGAGCGTTCTCCGGCAGCTGGTCGATGCTGGTCAGGCCAACGGTGCTCTCACTCCAGCCCGGCAGTTCCTCGTAGACCGGCTCGATGTCCTTGAAGTTGTCGCAACCGATCGGCGGACGGGTCAGCTCGCCGTTCGGAGTCCGGTAGCCCACACACACCTTCACGGTTTCCAGACCATCAAGCACGTCCAGTTTGGTCAGGCAAATCCCGGATACGCTGTTGATCTGGATGGCGTGGCGCAGGGCCACCGCATCGAACCAACCGCAGCGGCGGGAGCGGCCGGTGGTGGTGCCCACTTCGTTGCCCTTGACCGCCAGGTGCTTGCCCATGTCGTCGAACAACTCAGTCGGGAACGGGCCAGAACCCACCCGGGTGGTGTAGGCCTTGGTGATCCCGAGCACATAATCCAGAAACAGAGGGCCAAAACCGGAACCGGTCGCCGTACCGCCTGCGGTGGTGTTGGATGAGGTCACGAAGGGATAGGTCCCCAGGTCGATATCGAGCAACGAGCCTTGGGCGCCCTCGAACAGAATATTCTCGCCCCGCTTGCGGTAGTCATGCAGCATGTCGGTCACGTCCGCCGCCATCGGCAGGATCTCTTCGCCCATGACCTTGAGCTCTGCCAGGGCCGCGTCAATGTCTTCCGGCTCTTCCTTGTAGTACTCGGTCAGGACAAAGTTGTGGAAGCTCATGATTTCCCGCAGCTTGGCTTCAAAGTCCACCGGGTTGCACAGGTCCCCCAGGCGCACGCCCCGACGTGACACCTTGTCTTCGTAGGCCGGGCCGATGCCCCGGCCAGTCGTGCCAATCTTGTCGTTGCCACGGGCACGCTCCCGGGCCTGATCAATGCGCACGTGGGTGCGCAGGATGATCGGGCAGGCCAGGCTGATTTTCAGCCGTTCCCGAACCGCGACACCGCTGGACTCCAGTTCCCGGACTTCCTTGAGCAGGGCCTCAGGCGACAGCACCACGCCATTGCCGATCAAGCACTGAACGTCCTGGCGCAGAATGCCGGACGGGATCAGGTGCAGGGCCGTTTTCTTGCCCTCGATGACCAGGGTGTGCCCGGCGTTGTGCCCCCCCTGAAAACGAACCACGGCCGCGACCTTGTCGGTCAGCAGGTCGACAATCTTGCCCTTGCCTTCATCACCCCACTGGGTGCCCAGCACAACTACGTTCTTGCCCATGATGCTCTCTCAATTCAGTCCAGAGACTCGACGACCCACTGGCCGTCTCTTTTCACCAGTTGCCGGTCACACCCACGCTCGGCGGGGTCACATCCCTCGTCTTCCGGCAGTGCCCGAATCACGGTCTCCGTCATACGCAAACCGGAAATCACACCCTCCAGGGCCGGGTCCCGGTCGGCCGGTGCCCAGATGGCGCCTGATTTTCGTACCACGCGGTCACCCAGCGACACCAGCGCCCGGATGTCCAGGCTGAAACCGGTGGCGGGGCGGGCACGGCCAAAGTCGCTGCCGATGGCATCATAGCGGCCGCCCTTGGCGACAGCCTCACCGTGTCCGGGCACGTACGCCGCGAACACCAGGCCGGTGTGGTAGTTGTAACCGCGCAGCTCACAGAAATCGAACCCGAAGCTGACCTCCGGGAAGTCCCGGGACAGCATGTCCGACACCCGGGCCAGCTGGTCCAGGGCTGCCGTCAGCGCGGGCGATCCGCCCGCCAGTACCTGGCGCGCTTCCGCCAGGGCCTCCGGACCGCCACTGACCCGGGCCAGCTGACGCAGACGGAAGCCGGCCGAACCTTCCGGGCACTCGCCCAGCAGTTGATCCAGCTCCGGCACGGACTTGCGCCCCATGGCATCAAAGATGGCTTCCTCGGTGTCACGGTCGAAATCCGCCTCGCCAATGAGGCTTTCGTAAATGGCGACATGGGCCAGGTCGACGTGGACCTTCGGCAGTCCGGCCACCCTCAAGGTCTCCAGCATCAGGCGGATCACTTCCATATCGGCCGCCTCGGAAGCGCTGCCGAACAGTTCACAGCCGGCCTGGATCGGGGTACGGCCGGTCAGCATGTGACGGGGCCGGGTATGCAGGACATGGCCGGCGTAACACAGCCGGGTGATGCCCTCCTGTCCCAGGGTGTGGGCATCGATCCGGGCGGCCTGGGGGGTCATGTCCGCCCGGACGCCCATCATGCGACCGGTCAGCTGGTCCGTCAGTTTGAAGGTCTGCAATTCCAGGTCGTGCCCGGTCCCCGTGAACAGGGATTCGAGGTATTCGATCAGGGGCGGGATAACCAGCTGGTAGCCCCAGCGTTGACAGGTATCCATCACGTCCCGTCGCAGCGATTCGATCCGTCCGGCCAGCGGCGGCAGGATGTCCTCCACACCGTCTGGCAGCAACCAGCGATCCGATACAGTCATGCGATTCCGTTATCTGTCTGTCCCGCTACGGCGCCCTGAAGGGCCACGGGGAACTCTCGGGATTTGTGGTGAAGCCGGGGTCAGAAAACCCGACACAAAACCGGTCGGATTTTACACGGTTGTCAGGCACAAAAAAACCGGAATACACAGGGTATTCCGGTTTCTGGCGTCCGGGACCTCAGTTGGCCGCGCCCCGGGGATCCTTGAGGAACTTCAGGAAGTCGCTGTCGGAGTCGATCACCAGAAGATCGTCCTTGCCGGCGAACGCTTTCTGGTACGCCGTCAAGCTCCGATAGAAGCTGTAGAACGCCTCGTTCCGGGTGTAGGCGTCGGCGTAGATGCGGGCCGCTTCACCATCACCCTCACCACGCAGCTGCTCCGACTTGGCAAACGCCTCGGCCAGAATCACGGCACGCTGGCGATCGGCGTCGGCACGGATACCCTCAGCCGCCTCGCGGCCCCGGGACCGGAACTCCTGGGCCAGCTTCTCACGCTCGGTGGCCATGCGCCGGTAGACGTTCTCGCTGACCTGCTGCGGCAGCTCGATGGCCTTGATGCGGATGTCCAGCACTCGGATCCCAAACTCCGACACGGAGGTTTCGTTGACTTGGTCGCGCAGGGCGTGCATCAGCTCATCCCGCTGACCGGACACCACCTCGTGCATGGTCCGAACCCCGAACTCGTTGCGCAGCCCGTTGTCGATCCGGGACGCCAGCAACGATTGGGCACTGAATTCGTTGCCGCCGGTGGCCCGGTAGAACGTGTCAACGTCGCTGATCTGCCAGGCAATGTAAGAGTCCACGTCCAGCGGTTTTTTCTCCACCGTCAGGTACTGCCGTGCCGGCAGGTCCATGGTCAGCACCCGCACGTCGAACTGGCGCACCTGGTCAATCACCGGCACCTTGAAGTGCAGGCCCGGCTGAACATTGGTCTCCACCAGCTCACCGAACCGCAGCAGCACGCCGCGATGGGTTTCGGGGATGATGTAGACACTGGAGGAAACCACCAGGATGACGATCAGGGCACCCGCCAGACCGATAATACTTTTCGGACCCATCGATTATCTCCCCGTTCTGGAATTGGTGGTTTGACGGTTACGCAGTTCCCGCAGGACCTCATCGGTCAGGCTCTTGATGTCCACCTGGCTCGAGGATCCTTCGAGACCGCCGAGGCTGTTGTCGGCACTGGCACCGCCACCGCGACGCATGATCTGGTCCAGCGGCAGGTACATCATATTGCCCGACGACTGGGTATCGACCAGCACCTTGCTGGTGTTGGACAGCACGTTCTCCAGGGCCTGGATGTAGAGCCGCTCGCGGGTCACGTCCGGCGCCTGCACGTAAACCTCCAGCAGGTCCAGATACCGGGCGGTCTCACCCCGCGCGGTCTCGATGACCTTAGCCTTGTACGCGTTCGCCTCCTCGATCATCCGCTGGGCCTGCCCCCGGGCCTCGGGGACCACCTTGTTGCGATAGGTTTCCGCTTCCTCGATCAGTCGCTGCTCGTCCTCCCGGGCACGCTGTACTTCCCGGAAGGCGTCCTGCACCGCCGCCGGCGGCTGGGTACTTTCCACGTTCACGCGAATAATCTGCAGACCGGCGCCGTACTCTTCCAGGAAAGCCTGAAGGCGACGTTCGACGTTGATGGCCAACTCCGCTCGACCTTCGGTGAGAACCTCGTCCAGAGTGGCACTGCCCACTTCGTGCCGCAGGGCACTGTCGGTGGCGAAAGCCAGCGCCTGATTGGAATCTCGCACGTTCAGGACATAGTCCCGAGCGTTACTTACCCGGTACTGGACCTGCAGGTCGACGGTCACCAGGTTTTCATCCTGGGTGAGCATCTGCCCCTGGGATTCGGCGGTCCGGACATTGGTGACCCGCACCTTATAGACGTCGTCGATCAGTGGCACCTTGAAGCGCAGACCGGGCTCCTCCGTTCGCGCGTACTCGCCAAACCGGAGCACCACCGCGCGCTCCTGCTCGTCCACGGTATAGAACGACTGGTAGATGACATACCCCACCACCAGAATGGCGATCAGGGCCAGCACGGCGCCAAAGCCTCCGGACCCCTCGCCGGAGCCGGAACCGCCTCCGGACCGGCCGCCCTTGCCACCGAGCATCCGGTTGAGTTTTTCCAGTCCCTTTTTCAGCGCCTCGTCAAGGTCTGGCGGCCCCTGATCATTGCCGCGACGACCGCCTCCGGTACCCCAGGGGTCGTTGTCGTTACGGTTTCCACCCGGTTCGTTCCAGGCCATAGTGCTCTCCGTTCCTTATCGTATCGAATGGCTGCAAATACTAGGGATTTCTACCCGCCCCGGCAATAGCCGCCCGGTTCAGGACACCGGGTCCTGCAGGCGCACCGCCTGTTCACTGACACCGGCCCGGCGCAGGAGCTGGCACCAGTCACGGTTCTGCAGCCGCACTTCCACCAGGGTTTCCCCCGTCTCCCGGTGCTCTTCGCGCAACACCGAGCCGGCGGCGTGAAGCAGCGCCCGCAGCTTGCCGTCCGCCGGCCCCAGCACCACGACATGATGCACCACATCGTCGGCGAGGCGCTCAACAATGGCATCGAACAGCAGCTCCAACCCCCGGCCGGTCACCGCCGACAGCCACACCCGGACCGGCACACCCTCTTCGTTGCGCTCGATCCGGGGCTGAAACTCTTCCAGCAAGTCGATCTTGTTGAACACTTGCAGTACGGGAATTTCGTCGGCTCCGATTTCCGCCAGCACATTCTCCACCTGTTCGATGTTGTCATCGCGACGGCCGTCGTGGCTGTCCACGACATGCAACAGCAGGCTGGCTTCGGTGGTTTCCTCCAGGGTAGCGCGAAAGGCTTCGACCAGTTTATGCGGCAGGTGACGGATGAACCCCACGGTGTCCGCCAGTACGACCGGCCCGATGTCCGGAAGTTCCAGACGCCGGAGGGTCGGATCCAGGGTTGCGAACAGCTGGTCGGCGGCGTACACCGAGGCGGCGGTCAAACGGTTGAACAGCGTGGACTTGCCGGCGTTGGTGTAGCCCACCAGCGATACCGTGGGGATATCGGCCCGGTGCCGTGCCCGACGCCCCTGGTGGCGCTGACGGCGCACTTTCTCCAGGCGCTTGTGGATGGACTTGATGCGTTCACGGAGCAGTCGGCGGTCGGTTTCCAGCTGGGTTTCCCCCGGCCCGCGCAGGCCAATCCCCCCTTTCTGGCGCTCCAGGTGTGTCCAGCCCCGGACCAGACGGGTCGACATGTGCTCCAGCTGCGCCAATTCGACCTGGAGCTTGCCTTCATGGGTCCGCGCGCGCTGGGCAAAGATATCGAGGATCACACCGGTGCGATCCAGCACCCGGCATTTGAGTTCCCGCTCGATGTTCCGCTCCTGGCTGGGGGACAGCGCATGGTTGAACAGCACCACGTCGGCGTCGTGGCACTGGATGGCTTCCCGGATCTCCTCCAGCTTGCCCTCGCCCACAAACAGGCGCGGGCTCGGCTGCTTGCGCGACCCCGTGACCAGGGCCACCGGCTCTACTCCGGCGGAGGTGACCAGCTCCCGGAACTCCTCCGGATCTTCGGTCTCCTCGTGGGCGGTAAAGTCAATGTGGACCAGCACCGCCCGTTCACCAACATCAGGACGTTCAAACAAGGACAACAGCCTCCTCGGCCATGAATGCCAACTTCCTCAAAAAGAAACACCCGCGTGCCTCAAACCGAAAACGGTCCTCGGAAACGCGGGTGACAAATCTGGAACAACCAGACGAATCAGTCTTCGGACTCGCCTTCACCAGCCGGGTTCTGCTGCGGCAGACGCACATTGCGGGCAGGAACCACCGTGGAAATTGCGTGCTTGTAGACCATCTGGCTGACCGTGTTCTTCAGCAGAATCACGAACTGGTCGAAAGACTCGATCTGGCCCTGCAGCTTGATGCCGTTGACCAGAAAAATGGATACCGGAATGCGTTCCTTGCGCAAGGCATTGAGGTAAGGGTCTTGTAACGAGTGCCCTTTTGACATGATTTTTCTCCTGTTTTTTAGTAAATGCAGATCGTCTTTATTCGGGTTTATTTAAATGTGGTGCGAAGTCCCAGCTTTTTCAAGGCTGCGGAAACGACAAGTTTATCGCGGCTATCCAGCCAGTGGACATCGGACCATTTGCGCAGCCAAGTCAGCTGCCGCTTGGCCAGCTGGCGCGTGGCAGCGATCCCCTTCCCAACAAAGGTGTCGTAATCACAATCACCGGCCAGGTATTCCCAGGCTTGGCGATAGCCGACGCAACGCATGGAAGGGAGGCCCGGATGGAGATCCCCCCGGGCCATCAGGGCACGCACTTCCTCCAGAAACCCGGCCTGGAGCATGTGCTGGAAGCGCTGCTCGATCCGGTCGTGCAGGACCGCCCTGTCCGAGGGCGCGACCGCAAGCTGCGTCACAGTATACGGCAGTGGCGCCGCCTCGTCTGCCTGCCAGCGGGTGATATACGTGAAATCCCCGTCATCTTCCCGGCCTGATCCGCCGGCGGCCTGCCAGAATGAGGAAATCGGGCGCCCCGTCAGGCGCAGCACTTCCACCGCCCGCAGTAGGCGCTGGCGATTATTGGGATGAATCAGCCGCGCCGCCACCGGGTCCCGTGCCGCCAGCTCCCGATGCAAGGCCGGCCAGCCATTTTCCGCAGCCTCCTGCTCCAACCGGGCCCGCAGCTCCGGGTCCGCGGACGGCAGCCCGGACATCCCGTGCAGCAACGCTTTGAAGTACATCATGGTGCCCCCCACCAAAAGGGGAATCCGGCCCGCCTCGGTGATCTGCGCCATTTCCCGCAGGGCATCGCGACGGAAATCGGCAGCGGAGTACCGCTCCGACGGGTCGCAGATGTCGATCAAGCGGTGGGGCGCCCGCGCCAGTTCTTCGGGCGTAGGCTTGGCGGTACCGATGTCCATGCCCCGATAGATCATCGCCGAATCCACGCTGACGATGTCGCAGGGCACATGCTGGCACAGCGCCATCGCCAGATCGGTCTTGCCCGAGGCGGTAGGGCCCATCAGGAAGATCGCGGGAGGGTAGGAAGAACCGGGGTTGCCCATGGGTCAGCTAGCGCCCCCGAAGGAACAGCTTGTCCAGCTCCGCCAGCGTGACCAGCGTCCAGGTCGGTCGGCCGTGGTTGCACTGGCCGCTGCGCTCGGTGGCTTCCATGTCCCGCAACAGCGAGTTCATCTCCGGAATGGTCAACTGCCGGTTGGCTCGCACCGAGCCATGACAGGCCATGGTACCCAGCAGCTCATGGGTCACGGCTTCGATGCGGTCGCTCTGACCGTGTTCGATCAGGTCCGCAAGCACATCCCGAACCAGCTGCTCGGTATCGGCGCCACGCAGCAGCGCCGGGATCTGGCGTACCGCGAGCGTCTCCGGCCCGATCCGCTCCACCACCAGGCCCAGTTGCTGGAGCTCCTCGCCATGGCTTTCCGCCAGCGCCGCTTCTTTCTGGCTGACAGCCAGTGACAGCGGCACCAGCAAGGGCTGACTCTTGAGGTCCTGAGCCTCCAGCGCCCGCTTCATCCGTTCGTAGGTAATCCGCTCGTGGGCGGCGTGCATGTCCACCACGATCAGACCCGCCCGACTCTGGGCCAGGATGTAAATGCCATGCAGCTGGGCGATGGCATACCCCAGCGGCGGCTCCTGGTCACTGTCCTCCGCCGGCAGTGGCCGCGGTTCCGGCGACGGTGCCGGCTCCGAAGGCGTCGCCACACCTCCGCCGCTGTTGAGGGACTGGTAGAAGGCCATCTGATCACTGGCCCGCCACTGGGGCGCGGGATCCGGGCGCCAGGCCGGCGAGCCACCGGTGGTACCACTGGGAGCCCCCCGGGAGGCACCTCCGGAGGCCGCGTCTTCGGCCGACGCGGGCGGCACGGCCGCCTCTCGTCCGAAGGACTGGGCCACCGCCCCCCGCAGATGATCGTCCGGGCGGACATCCGCCAGCGCCCGGTGCAGGGTGCGGAAAATGAAATCGTGCACCAGGCGCCCGTCACGGAAGCGAACCTCGTGCTTGGTCGGGTGAACATTGACGTCCACGGTGGCCGGGTCCACCTCCAGGTACAGCACAAAGGCGGGGTGACGGTTGTTGTACAGGACATCCCGGTAGGCCTGGCGTACGGCGTGCGCCACCAGTTTGTCACGGATCACCCGGCCGTTGACGAAGAAATACTGCAGGTCCGCCTGACTCCGGGAAAAGGTGGGAAGCGCCACCCAGCCCCACAGGCGCAGGCCGGTGGCCTCGGCGTCGATGACCACAGCGTTGTCGATGAACTGCTGACCACACAGGGCGCCGATCCGACGCTCCCGGTCCAGCGCGCTGGTCGCCGGCCGCAGGCTCTGCACCACCCGCTGGTTGTGACGCAGGGTGAAACCGGTATCGAAACGGCTCAGCGCCTGGCGCCGGATGCATTCCTCAACATGGTTGAACTCGGTCTTCTCGGTGCGCAGGAACTTGCGCCGGGCGGGGGTGTTGAAGAACAGGTCCCGCACTTCCACGGTGGTGCCCACGGGATGGGCCGCGGGGGAAATCCTGGCGTCCATTTCCCGGCCCTCGACCTCGACCCGGGCCGCCGCTTCCTGACTGGCGGCGCGGGAGGTCAGAGTCAGGCGCGACACGGAGCTGATGCTGGCCAACGCCTCGCCCCGGAATCCCAGGGAGGTGACGGCTTCCAGATCTTCCAGAGTGATGATTTTGCTGGTCGCATGCCGGCTCAGGGCCAGCGGCAGGTCGTCCTGCTCGATGCCGCAACCGTCGTCGCGCACCCGGATCAGCTTGACACCGCCCTGCTCGATCTCGACGTCGATCCGGGACGCGCCGGCATCCAGGGCATTCTCGACCAGTTCCTTGACCACCGAGGCGGGTCGCTCCACCACCTCTCCCGCGGCAATCTGGTTGGCCAGGCGGGGAGAGAGCAGATGAATGTGGGGCATGTTCGGGGCAAACCTCCTGACTCAGGACGCGGGAATACGAATGGTTTGCCCTACCATAACACGGTCGTCGCTCAAGCCGTTAAACCGCATCAGCTCGTTGACGGAAATCTGGTTTTCCCGGGCCAGATCGGACAGGGTGTCGCCCTGCCGGATGCGATAGTGGCTGAAGGCCGGCGTGTCCTGGCCCTGCTGTTTCTGCCAGGCCAGCAGGGTGCCGGGCGGCGGCGTCTTGCGGAAATAGTCATCGATTCCGCTCATGATGGCCTTGGCCAGCCGCTGTCGGTACCACTCCGTCGCCAGATTCTTCTCCTCCTGCGGGTTGGAGATGAAACCCGCCTCCACCAGAATCGATGGGATGTCCGGAGATTTCAGAACGACAAACGCCGCCTGCTCCACATGGGGCTTGTGCAATCTCGCCACCGAGCCCAGCTGCCCGAGCACCGAGCTGCCCACCCCAAGACTGGCGTTGATGCTGGCGGTCATTGACAGGTCCAGCAGAACACCGGCGAGCATGTCGTCGCGGCCTTCCAGGGATACGCCCCCGGCACCGCCGATCAGGTCAGAGCGGTTCTCGGTCTGGGCCAGCCAGCGCGCGGTTTCACTGGTGGCACCCCGCTGTGACAGGGCAAACACCGAAGCCCCTTTGGGCTGAGGCGTGCGGAAGGCATCGGCATGTACCGACACGAACAGGTCGGCGTTGTACTTGCGTGCCAGCAGCGTGCGATTGCGCAGGCCGATGTAATAGTCACCGGTCCGGGTCAACTTGGCGGTATAGCCAGGCTGGGCATTGATCAGGCTCGCCAGGGTTTTGGCCATCTTCAGCGCCACGTCCTTCTCCCGGGTTCCCCGGGGGCCAATGGCACCGGGGTCCTCGCCACCATGGCCCGGATCGATCACCACCACGATGTCACGCTTGCCCCCGGCATCCTGGGTTACGGTCGGCTGCCCCGCATTCTCCAGGCGGCTGCCGTTTTCATCAATCAGGTCGACCACCAAGCGATGGCCGTACTGCTGGTTGGGCTCCAGCTCGAAGCTGCGCGGCTTGACGTCGGTCTTCAGGTCCAGCACGACCCGGAGATCATTGCCGTTGCGAGGCGCGCTGCGAATCCGACGAATCGGGCTGCCCGCCAAGTCCAGCGCGTCCAGCCGGGCCTTCAGGGTGGTATCCTGCAGATCAATGACCAGCCGCGACGGCCCCTTAAGGGCAAACACCTTGTGCTCAACGGGTCCGGTCACATCCAGTACCAGCCGGGTGTGGTCTGGCGCCGGCCAGATCCGGGCACCCTGCACCTGATCGCCGGCCCAGGCGCCCATGGCGCCGGACCAGAGCCCGGCCAGCACGAACATCGTTCCCAAACTTCGAAACATGTTACGCATCCGTCTACCCGCCCCCGTCGTGGCCCGGACCGTGCCCTGGGCCGACCAGTTCCAGTTCGTTCATCAAGTGCGCGCCCCGGTCGGTACGCGCCCGAATGACCACCGAGCGCCCATGGTCCCGGCGTTCCAGGTGAATTTCAAGATCCGGCTCCGGCAACAGGCCCTGGCCCCGTTCCGGCCACTCGATCAGGCACAGGTTGTCGCCGGCAAAATAGTCCCGAATGCCCATGTACTCCAGCTCCTCCGGGTCTCCGAGCCGGTACAGGTCGAAATGATAGGTGGGCGGAGCCAGGTGCTCATAGGGCTCCACCAGGGTATAGGTCGGGCTCTTGACCGCCCCCTGATGCCCAAGCCCGCGCATGATCCCCCGGCTGAGCGTCGTCTTGCCCATGCCCAGATCGCCGTCCAGAAACACCGTCAGCCCCCGGCCCGAATCGGCAACCCGGCGGGCCAGCTCCCGGCCCAACTGCTCGGTTTCGCCTTCGTTCTCCAGAAACAACCGGCGTTCATTGCCCATGATCGTCATGTCCGCTCTCCGGCCGATGCCCTGTCGGTTTCCAGCCGCCGGAAGACCTCCGGCAGCGCCTCAATCACGTCGGTTGGCGCCAGCCCCATATAGCCCCGGTGCCGGGAGGCGTGGTCCGCCGCTGCCAGATGGGCGCACGCCGCCAGCACGGTTGCCTGGTGAAGATCCGGGATCTGGCCGCACAGGGCGCCGGCGACGCCGCTGAGAACATCCCCCATGCCGCCGGTGGCCATACCCGGGTTGCTGCCGGCGACAATCGCCACCCCCTGCGACGAGGCGACCACCGTGCCCGCCCCCTTGAGCAGCACCACGCCACCGTACAGCGACTGCAGCTTCCGGGCGGCGGCGACGCGATCCGCTTCCACCTCGGCCACGGTCAGATTCAGCAGCCGGGCGGCCTCCCCGGGATGAGGTGTCAGCACCTGTTGCTCCGACACCACCGCCACCAGATTCGCCATCAGGTTCAGGGCGTCCGCGTCCAGCACCCGGGGTTTATCACTGGCCAGCACCTGCTGCAACATCTGCTGCCCCCAGGCCAGCTGACCGATACCGGGCCCGCAGACGACCACGGAGGCCTTGTTCAGCAGGGGCGCCAGCTCGGAACCGTGGATGATGCCGTGTACCATGACGGACGGACACCGGGCCAGGGCTCCCGAGACATGCTCCGGGCGCGTGGCCAGCGACACCAGGCCCGCCCCGGAGCGGACAGCAGCTTCCGCAGCCATCAGCCCGGCGCCCCCCATGCCCCGGTCCCCGGCCACCACCAGCACATGACCAAAACGGCCTTTGTGGGCATTGGCTGGGCGCGGCGGCAGCCAGGCACCGGCACGGCCCAGGTGCAGCAAGTGCGCCAGCGGCGCCGGGCCGCCGGTCTGGGGGTCGTGGCCGGTGTCCAGGTCGGCGAATTCGATGTCGCCACACACCGCCGGGCCTTGGCCGGTATACAGTCCCGCCTTGCGGGCGATGAAGGTCACCGTTACCGTGGCCCGGATCACATCGCCAGGCGTCGCGCCGGTACTGGCATCCAGCCCGGACGGCACGTCCACCGCCAGGACCGGCACCTGGCGGGCATTGCAACGCTGAATCAGATCATCAAACGGTGGCCTTGGCGCACCGGTGGTCCCGGTCCCGAGCAGGGCATCGACAATCACCGCGGCACGGGAAAACGTCTCGGTAAGGGCCGCGGTATCCAGCGTTGTCAACGGGCGTACGGGCACGCCGTCCGCCACCGCCTGCTGCCACGCCTTGCGCGCATCACCGCTCAGCCTGTCGGTGGGCGTGGCGGCCAGGCATTCCACCGTCAACCCGTGGCGCCGGGCATGGGCCGCCACCAGATAACCGTCGCCACCGTTGTTGCCGGCGCCACACAGCACCAGTACCGGCCCGGCCTCGGGCCAGCGCCGGACCAGTTGCCGGAAAGCGGCACGGGCCGCGGCCTGCATCAGCTCGAAGCCATCCACACCACAATCGTCGATCAGGTAGCGGTCCATGTGGCGGACGGCATCGGCGGAGTACAACGCCTCTGGTAGACTGCGCATTGCATGGGACGGCATGGGCCTGGACCCTCGCGAAAGAAACCGGTTTAAGAAAATTGGCCAGATGTCTGTAAAGCATAGCAAAACAGTTCAGAAGGTCATAACTTAATCAAGCCGATACCCGGCACTGGCAGACACCCGGTCGCGCCGACCGGCCGAGACACCATGACTGATCGTGACAGCGCGCCCGTCAGGGATTCGCAACTGCAGGAACTGAAAAGAGAAATTCGCGCCTGGGCCCGGGAACTCGGGTTCAGCGACGTCGGCGTTACCCGGGCCGACACCGGCCCCCACGGTGAACGTCTGCGGCAATGGCTGGCCAAGGGCTACCACGGTGAGATGACGTACATGGCCCAGCATGGGGACAAACGCTACACGCCAACCTCGCTGGTGCCGGGCACGGTCCGGGTGCTGTCGGTGCGCATGGACTATCTGCCGGCACCGGACAGCCCGAAGCAGGTACTGACCAACCGGGAGCGCGCCTACATCAGCCGCTACACCCTGGGCCGAGACTACCACAAGCTGCTCCGGAAGCGGCTCGCGACCCTGGCCCGCCGCATCGACGAAGCCCTGCAGGGCTTTGACTATCGCGCCTTCGTCGACAGCGCTCCGGTGCTGGAGCGCGCTCTGGCGCAGCGGGCCGGTCTGGGCTGGATCGGCAAGAACACCATGCTGATCCACCCCAAGGCCGGCTCGTTTTTCTTTCTCGGGGAAATTTTCACCAGCGCGCCACTGCCGGAGGACGCCCCCTTTGAGCGGGACCACTGCGGCCGCTGTTCAGCCTGCCTGGACGTCTGCCCCACGGACGCCTTCGTTGCCCCCCACCTGCTCGACGCCCGGCGCTGCATCAGCTACCTCACCATCGAACTCAAGGGGCCGATTCCGGAAGCGCTGCGACCGAAACTCGGCAACCGGGTGTTCGGCTGCGACGACTGCCAGCTGGTGTGCCCCTGGAATCGCTTCAGCCGCCCCACTGCGGAGCCGGACTTCCAACCCCGGCACGGCCTCGACAACGCCACCCTTGCGGAGCTGTTCCTGTGGTCGGAGGAGGAGTTCCTGGCTCGCACCGAAGGCTCCGCCATCCGGCGCACCGGTTACCAGGGCTGGCTGCGGAATCTGGCGGTGGGACTGGGCAACGCCCCCACCACCATACCGGTGGTGGAGGCGCTCAGGCGACGGGCCGATCACCCGTCCGAGCTGGTCCGGGAGCACGTACATTGGGCACTGCGCCGGCACGGACTCACACCCTGAAGAAATGCTCCCGATAGTGCCGGAGTTCAGCGATCGAATCCCGGATATCGTCCAGCGCCAGATGGCTGCCTTTCTTCTGGACACCCGCCAGTACATCGGGCCGCCAGCGCCGTGCCAGCTCCTTGACGGTGGAGACGTCGAGATTGCGGTAGTGGAAAAAGGCCTCAAGCTCCGGCATGTACTTGACCAGAAAACGACGATCCTGGCCGATGCTGTTGCCGCACAGGGGCGACTGCCCCGGCGCCACATGCCGGCGCAGGAATGCCAGGGTTTCCCGCTCCGCGGCGGCTTCATCCAGGCGGCTCTCCCGCACCCGCTGGACCAGGCCACTGGCGCCGTGGGTCCGGGTACACCACTCATCCATCGCATCCAGCACGCTGTCGGGCTGGTGCACCGCGATCACCGGCCCCTCGGCAATCACATTCAGGTCCGCATCGGTGACGATCGAGGCAATTTCGATGATGCGCTCCCTGTTCGGGTCCAGGCCGGTCATTTCCAGGTCAATCCATACCAGGCGGTCGGCGTCTGCCATTCAGTGTCTCCAACAAGTCGTAGGTCAACGGTGAATCCAGTATGATGGCACAGACTGAAACCAACTTTCACCGGACACCCCGACCCATCCATGGCAAAACGTCGACTGACCAAACGGCAGCAATGGCGCATCCAGAAAATCCAAGAGGAACGTGCAGCCCGGGCCGCACGCAAAGAGCAAAGCATCGCCGACCTCGCCGCCGCTGGTGAGCTGGGCCCGGAACAGCAGGGGCTGGTGATCGCCCACTACGGCCAACAGCTGGATGTGGAAGCGCTGGAGGGCGAACGGGCCGGTAGCATCTGCCGGTGCTTCGTGCGGGCCAACATCGACAGCCTGGTAACCGGCGACCGGGTCATCTGGCGACCGGGCAAGAACGAGGCCGGCGTGATCGTGGCCCGCTGTGACCGGCAGAACCTGCTGCAACGGCCGGACAACTTTGGCGCACTGAAACCGGTCGCCGCCAACATCGACCACATCATTCTGGTCATCGCCCCGGAACCGGAGCCCCACGACAACCTGATCGACCGTTATCTGGTGGCATCCGAGAGCACCGGCATTCCGGCGGTGATTTTGCTCAACAAGACCGACCTGATCACCGACCGCAACCGCGCCGCCATCGACGACCTGCTGGCCCGGTACCAAGCGCTCGGCTACCCGGTGATCCGGACCTCGGCGGCGGAATCCGGCGACCAGCCGGCACCGGAAGTGCTCACACTGGTGCAGGGACGAACCAGCGTATTCGTGGGCCAGTCCGGCGTGGGCAAGTCATCAATCATCCAGACCCTGCTGCCGGACGAAGCCATCCGCGTCGGCGCGGTCTCCGAAAGCACCCGCAAGGGCATCCATACCACCACCACCGCGCGCCTGTTCCATCTGCCCTGGGGCGGGGACCTGATCGACTCTCCCGGGATCCGTGAGTTCGGCCTGTGGCACATGACGCCCCAGGAAATTGAGTACGGTTTCCGGGAAATCCGGGACCTGATCGGCCACTGCCGGTTCCGCAACTGCCGTCACCTGGGCGACCCCGGCTGCGCCATCGAGGCGGCGGCAGCGGCGGGCAGGATTCGCCCGGAGCGGTTGCGAAGCTTTCACCGAATTCTGGCGGATATGGCCGAACAGCAGGCCCGGGGACTGAAACTGGAGTGAGCGGCCGCTACCAGTTGAGCTCGCCGGGAGCGGGCGCCTCTCGCTCCTGCAACCAGTCTCCCGACTCCAGTTTTTCTCGGGCCTGGGATTCCTGCGCCTCGGTGGGACGGGTAAGGTCAATCACCGGCACCCCACCCCGGCCGGCGCTGCTGCGGATGTCGTCGGCCGCTTTCTGATTCAGGACGATAATGGAAATACGCCGGTTGACCGGAGCCGTCGGATTCTCCTGATCAAACAGCACGGAGTCCGCCAGCCCGACAACCCGGGCAATCTGCTCCGGTCTCACGCCCCCGGCCACCAGTGCCCGGCGGGCGGTGTTGGCCCGGTCCGCGGACAGCTCCCAGTTGGTGTAGCCGGGGCGTCCGTTGAACGGCGTGGCATCGGTGTGCCCTGTAATGCTCAGTTTGTTGTTGACCGAACCCAGGGTCTTGGCCAGCTCGAACAGAATTTCCTGGGAGTAGTATTTAAGCTCCGCCCGGCCACTGTCGAACATCGGCCGACCGGTACGATCGACGATCTGGATCCTCAGACCCTCGTCGGTGATGTCAATGAGCAGCTGGTCCTTGAACTGCTGCAGGGTTTCACTTTCCTCAATGCGTTTCTTGAGCTCCTGGAACAGCTCCTCCATGCGACGCTGTTCCAGGGTATCCGCCAGCTCCTCGACCACCTCATCCTGCAATTGGATCTGGTTCGCCTCGACATCCTGGGTGGCTTCATTGATGACCGAGGCACTGCCTTCGAGATCTACGGGATTGGGGGTGCCGCCCTCGGTAAACCCAATCGGGTCCCGGAAATACCCCTCCACCGCCAGCTTCTGCTCAGGGGAGGCGGTGGACGTCAGCCAGAGCACCAGAAAAAAAGCCATCATGGCGGTGGCGAAATCGGCGAAGGCTACCTTCCAAGACCCCCCGTGGTGGCCACCGACGACCTTTTTCTTGCGCTTGATGATGATCGGTTGCTCGTCCACCGGGAGACTCCAAACAGCGGCGGGGCATCGGCCCCGTTACTTCGACCTTACGTGATCATTCAGTTCCTGAAAGCCGGGCCGCTTGTCCGTAGGCAGGGCCTTGCGGCCGAACTCAATGGCCATCTGCGGGGCCTGGCCGGACACGGTCGCCACCAGCGACGCCTTGACGCACTCATAGGCCTTCAGCTCGTACTTGGCGGCATGCTCCAGGGCAATGGAGGTGGGGCCGATGAAGCCGTACCCCATGAAAATCCCCATGAAGGTTCCCACCAGGGCCGCGGCGACACTCAGGCCGATCCGTTCCGGCCCTTCCGCCAGGAAGTTCATGGTAATGACGATGCCCAGCACCGCCGCCACGATGCCCAGGCCCGGCAGGGCATCGGCAATCTTGTTGACCGCATGGGCCGGCTCCTCGAGCTCGTGCTGCCGGCTTTCGATCTCGTTTTCCATCATGCCTTCGAGCTCGTGGGCGGCCATATTGCCGGTACTGATGATGCGCAGATAGTCGGTGATGAAAGCCAGCAGTTCCTTTGACTTCATGACGGCCGGGTAGCGCGTGAAGATCTGGCTGGAGTCCGGATTGTCGATGTCCTCCTCAATGGCCATGACCCCCTGCTTTCGCGACTTGTCGAACAGCTCGTACAACAGGCTCAGCAAATCCATGTAATAGGCCTTGTTGTATGGCGAACCGGTCAGCAGGCGCAGACATTTGGCAAACGTTTCCTTCACCGTGTGCACCGGATTGGCAATGACAAAGGACCCCAGGGCCGCACCAAAAATGATCAGGACTTCGGTGGGCTGCCAAAGCACCAGGAGGTTGCCGCCGTGCAGGACAAAACCGCCCAGCACACTGGCCAGAACTACGATCGAGCCAATAATGAGTAACATGAAAACGCCACACGCCTTCTATTGAGTAACGGACCCGGAACCGACGTCCCCGAAGCCGGGTGTGTCCAGATAATAGCAAGGCCCCAGGCCAACCGCGAAACCGTGAAACAATTTCTATACACAGCGGCGGATTTGCTAAACTTCGCGCCTTTCGAGGCAGAAGGTCCGTTTTGATGCTTGATAAACTGTTCGTACTGAGCCAGTACCTGACCCCCCAACTGGCACTTTCGCGCCTGGCCGGCCGGCTGGCGGACAGCGATCGGTCGCCCGCACTGAAAAACCGTACCATCCAATGGTTTATCGACCGCTACGGCGTGGACATGAGCGAGGCCGCCGAACCGGACCCCACCGCCTATCCGACCTTCAATGCATTCTTTACCCGCGCCCTTAAGCCCGGCGCCCGCCCCGTCGCCGGCGGCGATGAGGTCCTGGTCAGCCCCGCGGACGGCGCCATCTCCCAGCTGGGCGAAGTGACCGGTGACCGGGTATTCCAGGCCAAGGGCCAGTCCTTCAGCCTGGTCGAGCTGCTCGGTGGCGACCCCCAGCGCGCGGAGCCGTTCGCCGAGGGTGCCTTTGCCACCATCTACCTGGCGCCCCGGGACTATCACCGGATTCACATGCCCGTAGCCGGCCAGCTTCGGGAGATGATTCACGTGCCGGGCCGGCTGTTTTCCGTCAACCCGGCCACCGCCGCCAACGTGCCCAACCTCTTTGCCCGCAATGAGCGGGTGGTCTGCCTGTTCGACACCGCCGCCGGACCTCTGGCCCTGGTTCTGGTGGGGGCCATGATCGTCGGCAGCGTCGAAACCACCTGGGCCGGCGTGGTGGTGCCGGGCTCCGGGCCGGTCACTGAGTGCCGCTACCAGGACGACAAGGCCATTCGTTTCGCCAAGGGCGAGGAAATGGGCCGCTTCCGCCTCGGCTCGACCGTCATCATGGTTATGCCCAAGGGCCGGGTCCACTGGAACCGGGACCAGGTTCCCGGCAAGTCCGTCCGCATGGGCGAGGCCTTTGGCACCCTGGCCTAGGCCAGGGGCATCAACTCAGGCCCGGTCAAACGGAAACGCCAGCACCTCGCGGATATCCCCACACCCCAGCCGGAGCATCAGCAAGCGGTCCAGCCCGAGCGCAACTCCGGCGCAGTCCGGCAAGCCCGCGGCCAGCGCCGCCAGAAAAGCCTCATCCAACGCCATGTCCGGCTTGCCGGCAGCCCGGCGCAACCGGTTGTCGGCCTCGAACCGGCGCCGCTGCTCGACCGGGTCGGTCAACTCCCAGTAGCCGTTACACAGTTCCAGCCCCTGGACATACAGTTCGAAACGATGGGCAACCCGATGCCCCCGCGCGTCTTCGGACACCCGGGCCAGGGACGCCTGCGACGCCGGGTAGGCCGTCACGAACACCGGTCGTTCCCGGCCCAGATGGGGCTCCACCGCAAAACTCATCAGCAGATCCAGGCAACCGTCCCGGTCGAGGCCTGCCAGTTGTGGATCGTCCATCCACTCCCGGCAGCGGGCACGCAGCTCCGCCTCCGAGGCCTCGAACGGGTCCAGGCCCGCCCAGCGCTGCATCACCGCCCGGTAACTGAGCGTCTCGGGGCGCTCGCAGGACAGCCAGCCCACGACCAGGTCCGCCACTTCCGCCATCAGCTGGCGGTCATCAAAGCCCGGCCGGTACCACTCCAGCATCGAGAATTCGGGATTGTGGCGACGGCCCACCTCGCCATTGCGAAACACCCGGGCAACCTGATAAATCGGCCCGGACCCGGCCGCCAGCAATCGCTTCATGTGGTATTCCGGCGAGGTTTGCAGCCAGCCGCCGGAAAATCCCGGAGCCGAAACCCCGGCAGGGATGCTGTCCAGATGCACATCGGTGACGCCGCAGCGCCCCAGTACCGGAGTTTCCACCTCCAGCACGCCCCGCTGCGCAAAAAAGCCGCGCACAAATGCCAGCAGTTGTGCGCGGCTTTCCAAAACTTCCCGTGCGGCGGCGGGCCGCCAGACAGGACGCTCAACCATGGTCCGTCAGCTGCTCTTGACCCGGCTGACGTACTCTCCGGAACGGGTGTCCACCTTGACCACTTCCCCAATGCTGATAAACAGCGGCACGTTGACCACGGCGCCGGTGGACAGGGTCGCCGGCTTGGAACCGCCCTGCGCGGTGTCACCCTTCATGCCCGGGTCGGTATCCACCACTTCCAGTTCCACGAAGTTCGGCGGGGTGACGGACAGCGGCGCACCGTTGTACAGGGTCACAGTGTACACATCCTGCTCCTTCAGCCACTTGATGGCATCCCCCACCGCCTTGGCGTCGGCGGCATACTGCTCGAAGGAGCCATCGGTGAGCATGAAGTGCCAGAATTCGCCGTCGGTGTACAGATATTCCATGTCCTGGTCGACCACGTCCGCAGCCTCCAGGGTTTCACCGGACTTGAAAGTCCGCTCCCATACCCGGTTGGTGGTCAGGTTGCGCAGTTTCACCCGATTGAAGGCCTGCCCCTTGCCGGGCTTGACGAACTCGTTCTCGAGGATGACGCAGGGGTCACCGTCCAGCAAAACCTTAAGACCACTGCGAAATTCGTTGGTAGAATATGAAGCCATGAATTGTCCACCTGACACAATGTCGTTGAAAATCCGAAGGTCGCTATGATACAGCGAACCCCCTCCCGTATAGAAGCCCGCATTGCCGGCCAGGACGGCCCCGGCTGGCAGGAGCTGCTGGCCGGCTCGATCACCACACCGCACACCCTGCTGGAGCGGCTCGGACTGGCTCCGGAGCAGTGGCTGGCCGGGGCCAGCGAGGGGCATCGCCTGTTCCCCATCCGGGTACCGGAACCGTTCATCCAGCGCATGGAACCCGGCAACCCGGACGACCCCCTGCTGCGGCAGGTGCTGCCCAGACTGGAGGAGCGCCAGGAAGTCGGCGGCTTTGTCAGGGACCCACTGCAGGAAGCCGGCGCGGTGCAGGCCACCGGACTGATCCGCAAGTACCGGAGCCGGGCCCTGCTGATGGTCACCGGTCAGTGTGCCGTGAACTGCCGCTACTGTTTCCGCCGTCATTTCCCCTACGACGAGCAGCGATTGGGGCCCGAGGAGCGCAAGCGGGTGATCGAGACCCTGCGGCACAGCCCCGAGATCAACGAAGTCATTCTCAGCGGCGGCGACCCCCTGGCGGTCAACGACCGCCTGCTGGCGCACTGGGCTTCGGAGATCGCCCAGGTCCCCCACATCCGGCGGCTCCGGATTCACACCCGGTTGCCGGTGGTCATTCCCCAGCGTGTCTGTGACTCCCTGCTGCAATGGCTGAGCCACACCCCCCTGCAGGTGGTCATCGTGCTGCACGTAAACCACCCGGCGGAGCTGGATTCCGCCACCCGGCGCGCGCTCGGCTATCTGCGCGCGGCCGGCGCCACCCTGCTCAACCAGAGCGTGATCCTCCGCGGTGTGAACGACGACGTCCAGGTGCTGGAACAGCTGAGCGAGGCCCTGTTCGATGCCGGCGTGCTGCCCTACTACCTGCACGCCTTCGACCCGGTGGCCGGCGCCCATCATTTCCATGTCGACGACGACCAGGCCCGGGCACTGGTACGGCAGCTGTTGGCGCGCCTGCCGGGCTTTCTGGTACCGCGCCTGGTCCGGGAAATTCCCGGGCACGCCAGCAAAACCCCGATCGACTTGGCCCCCTGAGACACGCGGGGCCCCAGGATGGCCCCGAATCACATGTCAAAGATTGTCAACTCGTGATTTTCTCGCTTTTTGTTATCGCTTTGCTATCTTAAAGTCCATCCATGGCGAAACCATAAAAATATGTATTTGCGGCGTTTTCCAGACAACCCCGCGGCGGTGGAGCAATCTGCCGGTCTGCAACAGACGACCCCGGGATACCCAGGCAGCCCGACATTGGCGCACACTCATGGAAGACAAGATTCTGAAACCCGACCTTAGAGTCCCTGAACAGAAAACCGCCAGTCTTTCCTTCTGCGACACCAGTCCCAAGGCGCTTCGCAGCTGGGTGAGCCAGTTGCCCATGGCCAATATCGGCGAGGTGTCCCGGCAGCTGTATCACGCCATCATCGAGCTGAACCACCTGTTTGCCGCGCCGCAGCAACGCCTGCAATACCTGGAGCTGATCCGGGAAAAGATCCATTTCGTCTGCAATGAATTGTCCCGGCACTTTCTGGGCCTGGCCGTGGCCCTGCCGGAAAAACAGCGCAAGATC
Organism: Marinobacter lutaoensis; assembly: GCF_001981305.1. Classification (GTDB taxonomy): domain Bacteria; phylum Pseudomonadota; class Gammaproteobacteria; order Pseudomonadales; family Oleiphilaceae; genus Marinobacter; species Marinobacter lutaoensis. The sequence continues at coordinate 37,636 of NZ_MSCW01000001.1, read as the reverse complement.
GCCAATCTGTCCCAGGCACTGCAGCTGCACCTGGCCAGCGGCTACAAGCTCTGCGTACTGGAATTCCTCGACAACGGCGGACTGGACAAGCACCGCAAACTTCTGACCCTGGCCATCCACCGGGCCATTTCCGAACTGTCCGCCACCATCCTCCGGTCCCACCAGCTCTACTGCCCCAGCCCGCCCCTGAGCTGGCTGGAGTGCCACCGCCTGTTCCGCTTCGCGCACCGCCACAAGCTGGTCGACTTCCAGGTGGAGGACGACAGCCTTGAACACCGGCGCACCAGCTCTATCGCCGACAGCTACAAGCGCGTGCTGCTGCTGGGCTGCTCACGCCCCAACCAGCTCCGGCAGAACGAGCTGGCCCTGGTGTACGAACTGTTCGAAACCTGGGCCAGCCATGCCCGCTGTGGCCCCGACACCGGTGACGACAGCCTGTTCGTCGTCAATCTGGAAAAGGACACCCCGCCAATCTATCGCAGCCTGCTGGAAACGGGACCGGGCAATGACAGCTTCGGCTTCGACACCCGGGACCTGTCCGCCATGGTCTCCGAAGTCCTCACGTTCCGGCGGGAACACCAGCAGGCCGAAACACCCCTGAAGGTTCCCGCCAAGGTCAGCGACACCCTGCTGACCCACCTGAGTCAGGCACTGGGCATCCTGGCCAAACGCAACTTCAACCGCATCGCCAGCCAAGGCAAGCTGGAGGTCTGTGTCGGCCTGACCGCGGCGCACTACTTCATTGCCGGCGAAAAAACCTTCACCGAGTTCGTGCATGGCAACGACACCGCCCAGCTCGACGACGAAAACCCCTTCGTCCGCGCGGCTCGCAAGAAGCAGGACGCATGGTCCGGAGCCCATGACGCGGCCCCCAGTGAGGACCGGCTGTACTCCGCCGACACCCCCATCAACTTCCGGGGCAGCCACGGCACCGCGCCCTCGGACCTGGCCGACCGGAACCGGCCCCGCTCCTATCAGGCCCTGCTGATCAACACCAGCCCCGGTGGTTACTGCGTGGGCTGGGAAAACCATGTCCCCCCCTCGCTGCAGGCAGGCGAACTGCTGGGGGTCCGGGAACAGTCGTCCCACCCCTGGAGCGTGGCGGTGGTGCGCTGGATCCGTCAGGTCAAGCACCAGGGCACCCAGGTTGGCATCGAATTGCTGGCCCCCAGCGCCTCCCCCTGCGGAGTCCGCCTGATCCAGAAGGTGGGCAACAGCAGCGAGTACCTCCGGGGCCTGCTGCTGCCGGAGATCAGTGTGGTGAACCAGGCGGCCACTCTGATCACCCCCCGGCTGCCGTTCCAGACCGGCAGCCGCATCTCCTTGCTCCATGATGGCCGCGACGACCAGGGGACACTCGGACGCAAGGTCTCCGCGACCGGCAGTATCAGCCAGTTCGAGCTCAAGCTGCACACCAACGGCGCGCTGAAAAACGGCGGAAAACCCACCGCCTCCGGAGCCAGCGAAGACGAATTCGACTCGCTCTGGCCTTCCCTCTGACGACCGTTCCCCGGCCATCCAGCACGCGCGAGGCTTGTTATTGGCGGCCAACCCTTGCATCATTCATGCGTAAAGGGATGGTCCGGCATCACGTAGTCCTCGCAGCACGTCCTACAATCAGTTGATATATCAGCGGATTCACGATCCGTGCCGGGTCGGCCCCCGCCAACGAGTAGCACGAGACGCCTTACGAATGCAGAAAAAGCACGCCACCGTACACCTGCTGATCCTCGATCCCTCCCAAAACGATGCAGAGTCGCTGGTCAGCCTGCTGAGAAACTCCGGCAAGGCCACCCGAGCCCACCGGATCACTTCGGAAGAGGACCTGGAAGACGCCCTGAAGACCGGTAACTGGGACATCCTGCTGGCCCGGGACATAGAACAGGAGTTCAGTGCCGACCAGGCGCTGGCACTGATCAAACGTCTGGACAAGGACATTCCGGTCATCCTGCTGACCGACGGGGACGACCGGGAACGCACCGTGGCCTTTCTGAGGGCCGGAGCCCAGGACACGGTGCCGGTGGCGCACCAGGATCACCTCATTCTGGTGGTTAACCGGGAGCTGGCCGCCCTGGAGGAACGACGGCGCCGGCGGGTCCTGGAGTCCCACCTGCGAGAAGCGGAGCAGCGGTGCCAGTTGCTGCTGGAAAGCTCCAAGGACGCCATTGCCTACATCAACGACGGCATGCATATCTACGCCAACCAGTCCTACATGGACTTCCTCGGCTACGACGACATCGACGAACTGATTTGCATACCGGTGCTGGACACCCTGACGCCGGAGAGCCAGGAGAAGTACAAGGAGTTCATGAAGGCCTTCGCCGACAATGGCCAGGATGGCATGACCCTCAACTGCGTGGCACGTCGCAGCGACGACCAGGAACTGTCGGTCACCATGTCGGTATCCGCCGCCACCTACGATGGTGAGCGCTGTACCCAGATCGTACTGCAACCGGAGCACAGCGACGCCGAGCTGGAGGAGAAACTGCGCCAGATCAGCAACCAGGACCTGCTGACCGGTCTGCACAACCGCCAGTACCTCATGAGCGCCCTGGCCGAAGCCATCGCCCGGGCCGGCAAGGACAATGAAACCGGGGCCGTGGCCTACATTGCCCTGGACAACTTCGTTAGCCTAAAAACCCAGATCGGCATCGCCGGCGGCGACCTGCTGCTGGGCGACCTGGCCACCCTGCTCCGGGAGCTGTGCGGCGAAGACTACACCCTGGCCCGGCTCAGCGACGATGCCTTCTGCATGATGCGCCAGCCGTTCGACGAGAGGGCCATGGCCGACCAGGCCGAGATCGTGCGCAAGGCGATCGAAGATCACCTGTTTGAGATCAACGGCCGCACCATTCCCCTCACCGTCAGCATTGGCGTGGCCGCTATCACCGAGAACTCACCCAAGGCCGAGGAGCTTCTGGGCCGGGCCCTGACAGCTTCCGTCGATGTCCGGAAACTGGACGGGCACAAGGCCGGTAATGGCGTCCGGGTCTACAACCCGACGGACTACGAGTCCGCCGACAGCAAGAATTCGGCGGAGTCCATCCAGAAAGCCCTGGAGGACAACCGTTTCCGGCTGCTGTTCCAGCCCATCATCAACCTTCGCGGTGAGGGCGAGGAACATTACGAGGCCTTCGTCCGGATGCTGGACAGCGAGGGTCAGGAGGTGTCGCCCTACGATTTTCTGCCCCCCATGGGCCCCACCGACACCGCCATCAAGATTGATCGCTGGGTGATTCTGCAAACCATCAAGCAGCTGGCCAGTCACCGCTCCCGTGGCCACGACACCCGCCTGTTTCTGAATGTCACCGCGGAAACGCTCCAGGACAAAACCTTCACCCCCTGGCTCAGCGTCGCCCTGAAAGCCGCGCGTCTGCCTGGCGACTCCCTGATCTTCCAGATCCGAGAAGGGGATGCGAACACCTACATGAAGCAGGCTCGGGAGTTCGTGAAGTCGGTGCATGAATTGCACTGTAAGGTCTCCATCTCCCAGTTCGGCTGTGCCCTGAACCCGTTCAACCTGTTCAAACACATTCATGCCGACTATGTGAAGATCGACGGCTCCTTCACCGAGGAAATCCAGAAGAGCGACGAGGCCAAGGAGCAGGTCAAGGAAATGGTCAAAGCCCTGCAGGCCTCAGGCAAGCTGACCATCATTCCGCTGGTGGAGAATGCCAGCGTCCTGGCCACCCTGTGGCAGGCCGGAGTCAACTACATCCAGGGCTACTATTTGCAGGCGCCGGTTCCGGAGATGAACTACGACTTTGGAGAAGGCTGACCCCGCCAGCCACCGCAAACGAAAAAGGGTACCCGGTCGGGTACCCTTTTTTACAGGTCATACGCCGGTCGAGGGCGAGTACCGGCGATCCACCTGGCCCGGTCAGATCCCGGACTGCTGCAGGGTCTGGTTGGTTTCGCTCTCACGGAACCCGATCAGGTACAGGATCGCATCCAGCCCCAGGGTGGAAATCGAGTGGCGGGCGGATTCCTTGACCACCGGTTTGGCCCGGAACGCCACGCCAAGTCCGGCCTGGCTCAGCATCGGCAGGTCGTTGGCGCCATCTCCCACGGCGATCACTTGCTCCCGGGCGATGTGTTCCTTACGGGCGATTTCCAGCAACAGCTCGGCCTTGCGCTTGCCGTCAACAATCTCACCGGACACCCGTCCGGTGACCTTGCCGTTCTCGATCTCCAGTTCGTTGGCATAGACGTAGTCGATGCCCAGTTTCCGTTGCAGGTGGCGGGCAAAATAGGTGAACCCTCCGGACAAGATGGCCGTCCGGTATCCCAGGGCCTTGAGGCTGCGGATCAAATGCTCGGCCCCCTCGGTCAGCCGCAGCCGATGGGCGATCCGTTCCAGCACCGACTCGTCCAACCCTTTCAGCAGCGCCAGCCGCTCGGCGAAGCTCTCGCTGAAATCCAGTTCGCCCCGCATCGCCCGCTCGGTGATCTCAGCCACCTGGTCACCGACACCGGCCTCCCGGGCCAGCTCGTCGATCACTTCGGCCTCGATCAGGGTTGAATCCATGTCAAAAACCACCAGGCGGCGGTTGCGACGGAAGATGGAGTCTTCCTGGAAGGCAATATCGACATTCATTTCCCCAGCGATGTGCAGGAAATCCGCCCGCAGCTGTTCCAGGTCGGTCGGCGTGCCGCGCACGGAAAACTCGACACAGGCAATCCGGTTGTCCGCCGGATTGAGGGACGGCCGGGCCGACAGCCGGGTAATGTTGTCGATATTCAGGCCATGCCGTGCGGTAATCGCAGAAACTCGGGCGATCTGTTCCGCCTTAATGTCCCGGGACAGCAAAGTGACAATGTAGCAGGCCCGGTTACGACCGGCCGCCCAGGCTTGGTATTCCTCGACGGTGATCGGTGCAAAGCGGACCTGCAGGTCCAGGGCATGCAGCCGGAACAGCAGGTCACGGATGACCGGCGAGGACGTCGACTCATCGGGAATCTCGATCAGGATGCCCCAAGTCAGATGGTCATGAATCACCGCCTGGCCGATGTCCAGGATGCGCACGTTGTAGCGCCCCATGATGCCGGTGATCTCGGAGGTCAGCCCCGGCTTGTCGCGTCCCGAGACGTTGATCAGTACCAGTTCACTCACGGTTGCCGTTCTCCTCTTCTCCGGCACGCTGGGCCGATGGAATCACGTCGATGGCGTCCACCCGCTGCAAGCCCCGGGGCAGCTTGTGACCGCGACGCCCCCGCTCGCCCAGGTAATGCTCCAGGTCCGAGAACTGCAGTCCCATCTTGCGCTTGCCAGCACGGATCTCCAGCTGATCCCCCTGGGCGAATACGGTGACGGCCACCACGAATTCCTCCCGGTTCTGAACCCGGGCTGCGGGAATCCCGATGATCTTGTTGCCCTTGCCCTTGGCCAGCTCCGGCAGCTCACTCAACGGGAACACCAACATCCGCCCTTCGTTGGAGATGGCGGCCAGGAACAGGGTCTCACGGGTCTCGGGCACCAGCAGCGGCGGCAGGATTCGGGCTCCCTTGGGCACGGTGACCACCGCCTTGCCGTTGCGGTTTTTACTGATCATGTCCTTGAGGCTGGTCACGAAACCGTAGCCGGCGTCCGTCACCAGTAGGGCCTTGCGCTCCGGTTCCCCCATCAGCAATCCGGCGAAGCTGGCACCGGACGGGGGGTTGATGCGGCCGGTCAGCGGCTCGCCCTGCCCCCGGGCGGACGGCAGCGTATGGGCCATGAGGGCGTAGGCCCGACCGGTGGAATCCAAGAAGATCGCCTGTTGGCTGTTGCGGCCACGGGCCGCCAGGGCAAAACGATCACCGGCCTTGTAGCTGAGGCCGTTGGGGTCGATGTCATGCCCCTTGGCGGCCCGGACCCAGCCCTTCTCCGACAGCACCACGGTGACCGGATCGTTGGAAACCAGATCCGCCTCGCTGAACGCCCGGGCCTCCTCCCGCTCCACCAGAGGGGAGCGCCGCTCGTCGCCATAGGTTTCGGCATCCTGCCGCAATTCGCTCTTGATCAGCTCGCGCAGACGGTCCTCCGAGCCCAGAATCGCCTGCAGCTCGTCCCGCTCCGCGGACAGTTCATCCTGCTCGCCCCGGATCTTCATTTCCTCGAGCTTGGCCAAGTGCCGCAATTTCAGTTCCAGAATCGCCTCGGCCTGCTCGGGAGACAGCCCGAAACGGGCCATCAGCTCGTCCTTGGGCTTGTCCTCGTTGCGGATGATCTCAATCACCTCATCGATGTTGAGGTAAGCGATCAGCAGGCCTTCGAGGATGTGCAGCCGTGCCAGCACCTTGTCGAGGCGATGGCGCAACCGTCGGGTGACGGTGGTGCGGCGAAACGCCAACCACTCGGTGAGAACCTCGCGCAGGCCTTTGACGCCGGGACGACCGTCGTTGCCGATGACGTTGATGTTGACCCGGTAGGTCTTTTCCAGGTCGGTACTGGCAAACAGGTGGGCCATCAGGCCTTCCATGTCCACCCGGCTGGAACGGGGCACGATCACCAGACGGGTCGGGTTCTCGTGGTCGGATTCGTCCCTCAGGTCCGCCACCATCGGCAGTTTCTTCGCCTGCATCTGCTGGGCGATCTGCTCCAGCACGCGGTTGCCGGACACCTGGTGTGGCAGGTCGGTGACGACGATCTCGCCGTTCTCCCGTACCCAGCGGGCCCGCATCCGCAGGGACCCCCGGCCGGTCTCGTACATCTTCAGGATATCGTCCCGCGGCGTGATGATCTCGGCCCGGGTTGGGAAGTCAGGCCCCTGAATGTGCTCGCACAGTTCCTTCACGCCCGCGTCCGGCTGGTCCAGCAGGCGAATGCAAGCGCTGGCCACCTCGCGGACGTTGTGTGGCGGAATATCGGTGGCCATGCCCACGGCAATGCCGGTGGTGCCGTTTAGTAGCACGTGAGGCAGGCGGGCCGGCAATACCGACGGTTCGTCCAGGGTGCCGTCGAAGTTGGGTACCCAGTCCACCGTCCCCTGCCCCAGCTCACTGAGCAGGACGTCGGCAAACGGCGCCAAGCGTGATTCGGTATAGCGCATGGCGGCAAACGACTTGGGATCGTCCGGCGAGCCCCAGTTGCCCTGCCCGTCCACCAGCGGATACCGGTAGGAAAACGGCTGCGCCATAAGCACCATGGCTTCGTAACAGGCGCTGTCGCCATGGGGGTGGAATTTACCGAGCACATCACCCACCGTCCGTGCGGACTTCTTGTATTTGGCGGTGGATTTGAGGCCCAGCTCCGACATGGCGTAAATGATCCGGCGCTGCACCGGCTTCAGGCCGTCTCCGATGTTGGGCAACGCCCGGTCGAGGATGACGTACATCGAATAGTCCAGGTACGCCTTTTCCGTGTAATCCCTCAGCGAAACGCGCTCGAACCCGTCGTCGGTGGTCTGGAAATCTGGCATGGAGGCCTCTTTTTTCGTGAATTGCCTGTCACGTGGCGAGTCATCGACAACCCGGGAAAACGCGCCCCGGGCATGGGCACGCACATTATATGGAGGCCGGCGCGGATACACCAATCAAGGTGTATTCAGGGAACGCCAATAGCGGAATTCCCGCATGGAGAGACGGTAAGGTGGGCCGTATTCTCGGCAAGGCTGAAGTGAAGACAGTTTATTTTCCAGACAAGCGGAACACCATGAAACCCAACCTGAGAGCCTGCGGGCAAGCCATGGTTACGGCCCTGGTGAATGCAGTATTGGCAGTCGCACTGATGCTCCTCGTGGAATTCGCAATCAGTGGCACCTTCCAGGTTCCGGAGCCTTACCTGTGGGCCGGACTGGTGATCTGGCTGGTGATCTTCGCGGGACAGTTTTGGCGCCAGCGGCACCTGTGCAAGCACGGGGAACACGGCAACAACCTGCCCCAGAACTGACCCTCTTCCGGGGCCACCCCCCCACCCACGACGCGCCGTCGCGCGGACCACCCACCACCGCCCACAAGGCCTCCTTCCCGGAAACCGACGGCCGGATTCCGGGCAATGCGCGCGGATCCGGCCGGGGAATGGGCCCTACTGGCGAACGCCTTCAACCGAGATGATGATCTCGACGGTATCGGAAGCCGGGCCCAGATCCATCGGAATGCCGAAGTCCTTGAGACGCAATTCGGCTTCTGCCTCGAACCCCATGCGGTAGCCGCCCCAGGGATCCTTGCCGTGGCCGATCATTTCGGCCTCGAGTGTGACCTCCCGGGTCACGCCCCGCAGCGTCAGATCGCCGACGATGTCCGCTTCACCCTCGTCATCCACCTCGATGCGCTTGCTCTTGAAGGTCGCTTTCGGGAACTCGTCCACGTACAGAAAGTCCTCACTGCGCAGGTGCTTGTCACGTTCAGCGTGGTTGGTATCGACACTGCTGGTGTCGATGGTGACACTGACCTGGCTGTTTTCGGGGTTGGCCGCATCGTAGACAAACTGGCCGTCAAACTCATTAAAACGCCCGTACAGCCAGCTGTAGCCCAGGTGGGAAATCTTGAACATGATGAACTGGTGTCGCCCCTGACTGTCGAAGGCGTAGGTACCGCTGCCATCGTCCGCCTGAACCGGTCCCGCCAACAGGGCCGCGGATACCGCGCTTGCAAGCCATGCCTTTCTCATCTTTCTCACTCCCTTGGTTGCCTTTGATTGGGTTGACTCACTTTACCGTTATGACACCGGCCCCGCCCGGCGGTTTCATCGCCCGAGCATTCGCAGTAAGGTCCGGTCACGATCCATCAGGTGATGCTTGAGAGCGCCCAGGGCATGCAGCGCCACCAGCGTCACCAGCGTCCAGGCGGCCCAGAAGTGGACCTCCCCGGCGACATCCTCCATGCCCTTGACCGTCCCGGTCACGGAAGGAACAGAAAACAGCCCGAACACCACCACCGACGAGTCATCGGCAGTGGAAATGAGGTAGCCACTGATCATCACCAGGAACACCAGGACATACAAACAGCGATGGACAGTCCGGGCCATCGTCCGCTCCCAACGCCGGTGGCCGGGCAAGGCGGCCGGCTCGGTATTGACGCCACGCCAGAGCAAACGAAACAGCATCACCGCAAACAGCAGCACACCCACACTCCGGTGCAGATCGGGCCCCTTGCGGTACCAGGGATCGTAGTAGGAGAGGTCCACCATCCAGGTACCCAGCGCGACCAAGCCAAATACGGCCAGGGCCACCAGCCAGTGCAGGATCACCGACACCAGGCCATAACGATCGGAACTGTTGAATACTTGCATGGTAAGGCGACGCTCCAGGTCCCTGAATATCCTGCCACCAGTCTAAGAAACCGGGGGACGGTAAAAAAACGAAATGTTTTGTCGACCATGATCAGATTTTCTGATGAGCCCATGCCCTAGGGCTTTGGTCGAATACGGCTTCTACGGATTGTTCAAAATTATGCCACCCATAAACTTCCTCTATACACATTCACCACACGGCGCCCGCCGGCAGAGGAACCCGACATGGAACTGGAATTCGACGAAAACGTGGTTGTTCCCAGCAACAACTGATTTGGGGGCGGCCTCCCCGGCCGCTGTCGCATGCCCCAAACATGCGCCCTTTTCTGCGGTTTCACCATGAAACAGTGGTAATAAACCGGTTTTTTTGGCAATCTCCCCCCTACACGAATGGCACTCGATCATGTTGATTCGTGTACTCGACTCAGACAGTTCAGGCGTTTCAGAGGCGCCTGATGTGTTCGTCTCAAACACGTAGAAAGCGTCTATGTCACGACCCCTGCCTGATACGTTGGCAGTACCGGAGCTGGATTTGCTCGCCCCAATGCTCAACCAGGAAGGTGACTTGTGGACCGCCGATTTCCGGGGCCTGACCCTGAGAACGGCGTTGCAGCCCATATACAGCATTTCCCACAAGCGGGTCGTCGGCTACGAGGCACTGATCCGGGCATTCGACCCCGACAACGCCCCGGTGCTGCCGCTACATCTGTTCCAGTTGCCCGCCAGCGAAGGTGAGAACCTGTTACTGGACCGGCTCTGCCGCTTCCTGCACATACGCAACTACAGTCGCCTGAGCGATCAGCTGAACTGGCTGTTCCTGAACGTCTCGCCCCGGGTGGCCACCGGCAGTGCCCATACCGATTCCTTCTTCGGCCACCTGCTTGCCCGAACCGGGCTGCCACCGCACCGCATCGTGGTTGAAATCGTCGAACAACCCACCGACGACGCCGAACGCCTGCGCGAAACCGTGGCCTATTACAAGGAACTGGGGTGCCTGACCGCGATTGATGACTTCGGCGCGGGCCATTCCAACTTCGAGCGCATCTGGAACCTGTCCCCGGACATCGTCAAGCTGGACCGGACCCTGCTGACCCGGGCCACCGAGGACCACAAGGCAAGGCAGATCCTCAACGGCATTGTCTCCCTGCTGCACCAGTCGGCCTGCCTGGTCCTGCTGGAGGGCGTGGAAAGCCGGAGCCAGGCACTGATCGCCATTGACGCCGGGGTGGACTTCGTACAAGGTTTCTACTTCTGCCGCCCCAGCACCGAGCTGAAGAGCCTGGCCCAGGAGCAGGCGCCGGCGGACTTCGACCAGTTACTGGACGAATACAAGCAGAGCCGCCAGGTCACCCAGGACCCGACCCGACAACTGGTCAATTTTTTTGAGGGATATTTCAGGAACGCCATCGAGCGGCTCGGCTCCGGCGCCAGCATGCACCAAGCCTGCCTGGAGCTGCTCAACCACCCGGCGGTATCCCGCTGTTACCTGGTGAACGCCCAGGGCATCCAGATCGACGAAACCCTGATCTCCAACACCGGCATCCGTCACCAGGACCCCCGCTTCAGGCCGCTGGAAAGTACCAGCAGTGCCGACTGGTACCGGCAGCAGTACCTGCGCCGGGCGCTGGCCCAGCCGGAGAAATTGCAGGCCACCGCCCCCTACTTGTGCGTGACCGGCGCCTACATGTGCGTGACCCTGTCCCTGGGCTTCTACCTGAACGGCGAACTCCGGGTGCTGTGCTGCGACATCCTGTCCAACACCGTGCACCGGGCCCAAGCGGGCTGAAATCCCCAGGCCCGCCCGGGCCTACACCGCCACATCCGCCAGATTACCGTAGGCTTCCAGCCAGGCCCGGCGGTCGGCCGCCCGTTTCTTGCCCAGCAGCATGTCCATGCGCTCCTCGGTCTGATCACCATCCTCGAGTGTCAGCATCACCAACCGGCGAGTATCCGGCGCCATGGTCGTTTCCCGCAGCTGCAGCGGGTTCATCTCACCCAGCCCCTTGAAACGCGTGACCGACAGCTTGCCCTTGCGCTTTTCCGCCGCGAGCCGGTCGAGAATGCCCTGTTTTTCGTGCTCGTCCAGGGCGTAGAACGTGTCCTTGCCCAGGTCGATCCGGTACAGCGGCGGCATGGCCACGAACACATGGCCGGCGGCGACCAGCGGCCGGAAGTGGCGCACGAACAGGGCGCACAGCAGGGTTGCGATGTGCAGGCCGTCGGAGTCCGCGTCGGCGAGGATACAGACCTTGTTGTAACGCAGGCCGCTGAGATCGTCGGAACCGGGATCGACGCCAATGGCCACGGCAATGTCGTGCACTTCCTGAGACGCCAGGATTTCACTGGAGTCCACTTCCCAGGTATTGAGAATCTTGCCACGCAGGGGCATCACCGCCTGGAATTCCCGGTCCCGGGCCTGCTTGGCGGAGCCCCCGGCGGAGTCTCCCTCCACCAGGAACAGTTCGGAGCGGGAGGCGTCGGCGCCGGAACAGTCCGCCAGCTTGCCCGGCAGTGCCGGTCCCGAGGTCACTTTCTTCCGGGCCACTTTCTTGCTGGCCCGCAGACGCCGCTGGGCGTTGCTGATGAACAGTTCCGCCAGGGCCTCCGCCACGTCCGTATGCTGGTTCAGCCACAGGCTGAACGCGTCCTTGACCACGCCGGAAACGAAGGTCGCCGCCTCCCGGGACGACAGCCGCTCCTTGGTCTGGCCAGAGAACTGCGGCTCCTGCATCTTGAACGACAGCACATAGGCCACCCGTTCCCAGACATCCTCGGGACTCAGCTTCACGCCCCGGGGCAGCAGGTTGCGAAACTCGCAGAATTCCCGCATAGCCTCGAGCAGCCCTGTGCGCAAGCCGTTGACGTGGGTGCCCCCCTGGGCGGTGGGAATCAGGTTGACATAACTCTCGGTCACCACCTCGCCGCCTTCCGGCAACCACTGAATGGCCCAGTCCACCGCCTCGGCGTTGCCGGAAAAACTGCCGGTGAACGGTTCCAGGGGAACCGCTTCCACATCCGCCAGCGCGGCCCGCAGGTAGTCGCGCAGGCCATCCTGATAACACCATTCGTCCTTTTCGCCGGTTTTCTCCTGCAGGAAGGTAACCGTGAGGCCAGGACAGAGCACGGCCTTGGCCCGCAGGGTATGGCGCAGACGACTGACGGAGAAGTTGGGGCTGTCAAAGTATTTCGGATCGGGCTTGAAGCGCAGCCGGGTCCCGGTATTGCGCTTGCCCACCGTGTCGATCACTTCCAGCTCCGAGGCCTTCTCGCCGTCGGCGAAGGTCATCCGGTGCAGCTGGCCATCCCGCTTGATGAAGACCTCCAGCTCGGTGGACAGTGCATTGACCACCGACACTCCCACCCCGTGCAGCCCACCGGAGAAGTTGTAATTGCCCTGGGAGAACTTGCCGCCGGCGTGCAGGCGGGTCAGGATCAGCTCGACCCCCGGCACCCCTTCTTCCCGATGGATGTCCACTGGCATGCCGCGGCCGTCGTCCTCTACCGTGAGCGAACCGTCACCGTGCAGGATCACATCAATCCGGCGGGCGTAGCCGGCCAGCGCCTCGTCCACGCTGTTGTCGATCACCTCCTGTGCCAGATGATTCGGCCGCGTCGTGTCGGTGTACATGCCCGGACGCTTGCGTACCGGATCCAGGCCACTGAGAACTTCGATCGCATCGGCGTTGTACTGTTGCTGGCTCATAGACGGGACGTGTCTCCGAAAGTGGACGGGAAAAGCAGGCCCCTAGCTTAGGGATTCAAGCGGAAAGATCAACGGTTGTTTTGCCGGCGGACCGGCTCAGGGACGCAGCAGCAGCGGCCGTACGGTGAGCCCGTGCAGGCGGATGGCGTTCCACTTGCCCGGTTCCAGGGCCAGGATGGCGCAGGGCGACGTCATAACCTGGGCCTGGACGCTGTCTGCCGGCGGCGTGCGCACGGCCACGCTCAAGTCCAGGGTGTCTCCGGTCAGCGCGGCGGAGGCCAGACGAACGCTGTAGCCGGCCGTGGGCTTCTGCCCCATGGTGACGAACAGCAAGACCTCCCGGTTCAGGTCCAGGCTGCGCAGGGGCTGCACCGACAGGTTCTGGGCGGGCAGCCCCAGGTATTGCGACAGCTGCGGCTGGGAGGTCACCAGCAGCAGCCCGGGACCGGTCAGGCCGCAATGCTGCGACTGGGTGACTTGGCGCACCGATGGCAGCTCCGGAGGCACCCGAGGGCCACTGCCGGCACACCCGGACAGCAGGGCCAGGCCCACCAGCGGCAGGCAACGGGCCAGGGACTTGCGGCAGGATTTTCGGGAAGACACGGTCACGGCTCCGACAGCTGTTTCATCGATGACGTCCCGTTCGCGACGTCCAGCAAACGGTAACCGGGAAAGTCCGGCCGGGGCAAGATGTCGGGAGTGGCGGCAGAAATCGTGGGCCGGGCATAGCTGGTGGTCAGCTGCAGGTTGGTGAGCGCCTGCCCCGCGGTCACGGTGACTTCCTCGCGCAGGCCCGCCACCGGGTACTCCGCGCAGGCTTCGCCGGAATGACAGATCCGGCCGTCGTTGTCGAGGTCGCTCCCGGCCACCAGGAAATAACGCCCCTCCGGCACTTCGTTGGCGTAGCGGGGCGCCTCGCCGTCGTCGTGGTAGAAACGAAAACGGTACTGGCCATTGACCACCTCGAGCGCGGCCTGGGCCACGGTTTCATAGGCACCGTCCTGGGCCTCCGGGTTCACCAGCAGGGCGAAATGCCGGCCCGCGTCCCGCAGGGCCTGGTCGGCCAGCTGCTGGCCGATGACCGGGATTTCCAGGGTGCGACTGCCACTGCGGCCCAGATAGGTCACCTGCAGCGTCGTCCGCTCCGCGCTGCCTTCCGCCAGGGCATCCGGCACCAGGGCCAGCTCAAGGGTGAAGCGGGTGCCGCTGTCTCCGGCGGCCACCCCGGAGCCGGTCACCCAGTCCACCTCCGGTGTCAGGGCCACCGACTGGATGGTCACAGCCTCGGCCTGCTCACCGTACACGGCCAGCACCACCGACACTGAGGGCTGCCGTTCGGAGGAGAGCGAGGCCACCGCCGGCGACGCCGTCATCAGGTCCAGCGCGGAGCTGTCCGTGGCTGCCAGGACCGCCTGAGCGGCATCAATCACGCCCCAGCCCAGGGCATCGTTCCGCCGTTCACTGGCCGAAGGCGGAGTGGTCAGGCTGCCAGCCATCAACAGGGCTTCGACGCCATCGGCATCCAGATCCGGGGCCAGCGACTTCATCAGGGCGACAACCCCGGCGACATGGGGCGAAGCCATGGAGGTTCCCTGCAGCCCCACGTAGGTTTCTTCCAGGCCGCCGTTGACACTGGCGGCACTGGCACTGACCACGGCATCGGCCCGGCCGTCGGCGTTGGCGTCACGGGTGAGGTCACCGCCCGGCGCCGCCAAGTCGACCCAACCCCCGTGGTTCGAATAGGAGGCCAGGGCTCCGGCGCCGTCCACCGCGCTCACCGCCAGCACATGCTCGAACGCCGCCGGATAGGTGGCCTCCGTCGAGGCCGAATTGCCGGCGGCGGCCACGTATATCACACCACGCCCGGCCCCCTCGGAAATGACGTCGGCCAGCGCCTCGATGTAGGGCAAGCCACCGAGACTGAGGTTGACCACCTGGGCCCGGGGGGTGCCGCTGTCGTCACCATTGACCCAGGACAACGCCGCCAGCAGGTCACCGGAGGCACCGGTGCCGCCCTCCCCCAGGACCCGCACCGGCATCAGGGAAGCGCCATAGGCCACGCCAATTCCGCCCAGGTCGTTGTCCGCCGCGGCCACGGTACCGGCGACATGGGTGCCGTGGTAGACGCTGCCCCCGATGGCGTTGCCCGGGTCCGTCGGGTCACTGTCCCGGCCCGGGGAGGTGTCCGTGTCCAGATCACCGGAGACGAAGTCGTATCCTTCGATCACATTGGGCCGGAGGTCCTGGTGCCAGCCGCCAGTACCGGCGTAGAGCCCGGTGTCCAGCACCGCGACCGTTACCCCTGCCCCGGCCTCCGGCGCCAGTTGCCAGGCCAGGGGCAGGTTGATCAGCTCATAGTGCCAGCGCTGGCCGAGCACCGCATCGGCGTACAGGGGCTCGTCCAGCGGCGTCGCCAGGGCCGTGGTCCGGTAGTCTGGGATCACCCGCCGCACGCCGGACCGGGAACGCAGGCCGCGAATCCAGGCCAACGTATCCTCTGCTTCGGCGACGCGGGAGGCCGCGGACCGGCGAACCTGCCAGTGCCCGGGCGCCAACTCCCGCACCGGTTCCATGTCGCTGGCGCCCGCCACCCGGGCCCGCGGGCTGTCCAGGGTCATCAGCGCCTGACCGGGAACGAACGGGAAATCGGGCCAGTCGAACACCAGGGCCGTCGCCTCGTCCGCCAACGACGATGACAGGATGTACAGCATTGGGGTCGTCCCCTGCGCCTGCACGGTCACCAGGTAGTCCGCCGCCGGCTGGTCGTCCGGCACGGTGACGCCAATCTGGCTGGAGGTGGGACTGGTTTCAGCGGTGGCCAGGACCGCCCCGGAGTCCACGTCGCTCAGGGTCAGCGTCAGGTTGGCACGACCGGCCCGGGTCGCAAAAGCCTGCAAGGCGACACGCTGCCCCGGCGCCAGGCGGAGCCGGAACTGATCGGTTTCATCGGAGAAATACGGCAGGGACAATCCGGACAGCGGCTCATAGGCGCCCGAGGCGCCGCTCACATAGCCGGCCAGAATGAACGCTTGCGGCAGGACCTGGGGCGTGCCGGCCAGCGTCGCGCCAAGGTAGATCGCGTCGGCATTGTCCACGTCGACCCGGGTGCCGGCCTCGATGTCAATCACGCCCGCCAGGGCCGTCCCCTCCGGGTCCGTCGCCGTTCCGGAGCTTCCCGAACCGCCACAGGAAGCCAGAAGTGACACTGCCAGCCCGGCCATCAGGGCCCGGGGTTCCAGCCGATGTTTCATTCGTCAGCCCACCCTGCTCGCCATCAGACGTCAGCATAACCCAGGGGGCCGGGACGTCCAGACAAAAAAGCGCCTGGTGATACCAGGAGCCTGTCATGGTGACGGGGCTGTGTTACAGCGCGTAGAACAGCATCGGCACAAAGGCCACCAGCAGCAGGGTTGGCCCCATCACCGCCAGGGGCAGCAGCAACCGCTCATACCGGTGCCAGAACGAGCCGGTACGCTCCGCCGCCAGCACCTCGGTCTCGCCCACCACCTGCCGTGTCAACAGATGGTTCAGCGCCACCGGCGGGCTCAGGTACCCCAGTTCGAAGGCCACCAGGCAGACAATCCAGAAATGCAAGGGATCGATCCCCATCCGAATGGCCGGCTGGGCAATGGTGGCCGAAACTAGAATGACGGCACCAAACGGGTCCATCACCATGCCGATCACCGTCAGCATCACCACGATCACCAGCATGGCCAGCCAGGGGCTGTCCAGGTGCTCCGGGAACAGGGCATGGACGATGTCGGAACGTTCCAGGATGCCGCCCAGGCAGATCGAGAATCCGATCAGTGCCAGCAGCGCGCCAATGTGGACGGCGGAGTCACTGGCCGCCGCCGAGCTGCGTCGCCAGAACGCCTGAAGGCGGCCCTGCCCCTGCTCACGCCGGTCCTGGTCCGAATCCAGGAACACCAGGGCGAGCATCACCAAAGGCAGGATCAGGGGCGCGCTGTATTCGTTGAAGCGCAGCCCCAGCAGCAGCCAGATGGCCAGGATCACCAGGGCGGCGACCGCCGCATAGGGCAGCAGCGGCCGCAGCTGTGCCAGCGAGGCACGGACGGCGCCCGGGGCCGGTCGGGGCCGCCAGTTGCCTTCGGTTTTGCAAACCACCACGGAGAACAGGGTCGCGGACATGAGAAACACCCAGACGCCCCAGCCGTACATCTCGGTGGTGGTGACTTCCTTGTTCAGGGCGGCCACCACCACGATCAGCAGGCAGGGGTTGAGCACCACGCCCAGGCTACCGGACATCGCGGTGGTGGCCAGCGACAGCTGGCGACCGGCGCCGGCCCGTCGCAGCTCATCGTAGACCACACCGCCCACCGCCAGGATGAAGATCCCCGAGGCACCGGTGAACGCGGTGGGGAAGGCGGTGGCAAAAATGATCACCGAGGCGAGCATCGGCGCCGGTAGCTGATAGGGCTTGATCACATTCAGCAACAGCTCCGGCAGCCGGGTCTGCTTGAGCACCATGCCCACCAGCACGTACAGGCCGATGTTGATGAACATGGAGGACAGGTTGGACATCATCCCGAAATAGATGGCCAGGCCGGAGGCATAGCCGTCCACCAGGAAGAAGTAGCCCATGGCGATCAGCCCCATGGCGCAATACAGCGGCACCACCAGTCCGGACGATAGGGACAGCCGGCCGGGCCGCATGCGCTCGGGCACCTGCACGAAGCGCACCACGTTGATCACCATGAACAGGCCGAACACCAGCGCCCAGGCGTATTGCAGATCCATGGTGCCCCGCGAGCCGGGCGAAGCCGCCAGCTTGCCGAGATACGCATAGAGCGAGAGCACCATCAGGCCGTTGACGACGAACTGGGCGACCTGACTCAACCGCCATTCGGCCCGGTTGCGGGGCAGGCGCAGGGCGATGTGGTCGGTGTCCAGGGCGGCGATGGCCGCCGCCATGGCGAACATGGCGATGAACAGATACTTGGTCAGTTCGATATTGTCGAGCAAAAAGGTCGCCAGGCCCTGCTCGACCGCCTTGAACAGTGCCAACGCCGTGGTGGCGTGGGCCATGTTTTGTTCGTAGGCGGCGTGGGCCTGCTGGCACAGCGCCAGGTTCCGCTGCAGGGACTGGCGCAGCGCCTGAGGGTCGGGCGGCGAGCTGAACAGGTCATCCGGGTCTGGCTTGTAGGCAGCAATCCGGCGGGCCACCTCGGCCTCTACGTCCATCTCCAGCTCGCAGGACGGTTCCTTGGCGTCGGGGTTGAGCAGGTAGTAGTTCGGCCAGGTCTGCTCTCCCACCCACAACAGCCGCGAATGCAGGGAGTTGCCCATGCCCAGGAGCAGGGTCAGTAGCAGCAACAGCAGCAGGAGCCCCCCGTGCAGCCGGTGCACGGGGTACAGGGTCTTGGTGGCCGGGGCCGTCAATGCTCGCCAGTTCATGCGCGTTCCGCCTCGTTATTCCCGGTTGTCCGCGGTACACTCCGCAGCGGCCGGATTGCTGGCACAGCGGATCTTGCTCAACAGGCTCAGCATCTTCGGGTGATAGACATTGGGCGCGCCGTTGACGCCATCCCGCATTTCCAGCCGGTTTTGCCGGAACATTTCCTGGTAGCCCTCAATGTCCTTGTCCGGAATCCGAATCCACTTGTCCTCCGGGATCGCCTGTTCCTGGCTCCGGATCAGGTCCATGGCCTGAGGGAACATGTGCCAGGCCACGTCCCGGGCCTTCTGGGCGGTGTCGTCATCCAGCACTTCGTCCCGGGCCACGATCTGCAGGGTCAGCTGTGCCAGCGGATAGTCGACGATGCCGCCCTTGTCTCCGATGCCCTTGTACAGCTCCAGAGCCTCATAGGCGAACGCCGGCGCGTAGGCGGTGTCGACGGAGCCATTGTTGAACTTACCGGCAAAGTTGGTGATGTCCGACGGCACCACGGTGGCCTTCACGTAGTTGACCATGTGGATGGCATCCTTCTGGTAATCCAGGGTAGCCATGCGCTTGCCGGCCAGCTCGCCGGCCGTGTCAATGCTGCGGTCGTTGACGAACAGATAGCCCGCGCCGGCGGGGATGATGCCAAGCACCTCGTAGCCGTTCTCCTTCATCAGCGGCGCGGCCTTGGGCTGGGCCAGGGTCGCCAGCAGGGTCTTGAGGTTGTCGTAGGTGGGAATGGCGCCCACGGCGCTGATGCTGCCGGTAAAGCGATTGTACGGGCGGATGCGGATGTCGGTGGCGGCCACCGCGTCACACTGGCCGGCGTTGAAATCCCCCACGGCGACACCCTCGTCGGTGTAGGGTTTGAGGGTCAGGTCCACCCCCTGGGCCTTCATTTCGAGGGCGTAGTCTTTCACCAGATTGTAGAAATCGCCGTTGGCCCCAATGACGTCGAACACGCAGACGGATACCGTCTGGGCCGATGCCAGGGGCGCTGCGGCAGCCAGGGTCAGGGCAACGAGGGATGTACGGATCATGGGACCTCCTGGTCGTTCTTGTGATTGTTCGCGGTCAAGGGGGCGAGCGGCCGGTTACAGCAGGTCGTCCAGACTCATGGTTTCAACCTCTTCGGAGCCGGAATCGGGGCTCAGCCGGCCAAAGTATCGGTGCGGCGTACGGTAGCCGTAGTGGCTGGTCCAGTACTTGTCCGAGGAAAAATAGACAGCGTCGCGGGCCACTTCATCCACCAGCCGATACGCCTCCCAGACTTGGACACTGCCTTCAGATTCGGCGAACCGGGCAATGGCCTGCTCCAATTTATCCGGTCGCCCGAAGGTCTCGGCGGCGACGGCCTGCAGTGCGAGCGAGGCGCGCATGCCGGACCGGATGCCCTGCTCGGAACTGTGCTCGAGCACCACCCAGGGATCCGGCGCCAGTTCCGGCCGGGTATCCGGCAGCAGCAGCCAGACCAAGGCCCGGATGGCATTGGGCAGCCCCCCCCAGGTGTCGTTGTCCAGACAGGTGGCGGCGCGTTCCGCCTGCGGCGCGATGTTGCGGGGAACCCCGGCCAGAGCACCGGAGTTGGCGTCGTTGACAATCGACTGCAGACCGGTCAGCAACCCCAGCAGGAAGGTCAGCTCATCCTGCTCGCTGAACAGGAACGGACACTCCAGCGGCTCGGCCGCTGGATCGAAGTCGTAGGCCGCCATCGCCCGCCGGAAGGCTTCGTAGCGACGCTGGGCGGTGATCGCGTTCAACCGCTTGGCACGCTCGCGGGCGTCCTTAGCCTCGACGACCCGGCCCTGGTAGTCCGCCCGCAGATAGTCCAGCTCAGCCTCCCAGGCTTGGTATTCCATGCAGTTGCCGGCCAGCAGCATCAGCAAAGAACCGGTGGTGTTCGGGGCATCCGTGACCCGGGAGAAGGAATACAGCAGTGGGTCGATGCCTTCCCCCAGGGCACAGGCCATCCGGGGGTCGGACATCTGCATCACGTAGGGCGTGGCCTCGCCCTCCGAGTAGCCGGACAACACCACGCCGGTGGTGCTGTAGATCGGGTTGGCGGAACAGCCGGCCAGCAGGACGAGAACCGCGGCGGCGAACAGGGTACGGGGAGCCGAGTACAGGCGACTGGCGACGGTGAACAGACTGAGCATCATCATGTTCCTTGCCTTGCGTTGTTTTTATCGTTCTGACTAGGGCAACAAGGATGCGGCGAAAACTGTCCGACAAGAATGGCTGGATTGCCGATTCGGCTATGCCGATCAGGCCAATGGCCTGTTACGAAAGCCCCATCATGGTCATCACCTGTTCGGTGAGGCCATCCAGGGACAATTCGCCCCGCTCGGGCCGATACCAGGTGATGGTCCAGCTCAGGGCGCCGGTCAGAAGGCGACGCACCACAAACGGATCGGCGGCCAGATCCCCCTGCGATCGCAGCTGTCGCAACACCTCCAGCCAAAGCCCCTCATAGATTTCGCGCAGGGCCAGGATCTCCGTCCGGGCCGGTTCCGACAAGCTGCGCCACTCATACACCAGCACCGCCATGGCCTCGCCGGTGCGGCCGTTGATCGACTCAAGCTCGGTGCGGATCAACGCCCGCAACCGGTCCCTCGGGGTGTCGGCGGCGGATACCGCCGCCTGCATCAGTGCCGTGTTCAGGCGAATGGTTTCCACCATGACCGCCTTGAGGATCTCCTCCTTACTGCGGAAATGGTGGAACAGACTGCCGGACTGGATGCCCACCGCCGCCGCCAGATCCCGCACCGTGGTGCGTTCATAGCCCTTGTCCCGGAACAGGCGGGCCGCCTCCTTCAGCAGTCGTCCCCGAGCACTGGCGGGATCGGAGACCAGGTTGTCGTCAATCAGAGACTGGAGAATGGGGTTCCGTTTCACGTTACACATCCGGCAGGAAAGGTTGGCCCATTCTACCCGATCGGGCCCTGTTTACAAACCAAGCGCTTGCTTGGTATCGTGACCTGAACCGCTTGTAACACCCGCGGCTCATATTCCAATAACAAGGACACGCCATGGCCCACGCCCGCTCCACGCCGCTTCGCATCGGCTGCTGCTCCGCCTTCTGGGGCGATACCGAGACCGCCGCCGCGCAACTGATCCGACACGGTGACATCGACTACCTGGTGGCGGACTACCTCGCCGAAATCACCCTGTCCATCATGGCCGGCCAGAAGCTGAAGGATCCGAGCCAGGGCTATGCCCGGGACTTCGTCCAGACCATCGCTCCCCTGTTGTCGGACATCCGGGACCGGGGTATCCGGGTGTTGGCCAACGCCGGCGGCGTCAATCCGGTGGCCTGCAGGGATGCCCTACAGACCCTGTGTGACCGAGCCGGCGTGCCGCTCAGAATCGCGCTGGTGCTGGGGGATGACGTGCTGCCACAGGCCAGGGACCTCCGGGCCGGGGATATCCGGGAAATGACCACCGACCAGCCGCTGCCCGACCGGCTGGTAAGCCTGAACGCCTACCTGGGTGCACCGGGGCTGGTGGCCGCGCTGGAGCGGGGCGCGGACATCGTCGTTACCGGCCGGGTCGCGGACAGCGCCCTGGTGCTGGCGCCGCTGGTGCACGAATTCGGCTGGTCCTGGCAGGACTATGACCGGCTGGCCCAGGGCAGCCTGGCCGGTCACCTGCTGGAATGCGGGGCCCAGGTCACCGGCGGCAACTTCACGGACTGGCGCGAGGTGTGCGACGGCTACGCCGACATGGGTTTTCCGATCGCCGAGGTCCATCCGAACGGCGGTTTTACCGTCACCAAGCCAGAGGGTACCGGCGGCCGGGTCAGCCGCGGCACCGTGGCCGAGCAGCTGGTGTACGAGATTGGCGACCCCCGCGCCTATCTGCTGCCGGACGTCACCTGCGATTTCACGGCTGTGACCCTGACCGAGTCCGGACCGGACCGGGTCTGGGTCGAAGGCGCCCGGGGCCGCCCTCCGACCGACCGTTATAAAGTATCCGGGACCTGGCCGGACGGTTACAAATGCACCGTCACCTTCCTGCTGGCCGGCCTCGACGCCCCGGCCAAGGCTCAGCGTGTGGCGGACGCCCTTCTGGCCAAGACCTCGCGCCTGTTCCAGGAGCGCGGTTGGCCCGGCTACACCGACACCCACACCGAACTGCTTGGCACCGAAACCACCTACGGCCCGCATGCCAGGGCCAAGGCGCCACGGGAGGTGGTGGTGAAACTCGCGGTGGCCCATCATCATCGGGAGGCTCTGATCCTGTTCTCGCGGGAAATCGCCCAGGCCGCCACCGGCATGGCCCCCGGCATCACCGGCATCGTCGGCGGCCGGCCGTCGGTGTGGCCGAAAATCCGCCTGTTCTCCTGCCTGGTTCCGAAGCATCGGGTTGAGGTTTCCGTGGACCTGGACAACCGTGTGCAGCCGGTATCGGTGGCCGCGGAGGGCGGCTTCGACCCGGCCGCGCTGGAAACATGGCCGGAGCCCGAACCGGCCGGTGACACCGACCGGGTGGTCCCGCTGGTGGCGCTGGCCTGGGCCCGCAGCGGCGACAAGGGCGACCACAGCAACATCGGTGTCATCGCCCGGCACCCCAGCTACCTCCCCTACCTCGCCGCCGCGCTCACCGAGACGGCCGTGGCGGACTGGATGCGCCACACCCTGGACCCGGAGCGGGGCCGGGTGACCCGCTGGCCGCTGCCGGGACTGGCGGCATTCAATTTCCTGCTCGAGCACAGCCTCGGCGGCGGCGGCGTCGCCAGCCTGCGCATCGATCCCCAGGGCAAAGCCTTCGCGCAACAACTGCTGGAATTTCCCATCCCCATCCCCGGGCATCTGTCTCCCGACGGCACAGGACCCCACGCATGAGCTACCGTTCCGTTTTCCAGCCGGGTTTGTTCCAGGACCGGGTGTACATCGTCACCGGCGGCGGTTCCGGCATCGGCCGCTGCACCGCCCACGAACTGGCCTCCCTGGGCGCACGCGTGGCGCTGGTGGGCCGGAATCCCGACAAGGTCGCCAGGGTTCGCGAGGAGATCCTGGACGACGGCGGCACGGCTTCGGCACATGTCTGTGACATCCGTGAGGAAGCGGCTGTTCAAGCCACGGTGCGGGCCATCCTCGATCAACACGGCCGCCTCAATGGTTTGGTCAACAACGCCGGTGGCCAGTTCGCTGCCCCGCTGACCGGGATCAGCCAGAAGGGCTGGGAAACGGTGGTACGCACCAACCTGACCGGTGGTTTCCTGATGGCCCGAGAGGCGTACACCCAGGCCCTGAACAAGAGCGGCGGCGCCATCGTCAACATCGTCGCCGACATGTGGGGCGGCATGCCTGGCATGGGGCACTCCGGCGCCGCCCGCGCTGGCATGGTCAACTTCACCCAGACCGCGGCGGTGGAATGGGCGGCCGCCGGGGTGCGGGTCAACGCCGTCGCCCCCGGCTGGATCGCCTCCAGCGGCATGGACAATTACCCCGATCACATGAAGTCGTGGATCCGCGGCTTGGCCGACGCGGTGCCGATCAAACGGCTGGGTACCGAGGCCGAGGTGAGTGCTGCGATCTGTTTCCTGCTCAGCCCCGCCGCCGCCTTCATCTCCGGCGACTGCCTGCGGGTGGACGCGGCCGCCTCCCAAGGCAGTCGTATCTGGCCCCTGCCCCAGGCCCGCAACAACACACCGTTCAACGGTTTTCACCGGGCCGTCACGCCCCGGGTATTGAGCGAGGACTAGAGGATGGCGCCATGCAACCACTGACCACCCACATTGACCCGCGCTCGGACGAGTACCGGGCCAACCACGACGCCCTGCAGGCTCACCTGCAAATCTTCCGCGAGGCGGAGCAGAAGGCACTGGACCTGGCCGAGTCGGCCCGGGCCAGTTTCACCCGGCGGGGCAAACTGCTCCCCCGGGACCGCCTCCACCGCTTGCTGGACCGGGGCAGCGAGTTTCTCGAACTCTGCGCCCTCACCGGCTACAAGATGTACGACGACACGGACGGCAGCCAGGCCGGCGGCGGCCTGATCGGCGGCATCGGGATGGTCTCGGGCATCCGCTGTCTGGTGGTCGCCAGCAACAGCGCCATCAAGGGGGGCACCATCACTCCGGCCGGGCTGGACAAGACTCTGCGCCTGCAGCAAATTGCCCTTGAGAACAAGCTGCCGGTGATTTCCCTGTCGGAAAGCGGTGGTGCCAATCTTAACTACGCCACGGACATTTTCGTCCCCGGGGCCCGGGGCTTCGCCAATCAGGCCCGGCTGTCCGCGGCCGGGATTCCCCAGATCACCGTGGTGCATGGCAACGCCACCGCCGGCGGCGCCTACCAGCCGGGCTTGTCCGACTACGTCATTACGGTACGCCACCAGGCCAAGATGTTCCTGGCCGGGCCGCCGCTGCTCAAGGCCGCCACCGGCGAGATTGCCACCGACGAAGCCCTGGGCGGCGCCGACATGCACGCCACCGTGGCCGGCACCGCCGAGTACCTGGCGGAGGACGACGCCGACGGCATCCGCCTGGCGCGGGAAATCCTCGGGGCCCTGCCCTGGAACGAACATCGACCACCCGCCCCGGCCGGAACCTGGGAACCCCCTCGCTACCCGGCCGAGGAGCTGCTGGGCGTGATTCCGGCAGATCCCAAGAAACCCTACGACGTGCGCGAAATCCTGGCCCGGATCGCCGACGGCTCCCGTTTCCTCGATTTCAAGAACGGTTACGACGACCAGACCGTGTGCGGGACCCTGCGCATCGAGGGGCACGCCGTGGGGGTGATCGGCAACAACGGCCCGATCACCCCCGAGGGCGCCGCCAAGGCCGCCCAGTTCATCCAGCTCTGCGACCAGGCCGGCACGCCGCTGCTGTTCCTGCACAACACCACCGGCTTCATGGTGGGGACCCACGCCGAACAGCACGGCATCATCAAACACGGCGCCAAGATGATCCAGGCGGTGACCAACTGCCGGGTGCCCCGGATCGCCATCGTGGTGGGCGGCTCCTACGGTGCCGGCAACTACGCCATGTGCGGACGCGGCCTCGACCCCCGTTTCATCTTCGCTTGGCCCAACAGCCGGACCGCGGTCATGGGGCCGGCCCAGGCGGGCAAAGTGATGCGCATCGTCGCCGAGGAGAAACAGCGGCGCAACGGCATCGAACCTGATCCGAAAACCCTGGATTTCCTGGAACAGGCCACCGCCCGCAAGCTGGAGGAAGGCTCCACCGCGCTGTACGGCACCGCCCGGTTGTGGGACGACGGCCTGATCGACCCGCGGGACACACGCCGGGTCCTGGCGCTGGTGCTGTCCGTGTGCCGGGAGGCGGAGCACCGGCCACTCCGGCCCA
The DNA here is from genome assembly GCF_001981305.1 of Marinobacter lutaoensis. Lineage (GTDB taxonomy): Bacteria > Pseudomonadota > Gammaproteobacteria > Pseudomonadales > Oleiphilaceae > Marinobacter > Marinobacter lutaoensis. Next base: position 12,012 of record NZ_MSCW01000001.1, on the reverse strand, counting down.
ACACGTTCGGCGTGGCGCGCCTCTGATGTTTCGCCCCACCCTCATCTGCTACGGAGAACCGTCATGAAATTCACCCCCGAACACGACGCCCTGCGCAAAACGGTGCGGGACTTCGTTGAAAAGGAAATCAACCCCTATTGCGACGAGTGGGAGGCCGCGGGCGAATTCCCGATCAAGGACCTCTTCAAGAAACTGGGCAACCTGGGCCTGCTCGGCATCCAGAAACCGGAAGCCTACGGCGGCATGGGCCTGGACTACAGCTACAACCTGGTGGCCGCCGAGGAACTCGGCCTGGCGCTGTGCGGCGGCGTGCCCCTTGCCATCGGCGTGCAGACGGACATGTGCACTCCGGCGCTGGCCCGGTTCGGCTCCGACGAGCTCAAGCGGGAGTTCCTGGCACCGGCCATCGCCGGCGACCGCGTCGGCTGCATCGGGGTCAGTGAAGTGGACGCCGGATCGGACGTCGCGGGCATCCGCACCAATGCGCGCAAGGACGGCGACGACTACATCATCAACGGCTCCAAGATGTGGATCACCAACTCGCCGAAAGCCGATTTTATCTGCCTTCTGGCCAACACCAGCGACGACAAGCCGCACCGGAACAAATCCCTGATTCTGGTGCCCACGGACACACCGGGCGTATCGTTCAGCCCTCACCTGAACAAGCTGGGCATGCGCTCCTCGGAAACCGCGCAGATCTTTCTGGACGATGTCCGGGTCCCCCAACGCAACCGCATCGGCGCCGAAGGCACCGGTTTCATGATGCAGATGATGCAGTTCCAAGAAGAACGAATGTGGGGGGCCGCCAACGTCATCAAAGCGCTGGAGGCGTGCATCGATCGCACCATTACCTACTGCCGGGAGCGACGCACCTTTGGCCAGGTGCTGATCGACAACCAGTACATCCACTTCCGCCTGGCGGAGCTGCAGACGGAAGTGGAGGCGCTGCGCGCCCTCACCTACCAAGCCTGCGAGCAGCACATCGCCGGCCAGGACGCCACCCGGCTGGCGTCGATGGCGAAACTGAAAGCCGGCCGGCTGGGCCGGGAAGTGACCGACGCCTGCCTGCAATTCTGGGGTGGCAACGGCTACATGTGGGACAACCCGGTGTCCCGCGCATTCCGGGATGTACGGCTGGTATCCATCGGCGGCGGCGCCGACGAAATCATGCTCGGCATCATCTGCAAGCTGATGGGCATCCTGCCCAGCAAGCGAAGGGACTGACCATGACCCGCCTTCCCCATTGCGACACCTTGCGACTGGACCTCCACGGTTCCACCCTGTTCATCACCCTGAACCGGCCTGAGGTCCGCAACGCCATGAGCCTGCGGATGGTGGCAGAACTGTCAACAGTGTTCACGCTGATCGAAACCGATCCCGCCGTGCGCGCGGTGGTCCTGCGCGGCGCCGGCGGACACTTCTGTGCCGGCGGCGACCTCCACGACATGGCCGAAGCCCGGGGTCGCCCCCAAGAAGGGGGCCAGCCGGACCCGTTCCACACCCTGAACCGGGCATTTGGCCGCCTGCTGCAACAGGTGAATGCCGCCGCAAACATCGTGGTGACGGTGCTTGAGGGCACGGTCATGGGCGGCGGCCTGGGCTTGGTCTGCGTATCGGACGTGGCACTGGCCGGCGTCCAGACCCGTTTCGCCCTGCCGGAAACCTCGCTCGGGGTGATCCCGGCGCAGATTGCGCCCTTCGTGGTGCAGCGCATCGGCCTGACCCAGGCCCGGCGCCTGGCGTTGCTCGGCATCACGGTGGACGCCCACGAGGCCCGGGCCCTGGGGCTCGTGCACCAGGTTGCCGAGGGTGACGCCGAACTGGACACCCAGTTACAGCAGGTGCTGGCGCGGGTACGCCGGTGTGCTCCGGACGCCACCGCCCGGACCAAGGCCCTGCTGCACCGGGTCGGACAGGAGCCCATGGCGGATTTGCTGGACGATGCGGCCGCGCTGTTCGCCCAGGCCATGCGCGGTCCGGAAGGTGCCGAAGGCACCCTGGCGTTCATCCAGAAGCGCCCGCCCGGGTGGGCCGAAAACGACCACTGACCCACCGGCTCGCGCGGGTACCCCCGACATCCACAGAGGACGCCGACCATGCTCAGAAAACTCCTGATCGCCAACCGGGGTGAAATTGCCGTCCGGATCAACCGGACCGCCCAGGCACTCGGGTACCGAACGGTGGCCGTGTATTCGGAGGCCGATGCCGGGGCCCTGCACGTGACCGAGGCCGACGAAGCCGTCTGCCTGGGGCCTGCGCAGGCGAACGCCTCCTACCTCAACTCCGAAGCAGTCCTGGAGGCGGCGCGAATCACCGGTGCCGACAGCATTCACCCCGGCTACGGCTTCCTGTCCGAGAACGCCGAATTCGCACGGGCCTGCCGGGCGGCGGGCTTGGTTTTCGTAGGTCCCCCGGAGGCGGCCATCGAGCTGATGGCCAGCAAGCGCCGGGCGAAGGAAGCAATGGTGGCAGCGGGCGTGCCGGTGGTTCCCGGGTACGAGTCGGCCCGGGCCTCCGATGCGGCCCTGACCGATGCCGCCGATGCCCTCGGCTACCCGCTGATGATCAAGGCGTCCGCTGGCGGCGGTGGCCGGGGCATGCGGCTGGTGCGACAGGCATCGGAGCTGGCCGAGGCACTGACCCGGGCCCGCTCGGAAGCCCGCCAGGCATTCGGGGATGATGAACTGATTCTGGAACGGGCAGTGGTTGATGCCCGGCATGTGGAAATCCAGGTGTTCGCGGACCGCCACGGTCATGTCGTCCATCTGGGTGACCGGGACTGCTCGATCCAGCGCCGGCATCAAAAAGTGGTGGAGGAGGCCCCCTCGCCGTTCGTGACCCCGGCGCTGCGCCAAGCCATGGGCGAGGCGGCGGTGCGGGCAGCCCGGGCCTGCGGCTACGAGGGTGCCGGCACGGTGGAATTCCTGGTCGGCCAGGATCGCACCTTCTACTTTCTGGAAATGAACACCCGGCTTCAGGTCGAGCATCCGGTGACCGAACAGATCACCGGTCAGGACCTGGTGGCCTGGCAACTGGCGGTGGCGGAGGGCCGGCCCCTGCCCCTGACGCAGGCGGAGATCCCCCTGCACGGTCACGCCATCGAGGCGCGCCTGTACGCCGAGGACCCGGCCCGGGCATTCCAACCCCAGACCGGAACCCTGCTTCGCTTCGACGCGGCCACCGGCGAGGGTGTGCGGGTCGACACCGGTGTGCGCGCCGGCGACCGGATCAGCCCCCACTACGACCCCATGCTGGCCAAAATCGTGGCCTGGGGCAGCGACCGGGATCAGGCTCGGCGACGACTGATCCGGGCCCTGGAGGACACCGTGGTGTTCGGGGTGACCACCAACCGGCATTTCCTGAGCCGGGTCATCGACCACGACCTGTTTGGCCAGGGCAACGCCACCACCGCGTTTCTCGAGCAGACATTCGCGACGTCCCCCTGCCTGTCACCCCAGCCCCCGGCTCTGGCGGAGCTGGCCATCGCCGCCGCGATTCTCGGCACCGACGGCGGGGCGGGTTGGAGCAATGCAGGCACCGGCGCCATTCCCCTGACACTGGCCTCGGGCGACACCGTTCACCACCTGCGGCTGTGCCGCCACGACCAGGCCCTGACCGTGACCGAGGGTGACCGCTCCCACACCCTGACCTTGATGTCCCGGAGCCGGGGACAGGTGGACTTCATCGCCCAGGGGGTTCGTCAGGTTTGCCAATATCAGTTGCAGGGGGATTGCCTATATTGGCAGGCCAGTGGCCAGACCTGGTCGGTGCGGGACCTAACCCATCAGCCCGCCACCACGGACGCCCCGGATCACGGTGGCGAGGTACGCGCCAGCATGGACGGAGCCATTGTCGAGGTACGGGTGTCCGAGGGTGATACCGTCAGCCCGGGCCAGACCCTCGCCGTGCTCGAAGCCATGAAAATGGAGCACCCGCTGCGCGCCACCGGCGCGGGCGTGATTGCCCGGATTCACATCCAGCCGGGCGACCAGGTCGGCCGGGGCCAGCGGCTGATCGAGATCCGGCAGCCGGAGGCCGACACCACATCCCCGTGAATCAGGAGCACCATGAGCCAGGCATCCATATCCGCCCGAGACATCGTCCGCCAGCTGCCCGGCGTACTGCGCCGGTTTCCAGCCATTGCCCGGGGACTCTACTATTACTCGCTGAAGGACAGCGGCAAGGATCTGACCCTGGGGCGGTTGGTGGAGCGCAATGCGGACCGCTACCCCAACCGGCCCGCCATCCTGGCCGGCGACTGCCGCATCACCTGGCGGGAGTTCGATGATTGGAGCAACCGCATCGCCCACTATCTCGCCGATCTGGGGTTGGGCAAAGGCGACACCGTGGCGGTGTTGCTGGAGAACCGCCCGGAGCTGCTGGCGGTGGTGGCCGGCGCCGCCAAGCTCGGGGTTGCCTGTGCCATGCTCAACACGGCCCAGACCGGCCGCGTCCTGACGCACAGTATCCAGCTGGTCGAGCCTCGCCTGGTGATTGTCGGCGAGGAACGGATCGACAGTATCGAGAACATCCGGGCCAGGCTGTCCCTGCCCCACCCCTTCCAGTTTCTGGCCGACACCAACACCCTGGCCAGCTTCGGCGAGGCCCCCGCCGGCTACGACAACATGGCGGCGCAGGTGGCCGCCCGTAACAGCGACCGGCCCAGACCGGCAACGCCGCCGACGCTGGGAGACACCGCCATCTACCTGTACACCTCCGGCACCACCGGCCTGCCCAAGGCGGCGCCCGGTTCTCACCGCAAGTTCGTGCGGGCCTACGGCGGTTTTGGCCTGATGTCCCTGGCCATGACACCGGATGATGTCCTGTACTGCCCCCTGCCCCTCTACCATGGCACCGCACTGCTGGTGTGCTGGGGTTCGGTGCTGGCCGGCGGCTCGGCAATCGCCCTGCGCCGCCGGTTCTCCGCCCGCGCCTTCTGGGACGACGTTCGCCGCTACCGGGCCACCACCTTCGGCTACGTGGGCGAACTGTGCCGCTACCTGCTCAACCAGCCCCCCAGCGAGCGGGACCGGGACCATGGCCTGACCAAGATGATCGGCAACGGCCTGCGCCCCTCCATCTGGCAGGCGTTCAAGGCACGCTTCGGCATCGAGGTCGTCGCCGAACTTTACGCCTCGTCCGAAGGCAATATCGGCTTCAGCAATGTCTTCAACCTGGACAATACCGTGGGCTTTTCCACCGCGCCCTACAAGCTGGTCCGTTTCCACGAGGGCACGCGCGATCCCATCCGCAACGCACGCGGCCGGCTGGAGGAGGTCGCCAAGGGCGAGCCTGGGCTGCTGATCGGGGCAATCACCCGGAAGTGGTCGTTCGAGGGCTACACCCAGAAGGAGGCCACGGAGCAGTCCATCCTGAGGGACGCATTCCGAAAGGGCGACGCCTGGTTCAACACCGGCGATGTGCTGCGAGAAATCGGCTGCCGCCACCTCCAGTTTGTGGACCGGATGGGCGACACCTACCGCTGGAAGGGGGAAAATGTGTCCACCACCGAGGTGGAACACATCCTGGATGCGTCCGGCCAGGTGCGGGAAGCCATTGTCTACGGCGTCGAAATTCCCGGGACCAACGGCAAGGCCGGCATGGCCACCCTGGTGCCCAGGGATGACCAAGCCTTCCAGGCCAACGCGCTGCTGACGCACCTGCGCCGGCACCTGCCCGGGTACGCGGTGCCGGTGTTCCTCCGCGTCACCCATGACATCGAGAAAACCGGCACCTTCAAATACCGCAAGGTGGATCTCCAGAAGCTTGGCTATGCACTGGAGCGCCCAGACGACGAGGTCTACGTCTGGTTACCCGGAACCCACGAATACACCCGGCTGACGCCGGCCCTGGTCCGCCGGATCGACGCCGGCGACCTCGGTTTCTGACCGTGCTCAGTCCCTGGCCACCCTCAGCACCACCTTGCCGGTGGCGCGACGGCCGGTCAGGGCCCCGAACGCGTCGACGTAGTCCTCGAATGCATACACCTGGCTGATGGTCGGGGTAATCCGTCCCTCGGCGAACAGCGTCAGCAGCGCCTGCATATTCTCGGCACTGGTCTGCGGCTCCCGGCGGGTGAAATCGCCCCAGAACACCCCCACCACCGAGCAGCCCTTGAGCAGGGTCAGGTTGGCCGGAATTTTTGGGATCTCACCCGCCGCGAAGCCGACAATCAGGTGACGACCGTTCCAGGCCATGGCACGCAGGGCCTGTTCGGTGAAGTCACCTCCCACCGGGTCGTACACCACGTCCACGCCCTTGCCCCGGGTCAGGCGTTTGGCCGCATCTTTCAGGGGCTCGTCGCGATAGTTGATCAGCTCGTCCGCGCCGGCGGCCCGGGCCACCGCCAGTTTTTCCGCCGAGCTGGCCGCGGCGATCACCCGGGCACCCATGGCCTTGCCCAGTTCCACCGCGGCCAGGCCCACGCCGCCACTGGCCCCGAGCACCAGCAGGGTTTCCCCCGGCTGCAGGTTGGCGCGCTGCTTCAGGGCATGATAGGAGGTGCCGTACACCATGGTGAAGGCGGCGGCCTGCTCATCGGACATGGCATCGGGCACCGGCAGCAGATTATCCTCGGCCACCACCACTTCCTCCGCGAAGGCACCGTAGCCGGTCAGACCAGCCACACGGTCGCCGGGTCGAAACCGCGTCACCTGGTCGCCCACCGCGATCACCTCGCCGGCCATCTCGCCACCGGGCGAGAATGGCATCGGCGGCTGGAACTGGTACTTGCCCTCGATGATCAGGGTGTCCGGAAAATTGAGCCCGGCGGCGCGTACCCGCACCTTGACGCCCCGACCCTTGACCTCGGGGCTGGGAACCTCCTCGATCACCAGCGTTTCAGCCGGACCATAGGCCTTGCATACGATCGCTTTCATGCGCTCTCCTGAACGGGTTGTTGTCCTGTCGGGTCTCGTGCCCGCGCCTGCGAACCAAACTAGACAGAGTCGCGTCATGAGGCAAATCAAGATCCCTTATCCAGCGGAATAAGCGGTACTTATGCGCAGCCAACAGGGGTGAATCGGCCCGGAATTTCCGCTATCCTTCGCGCACCCGCGACGCGGGCCCGCCGCTCACGTTCCGCGCCGACCATCGAAGCCCTGGGGTCAAACATGTTCGACATCATCTATCTCCTGGAAATGATTGGCATTGTCGCGTTTGCCATCTCCGGCATGATCGTGGCGCGCTCGAAGAACATGGACCCGGTGGGTGTGTTCACTATCGGATTCATTACAGCGCTTGGCGGCGGTACCCTGCGGGACCTGATGATGGACAACCACCCGCTGTACTGGATCAAGCACCAGGAACAGCCCATCCTGATCCTGGCCATGGCCATTGTCTTCAGCTACTGGCGCCGGGCCGAACGGCTGAAGGAGTCCCGGATTGTCTTCCCCGACGCCATCGGCCTCGGGATCTTTTCCATCCTCGGCGCGCAGCTGGCCCTGGACCTCGGTCATTCCTGGTTCATCGCGTCGCTGCTGGGGGTGATGACCGGCACCTTTGGCGGCGCCCTGCGGGACACCCTCTGCAACGAGGTACCGTTCATCTTCCGCAAGGACCAGATCTACGCGTCCATTTCCTTTGCCGGCTGCTGGGTCTACTTCCTCTGCCAGTGGCTGCTGACCAGCGAAAGCCTGGCGCTCACCATCGGGCTGCTGTTCATCGTGGTGGTGCGGATGCTGGCCGTCCGGTTCGACATCCGGCTACAACGGGACCCGGTCCAGCCCTAGCGGTCCCACCGCCTCGAGCCGTCACCAATCATCCCTTGGCCTGACGGGATTGAGGCGGTAACATTGCCGTTTTTTCACGCAACCCCGGGAATTTCCCCCTAACGTTCAACTTCCAGCACCCTGCGAGGCAGACATCCGTCATGCTTGAAAGACTGTTCCAACTCCAGGCCCATGGCACGACCGTCCGCAAAGAAGTGGTCGCGGGCATCACCACCTTCCTGACCATGGCGTACATCATTGTGGTCAACCCCAGCATCCTGTCGTCAACCGGCATGGATTTTGGTGCGGTGTTCGTCGCCACCTGTCTGGCCGCGACCATCGGTACCCTGATCATGGGGCTGTGGGCAAACTACCCGATCGCCCTGGCGCCGGGCATGGGCCTGAACGCGTTCTTCTCGTTCACCGTGGTTGGCAGCATGGGCTACAGCTGGCAGGTCGCGCTGGGCGCGGTCTTCCTGTCGGGCCTCATCTTCTTTCTGCTCAGCGTGGTCAAGGTTCGGGAATGGATCATCAACAGCATTCCCATGTCCCTGCGCTTCGGCATCTCAGCCGGCATCGGCTTTTTCCTGGCCCTGATTGCCCTGAAGAACGCCGGCATTGTGGTCGACCACCCCGCCACCCTGGTGGGCCTTGGCGACATCAAAACCCCGGAAAGCCTGCCGTTCTTCGGCGGTTTTGTCCTGATCTGCGCGTTGTCGTTCCGCAAAGTCACCGGCGCAGTGATGATCGGCATCCTGGCCATCACCCTGATTGCCATGATGCTGGGGCTGGTGGAATACAAGGGATTCATCTCCGCCCCGCCCAGCCTGGCGCCCACGTTCCTGGCGCTGGACTTGGCCGGCGCCCTCAATATCGGCATGGTCAGCATCATCTTCGCGTTCCTGTTCGTTGACCTGTTTGACACCTCCGGCACCCTGATCGGCGCCGCCCACCGGGGTGGACTGCTGGACAAGGACGGCAAGTTGCCGCGTCTGGGCCGGGCACTGATGTCCGATTCCGTGGCCACCATGACCGGGGCCGCCCTGGGCACCTCCACCACCACCAGTTACATCGAGTCCACCGCCGGCATTTCGGCCGGCGGCCGGACCGGCCTGACCGCCGTGGTGGTGGCCCTTCTGTTCCTGGCCTGTCTGCTGCTGTCGCCCATTGCCAGCATCATTCCGCCCTACGCCACTGCGCCAGCCCTGCTGTACGTGGCGGTGCTGATGGCCAGCGGCCTGAAACTGATAGACTGGGATGACATCACCGACGCCGCTCCGGCCATTGTCACCGCCCTGGCGATGCCGCTGACCTTTTCCATTGCCAACGGCATCGCCCTGGGCTTCATTACTTACGCGGTCATCAAGGCGCTGTCCGGCCGCTGGTCCGATCTCAACGCCAGTGTCGTGACCATCGCGGTGGTGTTCGTTCTGAAATTCATGTTCCTGGATGCCGCCTGAGCGGCATCCTGACACGATACCGAGTTCGCCATGGACTACTTTTCCGAAAGCATCAAGAAAGCCATCCGCACGGTACCGGACTGGCCCAAGCCCGGCGTTACCTTCCGGGACATCACCACCGTCCTGCAGGACAGGACGGCCTTTCGCAAGCTGATCGACGCCTTCGTCCACCGCTACCACGGCCAGACCATCGACGCCGTGGCCGCGGTCGACGCCCGAGGCTTCATCATCGGATCGCCGCTGGCTTATGAGCTGAACGCCTCCCTGGTGCTGGTGCGCAAGAAGGGCAAGCTGCCGTTCGATACCGTGGTGGAGGACTATCAGCTGGAGTACGGTACGGCGTCCGTCGAGCTGCACAAGGACGCCTTCAAGGCAGGTGACCGGGTGGTGCTGGTGGACGACCTGATCGCCACCGGCGGCACTATGCTGGCGGCATCCCGGCTGATCCGCCGGATCGGCGCTGAAATCGTCGAGGTAGCGGCAATGATCGACCTGCCGGACTTGGGCGGTTCACGCAAGCTGCAGGAGGAAGGTTTGCAGGTTTATACTGTGTGCTCGTTCGAAGGAGAGTAACCCACGCACACAGGAGGCGGTCATGTCGGACTATCAACACCACTGGAAGGATGGGACCCCCGTCCACCGGCCCCTCGGCAAGATTGTCTGCATTGGCCGCAACTACGCCGAGCACGCCCGGGAGCTGAACAACCCGGTACCGGACGAACCGCTGCTGTTCATTAAGCCCGCGACGGCCGCGGTTCACGTCACCCGCCCCATCGATCTGCCCAAGGACCGGGGCGAAGTCCATTACGAAACCGAACTGGCCGTTCTCATCGGCCGCCCCCTGACCCACGCCTCCGTCAGCGAGGCCGAGGCCGCCATCCTGGGCTACGGCCTGGCCCTGGACCTGACCCTGCGTGAGCTCCAAAGCCAGCTAAAGGCGAAAGGCCACCCCTGGGAACGGGCCAAGGCGTTTGATGGCGCCTGCCCCCTGTCGCCGTTCGTCCCGGCCGAGGCCGTCACCGGCGACAGCCTCCGTTTCAGCCTCGACATCGACGGCGAACGCCGCCAGAGCGGTGACACCCGGGACATGCTCAACCCCACCGGTCCGCTGATCGCCCATATCAGCCGTCACTTCACCCTGCAACCCGGTGACGTCGTGCTGACCGGCACCCCAAAAGGGGTCGGCCCCCTCCACCCCGGCCAGACACTGACCCTTGAACTGGAGGACTTGCTGTTCCTGCAAACCCGAGTAACCTGATAGCCACGGCCGCGTGACGGCACGCATCCCGACGGTCACGGACGTAGACAAGACATGGCCAAGAAACCGGTTACTTCCCGCGCAGGGCGCTTTCTCAAACTCGCCGGCATGACCGCCTCGGTCGCCGGCCAGTATGCGGGCCAGCGTGCCCGGCGCCTGCTTGGCACCGAGAACGAAGAAGGCGCCCGCAGCGAAAGCTACACCCGCATGGCGGGCCAGATCGCGGAGACCCTGGGGGAACTGAAGGGCGCCGTGATGAAGGTGGGGCAGATTGCCTCGCAGACCCAGGACTTCCTGCCCCGGGAGTTTTCCGAAGCGCTGGAGAAGCTGCAGCGGGAAGCGCCGCCCATGCCCTTCGAGGTGATTGCCGAGCAAATCGAGACCGAACTGGGCAAGTCTCTGGGCGAACTGTTCGAGTATATCCAAGACACGCCTTACGCCTCAGCCAGCATCGGTCAGGTTCACCGGGCCCGGTTGCACGACGGCACCGACGTGATCGTCAAGGTTCAGTATCCGGGGGTGGATGAATCCTGCGATTCCGACCTGAAGCAGTTGCGGCTGACCCTCCGCCTCGGCGGCCTTTTGAAAATGCCCAAGGCCAGCGTCGACCAGCTGTTCGCCGAAATCCGCGAACGCCTGAAGGAAGAGCTGGACTACGAAAACGAAGCCCGCAACATCCGCCTGTTCCGTCGCTTCCACCAGGATCAGCCCTGGGTCCGAATCCCGGCCGTCATCGACAGCCACTCGACCCGCCGGGTACTGACCCTGGAGCTGGTGGAAGGGGATCACGTCAGCCAGGTCACGCCGGACCGATACGACCAAGCCACCATCAACCTGATCGGCCACCGCATCTTCACCTTGATGGCCGATCAACTGTTCCGGTTTCAGTGCATTCATGGCGATCCGCACGCAGGCAACTTCGCCTACCGTCCGGACGGCACCGTCATCCTCTACGACTTTGGCTGCGTCAAGAAACTCAAGCCGGAGATCGTCGAAGCCTACCGCAAGGCGCTGATCGCCGCCCTGAACGAGGACTACGAAGCCCTGGACCGGCACCTGATCGATCTGGGCGCGCGGGTAGAGGATCAGCCGGCGGTGGACGAAGCCTACTACGCCATGTGGCGCGACATCCTGATCGTACCTTTTCTGGATGACCAGCCCTACGACTTCGGGGAAGCGGACATCCACAAGCGGGTGGCGGCGAAAACCAGCACCGTGTTCCAGTACCTCAACCGCTTCCAGCCACCGGTGGAGAGCCTCTTCATCGACCGGATGATCGCCGGCCACTACTGGATGCTCAAGCGCCTGGGGGTGCAGGCCGCGTTCCGGCCGGATCTGGAACGCTACCTGTCGGACCACGCCGGATCACCCTGACGGACGGCACCCGAAGGCCTCTTTCCGGCATCACCAACGGGCCGAGCTCAAACCGGATACGCGTCTTCCGGCCGCAGTTCCCGATAGTCCGCCAGGGAGACCAGCCCAAGCCGCGGCGTCAGGCGACAGACACGTGTGTCCCAGGCATACGCCGTCTGCCGCCTCAACCACTCGGCGCCCTCGCCCCGCTGCCAGGCTTCCAGATCCAGAT